>NZ_JASJUI010000001.1:0-1154828 GCF_047467925.1 Citrobacter sp. ANG330 | reverse complement strand
TCTGCAGCTTTGCGGATGATGGTTTTTCCTTATCCGGCCTGTAGGCCTGACAAGCGCAGCGCCTCAGGCAGACTACCGCACCACTGCCGGATGGCGGCTTCACCTTATCCGACCAACACCCATCTTTCTTATCTCCTCAGCTTACTCCTAAATTCTTTCCCTGCTAATTAAAACCGTGATCTTTATCTCATAATAAAAGATAACAATTATATAACATTTCATTTACTTAAAATGACGACAAACACAACCGAAAAACAATCGGCTTTTTGGCAGGAGTATAATTCTAATGACTGAAAGCAGTGTAACTGCGAGCGGGTCACTGACTGACAGCGACACCCGCCGTCGCATATGGGCAATTGTAGGCGCATCATCCGGTAATCTGGTTGAATGGTTTGATTTCTATGTCTATTCGTTTTGCTCGCTCTATTTTGCTCATATCTTCTTTCCTTCCGGAAACACGACAACGCAGCTACTACAAACCGCAGGTGTTTTTGCAGCCGGCTTCTTAATGCGTCCTATTGGTGGCTGGCTGTTTGGTCGTATTGCTGATAAACATGGTCGTAAAAAATCCATGCTTTTGTCCGTATGCATGATGTGTTTTGGATCGCTGGTGATCGCCTGCCTGCCGGGTTATGAAACCATAGGCACCTGGGCTCCGGCGCTATTACTGCTGGCACGCTTGTTCCAGGGATTATCTGTTGGTGGAGAATATGGCACCAGTGCGACCTACATGAGTGAAGTTGCCGTCGAAGGTCGTAAGGGGTTTTACGCCTCCTTCCAGTACGTTACGCTGATCGGCGGCCAACTGTTGGCGCTGCTGGTTGTGGTTGTTTTACAGCAAACCATGGAAGATTCAGCACTCAGAGAGTGGGGCTGGCGTATTCCTTTCGCGCTAGGCGCAGTGCTGGCGGTTGTGGCACTCTGGTTACGACGTCAGCTTGACGAAACCTCAAAGCAGGAAACGCGTGCGCTGAAAGAGGCGGGCTCGCTGAAAGGGTTATGGCGTAACCGTAGAGCCTTCATCATGGTGCTGGGTTTTACTGCAGCAGGATCGCTGTGCTTTTATACCTTCACCACCTATATGCAAAAGTATCTGGTGAACACCGCAGGGATGCATGCCAATGTAGCGAGCGGCATTATGACTGCGGCGTTGTTTGTCTACATGCTCGTGCAGCCGCTGTTTGGTGCACTGTCCGATAAGATTGGTCGACGTACGTCCATGCTGTGTTTCGGTGCGCTGGCAACTCTGTTTACGGTGCCGATTTTGACTGCGCTTCAGAATGTGACCTCACCGTATGCAGCGTTTGGACTGGTGATGTGCGCGCTATTGATCGTCAGTTTTTACACCTCAATCAGTGGCATATTGAAAGCGGAAATGTTCCCGGCACAGGTTCGCGCACTCGGGGTAGGGCTGTCTTATGCGGTAGCGAATGCGCTGTTTGGCGGTTCTGCGGAATACGTTGCGCTATCGCTTAAGTCGGTGGGAATGGAGACTTCTTTCTTCTGGTATGTCACCGCCATGGCGATTGTGGCATTTCTGGTCTCGCTGACGCTGCACCGGAAAGGGAAAGGTCTGCGTCTCTAATAACGTGCCATCTGCCAGAGTGCAAAGCCGGTTGTCGCACCGGCGACATCCCAGGCAAAGTCTTTCCAGCTCCAGCCGCTCCCTGCGGGGCGGCTATCCCAGAGCTCCTTTGACGCTCCCAGACTTACCGAGAACATTAACCCCACCATCGCACTACGGTCACGGCTCATCCCTTGATGCTGAGCGTACTCATTGCCTGCAGCTGAGAGCATCGCGGAAGCAATAAAGTGTTGCGCTTTATCCTGACCACTCCAACGGTCCTGGGCCATATGGCTACAGCCTGAAAGAATAAAGGCACTAAGAAGAAAAAGAACACGCACCTCTGGCCTCCATAGAAAAAACCCCGTTCAGGACGGGGTTTCGCTTACAGGATTCGGCTTATCAGTCTGTCGATTCGGATACGACGCAATCGGCGGATAAGTTTGCGAACTTTAACCGGGTAGTCGGCAATACTCTGCAAGTCACGATAGTGCTTCACAATGGTCGTATGCGTGCGAATCAGCGCCAGCTCTTTCTCACGCTGTGCAGCCAGCTCTTGCTTTGGATCGTGGATGAGGATCGCATTTTCCAGATCCAGACGCCAGGCGCGCGGATTAAGGTTGTTCCCGGTCAGCAGCATCCACGTATCATCGACCCACATCCCTTTGAGATGGTAGGTATTGTCGTCGTCTTTCCACAGGCGGACGACCAGTTGATCGGTATTCACGTAATACTGCAAACGGCTCAGGAAACGACGCAGGTTAATCTCATAGAGATAGGGTAGTGCGCCGATTATCTTAAATGGCTCATTTTCCGGGATATAAAAGTCGTTGGCCGTTTTATCACCCACGATGATCTCAACCTTCTTCCCTTCCCGCAGCAGCTGAATGATATTGCGGACAAGAATTGCCGGTAGGTTGAAATAAGGGGTGCAAATCGTGAGCTTATGCTCCGCACAGGGCATAAGGTGGAAAATGGTTTTATTCAGCAGGCTGGATTTACCCAAACCGACCAATGGCGTCACGGAAAGCTGTTCATTATCGGCATCGCCCTGGAAGTGATAAGCAGCGTCGCGCAGCTCCTGGCGATATAAACGAATGTCGTTTTTAATCTCCGGGCTTTTTGGCCGCTGGGTATTATCCAGACGATTCACACCACGGCCATTCATCAGGTTCTGGGTTACCCATTCGAACATGATGTCTGCCATTCGGGCGTTACGGATTAACTGATAGCGGTCATAGCGATATTTATCATGCTGATGCAGGTAAACATCATTCAGACTTGCACCGCTATACAGGACGCTATCATCAATGATAAAGCCTTTAAAGTGCAGAACGCCGAGGGCTTCACGGGTATTGATTGGCACGCCGTATACCGGAACATCGACATCCGGATTCTCGTGTGCCATCCGGCAATACCAGTCGGCATTGGTATTGGATGCCGCCGCGCCAATACGTCCACGCTGCGCACGATGCCAGTCAACGAGTACCCGAACATCCAGTTCAGGACGCTGCCGTTTCGCCTCGTAAAGCGCGTTCAGAATGCCTTTGCCACCGTCGTCCTGCTCCAGATACAGGGCAATAATACAAATGCGCTGCTTTGCGCTGGCTATCTTTTCCAGCAGAGTCTCCCTGAACCTGGCGGGAGCATAAAAGAAATCGACATCATCAACTGATTGAGAAATCTTAGGTAGTTGGGCAAGGTGTTGTTGATGTTTATTACGCTTAAATTTAGACAACATCACAGTGCATTTCTTCTCTGTTCATTGAAGGGTCCTCTGTGCTATGCAGACGACATAAGCGGGCAATGATAACACCGTCCCCGTCAAAGTGGTCAACATTTCCAGTACCTTACTCACGATTCCTCGGGCGGAGCCAGCTCCAGCGACAGCCCGACGATACCCTCTTCGAGCTGGATATCCACGCTAAAACCTAGCTTACGCGCCAGCGCGACCATGCCACGATTATTTGGCATCGTAATACCATTCAGCCTTCTCAGTCCGTGATCTCGTGTATAGGTAATCAATTTTTCCAGTAATCGACGCCCCAATCCCAACCCTTTGAGATCGGAACGAACCAGCACGGCAAATTCTGCATCAATGTTATCCGGATCGGAGATCGCACGCGTCACGCCAAGGATCTCTTCCGTCCGTTCTACTCGTCTCACGGCAACAAACGCCATTTCCCGATCGTAGTCGATTTGCGTCATGTTAGCTAAATCTTCATGCGTAAATTCATTGATCTCGCTGAAATAACGGTAGTAAAGATCTTCCTTTGTGACCTGCGAAATGAACTGCTGAAGCTGGGGTTCATCTTCTGGCAGGATAGGACGGAACAGACATCGTTCGCCATTTTTCATCTCCACCCACTCTTCCAGTTGATGCGGATAGGGGCGAATGGCAAGACGACTTTCGTTATCGCCCTGGTATGGAGCGATATCCAGCGTGACATCAAGGGCGGTGAACTCACCGGCAGAGGCCAGCAGCGGATGAATATCCAGCCGCTGGATCTCCGGACAGTCGACAATCAGGTTTGAGACCTGCACAAGAAGCTGGCTCAGCCCCGCGATATCCAGCGGACGAAGCGCGCTGCGACCGCGGATCTTTTTATTCTTAATAGCCTGAATCACTAAATAGCGCGCCAGGTTCATGTTGAGCGGCGGTAACGCCACTACGGCCTGCTCTTCAGGGTGCCACTCAACACCACCTTCACCCAGCATAATCAACGGGCCAAACACCGGATCGTGTTCAACCACCACGCGCAGTTCTTGCGCCCCCGCACGGTTCGCCATGCTTTGCACCAGCAGACCGTGAATACGCGCCTGGGGCCAGGCCATTTTCACACGATCAAAAATCGCATTCGCCGCCTGTTGCACTTCATTTGCCGTACGTAAGTAAAGCATGACGCCCTGAACTTCGGATTTGTGCGGGATGTCCGGCGAGCGTAGCTTCAGCGCGACCGGATAACCGATCTGCTCGGCGATATGGACAGCTTCGGCGCTGTCGCCCGCAATCCATGTCGGAAGCGTATGTAAGCCGTACGCCTGCAGGATGGGTTGAACTTCATGGGTATCAAGCGAGGTTGCTCCATCAGCAATGGCCTGTTGAAGCAGGTTATGCGCCTGCAGGGTGTTGGAGGTCAGATTGCTGGGCAGTGCCGGTGTTTCACGCAGTTGCTTTTGATTTCGTCGGTACTCGACCATATGCATAAACGCGGTGATCGTTCCTTCCGGCGTGCGGTAGGTAGGAAGCCCGGCTTCACTGAACAGTCTGCGGGCTTCCTGAGAGGAAAACTCCCCGCACCAGTTGGTTAACAGCGAGACAAATTTACCACGTGGGTGATGCTTAACAGTATCAATCAGCGTCTGCGCGCACTCGGTCGCGGGGGCAGCGGCGCTGGGAGAATGAATCACCATTAGCGCGTCAAAATCCTGGCTGGTGAGCAGGATATCCAGCGTTTGGGTGTAATGCGCAATGCTGGCATCGTCGCGCAGGTCCAGCGGGTTGGCGATCTCGATATGAGCTGGCAGAGCATCACGGAGCTTCTGGCTGGTCTCTTCACTCAACATGGCCAGCTTGCCGTTGCGTGACCACAGCTCATCAAGTGCCAGCGCCGCAGGCGCAGCACCGTTACTGATAATCATCAACCTGTCGCCACGCAGTGGTCGCATGTGGCTGAGCGTTTCTACCGCTGAAAAAAGTTCGTGTGTATCCTGGACGCGCAGCAAACCGGCGCGCTGGATGGCGGCATCCCACGCGGGGTCCATACCGGCGCTGGTCTGTAGTAAACGCTGGGCTGCCGGGCTGCGACCGCTTTTAATCACCAGGATAGGCTTATTGCGCGATGCGCTACGCGCGGCGGAAACAAAGCGACGGGCGTCGCTGAGATGTTCAAGATAAAGCAGGATCGCGCTGGTTTTGCTGTCGCGCGCGAGATAATCCAGCAGTTCGTCAACATCGATATCCAGGCTGTCGCCGAGCGCAATAAAATAGGAAAAACCCATCTCACGCTGCTGGGCCCAGTCAAGAATGGTATTGGAAACGGCGGCGGACTGAGAAATAAACGCCAGCTTGCCACGTTTAATAGGCACCGGTGAAAAGCTCGCATTCAACCCCTGCCATGGCGCCAGAAGCCCCAGGCTGTTGGGGCCAAGCAGACGCATATTGTAGCGTTGCGCACAGGCCAGCAGTTCGGCATGTTGTGCGGCGGGCGCAGAGAGAATAATACACGTTTTGCACCCTTTCTCGCCCAGCGCTTCAAGCAAAGAAGGATTGCGACTGGCATTGGTGCATAACACCGCAAGATCGGGTGTAAAGGGCAGGCTGGAGACATCGGGCCAGGCAAGGACGCCTAAAACGGCTTTCCAGGCGGGCGTCACCGGTAAGACGGGGCCGTTAAAACCGCCCGCCAGCAGGTTACGCATCATCAGATAACCAGCCCGATTGGGCTTCATTGATGCTCCGATCACCGCGATCGATTTTGGCCGCAGAAGCGCTTCCAGTCCTCGCTGACTCATACCGGTTTCCCTTACACAGAAGTGACCGAATGATTCTAAACACTTTCTGCTGATTCTGCTGTGATGCTTCCCTGATGTTGGGTTTTTCCTGCGAGGTAGCGGGTTTTAAAGCGGGTAAAATGCTCGCCAAGGCTCTTTGCCGCATCGGTATCGCCCGCCAGATCCAACAGGGCAATGGCGACTTCAGCGGTGCAGTACTGTCCTTCGGCATGAACTTCGCGCAGGTGATAGGCCGACAAGCGCGACAGATCGACCGAGATAACGGGAAGATTATCCAGATACGGGCTTTTACGGAACATCTTACGCGCTTCCGGCCAGGTGCCATCGAGCATAATAAACAGCGGTGGTTTGCCTGAAGGCGGCGTGTAAATCACGTCACGCGTCTCTGCGGCATAAGAGGCGGGGAACACCACCATTGGCTGATAATCCGGGTTTTTCACCAGATCCAGCAAGGCCTGCGGCGGTTCTGTCCGCGACCACTGAAATGCAGCGGTTTCCGGCAGAATATCGGCAATGAGACGTCCGGTATTACTCGGCTTCATCGGCTCGGTATCAAACATCACCAGACAGAAACGGCTGGTTGCCTGTGAGGGAGAAAGGGTATCGCACAGACAGAGTTTCAGCGGCAGCAAACAGCGCTGACAGCGACGAATGCGATTACCGCGAGCGAGAAATGGGCGAGTGGCGCGCGCCAGACGTTCAGCGCGAAGCGTGAGAACAGCGTTTTCAGTCATAGAGAATACGTTGAAAAACGCCATTGTCGCAGAGGTAAAAACGGGGCACAAGATGCGCCCCGCAGAGTTTACAGCGATTCGTTCAACCAACTGTCAAATGGCGCTTTGGGAACCGCGCCGTTCAGCATGTCGACAACCTGACCGTTTTTGAAGATCATAATGGTCGGGATGCTGCGGATACCGAAACGCGCGCTTAACTCGCGCTCGGCTTCAGTGTTAACCTTCACAAAGCGAACTTTGCCACTGCGTTCTTCGGCGACATCTTCAAAGATGGGCGCAAAGTTACGGCACGGGCCGCACCACGGAGCCCAGAAGTCGATGACCACGGGCAGATCGTCTTTGAGTAGTTTATCCAGTGTTTCACCGGTCGCATTAATCACCTCACCGTCAAACAGATCGTGACCACAGCGTCCGCATTTTGCCGCATCCTCAACCCGATCGTCGGGAATGCGGTTGATGGCCTGGCAGCGGGTACAAACGGTATTCATAACTAACCTCTGGATGCGTCGGGGTAGTGAACGGCAGAGACGCCGGTATGTTTCTAATATGTTACATATTATCGATGAGACTGTTTTAAACGACAATCTGTTTTATTCAATGAGTACAATAGTCATAAGCTTTTAAATGAAATAATGGCTAACCTGGTGCACATCGGGTAATCTGCGCGCTTCGCGCAGCGCTGGTGGAGAAAAGCATGAACGATGAATTGAAAAATAAAAGCGGCAAGGTCAAAGTGATGTATGTCCGCAGTGATGATGATTCTGATAAACGTACCCATAACCCGCGTACCGGGAAAGGTGGCGGGCGTCCAGGAAAATCTCGTGCTGACGGTGGCCGTCGCCCCGCCCGCGATGAAAGACCCCCTCAGAACCGCGATCGCAAACGTGAAGACTCACCCTGGCGGACAGTGTCCCGCGCCCCGGGTGATGAAGCACCTGAAAAAGCCGATCACGGCGGTATCACAGGTAAAAGCTTTATCGATCCTGAAGTTTTACGTCGTCAACGTGCGGAAGAGACCCGCGTTTACGGTGAAAATGCCTGTCAGGCCCTGTTTCAGAGCCGCCCGGAAGCGATTGTCCGCGCCTGGTTCATTCAGAGCGTCACCCCACGCTTCAAAGAAGCATTACGCTGGATGGCGGCAAACCGCAAAGCCTATCATGTCGTTGATGAAGCGGAACTGGCAAAAGCCTCAGGTACCGAACATCACGGCGGTGTCTGCTTCCTGATTAAAAAACGTAACGGCACGACGGTAAAACAGTGGGTGAATCAGGCGGGCGCGCAGGACTGCGTGTTAGCGCTGGAAGATATTTCTAACCCGCACAACCTCGGCGGTATGATGCGTAGCTGCGCGCACTTCGGCGTGAAAGGCGTGGTGGTGCAGGATGCGGCACTGCTGGAGTCCGGCGCGGCAATTCGTACTGCGGAAGGCGGTGCCGAACACGTTCAGCCGATTACTGGCGACAGTATCGTTGATGTGCTGGATGATTTCCGTCAGGCGGGTTACACCGTGGTGACAACCTCCAGTGAACGCGGTAAGCCGCTGTTTAAAACTGAACTGCCAGAGAAAATGGTACTGGTGCTGGGTCAGGAACTGGACGGCTTGCCGGACGCGGCGCGCGATGCCCGCGATCTGTGCGTGAAAATCGATGGCACGGGTAACGTTGAAAGCCTGAACGTCTCAGTGGCAACCGGTGTACTGCTTGCCGAATGGTGGCGTCAGAACAAAGCCTGATGCAAAAATGCCAGCGATTCGCTGGCATTTTTTTACTCGCTCTCAGCCGGTAAAACGGGCATCCAGTCGATCGGTTTCTCGCCGCGTTGTTCCAGCCATTGATTCGCAAGGACAAAATGGTTACAGCCAAAGAATCCACGGTGTGCTGAGAGCGGCGACGGATGCGGCGCTTTAAGCACGTGATGACGCTGCTTATCAATAATCGCGCCTTTCTTCTGCGCATGCGAACCCCAGAGCAGGAAAACCACCCCTTCACGATGCTCGTTAATCAGGCTGATGACTTTATCGGTAAACGTTTCCCATCCCAGACTGGCATGAGAGTGCGCCTGGCCCGCCCGCACGGTTAATACCGTATTAAGCAGCAGAACGCCTTGATGCGCCCAGCTTTCAAGATAACCGTGGGCAGGGCGAGTGAAACCGGGAACAGATGCCTCCAGTTCCTTATACATGTTCAGCAGTGAGGGAGGAGTGGCAATACCGGGGCGAACGGAAAATGCCAGACCATGCGCCTGACCGGGACCGTGGTACGGATCCTGCCCGAGGATCACGACCTTGACATCACCCAGCTCGGTGAAGCGAAACGCATTGAACACATCTTTTTGCGGCGGATAAACCGTGATCCCGGACTGGCGCTCTCCGGCAACGGTATGCAGCGTATTGATAAAGTAGGGTTGCTGTTTCTCTTCAGCCAACACATCGTGCCAGGTTAATTCAGTGGCCATCTCGCTCTCCTGCGAATTTTCAATCGCCATAGCTTAACTGCTTCTTTCGGCGGCGCAAAATGCTCTGCTCAATGAGGTGTGCTATGCGCTTAATAAAGTTGAAAATTTGTATAAAAAGTTTATGTCTGTACATGGCGTAAGTTGATGTAAAACAATAAAATCATCTCATCCCCCTGTTTGGTGTGTGGATTTTATTGATTTAAATCAATGAATCAAGGGTGTCAGGGGGGTATATATACACTCAAGCAACAATGGTTTTACCAATTGGCCGCAAGCCGGCCAACCCTAATCAAATAAATTGCCGGGGAGGCATCACAATGATTACAGGTATCCAGATTACTAAAGCCGCTAATGACGATCTGCTGAATTCCTTCTGGCTGCTGGACAGCGAAAAAGGCGAAGCTCGCTGCATCGTAGCCAAAGCCGGGTTTGCAGAAGATGAAGTGGTTGCGGTTAACAAACTGGGTGAAATTGAGTATCGCGAAATTCCGATGGAAGTGAAACCGGAAGTGCGTGTGGAAGGCGGTCAGCACCTGAACGTGAACGTTCTGCGTCGCGAAACGCTGGAAGATGCGGTTAAGCATCCGGAAAAATATCCGCAGCTGACGATTCGTGTTTCAGGTTATGCCGTGCGTTTTAACTCGCTGACGCCAGAACAGCAGCGCGACGTTATCGCCCGTACCTTTACTGAAAGTCTGTAAGCCTTAAATTCCAGGTTTTAACCCCGGTTGCATGTTCTGCGGCCGGGGTTTTTCGTTATCTGAATTAATCACTGTCGGGACTATTATGGCAGAGATAATGATTCAGGATATCTTCTCCGTTGTTCTCCCTGAACACCATAAATTTCATTTTTTATTTTTCCAGGTATAGTTTTGTCAGTCCCGGCATGGTTTAGGTTTGGTTTAAATAACCATCAGAAAATAAAGCTATGATCCGCGGCGACTAAAATCCCCCCTCATCGTGACTTATATTCGCATCTGCTTCAGTCAGACAATGCTGTTTATCTTTATCATTAATAATATCTTTGGGAAAAATATGAAATTAAATAAGGTCGCCTTCTTTTGCCTGACGGCTTTATACGGCACGACATTTAGCGCGGGAGCTGAATATCTTTATGATGGCTTGACGGTCTCTACGCAAGATGTTTCTTTGCATGATCATGGGACCATTATTAATACGACCGTGTCAAAATCAAAGACATTGACGCTGGGTGGCGATATTCATGCGGAAACAACGCTTCTTGACCGTGGCGATGTCATCGCCGGCGATAATGTCACCTTTGAAGGCACGACGCTGCAAGGACGGAGCAATTTCACCCTTAATGACAATGCGCACGCCAGCAATACGGTTCTGCATGGGACCAGTAGCACCGCCACGTTAAATCACAGTGCCACTGCCACAGGCACCCTGTTAAAGGGTATAAGTTATTTATATGTTAACGACAATGCCGCTATAAGTAATACCACCGTTAATGATAACAGCTCCTTGATATTAGGGGGACACGCCACCGCGGAATTCACCACCACGCATCGTAATATGACATTAAACGATAATGCCGAAGCAACCAATACGCATGTGATGCAATATGGACGGCTGAATCTTTATGACAACACCTCCGCCAGCCATAATATTGTTGAGGATGGCGGGTATATTTATACTTACGATAATAGCCGGATTAGCGACACCGTATTAAACGGGACCTCGTTATTAACGATGAATAACACCTCAACGGGGAACGATACAGTTGTTAATAAAAATAGCAAAATTTTTATCAGAGATAACTCGTATCTTGAGAATACCACGGTAGCGAATGGCGGTTATCTGGGTTTTCATGAGAGTGCTTCAACCTACAATACCGTTGTGCAATCGGGGGGAAATATGAACATATCTGCTTCCGGCGAGGCCGATATCACGCGGGTTGAGCAGGGGGGGCGTTTGAACATGAATTCAACGGCTAGCACCCGTCGCACGACGGTGGATGGCGGCACAATGCTGATGAGTATGAACACCACGGCAATCGACACGAAAATAACCGGAAGCGGAACGCTGGACAGTAAAGGCTACGCCTTACTGACAGACACTGCGCTCTTCGATACCGCAGCTTTAACGATGACAGAAAATACTCGCGCAGAAAGCACAACGCTCAACGGCGCGAGCTCCATGACGTTGTCTGGCTCTGCCAGTGCGCAGGACACCACAATCAATGATGCTGCCGTTTTGACCCTGATGAGTGGCACAACTGCGCACGATACGGTGGTTAACAGTGGACTGTTCCAGCTTTATACCTCCGCACAGGCGATGGGGAGCACCGTGGTTAACCTGGCGGGGGAGATGATCATGGAGGCGGGAGCCTGGGCGAAGGACGTCATGCTAAAAGGAGGAACGCTGGCCATTACGGACTTAACGGATGACACCACCAGTATTGTCCCTGCGCGTGTTGATACGTTGACGTCCGAAGACGGAGTTATCTCCTTCCTGCGCGACAGTGATGGCGACTATGCTGCTTTATCTATCGGCTCGCTAAGTGGCACCGGCGCGTTTTTGTTCAATATCTCGCTGGCTGAACGTAATGGAAACTTTGTCACTATTGATAGTGGCAGCGGGAGATTCAATATTATTGTTCACGATTCAGGTCGGGAAATTGCCGAACACGACAATCTGACCGTCAATCTGGTGAATGATAAAGAAGGAAACCTTGATTTTGCGTTAGTGAACGCCACGCAGCACCGCGTTGCCATGCTGGATGCGGGCGTCTATATGTATTCATTGTATAACCAGCAGAATAAAGACCAACTGGAAGGTAACGTCTGGTATCTGGGGCTTGCAGACGACAATCCGCAAGAGCCAGGAACGGAATTGCCGGGAACGGGAGGGAATACAGGGAGTGAAGATAAACTCACATCACCGTCAACGGATGCTGTCCTGAGCATGGCCTCTGCCGTTACGCGGGTGATTAATGCCGAACTGGATGGCTTCAGAGCCTGGCGCTCAACGCTGTCTCCTGACAATCTGGCGGAAAATAGCGTGTGGGGCCATTATATTGGCAGCAACAGTCGGGTTCATACCCACAATGGCGCCGCTTACCGTCTTGAACAAAACGGTATGGAGATTGGTGCAGATACCACGATGCATGCTGAAGGCGGCAAGCTGATCACCGGCGCATGGATGTCCAGTTCAGCCAATGATGTCAGACATGCCCGTGGGGGAAAAAGCAACATTACCAGTTACGGGCTTGGCGCCTATGCGACATGGTTTGATGAGGCGGGCTTTTATGTGGATGGTGTCATTAAAGGGAACCGTCTCAACAGCGAACTCAAAACAAAAATGACAAACGGTGGCTATACGAAGGGAGACTGGCACCAGTATGCGCTCAGTGGGGTTCTCGAGACCGGCTATCGTCATAAGCTATCCGCGCAAACCTATGTTGAACCCTGGTTACGCGCCAGTGCCGTACAGGCCAATCGCGCAAATGTGACGTTAAGCAATGGCATGAAGGCAGACACAGGGAAACCCCGTTCGCTTATTACGGAAGCGGGATCGCGAATCGGCAGTCAGTTTGCAGTGGGAAGCGTTAAGGTGAAGCCTTATGTCCATGCTTCGGTTGTCCAGGAGAACGCGAAATCAAATGAGGTGGCTATCAATGGCATTCGGTTTGATAACAACGTTAAGGGAACCTCCGGTCGCTATGGGGCTGGCGCCTCAATCCGCCTGGCGGAGAACACAACGCTCTACAGTGAAGCGAACTATCGTAAGGGGCGTTATATTGAAGAGCCGATACAGGGCGTTCTTGGAGTGAAAATGTACTTCTGAATGCAGAAAATAAAAAGCCGGCAGCGATGCCGGCTTTTTAGTGGGAAAGCGAAAGGATTATTCTTCGCCTGACTTCTGTTCCACGGCGACACCACTCGGCTTGCGACGTTTACCAATGTTTTTGGTATCGCGATGGCGTTTCTTCACGCGCGGTTTATCTTTATTCTTTTCTTTTTTCTTCTCTTCACGCTTCGCGAGCGTTTTCTTCGACGGTTTACCCGTCATTTTTTCACTCGGCGCGCGCGAGGTTGGACGCAACTCATCAATGACCCGTGATTTCAGTGGTTCCTCGATGTAACGGCCAATTTTCAGCAGCAGCAGGTGATCGTGTGCTTCAACCAGCGAGATTGCGGTGCCCTTACGACCGGCGCGGCCCGTACGGCCAATGCGGTGCAGATAGGTGTCTCCGCTACGCGGCATATCGAAGTTAATCACGTGGCTGACGTCAGGAATATCAATCCCGCGTGCAGCAACGTCGGTTGCAACCAGCACGTTAACGCGACCATCGGTAAGACGCTTAATGCCTTCGGTACGCTTGATCTGCGCCATCTCACCTTCGAGATAACAGTTGTTGATCCCGGCAAGGCGAAGCTTCTCGGCCAGCTCGTGCACGCGTTCGCGCTTACGCACAAACACGATAGTGCGGGTGGCGTCATCTTGTTTCAGCAGATGCTTCAGCAGTTCGAATTTGTGTTCGACGTTATCCGCACGGTAATACCACTGGTGGATCTTCTTACGCTCGCGGGTGGATGGCGTCGCGGAGACTTCAACCGGCTCATCCAGCAGACGTTCGGCAAAATCTTTAATCGCATCGCCTTCCAGCGTGGCGGAGAACAGCATCGTCTGTTTGCGCCAGCGTGTTTCCCCGGCGATGTGCTCGATGTCCTGGGCGAAGCCCATATCCAGCATCCGATCTGCTTCGTCGAGGATCAGCGTTTCCACGGCGTGGCAGTCAAAATTCTCTTCTTTAATATACTGCAGCAGACGCCCCGTGGTGGCGACCACGATATCCTGGTTTTCGCTGAACACTTCGGCGTGGTTCATGTACGCTACGCCACCGGTGATCGTCGCGATATCCAGGTGGGTGTTTTTGGCCAGTTCACGGGCATGATCGGCAACCTGCATCGCCAGTTCGCGTGTCGGGGTCAGGATCAAAATACGCGGCGGACCAGATTTTTTACGCGGAAAGTCGAGCAGGTGCTGCAACACCGGCAGCAAGTACGCCGCCGTTTTACCGGTGCCTGTCGGCGCAGAACCGAGAACGTCACGGCCTTCGAGCGCAGGCGGAATGGCGGCAGCCTGAATGGCGGTCGGGCGAGTGAAACCTTTTTCCTGGAGGGCATCCAGCAGGCTTTCATCGAGTTCAAGTTCGGAAAAAGTCGTTACAGTCATGTTCTACCTCTGTGTGGGGCGCTGATTATAGACGTTACGGCTGTAATCTTCATCTGTTTGTATGGATATCGCTTCTCAGGTATTGTTTTCACCTGGTGCTGTTACCGTTTTTCCTGCAAGGTTTTTAATTCATGCCTCAGTCTACATCTGTCCTTCGTCGTAATGGATTTACGTTTAAACAGTTTTTTGTCGCGCACGATCGTTGTGCGATGAAAGTCGGAACAGATGGGATTCTGTTAGGGGCATGGGCACCGGTGGCAGGCGTAAAGCGGATCCTCGATATCGGCACCGGCAGCGGCCTGTTGGCGCTGATGCTCGCACAGCGGACCGATGAGAGCGTCATCGTCGACGCCGTTGAACTGGATAGCGATGCCGCGGTTCAGGCGCAAGAAAACGTCGCTGACTCGCCGTGGGCGGATCGGGTGAGCGTACAGGCAGAAGATGTCCAGTCCTGGGCGGAACGCCAGACCATCAAGTATGACCTCATTATCAGCAACCCCCCTTATTACGAGCAGGGTGTCGTGTGCGCGACACCGCAGCGGGAACAGGCGCGCTATACCACCATGCTGGATCATTCCACGCTGTTAGCGACGGCGACAGGGCTGATTACGGAAGAGGGGTTCTTGTGCGTCGTCTTGCCGGAAAATGTCGGCAATACCTTTACGCAGCAGGCGGTCAATATGGGCTGGCATTTAAGGCTACGTACCGACGTTGCCGAAACGCAGGCGCGATTGCCGCATCGGGTGTTGCTGGCATTCTCCCCAAAGAAGGGGGAATGCTTTAGCGACAGGCTGGTGATTCGTGGCCCGGATCAGCGCTATTCCGAAGGTTATACGGCGCTGACCCAGGCATTTTATCTGTTCATGTGAGCAGTTAACGGCGAGAGCACCGATGGGCCCGATTCCTCCAGCAGGGCCGGATAATCGAGCGTGTAGTGCAGACCGCGGCTCTCTTTGCGCATCATCGCACAGCGAACAATTAGCTCGGCGACCTGTACCAGGTTGCGTAACTCCAGCAAATTATTCGAGACGCGGAAATGGGCATAATACTCGTCGATCTCCTGTTGCAACATAGTGATGCGGCGCAAAGCGCGCTCCAGACGTTTGGTAGTGCGAACAATTCCCACGTAGTCCCACATAAACAGTCGCAGTTCATGCCAGTTGTGCTGAATGACAACCAGTTCGTCGGGGTTATCAACGCGGCTTTCATCCCAGGCGGGCAGAGTGCTGACGCCACGGGCGTAAGGCATTCGTCTGTCGATATCTTCTGCCGCGGACCAGCCATACACCAGGCATTCCAGCAGCGAGTTTGAGGCCATCCGGTTCGCGCCGTGCAGGCCGGTGTAGCTCACTTCCCCAATTGCATACAGGCCGTCAACATCGGTACGACCAAAGTCGTCAACCATCACACCGCCGCAGGTGTAATGTGCTGCCGGTACGATGGGCACCGGTTCTTTGGTCAGGTCGATACCCAGCCCCAGCAGCTTTTCGTAAATCATCGGGAAATGCTGACGCACAAAGGCTTCTGGCTTATGGCTGATATCGAGGAACATACAATCCGCGCCAAGACGTTTCATCTCATGATCAATAGCACGGGCGACGATATCACGCGGTGCCAGTTCCCCTCGCGCGTCAAAGTCTGGCATAAACCGCGTGCCGTCCGGGCGTTTGAGATGGGCGCCTTCTCCGCGCAGCGCTTCGGTGAGCAGGAAATTACGTGCCTGAGGATGATACAGCGCAGTAGGGTGGAACTGATTAAATTCGAGGTTCGCGACCCTGCATCCCGCACGCCAGGCCATCGCAATACCGTCGCCGGAGGAAATGTCCGGATTCGTCGTATATTGATACACCTTGGAGGCGCCGCCGGTGGCCAGCACAACAGACTTTGCATGGCAGGTTTCCACCGCCTCTTTATTTCGGTTCCAGACCCATGCCCCAACGACGCGTCGTGTACCGGGCAGGCCAATTTTATCGGAGATGATTAAATCGACCGCATTACTGCGTTCCAGCACCTGAATGTTCGGATGGTTTTGCGCCTTGCTGACCAGCGTGGTTTCCACCTCTTTGCCGGTGGCGTCGGCCGCATGCAAAATGCGACGATGACTATGGCCGCCTTCTCGCGTCAGATGGTAACTCTCTTCGCCGTTAGGCTGGACGTGGGTATCAAATAATACCCCCTGATCGATAAGCCATTGAACGCAAGTGCGGGCGTTGCTGGCAACAAACTCCACCGCATGACGATCGCAAATGCCGGCGCCAGCAATGAGCGTATCTTCCACATGTGAATCGATACTGTCAGTTTCATCGAAAACAGCGGCTATCCCGCCTTGAGCGTAGAAGGTAGAGCCTTCGCTGACGGGGCCTTTACTCAGCACAATAACCTGGTGCTTTTCAGCCAGGCGCAGCGCCAGAGAGAGTCCGGCAGCGCCGCTACCGATAATTAACACATCACAAGAAAGTTCAGGCGTGGTTTTCATGATTTCTGTTTAATTTACTAAACATTGTTTGGTCAGCATAGCACCACAACCGGCGATTCAGCACGTTTTATTTTCAATGGTGTTGTAATGACTAAACAAGGAGGTGCTGTTTACAAGAATGTCTACCGGATGGGAAATTTTGCGTAGCGGGCCGTAAGCATCAGATTAGAGGATGAAATAAAGTGACCGTTGGGTTACTCTGCAACCGGTTTATGGGCATTTTTAAAGATTGTGCATTGTTCGGACTCGGTAGACTTATAATGAGAGATAATGAACGTCTACAACATGACAAACAAAAAACAGATGCGTAACGGAACTTTACAAAAACGAGACACTCTAATCTGTTGCTTGCTCACAGTGCAGCTAATGGAGTGGCGTTTCGCGAACGCGTGGAAATTTGGTTTGGGGAGACTTTACCTCGGATGAGCGAGCAGTTAACGGACCAGGTCCTGGTTGAACGGGTCCAGAAGGGAGATCAGAAAGCCTTCAATTTACTGGTGGTGCGCTACCAGCATAAAGTGGCGAGTCTGGTTTCCCGTTATGTACCGTCGGGCGATGTTCCCGATGTGGTGCAAGAGTCATTTATTAAAGCCTATCGTGCGCTGGACTCGTTCCGGGGAGATAGCGCTTTTTATACCTGGTTGTATCGTATTGCGGTCAATACAGCGAAGAATTACCTGGTGGCTCAGGGGCGCCGTCCGCCATCAAGCGATGTAGATGCGATTGAAGCAGAAAACTTCGAAAGTGGTGGTGCGCTGAAAGAAATTTCGAACCCTGAGAACTTAATGTTGTCAGAAGAACTGAGACAGATAGTTTTCCGAACTATTGAGTCCCTCCCGGAAGATTTACGCATGGCAATAACCTTGCGGGAGCTGGATGGCCTGAGCTATGAAGAGATAGCCGCTATCATGGATTGTCCGGTGGGTACGGTGCGTTCCCGTATCTTCCGAGCGAGGGAAGCTATTGATAATAAAGTTCAACCGCTTATCAGGCGTTGACGATAGCGGGATACTGGAAAAGGTATTAGGCATGCAGAAAGAAAAACTTTCCGCTTTAATGGATGGTGAGACGCTGGATAGTGAGTTGCTTAATGAACTGGCTCACGATCCTCAGATGCAAAAAACCTGGGAAGGCTATCACCTGATCCGTGATTCAATGCGGGGTGATACACCTGAGGTTCTTCATTTCGATATTTCCGCTCGCGTTATGGCCGCCATTGAAGATGAGCCGGTACGCAATACGGTGCCATTCATTCCAGAGGCTCAGCCTGCACCGCAGCAATGGCAAAAAATGCCGTTCTGGAAAAAAATGCGTCCATGGGCCGCACAACTTACCCAAATGGGCGTTGCCGCGTGCGTATCGCTTGCAGTTATCGTTGGTGTCCAGCACTATAATGGACAATCTGAAACGTCCCAGCAGCCTGAAACACCGGTATTCAATACGTTGCCGATGATGGGTAAAGCCAGTCCGGTTAGCTTGGGAGTACCTTCTGATGCCACGGCAAACGGCGGGCAACAGCAGCAGGTACAGGAGCAGCGTCGTCGAATCAATGCCATGTTGCAGGATTACGAACTGCAACGCCGACTGCACTCCGAACAGCTTCAGTTTGAGCAGGCACAGACACAGCAGGCTGCTGTTCAGGTGCCAGGAATTCAAACTCTAGGAACGCAATCGCAGTAATGAAGCAACTTTGGTTTGCCATGTCACTTGTGACGGGTAGCCTGTTCTTCTCTGTCAACGCCTCGGCCAACACTGCGTCCGGGGCGTTGTTGCAGCAGATGAACGTGGCCAGTCAGTCACTCAATTACGAGCTGTCATTCGTCAGCATCACGAAACAAGGCGTTGAGTCTCTGCGTTATCGCCATGCACGCCTGGAGAATCGTCCGCTTGCGCAGCTGTTGCAACTGGATGGGCCGCGTCGTGAAGTCGTACAGCGCGGTAACGAAATCAGCTATTTCGAGCCAGGGCTCGAACCGTTCACCCTGAACGGTGACTATATCGTTGATTCCCTGCCATCGCTTATCTACACCGATTTCAAACGTCTCGCGCCTTACTATGATTTCATCTCGGTAGGCCGAACCCGTATTGCCGATCGCCTGTGCGAGGTGATTCGCGTGGTCGCGCGCGACGGGACCCGCTATAGCTATATTGTCTGGATGGATACCGAAACCAAATTGCCGATGCGGGTCGATCTCCTCGATCGTGATGGTGAAACGTTAGAGCAATTCCGGGTGATCGCCTTTAACGTAAATCAGGATGTCGGTAGCAGCATGCAAACGCTGGCGAAAGCCAGTCTGCCGCCGCTGCTCTCTGTTCCGGCGGGTGAAAAAGCCAAATTCAGCTGGAATCCGACCTGGCTTCCGAAAGGGTTTAGCGAAGTGTCCAGCGGGCGCAGACCGTTGCCGACGATGGACAACATGCCGATTGAATCGCGTCTCTATTCTGACGGTCTGTTTAGCTTCTCGGTTAACGTAAACCGCGCGACTCAGGCCAGCACCGATCAAATACTGCGCACCGGGCGCAGAACGGTCAGCACCAGCGTTCGCGACAACGCGGAAATCACCGTCGTGGGTGAATTACCGCCGCAGACTGCGAAGCGTATTGCCGACACCATTAAGTTTGGAGCCGTGCAATGATTAAAGAGTGGGCGACGGTCGTCTCATGGCAAAACGGCGAGGCGCTGGTAAGCTGTGATGTCAAAGCGTCCTGCAGTAGCTGTGCTTCACGTTCCGGATGCGGCACTCGCGTGCTCAACAAACTGGGGCCGCAGACCACACATACCATTGTGGTGGCGAGCGATGTGCCATTAGAGCCAGGGCAGAAAGTGGAACTGGGGATTGCCGAAGGCAGTCTGTTGAGTTCCGCTATGCTGGTTTATCTGTCGCCGCTGGTGGGGTTATTCCTCATCGCTTCTCTGTTTCAGGTGCTGTTTGGCTCAGATCTCGCGGCGTTAAGCGGCGCGATACTGGGCGGCGTCGGTGGTTTCCTGATTGCACGAGGCTATTCCCGCAAGTTGGCTGAACGCGAAGCCTGGCAGCCAGTGATTTTAAATGTCGCCCTGGCACCAGGTCTGGTGCGCGTGGATACCTCTACGGGCAAAACGTCCTGATCATTTTTGCCTGATGGCGCTACGCTTATCAGGCCTACGGGAGATTTCTGCGTAGGCCGGATAAGGCGTAAATGCCGCCATCCGGCAAAACATTCACTGACTTTGCGAAACGGTTTCCAGTTCCCGCAATCCTGACTCTATGAACATTTCCTCGCCTCAGCGTTGTAGTGTAGAATGCGGCGTTTCAGTTAAACAGACGTTAAGCTCAGAACAGCGACTTCTCAAAGCCTGTCCAACCAGGCGTAAGGCACAATAATTACACTATATGAAGAACATACGTAACTTTTCGATCATTGCTCACATCGACCACGGTAAATCGACGCTGTCTGACCGTATTATCCAGATCTGCGGTGGCCTGTCTGACCGTGAAATGGAAGCGCAGGTTCTCGATTCGATGGATCTTGAGCGTGAGCGCGGTATTACTATCAAAGCGCAGAGCGTCACGCTCGATTTCAAAGCCGCTGATGGTGAAACATACCAGCTTAACTTCATCGACACCCCAGGCCACGTTGACTTCTCCTATGAAGTTTCCCGTTCGCTTGCCGCCTGCGAAGGCGCGTTGCTGGTAGTGGATGCCGGGCAGGGCGTAGAAGCGCAAACCCTGGCAAACTGCTACACCGCGATGGAAATGGATCTCGAAGTGGTGCCGGTCCTCAACAAAATTGACCTGCCAGCCGCCGATCCCGAGCGTGTTGCCGAAGAGATTGAAGATATCGTCGGTATTGATGCGACCGATGCCGTGCGCTGCTCGGCGAAAACCGGCGTGGGCGTGACCGACGTTCTGGAACGTCTCGTACGTGATATTCCACCACCGGAAGGTGATCCAGATGGCCCATTGCAGGCGCTGATCATCGACTCCTGGTTCGATAACTATCTCGGCGTTGTCTCGCTGGTGCGTATTAAAAATGGCACTCTGCGTAAAGGCGACAAAATTAAAGTGATGAGCACCGGTCAGACCTATAACGCTGACCGTCTGGGGATCTTCACGCCTAAACAGGTTGACCGTACTGAGCTGAAATGTGGCGAGGTAGGCTGGCTGGTGTGCGCCATTAAAGACATCCTCGGTGCTCCGGTTGGCGATACCCTGACCCAGGCGCGTAACCCGGCAGAAAAAGCGCTGCCAGGCTTCAAAAAGGTGAAACCACAGGTTTATGCCGGTCTGTTCCCGGTGAGTTCTGATGATTACGAGAACTTCCGCGACGCGCTCGGCAAACTGAGCCTCAACGACGCCTCTCTGTTCTATGAGCCGGAAAGTTCTACCGCGCTGGGCTTCGGCTTCCGCTGTGGCTTCCTTGGTTTGCTGCATATGGAGATCATTCAGGAACGTCTGGAGCGTGAATACGATCTCGACCTGATCACCACAGCGCCTACGGTAGTGTATGAAGTTGAAACGACGGCGAAAGAAATTATTTACGTTGACAGTCCGTCCAAACTGCCACCGCTGAATAATATCTATGAGCTGCGCGAGCCGATCGCAGAATGTCACATGCTGTTGCCTCAGGCATACCTCGGTAACGTGATTACCCTGTGTGTTGAGAAGCGCGGCGTGCAGACCAACATGGTTTACCACGGTAACCAGGTGGCGCTAACGTATGAAATCCCGATGGCTGAAGTAGTACTCGACTTCTTCGACCGCCTGAAATCCACCTCGCGTGGCTATGCGTCGCTGGATTACAACTTTAAACGCTTCCAGGCCTCCGACATGGTGCGTGTTGATGTCTTGATCAACAACGAACGTGTCGATGCGCTGGCGCTGATCACTCACCGTGATAACTCGCAGAGCCGGGGTCGTGAGCTGGTGGAGAAGATGAAAGATCTGATCCCACGTCAGCAGTTCGATATCGCGATCCAGGCGGCGATCGGGACGCATATCATTGCGCGTTCGACCGTGAAACAGTTGCGTAAAAACGTTCTGGCAAAATGCTATGGCGGTGATATCAGCCGTAAGAAAAAGCTGCTGCAGAAGCAGAAAGAAGGTAAGAAACGTATGAAGCAGATCGGTAACGTTGAGCTGCCTCAGGAAGCGTTCCTCGCCATTCTGCATGTCGGCAAAGACAGCAAATAATCCTTAAGGAGTTGGCATGGCGAATATGTTTGCCCTGATTCTGGTGATTGCCACATTGGTCACGGGCATTTTATGGTGCGTGGATAAATTTATCTTCGCGCCAAAACGCCGGGAGCGTCAGGCGGCAGCGCAGGCTGCTGCTGGCGATGCTCTGGATAAAGCAACGCTGAAAAAAGTCTCGCCGAAGCCTGGCTGGCTGGAAACCGGCGCTTCGGTTTTCCCGGTGCTGGCTATCGTGCTGGTTGTGCGTTCGTTTATCTATGAACCTTTCCAGATCCCGTCGGGTTCGATGATGCCGACGCTGCTGATCGGTGACTTTATCCTGGTGGAGAAATTTGCCTACGGTATTAAAGATCCGATTTATCAGAAAACCCTGATCGAAACGGGTCATCCCAAACGTGGCGATATCGTGGTCTTTAAATACCCGGAAGACCCACGCCTGGACTACATCAAGCGGGCAGTCGGTTTACCGGGTGATAAAGTGACCTATGACCCGGTAGCGAAAGAAGTGACCATTCAACCAGGCTGTCGTTCGGGTCAGGCCTGTGAAAACGCGTTACCGGTCACCTACAGCGACGTTCAGCCGAGCGATTTTGTGCAGACTTTTGCACGTCGTAATGGTGGTGAGGCCACCAGTGGTTTCTTCGAGATCCCGTTGAGCGAAACGAAAGAGAACGGTATTCGTCTGTCCGAGCGTAAAGAAACGCTGGGCGACGTAACGCACCGTCTTCTGACCGTACCGATTGCTCAGGATCAGGTGGGGATGTATTACCAGCAGCCAGGACAGCCACTGGCGACCTGGATTGTGCCGCCTGGCCAGTACTTCATGATGGGCGACAACCGCGATAACAGTGCAGACAGCCGTTATTGGGGTTTTGTCCCGGAAGCGAATCTGGTGGGTAAAGCCACTGCCATCTGGATGAGTTTCGACAAACAAGAAGGCGAATGGCCGACTGGCGTACGTTTAAGCCGCATTGGTGGCATTCACTAATCGCCGCGAATCGTTCACGTTGTCGTCTTAATGACGGCAACGTGAATTATTTCTTCGATAAATCTGCCCAGGCTAACGACATCCCTCGTCGTTGTGTATAGAATATTCCCCCGAAGTTTCAGGTTGGCGCCTCCAGGTCGCCACGGCACACGAAACAGCGTTGGTCCCCCTATATGAGCGTACATAAGCTGCTTAACGCGGCCGGAAGAATGCTACATATATCAGGTCTGTTTCGTGTGCTGAATTGTTGACGCATTTATTTATTGGTATCGCATGAACCCCATCGTAATTAATCGGCTTCAACGGAAGCTGGGCTACACTTTTACTCACCATGAGTTGTTGCAGCAGGCATTAACTCACCGCAGTGCCAGCAGCAAACATAACGAGCGTTTAGAGTTTCTTGGCGACTCAATTTTAAGTTTTGTGATTGCAAATGCGCTATATCATCGTTTCCCCCGGGTGGATGAGGGGGATATGAGCCGTATGCGCGCGACGCTGGTGCGCGGAAATACGCTTGCGGAATTAGCCCGTGAGTTCGATCTGGGCGAATGTCTTCGCTTAGGTCCGGGCGAACTGAAAAGCGGCGGATTCCGTCGTGAATCCATCCTGGCTGATACCGTCGAAGCGCTGATTGGTGGGGTTTTCCTCGACAGCGATATTCAGACCGTTGAAAAGCTGATCCTCAACTGGTATCAGACGCGTCTGGATGAAATCAGTCCGGGCGATAAGCAAAAAGATCCGAAAACGCGTTTGCAGGAATATCTGCAGGGTCGTCATCTGCCGCTGCCGTCTTATCTGGTGGTGCAGGTGCGTGGTGAAGCGCACGATCAGGAATTTACTATCCACTGCCAGGTTAGCGGCCTGAGTGAACCGGTGGTAGGCACAGGTTCGAGCCGTCGCAAGGCGGAACAGGCTGCCGCCGAACAGGCGTTAAAAAAACTGGAGCTGGAATGAGCATTGATAAAACCTATTGCGGATTTATTGCTATCGTCGGTCGCCCGAACGTTGGCAAATCAACGCTGTTGAACAACCTGCTCGGGCAGAAGGTTTCGATCACCTCCCGTAAAGCGCAGACCACACGTCACCGTATTCTCGGGATCCATACCGAAGGGGCTTATCAGGCGATTTACGTCGATACTCCGGGTCTGCACATGGAAGAAAAGCGCGCGATTAACCGCCTGATGAACAAAGCGGCCAGCAGCTCCATTGGCGATGTTGAACTGGTGATCTTTGTGGTGGAAGGCACCCGCTGGACGCCGGACGACGAAATGGTGCTTAACAAGCTGCGCGAAGGTAAAGCACCGGTGATTCTGGCCGTCAACAAAGTGGACAACGTGCAGGAAAAAGCCGATCTGCTGCCGCACCTGCAGTTCCTGGCAAGCCAGATGAACTTCCTCGACATCGTGCCGCTCTCAGCGGAAACCGGAATGAATGTTGATACCATCGCGGGTATCGTGCGTAAGCATCTGCCGGAAGCCGTGCATCACTTCCCGGAAGATTACATTACAGACCGTTCACAGCGCTTTATGGCTTCCGAAATCATCCGTGAAAAGTTGATGCGTTTCCTGGGCGCTGAACTACCGTACTCGGTGACCGTAGAAATCGAACGCTTCGTGACAAACGAGCGCGGCGGCTACGATATCAACGGGCTGATCCTCGTTGAGCGCGAAGGGCAGAAGAAAATGGTTATTGGCAACAAAGGGGCCAAAATTAAGACCATCGGTATTGAAGCGCGAAAAGACATGCAGGAAATGTTTGAAGCCCCGGTTCACCTTGAGCTGTGGGTGAAGGTGAAATCCGGCTGGGCCGATGACGAACGCGCGCTGCGCAGTCTCGGTTACGGCGACGATCTCTAAACCCGTGCTCTGAACAGGCGACGAGTATGATGGAAGGCTGGCAGCGCGCATTTGTCCTGCATAGTCGTCCCTGGAGCGAAACCAGCCTGATGCTGGACGTCTTTACGGAAGAGTCGGGTCGTGTGCGCCTTGTTGCCAAAGGCGCACGTTCTAAACGTTCGAATCTGAAGGGCGCGCTCCAGCCTTTTACTCCTCTGTTAGTGCGCTTTGGCGGACGTGGCGACGTCAAAACGCTGCGTAGCGCGGAAGCCGTTTCACTGGCGCTCCCTCTGAGCGGTATCACGTTATACAGCGGTTTGTACGTCAATGAACTGCTCGCCCGCGTGCTGGAGCACGAAACTCGTTTTTCTGAACTCTTCTTCGATTACCTGCACTGCATTCAGGCACTGGCGGGGGCTACGGGAACGCCGGAGCCTGTGCTGCGCCGTTTTGAACTGGCGCTTCTCGCTCATCTCGGTTACGGGGTTGATTTCCTGCACTGTGCAGGTAGCGGAGAGCCGGTGGAAGACACCATGACCTACCGCTACCGCGAAGAAAAAGGCTTTATCGCCAGCGTCGTCATCGACAACAACACCTTTACCGGTCGCCATCTGCGTGCGCTGGCAGAACGCGAATTTCCGGATATCGATACGCTTCGTGCGGCGAAACGCTTTACCCGCATAGCGCTGAAGCCGTATCTTGGTGGTAAGCCCTTAAAGAGCCGCGAATTATTTCGGCAGTTCATGCCGAAGCGAACATAAAATCACGAGGATTGTCATGGCTGAATTACTGTTAGGCGTCAACATTGACCACATTGCCACACTGCGTAATGCACGCGGCACCGCGTATCCGGATCCGGTCCAGGCGGCGTTTATCGCCGAGCAGGCTGGCGCCGACGGCATCACCGTTCATTTACGTGAAGATCGTCGCCACATCACCGACCGTGATGTCCGTATTCTGCGCCAGACGCTGGATACGCGGATGAATCTGGAAATGGCGGTGACGGAAGAGATGCTGGCAATTGCCGTGGAAACCCAACCACATTTCTGCTGCCTGGTGCCGGAAAAGCGTCAGGAAGTGACCACTGAAGGCGGTCTGGATGTGGCAGGGCAGCGCGACAAAATGCGTGATGCCTGTAAACGCCTGGCAGACGCAGGGATCCTCGTGTCGCTGTTCATTGACGCCGATGACGCGCAAATCAAGGCGGCGGCTGACGTCGGCGCGCCGTATATTGAAATTCATACCGGCTGCTATGCCGATGCGAAAACCGATGCGGAACAGGCGCAGGAGCTGGCACGTATCGCCAAAGCGGCGACCTTTGCGACCAGTCTCGGTCTGAAGGTCAACGCCGGGCACGGTCTGACCTACCACAACGTTAAAGCTATCGCCGCACTACCGGAAATGCACGAATTGAACATCGGCCATGCAATTATTGGGCGCGCGGTGATGAGCGGGTTGAAAGACGCCGTTGCGGAAATGAAGCGTCTGATGCTGGAAGCGCGCGGCTAATGGCTATTCTCGGCTTAGGCACCGATATCGTGGAGATCGCCCGCATCGAAGCGGTGATCTCTCGTTCTGGTGACCGACTTGCCAGACGGGTGCTCAGCGATAACGAGTGGGCCATCTGGGAAACGCATCAGCAGCCGGTACGTTTCCTGGCGAAACGCTTTGCTGTCAAAGAGGCTGCCGCGAAAGCGTTTGGTACGGGTATTCGTAACGGGCTGGCGTTTAATCAGTTTGAAGTGTTTAACGACGATCTCGGGAAACCGCGCTTGCGGTTATGGGGGGAGGCGTTAGCGCTGGCGGAGAAGCTGGGTGTGGCACATATGCACGTGACCCTGGCCGATGAACGTCATTATGCCTGCGCCACGGTGATTATCGAAAGTTAGATTTTATCGGCGTGGTGCATCTGGACAAATTTGTCCCACAGCTGTTCTTCTGTTTCGACATGTGCCGGATCTTTCAGGATTGTATTGGGGATCGGGCACACCTTCTGGCAGGTGGGCGTGTCGTAATGACCGACGCACTCGGTGCATTTGTCGCTGTTAATCTCATAGATGCTGTCACCCATCGAAATGGCCTCATTCGGGCATTCGGGTTCGCACATATCGCAATTGATGCACTTTTTGGTGATTAACAGGGCCATCAGGAAACTCTCAAAACAACACAAACCGGGCGGGCATTATACGCGCATTCTTTGCTCAGACCAGTTTTTTTACCAGCGCTTCGCTGTGGCGAATACGCTCTGGGGCATGCTCCAGATCCTGCTGGACCAGCGCCATAAAAAGCAGATCGGTGAGCATCATTTGCGCATGGGTTGAGGAGATCGCCGCACTGCGAGTAGCCTGCTCTTCCGCTATGGTGTACAGACAGTGGCTGGCACGCTGCTGTAGCCCATTGGGGGTGAATCCGGTGATCGCCAGGATCTGTCCGCCAACGCGCAGCATTTCTTCTGCTGCCAGATTCAGCTCCCGACGTTCGCCGCTATAAGAGATAGCCAGCAGCAGATCGTCCGGCGTCAGCGCCTGGACCGTGGCCAGCAGCGCATGCATATCGCGTTCAACCACTGCATTCAGGCCAATCTTCATCAGCTTCCAGGCAAAATTTTGCGCCACCAGGCCGGAGGCGCCAATCCCGGTTAACACGATCCGACGGGCGTTACGCAGCATCGTCACGCTTTCGCTCAGCTTCTCTTCAGCGTTAACATCCAGCGTGGCATGCATCGCCGCCACATTTTCTTTGATCAGTTTCTCGCCGACCAGACGCAGGGGATCGTCGCCACGGATCTGGTTATGCACCGGCACTGAATGCGGATTCGGATTGCTGACCAGGGCTTCGCTGATCGCCAGTTTCAACGCCGGGAATCCTTTATAGCCGAGTTTTTGCGCGAACTTCACCACGCTTGACTGGCTGACGCCTGCTTCGGCGGCCAGTTGCTGAGAGCTAAGGTGCCGGGCTGCATCGGGTTGTATCAGAAGATAGTCCGCGAGTTTTTTATCGCTCTGCGCAAACCCCGGGTAGCGCTGGCGGATGCGAATCAAACAGTTCATGGTCTCTCCTGACGAAAACGTGATGGCGGCGACAAAATGAAATTTCACTCGCCTGTACGAATATTATATTCCATTATTGCTGTCTAATATGAATTAAAAATTCCTGAGGAGCAAACATGAATCTTGGCGCATTAGTGTCAGAAACCCGTAATCCACTGACGATGGACCTCGATGCGCTGTCGACGCTGGAGCTGGTTCACCGTTTTAATCAACAGGATACGCTGGTAGCGGAAGCAGTAAAAGCAACATTACCCGAAGTTGCGAGGGCCGTCGATGCGGCGGCTGAAGCGTTAAAATTAGGTGGACGAATTATCTACATGGGGGCCGGGACCAGCGGACGACTTGGCGTACTGGACGCGTCTGAATGCCCGCCGACGTTTGGCGTTCCCCACGGGCTGGTGGTAGGGCTGATTGCCGGCGGTCCGGGCGCGTTGCTGAAAGCGGTTGAAGGAGCAGAAGATAACGCCCGGCTTGGTGAAGACGATCTGATAGCGCTGAATCTCAAACCGCAGGATCTGGTGGTTGGGCTGGCGGCTTCAGGGCGTACGCCGTATGTGATAGGTGGGCTGAAATATGCCCGCCGAACGGGCTGTACTACGGTCGCGATTTCCTGTAATCCGGATTCGCCCATTGCACAGGAAGCGGAGATTGCGATTTCACCGGTTGTCGGGCCGGAAGCCTTGACCGGCTCCACGCGCCTGAAATCCGGCACCGCGCAAAAGCTGGTGCTTAATATGATCTCCACCGGAGCGATGGTGAAGTTTGGCAAGGTCTATCAGAACCTGATGGTGGATATGAAAGCCACTAATGTAAAACTGATGGACCGCGCGTGCCGAATGGTGGTTGAAGCCACAGGCATTGCGCGCACGGAGGCGGAAACCCTGCTGAAGCAGACCGACTTTGATGTGAAACCGGCAATTTTAATGGCGCTGACGGGGCTCAGTGCAAAAGCGGCGCGTGCAAAGCTGGCTGCGCATAATGGATTTTTACGGGCGGCATTAGCAGACTAACCGAGAGGTAGCGATGGATAAGACGGCGGCCCTTGCCAGCGAGATACTGCTGGGGATAGGTGGAGAGCACAATATTCTGCGTCTGGAAAATTGCATGACACGCGTCAGGGTGGAAGTAAAAGACGATACGCTGCTGGATATTCCGCGTCTGAAACAGCTCCCCGGCGTCAGCGGTTACGTGAAGCAGGGCGCACAGCATCAACTGATTGTCGGGCCTGGCAAGGCGGCAAAGGTCGTTGATGCCATGCGTTTGCAACTGGCTCAGGAGGGAGAATCACCGGCAGGCGATGATATTGAACGCACAAAATCGCAGGCGAAAGCAAAGTACAAAGCCCCGATGAGTGATGCGCTGCGCAAGCTGGCGAACGTTTTCATTCCCCTGATCCCGGCGTTTATTGCCTCCGGTTTGATCACCGGTATTATCAACATCCTCAAGCGTCCGGATATTGTGGGCGATTTTGCGACCCATTACCCCAATATGCTGGGGTTGATGGGGATCTTCGGCAGTGCGGTCTTTGCCATCATGAACATTCTGGTGGGGGTCAACACTGCTAAAGTCTTCGGCGGATCGCTGGCGATGGGCGGCGTAATGGCCGGTATCCTGTCGAGTCCGCAACTGGCGCAAATTACTCTGTTTGGCGAAGCGCTCCAGCCAGGCCGTGGCGGGGTGATTGCCGTGCTGCTGGTGGTGGCGCTGATGTGCTGGATCGAGCGTAAATTCCGCGAAGTGTTACCCGGTTCGCTGGAGCTTATCCTCAATCCTCTACTGACGACCATCATTACCGGTACGATTGCGATTGTGGCGCTGCAACCACTGGGGGGCTGGATTTCGGAGTCTATTGCTCACGGCGCGTCCTGGGCTATCGATCGCGGCGGCTTTCTGGTCGGCGCGGTCCTGGCGGGAACCTTCCTGCCGCTGGTGCTGACGGGGCTGCATCAGGGGCTGGTGCCGATTCATGTCGAACTGGTACAGGCACACGGTTACAACGCGCTCTTTCCCATTCTGGCGATGGCGGGCGTCGGGCAGGTGGGCGCAGCGATTGCGGTGCTGATGAAAACCCGTAACGCGCGGCTGAAAAAAGTGATTAAAGGTGCATTGCCGGTGGGATTGCTCGGGATCGGCGAACCGCTGATTTTTGGCGTTACGTTGCCGCTGGGCAAGCCGTTTATTGGCGCCTGTCTGGGCGGCGCGGTAGGTGGGGCGCTGATTAGCTACTGGAAAGTTGCTACGGTCATTACGTTCGGTATTTCTGGATTACCGCTGGCGCTAACGATTGTTGCCGGAAAAGTGATGTTCTATCTGTTAGGCTATGTAGTAGCGGTTATTGCCGGGTTCTTCTTTACCTGGCTGTTAGGGTTCAACGATCCAGAGGAGTAAGGTTTGACCAATCACGCACGCCGTGTCGTATTTTTTGATCTGGACGGTACGTTACATCAGCAGGATATGTTCGGCAGTTTCCTGCGCTATCTGTTGCGTCGCCAGCCGCTGAATGCGCTGCTCGTGCTGCCTTTATTGCCGGTGATTGTTGGCGCGTTACTGATCAAAGGACGCGCCGCGCGCTGGCCGATGAGTCTGCTGCTGTGGGGCTGTACCTTTGGTCATAGCGAGGCCAGCCTGCAGGCAAAGCAGGCTGATTTCGTCCGTTGGTTCCGGCAGAACGTCACGGCGTTTCCACAGGTACAGGAGCGGTTGACCACCTATTTATTAAGTTCTGATGCGGATATCTGGCTCATTACCGGTTCGCCGCAGTCGCTGGTGCAACAGGTCTATTTTGATACGCCCTGGCTGCCGCGGGTGAATTTGATCGCCAGCCAGATGGAACGGGGTTACGGCGGTTGGGTGCTGACTCTACGTTGCCTGGGTCATGAAAAAGTGGCACAACTGGAGCGTAAAATCGGTACGCCGCTGCGCCTTTACAGCGGCTACAGCGACAGCAATCAGGACAACCCGCTGCTCTATTTTTGCCAGCACCGTTGGCGCGTCACACCTCGCGGAGAACTTCAGCAACTGGAATAGTTGAAAGACGAAGGGTATAGCGACCCTGTATAATGCGCCCGCGATGATTACCGGAGTTCTCCCTTTGTCAGATATTGAATTTAGCCACGAATACTGGATGCGCCATGCATTAACGCTGGCGAAGCGCGCCTGGGATGAGCGTGAAGTTCCGGTCGGCGCTGTATTAGTACACAACAATCGCGTGATCGGCGAAGGCTGGAACCGCCCGATTGGCCATCACGATCCGACCGCGCACGCGGAGATCATGGCGCTGCGTCAGGGCGGCCTCGTCCTGCAAAACTATCGGCTGATTGATGCCACGCTGTACGTGACCCTTGAGCCATGCGTCATGTGCGCTGGCGCGATGGTGCACAGCCGTATCAGCCGCGTGGTGTTCGGCGCGCGCGATGCAAAAACCGGCGCCGCTGGCTCGCTGATGGATGTTCTGCATCATCCGGGAATGAATCATCGCGTTGAGGTCACTGAGGGGATCCTGCGTGAAGAGTGTGCAACGCTGCTCAGCGATTTCTTTCGCATGCGCCGCCAGGAGATCAAAGCGTTGAAGAAAGCCGCAAGCCAGTAATCATTGCGGCCTCAGCTTACTGTTTCTCTTCTTTCTTCTGCGGTAAACGCAGCAGTGATGGAGAGTGCGTCAGATAGCCAGACGACGATTGCGACAGGAAGGCGGAGAGCGGTCGTCGCTGTTTGCCAAATTCCGTTGGCGAGACGACCGGATACTCTTGCGCCAGTTTCATCTCTTCAGCCAGTTGCTTTTCTTTCTCCTGCAAATAGCCCTGCAGACTTATCTGATATTTACGGATGTTCTCAACGTAGGCGTAGGCTTCATGTCCGCGCGCATAGCCGTAGGTCAGCTTGCTGTAATACTGTTTTTGACTGAGCAACGGCAGGCGCTGTTTGACGTCCGCCCAACTGTCCGGGTTTCCCTTCGTTTTGGCCGTCAGCGCCCGCGCATCAAGCATATGCGCATAACCCATGTTATAGGCCGCCAGCGCAAACCAGATGCGCTCGTTCTCTGGCACCGTGTCTGGCACTTTACTCATCATATCCTGTAAATAGCGCGCCCCACCGCTGAGGCTCTGCTCAGGATCGGTCCTGTCGGTCAGACCCAGACTCTGTGCCGTGTTTTTGGTGAGCATCATCATGCCGCGCACGCCGGTCGGTGAAGTGGCCTGCGGATCCCAGTGTGATTCCTGCCAGGCGATCGCGGCAAGCAACTGCCAGTCAATTTCCTGGGCGTGCTTTTCAAACAGCGGTTTTAAATCGGGGAGCATGGCGTCAACCGCGCGCAGAAAGGTGCGGGTATCGACATAGTCAAAATCATCGCCGTGTCCCAGATACTTTTCTTCAAGACGCGCCAGCGAACCGTCCTCATTCATGCCGTTGAAGAAATCGAGCAGGGCGGCGGACAGCGTGTTGTCGTCATCCAGCACACTGAACCAGGTGACCGGCTGCTCGTCTGTAACGTCCAGCGCCACCGCCAGTTCCGGATGAACGCGTTGATAAAGGCTAATGGCGACAGAATCGGCGATAGTGTAATCCAGTTGACCGGCAATCACGGCGTCAAGCAGTTCAGTAGAGCCTTTCTTCTCGTCAATGCGCCAGCTCAGATCGGGGTATTTTGTCTCTTTCAGGGTTTGCAGATCGTTTGCCACCACATGCCCGGGCGTGATGGTAAGCTGGCTTTCCGTCACGCTACCCAATGTACGGGGGCGGTACTGACCCACTTTGTAGACCAGTTGCTGGGAGACAGAATAGTAGGTCGGCCCCGGCTGATAGTTTTTTACCCGCTCGCTGTTGTAGACCAGCCCGGCAGCCAGCAGATCGGCGTTGCCATTATCCAGGTCGTCAAACAACTGACTGATATTCTGGCGTACGGTCACTTTTAGCTTTACGCCCAGATAGCTGGCGAACTGCTGTGCCAGCTCATAATCGAGCCCGTACGGCTTGCCGTCGAGTTTTGCCCAGGTGAGCGGCGACTCAATGGTGCTCACACGCAACTCTCCCCGCGACTGGATCGCGGCGATACGATTATCGGCTTTACCGAACCAGGGGATTGAGGGCCAGAGGGCCGCCGCCAGCAGCAGCGTCAGTATGCCGATGAACAGATAATTAATCTTTAATTTTTTCAATTAGTTAATTCTCTGAACCGTGCGTTGCCTCAGGATGGGAAAAGGAATAGATAGACCAGGAATATTCATCAATGAGCGGCATTTTGCTTAAACTTGCGCCAGTTGGCAACTAATTACAGCCATTGGCAGCATCGTATGACAAGAACGACGGCGGATTTTATTTCGACGCAAACGGTTTCGTCGGCGGCATAGATTCTTTATAATGACGCCCGTTTCCCCACTTGGGCACACCGAAAGCTTAGCTTAGAAGACGAGAGACTTATGATGGAAATTCTGCGTGGTTCGCCTGCACTGTCCGCATTCCGTATTAACAAACTGCTGGCACGTTTTCAGGCTGCCAACCTCCAGGTAAGCAATATTTACGCCGAGTACGTCCATTTCGCTGACCTGAACGCTCCGTTGAACGAGGATGAGCACGCGCAGCTTGCCCGTCTGCTGAAATACGGCCCCAGCCTGAGCAGTCATACCCCGGAAGGGAAACTGCTGTTGGTGACGCCGCGCCCCGGCACCATCTCCCCCTGGTCTTCCAAAGCGACAGATATCGCCCATAACTGCGGTCTGCAACAGATTGATCGCCTGGAACGTGGCGTCGCTTACTATGTTGAAGCCGCCACGCTGACCGCTGAACAGTGGCAGCAGGTTGCTGCCGAACTGCATGATCGCATGATGGAGACGGTGTTCTCTTCTTTAACCGACGCGGAAAAACTGTTTGCTCACCATCAGCCAGCGCCGGTTGCAAGCGTTGACCTGCTGGGTGAAGGCCGTCAGGCGCTGATGGACGCTAACCTGCGTCTCGGTCTGGCGCTGGCGGACGACGAAATTGATTACCTGCAGGATGCGTTTACCCGTCTGGGGCGCAACCCGAATGACATCGAGCTCTACATGTTTGCGCAGGCGAACTCTGAGCATTGCCGCCACAAGATTTTCAACGCCGACTGGGTGATTGACGGTAAGCAACAGCCGAAGTCGCTGTTCAAAATGATCAAAAACACCTTTGAAGCCACCCCGGACCACGTCCTTTCTGCTTATAAGGATAACGCGGCGGTCATGGAAGGGTCCGAAGTCGGCCGTTACTATGCTGACCACGCAAGCGGGCGCTACGATTTCCACCAGGAGCCAGCGCACATCCTGATGAAGGTGGAAACCCATAACCACCCGACGGCGATCTCGCCGTGGCCGGGCGCGGCGACCGGTTCCGGCGGTGAAATCCGTGATGAAGGGGCAACCGGACGCGGCGCGAAGCCAAAAGCGGGTCTGGTGGGCTTCTCCGTCTCTAACCTGCGTATTCCGGGCTTTGAGCAGCCGTGGGAAGAAGACTTCGGCAAGCCGGAGCGTATTGTGACCGCGCTGGATATCATGACTGAAGGCCCGCTGGGCGGTGCGGCGTTTAACAACGAATTTGGTCGCCCGGCGCTGAACGGCTATTTCCGTACTTACGAAGAAAAAGTGAACAGTCACAATGGTGAAGAGCTTCGCGGCTACCACAAGCCGATTATGCTGGCGGGCGGGATCGGGAATATCCGGGCCGATCACGTGCAGAAAGGCGAGATCGTCGTCGGGGCGAAGCTGATTGTTCTCGGCGGCCCGGCAATGAACATCGGTCTGGGCGGCGGCGCGGCCTCGTCTATGGCCTCCGGTCAGTCTGATGCGGATCTCGACTTCGCTTCCGTACAGCGTGATAACCCGGAGATGGAACGCCGCTGTCAGGAAGTGATCGACCGCTGCTGGCAGTTGGGGGAAGCGAACCCAATCCTGTTTATTCACGACGTTGGCGCGGGCGGTCTGTCAAACGCGATGCCTGAACTGGTCAGCGACGGCGGACGCGGTGGTAAATTCGAACTGCGTGACATCCTCAGCGATGAGCCGGGTATGAGCCCGCTGGAGATCTGGTGTAACGAGTCTCAGGAACGTTATGTGCTGGCCGTGGCGGCGGACCAACTGCCGCTGTTTGACGAGCTGTGTAAGCGCGAGCGCGCGCCGTATGCGGTGATTGGCGAAGCAACCGAAGAACAGCATCTGTCGCTACACGACCGTCATTTCGACAATCAGCCTATTGACCTGCCGCTTGACGTACTGCTCGGCAAGACGCCGAAGATGACTCGTGACGTTCAGACGCTGAAGGCGAAAGGCGATGCGCTAAACCGTGCGGACATCACCATTGCGGATGCCGTTAAACGCGTTCTGCATTTGCCGGCGGTGGCGGAAAAAACCTTCCTGGTGACCATTGGCGACCGTACCGTCACCGGGATGGTGTCCCGCGATCAGATGGTTGGCCCGTGGCAGGTGCCGGTGGCGAACTGCGCGGTGACCACTGCCAGCCTTGACAGCTACTATGGTGAAGCGATGTCAATCGGTGAACGTGCCCCCGTGGCGCTGCTCGACTTCTCCGCTTCTGCCCGTCTGGCGGTCGGGGAAGCGCTGACTAACATCGCCGCCACGCAGATTGGCGATATCAAACGCATTAAGCTTTCCGCCAACTGGATGGCCGCAGCCGGTCACCCGGGCGAAGATGCCGGTTTATACGAAGCGGTGAAAGCGGTCGGTGAAGAACTCTGTCCGGCGCTGGGGCTGACCATTCCGGTGGGTAAAGACTCAATGTCGATGAAAACCCGCTGGCAGGAAGGCAATGAACAGCGCGAAATGACCTCGCCGCTGTCGCTGGTGATTTCCGCTTTTGCCCGCGTGGAAGATGTGCGTCATACCATTACGCCGCAGCTTTCTACTGAAGATAACGCGCTGCTGCTGATCGACCTGGGCTGTGGACATAACGCGCTGGGTGCGACGGCGCTGGCGCAGGTGTACCGTCAGCTTGGCGATACACCGGCAGATGTGCGTGACGTCGCGCAACTGAAAGGCTTCTACGACGCGATGCAGGCGCTGGTGGCGCAACGTAAACTGCTTGCTTATCACGACCGTTCCGATGGCGGCCTGCTGGTGACGCTGGCGGAAATGGCCTTCACCGGTCACTGCGGTATTCAGGCGGACATCGCCGCACTGGGCGACGATCGTCTGGCGGCGCTGTTTAACGAAGAACTTGGGGCGGTGATTCAGGTTCGCGCAGCGGATCGCGAGGCGGTGGAAGCACTGCTGGCGCAACACGGTCTGGGCGATTGCGTACATTATCTGGGTCAGGCCGTCACGGGCGATCGTTTTGTTATCGAAGCCAACGGTCAGACCGTCTTCAGTGAAAGCCGCACGACGCTTCGCATCTGGTGGGCCGAAACCACCTGGCAGATGCAGCGCCTGCGTGATAACCCGGAGTGTGCCGATCAGGAGCATGATGCGAAAACCAACGATGCCGATCCGGGCCTTAGCGCGAAACTGACCTTTGATATTAATGAAGATATCGCCGCACCGTATATTGCGACCGGTGCGCGTCCGAAAGTGGCGGTACTGCGTGAGCAAGGGGTGAACTCCCACGTAGAAATGGCCGCAGCGTTCCAGCGTGCAGGCTTTGACGCGATTGACGTGCACATGAGCGATCTGCTCGGCGGCCGCACGGGCCTGGGTAACTTCCAGGCGCTGGTGGCCTGCGGCGGCTTCTCATACGGCGACGTACTGGGCGCGGGAGAGGGATGGGCGAAATCAATCCTGTTCAACAACCGCGTGCGCGATGAGTTCGAAACCTTCTTCCATCGTCCGCAAACGCTGGCGCTGGGCGTGTGCAACGGCTGCCAGATGATGTCGAATCTGCGTGAACTGATCCCGGGCAGTGACCTGTGGCCGCGCTTTGTGCGTAACCATTCCGATCGCTTTGAAGCCCGCTTCAGCCTGGTCGAAGTGACCCAGAGCCCGTCTCTGTTGTTGCAGGGCATGGTCGGCTCAATGATGCCTATTGCCGTCTCGCACGGGGAAGGGCGCGTTGAAGTTCGCGACGCAGCCCATCTGGCGGCGCTGGAAAGCAAAGGACTGGTCGCACTGCGCTTTGTCGATAACTTTGGCAACGTGACGGAAACCTACCCGGCTAACCCGAACGGTTCACCCAACGGGATTACCGCAGTCACGACCGAAAATGGTCGCGTAACCATCATGATGCCGCACCCGGAACGTGTGTACCGTACCGTCAGCAACTCATGGCACCCGGAAAACTGGGGCGAGGACGGTCCGTGGATGCGTATCTTCCGTAACGCGCGTAAGCAGTTGGGCTAAGCCTTCTGAAACAGAAAAACCCGGTGAAAAAACACCGGGTTTTTTATTATTGAACGCATGGCGTTAGTTCTTCATTTCCTGTACGCGCATTTCATTGACTTGCTGAGGATTGATGACGTTGCCTTTTTTCAGATAATCAATCACCGCATCGGAGAGGTTATATCCGCCGCGGACCTGTTTATTTTTACCCTCGGTAAACGCCATAAACCCATCACCGCCCGGCGCGAGGAAACTGTTGGTCGCCACGCGATAGGTCTGCGTATCGACAATGTTTTTGCCGTTAAGTGTCAATGTCGTCACGCGCTGACCGACCGGTTTACGCGGGTCGTAGCGCATTTCAGCGCCTTTCGACATCTGTAATACGCCGTTGCTCAAAGACGCCCCGTGTTCCATCAGATTGCGCAATGACTTACCCGTTAAATCCATCACGGTCAGTTCATTAGGGAACGGGAAGGCGCTAATAATATCGCCAAGCGTGAGGGTTCCGGGGTTCAGATCGGCACGCAGTCCCCCAGAGTTAGTCAGCGCAAGTTGCGCATCAGGTGCGGCGAACAGCATAGCATCGGTAAACAGGTTACCCAGCGATGAGGACTCGCCATAGGCCCGGGTCAGCGCAATCGGCGTTTCACCCACTTTTTGGCTCACGGTTTCAGCGAGCTTTTTGTTCCAGCCATCAATCACCTGCTGCGTAACCGGATCGGGTTTCCACTCATCCGCATAAATTGTTTTCAGTTCAAAGCTTTTAACCGTGTGACGATGGGTTTTTGTGTTGACATCCAACACCAGTTTACCGATGTCAATGCCGCCACTGTCGGTCGAGAGGATGAGGGTATTACCCACTTTAATTGGTTCTGGCGTGCCAACATGCGCATGGCCGGTAATGAGAAGATCGAGTCCTTTGACCTGTTTTGCGGTCTGAATATCCTTATCCAGCGCGCGTCTGACGTCGGTATTGCCGATGCTGGACTGGCGCGCCGGTGTGCCTTCGTGCATTAATGCGACGGTGATATCCACTTTGCCGCGAAGCTCGTCCAGATAACGCTGCAGATAGTGGACTTCATCACGCGCTTCAATTCCCTGGCGCATGGCTGACGACACCGTATCGTCGAAGGCAAACACACCGTGCAAACCGATGACACCGATTTTAACGCCGTCTTTTTCCACAATGGTGTACGGTTTATTCCAGAAGGGCAGCGTGCTGTTCTTAAAAAAGATGTTACCCAATAAAATAGGGAACGTCGCCTGGCTGAATTGCAATAGCGTATTATCCCAGCCATGGTCAAATTCATGATTCCCGACAGAGGCCGCATCCACCGACATCGTATTCATAATATCGATAATTGCTTTTCCTTTAGTCAGGCTGCTTATATATGGACCGGTAAAATAATCACCAGCATCAAAATAAAACGTCGCCTTATTTTTCGCTTTTTCCTGTTTAACCAGGGTGGAGATATTAGCAAAACCGCCCACCTCCCGTTTACCTTCAGCGATATACGGCAGCTTATACGGTTCAACGTGGGCGTGGAGATCATTGGTATAGATGACGGTAACATCCTGCGCGCAGGCATATCCCGCATATCCTGCGACGAGTAATGTGGCAATCAGTTTTTTTTTCATTATTTATCCTTAAAGCAAAAATGAGAGTGCTATTGTCGTTTCTGCTTGCGTGGATTTTGTGAGGCTTCTCACGACAGTTAATCTTAATAACCGCCAGAGTCATTCGACTGACGAAATCAGTTGGTCGAGTGAAATGGAAAACCCGGATAAAATACATCTCAATGTTTGTAAAAGTTGGTCGTGCCCCAATCTCGGCGTTGCGGAAGCGGCTGACTATCTTTATCCCGTTTATCGTCTGGGATATGCGGCGCTGGAATGCCAGAAATGTGGCAGCCTGCCGCCTTTATTTAATGAGCGTGAATTTAACCACTGGTTTGCGCGGTTAACGAAAAATAAACCGGGCGCAAGTGGAGCGGAATGTCCGCATTGTTCTGCCTCCGACGTGATTCGCTATGGGCGAACGCAGGCAGGCAATGGACGATTCCAGTGCCGTCATTGTCGGGCGGTTTTCACTCCCCAACAGACAAAGGCCCGTTTTGCCCGTACCGTCGAGCCGTTTCTTTTGCGACTTCAGCAGGGTGATTACGCGGCTGAAACCACGCAATATCGGCTGCTGGCAAAAGCGGTTGACTGGTGTGAGCGTCAACCCCATCACGCCCCCAGTGAGGTAAAACGCGTTGCGACGACGGTTCTGGCTATGCCATTCCAGGGGCAGGCGGCAGAACAGCAGTTGTATGTGGTGATCAGTGCTGATGCCTGTTCCGGTCGTCTTCTCCTGGCCTCGACTAATTACAGTGATGAAGCGGTTGGCGACTCTTTACTTTATAAAGGTTCGGCGAGCACCGCGCCGCAAATGGCGCATGAGTGTTCAGTGGAGCGGCTCCGCCAGCAGGAAATGCAGTTTATGCAACGCAGTCAGTTTGATGAAATTCTCTATGGCAGTGCGCGGCTGAAGCGCAACGATCGCGGGTGTATCCTTCGCCCGGTTATTGCGATCCACGGTCATTTCCAGCGTTTAAAACGGTGGTTTCCGGCTATCACCGATCACTATCTGGCGCACGAGTGCGTGCTGCGGGGGGCAGCGATTACGGCCTGGTCAGCGGAAGTGCAGCGTGGAGCGACGAATTTGTGGTTTGTGCTGGAGGATTTCAGCCAGCAGGCAACTACAGACGCTGTTTACAAGGCTACAGGTCGCTGGAACATTGGATGGTGGAACAACGTCTGGCAGCGCTGGAGTGGCGGTGGGGCAGTCAAGTTCGTCTGCTCATTGACCGGACAAAAGCAGGCCGGAAATATTGCTCCGGTCTCGCTGCACGCTTGCGACGCTTTTCTTCACTGGCTGCAGGCGCATCCATGGTCATCGGCCCGGTCAGGGTCAGGGGCGAAGGTGCTGAGCCGTCATATCGTGTGCCTGGCGTATCTCTATAATCACTGCCGGTAATAGCGTCTGTCGGGAATTCGCGACAGACTGGCTTGAGAGGTGTCTCCAAAAAGAGACATTTAACTTATTGATTTTTAAAAAGCTAAATACATTGCGCTTAGGGTGTTGCTTATTGGCGACAGTCTGGTGGAAAATTGTTCACAGCGTTAATACTTTGAATGTTGATTAAAACTCAATAAATACATTGTGTTAATAAAATATTCTCAATATTGGCACAGTTACTGCATAATAGTAATCAGTGGCTCATTCACCTTCTTATGTCAGCCCCTTCGGGACGTGCTACATAAACTTCGAATGACGCACAACAAGGTGCCTGCCGTCCAACATCTGATAATAGCGCTGCTTTATCAACCATCGGGCGAAACGTCGAGTTAGGCACCGCCTTATTCCATAACAAAGCCGGGTTAATCCCGGCTTTGTTGTATCTGGCGTTTCCCTCAGTTAGCATCGTCCTATTCATCTCTTGCGAGAGTAACGCATTGAAGCGCTGGTCTGTTTTTCCCCGGTCATTACGCCAGCTGGTGACGCTGGCATTCCTGCTGATCCTGCTACCGCTGCTGGTCCTCGCCTGGCAGGCGTGGCAAAGCCTGAACACGCTCAGCGCCCAGGCGGCGCTGACCAACCGTACTACGCTTATCGACGCGCGACGCAGCGAAGCGATGACCAATGCCGCGCTGGAGATGGAACGCAGCTACCGTCAGTATTGCGTGCTTGACGATCCGACGCTGGCGAAGGTCTATCAAAGCCAGCGCAAGCGCTACAGTGAAATGCTGGATGCGCATGCGGGCGTGCTGCCGGACGATAAACTGTATCAGGCGCTGCGTCAGGATCTGAACGACCTGGCGCAATTGCAATGCCGTAACAGCGGACCCGATACCGCCGCCGCCGTGCGACTGGAAGCCTTTGCCAACGCCAATACCGAAATGGTGCAGGCGACCCGTACCGTGGTGTTCTCACGCGGGCAGCAGTTGCAGCAAGAGATCGCCGAGCGCGGGCAGTTCTTCGGTTGGCAGGCGCTGGTGCTGTTTCTGGTGAGCCTGGCGATGGTGCTGCTGTTCACACGAATGATTATCGGGCCGGTGAAAGGGATTGAGCGGATGATCAATCGCCTGGGGGAAGGGCGATCGCTTGGCAATACCGTCAGTTTTGCCGGACCGCGAGAACTGCGTTCCGTTGGGCAACGGATCATCTGGCTAAGCGAGCGTCTTTCCTGGCTGGAATCCCAGCGCCATCAGTTTTTGCGCCATCTCTCTCATGAGCTGAAAACCCCGCTTGCCAGCATGCGTGAAGGCACCGAATTGCTTGCCGACCAGGTGGTGGGGCCGCTGACGCCGGAACAAAAAGAGGTCGTTGATATTCTTGATGACAGCAGCCGCAACCTGCAAAAATTGATTGAACAACTGCTTGATTACAACCGCAAACTGGCTGACAGCGCCATTGAAATGGAAAGCGTGGAGCTTGAACCGCTGGTCGATATGGTGGTTTCCGCTCATAGTCTGCCGGCCCGCGCTAAAATGATGCATACCGACATTGAGCTGGCGGCGGATCGCTGTCTGGCCGAGCCGATGTTACTGATGAGCGTACTGGACAATCTTTATTCCAATGCGGTGCACTATGGGGCTGAATCCGGTAACATCCGTATTCACAGCCGCTTACAAGGGGAAAGGGTGTTCATTGATGTTATCAATACCGGATCTCCTATTCCTGAAGCGGAAAGAACCATGATTTTCGAACCTTTTTTCCAGGGAAGTCATCAACGGAAAGGGGCAGTGAAAGGGAGCGGACTCGGACTGAGCATCGCCAGAGATTGTATCCGCCGTATGCAGGGGGAGCTGTATCTTGTCGACGAACAGGCGCAAGAGGTTTGCTTCCGCATAGAACTGCCATTATCTGCAACGAAAAACGACTAAATAATGCTAAGCCTGGTGAATATGCCACACGTTTTTTCTCACATTTTCCAACGTCTATTCTCCCGCCAGTTCATGCTGGCGGGATTGCCCTGCCTTGCGCTGATGGGCTGTACGCCGTATGCGGTAAAACACATCACGGGGGATGCGCCGCAGGATGCGTTGCCGACGTATCCACTGGCGGACTATCTGTCGGTTGAGTGCACCGATATCTGGTCCCTTGAGGGGCAATCGACAGAGACGAATCCCCTCTACTGGCTGCGCGCCATTGACTGCGCAGATCGCCTGCTGCCCGTGCAGTCGCGCCGCGAGGCTCGCCTGCTGCGTGACGATAACTGGCAAAACGCCTTTAAGCGCGGCATCTTGCTGGCGAACGCCAAAATTACGCCGCTGGAGCGTCGCGAAAACGTCTCGCGGCTGGATGCGCTAAGTCCACAGATCCCGGCGCAGGTACGTCCGCTTTATCAGATCTGGCGCGACGGACAGTCGTTACAGCTCCAGCTCGCCGAAGAACGCCAGCGTTACAGCAAACTCCAGCAAACGACCGATGGCGATCTGGATACGCTGCGCCAGCAGCATCAGCATCTTCAGGCGCAGCTCGATCTTACGACGCGCAAGCTGGAGAACCTGACCGATATTGAGCGTCAGCTTTCCACCCGTAAACCGGCGGGAAATTACAATCCGGATGCGGCGCATGGCGGCGACAAGTCTGAAGGACAAGCTCCGGAATCATCACAAGATGAGGTGACCCCATAATGAGTCGTAAACCGGCGCATTTACTGCTCGTGGATGATGATCCTGGCCTGTTAAAACTGCTGGGCATGCGTCTGACCAGTGAAGGCTATAGCGTGGTGACCGCAGAGAGCGGGGCAGAAGGGCTGCGACTTCTGAATCGTGAAAAAGTGGATCTGGTGATTAGCGATTTGCGCATGGATGAAATGGACGGTATGCAGCTGTTCAGTGAGATCCAGAAGGTTCAGCCGGGAATGCCCGTCATCATTCTGACCGCCCACGGCTCGATTCCGGATGCGGTCGCGGCAACGCAAAAAGGGGTGTTCAGCTTCCTGACTAAGCCCGTGGATAAAGATGCGCTCTATCAGGCCATCGACGAAGCCCTGGAACAGTCCGCGCCTGCGACGGACGATAGCTGGCGCGAATCAATTGTCACTCGCAGCCCGCTGATGCTGCGTCTGCTGGAGCAGGCGAGAATGGTGGCGCAGTCTGACGTCAGCGTGTTGATCAATGGTCAGAGCGGGACCGGGAAAGAGATCTTCGCTCAGGCAATCCACAATGCCAGCCCGCGCAGCAGCAAACCGTTTATCGCCATCAACTGTGGGGCGCTACCGGAACAACTGCTGGAGTCGGAGCTGTTCGGTCATGCCCGCGGCGCGTTTACCGGCGCGGTTAGCAACCGGGAAGGGTTGTTTCAGGCAGCAGAAGGGGGAACGCTGTTCCTTGATGAGATTGGTGACATGCCTGCGCCGTTGCAGGTGAAACTGCTGCGCGTGTTGCAGGAGCGTAAAGTCAGACCGCTTGGCAGCAACCGCGACATCGATATTAATGTGCGTATCATCTCGGCGACCCACCGTGACCTGCCGAAAGCGATGGCGCGCGGCGAATTTCGTGAAGATTTATACTACCGTCTCAACGTGGTGAGTCTGAAGATCCCCGCTCTGGCGGAGCGCGCTGAAGATATTCCGCTGCTGGCGAACCACCTGTTGCGTCAGTCGGCGGAGCGTCACAAACCGTTTGTGCGGGCGTTTTCAACGGATGCAATGAAGCGGCTGATGACTGCCAGTTGGCCCGGTAACGTGCGACAACTGGTGAACGTGATCGAGCAGTGCGTGGCGCTGACCTCCTCGCCGGTGATCAGCGATGCGCTGGTGGAGCAGGCGCTGGAAGGGGAAAATACCGCGCTGCCGACCTTTGTCGAAGCGCGTAATCAGTTCGAGCTGAACTATCTGCGTAAGCTGCTGCAAATCACCCGGGGCAATGTGACCCATGCGGCAAGAATGGCGGGCCGTAACCGGACAGAATTTTATAAGCTGCTTTCCCGCCATGAGCTGGATGCAAACGATTTCAAAGAATAACTCAGCGTAATATGTTACGTTTATTCGATTAAAAGACAGGCGACCTTTTCAAGGACTAGCATGAAAAAGATTGATGCGATTATTAAACCTTTCAAACTCGATGATGTGCGTGAAGCGCTGGCCGAAGTCGGTATCACCGGGATGACAGTCACTGAAGTAAAAGGCTTTGGCCGCCAGAAAGGGCATACCGAGTTGTATCGTGGCGCGGAATATATGGTGGATTTTCTGCCGAAAGTGAAAATTGAAATCGTCGTGCCGGACGACATCGTCGAGACCTGTGTGGATACCATTATCCGCACGGCGCAGACGGGCAAAATTGGCGATGGTAAGATTTTCGTCTTTGATGTGGCGCGTGTGGTACGTATTCGTACCGGCGAAGAAGACGACGCGGCAATTTAAGCCGCGCCGTGCGCTTGCCGGATGGCGGCGTGAACGCTTTATCCGGCCTACAGCATCCCGTAGGCCTGATAAGCGCAGCGCCATCAGGCATGACGTCATTACAAGACCTTATGCGGGCCGAAGCATTCGTAATGGATGTTTTCGTTTTTCACGCCCAGCTCAACAAGCTGCTTCGCAGCAAACTGCATAAAGCCCACCGGACCGCACAGATAAAACTGCATTGACGAGGTGTCAATGGCGGCTTTCATCGCGCTCAGATCCATCAGACCTTCACTGTCAAAGGCGCCGTTGGCGCGATCAGCTTCGCCAGGGGCACGATACCAGGTGTGCGCAGTAAAGTTCGGCAGCGTTTTGCCCAGTTCGCTCACCTCATCAGCAAACGCATGCACATCACCGTTTTCCGCCGCGTGGAACCAGTTGACCTGCGCGGTGTGGCTCGCTTTCGCCAGCGTATCCAGCATTGCCAGCATCGGCGTTTGACCGACGCCAGCAGAGATCAGGGAAACCGGCGTATCTGGAGTAACCGCCATAAAGAAATCGCCCGCTGGCGCGGCTAAATGCACCACATCGCCGATGTTCGCATGGTTATGCAGCCAGTTTGACACCTGACCGCCTTCTTCACGCTTAACGGCAATGCGATAACCTTTGCCATCCGGTTTGCGGGTCAGGGAATACTGTCGAATCTCCTGATGTGGAAAACCTTCCGGCTTCAGCCAGACGCCCAGGTATTGTCCTGGCTGGTACTCGGCTACCTGCCCGCCGTCAACCGGTTCAAATTCGAAGCTGGTGATCAACGCGCTGCGTGGTGTTTTCGCCACGATACGGAACGGACGCGTGCCTTCCCAGCCGCCGGTTTTACGGGCGTTTTCGCTGTAGATTTGCGCTTCACGGTTGATGAACACGTTAGCCAGTACGCCATAAGCTTTACCCCATGCGTCCAGCACTTCCTGACCCGGGCTGAACATTTCGTCCAGCGTTGCCAGCAGGTGCGTCCCGACAATGTTGTACTGCTCTGGTTGGATCTGGAAGCTGGTGTGTTTCTGCGCGATTTTTTCGACGGCAGGCAGCAGGGCAGGCAGATTCTCGAGATTACTGGCATAGGCGGCAATAGCATTAAACAGGGCTTCACGCTGATCGCCATTACGCTGGTTGCTCATGTTAAAAATTTCTTTGAGTTCAGGGTTATGAGCAAACATGCGATCGTAAAAATGGGCCGTCAGTTTAGGACCGGTTTCTACCAGCAGGGGAATGGTGGCTTTTACAGTGGCGATGGTTTGGGCGTCAAGCATACAGTCTTCCTTTTTATGAATCTTTAATGATGTATATCAAATGCATCTTATAAAAAATACCCCTGCACTGTAAATGGTTCTTTGTAACTTTACGTTTTAAACGTAACAACGTGAAAAATCTGCATCACAAACCTGAAAAGAAATCCGTTGAAATTTGTAAGGTCTTCATTCACCAAAGCCTTGCGCAGTATGAAGGTAATCGTTTGCGTAAAATCCTTTGTCAAGACCTGTTATCACAGAATGATTCAGTTATACTGTTGCCCGTTGTCCAACAGGACCGCCTTTTAAGGCCAAAAATTCTATCGTTAGCTGAGTCAGGAGATGCGGATGTTAAAGCGTGAAATGAACATTGCCGATTATGATGCCGAACTGTGGCAGGCTATGGAGCAAGAAAAAGTACGTCAGGAAGAGCACATCGAACTGATCGCCTCCGAAAACTACACTAGCCCACGCGTCATGCAGGCTCAGGGCTCTCAGCTGACGAACAAATACGCTGAAGGTTATCCGGGCAAGCGCTACTACGGCGGTTGCGAATATGTGGATATCGTAGAGCAACTGGCAATTGACCGCGCGAAAGAACTGTTTGGCGCCGACTACGCTAACGTACAGCCGCACTCTGGTTCTCAGGCTAACTTCGCTGTCTACACTGCGCTGCTGCAGCCGGGCGATACCGTTCTGGGTATGAACCTGGCGCAAGGCGGCCACCTGACTCACGGCTCTCCGGTTAACTTCTCTGGCAAACTGTACAACATCGTACCTTACGGTATTGATGAGTCCGGTAAAATTGACTATGAAGAGATGGCGCAGCTGGCTCAAACGCACAAACCGAAGATGATCATCGGCGGCTTCTCTGCTTACTCCGGTATCGTTGACTGGGCCAAAATGCGTGAAATCGCCGACAGCATCGGCGCTTACCTGTTCGTCGATATGGCACACGTTGCGGGCCTGATTGCCGCTGGCGTTTATCCGAACCCGGTTCCACATGCTCATGTGGTCACCACCACCACCCACAAAACCCTGGCGGGTCCGCGCGGCGGCCTGATCCTGGCGAAAGGTGGTGACGAAGAGCTGTACAAAAAACTGAACTCTGCTGTCTTCCCAAGCGCGCAGGGCGGCCCGCTGATGCACGTGATCGCCGGTAAAGCCGTTGCGCTGAAAGAAGCGATGGAGCCAGAGTTCAAAGTCTACCAGCAGCAGGTTGCGAAAAACGCCAAAGCGATGGTGGAAGTGTTCCTGAACCGTGGCTACAAAGTGGTGTCTGGCGGTACGGAAAACCACCTGTTCCTGCTGGATCTGGTCGATAAAAACCTGACCGGTAAAGAAGCTGACGCTGCCCTGGGCCGCGCCAACATTACCGTAAACAAAAACAGCGTGCCGAACGATCCGAAGAGCCCGTTTGTGACCTCCGGTATCCGTATCGGTTCTCCGGCTATCACCCGTCGCGGCTTTAAAGAAGCGGAAGCGAAAGAGCTGGCAGGCTGGATGTGTGATGTGCTGGACAACATCAATGATGAAGCGGTCATCGAGCGCATCAAAGGTAAAGTTCTGGATATCTGCGCACGCTTCCCGGTTTACGCATAACCGGTATTGCAGAAAACAAAAGGCCGCGCGACGCGGCCTTTTTTCTTTTTTTAGCGCCGGTCAAGGGAAATGGCGCCCGGCCCCGTCAGCGCCAGCAGCAGGAATCCTCCCGCAATGCTGACATTCTTATAGAAGTTAATCATATTCGGCCCCACCGCATCCCCGGTCATATTCCAGAAGTGATGACCAATCACCGCCGTGCCCAACGTATAGAAGACGAAAACAATGGCCAGCGGGCGCGTGAAAAACCCCAGAACAATCAGGATCGCTGCCGGAACCTCCATCACGACAGCAATAATGGCTGCCAGCATTGGCGCAGGTGTACCGAGAGAAGTCATGTATTGCACGGTCCCATCAAATCCCGTCAGCTTCGGAAAGCCAAAAATAATAAACAGAATCGCCAGCGCAATACGGGCAAGCAATAAAAACAGATGGCGTGATTCACCGAAATCAAAATAGCGTAACGTGTTCATAGCAGGCTCATTAACATGAGTAACGTACTTTAAAATTAATACACAACGGCCCGCCTCGCCATTGGCTAAATGTCGTTCAGTTGCGACTCGACGTACAGATAACCAATCCCCATAAGCTGCTGAGCGCGGGTCAGGGTGCCAAGGCCAATCTGCGTCGCTTTCGCTCGCGGATTATCACCGTGATCGAAAGGATTAAATCCCGTCTGTTGCCGTAGCGTATTGAGCCAGGGTTCACCGAAGGCGCAACTGCGTCCGTACAGCCAGATTTGATTGATATTCAGGATGTTGAGAAAGTTATACAGGCTTAAGCCAATAGCGCTGGCGGCATGTTCCACCCATGCCTGAATGCGCACATCTCCCTTGCGCCAGGCATCGATCAGCATATCCGTGGTCAGCGTTTCCGGATCCCTTCCCGGCACTGGCTGCGCCTTCATCCAGACTCTGGCCTGTTTTTTCAGGGCGCTCAGGGAGGCGACGGTTTCCAGACAACCGTAACGACCGCAGTCGCAGGCAATACCGTCAGGATTGATGATGGTATGTCCAATCTGGCCGCTGCCGTACAGGCTGCCACGCCAGATGTTGTCGTGAATGACGAACGATGAGCCAATACCGTAATCGACATTAATGACACAGAAATCTGCGTTGGCTGCTGGGTTCTGCCATTTTTCCGCCAGTGCCAGCATCACGCAGTCATTGTCCAGACGGACCTGGATGCCGAGCCGCTCTTCCAGCAGATATTTTATTTCTACCGGCGTTTTCCACGGCGCCTGCGGCATCGTTTTCGATGCACCCGTGATCGGGTCCACCTGACCGTGAACGCCCAGCGCCAGATTGATCGTGGTGTCGGGGTAGCGCTGACGCCAGCGCCGCCAGTGGCTGGCTATCGCCGTGAGCAGGGCTTCAGGCGTCGCGGCGTTGATCACCTCATGCTGCCAGTCACCCACGGCCACCAGACGGGCATCGGCAAGTTGACTGGTCAGGCTGGTGGGGGTGACGTTCATGCACAGCGTCCACGCGCCCTGTTCCGGCAGATGAAAACTCCCGCTGCTGAGCCCGCGCTGGCTCAGCGTTTCACGGGAATGGCAAATCCGTCCTTCATCCAGCAACTCTTCAAGGATGTTACTCACCGCCGGAATCGACAGGCCGGTGAGCTGCGCCAGTTGCGATTTACTGAGCTGCTTTTCGCGCCACAAATGTGACAGGAAGATCTGTTTATTCGTCTGTCTGACCCGGGCGTTATTGAACCCTGAACGCGGCATACACTTAACTCCCTTAACTATATTGCGTGAGCATTGCGCATTTTACCGCCAGTTAACTGCCGCACAATGCTTTCAGGATGAATTTTTACTTTTGTTTATTGAGTGGAGGTTACATGTACGGTTCAGTAAAGGTCTGGCAGGAAACCGTCTCACTACCGACATGGACGGTGGGAGAGGAAGATCCCAATCCAATGTTCCTGGAAAAACGGGTTTATCAGGGGTCTTCAGGCGCGGTTTACCCTTATGGCGTAATTGACACCCTGACCGGCAAGCGTGAGAAGCGCGATTACCAGGCGGTGTGGATGGAAAACGACTTTATCCGCGTCATGCTGTTGCCGGAACTGGGCGGGCGTATTCATCGTGCGTATGACAAAGTGCAACAGCGCGATTTTGTCTATTACAACGAAGTGGTGAAACCTGCACTGGTTGGCCTGCTGGGGCCGTGGATCTCCGGGGGGATCGAATTTAACTGGCCGCAGCATCACCGTCCCACTACTTTTATGCCCGTAGATTTTACGCAGCGGGCAGGGGACTACGGTGAACAAACCGTCTGGATGGGCGAAGTGGAACCGATGCGTGGCTTGCAGGTGATGACCGGATTCACACTCTATCCGGATCGCGCGCTGATCGAAATCACCGGTAAAGTCTTCAACGGTAACGCCACGCCGCGCCACTTTTTATGGTGGGCGAACCCGGCGGTGAAGGGCGGTGACGATCACCAGAGCGTGTTCCCACCTGATGTCACTGCCGTATTCGATCACGGCAAGCGCGATGTTTCCGCTTTTCCGATCGCCACGGGCACCTATTACAAAGTCGATTACTCGGCGGGAGTGGATATCTCCCGCTATAAGAATGTGCCGGTGCCGACCTCATACATGGCGGAAAAATCGGACTACGATTTTGTCGGCGCCTGGCATCACGGTGAACGTGGTGGGTTATTACATGTTGCCGATCATCACATCTCACCGGGGAAAAAGCAGTGGAGCTGGGGCTACGGGGATTTTGGCGTAGCCTGGGATCGTAACCTGACCGATGAGAATGGCCCGTACATCGAATTAATGACCGGGGTGTTTACCGACAACCAGCCGGATTTCACCTGGCTTGCTCCTTACGAGGAGAAGGTATTCGTCCAGAACTTCCTGCCCTACAGCGAATTAGGGATGGTGCAAAACGCCAGTACCGACCTGGCGATGCGGCTGGTGCGTGATGAAAGCCAACTGTCCGTTGGTGTTTATGCGGTTGCGCCATTGCATGACGTGCAGGTGACACTCAGCGCGGACGGTGCGCCTTTTTTTGAAACCACGCTGACGCTGGCACCGGGGGAAAGCTGGCTGACGACGCTTGTCGATTCGGGCTATTCGCGGATCACCATGACGGTCACCCGTCACGACGGTCAGACGTTGCTGCAATACGAAGAACATATTGCTGACGATCTGCCGCTGCCCTCGGCAGCCTCGGCTCCCGCGCAGCCGGCGGCGCTCTCCAGTACCGATGAGCTCTACTTTATCGGTCAGCATCTGGAGCAGTACAACCATGCCAGTCGTTACGCCGGGGATTACTATCGCCGGGCACTGGAGATCGATCCGCTGGATTACCGCAACAACGTCGCGCTGGGGACGCTGGCGCTGAACCAGGCTGACTGGACGCAGGCCGAACGCTACGCGAGAGCAGCCTTACAGCGGGCGCATCACCTGAACAAAAACCCGCGAGATGGCGAAGCCAGTATGTTGTTGGCTGCTGCGCTGGAGCGTCAGGGCGATTGCGGGCAGGCCTGGGATCATTACTACAAGGCGAGCTGGAGCGGAAACTGTCGCGACGCGGCCTTCTGGTCGCTGGCGAGAATAGCAATGGCGCGCGGCGACGTTACGGATGCACTGGAGAAGGTGACGCAGAGCCTGCGCTTTAACGGTAGCAATAACCTGGCAATGGGACTGAAAGCTCTGGCGCTGGCAGCGCAGGGGCGCACATCAGAGGCGCTGAAGTACATTGAACAGCAGCTTGCGGACTATCCACTCAGCTACGTGCTGCACTATGCCCGCTGGGCGATACGTCGGGATGAACCGTCGAAAACGGCGCTTATCGCCATTACCGGTCGCCGCGGTATTAACGCCTGCGAATTGGCAGGATGGCTACGCTCTTTCGGCCAAAAAGCCGCGGCGCGCGAACTGCTGGAACTGCTGGACAGTCAGGAAACGCTGCCGTTACTGTGGCGGGCGTCGCTGAGCGACAATCCGCAGCCGTTCATCGACCAGGCACGTGCTTGCCTGACTAACCGGGTGCGTTTCCCGAACACTCTCGATGAAGTGCAGATGCTGCAAACGCTGGAGCACAGCGCTTACGCCCGCTACCTGTTGGGCTGCTTCTGGTACAGCAAACGCCGCTACGAAGAGGCGCTTTCCTGCTGGCAATTTACCCTGCAACAGGAGCCCGAATTTGCGCCCGTGCACCGTCTGCTGGGGATTTATGCGTGGAACAAACAGCACGATGGCGTTCAGGCACAACAGTTTTTGTCGCAGGCTGTGGCGCTGGAGCCTGACAATGCCCGTTTCCTGTTTGAACGGGATTACCTTAATAAACTCCTGGCAACCCCCATTGAGCAGCGTTTGCGACAGCTTGAATCGCATAAAGCCGTGGTGTTCCAGCGTGACGATTTAACCGTGGAGTTGCTCAGCCTGTGGAATGGTCTGGGCCGCTACGATGACGCAGCGAAGATCCTTGGCGAGCGCGTGTTCCATCCCTGGGAAGGCGGGGAAGGGAAAGCGACCGGGCAATATTTGCTTAATCAATTACACCGGGCCCTGGTCGCTATCGGCAAGGCGGAGTTCGACCGCGCGACGCTGCTGTTACAGCAGGCGCTGAGCTATCCGCATAATCTGGGGGAAGGGCGTTTACCGGGGCAAACCGATAACGATATCTGGTATCTGTTGGGGTATTGCGCGCAGCGCCAGGGGCAGCATGACGCTGCGCAGCGTTATTTTGCGAACGCCACCCGCGGCGGAAGTTCGCTGGATGCCAGTCGTTATTACAACGATCAGCCCGTGGACTATCTCTTCTGGCAGGGTATGGCGCTGAAAACACTGGGTGAACGCGACGATGCAGAGCAACTCTTCAAAAGCTTCCTGCAATGGGCCGAGTTACAGCGCGACCACGTGCCGGAAGTGGATTTCTTTGCCGTCTCATTACCGGATCTGGTGGTGCTTGATACGCCAGCAGAGGCGAAGCATCAGCAGCACGGCCTGTTTATCACCGCGTTAGGCGAGCTCGGGCTGGGGAATTTGCCTGCCTGCCAACAGGCGCTTGACGCACTTCTGCAACAGAATCCGGCGCATGACAAAGCTCTGTTCCTGCGCCATGTCATCAGACTGGAGTTATTGCACTAAACCCTGAGCCGGTGGCGGTGACGCCACCGGAAACCTACTGTTCCCTGCGTTTCCCTGAAAGAGGAATCATAATGAATAACGCGCAGACACATTTAAAAATCGGCTACGTCTGGACCATCTGTCTGGTCGCGGCCTGTGGTGGTTTGCTGTTTGGCTACGACTGGGTGGTGATTGGCGGGGCAAAGCCTTTTTATGAAGCGTACTTTTCGATAACCGATCCGGCACAGTCCGGCTGGGCGATGAGCTCAGCGCTGGTGGGCTGTATTTTTGGCGCGTTGATTTCGGGCTGGTGCGCCGATAAATTTGGCCGGAAAATGCCACTGATCCTTTCTGCCATTCTGTTCAGCGCCTCGGCATGGGGAACCGCCGTGGCCAGTAACTTCGATATGTTTGTGATTTACCGCATCGTTGGCGGCGTCGGGATTGGCCTGGCGTCAGCGCTCAGCCCGCTGTACATCGCCGAAGTCAGTCCGGCGGAAAAACGCGGACGTTTTGTGGCGGTGAACCAGTTGACTATTGTCATTGGCGTGCTGGCGGCGCAACTGATCAACCTGATGATCGCCGAACCGGTTGCCACGGGTGCGACTCAACAGGCAATCGTCGAAAGCTGGAACGGGCAGATGGGCTGGCGCTGGATGTTTGGCGCAGAGTTAGTTCCCGCGCTGGCGTTTCTGGTGCTGATGTTTTTCGTCCCGGAATCCCCGCGTTGGCTGGTGAAGGCGGGTAAACCGGAGCGTGCGCGTGCCATGCTGCAACGCATTGGCTCTGCGGAGTACGCCGGGCAGACGCTGAAAGAGATCGAGCACACGCTGCGTAAAGATAATCACAAAGTCGCATGGTCAACGCTGCTGCAACCGCAGATCAAACCGATCGTTATCATCGGCATGGTGCTGGCTGTCTTCCAGCAGTGGTGCGGGATCAACGTGATCTTTAACTATGCGCAGGAGATTTTCGCCTCTGCGGGTTTCGACATCAACGGTACGCTGAAATCTATCGTTGCCACCGGTATTATCAACCTGGTCTTTACCCTTGCCGCGCTGCCGCTGGTGGACAAAATTGGTCGCCGCAAGCTGATGCTGTTTGGCGCATCCGGCCTGACGGTGATTTATGTGTTGATTGCCGGCGCCTACGGAATGGGGATTATGGGCTGGCCGGTGCTGGTTCTGGTGCTGGCGGCCATTGCGATTTATGCCCTGACGCTGGCACCGGTCACCTGGGTGCTGCTGTCTGAGATCTTCCCAAACCGCGTGCGCGGCCTGGCGATGTCGCTGGGTACGCTGGCGCTGTGGATTGCCTGCTTCCTGCTGACCTATACCTTCCCGCTGCTCAATGCCGGACTGGGTGCCGCCGGGAGTTTCCTGCTCTACGGCGTGATTTGTGCGATGGGTTATCTCTACGTGCTGCGTCATGTGCCGGAAACCAAAGGCGTAACGCTGGAAGCGCTGGAGGAACAACTGGCGGCCAGACATTTGAAAGCCAGTCCATCGGCACAACCAAAAAGCGTGCGCTGATGACCACGCCGCTGACGTTGCATAACGCGCATCTGCGGATGCGCGTGGACCCTCAGGGCGGCGCGCTGTTGTCGCTGTTTTCGTTACAGCATCAACAGCCGGTATTACGCGCAGGGGAGGGGCGAACCGCCGGTGATTGCGGATTGTTTCCGATGCTACCGGTTGCCAATCGCGTGGCCGGTAACGGCTTCAACCAGCGCGGAACCGAGGTGCAGCTGCCGCTGCATGACGCTGACGCGCGGTTTTTTCTGCACGGTGACGGCTGGCTTAAGCGCTGGGAGGTGACGGCGGTGACCGATGATAGCTGTTCGCTGCGTCTGCGCAGTCAACTTGCGTGCGGATATGACTATCTGGCGGAACTCCAGTATGTGCTGGAGGCGTCGGTACTCAGGGCGTCGCTGACGATCGCTCATCTGGGCAAACGTCCCATGCTGTACGGCTGCGGTTTCCATCCGTTTTTTGTCTTTGATGCGCGCAGCACCGTACAGTTTTCGGCCAGCGGTTACTGGCCGGAAGGCGAACATCACTTGCCGCTGGCCTGGCAGAGTGAACTTCCGGAGGATGCGGATTTCACCTCCGCGCAATACGGTGCGGACCGTTGGCTGAATGTGGGGTATTCCGGCTGGGGCGGACAGGCAGTTATCCAGCGTGATGTGATGCGTGTCACGATTTCTGCGCAAACTTCCTGGCTTATGCTTTTCAGAATGCTGGGCCAGTCATTTCTTTGTCTGGAACCGCAGACGCATCCGGTGAATGCCCACCACATGCCGGGGCAGCCGGGATTGCAGATGTTAGGCCCGGATGAGCAGTGCCATTTCGCGATGCAAATCCGCGTGGAGTAACGGCAAAAGCATGTTATGTCACTGTTAATGTTCACTTGCGCCAGCCTGCGTTTATCGCCAGACTATCGCCTCCACACGGGAGGGGATCATGTCTTTGCACTCCACGCGCTGGCTGGCGCTCGGTTACTTCACCTACTTTTTTAGCTACGGGATTTTTCTTCCCTTCTGGAGCGTCTGGCTTAAAGGGCTTGGCCTGACGCCGGAAACGATCGGTCTCTTATTAGGCGCTGGTCTGGTCGCTCGTTTTCTTGGCAGTTTGATCATTGCCCCACGGGTCAGCGATCCGTCACGGCTGATCTCCGCGTTACGCATTCTGGCGCTACTGACGCTGATCTTTGCGCTGGCCTTCTGGGCCGGAACGCATGTCGCCTGGCTGATGGTGGTGATGGTCGGATTTAACCTCTTCTTCTCTCCGCTGGTGCCGCTCACGGACGCGCTGGCGAATACCTGGCAAAAGCAGATTACCATGGACTACGGACGGGTGCGTCTGTGGGGATCGGTCGCGTTTGTGATTGGTTCTGCGTTGACCGGTAAACTGGTCAGCCTGTTTGATTACCGGGCGATTCTGGCGCTGCTGACGCTTGGCGTCGCCTCAATGCTGCTGGGAATGCTCATTCGCCCCAGCGTGCTGCCACAGGGAGAAAGCCGTCATCAGGAGAGCGCCGGCTGGCCCGCCTGGCGTACGCTGGTGACACAGAGCTGGCGCTTTCTGGCTTGTGTCTGTCTGTTGCAGGGGGCGCATGCCGCCTATTACGGTTTTAGCGCCATTTACTGGCAGGGCGCGGGGTATTCCGCGTCGGCGGTCGGTTATCTCTGGTCGCTTGGCGTGGTGGCGGAAGTGGTTATTTTTGCGCTGAGCAACAAACTGTTCCGTCGTTTCAGCGCTCGCGATCTGTTGTTGCTCTCGGCCGTCTGCGGGGTGATTCGCTGGGGGCTGATGGGCTGGACGACGGCGCTGCCGTGGCTGATTGTGGTGCAGATCCTCCATTGCGGCACGTTTACTGTGTGCCACCTGGCGGCGATGCGCTATATCGCGGCGCGACAGGGCAGCGAAGTGATCCGTCTGCAGGCGGTCTATTCTGCGGTGGCGATGGGCGGCAGCATTGCCATCATGACCGTGTTTGCCGGTTTCCTGTATCAACATTTGGGTAACGGCGTCTTCTGGGTGATGGCGCTGGTGGCGCTACCGGCGATGGTGCTGCGGCCAAAAGTGGCCGCTTCAGCCTGATTCCAGCATTTTGCGGATCTGCTGCTGCTGATGCGGCGTCAGCGCCTGATCCGCGTGAATCAACGGTGGTGAAAAGAGCGGCAGCAGCGTGGCGTAAGGCGTGACAATCAACGCCACGCCGCGCGGCGAGCCCTCCTGCTGAAAGGTCCGCATGGGCAATGGCCTGATGTTCAGTGGCAGCAGCGTCAGTTCACGTAGTTGCTGCTCAATCTCCTGCTCCAGTTTTGGATCGTCACCGGTGAGTAAGACGACCTGTTTCTCATGCAGATCGTTTTCCTGCATCAGCCACGCGCCAAAGATGACCGCCACCAGTCCCGTCTCTTCTTCGGAAAACTCAACGTCATACTCTTCTTCAAACCCGCGTAACGCATCGCGGGTGGTACGCATCAGGCGCGGATAGAGTCGAGCGAATTCATCCGGCAGGGTGTTATCGATGCCAATCGAAAACAGGCAGCGGTTCAGCGCCTGGGACAGATGGATATAGAGCTGATCGTTTAGCCCCTGCTCGTCATTAAAACGCACTGCGCCCATTTCGCGAAAACGCAGGATCAGTCGCGCTATCGACAGACGTAACCGCCGGTTCTGTTGATGGTTATCGCGAATCGGGTCCGGTATGCGAACCATCGAAAACAGTAACGCCATAAACAGCGATTCCGTTAATGGTGCATCCTGGCGGACACGGCGCTGCCAGTGACGGCCTATCTCCTGCGCTAGCGCATATTCGGCACAGGACTGCGCCCAGCGCTGCTGGACAGGATTAAATTCCGGGGAGATCCCCGCGTGGTGCTGCAACAGACAATATTGCAGATAGAGGTGCAGGAACTGGATGTCCCGGCACTCAAACGGCTTTTGCAGGCGACGTGCGCAGAGGTTAATCAGCGCATGCAGATTGGTATCATCATACAGCGTGCGCAGGATCCCCCGTTGTTTGAGTTCAGTTTTAAGGGCAGGGGCAAAGTGTTGCGTTATGTACGCCGGACACAAACGCAGTCCGCGTCTGAGCCAGTGCAAGAGGCAGAGGCGTTGGTTAAGCGCAGTACCTTCGATCCGGTAGCACCCATTCGGACCAGTGCTAATACTGAGTCGATGATAACGCTGGATCTCCAGACCCGTTTCAACAATATCCTCACGGGCAACAGCATCATCGACACCATTTAGCGCACTGAACATTTCCGCGGTGGCAATTTGCCCCGGCTGGAAAAGCGTCAGCAAAACCTGGCAACGGCGCTGGGGAGCGGAAAGTACAGATGGCGGAGCAAGCGTTGGCATCATCTGTCGGATCTCCCGTATGTATGTCAGATAAGAATAGCTAAAGTTTTTCCATAGCCATTACGGATGAAATGTTTTGCGTCAGGATTGCAGGGAGAGGTCACAGAATTTTTCACGGGTGAGGCTGTTTCATAAAGTTTAACGCAACGCGTTAATCGGATTTTTCGCGTTTTTTATCTTCAGATTGCATATAAAAAAGCCTCGCCGAAGAGGGCGAGGCTGAAAAGTTACTAATGGATTAACGGCCTTGTCGCAGGGTTAACCCGACATCCCCACCCGGATGCACCGCCAGCAGTGTTTCTCTGGAATAGCCGCTCTCGCTCATCAGGCAGGCGCAGGCGGCATCAAAGATCGCAATCACCAGCATAATTGAGGTGGTTGCCAGCATGTTTAGCGGATCTGCCTCGCGCTGTACGCCGGTCGAAATGACCAGCCGGGCGGCCTTCGCAATGGCGGAATCCGGGTTTTCCGTGACGCTGATAATCGGCACGTTGCGTGCCGCAAGGCCCGGCAACAAGCGTGTGAGCTCATCAGAATTACCGCCGCGCGAGAGTAAAATCATTCGATCGTCAGCGCGTAAAAAACCGAGATCGCCGTGGGCGGCATCGGTGGCGTTAAGGTAAATCGCCGGGCGCTCAACGCAGGAGAGCATGTGGGCGATTTTACGCGCCGCAATACCAGAGGTGCCGACGCCGGTGACCACGATTTTCCCGCGACATTCGCGCAGTTCCGTCATTAACGCTTCCCAGAGCGGTTCGCTCAAATGCTGACCCAAACCGGCAAGGGCCTCGCTGTAGAGTGTCCAGGTTTCGCTAGCCTGTTGCCATGCGCTGTTCATGCGTCCCCCTGCATCAACTGGCGGTATTTCATGTGATCCTGATACATCTCGTGGAACACCTGATATTTGCGATCGTAATACTGCTTAATGAGATTGGTCTGCGGGGTGACCGTTTTACCAATGCGGCTCATGGCCGACATCGCTTCCGGGAACGTTTCGAAAACGCCAGCCGCGAGGGTGCCCATCATCGCGCCGCCAAGCAGCATCGCTTCACTCTCTTCGGGCAGTAACATCGCACAGCCGGTGGCGTTGGCATGCTCCTGCACAAAAATCGGGTTCTTCGTGCCGCCGCCGCTGGCCATAATGGTATCGATGCTGTAACCACTCTGGTTCATGGTCTCAATGATGTGGCGCGTCCCCAGCGCAATGGCCTGGATAGTGGCCAGATAGTGCAGCGCCATGTCTTCCGGCGTGCGGGAAAGTTTCAGGCCGCTGATTGCGCCAGTCAGCGTCGGGTTGGCACGCGGCGAACGGTTGCCGTGGAAGTAGGGCAGAATATGGATATCGCGGGTCAGGAAGGCGATATTCTCCGGCTCACCCGCCATTTTGCGCAGGAGCGCATTCAGCACTTCATAAATGGTCTGCCCTTGTGCTTTCGCCTGCGTCAGCAGCGTGTCATAACACGGGTGCGACTGAATCATGTGGTCGATGAGCGCGCCCGTCGCGGACTGTCCACCTTCATTGAGCCAGTATTCCGGCAACACGGCGGAATAGTAAGGACCCCAGACGCCGCCGATAAAGCGCGGCTCTTTTGAGATTGCCATGTGACCGGTTGAGGTACCGCCAATCAGCGCAACGCGACGATCAAAATCGGCGACTTCGCCAGAGACGCCGCAGGCGCCCAGGGTGCCGAGCGTACCGGCGTGCGCGTCGATAATCGACACGCTGACGGCTGTGCCCGGAATCAGCCCCATTTCACTGGCGGCGCGCTGAGTCAGACCGTGACCGAGCGGTTCACCCATTGTTTTCACATAACGGCCAATTTTCGCGGCATCGTGTTCCAGCAGATCTTCCAGCCCAATCTCGCGGAAATAGCTGGCATCCCACTTATCTTCATGGCCCATATAGGTCCATTTACACACCGTGGAGCAGAGCGAACGCGTGTCATCGCCGGTGGCGCGCCAGGTCAGAAAGTCAGGCAGATCAAAATAGTAACCCGCGTTGGCCCAGGTGTTAGGCATATGCTGTTTCAACCACAGCAGTTTTGGCGTCTGCATTTCCGGGGAGATGATCCCGCCCACGTAGTCCAGCACCCGATGGTGCAGAGCGTTAATACGATCGGCCTGAGTGATCGCGCGGTGATCCATCCACACGATAATGTTCTGTTCGCTGCGCCCGGAAGGGCTGATGGTCAGCGGTTTACCTTCTTTATCAAGCACCACCAGCGAGCAGGTGGCGTCAAATCCCAGCCCCTTCACCTGGATTGGGTTGATATCGGACTGATTAATGGCATCGCGAACCGCGTTGCAAACGGCCTGCCAGATGTTATCGGACGACTGCTCAACGAAGTCGGCCTGCGGGCGATAAATCTCGATGGCGCGAGTGGCCTGCCCGACCATTCTGCCGTTGAGATCAAACACCCCTGCACGGGCGCTGCCGGTTCCTACATCCACACCAATAAAATAACTCGCCATAATTTTTCTCCTGAAATCAGGCTCTACGATTCTGTAATGCGATAAAGAGGATGAGTACCGCGCCCCAAAGCGCCATCGTCAAATAACTACTGATCCCCAGCAAGTTAAAGCCGCTTTCCAGCATTTGCAGCACAATCAGCGCCAGCACCAGCCCGATGATGCGGCCGAATCCGCCGTCCGGATTGATGCCACCCAGCACCGAAGCGAGAATAGTGACCAACAGATAAGACTCACCGTATCCGGCCTTCGCCGAGTTGAATTTCGCCATCATTAAGATTGCGGCCACCCAGCCGAGCAGAGCGGAAATGACATAGACGGAAATCTGTACCCGAACGGTATTCACGCCGCTGTAGCGGGTTGCCTGTTCGTTCGAGCCCATCAGATAAAGACTGCGGCCCAGCGTGGTGTGTTCCAGCAACACCCACAACAGCACCGCAACCACGATGAACAGCAGCAGAGCCACGGGAATACCTGCGAGGGTGGCGTTGCCGAGGTACTGAATCGCCGCCGGGAAGCCGGAGATCACCGTGCCGTTGGAGAGCAAAATATTCAGCCCGGAGATAAGCGTCATGGTACCCAGCGTGGCGAGGATCGGCGATACGCCAACCCAGGCAATCAGCGCCCCGTTCAGGGTCCCAATCGCTACGGCGACCGCTGCGCCCGCCAGCAGCGCCAGCGCGAGAAACAGCGGATTGTCCGGATGGCTGACAATGACCGCCGCCATCACCAGTGAACAGGCGTTAGCGCCAGCGATAATCGACAGGTTGATGCCGCCGGTCAGCATGGTCATCCCCATTCCCAGCGCCAGCATGCCGAGGATCGGTAGCTGTGAGCCGATGGACTGGAAGTTCGCGACGCTGAAAAAGCGAGTGCCCAACAGCGCGGAGAAGACGACGGCGACGACGATAATAATCACGCACTGCAGGCGGATGATCGCATCACCGGGTAATACTTTTGCGAAGGCTTTCATCTCAAAGCTCCCTTGCCAGTTTGCGTTTTTCGTTCCACGCCGTGGCGCTGATGCTGACCAGGATAATGACGCCGCTGAACACGGTATGCCAGTACGAAGAGACGCTGAGCAGCGTCAGGCCGTTTTGCAAAAAGGCCAGCAGAATCACCCCCAGCAGCGTACCGGTTAATGTGCCCCGACCTCCGCTCATGCTGGTGCCGCCGAGCACAACCGCCGCCAGCACCGTCAGCTCAAATCCAAGCAGCGAGTTCGGCGCCACGGACTGAGTGATCTGCGCCTGCACCACGGCCGCTACACCGGCCAGAATGCCCATGTAGCCGTAGACATAGAAATGCAGCTTCAGCAGATTAAGACCAAGGCGGGACGCCGCGTCGCGGTTGCCGCCCATCGCGTAAATCTGGCGGCCAAGACGGGTGGAATTCATCAGAATGGCGGTGAAAATAACCACTGCTGCCAGACACAGCAGCGGAAGCGTGAGGCCGTAGTCGTAGCCGTCCGCCGCAGTGAACGAAAACCAGTTGATGCCGTTCATAAACCAGTCGGGGAAGCCATACAGCCAGGTGCCTTTGGTGGCGTAAACCAACAGGCCGTAATAGACGTTCAGCGTGGCGATGGTAATGATGATGGCGGGTACGCGCAGCCAGTAGACCAGGAAGCCGTTAATCAACCCGAGCAGTAACCCGACGGCACAGGCCAGCGCCAGTGCCAGCAGAAAGTTTCCGCCGTTGGCGATCACCCAACTGGCCATCGCATATTGCGCAATGGCGGTCATCGCCGGGAACGAAATATCGATACCGCCAGAGATCAGCACCACAAACAGGCCACAGGCGAGAATACCGAGAATAGCGTAACTGGTGGCGACGTCCGTCAGGTTGCCGAGTGACAGAAACTCATCGGTGCTGGCGCTCAGCCCGACGGCAAGCGCAATCACCAGCAGCCCCAGCCAGAATTCATGGTGCCCGACTAAGCGGGAGAGACGAAAGTTATTCATGGATCACCTCGACCACCTCTGCAATGTCCTCTTCGCGACAGCGATGCGGATTAAATTCGGCGACCAGCTTCCCGCGCCGCATGACCAGCACACGATGGCTGTTGTAATAGGCTTCCGGGATCTCATCGCAAATCATCAGTACTGCCATTCCCTGTTCCGCAAGATTGCGGGCAATCTGATAAATCCCCTCTTTGTTGGCGATATCCACGCCGACAGTGGGGGAGTCCAGGATCAGGATGCGCGGATTTGTCGCCACCCATTTGGCGATGGCGATACGCTGGGCGTTGCCGCCAGAGAGCGTTTTGACCGGCAACTGCGGATCGGAAACCTTAATGTTCAGTTCACGGATCAGATCGGCAACCAGCGTTTTCGCTTTGCTGTGATCGAGCAGACCGCTGCGGGTATGCAGCTTGTCAAAGACCGTGACAATGGTGTTGTCGTAGATCGACTGTTCCATGATCAGCCCCTGAGTCAGGCGATCTTCTGAGACATAACCGATGCCGTGTTTGATGGCGTCATGGTTATTGCGTAACTGAACCGGTTTTCCATTAATGCGAATTTCACCGCTGTCCGGATGCGTCATGCCAAACAGGCTCAGGCACAGTTCGGTGCGTCCCGCGCCAAGCAGGCCGACGATCGACACGATCTCGCCGCTGCGCAGTGACAGGTTAATTTCCTGATATTTGCCCTTGCGGCTCAGGTTGCGCAGTTCCAGCATCGGTTCCTGATCGACCGGCGGTTTTTCCGGCAGGGGACTGTAGTGGAAGCGTTGTCCGGTCATCAGGTATGCCAGCTCATGGCTGTCGAGTTCGCTGGCAGGATAGGTCCCCACCAGTTTGCCGTCGCGCATTACGCTGATGCGGTCCGCCACTTCCATTACCTCGTCAAGACGGTGGCTGACGAATACCACACAGATCCCGGCGGCTTTCAGTTCGTTGACCACGCGCAGCAGGCCGTTAACCTCCTGGCGGGTGAGTGAGGCGGTGGGTTCATCCATAATCACCAACCGCGCGTCGGCGGCAATGGCGCGACAGATGGCGACCAGCTGGCGGTCGGCTATAGAGAGTTTTTCCACTTTTTTATCGGGGTCGATAGTGACGCCAATCCGCTTCATCGCCGCCAGCGCCTGTTGCTTCATCGCGCCGCGTCGTACCCAGATATCACCGCCGGGCAGATAGCGGTTGACGGCAATATTCTCCGCCACGCTGAAATTAGGAAACAGGGAGAGATCCTGATAGATCACCTGAATGCCATAATGCGAGGAAAGCTGTGGCGACAACTGGTGAAACAGTTTGCCATCCAGCAGGATCTGCGCCCCTTTTTCCGGTTGGTAAACCCCGGAAATCACCTTAATGATGGTGCTTTTGCCGCAGCCGTTCTGTCCTGCCAGACAGTGAACTTCGCCTTTTTTCAGCGTCAGATTCACATTATCCAGCGCCAGCACGCCCGGGAATTGCTTGCTGATATTCTCAAGAGTGATAAATGCGGTGGTGTCTGTCATGGACAATACCCCTGCGAGCGCCCTGACGGGCGCTGAGTGTTAAGTCTGTTGATAGCGCCGACCAGACGGCCGGCGTTGGGTTTCCCTGGTGTTGGCTAAGCGCCTCAGAAACCGAGCGATTGTGCGTTATCTTTGGTGACTTCGAGGATCTTATTAAAGCGGATCACTTTCTTCTCCATGTCGACATCGGCTTTCCCTAATCCTTCAATGGACAAGTCTTGCGTCACCTCTTTGCCTTGCAGCAACTGGTTGGCTACCGTCACCAGCGCGTAACCGGCATCTTTGGGATCCCACAGCAACGCTTTTTTGATATCGCCACGCATCAGATACGGCGCAGCCTGTGCAGGCATAGCGATACCGACGACGGCAATTTTATCTTTCGCCCGTTTTTTCTGTACCGCCTGACCCGCACCAATCGGACCCAGCGACCCAAAGCCAATGATGCCCTTCATCTGCGGATAGGTTTTCATCAGATCCAGCGTGGTGGAGTACGATTTATCAATGCTCTCGGCCACCGGCAGGCGAGTAGTGACTTCAAACATATCCGGGTATTTTTCTTTCTGATACTTGATGGCGTAGTCGGCCCAGGCGTTGTGTAACGGCACGGTCAGCGAGCCAACATAGATTGCGTAGCCGCCTTTGCCGCCCATGTCTTTCGCCAGTTCGTCGACGTTAGCCTGCGCGTACTTCTCACTGTCGATCGTTTCAATATCCCACTGACCGATTTGCTGATCCGGCGATTCATGGGTCAGTACGACAATGCCCTTATCGCGCGCTTTTTTCAGCACGGGTTCAAGTACCTTCGCGTCATTAGGTACCACAATGATCGCGTTGACGTTTTTGGCAATGAGATCTTCAATCACCTTCACCTGCTGAGCCGGATCGGGCGTGGAAGGACCGGTCTGATAAGCGTTTACATCCAGTTTTTTTGCTGCTTCATTGACACCGGTTTCCATACGGTTAAACCACGGAATACCGGTGACTTTGGCAACCACAGCAATTTCATATTTTTCTGCCGCAAAGGACGTACCGGACAACATGCTTGCAGAAACCAGGGTTGCACTGAGTAAGGCGAGTTTGAATTTCATAGTTGTACCTTTTGTAGGGACCAGGGCAAGTCACGAACAGGAGGTTATCAACGAAGGGAAGAGGTAATGAATCGCAAGTTTAATAAATGTGATAAATGCCCATAATTGTTAATATATAGGAATTTAATGGTTAAATTATAGTTAATTTAGATGGTATTTATACAAAGTGAGAGGATATATTTGTTAAATAACATTATGAAAGCATCATTGTTTTTAACAAAAAATTATCATTTTAACGATTTGTCCCATACGGATTTCCCCTCTGTCGCCTGAGGGCGGCAGAAAAAATCGCAAAAATGAGAACTGAATCGAGCCCATCAATCCGTGCTCAACATTCATCGTTTCAATGGTATTCTCTCCGACAATCCCGCCACGGCGATCCGGTTCCCGTGGGCGTTCTGTTTTCGTGAGGAGTTGATACCATCTATGACACGCGGCGTTTTGCCCTGGTTATTCGCCTTTTTCACCTTTACGGTGAGCGCTCATCCGCACAGCTTTATCCGCCTGAAGACGGAAGTGATCAGCGATAACGGTGCTATCGTAGCGCTAAAGATGCGCTGGACAATGGATGAACTGACCTCTGCCGATCTACTCTACGACGCGGGTGACGCTAAGCCGGGTTCTGACATCTGGAAGAAGCTGGCGGCAGAAGTGATGGCGAATGTGCTGGGCCAGCACTACTTCACCGAAATGTGGCACAACGGGCAGCGCGTCAAATTTAAAAATCGTCCCACGGAATACGGGATGGAACGAGAAGCGCATCAGGCTGTTCTGACGTTTGTTCTTCCCCTGGCACAGCCACAGCCCCTCCATGGACAGCGCTACATGTTTTCAACCTTTGATCCCTCCTATTATGTCGACATGAGCTACGAAGAAGATCGCGATGCCATGCTGTCACCGGCGTTGCGTGAGCAATGTGGCATTGCCGTGAATACACCGGCGCCGAGCGAAGAATCGCTTAGCTTTGCCCAGTCGCTGGATAAAGAAGACGCACCGCCGGAGGATATGGAACTGGGTAAACAATTTGCACAGACGGTTGAGGTGACATGTCAGTGATATTACAAAACCGCATTCGCGCACGGCGCTGGCTGTCGCTGTGGCCGCTGGCGCTGTTTCTGCTGATCGCGGCGATCGTGGGTGTCTGGCTGTGGCAGACCTGGCCGCAGGTGATGATCAAAAGCATCGTCTGGCAGCGGGAGGTGAATCAGCAACTGAGCGCGCTGCTGAAGGCGGTTGCGGCGAACCCGGCTCAGGCTGGCGGAACGTTATTGCTATTGAGCTTTTTATATGGCGTGCTGCATGCGCTGGGGCCGGGACATGGAAAAGTGGTCATCACCACCTGGCTTGCGACTCATCCTTCAAAGTTGAAGTCGAGCATTAGCCTGACGCTGGCCTCTTCGTTGCTACAAGGGCTGGTGGCGATTGGGCTGGTTGTGGTCGTCCTTAGCATTTTGCAACTCCCCGCAAGGCAACTGCATCTGAGCGGTTTCTGGCTGGAGAAAGGCAGCTATGCGCTGGTGGGCATTCTGGGCATTTTGTTGTGTTGGCGGGCGCTGAAGAGACTGCGTGCGCTACTGCGTAAGCCCACATTCACGGCTTTTACGCCACACCATGTCCATCATGAAAGTTGTGGTTGTGGGCATCAGCACTTGCCAGATCCGGACCAGCTTAACCGCGACGATGACTGGCGCGCGCGGTTGATGATCATACTGTCGATGGGGATGCGACCCTGTTCCGGGGCGATCATGGTATTGCTGTTCAGCAAAGTCATTGGCGTATTTTACTGGGGAATCGCCTCGGCGCTGGCGATGGCGGTGGGTACCTCATTAACCATCACCTCGCTGGCGTTGCTGGTGCACAGTTTCCGCACGCTGGCGGTCAAACTGGGGGGACACACGGCGCCTGCATTGTGGCGACAGATAGGATGGTCGACGCTGGCGTTGGCCGGGGGCGCGATATTAGTGGTGGCAGCAGTGGTGATGTGGATGAGCGCGGTGCCAGTGGGAAGGGGATTACGGCCGTTTTAAACGTGCCCTGGGTGAGAATGCCTGATGGCGCTTCGCTTATCCGGCCTACAGCTCATTTCCCTCTGTAGGCCGGATAAGGCGTTAGCTGCCATCCGGCAGTAAACGATTAGCGCTTCAGCGCATCGCTCAGTTCGTCACGCATATTCGCCAGCATCGCTTTAACCACGCGCGGATTACCTGCCACGATGTTGCCGGTCGTCATGTAGTTGTGACCACCGGTAAAGTCGCAAACCAGAGCACCTGCTTCACGGGCGATCAGTTCGCCAGCAGCGAAATCCCACGGACGCAGACCAATTTCGAAATAACCGTCAACGCGCGCAGCGGCAACATAGGCCAGATCCAGCGCAGCAGAGCCGGTGCGGCGGAAGTCAGCGCACTCGGTAAACATTTTGCCGAGGATATTCATGTAAGAGGTGGCGTGCTGTTTGGCTTTGAACGGGAAGCCGGTCGCGATAATCGTGCCGTCCAGGTCGCGTGCATTGCTGCCGCGCAGACGGTAGCCATTCAGCTGTGCGCCCTGACCGCGGGTCGCGGTGAACAGTTCGTTACGCATCGGATCGTAAACCACAGCGACTTCAGTGCGGCCTTTAATACGTACGGCGATGGAAACCGCGAAGTGCGGCAGACGTTTTACGAAGTTGGTGGTGCCATCCAGTGGATCGATAACCCATTGAACATCCTGATCGGTACCTTCATGTTCACCGCTTTCTTCGGTGATGATGGTGTGCTGTGGGTAAGATTTGCGGATCGTTTCGATAATAATCGCTTCAGCGGCTTTATCGACGTTGGTCACGAAATCATTGCTGCCTTTCTGGCTGGTTTCTACTGAGTCAGGCGTTTCGTAGTGTTTGGCAATTACATTACCCGCCTTGCGCGCTGCGCGCACGGCGATGGTCAGCATCGGATGCATCGGTCTCTCTCACTGGATGTTAAAGAACGGGAAAACGGCGCAGAGTATAGCAGCGAGATCGGAATATGTCTTCGGTTTATGATAATATGCCCGAATAATCTTTAGCTGAAGAAAGACAATGCTGCAAAATATTCGAATCGTGCTGGTGGAAACATCCCACACTGGCAATATGGGCTCTGTGGCCCGCGCTATGAAGACAATGGGGTTAACTAACCTGTGGCTCGTTAACCCGTTAGTCAAACCTGACTCCCAGGCCATCGCCCTGGCGGCAGGGGCCAGCGATGTGATCGGCAACGCGCAGATCGTCGATACTCTCGATGAAGCGCTGGCCGGATGCAGCCTGGTGGTCGGGACCAGCGCTCGTTCGCGTACGCTGCCGTGGCCGATGCTTGATCCGCGCGAATGCGGTTTAAAAAGCGTGGCGGAAGCGGCAAATACCCCCGTGGCGCTGGTGTTTGGCCGTGAACGCGTTGGGCTGACCAATGACGAGTTGCAGAAATGCCATTACCACGTCGCGATTGCGGCAAACCCGGAGTACAGCTCGCTGAACCTGGCGATGGCGGTACAGGTTATCGCGTATGAAGTGCGCATGGCCTGGCTGGCGACGCAGGAAAATCCTGATGCGGTCGTGCATGAAGAAGCACCGTACCCGCTGGTAGACGATCTGGAGCGGTTTTATGGTCACCTTGAGCAGACATTACTGTCGACGGGTTTTATCCGTGAAAACCATCCGGGGCAGGTGATGAACAAACTGCGTCGTCTGTTTACGCGCGCGCGTCCGGAGAGCCAGGAACTGAATATTCTGCGCGGCATGCTGGCTTCTATTGAGCAGCAGAATAAAAGCAAGTAACGGTGCTAATGCCGGATGGCGCTTCGCTTATCCGGCCTACAGACCGCACGATTCGTAGGCCGGATAAGCGAAGCGCCATCCGGCAAATGAAAACGGCACTGAAGGTTAAATACCTGACTAAAACAGTCAAGTAAATAGTTGACTGATTTAGTCGGGAATGTCAGACTTGGCCCTGCTATGCAATACCCCCATTTTACAATAAAAAACCCCGGGCAGGGGCGAGTTTGAGGTTAAGTAAGACATGAGACTGACATCTAAAGGGCGTTATGCCGTGACCGCAATGTTGGACGTTGCGCTCAACTCCGAAGCGGGCCCGGTACCGTTGGCTGATATTTCTGAACGTCAGGGAATTTCCCTTTCTTATCTGGAACAGCTGTTCTCCCGTTTGCGTAAAAATGGTCTGGTTTCCAGCGTACGTGGACCGGGCGGTGGTTATCTGCTGGGCAAAGATGCCGGCAGTATTGCCGTTGGTGAAGTCATTAGTGCTGTTGACGAGTCGGTTGATGCGACCCGTTGTCAGGGCAAAGGCGGTTGTCAGGGCGGCGATAAATGCCTGACCCACGCGCTGTGGCGCGATCTGAGCGATCGTCTGACCGGTTTCCTCAACAACATTACATTAGGCGAACTGGTAAATAACCAGGAAGTCCTGGATGTGTCTGGTCGCCAGCACAGCCACGACGCTCCACGCACAAATCGTGCACAGGACGCAATTGACGTTAAGTTACGCGCTTGATTTAACCGTCCTGTTTCGGGTTGCATCTGCGTTGGCTGCACATGCTCACCCCGAACACTTACTTTTGTAAGCTCTCGGGGATTCGCATGTTTGCCGCCTTGCTGAAACGCGAAACAGTCAGGTTAACGATAATAAGATTTTCGAGTCAGGCCGGAGCGTTTGCGCTCCGTTAACACGGTCGTACATCCAGCCGGTTGCCTGACTCCTTGCATTGAAGCGATGTACGGAGTTTATAGAGCAATGAAATTACCGATTTATCTCGACTACTCCGCAACCACGCCGGTGGACCCGCGTGTTGCCGAGAAAATGATGCAGTTCCTGACGCTGGACGGAACCTTTGGTAACCCGGCCTCCCGTTCACACCGTTTCGGCTGGCAGGCTGAAGAGGCGGTAGATATCGCCCGTAATCAGATTGCCGATCTGGTCGGTGCCGATCCGCGTGAGATCGTCTTTACTTCCGGTGCGACTGAGTCCGACAACCTGGCGATCAAAGGTGCAGCCAACTTTTATCAGAAAAAAGGCAAGCACATTATCACCAGTAAAACCGAGCACAAAGCGGTACTGGATACCTGCCGTCAACTGGAGCGCGAAGGGTTTGAAGTGACCTACCTGGCGCCGCAGAGCAACGGGATTATCGATCTGAAAGAACTGGAAGCGGCGATGCGTGATGACACCATTCTGGTTTCCATCATGCACGTGAATAACGAAATCGGCGTGGTGCAGGATATCGCGACTATCGGCGAAATGTGCCGTGCACGCGGCATCATCTATCACGTTGACGCCACTCAGAGCGTGGGCAAACTGCCTATCGATCTGAGCCAGTTGAAAGTTGACCTGATGTCCTTCTCCGGTCACAAAATCTATGGCCCGAAAGGGATCGGCGCACTGTACGTTCGTCGTAAACCGCGTATTCGCATCGAAGCACAGATGCACGGCGGCGGACACGAACGCGGCATGCGTTCCGGTACGCTGCCTGTCCACCAGATCGTCGGTATGGGTGAAGCCTATCGCATCGCGAAAGAAGAGATGGAAACCGAGATGGCGCGTCTGCGCGGTCTGCGCAACCGTCTGTGGTACGGCGTGAAAGATATGGAAGAAGTCTATCTGAACGGTGATCTTGAGCAGGGCGCGCCAAACATCCTCAACGTCAGCTTTAACTACGTGGAAGGCGAGTCGCTGATTATGGCGCTGAAAGACCTGGCTGTTTCTTCTGGTTCTGCCTGTACGTCTGCAAGCCTTGAGCCTTCCTACGTGCTGCGCGCGCTGGGAATGACCGACGAGCTGGCGCATAGCTCTATTCGTTTCTCTTTAGGTCGTTTTACTACCGAAGAAGAGATTGATTACACCATCGAACTGGTTCGTAAATCTATCGGCCGTCTGCGTGACCTTTCTCCGCTGTGGGAAATGCACAAGCAGGGCGTGGATCTGAACAGCATCGAATGGTCACATCATTAATCGGTACCGATAAGGAGAATTCATCATGGCTTACAGCGAAAAAGTAATCGATCATTACGAGAATCCACGTAACGTGGGCTCTTTTGACAACAGCGACGAGAACGTGGGCAGCGGTATGGTGGGTGCACCAGCCTGTGGCGACGTGATGAAGTTGCAGATCAAGGTCAACAATGAAGGTATCATTGAAGACGCGCGTTTCAAGACTTACGGTTGCGGTTCCGCCATCGCCTCCAGTTCCCTGGTTACCGAATGGGTAAAAGGGAAATCGTTGGACGAAGCACAGGCGATCAAAAACACCGATATCGCCGATGAGCTTGAGCTGCCGCCAGTGAAAATTCACTGCTCTATTCTGGCAGAAGACGCGATCAAAGCCGCCATTGCGGACTACAAAAGCAAACGTGAAGCAAAATAAGAAGAGTTGAGGTTTTATTATGTCGATTACACTTAGCGACAGTGCAGCAGCGCGAGTAAATACCTTCCTGGCGAACCGCGGTAAAGGGTTTGGCCTGCGTCTGGGCGTAAGAACCTCGGGCTGCTCAGGTATGGCGTATGTACTGGAATTTGTTGATGAACCGGCGGCAGAAGACACCGTGTTTGAAGACAAAGGCGTGAAGGTGGTGGTCGACGGTAAAAGCCTGCAATTTCTGGACGGTACGCAGTTAGACTTCGTGAAAGAAGGTCTGAACGAAGGGTTTAAGTTTACCAACCCGAACGTGAAAGACGAGTGTGGTTGCGGCGAAAGCTTCCACGTATAACGCGCATCACCCGAAAACCCCACCGTGGCTTTGCTACGCGTGGGGTTTGTTCTAACAGGCTATCCCTGAGAATGTTATGGACTACTTCACCCTCTTTGGCTTACCAATCCGCTATCAACTCGATACTCAGGCGCTGAGCCTGCGTTTTCAGGGTCTGCAACGCCAGTATCATCCTGATAAATTCGCCAGTGGTACGCAGGCGGAGCAGCTTGCCGCCGTCTCGCGATCCGCCACCATCAATCAGGCCTGGCAAACGCTGCGCAACCCTTTGACTCGCGCAGAATACCTGCTTTCACTCCATGGCTTTGATCTCAGCAACGAGCAGCACACGGTGCGCGATACCGCCTTCCTGATGGAACAACTGGAACTGCGCGAAGAGCTCGATGAGATTGAACAGGCGAAAGACGAGGCGCGGCTGGAACGTTTTATTCAGCGCGTGAAAACGATGTTTGATAGCCGCCATCAGTCGATGGTGGAACAGCTGGATAACGAGACGTGGGACGTGGCGGCCGATACCGTGCGTAAACTGCGTTTTCTCGATAAACTGCGCAGCAGTGCAGAACAACTCGAAGAAAAACTGCTCGATTTTTAATATTCGGAAGCAATTATGGCCTTATTACAAATTAGTGAGCCTGGTCTGAGCGCTGCGCCCCACCAGCGTCGTCTGGCGGCGGGTATCGATCTCGGGACCACCAACTCTCTGGTCGCGACCGTGCGTAGCGGTCAGGCGGAAACGCTGGCCGATCATGATGGTCGTCATCTGCTGCCGTCCGTCGTTCACTATCAGGCGCAGGGCCACTCGGTCGGTTACGATGCGCGAACCAATGCCGCGCTGGATACCGCGAACACGATTAGCTCAGTCAAACGCATGATGGGGCGTTCGCTGGCGGACATTCAGGCGCGTTATCCTCATCTGCCGTACCGTTTCCAGGCAAGTGAAAACGGCTTGCCGATGATTGAAACGGCGGCGGGATTGCTGAACCCGGTCCGTGTTTCAGCCGATATTCTGAAAGCGCTGGCGGCGCGGGCTTCCGAGTCGCTTTCTGGCGATCTCGATGGCGTTGTGATTACCGTACCGGCGTACTTTGACGATGCACAGCGCCAGGGGACCAAAGACGCTGCGCGTCTGGCGGGTCTGCATGTATTGCGCCTGCTCAATGAACCGACCGCTGCGGCGATTGCCTACGGTCTCGATTCTGGCAAAGAGGGCGTCATCGCGGTGTATGACCTCGGCGGCGGGACGTTTGATATTTCGATTCTGCGCCTGAGCCGCGGTGTGTTCGAAGTGCTGGCGACCGGTGGTGACTCCGCGCTCGGCGGCGACGACTTCGATCATCTGCTGGCGGATTACATTCGCGAACAGGCGGGGATTGCCGATCGTAGCGATAACCGCGTGCAGCGTGAACTGCTGGATGCCGCCATCGCGGCGAAAATCGCGCTCAGTGATGCCGGGTCCGTGACGGTTAACGTGGCGGGCTGGCAGGGTGAGATTACCCGCGAACAGTTTAATGAACTCATTTTCGCACTGGTGAAGCGTACACTGCTGGCCTGTCGTCGCGCACTGAAAGATGCCGGCGTTGAGGCGCAAGAGGTGCTGGAAGTGGTGATGGTCGGCGGTTCCACACGCGTACCGCTGGTGCGTGAACGCGTGGGCGAATTTTTCGGTCGCCCGCCGCTGACGTCAATCGACCCGGATAAAGTGGTGGCGATTGGCGCGGCGATCCAGGCGGATATCCTGGTCGGCAATAAACCGGACAGCGAAATGCTGCTGCTCGACGTGATCCCGCTGTCGCTGGGACTGGAAACGATGGGCGGCCTGGTGGAGAAGGTGATCCCGCGTAACACCACGATTCCGGTGGCGCGTGCGCAGGACTTTACCACCTTCAAAGACGGCCAGACCGCGATGTCGATTCACGTCATGCAGGGCGAACGTGAACTGGTGCAGGACTGCCGCTCGCTGGCGCGTTTTGCACTGCGCGGTATTCCGGCGTTGCCGGCAGGCGGCGCGCACATTCGCGTGACCTTCCAGGTGGATGCAGACGGTCTGTTGAGCGTCACCGCGATGGAGAAATCCACCGGCGTTGAGGCATCTATTCAGGTTAAACCGTCCTACGGGCTTACCGACAGCGAAATTGCCTCAATGATTCAGGATTCGATGAGCTTTGCCGAGCAGGACGTAAAAGCCCGTATGCTGGCAGAGCAGAAAGTCGAAGCGGCGCGCGTACTGGAAAGTTTAACCGGTGCGCTGGCCGCGGATGCCGCGCTGCTAAGCGCCGCAGAACGTCAATTGATCGACGATGCCGCCGCGCACCTGAGCGAGGTGGCGCTGGGCGATGATGTTGACGCTATCGAACAAGCCATTAAAAATGTAGACAAACAAACCCAGGAATTTGCTGCTCGCCGCATGGATCAGTCGGTCCGTAGCGCGCTGAAAGGCCATTCCGTGGACGAGGTTTAATATGCCAAAGATTGTTATTTTGCCTCATCAGGACCTCTGTCCGGATGGCGCAGTTCTGGAAGCGGAGACCGGTGAAACCATTCTTGACGTTGCACTGCGCAACGGTATTGAGATTGAGCACGCCTGCGAAAAATCCTGCGCCTGCACCACCTGCCACTGCATCGTGCGTGAAGGTTTTGACTCCCTGCCGGAAAGCACGGAAGAAGAAGACGACATGCTGGATAAAGCCTGGGGTCTGGAGCCGGAGAGCCGTTTGAGCTGCCAGGCTCGCGTGACCGGGGAAGATTTAGTGGTCGAAATCCCACGTTACACAATCAACCATGCGCGTGAGCATTAACAGAGGGTAGTATGGGACTCAAGTGGACCGATAGCCGTGAAATCGGCGAAGCGCTGTACGACGCGTTCCCCGATCGTGATCCTAAGACGGTTCGTTTTACCGACCTTCATCAGTGGATTTGCGATCTCGAGGATTTTGACGACAATCCTGATGCGTCCAATGAAAAAATTCTGGAGGCAATTCTGCTGGTCTGGTTAGATGAAGCAGAGTAGGTCACATAACGGGCTGCCAGAGGGCGGCCCGTTTGCTAAGAAGGATAAAAACAATGACAGAAGCCATGAAAATCACCCTCTCTACACAGCCCGCCGATGCGCGCTGGGGTGAAAAAGCCACCTACAGTATGAATAGCGAGGGCATTGCCCTGCATCTTAACGGTAAAGGCGACCTCGGTTTGATCCAGCGCGCCGCACGTAAAATCGACGGCCTGGGCATCAGGCATGTGCAATTGGCAGGTGAGGGCTGGAATGCAGACCGCTGCTGGTCATTCTGGCAGGGCTACAAAGCGCCGAAAGGCAGCCGTAAAGTAGAATGGCCAGCGCTGGACGATGCGCAGCGCCAGGAGCTGGATAATCGTCTGACCATCATCGACTGGGTACGCGACACCATTAACGCGCCAGCGGAAGAGCTGGGGCCGGAACAGCTGGCGCAGCGTGCGGTTGACCTGCTGTGCAGCGTCGCCTGCGATCATGTCTCTTACCGGATTACTAAAGGCGAAGATCTTCGCGAACAGAACTACATGGGGCTGCATACTGTTGGCCGTGGTTCTGAACGCTCGCCGGTTTTGCTGGCGCTCGACTACAACCCGACAGGAGATAAAGAAGCTCCGGTTTTTGCTTGCCTGGTTGGGAAAGGGATCACCTTTGATTCCGGCGGCTACAGCATCAAGCAGAGCGCCTTTATGGATTCGATGAAATCCGACATGGGCGGCGCGGCAACGGTAACCGGCGCGCTGGCGTTTGCGATCACGCGCGGGCTGAATAAACGCGTGAAGCTATACCTGTGCTGTGCGGATAACCTGATCAGCGGCAACGCGTTCAAGCTGGGCGATATCATTCATTATCGTAACGGTAAAAACGTCGAAGTGATGAATACCGACGCGGAAGGGCGTCTGGTGCTGGCGGACGGTTTGATCGACGCCAGCGCCCAGAAACCAGAGCTGATTATCGATGCAGCAACCCTGACCGGAGCCGCGAAAACCGCGTTGGGTAACGATTACCACGCGCTGTTCAGCTTCGATGATCAACTGGCGAACCGTCTGCTGGCAAGCGCAGCCGAAGAGAACGAGGCGTTCTGGCGTCTGCCGCTGGCGGAATTCCATCGCAACCAGTTGCCGTCTAATTTTGCCGAGTTGAACAATACCGGCAGCGCGGCGTATCCGGCAGGGGCGAGCACGGCTGCAGGGTTCTTGTCGCACTTTGTGGAAAACTACCAGCAGGGCTGGCTGCATATCGACTGCTCGGCGACCTACCGCAAAGCGCCGGTTGAGCAGTGGTCTGCCGGAGCGACCGGTCTGGGTGTGCGCACTATTGCAAATCTGCTGACTGCCTGAAAGGTATTTTTGTAGGCCGGGTAAGCGAAGCGCTCCCCGGCATTTTGCCTGATGGCGACGCACTGCGTCTTATCAGGCCTGCGATCCATAGATAAGTTGTGATCTCTATGTCTGAAACGAAAAACGAATTAGAAATCCTGCTGGAGCAGGCGGCGACAGAGCCTGCGCACCGCCCGGCATTTTTCCGTACCCTGCTGCAATCCACCGTCTGGGTGCCAGGCACTGCGGCAGAAGGCGAGGCAGTGGTTGAAGACAGTGCGCTCGATCTTCAGCACTGGGAAAAAGAAGATGGCACCACGGTCATTCCTTTTTTCACCTCGCTGGAAGCGTTGCAGCAGGCCGTCGAAGATGAGCAGGCGTTTGTGGTGATGCCGGTACGGACGCTGTTTGAGATGACGCTCGGCGAAACCCTGTTCCTCAACGCTAAACTGCCGACCGGAAAAGAGTTCATGCCACGCGAAATCAGCCTGCTGATGGAGGAAGAAGGGAATCCGCTGAGTACGCAGGAAGTGCTGGAAGGCGGCGAATCTCTGATCCTCTCCGAAGTGGCCGAACCGCCAGCGCAGATGATCGACTCGCTCACTACGCTGTTTAAGACCATCAAGCCGGTGAAACGCGCTTTTCTCTGTTCCATCAAAGAGAGCGCTGATGCTGAGGCCAATCTGCTGATTGGCATTGAAGCGGATGGCGATATTGAGGAGATTATTCATGCGGCGGGTAGCGTGGCGACGGACACCTTACCTGGCGATGAGCCAATCGATATCTGCCAGGTGAAAAAAGGCGAGCAGGGGATAAGCCATTTTATCACCGAACATATTGCCCCCTTCTACGAGCGTCGCTGGGGCGGGTTCCTGCGTGATTTCAAACAGAACCGAATTATTTAAGTGAAGGAAAGCCGCCCCGAAGGGCGGCATCCTCCCTTACCTGCCCTGGTCGTTGGTCTTTACGAAAACAGAATTACTGGGGTAGCTCTGGTCTGCGTGAAGGCACAACACACCAGAAACAAGAAGCACGATACAGACGTACCGTATCTTCATTGTGCGGTCCATGCAAAGACCGCTTCACGACAGCACCACTGGCGATAATGCCGTGACAGCAAGCACTACGGCGTGCCTGCGCTAACGGCCATGGGACATCCTTTTCGAAAGCCAGTGCCCGCTTGCGAGGCGGCGAAAAGGGCGGGGAAGAATGATACATTAACTTCCTAATAGTTTCCTGGCTAACTAACTTGACATTATCTTCCTTAAAAGAGAGTATTACCCCACTACGGCGTGCCTGCGTTGCTATGGCAACACAGCCAGCTGGAAAGGCCGCGAACCGGACCAGCACAAAAAAACCGCTCAAAACGTTTGAGCGGTTTTTTTGTGGTCAAAAGAGACTAAGAAATCAGAATTTATTTAGCGTCATCCGGTTCTACCGGTAAATCGGCACGCGCTCCCCATTCGCTCCACGCACCGTCATACAGTGCGACGTCTGGCACGTCCAGTGTCGCAAGCGCCAGCACAACGACGGCTGCCGTCACGCCAGAACCACAGCTGGCGATAATCGGACGATCAAAACTGACGCCATGACGAAAGAAGATGGCATCCAGCTCGTCAGTTGTTTTCAGTTCCCCTTCCTGAACCAGTTCTGTCCACGGCACGTTTAAGGCACCGGGTACATGACCTCGTCTGAGACCAGGACGCGGCTCGTCGACTTCAGCATTAAAACGTGCTGCCGGGCGGGCATCGACAATCTGTGCGCTTTTTTCATGGCTGGCGAGCAGCACATCGGTGACGCGCACGACGGCGTCAGGGTTAAACGCTGGATCAAACTCGCCTTCCGGCAGTTCAACGTCACCTTCCTGCAGCGGCAACTCATCACGTTGCCAGCCCGCCAGGCCACCACCCAGAATGGACACGTTCTCCACGCCAAAGGTACGCAGCATCCACCACGCGCGCGGGGCGGAGAACAGATTTCCCTCATCATACACAATCAGATGTTTATCCTGATGAACTCCCAGTTCACGCATCGCCACGGCGAAGCTTTCCGGGCGTGGCATCATATGCGGCAGAGGTGACGTATGGTCGGAGAGCGCTTCGATATCGAAAAACACCGCACCCGGGATATGCCCCGAGCGATACTCTTGCGCAACGTCGCGGTCTTCCTGCCCTGGCGGCGCCATGCGGGCGTCGATAATTTGAATCTGCGGATCGTCAATATGCTCGGCAAGCCAGTCGGCGGCGACAAAAAAGGCGGTAGTCATGGGGATCTCCATGTTTATCAGGTGTCCGCTAAATTGTCAGGCCTTTGCCGACAGGGGACAAGTAAAAGAGGCTGATTTGTCCAGTGATCCCACACTTCTTAATTAAATTCAGACAAGAAGGGAGGGATAGAGACTTACACAAAGCGAAATCTCACGCATAATAACAGTTCACGTTGCTAACTAACGGGCCACGTTGGCCAGGGATGACAAATGAAACACATACGCGTAGTCGCTTGCATGTTCATGCTGGCGCTTGCAGGGTGCGATAATAACGATAAAGCCCCCATAGCGGCGAATAACGCCCCTCCCGCCGCGCAGCCTGCGGCGGAAAAGAAAACGGTCAAAGATACCGCGAAGCTGCAGAAGCTGGCTCAGCAGAGCGAGGGCAAAGCGCTGACGCTGCTGGATGCCTCAGAGGTGCAACTGGACGGCGCATCCACGCTGGTGTTGACCTTTTCCATCCCGTTAGATCCTGAACAGGATTTTGCCCGCATCGTCCACGTGGTGGATAAAAAAAGCGGCAAAGTCGATGGCGCATGGGAACTGTCGTCGAATCTGAAAGAGCTGCGCTTACGCCACCTGGAACCGAATCGTGACCTGCTGGTGACCATTGAGCGCGATCTCAGGGCGCTGAACAAAGCGACCTTCAAAATCAATTATGAGAAAAGCCTAACCACGCGGGATATTCAACCCAGCGTGGGTTTTGCCAGTCGCGGTTCGCTGCTGCCAGGGAAAGTCGTGGAAGGTTTGCCCGTCATGGCGCTTAACGTGAACAATGTAGACGTTAACTTTTTCCGCGTGAAGCCGGAATCGCTCGCGGCCTTTGTCAGCGGGTGGGAGTACCGGAATTCGATGTCCAACTGGGAGTCCGACAATCTCCTGAAAATGGCGGATCTGGTCTATACCGGCCGCTTTGATCTCAATCCTGCGCGTAACACCCGCGAAAAACTCCTTCTGCCGCTGAGCGAGATTAAGCCGCTGCAGCAGGCCGGTGTTTATGTTGCGGTGATGACCAAAGCCGGGCAGTACGAGTACAGTAACGCCGCAACGTTGTTCACGCTCAGCGACATCGGCGTAGCCGCGCACCGCTACCAGAACCGGCTCGATGTATTCACTCAAAGCCTGGAGAATGGTGCCGCGCAGCAGGGGATAGAGGTCGCTTTACTGGATGAAAAAGGCCAGACCCTGGCGAAAGCGACCAGCGATGCGAAAGGCCATGTACAGCTTGAAAATCACCAGAGCGCCGCACTGTTGTTGGCACGTAAAGAGGGGCAAACCACGCTGCTGGATCTGAAACTCCCGGCGCTGGATTTGGCCGAATTTGATATCGCCGGGGATCCCGGCTTTAGCAAACAGTTCTTTATGTTTGGCCCGCGCGATCTCTATCGTCCCGGCGAAACGGTGATCCTCAACGGTCTGCTGCGCGACAGCGACGGTAAGACGTTACCCGATCAACCGGTGAAGCTTGAGGTGGTAAAGCCGGACGGCCAGGTGATCCGTACTGTGGTCAGCCAGCCGGATAACGGGTTGTATCGTTTCACGTATCCACTGGACAGCGGCGCACCGACCGGAATGTGGCACATTCGCGCCAACACAGGCGATAACCAGACCCGGATGTGGGATTTCCACGTTGAAGATTTCATGCCGGAGCGAATGGCGCTTAATCTCACTGGGCAAAAGACGCCATTATCTCCCTCTGACAAGGTGACGTTCTCGGCGGTGGGCTACTACCTATACGGCGCCCCGGCGAATGGCAATGCGTTACAGGGACAGCTGTACCTGCGCCCGCTGCGTGATGCCGTGCCGTCACTGCCAGGCTTCCAGTTTGGTAATATTGCTGAGGAGAACCTGTCGCGCAGTCTTGACGAAGTCCAATTGACGCTGAACGAAACCGGGCGTGGCGAAATCAGCACCAACAGCGCATGGCGTGAAACTCACTCACCGTTGAAAGTAATTTTGCAGGCCAGCCTGCTGGAATCCGGTGGGCGTCCCGTCACGCGTCGCGCTGAGCAGGCGGTCTGGCCAGCAGACACCTTACCGGGTATTCGTCCGCAATTTGCGGTGAAAGCGGTGTATGACTACCGCACCGACACCACGGTGAATCAGCCGATTGTCGATGAAGGCAGCAACGCCGCTTTTGACATTGTCTACGTCGATGCCCAGGGAGAGAAGAAAGCGGTCTCCGGGTTACAGGTGCATTTGATTCGTGAGCGTCGCGACTATTACTGGGACTGGCTGGAAAGTGAAGGCTGGCAGTCACGCTTTGATCAAAAAGATCTGGTGGAAGGTGAGCAGACGCTGGATCTGAAAGCGGATGAAACCGGCAAAGTGACATTCCCGGTCGAGTGGGGTGCCTACCGACTGGAAGTCAAAGCGCCAAACGATGCGATCAGCAGCGTCCGTTTTTGGGCCGGTTATAGCTGGCAGGATAACAGTGATGGTAGCGGCGCGGCGCGGCCGGATCGCGTCACGCTGAAGCTGGACAAGCCGGCCTATCGTCCGGGCGATACGATGAAGCTGCATATTGCGGCACCGGCGGCGGGAAAAGGCTATGCAATGGTGGAATCCAGTGAAGGTCCACTATGGTGGCAGGAAATTGATGTTCCGGCGCAGGGGCTGGATCTCTCCATTCCGGTTGATAAATCCTGGAATCGTCATGATTTGTATCTGAGCGCGCTGGTTGTGCGTCCGGGAGATAAATCCCGTTCTGCCACGCCGAAACGCGCGGTGGGGCTGCTGCATCTACCGCTGGGGGACGAAAATCGACGTCTGGATCTGGTGCTGGAAAGCCCAGCCAAAATGCGTCCGAATCAGCCGTTGACTGTGAAGATTAAGGCCAGCAGTAAAAATGGCGAGACGCCAAAACAGGTCAATGTCCTGGTATCGGCTGTGGACAGCGGCGTGTTGAACATTACCGATTACGTTACGCCGGATCCGTGGCAGGCGTTCTTCGGACAAAAGCGCTACGGCGCGGATATTTATGACATTTATGGTCAGGTGATCGAAGGGCAGGGGCGTCTGGCCGCACTGCGCTTTGGTGGTGATGGCGACGAGCTGAAGCGCGGCGGTAAACCGCCGGTTAATCATGTGACTATCGTAGCGCAACAGGCGCAACCGGTCATGCTCAATGAGCAGGGCGAAGGCAGCGTGACGCTGCCGATTGGCGATTTCAACGGTGAACTCCGTGTGATGGCGCAGGCGTGGACGGCGGATGATTTTGGCAGCAATGAAAGCAAGACCATCGTCGCCGCCCCGGTCATTGCCGAGTTGAATATGCCGCGCTTTATGGCCGGTGATGATACCTCGCGACTGGTACTGGACGTCACCAACCTGACCGATCAACTGCAATCGCTGAACGTGACGCTGACCGCCAGCGGTTTGATTGAACTGGTCAGCGACCAGCCTGCGCAGGTTAATCTGGCGCCGGGCGTACGCACGACCTTGTTTGTTCCTGTTCGTGCGAAAGAAGGATTTGGCGATGGCGAGCTACAGGCGACGTTAAGTGGACTGAACGTGCCAGGAGAAAATATCGGGCCGCAGCACAAGCAGTGGAAGATTGGCGTACGCCCGGCATTCCCGGCGCAAACGGTCAATAACGGCGTGATGCTGCAACCCGGTGAAAGCTGGACACCTTCCGCGGAAGGGTTGGCGAATTTCTCTCCGGTGACGGTGCAGGGCCAACTGCTGTTCAGCGGTAAACCGCCGTTAAATCTGGCGCGTTATATCCGTGAGCTGAAGGCGTATCCCTACGGTTGTCTGGAACAAACCACCAGCGGCCTGTTCCCGTCGCTCTACACCAATGCTGCGCAGCTAAATGCGCTGGGTATTACGGGGGATACTGACGAGAAGCGTCGTGCGGCAATCGACACCGGGATATCGCGCCTGTTACAAATGCAGCGTGATAACGGTGGTTTCGCGCTGTGGGATAAAAATGGCCCGGAAGAGTACTGGCTGACCGCCTATGCGATGGATTTCCTGGTTCGCGCGGGCGAGCAGGGCTATAGCGTTCCGGCGGAGGGGATCAACCAGGGTAACGCGCGTCTGCTGCGTTATCTGCAGGATCCGGGGATGATGTCGATTCGCTATTCCAGTGATTCGCAGGCGAGCAAATTTGCCGTGCAGGCCTACGCGGCAATGGTCCTGGCTCGTCAGCAGAAAGCTCCGCTTGGCGCACTTCGCGAGATCTGGGAGCGTCGCAGCCAGGCAGCATCCGGTTTACCGTTGCTACAACTCGGCATCGCGTTGAACACGATGGGGGATGCGAAACGGGCTGACGACGCCGTGACGCTGGCACTGTCCACACCGCGTCACGACGAACGTCAGTGGTTGGCCGATTACGGCAGTCCGCTTCGCGATAACGCCCTGATGCTGGCGCTGCTGGAAGAGAATAACCTGAAGCCGGACGTCCAGAACACGCTGCTGAACACGCTTTCTGAACAGGCATTTGGTCAGCGCTGGCTGTCAACACAGGAGAATAACGCGCTGTTCCTGGCAGCCCGTTCGCTGCAGGATTTACCGGGTACCTGGCAGGCACAGACCTCACTTGCGGAGCAACCACTGACGGGGGATAAAGCGCAAACCCGCAATCTGGACGCCGATCAACTCGCGGCGCTGCAGGTGACGAATAACGGTTCTTTGCCGATGTGGCTGCGTCTGGACGTGAACGGCTACCCACAAACGGCTCCGGCACCCACCAGTAATGTGCTGCAAATTGAGCGTCATATTCTGGGCACCGATGGGCAAACTAAATCGCTGGATTCTCTGCGCAGCGGTGAACTGGTGCTGGTCTGGCTGGAAGTGAAAGCCAGTCAGGACGTACCGGATGCGCTGGTGGTGGATCTGCTGCCTGCCGGGCTGGAACTGGAAAACCAGAATCTGGCCAACGGGAGCGCCAGTTTGCAGGACAGCGGCAGCGAAGTTCAAAACTTGCTCAATCAAATGCAGCAGGCGGATATTCAGCATGTCGAGTTCCGTGACGATCGCTTTGTCGCCGCGGTGGCGGTGAATCAGGGTCAGCCGGTGACGCTGGTGTATCTGGCGCGAGTGGTGACGCCGGGAACCTATCAGGTGCCTGCGCCGATGGTGGAATCGATGTATGTTCCGCAATGGCGTGCGACCGGCGCCTCTGAGGAAATACTGATTGTTAAGCCGTAAATGAGGCGATTTACCGGTAAACGCGGCGGCTGGCTTTGGCTGGTCGCCGCGTCTGTTTTACTCGTTTGCGCCGTGTGGGCGGCAGATAAACTCTGGCCGCTCCCTTTGCGTGAGGTTAATCCGGCGCGAGTGGTCGTGGCTCATGACGGGACGCCGCTGTGGCGATTCGCAGACGCGGACGGCATCTGGCGCTATCCGGTCACGCCTGAAGAGGTCTCTCCGCGTTATCTTGAGGCGCTCATTCACTACGAAGATCGCTGGTTCTGGAAACATCCGGGGGTAAACCCTCTCTCCATACTGCGTGCCGCCTGGCAGGATCTCTCCTCCGGACGGGTGATTTCCGGCGGCAGCACGCTGACCATGCAGGTGGCGCGATTACTCGATCCACATCCCCGCACGTTTGGTGGTAAGTTTCGCCAGCTCTGGCGCGCCGTGCAGCTTGAATGGCATCTCTCAAAACGCGACATCCTGACGCTGTACCTCAACCGCGCACCGTTTGGCGGCACATTACAGGGAATTGGCGCGGCCAGTTGGGCGTATCTCGGAAAGCCTCCGTCGCAGCTCAGCTACTCTGAAGCTGCGCTACTGGCGGTATTGCCGCAGGCACCGAGTCGACTGCGCCCCGATCGCTGGCCGGATCGGGCAGAAGCGGCGCGCAACAAAGTGCTGGAGCGGATGGCGGCGCAAGGGGTATGGTCGCGACGCCAGGTTGAGGAATCACGTGAAGAGCCTGTGTGGCTGACACCTCGCCAGATGCCGCAACTGGCACCGCTGTTCTCGCGGATGATGTTGGGTAAAAATCAAGGCGACAAAATTGTCACGACTCTGGATGCCGGGTTGCAACGACAGCTGGAAGAGCTGGCGCAAAACTGGAAGGGAAGGCTGCCTGCGCGCAGTTCGCTGGCGATGATCGTTGTCGATCATACTGATATGAGCGTGCGCGGCTGGGTCGGTTCGGTCGATCTGAATGATGATACGCGTTTCGGCCATGTGGATATGGTTAAGGCGATCCGATCCCCAGGCTCCGTGCTCAAACCTTTTGTTTATGGACTGGCGCTGGATGATGGATTGATCCACCCGGCATCTCTGTTACAGGATGTGCCGCGCCGTAGTGGGGATTATCGTCCGGGTAATTTTGACAGCGGCTTCCATGGTCCAGTCAGTATGAGCGAAGCGCTGGTGCGCTCGCTCAATTTGCCTGCGGTGCAGGTGCTGGAAGCTTACGGTCCGAAGCGCTTTGCCGCGCAATTACGCAATGTCGGGCTGCCGTTATATCTGCCAACGGGTGCGGCGCCCAATCTGTCGCTTATTCTGGGGGGCGCGGGCGCGCGCCTTGAAGATATGGTCGCCGGTTACAGCGCTTTTGCCCGTCATGGCAAATCGGGTAAATTGCGTTTGCAACCGGGCGATCCGCTTGCTGAACGCACGCTGATGTCGCCGGGCGCGGCGTGGATCATCCGACGGATTTTAGCTGATGAAGCGCAGCCGCTGCCGGACAATGCGCTTCCCCGGATAGTACCGCTGGCGCGAAAAACCGGCACCAGCTATGGCTATCGTGATGCGTGGGCCATAGGCCTCAATGCCCGCTATATCATCGGTATCTGGACGGGAAGACCGGACGGCACGCCTGTTGCCGGGCAATTTGGTTATGCCAGCGCTATCCCGCTACTTAATCAGGTGAACAACCTGCTTTTAGCCCGTGGAGCCACTCTGCCGGAAGATCCGCGACCGCAGTCGGTCACTCGCGGCGTCGTGTGCTGGCCTGGCGGACAATCTCTTCCTCCGGGTGACAGCAACTGCCGACGTCGTCTTGCTACCTGGCTGCTGGAAGATGCTCAGCCGCCTACGCTCTTGTTGCCGGGGCAGGAGGGAATGAGCGGCATTCGTTTTCCGATCTGGCTGGACAAGGCAGGTCGACGCGTTGCCGCCGATTGCCCGCAGGCGCAGGAGCAGAGGCTGATTGTCTGGCCATTGCCGCTGGAACCGTGGTTACCCGCCTCAGAGCGGCGCAGTGCGCGCTTGCCGTTAGCCTCAACGGAATGCCCGCCACATGGGCAGGATCCTGCGCTGCCGCTGTTGCTGACAGGCGTGCGTGATGGCGCAATCGTCAAGCGTTTACCGGGTGCTGCTGAGGCGAGCGTAACGATTCAGAGCAGCGGCGGAGCAGGAGAGCGCTGGTGGTTCCTTAATGGCGAACCGCTGAATGAACGTGGGCGTGGTGTCACGTTACGTCTGCGCGAAAAAGGTGACTATCAGCTACTGGCGATGGATGAAAGTGGGCAAGTTGCGACGGTGAGGTTTTCCCTGCTGTAGACCAGATTGACATTCTTTGTTGCTAATACTCATCTTATTTTAAAAAAATGTTACCTCTATCCATATGCAATAGCCGGGATGCTCTTTATAATCCGCGCCAGGTAAAACACAACAGAACATCTTTCAGAGGTAATCATGGCTATTGAACGTACTTTTTCCATCATCAAGCCAAACGCGGTGGCAAAAAACGTTATTGGTAATATCTTTACGCGCTTTGAAGCTGCAGGGTTCAAAATCGTCGGTACCAAAATGCTGCACCTGACCGTTGAACAGGCGCGCGGCTTCTATGCTGAGCATGACGGCAAGCCGTTCTTTGACGGTCTGGTCGAGTTCATGACCTCTGGTCCTATCGTGGTGTCCGTGCTGGAAGGCGAAAACGCGGTACAGCGTCACCGCGATCTGCTGGGTGCAACCAACCCGGCTAACGCGCTGGCAGGTACCCTGCGTGCTGACTACGCCGATAGCTTCACTGAAAACGGTACTCACGGTTCTGATTCTGTCGAATCCGCCCAGCGTGAAATCGCCTATTTCTTCGCGGAAGGCGAGGTGTGCGCTCGCACACGTTAATTCCTCGGGGAATAATTTTTCGCTAAATGCCGCGTGCAAACGTGGCATCCTTGCGCCAGACTTTGTACAATGCAACGCCCCGGATGAGCCATTGCTTACCGGGGCGTTTCTTTTCAACCTCCCATGGGCCATAACGTGTAACAACGAGGCCGGAAAAAATTATGTCTGAATTAGTTAACACCTCCGAAATAGTCACCCCTGTGGTTCCCAATAAAAATGGAAAAATCAACCTGTTGGATCTGAACCGTCAGCAGATGCGCGAATTCTTTAAAGAGATGGGCGAGAAGCCGTTTCGTGCCGATCAGGTGATGAAATGGATGTACCACTATTGCAGCGACAACTTTGATGACATGACGGACATCAACAAAGTGCTGCGCAACAAGCTCAAAGAGGTGGCGGAAATCCGCGCACCAGAAGTGGTTGAAGAACAGCGCTCTTCCGATGGCACCATCAAATGGGCGATAGCCGTGGGCGATCAGCGTGTTGAAACGGTGTATATCCCGGAAGATGACCGCGCCACGCTGTGTGTCTCTTCGCAGGTGGGTTGTGCGCTGGAGTGTAAATTCTGTTCAACCGCGCAGCAGGGTTTTAACCGTAACCTGCGCGTGTCTGAAATTATTGGTCAGGTCTGGCGTGCGGCAAAAATTGTCGGCGCGGCGAAAATCACGGGCCAGCGTCCGATCACCAACGTGGTGATGATGGGCATGGGTGAACCGCTGCTTAACCTGACAAACGTCGTGCCTGCCATGGAAATCATGCTTGATGATTTCGGCTTTGGTTTGTCCAAGCGTCGCGTTACGCTGTCGACCTCCGGCGTGGTGCCAGCTCTTGATAAATTAGGCGATATGATCGATGTCGCGCTGGCTATCTCGCTGCATGCGCCGAATGACGAAATTCGTGACGAAATTGTACCGATCAACAAAAAGTACAATATCGAAACCTTCCTGAGCGCGGTTCGCCGCTATCTGGAGAAATCCAATGCCAACCAGGGACGAGTCACCATTGAATACGTCATGCTGGATCACGTTAACGACGGCACAGAGCATGCCCATCAACTGGCAGAACTGCTGAAGGATACGCCGTGCAAGATCAACCTGATCCCATGGAACCCGTTCCCGGGCGCGCCGTATGGACGAAGCTCCAATAGCCGTATTGATCGTTTTTCTAAAGTATTGATGAATTATGGCTTTACCACCATTGTGCGTAAAACGCGGGGTGATGATATCGACGCCGCCTGCGGACAACTGGCGGGAGATGTGATCGACCGGACCAAACGTACACTGCGTAAGCGTATGCAGGGTGAGGCTATCGACGTTAAAACCGTCTGATGTGCAATGCGCTACAGCCTGTTTTCTGTGCTGTGGCGCAACGTAATTTGCATGAGGGTCAGGGTCGTACTTGTCCGGTCAATAATAACGGTGCGTTTTTGTCGACTTTAAGGCAGTATGTACGGCGCGACAATAGTTTAGCCCTCAGGCTTAAGCTGTTTTTGTTAAGAGTCGGCAGAGAGGTTTATACTGTTTGACTCAGGTTGACTGACCAGAATTTCGCGGTGTGGGTGGGCATTGTGACTCGCCGGCGCCTGAACCCTAATTTTCACCAGCAGCTGTAGCGAATGAATACTGAAGCCACTCACGACCAACATGAAGCACAATCCACCGGCGTTCGTCTACGCAATGCCCGTGAACAACTCGGACTCAGCCAGCAGGCTGTCGCTGAGCGACTTTGCCTGAAAGTATCCACCGTACGCGACATTGAAGATGATAAGGCACCGGCCGATTTAGCTTCAACGTTCCTGCGCGGGTACATTCGCTCTTATGCGCGTCTGGTCCATATTCCTGAAGAAGAGCTGCTGCCGGCTCTGGAGAAGCAGGCACCGGTTCGTGCGGCGAAAGTTGCGCCGATGCAGAGTTTCTCGTTAGGCAAACGCCGTAAAAAGCGCGATGGCTGGTTGATGACCTTTACCTGGCTGGTGCTGTTTGTTGTAGTCGGCCTGACGGGCGCCTGGTGGTGGCAAAACCATAAAGCGCAGCAGGAAGAGATCTCCACGATGGCCGATCAATCCTCTGCTGAGCTGAATGCCAACAGCGAAAACACGCAAAGCGTGCCGCTGGATACCAGCGCGACAGCAAGCCAGGACAACACGCCAGTGGCAACCGGTCCTGCGGAGACGGCGCAAACGCCTGCGCCGACGACTGCCCCCGCGGTTGATCCGCAACAGAATGCCGTGGTCGCGCCTTCTCAGGCCAACGTAGATACCGCAACAGAAACGCCAACAGCACCGGCAACGCCGGATGGCGCAGCACCATTACCGACCGATCAAGCGGGCGTGCAAGCGTCTACCGATCCAAACGCGCTGGTGATGAACTTTACCGCTGATTGCTGGCTGGAAGTAAGCGATGCGACAGGTAAAAAGCTGTTCAGCGGTATGCAGCGTAAAGATGGCAATTTAAACCTGACCGGTCAGGCGCCATACAAGCTTAAAATTGGTGCGCCGGCTGCGGTGCAGATCCAGTATCAAGGAAAACCTGTCGATCTGAGCCGTTTTATCAGAACTAACCAGGTTGCGCGTCTGACCCTCAATGCCGAACAATCACCGGCGCAGTAACAGACGGGTAACGCGGGAGATTTTTCATGCATAACCAGGCTCCAATTCAACGTAGAAAATCAACGCGTATTTACGTTGGGAATGTGCCGATTGGCGATGGGGCTCCCATCGCCGTCCAGTCGATGACCAACACGCGCACCACGGATGTGGAAGCGACGGTAAATCAGATCAAAGCGCTGGAACGCGTTGGCGCTGACATTGTTCGTGTCTCCGTACCCACGATGGATGCCGCAGAAGCCTTTAAACTGATTAAGCAACAGGTTTCTGTTCCGCTGGTTGCCGACATTCACTTCGACTACCGTATTGCGCTCAAAGTGGCGGAGTACGGCGTTGACTGCCTGCGAATTAACCCAGGCAATATCGGTAATGAAGAGCGTATCCGCATGGTGGTGGATTGCGCCCGCGACAAAAACATCCCCATTCGTATCGGCGTGAACGCTGGTTCGCTGGAAAAAGATCTGCAGGAAAAGTACGGCGAACCCACGCCGCAGGCCTTGCTGGAATCGGCCATGCGCCATGTGGATCATCTCGATCGTCTGAACTTTGATCAGTTTAAGGTCAGCGTAAAAGCGTCTGACGTGTTCCTCGCCGTCGAATCCTATCGCCTGTTGGCAAAGCAAATCGATCAACCGTTGCATTTAGGGATCACCGAAGCCGGTGGCGCACGCAGCGGTGCGGTGAAATCAGCCATTGGTCTCGGCCTGCTCCTGTCTGAAGGGATTGGCGATACGCTGCGCGTTTCGCTGGCGGCTGACCCGGTAGAAGAGATCAAAGTCGGCTTCGATATCCTGAAGTCTCTGCGTATTCGCGCTCGTGGGATCAATTTTATCGCCTGTCCGACCTGTTCACGTCAGGAGTTTGACGTGATCGGCACGGTTAACGCGCTGGAACAACGTCTGGAAGACATCATCACGCCGATGGATGTATCCATTATCGGCTGCGTGGTTAACGGTCCGGGTGAAGCACTGGTGTCCACGCTGGGCGTGACTGGCGGTAACAAGAAAAGCGGTCTCTATGAAGATGGCGTACGTAAAGATCGTCTGGATAACAGCGATATGATTGACCAGCTTGAAGCCCGCATACGCGCCAAAGCGACGATGCTCGACGAAGCGCAGCGTATCAACGTGCAGCAGGTTGAAAAATAACAACGTGATGGGAAGCGGCGTGCTTCCCGTGTATGATTGAACCCGCATGGCTCCCGTATCGCTCGGGGAAGCGCTGAGGGTTCATTTTTATATTCAGAAAGAGAATAAACGTGGCAAAAAACATTCAAGCCATTCGCGGCATGAACGATTATCTGCCTGGCGAAACCGCCATCTGGCAGCGCATTGAAGGCACACTCAAAAACGTGCTCGGCAGCTACGGTTACAGTGAAATCCGCTTGCCGATTGTAGAGCAGACCCCGTTATTCAAACGCGCGATCGGCGAAGTGACCGACGTGGTTGAAAAAGAGATGTACACCTTTGAGGACCGCAATGGCGATAGCCTGACGCTGCGTCCGGAAGGGACGGCGGGCTGTGTACGCGCCGGCATCGAGCATGGTCTTCTGTACAATCAGGAACAGCGTCTGTGGTACATCGGGCCGATGTTCCGCCACGAGCGGCCGCAGAAAGGGCGCTATCGTCAGTTCCATCAGTTGGGTGTCGAAGCCTTTGGTCTGCAAGGGCCGGATATTGATGCCGAACTGATTATGCTCACCGCGCGCTGGTGGCGTGCGCTGGGCATCGCTGAACATGTTAATCTTGAGCTGAACTCCATCGGATCGCTGGAAGCGCGTGCGAATTATCGCGATGCGCTGGTGGCATTCCTGGAGCAGCACGTTGAGAAACTGGACGAAGACTGCAAACGTCGCATGTACTCCAACCCGTTACGCGTGCTGGATTCAAAAAATCCGGACGTACAGGCGCTGCTCAACGATGCACCTCAGCTTGGCGACTATCTGGATGACGATTCCCGCGAACACTTTGTAGGCCTGTGCAAACTGCTGGAAGCCGCGGGTATCGCCTACACTGTCAACCAGCGTCTGGTTCGTGGTCTCGACTACTACAACCGTACGGTGTTTGAATGGGTCACCAGCAGCCTGGGCTCACAGGGCACCGTCTGTGCGGGCGGTCGTTATGACGGACTGGTTGAGCAACTCGGCGGTCGCGCGACCCCGGGGGTGGGCTTTGCCATGGGCCTGGAGCGACTTGTTTTACTGGTTCAGGCAGTTAATCCGGAATTTAAAGCCGATTCTGTTGTCGATATATACCTGGTCGCTTCAGGCACGGATACGCAGTCTGCGGCAATGACACTGGCTGAGCGCGTGCGTGATGAAATCCCGGGCGTGAAGCTAATGACAAACCACGGCGGCGGCAACTTTAAAAAACAGTTTGCCCGAGCTGACAAATGGGGCGCCCGCGTTGCACTGGTACTTGGCGAGTCTGAAGTGGCTGCCGGTACTGTTGTAGTGAAGGATTTGCGCTCCGGTGAGCAAACTGAAGTTGCACAGGATAACGTTGCAACGCATTTGCGCACGTTAATGGCTTAAGGAGAAGGACTGCGTGGAAATTTACGAGAACGAAAACGACCAGGTTGAGGCAATCAAACGCTTCTTTGCCGAGAATGGCAAAGCCTTGGCTGTTGGGGTTATTTTAGGTGTTGGTGCGCTGGTAGGCTGGCGCTACTGGAACAATCATCAGACTGAGTCCGCACGCTCTGCTTCTTTGTCATATCAAACCGTGGTGAGCTCGCTCAGCGCGGGTAAAGCGGAAAACCTGTCAGCCGCAGAGAAATTTGCCGCCGACAATAAGAACACCTACGGCGCGTTGGCTTCTATGGAACTGGCGCAGCAGTTTGTCGATCAGAATCAACTTGAGAAAGCCGCGGCCCAGCTTCAGCAGGGGCTGGCCGCCACGAGTGATGAAAACCTTAAAGCGGTGATCACGCTACGTCTGGCACGTGTTCAGGTGCAACTCAAGCAGGCCGATACGGCGCTGAAAACCCTGGATGGCGTGAAGGGTGAAGGATGGGCAGCGATTGTTGCCGATCTGCGCGGCGAAGCATTGCTGAGTAAAGGTGATAAACAAGGTGCGCGTAGTGCGTGGGAAGCGGGCGTGAAAAGTAACGCCTCCCCGGCGCTGAGCGAAATGATGCAGATGAAAATCAATAATTTGTCCATCTGAGAGGGACCCGATGCAATTGCGTAAATTACTTCTGCCAGGGCTGCTTTCCGTTACCCTGTTGAGCGGCTGTTCACTGTTTAGTGGCGAAGAAGACGTTGTAAAAATGTCCCCATTACCGGTGGTTGAAAACCAGTTTACCCCGTCTACGGCGTGGAGTACGTCTGTAGGCAATGGTATCGGTGATTTCTATTCCAACCTCCATCCGGCCTATGCTGATAACGTGGTCTACGCGGCCGATCGTGCTGGCGTGGTGAAAGCGTTGAACGCTGATGACGGTAAAGAGGTCTGGGCGATAAATCTGGGTGAGAAAGATGGCTGGTTCTCACGCTCATCGGCGCAGTTGTCTGGCGGCGTAACGGTTGCCGGCGGTCACGTCTATATTGGCAGCGAAAAAGCGCAGGTTTATGCGCTGAACGCGGCGGACGGTACGGTTGCATGGCAGACCAAAGTGGCCGGTGAAGCGCTTTCCCGTCCGGTGGTTAGCGATGGGCTGGTGCTGATTCACACCAGCAATGGTCAACTGCAGGCATTGAATGAAGCGGATGGCGCCGTTAAGTGGACCGTCAACCTGGATATGCCGTCTCTCTCCCTGCGTGGCGAATCTGCGCCGGCAACCGCCTTTGGCGCGGCCATTGTCGGCGGCGATAACGGCCGTGTGAGCGCTGTGCTGATGCAGCAGGGACAGATGATCTGGCAGCAGCGTATTTCTCAGGCGACCGGCTCCACCGAGATCGACCGTCTGAGCGATGTGGATACCACGCCGGTCATCGTCAATGGCGTCGTTTACGCCCTGGCTTATAATGGTAACCTGACCGCGCTGGATCTGCGCAGCGGTCAGATCATGTGGAAACGTGAGCTGGGCTCGGTGAATGACTTTATCGTCGATGGCAACCGTATTTACCTGGTGGATCAGAATGACCGTGTACTGGCATTGACCACCGATGGCGGCGTCACGCTGTGGACGCAAAGCGATCTGCTTCACCGTCTGCTGACTTCGCCGGCGCTGTATAACGGCAATCTGGTGGTAGGTGATAGCGAAGGCTATCTGCACTGGCTTAATGTCGAAGACGGTCGTTTTGTGGCGCAGCAAAAAGTAGACAGCTCCGGCTTCCTGACTGAACCGGTCGCAGCCGACGGCAAACTGCTGATCCAGGCCAAAGACGGTACCGTGTACTCCATTACACGCTAATCGTCCTGGTCGTATGCTTCAAAAAACGGCTCCTGGTACAGGGGCCGTTTTCCTGTTTTTAACAACGGCGCAAAAAATGGCGTCTGTTGTCTGATGATTTTTAAAATGAGGCTTTAAACATGGTACCTGTGGTCGCGCTTGTCGGGCGCCCTAACGTCGGAAAATCCACGTTATTTAACCGTCTAACTCGCACCCGAGATGCGCTGGTTGCGGATTTCCCGGGTCTGACTCGTGACCGTAAGTACGGTCGTGCGGAGATTGAAGGCCGCGAGTTTATCTGTATTGATACCGGCGGGATTGATGGCACCGAAGATGGCGTAGAAACCCGGATGGCGGAACAATCGCTGCTGGCGATTGAAGAAGCGGATGTGGTGCTGTTTATGGTGGATGCGCGCGCTGGCCTGATGCCAGCCGACGAAGCAATCGCCCAGCATTTGCGTTCCCGTGAAAAACCGACGTTCCTGGTCGCCAACAAAACGGACGGACTCGATCCGGATCAGGCTATCGTTGATTTCTACTCGTTGGGTCTCGGTGAAATTCACCCGATCGCCGCGTCGCATGGCCGTGGCGTACTCAGCCTGTTGGAACACGTTCTGCTGCCGTGGATGGACGATGCCGCACCGCAGGAAGAAGTGGACGAAGACGCCGAATACTGGGCACAGTTCGAAGCCGATGAAAACGGTGAAGAAGAGCCGGAAGATGACTTCAACCCGCAGGATCTTCCGATAAAGCTGGCGATTGTCGGTCGTCCGAACGTCGGTAAGTCCACACTGACTAACCGTATATTGGGTGAAGACCGCGTGGTCGTTTATGACATGCCGGGCACCACGCGTGACAGTATTTATATCCCGATGGAACGCGATGAGCGCGAATATGTGCTCATCGATACCGCCGGAGTGCGTAAACGCGGAAAAATTATCGATGCGGTAGAAAAGTTCTCGGTTATCAAAACGCTGCAGGCGATTGAAGATGCCAACGTGGTGATGCTGGTGATTGATGCCCGTGAAGGTATCTCCGATCAGGACCTGTCACTGCTGGGCTTTATCCTCAATAGTGGGCGCTCACTTGTGATTGTCGTGAACAAGTGGGACGGTCTGACGCAGGAAGTGAAAGAGCAGGTAAAAGAGACGCTGGACTATCGTCTGGGCTTTATCGACTTCGCACGCGTGCACTTTATCTCTGCGCTGCATGGCAGCGGTGTCGGCAATTTGTTTGAATCCGTTCGTGAAGCCTATGACAGCTCCACCCGTCGCGTCAGTACGGCGATGCTGACCCGCATTATGACGATGGCGGTGGAAGATCACCAGCCGCCGCTGGTTCGTGGCCGTCGCGTGAAGCTGAAATACGCGCACGCCGGGGGGTATAACCCGCCGATTGTGGTGATCCACGGTAATCAGGTCAAAGACCTGCCGGACTCTTACAAACGCTATCTGATGAACTACTTCCGTAAATCGCTGGAAGTGATGGGGACGCCGATCCGCATTCAGTTTAAAGAGGGCGAGAACCCGTATGCCAACAAACGCAATACACTGACTCCGACCCAGATGCGTAAGCGTAAGCGTCTGATTAAGCACATCAAAAAAAGCAAATAATCCATCACGCCCTCTCCCGGCGGGGAGGGCGTCATCAACAGGAATATGAGGAGGAAGTATGGAACTCATTTGTCCCGTTTGTCAGCATCCGCTCGATCGTCATGGCGATAACGCACATTGTGAAACCTGTCAGACAGACTTTAGCGTAGAAGCGTGTTGCCCGGACTGCCATCAGCCGCTCCAGGTCTTAAAAGCCTGTGGCGCAGTAGATTATTTTTGTCAAAACGGTCACGGGCTGATTTCGAAAAAACGCGTTGAGTTTGTGCTGTCGCAGGATTAATCGCAGATACAGGCTTCGCCCTTTTGCCAAAGATCGACCAGTGAGGCTGGCGCATCGTTTTCCGGTACCAGTACGATAATGTCGGTAAAGCCCGCCTGATTATGCTGTGTCCAGATGATCTGTATGCGAAAGTAGCGCTGGTCGCCGCGACCCGGAGATCCCGACAGTCCCGGAGGCTTACCGACGGTCAGGCTCTGCCGGAGAATGTCGGCCACGCGCTGACGCTGAACAGTCGATAGGCCCGACAGCGCAATTTTGCGCTGTCGGGCCAGTTTGGGCATAAACGCGACGCCACCTTCACGGGCCAGTTCCACCACGGCATCATCGGTTAACTCTGGGATCTCCATTCACATTACTCCTGTGGCTTTCCAGGCCGCTTCTATCGCCTTCGCGGTTTCCGCGCCGCTGCGCTTTTCGCCGTGATAAACGGTTAAGCGGGCAAAATCAATGAAGTCTGCATCCTGCGCCAGTTGTCGATCGCAGACCGTATCATACCAGGCATAACCCGCTTTTTCCCATGCGTAACCGCCGAGCGCGGTGGCTGCCAGATAAAACGCCCGGTTCGGGATGCCAGAGTTAAGATGAACACCGCCATTGTCTTCGCGTGTCTTAATGAAGTCCCGCATATGCGCAGGTTGTGGGTCTTTACCGAGCAACGGGTCATCATAGGCTGTGCCCGGCGCTGACATGGAGCGCAATCCCTTTCCATTAATGCCGTCTGCCAGCAATCCTTCCCCGATAAGCCAGTCAGCCCGATCGGCGGTTTGTTTAAGATGATACTGTTTAACCAACGCGCCAAATACATCGGAAACCGATTCGTTGAGCGCACCGGCCTGTTCAAAGTAAATCAACCCTGCTTCTGATTCGGTAATCCCGTGTGCCAGTTCATGAGCAACGACATCAATGGCAATCGTAAATCGATTAAATATCTCACCATCGCCGTCGCCAAAGACCATCTGCTGACCGTTCCAGAACGCATTCTGGTATTCATGCCCGTAATGCACGGTCCCGGTGAGAATTAAGCCTTTGTTATCCAGCGAGTCACGGCGCCAGTTTTTCCAGAAAAAGTCATGCGTGACACCGAGGTAATCATAGGCTTCGTCCACTGCAACATCCCCGTTTGAGGGATGGCCTTCATAGCGCACCTGCGTGCCAGGTAATTCCTGCCTGTTTTTAGCATCGTAGATATCACGTTCAAGTTGACCGGGTTGATTCACATGCGGCGCCGCGGGTTTTCCGGGCATGTGCGCCATCAGGGTTTGTACGTGAGTCAGCGTCTGGCGTGCGCACTGTTGCTGCATCGCCGAACCGCTTTCAATAATGCGTCGCAGGATATAAGGCGGGATCACACTGTAAGCATGGGGCATAAGGTTCTCCTGAGTCTGGCAATGCCGAAAAAATAAGCATGTTAAGTGTAAATCATAGAAGCAAACCTGCAGGAAAGTCGGATAAATCAGCGCGGCTGAAAGTGGCGCAACTGACTATCAGGGTTTACGTTTTAACGACGCATAACGTGAGGGGAACAATGAATAAACATGTCGCGCTGGGGATAACGGGTTTCTCACTGATTGCTGTGACTTATGGAATGGCGCGATTTTCATGGGGAATCATGCTGCCTGATATCCGTCAGGCGATTCCCTTCACGCCAGAAGTTGCCGGGATCATTGCGGCCTGTAGCTATGTTGCCTACTGCTTATCCGTTTTTTTGGCCTCCTTTCTGACGGAGCGCTTTGGTCCACGGCTTCCGGCCGTGCTGGCTGGGATCACCGCAGCAAGTGGATTAGTCATCCTGGCGTTGGCGCATTCCCCCCTGATTCTGGCGACAGGTCTTTTTATCGCTGGGCTTAGCTCCGGGCTGGCCTCACCGTCTCTTGCCGCAGCGGTGAGTCAGCGAATCTCTGCGGAACGGCAAACCCAGGTAAATACCATTATCAACGCCGGAACGAGTGGGGGGATCATCCTGTCGGTTCTGGTGTTACGGGTTATGCCGGGCAACTGGCGCCTGGCATGCATCGTCTTTGCGATCATGGCGCTACTCTGCCTGTTTGCAGCACTGCGTACATTGCCTGGGGAACGTGCGGAACAATCCCGGGATCCGACGCGCTGGCGCGTTGTCCTTATGAAATCGGGGATGTTTCGCCTGCTGGTGATAGCCTTTGTTAGCGGTGTCGCCAGTGCGGCATGGTGGAGTTTTGGTCCCGAATTGCTGCAGCGCCATACCGGGCTGGACAGTGCGATCACCCATATGCTGTGGCTGGTCAGCGGTGGCGCAGGAATTGCCGCCATATTTACCGGAAATGCGGCAAAGCGTATCGGCATGCGAGGGGTTTACTGTTGCTCGCTGGTTTTTATGGCGGCTTCGCTCGCTGCCCTGGCGCTAAGTCACGGTTTCGCCTGGTGGCTGTTTCCGGTCGCGGCGTTAAGCGGAGCGGGATATGTCATTTTATCCGGTGTGCTGTTGGTGCGGGGCGCCGCGCTGGCGGAGCCTTCTCCGGCGGCGGGCGTCAGTCTGGCTTTCCTGATGCTGGCCGTTGGGCAAATGGTTGGTTCAGTGGCATTTGGTCAGCTCTATGGCGCGATTGGCGCGGCAGGGGCGCTGGTTGTTTTTTCTGGGCTGTCGGGGGCACTGCTGTTCATTTCACCTGAAGGCGAACGTTAGCCTGATGTCAGGCTTTTTTACGCGTACGTTTTTTCACCGGCGTTATGCCTTTGACTTCACTTTCCACCCAGCCGTCTTCCAGACGGGTGGTCATCACATCCCCCGCTTTCACCTGTTTCACTTTTTTCAATACTTTGCCATCACTGGCGGTGGAGACGCTGTAACCGCGCGCCAGAGTGGAGAGCGGGCTGACCGCTTCCAGATGGGTAACCGCGTTCCCGAAGCGCTCACGGGTCGCACTCAGGCGTGAACGCACATTTTCCGCCAGACGATATTCCAGTTGCTGAATGCGGGTTTGTGCCCGATGGATACGCGGCTGAGGGCTTTGCTGGTTCAGGCGCTGGATCAGGCGAGACTGCCGCAAACTGGTGCGCTTAAGCTGGCTATCTATCGCGCTGTTCATCCGCTGATGTAATCTTTCCAGCGCCGTTTGCTGACGAGCGAGACGCAGTTGCGGATGTTGCTGTTGCAGACGATGAAAAATCTGGGTGAACCGGCGGCTGCGGTTTGCCAGAAAATAGTCCATCGCCATGCCAAGACGCTGCTGAGCGGACAGGATCTGCCGTAACAGCTCCTGCTGATTGCGGCTGACCATTTCAGCCGCGGCAGAAGGCGTTGGCGCACGCAGGTCGGCGATAAAATCGGCGATAGTCACGTCGGTTTCATGGCCGACGGCGCTCACCACTGGAATTGCACTGGCAAAAATGGCCCGTGCGACGCGCTCGTCGTTAAAACTCCATAAATCTTCCAGCGAGCCGCCGCCACGCCCGACAATCAGGACGTCACACTCCTGGCGCGCATTCGCCAGTTCGATTGCGCGAACAATCTGTCCCGGCGCGTCGTCGCCCTGGACGGCGGTCGGATAGATAATAACCGGCAAAGAAGGGTCGCGGCGTTTCAGTACATGGAGAATATCGTGTAGCGCGGCCCCGGTTTTCGAGGTGATCACCCCCACACAGTGCGCGGGAGAGGGGAGCGGTTGCTTGTGCTGCTGATCAAAAAGCCCTTCAGCCTGCAGTTTAGCTTTTAATTGTTCATACTTTTGCTGGAGAAGCCCTTCGCCGGCAGGCTGCATGCTTTCGACGATAATCTGATAGTCGCCGCGCGGCTCATATAAGGTGATATTGGCGCGAACCAGCACCTGCTGTCCATGCTGTGGGCGAAAGGTGACCCGACGGTTACTGTTACGAAACATCGCACAGCGAACCTGCGCCGTGTCATCTTTCAGCGTGAAATACCAGTGCCCGGATGATGGCTGCGAAAAGTTGGAAATCTCACCGCTTATCCAGACCTGTCCCATCTCCTGTTCCAACAGCAGACGAACCGTCTGATTCAGGCGGCTAACGGTAAAAATTGCAGAGGACTGAGAGGATAACATGTGAGCGGGATCAAATTTTAAATCAGCAGGTTATTCAATCGATAGTAACCCGCCTGAGCAGGAGCGCAAGCATTTTATGCAAAAAAGTGTGGATGCAACCGATTACGCTCTGTATAATGCCACGGCAATATTTATCCACCCCCAGGTTAGAGATATTGCCCATGCTACGTATTGCTAAAGAAGCTTTGACGTTTGACGACGTCCTCCTCGTTCCCGCTCACTCCACCGTTCTGCCGAATACTGCCGACCTCAGCACGCAGTTGACGAAAACCATTCGTCTGAACATTCCTATGCTCTCCGCAGCAATGGACACCGTGACTGAAGCGCGCCTCGCGATTGCACTGGCACAGGAAGGCGGCATCGGTTTTATCCATAAAAACATGTCGATTGAGCGTCAGGCGGAAGAAGTTCGCCGCGTGAAAAAACATGAATCTGGCGTGGTCACCGACCCGCAGACCGTTCTGCCGACGACAACCCTGCGTGAAGTGAAAGAGCTGACTGAACGCAATGGTTTTGCGGGCTACCCGGTCGTGACCGAAGACAATGAACTGGTGGGGATCATTACCGGTCGTGACGTCCGTTTCGTCACCGATCTGAGCCAACCGGTCAGCGTATACATGACGCCGAAAGAGCGTCTGGTTACTGTGCGTGAAGGCGAAGCCCGTGATGTCGTGCTGGCGAAAATGCACGAAAAACGCGTTGAGAAAGCGCTGGTCGTGGATAACAATTTCCACCTGCTCGGCATGATCACCGTGAAAGATTTCCAGAAAGCCGAACGTAAGCCGAACTCCTGTAAAGATGAACATGGCCGTCTGCGTGTTGGCGCGGCAGTAGGTGCAGGCGCTGGCAATGAAGAGCGTGTTGATGCGCTGGTTGCGGCGGGTGTTGACGTGCTGCTGATCGACTCCTCTCACGGCCATTCAGAAGGCGTTTTACAGCGCATTCGTGAAACCCGCGCAAAATACCCGGATCTGCAAATTATTGGCGGTAACGTGGCGACCGGCGCGGGTGCGCGTGCTCTGGCGGAAGCGGGCGTGAGCGCAGTGAAAGTGGGTATCGGTCCTGGCTCCATTTGTACGACCCGTATCGTGACCGGCGTGGGCGTTCCGCAGATCACTGCGGTGTCTGACGCGGTTGAAGCGCTGGAAGGGATGGGTATTCCGGTTATTGCTGACGGCGGTATCCGTTTCTCTGGCGATATCGCCAAAGCCATTGCAGCGGGCGCAAGCGCGGTGATGGTGGGGTCTATGCTGGCGGGGACCGAAGAATCCCCGGGTGAAATCGAACTCTACCAAGGCCGTTCTTACAAATCTTATCGTGGCATGGGCTCTCTGGGCGCGATGTCCAAAGGCTCTTCTGACCGTTACTTCCAGAGCGATAACGCAGCCGACAAACTGGTGCCGGAAGGTATCGAAGGCCGCGTTGCTTATAAAGGTCGCCTGAAAGAGATTATCCACCAGCAGATGGGCGGCCTGCGCTCCTGTATGGGGCTGACCGGCTGTGGTACTATCGACGAATTGCGTACTAAAGCGGAATTCGTACGTATCAGTGGTGCGGGTATTCAGGAAAGCCACGTTCACGACGTGACCATCACCAAAGAGTCCCCGAACTACCGTATGGGCTCCTGATCAGTTTCCGCGCCCGGCTCCTGCCGGGCGCTTTTTTGGTTTCACTTGCCTCGGAATTAGCGTCAATGACAGACAATATTCACAAGCATCGCATTCTTATCCTTGATTTCGGATCGCAGTACACACAGCTGGTTGCACGTCGCGTACGTGAACTGGGGGTTTACTGTGAACTGTGGGCATGGGATGTAACTGAAGCACAGATTCGCGAGTTTAATCCTAGCGGTATCATTCTTTCCGGCGGCCCGGAAAGTACCACGGAAGAAAACAGTCCGCGTGCACCGCAATACGTTTTCGAAGCCGGCGTTCCGGTGTTCGGCGTGTGCTACGGCATGCAAACGATGGCGATGCAGTTGGGCGGCCATGTTGAAGGATCGACAGAGCGTGAATTCGGCTACGCGCAGGTTGAAGTCGTGACCGACAGCGCGCTGGTTCGTGGTATCGAAGACTCCCTGACCGCTGACGGCAAACCGCTGCTGGATGTGTGGATGAGCCACGGCGATAAAGTGACGGCAATCCCGTCCGACTTCGTCACCGTTGCCAGCACCGAAAGCTGCCCGTTTGCCATTATGGCGAACGAAGAAAAACGCTTCTACGGCGTTCAGTTCCACCCGGAAGTGACTCATACCCGTCAGGGGATGCGCATGCTGGAGCGTTTTGTCCGCGATATCTGCCAGTGTGAAGCGCTGTGGACGCCGGCAAAAATCATCGACGACGCCGTTGAGCGTATCCGTCAGCAGGTTGGCGATGACAAAGTGATCCTCGGCCTTTCCGGTGGCGTAGATTCTTCTGTTACCGCGATGCTGTTGCACCGTGCGATCGGCAAAAATCTGACCTGTGTCTTCGTTGATAACGGCCTGCTGCGCCTGAATGAAGCCGGGCAGGTAATGGATATGTTCGGTGATCATTTTGGTCTGAACATTGTTCACGTTCCGGCTGAAGAACGTTTCCTGACCGCGCTGAAAGGCGAGAACGATCCGGAAGCGAAACGTAAGATTATTGGCCGCGTCTTTGTTGAAGTCTTCGACGAAGAAGCGCTGAAGCTGGAAGATGTGAAATGGCTGGCGCAGGGCACCATCTATCCTGACGTGATTGAATCTGCCGCCTCTGCGACCGGCAAAGCGCACGTCATCAAATCTCACCATAACGTAGGTGGTCTGCCTAAAGAGATGAAGATGGGTCTGGTTGAGCCGCTAAAAGAGCTGTTCAAAGATGAAGTACGTAAAATTGGTCTGGAACTGGGATTGCCGTACGACATGCTCTATCGTCATCCGTTCCCGGGCCCAGGTCTGGGCGTACGTGTGCTGGGTGAAGTGAAGAAAGAGTACTGCGACCTGCTGCGTCGTGCGGACGCTATCTTCATTGAAGAACTGCACAAAGCCGACCTGTACAACAAAGTGAGTCAGGCGTTCACTGTGTTCCTGCCGGTTCGCTCTGTTGGCGTGATGGGCGATGGCCGTAAATACGACTGGGTAGTGTCTCTGCGTGCAGTCGAAACCATCGACTTTATGACCGCACACTGGGCGCACCTGCCATATGATTTCTTAGGCCGCGTGTCCAACCGTATCATCAACGAAGTGAATGGCATTTCCCGCGTCGTCTATGACATCAGCGGTAAACCGCCAGCGACTATCGAGTGGGAATAAGCCGATAACCCTTTCTGAGTTTTCATGAACAGGTAAAAGTGAATTTAACCCTCTGTTTTTACAGGGGGTTTTTATTTATGTGCATTCATGCTTCCTCACTCCAGTTCACACCTTTTAGCGGTATTTCTCACGGTATCGCCTTAGAGGTGTATTCTTCTCTCTGTCTGATATCGTTGTAAAAATGATGCCAAAATGGTGATTTTATGCTGACTGATATCAAACTGAAAAACCTCAAGCCAAAGGACAAACTTTATAAAGTTACTGACCGGGATGGTTTGTATGTTGCAGTGCAGATGTCAGGCACAGTCTCGTTTCGCTACGATTACAGCATCAATGGAAGACGAGAAACAATTCGCCAGTTGTCGGTTTATTAGTTAATTCTGTCTCCGAGAACTACTGTTGAAACAGACATCGTGCATGTGGAAATGTTTGCGCGTTCTGTTTCATCAACGCCTAAATTTAAGCTGAGGTAGCCAAAATACGGCTCAGTCCCTGTTCCTCGTAATACCGGGTCGCGTCATGCGCGGTCGTCCGCTTTTGGTGCCAAAGATCACCGACAGACGTTCAGCCCCTTTTTCTAGCTGTTTGATCCCAGGTTTTCAGCGACTGGCAGCACTGTACCGCTTCCTGTCCACGCAGGCCCATCACCCGCGCCAGTTGCAGGCTGACCGCGAGGCCTGCGTCGGTTTGCCGGACCCGATCCACTACCTGCTGGTAAAACGCATCCGGAATGGCCCGGTGCGTCCCGTCACGGCTGGCACCACTGATACCGAGCGACTGGTTGCTGATTAATTCGGACTGAGTAAGCTGCATGCGTCCGGCTTCAGCCAGAATGGAACGCACCATCGCCATCTCATTCTGTAGCGTTCGCAGAGAAATACCCTGCGCCAGTCGTTCATGAATGTATCCCGCGATGTGTCTGGCGTTGAGCTGGCTGGTACGGGTTACCTGAATATTCTGCGCCAGTTTTTTCATATCCTGTGCCAGTCGCGACATGCAGACACCTCCGCCTGAGGCGGTAGCTATATTTTCCGGCGCGTGGGGAATGCATGGGGGAGCAAAAGTTGCGCCATGCTGAACAATACCGGTGCGCCGGAAGGCGAGAGTTGAGGTATGGTGGGGCACGGTGCTGCACGGTGTGCAGGCCGCCTGCCTCAGCAGGGATGCCTCCGGATCGTCGTGATCCGCCTCCGGTACTGTTCATTCCTCCTTGTTATCTTTTTGACGCAGAAATGATGGCGTCAGAGGGTAAATACAACAATAAGCCTGATGAGACGGCGGCTGGCTCAGCGATGTGCGTCGGCGTCACTTTGTTTTGCTTCGTCTCCAAAGTGACGCGCCGCCGTTTCAGGCAACCTGTTTACTGGCGCAGAGATACGCCCCGTCTAAATACGCGGTACCAACCTGCCTCTTGCTGGCACAGGTTATGGCAGCAACAACGACCGGACTGTGTCAGAGACGCTCCCGCCGTAGTGTCCGGCTTGCGGGGTTAATGGCTTGACCAACCTGACATAGCAGCCAGGCACAGTCTTCTAAGGTCATGGCTGTTTCGGGTGCACTCCCAGGACTGCGGCAGTTGCCGTAAAAATAGCACTGTGGATGCCTTGGTCAAGCAGTGTTTTATTCATAATGCATTGATAAAAAACAAAAATGTTCGTTATGTGGTGATGTGGGCCTTTATGAACCGTTAACAGTATTTTTTAGTATATGACCATGCTTAAAAATACGTGTAAGCTGAACGTACAGGAAAGCAAAGAGAGGTCCTGACATGAAACAACGTACTACTCAGAGTGTCACCGTCACACTGGAACGCGATTTGATCGCCGCCGCACGTGCTGCTGGGGTGAATATGAGCCAGACTCTGGCCGCAGCCCTTGATTCCGAACTGAAAAAGCACGCAGCCACTCGCTGGAAAGAAGAAAATCGGGAAGGACTGGAAGCGCTTAACCGTTTCCATGATGAGCATGGGTACTTCAGTGATGACTACAGGACGTTCTGAATCATGCAATTCACCATTTATCGCAACCCCGGAAGAAGCACGTTGTACCCGCTACTCATAGATGTGACGAGCGATATCATTGGCGCATTGAATATGCGCATTGTGATTCCACTGTTACCTGTAGAGCGTTATCCAAATCCTGAGGTACGTCCGGCGCGATTAAATCCCGTACTGGAACTGATTGATGGTAAGCAGTACGCCTTAATGACGCATGAACTGGCGAGCATCCCGTTAAAAGCCCTCGGCGCTGAGTTTTGTGATGGCAGTGTGTATCGCCAGACTGTAAAAGGTGCTCTGGATTTCATTCTGGATGGTATCTGAGAGAATTATCAGTACAGAAGACAAAATGTTCTGTTAACCGTCATGGCGCAGTTTCCTCCCTCACCCTTAAAGGCCCTTTTGCGGGCGCAGATTCTTATTCATAGAAAACGGGCGCGCAACTTGCGCAGAAGCATTGGACACTTAGCTCGCGGTTGGCTGCAAAACAGCGCGGAAATGCTCAATGACCGGAAAGGGTGAATTCACAGCCGGCGTCACCAGCCAGTGGAGTGACCACGCTCCGGTAGACAGTTTCTGTCCTCACGGTGATGCCAGTGTCCGTGATGTATCCACGTCCAGGGAGGATAGTTCTTAGCGCTAACAGATCCATGAGTCGCAGAGAAAAAATGTCCTGAGAGCGTTGGGATCGGGAGAAGTCGTAGTAAAAGAAATCCGTAATCGACGGGATTACGGATTTCTGTTTAGACTGAGAGTGAGTAAGCGTTATTTAAACCAGCCATCCGTCTCATTTTCCCGGGCTTTACCTTCACTTTTCAACAGATCGCGTCCACCTTCGGAAACATTACGATTCGCATCAGCTTCAGATTGAACCACATCTGTTTGCGCAGCCTTTTGCTTAAGTTCCTGATCGATATATTCGTTTTCTCTTTTTACTCGGGCTTCTTCTTTGGCCAACGCCAGTTTCTGTTTTTGAATTTCTAAACTGCGAAGTTCATCTTCATAGCTTTGGTCTCTTTTCTTATCTTTTACGGCTTCTGCATCAATTTTTTCTTGTCGTGCCCTTCGCTCGGCAGCTGCCGCCGCAGATTTTCTGTTAGCCGCTGCGGCGGCATTGGCACGACGTTGCTTTTCTTGCTGGATTTCCTTATCGCGCTCCGCAACCCACTCATCATGCTGTTTTTTCTCCTCATTAATACCTTGTTGCTCAGCTTGCGCTACGGCAGAGAGCTGATCTTGTAAAGAGGAGGAATAAGTGGTACTGCTAAGGACCGACAGAAAAATAAATAGAATTATCTTTTTCATTCAGCCTCTTTATTATTAACTTTTCTCAGGGCACTTTGCGTTGGGTTGAATTCGCGTTTCGTTATAGCTGGTGGAAATAACGACAGCCAGACCCGTAGTAAACTGACAAGATTTTCCAACCTGAGTCGATGTATAAACTTTGGTTCCTTCCTTATAAGTTAAAGAGACCCCTTCTACTAATGTTTTATCCTTCACCAAAGAACCTGCAGCAGCGCCGGCTGCACCGCCACCGACTGCACCTGCGGTAGTGTTGAGTGTACTGCCAGAGCCAACATTATGACCCGCAATCCCACCTGCAACGGCCCCAATTACAGCGCCAAACGCTTGAGCAGCCTGTTTATTTTGAGTGTTATCGACGGCCACTTTGGCGGGTAATATCGAAATTATATTAACGGTTTTTGTCTCTTGTTTAGCGTTTAATTGATCCGTTTGATAAACATCAGCGGCATGTTCATCAGCATTAGACTGACATCCTGCAAGAATAAGAGAAGACAAAACCATCAGCGGCAGAATACTTTTTTTAAATTTCATTACTATTCCTTGTTAATCAGATTTTATGTGGGCGGAATAGATGTTAAATCTCGCTGTGGGAAAAGTAAACCTACTTAATATTTATAATTTTTTGAATTTCATGTGATATCTGTATGAGTCAATTATTGTAGTGGCAAATAAGTGTCTTTTTTTGATTATATGTATTTAAAGTATATATCAAGGTTGTTTTATCTGTCTGGCATATAATCGAGAATAAATTAGTTTCATTAATGACTGGATACCGGGGCGTTGCCGGCATCCACAGGAAAGAGTTACATACTCATCTGGCATTCTGTTTTCAGCATGAAACCTTGAGTCAGCGTTGAGCAGGCGTTTCGACAGAGAGGGTGGACTGTTGCGCGTCTTTTTTGTCCTGATGATGATGCCAGGCACCGATAGAAGAGTAGACGAAGCGTCCAAAAAAGAGGATAAAGCTGATAAGCAGTACGATACGGGTCATGCGACTGTTAAATCGATGTCGTTTTCGCATACTGGTTGCCTGACTCACAAAAGGTTCCTTAAGGGATGCCCGGAAGGGCGATAAGTACATTAAGGCACACTGCGCCGGACGGGTCAATTATTGATTTTGTAAAAATGCGTCAGTGGATTCATATTTTGATGTTATGGAAATTAATTACATTATTTGCATTAACAATGTGAAAATGATAACGCAGTGAAATAAAAGTAATAATTGATTAATGGGGATGGAATTATTTGATATACGTCAAAATTCCCTTCTCGTTGACAACTAAAATCGGTGCGACATGTATGGTGAATTTTTCATCTTAATTTTGACGTCAGGTGGGATGCCTGTCTGATACAACCCCTTCAGGATCCAGGGGTTCCGCTGAGCGTCTATGCGACTGAATAAAACTTATATTGCAATCAGAGATAAGTGGTGGGGACTGCCTCTGATTTTGCCTTCCCTGTTTTTACCGCTTGTGAGCCATACGAATACCTATGCGCATGTGGCCACAGGGGACGTCATCCTGTTCTATTTACCGCTATCGCTCATGATGAGCCTGATGTTGTTTTTCGGTTGGGCGGCATTGCCTGGTATTGTTCTGGCGGTTTTTATTCGCAAATATCCCCAGGTAGGTCTGGTGGAAACGTTGCCTGTTATTGCCCATTTTCTGATTGCTATCGTGCTCAGTTGGGCCGGTTATCGTGTCTTTACGCCCCGGCGTAATAACATCTCGCATGGGGACGCGCAACTGGTCTTCCCGCGAATTTTCTGGCAGGTTTTTTGTCCTGCGACGCTCTTTCTGGTGTTGTTCCAGTTTGCGGCCTTTGTGGGAATGTATGAAAGTAAGCTGAGCTTAATGGGGGGAACACCGTTTAACATCAATGCATTAATCAACTACCAGGGCATTCTGGTGGGGAATCTGATTGGTGTACCGCTCTTCTACTTTATTATTCGCGTTATTCGTAACCCACTGCATTTGCGCGGTTATTATTCACAATTAACGTTACAGTTTGATACCAAGGCCTCGCGAAAGGAGGTCATTATTTGGCTGCTGGTATTGTCCGCATTAATGTCTTTGCTTTGTATGCCATTAAATGAAAATAGCTCAATATTCAGCACAAACTATACGATGTCGTTATTACTCCCGGTGATGTTATGGGGGGCAATGCGTTACGGTTATCGATTCATTTCACTGCTGTGGGCTCCGGTTTTAATTATTGCGATTCATAATTACAGAAGCTATACGCCTTATTATTCGGGCTACGATGTGCAGCTGGCGATTACGTCTTCCAGTTTTCTGGTTTTTTCTTTTATTGTGAATTACATGGCGGTGCTGGCAACGCGACAGCGGATTGTGAGCGGGCGCGCCCGTCGTCTTGCGTTGCTTGACCCGGTGGTGCATCTTCCCAATCTTCGCGCACTCAACCGTGCGCTGAGAAGTACGCCCTGGTCAGCACTGTGCTTTCTGCGCGTTCCCGAACTCGAGTTTCTCGTCAAAAATTACGGAATCATGCTGCGTATTCAGTACAAACAGCAACTCTCACACTGGATTGCTGAAAAACTGGGGCCTGATGAACATGTTTATCAAATGTCCGGGCCTGACCTGCTACTGCGCTTAAATACGGAGTCGCATCAGCAACGCATTGAAGAGCTTGATGAGCATATCAAGACGTTCCGGTTTGTCTGGGATGGCATGACGTTCATCCCGCAGGTGGGGATGAGTTATTGTTATGTGCGTTCTCCAGTCAACCACATCTACTTATTGCTGGGGGAGTTGAGCACGATTGCTGAGTTGTCCATCATGACCAACACGCCGGAGAATCTGGAGCGTCGTGGTGCCGTGAATATGCAACGTAACCTGAGAGACAAAGTCGCGATGATGAACCGTCTACAGCATGCGCTGGAGCATGACCGATTTTGTCTTATGGCGCAGCCAATTGAAGGGCTTCGCGGTGATGTTTACCATGAGATTTTACTGCGATTGTTGGATGATGACGGTGGCATGATCAATCCTGAATCCTTCCTGCCCGTCGCGCACGAGTTTGGTCTCTCCTCCCGAATCGATCTTTGGGTTATCGAACACACATTACGTTTTATGGCTGAGAATCGTGAGCTGATGCCTGCCCGTCGCTTTGCACTTAATCTGTCGGCCTCTTCTGTCTGCCGGGCTAAGTTTGCGCAGGACGTCAGCAAACTGCTAAGCAAATATCAGATAGAAGCCTGGCAATTGATTTTTGAAGTGACAGAAAGCCAGGCGCTGATGAATGCCGGGCAGGCGGAAATAACACTGCAGAACCTGCAACAGTTAGGCTGCCAAATCGCCATTGATGACTTTGGCACGGGGTACGCCAGCTATGCAAGGCTGAAAAACGTGAACGCCGATATTCTGAAGATTGACGGCAGTTTTATTCGCAATATCGTTTCGAATAGCCTTGACTATCAGATAGTGGCCTCAATTTGCCATCTGGCACGTATGAAGAAGATGCAGGTAGTGGCTGAATTCGTCGAAAGCGAGGAGATTCGCCGTGCGGCAATCTCGCTGGGAATTGACTATATGCAGGGATATTTAATCGGTTTGCCGAAGCCGTTAAGTGAGGCGCTGAAAGCGCAGGTGCCAGTCACTGGCACCTGAGTGTGTTTCACGCAGCAACTTCCGGTGAACATTCTTCTTCAATTTTCAGACGCCAACCGGTCACGGCTTCCCAGTACTGCTGCTCTTTTTCCAGATCGAGCAAAACCAGCGCGTTCTGGCTGAACCAGTCATGCGGGAAACGCAGGGTCCAGTGGTTCTCGTCGGTGATGAGCGTCAGCGTAGGCGGCGTGGTCGTCGCCTGGCGCTGGTTATTCAGCAGCACGCCAAGACGCAACAGCTGAATGAGGGGCAGGAACTGCTTCTTCTTAAACAGCGTAAAGCGCGGGAGATCGTCCAGCTTCACTGCCTTACGATGATAGCGAACCAGCGTCGCCATCATGGTTTGCTGCTCCTGATTAAAGCCTGGCAGGTCGCTGTTTTGCAAAATATACGCCGAGTGACGATGCAGACCGCTGTGGTTGATGTTCAGTCCAACCTCGTGCAGCATCGCTGCCCATTTCAGCAGCGCTTCTAACTGCGGATGCGCCAGTTTAGGCTGCTGCGACTGCCATTGCTCATACATCTGCATGGTGGTTTCCAGCACGCGTCGCGCCTGTTCGCTGTCGATATTGTACTGATTCGCCAGACTACTGGCGGTGCGGCTGCGGACATCCTGATGGCGGAAGCGGCCTTCCATTTCGTACAGCACGCCTTCGCGCAGCGCGCCATCGGAAAGACGAAGCTCGCGGATCGCCAGTGCATCAAAGACACCGCATAAAATCGCCAGACCAGGAACAAAAACGGCTTTTCGCTCTTCAGACAACCCCGGCAGGCTTAACGACTCGAAACTGCGGTGTTGCAGCAGTTCGGCAACCAGTCGCTCCAGGCGCTCAGGTGTAATGAAACCGTCTTTTTCGCCCATTTCTAAGAGCACTTCGTGCGCCGCTTTGATGGTGCCAGAGGCCCCCAACGCGACGTTCCAGCCCTGAATGCGGAATTGCCAGGTCAGGGTCTCAAGCTTCTGCGCAGCCGCCATTCTGGCGCGCTGGAAATTTTCTTTGCTGATGACGCCGCCGGGGAAATAGATCTGCGCAAAGCTGACGCAACCCATACGGCGGCTTTCAACCAGCTTCGGTTCGAAGTTTTCGCCAATGACCAGTTCCGTCGAACCGCCGCCAATGTCGATCACCAGCTTGCGGCCTTTTTCTGGCTGGGTATGCTCAACGCCCATAAAAATCAGGCGCGCTTCTTCATTACCGGAAATGATCTCGATCGGATAGGGGATCACCTTCTCCGCGCGTTTGAGAAAATCGGTGGCGTTTTGCGCCTGGCGAAGCGTATGCGTACCCACAATACATACGCTGGAGGGGGCGAACCCCTGAAGACGTTCAGCGAACAGCGACAGGCAGCTTAATCCGCGCTCCATCGCTTCTTCACTCAGCATATTGTCTTCGCCGAGACCGTCCGCCAGATGTACGCGCTGTTTCAGGCGGCCGATAATCTGCATGGCGCCATCCACCACACGGGCAATCACCATATGAAAACTGTTTGAACCGAGATCGACCGCCGCAAACTCCTGCGGTCGTGGGGACTTATCATGTATTGGCATAGCGTTAGTCAGGTTGCTCGAGTGATTTGATATAGTCGTAAATCGCCAGTTGTGACTGCACCTTGCGGCGGTTTCCACGCGGCACGTAGCGATTACTCAGTTCTTTATCGATGTAGCGGGCTTTTACCGTGTCGCTGAACAGGATGTCAATAATATCCAGTACGCGTTGTTTCAGGCGCGGATCGAGGAGTGGCGTTGCCACCTCAATGCGATAATCGATATTGCGCGTCATCCAGTCCGCAGAAGAGAGGTAGACCTGCTTATCGCCGCCATTTTCAAAAATATAGACCCGGTCGTGCTCAAGATAGCGATCCACGATACTGATGACGCGGATATTATCGCTGATTCCTTCGAGATTCGGTATCAGTGAGCACATGCCGCGTATCAGCAGGTTAACCGGCACGCCGGAACTTGAGGCGGCGTACAGACGGTCGACCAGACCTTTATCTACCAGATTATTCAGCTTCAATGTGATGCCGGAGGGCTGCCCCTGCTGGGCGTTAGCGATTTCACGATCGATCATTTCATACAGCAGACGACGCGAGTTTTGCGGGGATACCAACAGATAGTCAAAGGTCACCGGGCGATACGGGTTTTCGATAAAATTGAACACCCGGCGGACTTCGTTGGTGATCCGCGCGTCGGCGGTCAACAGCGAATAGTCAGTATACAGGCGGGCGGTTTTTTCGTTGAAGTTACCGGTGCCGATATGCGCGTAACGCACCACTTCGTCGCCTTCTTTACGCGAAATCAGGAACAGTTTGGCGTGAATTTTTAAGCCCGGTGCGGAGAAGATCACATGCACGCCAGCTTCCGTCAGGCGTTTCGCCCAGTGGATATTCGCCTCTTCGTCAAAACGCGCCTGTAATTCCACCACCACGGTCACTTTTTTACTGTTATGGGCGGCGTGGATCATGGCGTCGATAATGCGAGAGTCTTTTGCGACGCGGTAAATGTTGATTTTGATTGCCAGCACGCTGGGGTCAAACGACGCCTGACGCAGCAGTTCCAGGACGTGCTCAAAAGTGTGGTATGGGTAGTAGAGAAGCACATCGCGCTCGCGAATGGCATCGAATCCGTTACGGAACTTCTCTTTATCGAACCAGATATGGCGCAGGCGCGGAAGCGGTTTATTCACCAGATTGGCTTTGCCAACATTGGGGAAGTTAATGAAATCTTTGAAGTTGTGATAACGCCCGCCGGGGACAATAGAGTCATAACGCGAGATGGTCAGCTTCTCGCGCAGCACTTCGACCAGCGCATTAGGCATGTCGCGCTGATAGACAAAGCGCACCGGTTCGGCGGTCAGTCGCTGTTTCAGGCTGGAGGACATCAGCTCCATCAGGCTGGATTCCATCTCGTGCACCAGATCGTACTCGGCGTCACGGGTCATCTTCATCGAATAGGCGTTCAGCGTGTCGTAATCAAAGAAACCCTTAAAGATGTCGTCCAGGCAATAGCGCAGAATGTTATCCAGCAGGATCATTGGCTTGCGACGACGCGGCGCTTCTGGCGGCAGATTCACAAAGCGAGGAACCTTGTCAGAGGGGATTTCCAGCAGCGCATAGCGAATGGTGTCGCCGCGAATAATTTCAACCGCCAGATAGGTGTAATCATCCTTCAGGAACTGTACCAGATCCGTTTCGCGGTTAATTAAAATCGGGGTAATGTGCTGGCGCAGATATTGTTTGAAGTAGTGGCGCAGCCAGCTTTGCTGGTTGACCGACAGCTGACGCTCGTTAATCAGGAAGATCTGATTTCGCGCCATCTCCAGCAGCAGTTCGTTATACAGACCATCGAATTCCTGGTCCGCTTTCAGCACGCGGGACTGGATTTTGCCTAACAGGTGGCGAGAATGTGAATTTGAACCCTGTTCTTCGCTGATGATGATGCGACGTTTGAGCTCTGCGAAGCGAACTTTGTAGAATTCATCCAGGTTATTGGAATAGATGCCTAAGAAACGCATCCGCTCAATCAGCGGGTTTGATTTATCAGCCGCTTCCTGGAGCACACGTTCGTTGAACGCTAACCAGCTCAGCTCTTTCTCGATATAAAGCTTTTCCTGACCCATTAATACATATACTCCGTTTTATTCACGGGACACTGCCTGATTATTATGGCGAGCATTGCGCTCAGATGTCCAACTGTGCCAGAAAAGTATGACAATAAACCGTCTGATCGCAAAGAGGAAGGGGGACTGGAGGTCAGAAGAGAACAGCAGGCCGGATAAGGGATGATGTCCACTATCCGGCATGGTTTTATTCGTCGGCAGCATAACCCTGCGGCGGCAGTTGAACACCGTCCAGCCAGGCTGCGTTATCGCGCATTTTCAACCGACCGTCGACAAACCAACTGACGACCAGTGGATAAATAGCGTGCTCCTGCGCCTGAACGCGCGCGGTGATCTCATCTTCATCGTCGCCGTCAAAGACCGGCACTTTGGCCTGTAAAATGACCGGCCCACCGTCGAGTTCGTCGGTGACAAAGTGGACCGAGGTGCCGTGTTCCTCATCGCCATTTTCCAGCGCCTGGCGGTGGGTGTGCAAACCGGGATATTTGGGCAACAGGGAAGGGTGAATATTCAGCAGCCGGCCGTTGTAGTGCGCGACGAACGCCGGGCTCAGAATGCGCATAAAACCAGCCAGCACCACTACGTCAGGCGCATAAGCGTCGATCTCAAGGATCAGCTCGCGGTCAAATGCTTCACGGCTGGAAAACTGGTCCGCCGTCAGCGTATGGGCCGGGATTGCCGCTTTTCTGGCTCGCTCAAGGCCGAACGCGTCGGCCTTGTTGCTGAATACTGCCCGCAGGGTGCCGTTGATTTTCTTCTCTTTGCAGGCATCAATAATCGCCTGCAAATTGCTTCCGTTACCGGAAATAAGCACCACAATATTCATTATTCAATAACCACGCGTTGCGCGGAATCGGAAGCCTTGATGACGCCGAGCTTCCAGGCTTCTTCACCTTTTGCCTTCAACAGGGCAAGGGCGTTGTCTACTTCTGCCGCCGGCAGGGCAATGACCATGCCGACGCCGCAGTTAAAGGTACGATACATTTCATGCTGGCTGACGTTACCAGCGCTCTGCAGCCAATTGAAAACGGCTGGCCACTGCCAGGAGGATTCATCGATCACCGCCTGCGTGTTGTCCGGCAGCACGCGCGGAATGTTTTCCCAGAAGCCGCCGCCGGTCAGGTGCGCGATAGCGTGCACATCAACCTTCTCGATCAGTTCCAGAATCGATTTCACGTAGATACGGGTCGGCGCCAGCAGGTGATCGGCCAGCGATTTGCCTTCCAGATCCGTTGTTTGCGGATCACAACCGCTGACTTCGACAATTTTACGTACCAGTGAGTAGCCGTTGGAGTGCGGACCGCTGGAACCCAGTGCAATCAGCACATCGCCATCGGCGACTTTGGAACCGTCGATAATTTCTGATTTTTCGACCACGCCGACGCAGAAACCGGCGACGTCATAATCTTCACCGTGGTACATCCCCGGCATTTCAGCGGTTTCCCCGCCGACCAACGCGCAACCGGATTGCAGGCAGCCTTCGGCGATACCCTGAATGACGCTGGCTGCGGTATCCACATCCAGTTTGCCCGTCGCGTAATAGTCGAGGAAAAACAGCGGCTCAGCGCCCTGAACCACCAGGTCGTTAACGCACATCGCCACGAGATCAATGCCGATGGTATCGTGACGTTTCAGATCCATCGCCAGACGCAGTTTTGTCCCGACGCCATCAGTACCGGAAACCAGCACGGGTTCACGATATTTTTGCGGCAATGCGCACAGCGCACCGAAGCCACCCAGACCACCCATCACTTCCGGGCGGCGAGTTTTCTTCACTACGCCTTTGATTCGATCCACCAGAGCATTACCCGCGTCAATATCAACACCGGCATCTTTGTAGCTAAGAGAGGTTTTATCGGTCACTGCCTGGTTCCCCACGTTTTCTTACGGTAAAAGTAAAATTCGGCGCAATTCTAACAGGGAAAGCAAACGTTTGCGAGTTTGCGATGCATCCGTTTTTATCTGTTGAAATTTCCTGCGTTTTCTTCGCGGAGCGGCGTTTTTATGACCTGAACCACGAAAATGAAACCGGATTCAGTTTCACCCTTGAAAGCATTGCCGGGATTGCTCAGTATCATACTGAAACCGGTTTCTGTTTTGTCATAACAAATCAACGAGGGAAACTATGTCTGGATTTAACGCGAATTTCATGTGGGGCGGGGCGGTCGCCGCTCATCAGCTGGAGGGCGGCTGGCAGGAAGGCGGAAAAGGGATCAGCGTTGCCGACGTGATGACAGCGGGCGCTCACGGCGTGGCGCGAGAAATTACCGATGGCGTGCTGCCCGGCAAAAACTACCCTAACCACGAGGCGATCGATTTCTATCACCGCTACAAAGAGGACATTAAGCTTTTTGCGGAAATGGGCTTTAAATGCTTCCGGACGTCCATTGCCTGGACGCGCATTTTCCCACTCGGGGATGAAACGCAGCCAAACGAGGCGGGGCTGCAATTTTACGACGATCTGTTTGATGAATGCCTGAAGTATGGAATTGAACCTGTTATTACGCTGTCGCACTTCGAAATGCCCTACCACCTGGTGACAGAATATGGCGGCTGGCGCAACCGCAAGCTGATCGACTTTTTTGTCCGCTTTGCAAAAGTCGTTTTTACTCGCTATCAGGGCAAAGTGAAGTACTGGATGACCTTCAATGAGATCAACAACCAGGCCAATTACCATGAGGATTTCGCGCCGTTCACAAACTCCGGCCTGAAGTATCAGCCAGGTGAAGATCGTGAACCGGTGATGTACCAGGCGGCGCATTATGAACTGGTTGCCAGTGCGCTGGCGGTAAAGGCGGCACGAGAGATTAACCCGGCATTGCAGATCGGCTGCATGATCGCTATGTGTCCCATCTACCCACTGACCTGTGCGCCAAACGATATGATGATGGCGATGAATGCGATGCACCGTCGCTACTGGTTTACCGACGTGCATGTGCGGGGGAAATATCCGCAGCATATTCTCAATTATTTTGCGCGCCGCGAGTTTGACCTCGATATCACGGAAGAAGACCGTGTTGCCCTCTCCGAAGGTTGCGTCGATTACATTGGTTTCAGCTACTACATGTCGTTTGTCACCAAAGCGACGGACGATAACCCGCAGCTCGATTACGACGAGAGCAAAAGTCTGGTCTCCAATCCCTACGTACAGAAATCGGACTGGGGGTGGCAGATTGATCCGGTAGGGTTGCGCTATTCGCTGAACTGGTTCTGGGATCACTACCAGTTGCCGTTGTTTATTGTTGAGAATGGGTTTGGTGCGATTGATATTCAGCAACCGGATGGCACCGTAGACGACAGCTATCGTATTGAGTATATGGCCGCCCATCTGCGCGAAATGAAAAAAGCAGTGGAAGAGGATGGCGTGGATCTGATGGGGTATACCCCGTGGGGATGTATCGATCTGGTCTCTGCGGGAACGGGAGAGATGAAAAAGCGTTACGGGTTTATCTACGTTGATAAAAATAATGATGGCAGTGGGACACTGGCTCGCAGCCGTAAGAAATCATTCGCCTGGTATCAGCAGGTGATAAAAAGCAACGGTGAATCCCTCTGATTTCAGCCACTTGGTACGACGCCCCGCACAGAATGCGGGGCGTGTTTTATACTCATCACCCAAACGTATACCACTTTGCTTGATCCAGGTCATGCATACGTTATATTGCGCCAGAGAGGAAAAGCGGTATAATCCGGCGATTTTTTTTGTGGTTGCCACTCGTCTGAGGAAAGGAGAAGAGTATGAAGATCGTGGAAGTCAAACACCCACTCGTCAAACACAAGCTGGGTCTGATGCGTGAGAACGATATCAGCACCAAACGCTTTCGTGAACTCGCCTCGGAAGTAGGCAGTCTGCTGACCTACGAAGCGACTGCAGGCCTGGAAACCGAAAAAGTAACCATTGAAGGCTGGAATGGTCCGGTCGAAGTGGATCAAATCAAAGGCAAAAAAATTACCGTCGTACCTATCCTGCGTGCCGGTCTGGGCATGATGGAAGGCGTGCTGGAAAACGTCCCCAGCGCACGTATCAGCGTGGTCGGTATGTACCGTAACGAAGAGACGCTGGAGCCGGTCCCCTATTTCCAGAAGCTGGTATCCAATATTGACGAGCGCATGGCGCTTATCGTCGACCCGATGCTGGCGACCGGGGGCTCCGTTATCGCCACCATCGATCTGCTGAAAAAAGCGGGCTGCAGCAGCATCAAAGTGCTGGTGCTGGTGGCGGCGCCAGAAGGCATCGCCGCGCTGGAAAAAGCGCATCCGGATGTGGAACTCTACACCGCGTCGATCGACCAGGGCCTGAACGAGCACGGATACATTATTCCGGGGCTGGGCGATGCCGGCGATAAGATTTTTGGTACTAAGTAAGTGAATCGCTAATCAATAGCCGACTTAAGAGTCGGCTTTTTTTTGAATAAAACAACTCAACGACTCATAACAAACACACTCAGAGGAAAACACTATGACGCGCCGTGCTATCGGGGTGAGTGAAAGACCGCCGCTTTTACAGACAATCCCGCTTAGTTTGCAGCATCTGTTCGCCATGTTTGGCGCAACCGTGCTGGTGCCAGTGCTGTTTCATATCAACCCGGCTACCGTTTTGTTGTTCAACGGGATCGGGACCTTGCTGTATCTCTTTATCTGTAAAGGAAAAATCCCTGCCTATTTAGGTTCAAGCTTCGCGTTTATCTCCCCGGTTCTGCTGCTGCTGCCGCTGGGATACGAAGTAGCGCTGGGCGGCTTTATCATGTGCGGCGTGCTGTTCTGCCTGGTTTCTTTCATTGTCAAGAAAGCCGGTACAGGCTGGCTGGACGTGATGTTCCCTCCGGCGGCAATGGGCGCAATCGTTGCCGTTATCGGTCTGGAACTGGCAGGGGTTGCCGCCGGTATGGCCGGACTGCTGCCTGCGGAAGGGCAATCTGCGGATTCGAAGACCATCATTATCTCGATGGTGACGCTGGCGGTGACCGTGTTTGGCTCGGTGCTGTTCCGCGGCTTCCTTGCGATTATCCCGATCCTGATTGGGGTACTGGCGGGTTATGCGCTGTCGTTTGCGATGGGCGTGGTCGATACCACACCGATTGCCGAAGCACACTGGTTTGCGCTGCCGACTTTCTATACCCCGCGTTTTGAGTGGTTCGCCATTCTGACCATCCTGCCTGCCGCGCTGGTGGTGATCGCCGAACACGTCGGTCACCTGGTGGTGACGGCGAACATCGTCAAAAAAGATCTGGTTCGCGACCCGGGCCTGCATCGCTCGATGTTTGCCAACGGCTTGTCGACGGTGATTTCCGGCTTCTTTGGTTCCACGCCGAACACCACCTACGGTGAGAACATCGGCGTCATGGCCATTACCCGTGTTTACAGTACCTGGGTAATTGGCGGCGCGGCGATTTTCGCGATTCTGCTGTCCTGCGTTGGTAAACTGGCGGCGGCGATCCAGATCATTCCGCTGCCGGTGATGGGTGGGGTGTCATTGCTGCTGTACGGGGTGATCGGGGCATCCGGTATTCGCGTGCTGATTGAATCGAAAGTGGATTACAACAAAGCGCAGAACCTGATCCTGACCTCTGTCATTCTGATCATCGGCGTCAGCGGTGCGAAAGTGCACATTGGCGCGGCGGAGCTGAAAGGAATGGCGCTGGCGACGATCGTTGGGATCGCGCTGAGCCTGATCTTCAAGCTGATTTCTGTCCTGCGTCCGGAAGAAGTGGTGCTGGATGCGGAAGATGCGGATACACCGAAGCAGTAAAATGGGATCCGGGCAGTGATGCTGCCCGGTTCTAACGCGACGGAATTCTGTGGTAAACTCATCACGATTTTAATGAAATCTGGGTTGAGGTCTCTCTGAACACACCGGCACAGCTCTCTTTGCCACTCTATCTGCCTGACGACGAAACCTTTGCAAGTTTCTGGCCGGGAGATAACGCCTCTTTACTGGCCGCACTGCAAAACGTGCTGCGCCAGGAGCATAGCGGATACATTTATCTCTGGTCGCGTGAAGGCGCGGGCCGCAGCCATTTGCTGCATGCCGCCTGTGCTGAATTGTCGCAGCGTGGCGATGCCGTGGGCTATGTGCCGCTGGATAAGCGCACCTGGTTCGTCCCGGAAGTGCTCGACGGGATGGAACACCTGTCGTTAGTCTGTATCGACAATATCGAATGTGTCGCGGGTGATGAAGAGTGGGAGATGGCGATTTTTGATCTCTACAATCGCATTCTGGAGTCCGGAAAAACGCGGTTACTGATCACCGGCGATCGTCCTCCGCGCCAGTTAAAGCTGGGGCTGCCCGATCTGGCTTCTCGGCTTGACTGGGGACAAATCTACAAGCTGCAGCCGTTATCAGATGAAGATAAGCTGCAGGCCCTGCAACTGCGTGCGCGCCTGCGTGGATTTGAGCTGCCGGAAGACGTAGGACGCTTCCTGCTGAAACGGCTCGACCGGGAAATGCGCACGCTGTTTATGACGCTCGATCAACTCGATCACGCCTCCATCTCCGCGCAGCGCAAATTAACCATTCCGTTCGTGAAAGAGATTCTGAAGCTCTAGCCAAAATACAAGGTTATGTATCGCAGTAGGTCTGATAAGCGTAGCGTCATCAGACAGAACGGTGCGGATGCCGGATGGCGATTTCGCCTTATCCGGCCTGATTATCCAAACAAACGCATTTACTTAGCGGGTGACTCCTCAACTGCCAGATCGTTAAGCAGATGCTGCACCAGCAATGGGATCGGTCTGCCCGACGCCACGCTTCTTCCTGCTTCGCGCCATAACGCCGTACCGCTGATATCCAGATGCGCCCAGGGGATCGTCGGCGGACAGAAATGATGCAACAGCCAGGCCGCCGAAGCGCTGATCGCGGCATTGTTCGTCGGGGTATTGCAGAGATCGGCAATCGCGCTTTCAGTCTGTTTTTTCAGTCGTGCGTCCAGCGGCAGCGACCAGACTTCATCACCGCTCTGTTCACCGGCAACGGTTAACGCCGCACGCAGCGCGTTATCCTGGGTCATCAGCCCGCTCAGTTCATATCCTAGTGCCTTCACCACCGCGCCGGTCAGGGTTGCCAGATCAATGAGGTAATGCGCCTGCGGATGACGCTGACTGGCCCAGGCAATGGCGTCAGCCAATACCAGTCTCCCTTCTGCGTCAGTATTGTTGATCTCAACCGTCAGGCCATTGCAGGCATGCGCCACGTTGCCCGGTTGCATCGCGTTTGGCCCGATGGCGTTTTCCGCCAGCGCCAGCACCCCCATAATGCGTACCGGTAATGCTAACTCGGCCGCGGTAAGCAGCAGGCCCAATACGTTAGCCGCGCCGCACATGTCGTATTTCATGGTGTACATACCTGCGCCTTCTTTCAGCCAGAGTCCGCCCGTATCGAAGGTGATTCCTTTACCGACATAACAGCGGACAGGTCCTTCGGGCACGCCATCATAATGAATAGCGACCAGTCGCGGCGGGCATGTCGCTCCTTTACCGACCGCGTGCAACAAACCAAGGCCCTGTTCAACAATCTGCTGTTCATTGAGCACTTCGCAGCGCAGCGCGGAGAAGGGCGCACACAGCGCATGTGCTTGTTCGGCGATAAACTGTGGCGTACAGCGATCGGACGGGATATCGGCAAGACGGCGGGCGGCAATCATGCCGTTGGCGATAGCCCGCTGCTGGCGAATAACCCCCTCCAGTGTTTCCTGCTGTTCCGGTAAACACAGCACGTCGATGTGCGAAAGACGCACCGTTACACTATCCGTGGTTTTCAGTTGCAGGTCATCAAGGCGGTGCGCCTGATTGAACAGAAAACGCAGCACCTGAAGCAGCACCGTCGGGTGAATTTCACTGACATCAATAACGACATGAGAACTGACCGGCGTGGCGAACAGCGGACGCAGCGTATTCACCAGACTGTCGGTCAGGCTGTCCTGCCACAACGCGGACGGAAGGAGAGTGATACGTTTAAACGGGGCGCAGCCAAAGCGGGTATCCGCCACCGTGTCCGTTGCGCGCATTTCCTGTATCAGCGCGGTGTCCGGCAACTGAGGGCTGGTGGTAGGGGCAATCAGGTGTGCATCAGGATGCGCACCTGAAAGGGAATGAATCAGCTGACAGGTAATCATTATGCTTCCTCTATTGGCGCACGAATGCGTGCAGCGTAGGCCTGCATCCATGCCTCATCGACCGGCTGATAATGGGTCTTCTCATGTTGGCGTTCAGCGAGATAGACAGTGAGTGGATGGCGAGCCGTAGCAACGGTAAACGTGAACGTTTTGATATTTGTCGCCGCGCCGAATTCTCCCCGGTTATTCATGCAGACGACGGACAGATCGCCCACCCGACCAAAACGGGACATCAACGTATCTTCAAGCTCAAACACCACTGCGTCGGCAGCTTGTTGCGGCGTCATACCCTGCGCCATGCGGCGAACGATTTCGTAGCTGGTGCAGCCTTTCATCAAATCTTCACCCACCCCGGTGGCGGTGGCTGCGCCGATTTTACTGTCGCAGTAAAAGCCGGAACCAATAATCGGGGAATCCCCCAGACGACCGCGTTTCTTCATAAACAGACCGCTAGTGGAGGTCGCCACGCTCATCGAACCCTGCGTATCGAGGCCGATGATGCCGACCGTGTCGTGCCCGTCGTAAGGACTTAACCCTTTATCCAACGTCTCCCGGCAGCGCTTGCGATAGTGTTGCAGGGCGCGATCGGTAAGCATGTTTTTTTCAGCAAATCCCTGGCTTAGCGCCCACTCGCGAGCGCCCTGGCCGACCAGCAGACTGTTATAACGCTGGCGGCTCAGGGCCTGCGCCACACGTACCGGATTGGCGATATCCACGAGATTACCCACCGCGCCGAACGCCAGCGTGTCGCCATCCATGAACGCGGCATCCAGTTCCACTTCGCCATTCTCCGTTGGCAGGCCCCCGTAGCCGACGGACTTGTACAAAGGAAAGTCTTCAACAGCGGCAACGGCATCTACGACGGCTCCAGCCGCTGATTGCCCTGCCGCCAGCGTGGACGCGGACTCGGTCACACCTTCAAGCGCCATTCGCCAGGTGGCAATAATTCCCCACATGTCTTACTCCTGTTTTATGGGTGTGTTCTCGTTTTGCGCCAGTGAGGCGAGCTCTGCAGCGCGATACTGTTTATCGACGATGCGCATAAAGGGCAGATAGAGCATTGCACCAATCAGTAAGTTAATGATTTGCATAACGCTGCCGCTAAGGTGTGCGGTGACGATAAAACCACTGATGACTGGCGGCAGCGTCCACGGAATGAATACCCCGGTTGTCACGGCAACCGCGCCTATTTTCATTGCGACGTACTGTACGGTCACCAGCACCAGCGGGACCAGATTGAACGGGATCAACATGATGGGGTTCATGATGACAGGGAGGCCGAAGAGGATCGGCTCGTTGATATTGAAAATGGATGCCCCGGCGCCAAGCCGCGCCACTTCTCGCATGTTTTTACTGCGTGCGAAAATCAGCATCGCAATGACCAGCGACAGGGTTGCGCCTGCGCCGCCCATCCAGATCATGTCAAAGAATTGTTCCGTAATGATATGCGGCGGGGTGACACCTGCCTGAATAGCGGCGATGTTATCAGTCTGATTTTCCATCCACAGCGGCCGGATAATGCCATTGATCATCGACCCGGAGTTAATGCCCACGGACCATAAAATCGTGATGCTGAAGACCGTCATCAGCGCGCCAAAATAAGAGGTGCCATAGTGGCGAACCGGCGTGGCGACCACTTCATAGATAAAGCGGTGGATAGTCTGATAATGGGTATTTTCAAACAGGATACGAATCATCAGCACGAGGATCATGACCAGCAGGGCGGGGATCAGCGCGGCAAACGATTCCTGAACGGCGGGAGGGACGCCATCCGGCATTTTGATCACCAGATTTTTGCGTTTCAGCCAGCAGAACAGCTCCGTCCACAGCAGCGATCCCATCATCGCCACGAACAGCCCTTTACTGCCGATCCACTCGACGGGCATCACCGTGATGCCACCGTCTTCCGCGACTTTAATAAATGGCGTGAGGATTAAAAAACTCACCAGCGCCAGAATGCCGCAGGAGATTCGGTCTTCGCCGTAATGCTCCGCCAGACGATAAGCGACAAGGAAGCTGATAAATAGCGACATCGTTGAGAACACGGCGTTAAACGGAATCTCAATAATGCTGCTCCAGCTTTCGCCGAAGGCACCAGACATGAACTGCTGGTAGGTCTGATTGGGAAAGGATGAGATCACCAGCAGAATGGAGCCGACGATAATAAATGGCATGAAAGAAACATAGGCGCCACGGATAGCGCCAAGATGACGTTGCTGTGCCGTCCTGGCGGCCAGGGGCATCAGTTTTGCTTCAAGAAATCCCAGAACATTGTTCATTGTGAACTCCGTACAAGATCGGATGAGGGGAGTTGTGTTATGCCAGTGGATTATCAGTGAAGCACAGTCGCCGAAAGGTGAATCGGGTCACAATGTGTTCGCAGAATGAATATAAATCTCATATGATTAGTTATTCTTTCGGAAAAGGAATCTGGCGATGGAAATTAAATTGCATGCCAATGCCACCACCACACCGCGCATTCGCCGTTATTTACAGCAGTCTGACAAAAGCGACCGGGAGCTGGCCGCGGAGTTAGGGATTTCCGTCACCACCGTCAGGCGCTGGCGTCATCGTGATCAGATCTCAGACCGGCAAACGACGCCAAAAGTGATACACAAAGCGATGAGACAAGAGCAGATTGCGTTAGTCAACGGACTGCGTGATGTGACCGGTGCGCCCTTAGATGAACTTCTGTCGTTGGTGAATGAAGGGTTGGGTATTCGCGTATCACGCGCCACGCTGAATCGCTATCTCAAACCGGTAATAGCACAGCGTCACGGGGCACCGTTACAGGGGAAAAAGGCGTTGAAGGCCGGGCATGTCCCTTATTTGCTGGAAGCGCACCATCTGCCGCTTTCATTGCATATGGATGATGGCGGCGAGCATCACTTGCTCTGGGCGCGAGAGCCGTTGAGCGGCTGGTGTTTTGCCCGTTTGTACGCCGGGATCTCAGCACAACTGGTCAGCCAGTGGCTGGAAGCGTTACTTGCGGCCTGTCCTGCTGATATCCAATCTGTTGAGACTTACTTTTCTGACGCTCTCCTTGTCGGTGTGGATCAAATGTTGAAGGCACGCGGTATTTCGCACAAACAAAACCGTCACCTGCACAGTGCGCTTCAGGTGGCGGTTCCGCTGGTATTGATAATTCCCCGGATGAAGGGCGATTCCGCCAGCCGTCTGCTCAGCGAGATCGGCGAAAGTTACAACACGGGAAAAGCGCAGAAGAAGCTGGGAGAGATGACGCCGCAGGCATTTCTTGAAACCCTGCGGCGGGGTGATTAGCCGATGATGTCCAGCACCTGTTCCGGTGGACGGCCAATGCGCGCCTGACCGTTCGCCACCACAATCGGACGTTCCATCAGTTTCGGGTTTTCCACCATCGCCTGAATCAGTTGATCTTCACTCAGACTGCTGTCAGCCAGGTTGAGCGACACGTAGAGATCTTCTTTTCGGCGCATCAGTTCCCGGGCGCTTTCCATGCCCAGCATCTTCAACAGCTGACGCAGCGTGGCGGCATCTGCGGGCGTTTCCAGGTAAAGCACCACTTCTGGCTCCACACCGTGGGATTGCAGCAGGTTCAGCGTTTCGCGGCTCTTGGAGCAGCGCGGGTTATGGTAGATTTTTACGGCCTTTGTCATGGTGAATCCTTTTTACATTTTCGTGTACGGCTTAAAGCGTTCCTGCAACTGGCGCAACTGGTCGATGCGCGCATCGTAACGCGCCTGCTGTTGGCTACCCAGTTTGACCTGCGAACTGGCGCTGCTCAGTAACGAGATGGCTTGATCGAGGCGGCCTGCCAGCGCATACCCTTCCGCACGTGCGGCCAGCTCCTGATCCCGATTATTCAGCGCGGCTTCCGCCTGCGCCAGCAGATCCCAGCCGTTGGCGTCGTCTTTGTTATTAAAGGTATAACGGTTAAGGATGGTCGCCGCTTCTTGTGGCTGTCCTCCCTGGAGCAGGGCGTTTGCAAGGTTGAGTTGCAGGACCGGGTTGACCCGCAAATCACGTGCCTTTTTCAGTCGGGCAATCGCGTCAGTGGTTTTCTTTTGTCCGAGGTCGATATCGGTGGCCAGATCCAGATACCAGGCGTTATTGGGCTCTGCGGACAGCAGCGGTTGCAGCGCTTTGCGAGCCTCGTCGTATTTACTGGCTTCCATCGCCTGTAACGCACGACCATACTGCGCTGCGCGCTGCTGTCGGACATTACCTTTTGCCCACTCGTCCAGCATGTCGCTGGTCAACTGATTGCGCCCGGAGTTATACATCCCCAGCGTTCGCGCTTTCGCCAGATAGAAATCTTCAGAGGATTGCACCACCACCGGACGCATCTGGTTTGCGCGGTTGCGGGTGTCTGAAAGACGGCTTTCCGGCAGGGGGTGGGTCAGCAAAATTTCCGGTGGACGCGAGGAGTAACGCGCCTGGTCGAGCAGTTTTTCCAGGAAGGTCGGCATCGCCTGCGGATCGAATCCTGAACGTTGTAAGACCTGAATACCGATACGGTCAGCTTCCTGTTCGTTCTGCTGGGTAAAGCTGATCATCCCCTGACGGGTACCCGCCAGCGTCCCGGTAAGTGCGGCCATCCCGGCTTGTGGGCTGGCCATCGCTAACAAAATAGACCCTAATGCGCCGACCCAGGTCAGCGGTGCGCTGCGTTTCTGATCTTCCATTGCGCGCGCCAGGTGACGTTGGGTGACGTGTGAGATTTCATGCGCCATGACTGAGGCAAGCTGGCTTTCGTTGTCAGAATAGCGAAACAGGGCAGAGTGCAGCACGACGTTACCGCCAAAAAAGGCAAAGGCGTTAATTTCATCGTTATTAATCAAAAAGAAATGAAAGGGCGTCTTGACCGAATCGGCGTGAGAAACCAGACGCATACCCAACCCATTTATGTACTGAACCAGCAGCGGATCGTTAATCAGCGGCGCGCTGCCGCGCAACTGACGTACATAATAATCGCCCATCTGCATCTCTTGCCCGATGGAGAGCGTACTTGCCGCCGAGGTTCCCATATCCGGCAAGCTGTCCGCGGAGTCTGCGAACGCGGGAGCCACCTGACTCAGGGTCAGCGCGGCAATGAGGGTAGCAACCAGGTTCTTCTTAAACTGCCTGAACATAACCTCTGTCCTGTTTTCTTTGAGATAGTCATTTGACCGATGCCGGGCTGTATCGTTCCGTTCAGCCGATACTGGCAGTGTAACGGCGAAAATGGTCGATGAATACCCTGCACAAATGACTTTTCAGTTTCCTGAATCAGCAATAAAAAGCGAAGTCTTTTTTGTGACATTTCGATACAATTCGGGATCGCAATCCCGCTATTGAGGTTCAGGGAAGGTTTTATGCTCGAAATGTTGATGCAATGGTATCGCCGTCGCTTTAGCGACCCCGAGGCGATTGCCTTGCTGGTTATTCTGGTCGCCGGGTTTGGCATTCTTTTCTTTTTTAGTGGATTACTGGCACCGCTGCTGGTCGCCATTGTGCTGGCTTATCTGTTGGAATGGCCAACCGCTCGTCTTGAAGCCATCGGCTGTTCGCGCCGCTGGGCGACCTCTCTTGTGTTGATCGTCTTTGTCGGCATTTTGTTGTTAATGGCCTTTGTGGTGATGCCGGTGGCATGGCAGCAGGGGATCTTACTGATTCGCGACATGCCGGGGATGCTGAACAAACTGTCGGATTTTGCCGCCACGCTGCCGCGGCGTTATCCGGCCTTAATGGATGCGGGCATCATTGATGCGATGGCGGAAAACATGCGTACCCGCATGCTGACCATGGGCGATTCGGTGGTGAAATACTCGCTGGCCTCACTGGTGGGCCTGCTGACGCTGGCGGTCTATCTGGTACTGGTGCCGCTGATGGTGTTTTTCCTCGTCAAAGATAAAGAGCAGATGCTGAACGCTGTGCGTCGTGTGCTGCCGCGCAATCGCGGTCTGGCAGGGCAGGTCTGGAAGGAGATGAACCAGCAAATTACCAACTATATCCGCGGTAAAGTGCTGGAGATGATGGTGGTGGGCGTGGCGACCTGGCTTGGCTTCCTGCTGTTTGGCCTGAATTACTCGCTGCTGCTGGCCGTACTGGTGGGATTCTCCGTACTCATTCCCTATATCGGCGCTTTTGTGGTGACCATTCCTGTGGTAGGCGTTGCGCTGTTCCAGTTTGGTCTGGGGACCGAGTTCTGGAGTTGTTTCGCCGTCTATCTGATTATCCAGGCGCTGGACGGCAACCTGCTGGTACCGGTGTTGTTTTCTGAAGCAGTGAATTTGCATCCGCTGGTCATCATTCTGTCGGTGGTGATCTTTGGCGGTCTGTGGGGATTCTGGGGCGTTTTCTTCGCCATTCCGCTGGCGACGTTAATCAAGGCCGTTGTCCATGCCTGGCCGGATGCGCAGGTCGTTGACGAGTCCTGATGCGTTTATGCAACAGGGAAGGTGGCGCGAGATAAAAAGGACGCTTAAACAGACAGCCGATTATCCGGCCTACAAACGGTAGGCCGGACAGGATGTCAGCCGTCATCCGGCCGCGCGAAAATCAGGCGTTTTCTTTCAGCCAGTTCAGCACCACATCGTGGTGATTGCTGGTTTTGAAATCATCGAAAACGTGTTCAACCTTGCCGTCAGCGTCAATCAGGAAGCTGATGCGATGGATCCCGTCATAGGTTTTCCCCATAAACGATTTCTCGCCCCAGACGCCAAATTGCTCGCAGACCTGATGATCCTCATCAGACAGCAGGGTAAAGTTCAGCAGCTCTTTTTCAGCAAAACGGGAAAGTTTTTCAGGTTTGTCAGTGCTGATACCCAGCACATCCACACCCGCTTTTTTTAACTCATCCATGTTATCGCGTAGGCCACAGGCCTGAACGGTACAGCCTGGCGTCATGGCTTTCGGATAGAAATAGACCAGAACACGCTGTCCCTGGAAGTCGGTCAAATTTACTTGTTCTCCGTCTTGGTCCGGCAAGCTAAATTTCGGTGCGATGTCACCGGCTTTCAGTGGATTCATTACTTAACTCCATCCTGTTCATCATGTTGTGAATAATTAACAACGTTAATACTGCCTTGTGCATTGAGTTCTGTACATAGTGCTTTAAAGGCCTGTTCAATATTTGCGGCATCATCCGACGCCGGACTGTGGGCGGTTATCTGGATATATAGCTGCGCCGCCTTATCGTTTTCAGCAGGTTGCGTGCGCGAAATCAGTTCCGCAATGTTCATTCGATGGTTATCAAACAAGGCCGTAAATCGTTCAATCAAATGTGGCGAATCCGGCACATCGACCTGAACCCATACCGTTGCCGGCATTGGCGGGCGAGGATGCGCCGTCGTACGTTTCATCACAATCAATAAATCCAGCTCTGCACCTTTCAACGGCAGGGTCGATTCGATCAGGGTAATGGCATTCCAGGTACCCGACAGCAGCATGATAAACGTAAACTCATCGCCCAACATGGCCAGGCGACTGTCTTCGATATTACAGCCGCAACTGCTGACATGACGGGTGATCGTGTTCACAATTCCCGGGCGATCGGCACCCAGCGCAGTAATAACCAGGTAATGTTGCGATGAAGGTGTCAAACCTGTTCTTCCTTTGAGAGGTAGGGTAATCATAAGGAAAGCATAAAAAAAACCTGCATACAACAATCAGAAGGGCTCTCGTCGCTTGCTTTTATTGTCGTACCAAACGTAACATTGAGGCACTTGTTTGCACAGAGGATGGCCCATGTTCACGGGAAGTATTGTCGCGCTTGTTACACCGATGGATGAAAAAGGTAATGTCTGCCGGTCAAGCCTGAAAAAACTGATTGATTATCATGTCGCCAGCGGCACCTCGGCGATCGTTTCTGTAGGCACTACCGGTGAGTCCGCCACGCTGAGTCATGATGAACATGGCGACGTGGTGATGATGACGCTGGAGCTGGCTGATGGACGTATCCCGGTGATTGCCGGTACGGGCGCGAACGCGACCGCAGAAGCCATTAGTCTGACGCAGCGTTTCAATGACAGCGGGATTGTCGGCTGTCTGACGGTGACGCCTTACTACAACCGTCCGACTCAGGAAGGTCTGTTCCAGCATTTCAAAGCCATCGCTGAGCATACTGACCTGCCACAAATTCTGTATAATGTGCCATCCCGTACCGGTTGCGATATGCTGCCGGAAACCGTTGGCCGTCTGGCGGAATTAAAAAATATTGTCGCAATTAAAGAGGCGACAGGGAACTTAAGTCGGGTTCACCAGCTCAAAGAGCTGGTTTCCGATGATTTTCTGCTGCTCAGCGGCGATGACGCGACCGCGATGGACTTTATGCAGTTAGGCGGTCATGGCGTGATCTCCGTGACGTCTAACGTTGCGGCGCGTGATATGGCAGAAATGTGCAAACTGGCGGCGGAAGGGCGTTTTGCCGAGGCGCGTACCATTAACCAGCGTCTGATGCCGTTACATAACAAACTGTTTGTCGAACCCAACCCTATCCCGGTGAAATGGGCATGTAAGGCGTTGGGCCTTGTGGCGACCGATACGCTGCGCTTGCCAATGACACCGATCACGGACAGTGGTCGTGAAATTGTCAAAGCGGCGCTCAAGCATGCCGGTTTGCTGTAAAGTTTAGGGAGATTTGATGGCTTACTCAGTACAAAAGTCGCGCCTGGCCAGGGTTGCGGGTGTTTCGCTTGTTTTGCTGCTCGCGGCCTGTAGTTCTGACTCGCGCTACAAGCGCCAGGTGAGTGGTGATGAATCCTATCTGGAAGCCGCACCGCTTGCTGAACTTCATGCGCCTGCCGGTATGATTCTGCCGGTGACCACGAGCGACTACAACATTCCGGTGACCAACGGCAGCGGTGCCGTAGGGAAAGCGCTGGATATCCGTCCGCCGGCACAGCCGCTGGCGCTGGTTTCCGGTGCCCGGACCCAGTTTGCAGGCGATACCGCAACGCTGCTGGTGGAAAATGGGCGTGGAACGACGCTGTGGCCGCAGGTGGTCAGCGTGATTCAGTCTAAAAACTACACGATTGAAAAACGTGATGATGCCAGCCAGACGCTGACAACCGGTTGGGTTGACTGGAACCGTCTGGACGAAGACGAGCAGTACCGTGGCCGTTATCAAATCTCGGTTAAACCGCAGGGCTATCAGCAGGCGGTGATGGTGAAACTGGTTAACCTTGAGCAGGCTGGTAAGCCTGTGGCGGATGCCGCTTCACTGCAGCGTTATAGCACTGAGATGATGAACGTGATTTCAGCAGGCCTCGATAAGACCGCCACTGACGCCGCGAATGCCGCGCAAAACCGTTCTGCCGCCACAATGGACGTGCAGAGCGCCGCGGATGACACCGGTTTACCGATGCTGGTGGTGCGTGGTCCGTTCAACGTCGTCTGGCAGCGCCTCCCGGCAGCACTGGAGAAAGTCGGCATGAAAGTGACCGACAGCACCCGTTCTCAGGGGAGCATGGCCGTCACCTACAAACCATTGTCTGATAGCGGTTGGCAGGAACTGGGCGCTCGCGATCCGGGGCTCTCTTCCGGTGACTACAAACTGCAGGTCGGTGATTTAGATAACCGCAGCAGCTTGCAGTTTATCGATCCGAAGGGGCATACCCTGACGCAGAGCCAGAACGACGCGCTGGTTGCCATCTTCCAGGCTGCGTTTAGCAAGTAAAAAACAGGGCTGGAGAAATCCGGCCCTTTTTATTTCCGTGCTACGCAAACGTGTGCGTGGCATAATATTCCCCGTTTTGAATACAAATGATCACACCCAGGAGTAATGAAGATGCAAAAGCAAGCTGAGTTGTATCGTGGTAAAGCGAAGACCGTATACAGCACGGAAAACCCGGACCTGTTGGTGCTCGAATTCCGCAATGATACGTCAGCAGGGGATGGCGCACGCATTGAGCAGTTTGATCGTAAGGGCATGGTGAATAACAAGTTCAACTATTTCATCATGACCAAACTGGCCGAAGCGGGTATCCCGACGCAGATGGAGCGACTGCTCTCCGATACCGAATGCCTGGTGAAAAAGCTGGAGATGGTGCCGGTCGAGTGCGTGGTGCGTAACCGTGCGGCAGGCTCTCTGGTTAAACGTCTGGGTATTGAAGAAGGTATTGAACTGAATCCACCGTTATTCGACCTGTTCCTGAAAAACGATGCAATGCATGACCCGATGGTCAATGATTCCTACTGCGAAACCTTTGGCTGGGTGAGCAAAGAGAATCTGGCACGAATGAAAGAGCTTACCTATAAAGCGAATGACGTGCTGAAAAAACTGTTCGATGACGCAGGGCTTATTCTCGTCGACTTTAAACTGGAATTCGGTCTGTACAAAGGCGAAGTGGTGCTCGGCGATGAATTCTCTCCGGACGGTAGCCGTCTGTGGGACAAAGAGACCCTCGAGAAAATGGACAAAGACCGTTTCCGTCAGAGCCTGGGCGGCTTGATTGAAGCCTATGAAACCGTGGCTCGTCGTCTGGGTGTAGATCTCGACTAACTCGCCTCTCGGGCCGGGGTCTGCTCTCCGGCCTGCTCTTCGCACTTCAATCTCGCTTTCCTGTGGTAATCTTGCGCTGAACCGCCTACGATCATCATCATAATGAATATTGTGTTGAGGTGAGTATGCGCTGGCAAGGGCGTCGTGAAAGTGACAATGTGGAAGACAGGCGCAGTAACTCCGGCGGCGGTCCTTCTCTGGGCGGGCCGGGGTTTCGTCTGCCGACTGGAAAGGGTGGGCTGGTTCTGCTGATTGTGGTTCTGGTGGCGGGCTATTACGGTGTCGATTTAACGGGATTGATGACGGGACAGCCGATCTCACAGCAGTCGTCTCAGCGATCCATCAGCCCAAATGAAGATGAAGCGGCAAAATTCACCTCGGTCATTCTGGCGACAACAGAAGACACCTGGGGGCAACAATTTGAAAAAATGGGCCGCACCTATCAACAGCCGAAGCTGGTGATGTATCGCGGGACGACGCGCACCGGTTGCGGTACTGGACAATCCGTCATGGGGCCGTTTTACTGCCCGGCGGATGGCACGGTTTACATCGATCTCTCCTTTTACGATGACATGAAAGACAAACTGGGCGCGGACGGTGATTTCGCTCAGGGCTACGTCATTGCCCACGAAGTGGGGCACCACGTCCAGAAACTGCTGGGGATCGAACCGAAGGTGCGTCAGATGCAACAGAACGCTTCACAGGCGGAAGTTAACCAACTCTCGGTGCGTATGGAACTGCAGGCGGATTGCTTTGCTGGCGTCTGGGGTCACAGCATGCAGCAGCAGGGGGTTCTGGAGTCCGGCGATCTGGAGGAGGCGCTGAATGCCGCTGAAGCAATAGGCGACGATCGTCTCCAGCAGCAAAGCCAGGGGCGCGTAGTGCCGGACAGTTTCACGCATGGAACCTCTGAGCAGCGCTACACCTGGTTCAAACGTGGCTTTGATAGCGGCAACCCGGCGCAATGTAATACTTTTGGCAAAGGTTTTTAACTTCTGAGGCAGGGATGTCCGTTCAAACCATGCTGAGTGCGCTCACTGCGCAAATGTCCCGGGAAGGGATTCGCCGCCTGCTGGTGCTGAGCGGCGAGCCTGACTGGTGTCATGAGCAGGCGCAACGTCTGCGTGACATATTGCCAGGCGACTGGCTACGGGTTTCCCCTGTGGCTTCCACCGAACCGTGCTGTACGCCTCAGGCACTGCAAACGCTGTTGGGCCGTGAATTCCATCATGCCGTATTCGATGCCCTGACAGGATTTGATGCAGCGGCCTTTGCCGCCTTAAGCGGAACGCTGCGGGCGGGCAGTTGGCTGGTGCTGCTCACGCCACCGCTTGCACGCTGGCCTGCCTGCCCGGATGCCGATTCGCTACGCTGGAGCGATTGTTCTCAGCCTATCCCGACGCCGCATTTTATCCACCGCCTACGGCGAATCATCGAGACCGATGAGCAGACGCTGTGCTGGCAGCAGCATCAGCCTTTTTGCGTTCCGCATTTTCCGAAACGTCCAGGGTGGCACTGCGCAACCGGTGAACCGCTTCCGGAGCAGGCGATCCTCTTACAGACCCTTCTGCAGATGCCCGCAGGAATTGCCACGGTGATTGCGGCTCGTGGGCGCGGGAAATCGGCTCTGGCGGGGTTATTAATCTCGCGTATCAAGGGCGATGTCATCGTCACCGCGCCAGCAAAAGCGGCAACCGATGTGCTGGCACAGTTTGCCGGCGACCGCTTCCGCTTTATGGCACCGGATGCGCTGCTGAATGCGAAAGTTGACGCTGACTGGCTGGTCGTCGATGAAGCCGCGGCGATCCCCGCGCCGTTGCTGCAACGTCTGGTTTCCCGCTTCCCGCGTACCCTACTGACAACGACCGTACAGGGTTACGAAGGAACCGGACGCGGTTTTCTGCTGAAATTCTGCGCCCGTTTCCCGCATCTGCAACGCTATGAGCTTGTGCAACCTGTTCGCTGGGCGCAGGGCTGCCCACTGGAAAAGATGATCAACGAGGCGCTGGTGTTTGATGATGACAGCTTTGCCTGCGTCCCGCGGGGCGATATCACCCTGTCCCCTTTTGAACAGAGCGCGTGGCGAACGCAGCCACAAATGCCTCTGGCGGTCTATCGCCTGCTTTCCGGGGCGCATTATCGCACCTCTCCGCTGGATCTACGCCGTATGATGGATGCGCCGGGTCAGCATTTTTTGCAGGCCACCTGTGGCACTGAAGTGGCTGGTGCGCTGTGGCTGGTGGACGAGGGGGGCCTTAGCGCGGGCCTCAGCCAGGCTGTCTGGGCGGGCTTTCGACGGCCCCGGGGGAACCTCGTCGCGCAGTCGCTGGCGGCACACGGTGGGTACCCGCTGGCGGCTACCCTGATCGGTCGTCGGATCAGTCGTATTGCCGTCCATCCGGGGCGTCAGCGCGAAGGCATTGGGCAACAGCTAATCGCGCAGGCCCATGCGGCAAATTGCGACTACCTTTCTGTGAGCTTTGGCTATACGCCGGAGTTGTGGCGCTTCTGGCAGCGCTGCGGCTTCATCCTGGTGCGTATGGGCAATCACAAAGAGGCCAGCAGTGGTTGCTATACCGCAATGGCACTCTTACCGCTTAACGCGGCGGGAAGACGCCTGGCTGAGTATGAACATCAGCGTTTACGCCGTGATGCCGACATACTTGCGCGATGGAATGGGGAAGCGATCCCGGTTGAACCACTAAAAGCGACTACGCTTAATGAGGACGACTGGCAGACGCTGGCGGGATTTGCCTTTGCGCACCGTCCGTTGCTGACATCACTGGGCTGCATGAGTCGTCTGTTACTGACCAGTACGCTGCCACTCCCGGCGCTGCGGGGTTGTCTGCAAGAGCGACGCAGCGATGCTGAACTCTGTGTGACATTGCGCCTTTCCGGGCGTAAAGCGCTGCTGAAACGTCAGCGCGAAGAAGCGGCGCAGGCGCTTGCTGCTCTGGAACCCTCGCGTGCTGAGCATGCGCGCAATCGCATTCTGCAATGGCAATTTTTTCACTAACTCCTTCAATTTTCTGGCATGGTCATTGCGATTGAGCCGCGTAGAATGAACGACATCAGTTAAGGAGATCGCCATGAAACATGACCATTTTGTTGTTCAAAGCCCGACCCAACCTGCTCAACAGCTATTGCTGCTGTTTCATGGCGTGGGCGATAACCCTGTCGCAATGGGCGAGATCGGTTCGTGGTTCGCTCCTCTCTTTCCCGACGCGCTGGTGGTCAGTATCGGCGGCGTTGAGCCGAGCGGCCCGGCATCCGGGCGTCAGTGGTTTTCCGTGCAAGGGGTGACGGAAGAGAACCGCCAGGCGCGGATTGATGCCATCATGCCGGTGTTTATCGAAACCGTACGTTACTGGCAAAAACAGAGTGGCGTAGGGGCGAATGCCACGGCGCTGATTGGTTTCTCTCAGGGGGCGATTATGGCGCTGGAGAGTATCAAAGCCGAGCCAGGCCTTGCCTCGCGAGTGATTGCGTTTAACGGACGCTTCGCCAGCCTGCCGGAAACGGCATCAACTGCTACCACGATACATCTGATTCACGGTGGTGAAGATCGGGTGATTGAACTTTCGCATGCGGTCGCCGCGCAGGACGCGCTGTTAACTGCGGGGGGCGATGTCACGCTGGATATCGTGGAAGATCTCGGTCATGCGATTGACGATCGTAGCATGCAGTTTGCCCTCGATCATTTGCGCTATACCGTACCGAAGCACTACTTTGATGAAGCGCTCAGCGGCGGTACGCCGAACGATGATGACGTGATTGAGATGATCTAAACGATAAGGCCGGAGGGAAAAAAACCTCCGGCCTTTGATTATTTCTTCGGTTGGTCTTTCTTCGGCCAATCGTCGTCGTCATCCCATTTATCGTTAAAGTCGCGATGCGGGGGAAGTTCCGGTTTATTCGCGAGGAATTTTTTGTGGTCGACGCGTTTGAGATCCTTGATGACATTCAGCAGCACACCTACCAAAAACACCAGCACCAGAATCCACCAATATTTAGCCAGCCAGTCCATGCGCGTTACCTCTTGCAGGAATCTCGTCAGGCGACGAGTTGTTCCATAATTCGTTGATACATACGAGCAAGCAGTTGCAGGTCGGCAGCGTTCACGCATTCATTGATTTTATGAATTGTGGCATTCACCGGACCCAACTCCACGACCTGCGCCCCCATACGAGCAATAAACCGCCCATCAGACGTACCGCCCGTGGTCAGCAACTGCGGTTTAATTTCATTATAGTGCTCGATGGCGTTCACGACAGCATCGACCAGCTTCCCGCGATCGGTTAAAAACGGTTGGCCGGAAAGCCACCAGTCAACGGTATAGCGCAACTGATGTTTCTCGAGCAGCGCGTGCACCCGCGCTTTGATCATCTCATCGGTCAGTTCGGTACTGAAACGGAAGTTGAACTGGACGAACAGCTCACCGGGAATGACGTTATTGCTGCCGGTACCCGCCTGGATGTTGGCAATCTGCATACTGGTGGCCGGGAAAAATTCATTACCCTGATCCCACTCAATATTTACCAGCTCATTGAGCATTGGCGCGGCGCGGTGCACCGGGTTATCCGCCAGATGGGGATAAGCTACGTGGCCCTGCACGCCATGAATAGTCAGATTGCAGGTCAACGATCCGCGACGGCCATTCTTCACCACGTCACCCACGACTTCGGTGCTTGAGGGCTCGCCGACCAGGCAGTAATCCAGTCGTTCATTTCGCGCCATCAGCGCCTCGACCACCTTGACGGTGCCGTTTTTCGCGCTGGCCTCTTCATCAGAGGTAATCAAAAACGCCAGACGCCCTTTGTGGTTCGGATGCTGAGCGACAAAGCGCTCTGCTGCCACCACCATAGCCGCCAGCGAACCTTTCATATCTGCCGCGCCGCGACCAAATAACATCCCGTCGCGAATGGTGGGTTCAAAAGGGGGGTTGATCCAGCGATCGGCATCGCCTGCCGGGACAACGTCGGTGTGACCGGCAAACGCCAGCGTCTCACCCTGCCCGCGCCATGCCCAAAAATTCTGTGTATCCGCAAAATCCATGCGCTCAACGGTAAAACCGATCGCGCGCAGGCGTTCAATCATCAACGCCTGACAACCCGCATCATCCGGGCTCAGGGAAGGGCGGCGAATAAGCTGTTGTGTCAGCTCAATAACCGGGCACGACATAGACTACACCTCGTCAAAAAACTGCTGATAACTGGATTCACTAAAACCCAGCAGCATAGGCTTCCCGGGCGCGCAGAGCAATGGGCGTTTGATGATCGCTGGCATTTCAGTCATTAATGCGGCAGCAGACGCAGCATCGGTGATGTGGCTGCGCGTGGCTTCATCCAGTTTACGCCACGTCGTTCCACGGGTGTTGAGAAGCGGTTCCCATCCTAACTCATTGATAAATGAAGTAAGAAGTGTGTTGTCCAGGCCATCGGCACGGTAATCGTGAAATCGGTAGTCGATACCACGCGCTTCCAGCCACCGGCGGGCCTTTTTAATCGTGTCACAATTTTTAATACCGTAGAGGGTAATCATTTGCATCCTTATTAACGTGAATTGATTATATAATCATCAATATCGTTACATCCGATAATACATTTTGTCATTTAATCGTGATCGGTAAATATAACATTGTTGAACTAATGTGAATAATAATTCCTGAATCCGCTGATATTGACTCCCTAAGCAAAATTCGGAATTTTCTCCGACGCAGTTACTTGTTTTTAATCGAAATTGCAGGAGTACCAGATAAGGTATGATTATTTCGAATTATTGCAGTAAGTCACATAAAATTTATGGAGACCGCGCCATAGTAATCACATCAACCACACCCCGGAGGATGTAATCACAGCAATCGGTTAATTTGTCTTCACCAGACGAGAGTGTTTTTGTAGAATACGCATAATAAGAAGCAGAGGTTGTTATGATTGAACGCGAACTGGGGAACTGGAAAGATTTTATCGAAGTTATGCTTCGCAAATAAATTTCTGGAAGGATAGCCAAATAACAAAGCATACCGTGTGGGACTCATCACACAGAAAGGGCGACCCGTTGACAGGTCGCCTTTTTATTTCTTATTCCGGGCGTGGCTTCAGCGGGAAGCGTCGACGGACCAGCACGAAGAACAGCGGCACGAAGTAGATAGCCAGCACCGTTGCCGAGATCATCCCCCCCATGACGCCCGTGCCGACGGCATGTTGACCGCCGGATCCTGCGCCGCTGCTGATAGTCATCGGCAGTACGCCAAAGATAAACGCCAGAGAGGTCATCAGAATTGGACGTAAGCGCTGCCGGCAGGCGTGGAGCGTCGCATCCAGTAGATCGTGTCCTTTCTCGTTCATCTCATTGGCAAATTCAACGATCAAAATGGCGTTTTTTGCCGAGAGCCCAATAACCGTCAACAATCCCACCTGGAAATAGACGTCGTTTTCCAGACCGCGCATCCAGGTAGCGAGCAGCGCGCCGATAACCCCCAACGGCACCACCAGCATTACCGAGAACGGGACCGACCAGCTTTCATACAGCGCGGCCAGGCACAGGAATACGACCAGCAGTGAAATGGCATACAGTGCAGGTGCCTGCGCCCCGGAGAGTCGCTCCTGGTAGGACATCGCGGTCCATTCCAGACCAAATCCGGTCGGCAGCTGACGCACCAGCGACTCCATCACATCCATCGCCGTCCCGGTACTTACGCCTGGCGCGGCTTCACCAACAATTTCGACCGCTGAATAGCCGTTGTAGCGCTCCAGGCGTGGAGAACCCGTCTCCCAGCGAGAGGTAGCAAAAGCCGAGAAAGGCACCATGCCGCCGCTGTTATTACGCACATACCACAGGTTGATATCGTCTGGCAGCATACGGTATTTCGCTGCCGCCTGGACGTAGACTTTCTTCACGCGGCCACGATCCATAAAGTCGTTGACGTAACTCGATCCCCAGGCGGTTTGTAACGTATCGTTAATATCGTCAATGGATACGCCCAGCGCCTGCGCTTTGCGTTGGTCGACATCGATTTGTAGCTGAGGGCTGTCGTCCAGACCGTTGTGGCGCACACGGGTTAACGCGCTATCCTGCGACGCCAGACGAATCAGTTGGTCACGTGCGGCCATTAAGGCGTCATGACCGGCGCCGGCGTGATCCTGCAGTTCCATATCAAAGCCTGCCGAGCTGCCGAGACCGCTGATGGCTGGCGGACTGCTGGCGAACACGCGCGCCTCTTTAATTTTGTTAAAGGCCTTTGTCGCACGTTCGATGATGGCAAACGAGGTGCCGGTGGTGGAGTCGCGTTCACTCCAGTCTTTCAGACGCACGAACATACGTGCGACGTTCTGACCGTTGCCACCCGGGCCGGAACCGACAGTCGCAAAGACGGATTGAACGGTCTCTTTTTCGTGGGTGAAGTAATATTTTTCGACTTCCTGCACCACTTTTAAGGTTTGCTGCTGCGTTGAACCGCTCGGCAACTGTATTGACGTGGTAAACATGCCGCGGTCTTCCAGCGGCAGGAACGAGGTCGGCAGACGCAAAAACAGCACCACCATCGCGCCAAGCAGTAGCACGTAAATCAGTATCCAGCGCAGGCTGCGATGCAGAATCCTGGCGACGCCTTTTTCGTAACGCTCGGCGTTACGGTTGAAGGTACGGTTAAACCAGCCGAAGAAACCGGTTTGTCCGTGGTGTTCACCTTTATGCAGCGGTTTAAGCAAAGTGGCGCACAGGGCAGGGGTTAGGATCATCGCCACCAGAACAGAAAGCACCATTGCCGCCACGATCGTAATCGAGAACTGACGGTAGATTGCCCCGGTGGTTCCGCCAAAGAAGGCCATCGGCACAAAAACAGCTGACAGCACCATCGCGATACCGACCAGCGCGCCCTGAATTTGTCCCATCGATTTTCGCGTCGCCTCGCGCGGCGTGAGACCTTCCTCACTCATAATACGCTCGACGTTTTCCACCACCACGATGGCGTCATCCACCAGCAGGCCTATCGCCAGTACCATCGCAAACATGGTCAGCGTGTTAATGCTGTAACCGAAGGCATAAAGCACCGAGAAGGTGCCCATCAGCACTACCGGCACGGCAATGGTGGGGATTAACGTGGCGCGGAAATTCTGCAGGAACAGATACATCACGAGGAACACCAGCGCAATCGCTTCCAGCAGCGTTTTCACCACATCTTCAATAGAGGCTTTAACGAAGGAGGTGGTTTCATAGGCCACCTTGTACTCCAGACCGTGCGGAAAGTATTGTGCCAGCTCATCCAGGCGTTTAATTACCTGTGTCGCGGTCGCCATTTCATTGGCCCCTGACGCCAGTTTAACCCCAAGTCCGGACGCTGCATTGCCATTGAAGCGGCTGAGATAGTCATACTTCTCTGCCCCCATTTCGACGGTGGCGACATCGCCTAAGGTCACTTCTGAACCATCCTGATTGACGCGCAGGGTAATGGCGCGAAATTGTTCCGGCGTTTGCAGTAGTGATTGGGCGTTGATGGTGGCGTTCAGCGCCTGAGTATCAATGGAAGGGGTTCCGCCAAGCTGTCCGACGGCGATCTGCGCGTTCTGCGACTCAATGGCGTCGGTGACATCTTTCGCGGTCATCTGAAAACTATTGAGCTTTGCCGGATCCAGCCAGATGCGCATGGAATATTGCGAGCCGTAAGCATCAATATCGCCGACGCCGTTCACCCGGCTGAGGGGATCCTGAATATTACTGGCGACGTAGTCTGCAATATCCTGTTTATCCATCGAACCGTCGGTAGAGACGAAAGCAATTGTCAGGATATTGGTATCCCCGGTCTTACGTACCGTGACACCCTGGTTTTGTACCGCCTGCGGCAGCTTACGCATCGCCGACTGCAACTGGTTCTGGACCTGCTGTACCGCTTCATCCGGATCGGTGCCGGCCACGAAGCTTAGCGTTACCGACGCTTGCCCGGTTCCGCTGCTTTGCGAAGACATGTACATCAGATTATCAAGGCCGGTCATGTTCTGTTCAATGACCTGCGTGACGGTGTTTTCCAGCGTTTGCGCAGAGGCGCCGGGATAGTTCGCCGTGATGCGCACGTTTGGCGGTGCCAGATCCGGATATTGCTCCACCGGCAAAGAAAAAATAGCCAGGGTACCTGTCAGACACAACAGGATAGCCAGCACCCAGGCAAAGATGGGGCGATCGATAAAGAAATTCGCCATCAGAAAGAGGACCTCATTATTCTGTATATCTTTATAGGTATAACTTGCTTCACTGTAGCGGGAAGGTACGAGTCAAACGTGGAGAAAAAAAGGAGATAATGTAAATTATCATGCCTGATTACAGTGTTTGTCAGCTTCCCGCATGTTCACGTCCAGTTTGGTGCGAATTTATGTCAGATGACTTGCGTCCTCTTCTGCGTCTGTCGAGCGAAAGCTAATGCTCACTAACGTCCCGCCGCCCGAAGGCTGCGAGAAACTTAACGTGCCGCCAAGACGCTCCGCACGCTCGCGCATAATATTCAGACCATAATGCCCCGCCGGTTCGTTAGGCTCGCCGATGCCCACGCCATTATCACGAATATATACCGTATGATTACCATCCGGCGCCGTCACACAACTGACAGCAATCTCGCTGCCATTAGCGTGTTTCATCGCGTTGAGCACCGCTTCACGGACAATCTGTAATAAATGGACCTGCATTTGTGCATCGAGCGCGAGCGTCGGCAATCGGCAGTCCAGAGTGAGTTTAGCCGTGGTCTGCCCTTGCAGCGTTTCGAGCATCTCATGCAGTGCGGAGGGTAAATCGGCCTGTTGTAATGTCAGGCGGAAGGTGGTTAACAGTTCACGTAGCTGGCGATACGCATCGTTCAGCGCCCGCGAGAAGTCATCCATAATGGCCTGCGCAGGGGCGTTATCCTCTGGAATGGAACGCTTGAGCAGCGTCAACTGAATGCGCAGATACGAGAGCACCTGCGCCAGCGAATCATGCAACTCGCGGGCAATAGTGGCGCGTTCTTCCATGAGCAACAGTTGCTGGAAGTGTTTCTGCGCGTGATTGAAGTACAGACCGCGCCCCAGCATTGTCGATACGCTGTTTAACAGCGGGATGGCGCTGGCGACATGCTGACTTTGCCAGTGTAGTTCGCCGTAGACCGTCTCCTGCATGGTCACCGGCAGGATTTGCATCGGCAGGTCGGCCTGTTTTTCACCTTCACTGATACGCCAGTTCTCCCCAACGGTAAGCTCGAGGAATTGTGCCGCTTCGTTATCCCGGACAATCTGCAAAATATGGCGGAAGCAGTGCACATCAATCTGACTGGTATTCAGCGCCTGAGAGCACTGGTACAGCACCTCCAGACGGCGTTTGGCTTCATGGAGATCGTGGGTCTTTTCTTCGACCTTCGCTTCCAGCGAGCGATACAGCTTATGCAGTTCGCTCGACATCTGATTAAAGGTCTTCGCCAGCAGCCCCAGCTCATTGGGAAGGTGCGTGTCCAGTGGTGGCGAGTCAAACTGACCATGTTCAATCCGCTGGCTGGCCATCACCAGTTGATTCAGCGGACGCACAACCTGATGACGAATTCGTCGCAGGGTGAAAAAGACAAGCGTAAAAATGCCAATACCGCCCGCCAGTGAGATCCCCACAACCAGCATCACTTTGCGTTCGGCGTAGTGCTGCAATGCCAGCACGAAGAGATCGATCTTATCAACGTAGGCGTTAATGTTGTTCTGATACCACTGCAGGTCGCCATCCACCAGGCGGGTATTCATTTCCAGCCAGTTAGCGTGTAGCTGCGCGTAGCGGCCTTTTACCGCCTGGGGCACATACCATGCATTCAGATTGTTTAACGCCGGTGAATTGAGAGCCTGCTGAAAGAGCAGGCGATGGGCGTTTAATTGCGGGCTGTGGCTTTGCAGATCGTAACCCAGACGATAGCTCTGCATGCGCAACGAACCCGCCACGTTAATGGCTTCGGCATCCCGCAGGCTACTTGCCAGCGTCAGTAACGCCACGCCGGTTGAGAGAATCGAGAGCAGGACAATGTAAAAAAAAGCCCGGGCCAGACTGGCCGAGACGGGGCGTTTGACGATCACACGCGTAATTTCCTTTAAAAGTGCTTACGATGAAAAATCTCTCGCAGAACTGAAACGTAATTTCACCTGGGCTGAAATAAATTGATCTGCCACAGGTTCAGTAGAAATAGTTGTGCTTCCTGGGCAAATGAACATTGCCGACGTGTGGCCAGTCGGTTAATAACAACACTTATATAAAGAATAAGGTTTTTACAACCAAAAAAGAAGGTCGCCATGAACCGTTTTATTATGGCCAACAGCCAACAGTGCCTGGGATGCCATGCCTGTGAAGTCGCTTGCGTTTTGGCCCACAATGAAGAGCAACATGTCCTTAGCCAACGTCACTACCAGCCCCGGATCACGGTTATTAAGCATCAGCATCAGCGTAGTGCAGTGACCTGCCACCATTGCGAAGATGCGCCCTGCGCGCGAAGTTGTCCGAACGGGGCGATAAGCCACTTCAACGACAGTGTGCAGGTGAATCAGCAAAAGTGTATCGGCTGTAAATCCTGCGTGGTGGCCTGCCCGTTTGGCACCATGCAAATCGTCCTGACCCCTGTCGCTAACGATCAGGTCAAAGCCACAGCACATAAATGCGACCTCTGTCAGGGGCGGGAAAAGGGGCCGGCCTGTGTGGAGAACTGTCCTGCGGATGCGCTGCAACTGGTGACGGAAGCTTCGCTCACGCATCTGGCGAAAGCGCGCCGTTTGCGTACGGCCCGCCAGGAAAACCAGCCCTGGCACGCGGAGGTAACGCCGCCGTCCGTCAGAGTGAAAAGTAAAATTGAGCAAATGCACGCGACGCCTGCACGCGGCGAGCCGGACAAGCTGGCGATTGAGGCGCGAAAAACCAGCTTTGACGAAATCTATCTGCCTTTTCGCACCGCTCAGGCGGAGCAGGAGGCCTCACGCTGCCTGAAGTGTGGTGAGCACAGTATTTGCGAATGGACCTGCCCGCTGCATAACCATATCCCCCAGTGGATTGAACTGGTGAAAGCCGGAAATATTGATGCGGCGGTAGAGTTGTCGCACCAGACAAACTGTTTGCCGGAGATTACCGGGCGCGTCTGCCCGCAGGATCGCCTTTGCGAAGGCGCCTGTACGGTGCGCGATGAACACGGGGCGGTGACGATCGGTAACATCGAACGCTATATCTCTGACCGTGCGCTGGGTAAAGGCTGGCGACCGGATCTGAGCCATGTCCAGAAAGTTGATAAGCGCGTGGCGATTATTGGCGCCGGTCCGGCAGGGCTTGCCTGTGCCGACGTGCTGGCGCGTCACGGCGTCAGCGCCACGGTTTTTGACCGTCACCCTGAAATTGGCGGGCTGCTGACTTTTGGTATTCCTGCTTTCAAACTGGATAAATCCCTGCTGGCGCGTCGCCGGGAAATCTTCAGCGCGATGGGTATCCATTTTGAGCTGAACTGCGAAGTGGGCAGGGACGTGAAAATGGAGGCGCTGCTGGAAGATTACGACGCCGTATTTGTCGGCGTGGGAACCTATCGTTCGATGAAGGCTGACCTGCCCAACGAAGATGCGCCGGGCGTTTACGACGCGCTACCGTTCCTGATCGCGAATACCAAACAGGTGATGGGGCTGCATGACGATCCTGAAGAACCGTACATTGACACCGCCGGACTCAACGTGGTGGTGCTCGGCGGTGGTGATACCGCGATGGACTGCGTACGTACCGCGCTGCGTCATGGTGCAAGTCAGGTCACCTGCGCCTACCGCCGTGACGAGGCCAATATGCCGGGTTCGAAGAAAGAGGTGAAAAACGCCCGCGAGGAAGGAGCCAGCTTCGAGTTCAACGTACAACCCGTCGATCTGGAGCTGAACGCAGAAGGGCGCGTCTGCGGCGTTCGTTTCCTGCGTACGCAACTGGGCGAACCTGATGCTCAGGGACGACGCCGTCCGGTGCCGATCGCCGGCAGCGAGTTTGTGATGCCGGCAGACGCCGTGATCATGGCGTTTGGTTTCCATCCGCACGGGATGCCGTGGCTGGAGACCCACGGTGTGAAGGTGGATAGCTGGGGGCGCATCGCGGCGAACGTTGAGAGCACTTATCGTTACCAGACCAGTAATCCGAAGATCTTTGCCGGTGGCGACGCCGTACGCGGTGCCGATCTGGTAGTCACCGCAATGGCGGAAGGACGCCACGCTGCGCAGGGGATCATCGACTGGCTGGGGCGATAAACGTTTGACTATCCCATAGGCCGGATAAGGCGTAGCCGACATCCGGTTTGATAGCGCTGCGCTTATCAGGTCTACAATTCACCGCTGTCCGGCATAATTCAGCCTTATCTTACACAGACAAAACTGGTTTCACGGCGTAGTATAATTTCTCTTCTTACGCTGTGGAGCCGGTATGTCGCAAAAAATCACCCTCGTTAAAGACAAAGTCCTTTCTGATAACTATTTTATCCTGCGCAATATCACTTACGATTTAACCCGCTCGAATGGCGAAGTCATTCGTCACAAACGCGAAGTGTTCGATCGCGGCAACGGGGCAACGATCCTGTTGTATAACGCAGAGAAAAAGACCGTGGTACTGATTCGCCAGTTCCGCGTGGCGACGTGGGTGAATGGTAACGAAAGTGGGCAGTTGATTGAGACCTGCGCCGGATTACTCGACAACGACGAACCGGAAGCGTGCATTCGCAAAGAAGCCATTGAAGAGACGGGCTATGAAGTGGGCGAGGTGCGTAAGCTTTTTGAACTGTACATGTCTCCGGGCGGCGTGACGGAGCTGATTCATTTTTTTATCGCACAGTACAGCGACAGTCAGCGCGCTAACGCGGGTGGGGGTGTGGAAGACGAAGACATCGAGGTGCTGGAATTACCGTTTACCCAGACGCTGGAGATGATTCAAACCGGTGAAATACGAGACGGTAAGACCGTGTTATTGCTCAACTATTTGCAATCCTCACATTTAATGGATTGATAAATAAGAATTATATTTCTTTACGAATTATTGGTTCTATCCGACAAATCCGATTGAGCATGGTCAACAGCACAACGAAGATACACCGGTGTTGTTCGTTTGATTTCCGGGGTTATTACCGTCCATGCGCTATCGCGTTATTTTCCTTTTCCTGCTCGGCCTGATGCCGACCCGCTTGCTGTGGGCAGCCCCTGCCCAACAGGCTTTTTCTGACTGGCAGGTGACCTGTAATAACCAGAATTTTTGCGTTGCACGTAATACCGGTGAACACGGCGGACTGGTGATGACCTTGAGTCGCAGTGCCGGGGCGCATACTGACGCGGTGTTGCGCATCGATCTCGGCGGATTGACCGCGCCCACCAACGAAGCGGACATTGCGCCGCGACTGTTGCTGGACGGCAAGTCACTGGCGCTGAGTACCGAGCGCTGGCGCATAACGCCGTGGCACCTGATGACGGACGACACGGCAACCATCGCAGACTTCCTGGCGACGATTCAGGACGGGAAAGCGATCACCCTGCAAAAGGGGAATCAGACGATTTCGCTGGCCGGGCTGAAAGCGGCGCTGCTGTTTATTGACGCGCAGCAAAAGCGAGTCGGCAGTGAAACGGCGTGGATTGAAAAAGGTGACGATCCGCCGCTCAGCGTGCCGCCAGCGCCTGCACTTAAAGGCGTGGCCGTCGTGAACCCGACCCCCACACCGCTCTCCCTCGACGAACGCAACGACCTCCTGGATTACGGCAACTGGCGAATGAACGGTATTAAGTGTTCACTCGATCCTTCACGCCGCGAGGTCCGGGTGACCGCGCTCACTGATGACAAAGCCCTGATGATGATTGCCTGCGAAGCCGGGGCATACAACACCATCGATCTGGCGTGGATCGTTTCGCGCAAAAAACCGCTCGCCTCACACCCGGTGCGGCTGCGTTTGCCGTTTAACAGCGGCGCGGAAAGTAACGATATGGAGTTGATGAACGCAGAATTTGACGAGAAGTCGCGTGAGTTAATTACGCTGGCCAAAGGCCGGGGATTAACGGACTGTGGGATCCAGACGCGCTGGCGGTTTGACGGCCAGCGTTTTCGTCTGGTGCGTTATGCCGAAGAGCCGAGCTGTGATGGCTGGCATGGGCCAGATGCCTGGCCCACGCTGTGGATCACGCGTTGATTTTTTCGGATAACGACTGCGTCTAATCCGGCCCACGAAAGGCTATCCTGTAGGCCGGATAAGACGCATTAGCGTCGTCATCCGGCGTTGCCTGCATCAGACTTTCAAAACCTTATGGGCTTTCTCAACAATGTTCTCGACCGTAAAACCGAAATAAGGGAACAGCTTCTCTGCTGGCGCCGATTCACCGTATCCGGTCATGCCGACAATTGCCCCTTTTAAGCCCACATATTTGTACCAGTAATCGGCAATCCCCGCTTCGACGGCCACGCGAGCGCTGACGTTCGACGGCAGTACGGATTCGCGGTACGCTTCATCCTGAGCATCGAAAATATCCGTTGAGGGCAGCGATACCACGCGGACGTTACGCCCTTCACCGGTTAGTTTTTCCGCGGCCTGCAGGGTAATTTCCATTTCGGAACCCGTGGCGATCAGGATGATATCCGGCTTGCCGCCGCTGTCTTTGAGGATATAACCGCCGCGGGCAATCTCTTTCACCTGCTCTGGCGTGCGTTCAACCTGCGCCAGATTTTGGCGTGAGAGGATCAGCGCCGTGGGACCATTGTGTCGCTCCACCGCCAGCTTCCAGCCCACCGCCGCTTCAACCTGATCGCACGGTCGCCAGGTGCTGAAATTGGGCGTCAGACGCAGGCTGGCGAGCTGTTCCACCGCCTGGTGGGTCGGACCATCTTCCCCCAGACCGATGGAGTCATGGGTATAGACCATGATTTGTCGCGCCTTCATCAGCGCCGCCATACGCGCCGCATTACGCGCATATTCAACGAACATCAGGAAGGTGGCGGTATAGGGCACGAAGCCGCCGTGATGGGCGATGCCATTGGCGATGGCGGTCATGCCAAATTCGCGCACGCCGTAGTGAATGTAATTGCCCGCCAGATCTTCTTTCAATGAGGTAGAGCCTTTCCAGATTGTCAGGTTGCTCGGCGCCAGATCTGCCGAACCGCCTAACAGCTCCGGCAAGAGCGGACCGTAGACGTTAAGGGTATTTTGCGATGCCTTGCGGGTGGCGATTTTCGCGGGATTCGCCTGTAGCTCGTTAATGTATTTTTGCGTGGTTTCTTCCCATGCTTCAGGCAGACCACCGCTCATGCGGCGCGTAAATTCGCCAGCCAGTTCCGGATGTGCTTTCTTATACGCGGCGAACTTCTCTTTCCATTGCTGCTGCGCTTTTTCGCCTTTTTCGCGGGCGTCCCAGGCGCGATAAATCTCTTTCGGGATCTCAAATGCCGGATGGTGCCAGCCAAGTTTCTGGCGGGTCAGCGCCACTTCTTCTTCCCCCAGCGCCGCGCCGTGAGACTCCTCTTTGCCTGCTTTGTTCGGCGAACCGAAGCCAATCACCGTACGACAGATGATCAACGACGGTTTATCCTTCACGCTTTGTGCTTCCTGGATCGCTTTTTTCACCGCTTCCGGATCGTGGCCATCGATTTCATGCACCACATGCCAGTGGTAGGCTTCAAAACGTTTCGCGGTATCATCGGTGAACCAGCCTTCGGTTTCCCCGTCAATGGAGATGCCGTTGTGATCGTAAAAACCAATCAGCTTGCCCAGCCCCAACGTTCCCGCCAGCGAACACACCTCATGCGAAATGCCTTCCATCAGGCAGCCATCGCCCATGAACACATAGGTGAAGTGATCGACAATCTCGTGATCCGGTTGGTTGAACTGTGCGGCCAGTGTGCGTTCCGCAATGGCGAGACCGACAGCGTTCGCCAGCCCCTGGCCCAACGGTCCGGTGGTGGTTTCCACCCCCGGCGTATAGCCGATTTCCGGGTGACCGGGCGTTCTGGAGTGTAACTGACGAAAGTTTTTCAACTCCTCAAGCGGCAGGTCATAGCCTGACAGATGCAGCAGACTATAGAGCAGCATAGAGGCGTGACCGTTTGAAAGAATAAAACGATCGCGATCGTACCAGGTCGGATCGGTCGGGTTGTGCTTAAGGAAATCGTTCCATAACACTTCGGCAATATCTGCCATCCCCATTGGTGCGCCCGGGTGACCGGAATTGGCTTTCTGAACAGCGTCCATACTGAGCGCGCGAATGGCATTGGCAAGGTCTTTACGGGACATAGATCTCTCCGTGGCAAGATTTAGAGTTTGGCGGCAAGCAGGTCTTCCAGTTTGCGTTGGTCGACGGCGAACTGACGGATGCCGTCAGAGAGTTTTTCGACCGCCATCGGGTCCTGGTTATGTTCCCAGCGGAATTCGGCTTCGGTCATTGGCGTGGGACGGTGGAAGGTCTGCGAAGAGGGCACCAGTTTGCGAATTACCGGTTCTTCGCTGTCCTGCAGCTCTTTCAGCAGGTTCGGGGCTATGGTCAGGCGATCGCAGCCGGTCAGCGCGAGGATCTGTTCGGTACGGCGGAAGCTGGCGCCCATAACGATGGTGTCATAGCGATGACGTTTGTAGTAATCGTAGATATTGCGCACCGACTTCACGCCCGGATCTTCTTCCACCACGTACGGGTCCATGGGGCTGCGCGCCTGGTACCAGTCGTAAATGCGACCAACGAACGGGGAGATCAAAAAGACGCCCGCTTCGGCGCAGGCGCGGGCCTGAGCGAAGGAGAACAGCAGCGTCAGGTTGCAGTTGATTCCCTCTTTCTCGAGCTCTTGTGCCGCGCGAATGCCTTCCCAGGTGGAGGCGAGTTTGATCAAAATACGTGATTTTTCGATGCCCTGCTGTTGATACAGGTCGACCAGGTGGCGGGCTTTATCGATACTTTTTTGTTTATCGAAGGAGAGGCGGGCATCCACTTCGGTCGACACGCGGCCCGGAATGCTTTTCAGAATTTCCGCACCAAAATTGACCGCCAGTTTATCGCAAGCTTCAGCGACCTGCTGCTCCTGAGTGGTACCCCGCTTTTTCCCCCATTCCAGCGCGTCATCGATTAAATGGCTGTAGTGGTCAAGCGCCGCGGCTTTCAGCAACAGAGAAGGATTGGTGGTGGCATCCTGGGGTTGATAATGACGAATGGACTCAATATCGCCGCTGTCCGCCACGACAGTGGTGAATTGTTTGATGCCGTCTAACTGGTTCATAGGAAATACTCCTTGAAAAGTAAAGTGTTAGATGAGTGCTTTAATTCACACTTCTGAGGAATTCATGAGGTGCACCACAAAAAAGCATAGCAGACAGGCATGGTATTGCTGGCTTAAGCAGGTAACATGGTTGTTATGAGTTGATTACAAATTCTTTATTTAAGTCGTGATAGTTTGGGGGCCTTCAAAGTTTGCGTCCCGCAGTGCGGTGATAATGTGCGACGCACCAGACTGCGCGTCACTTTTTTGATCGATACGTGAAAGGAACAACAAGATGGATGACCAGTTAAAACAAAGCGCTCTTGATTTCCACGAATTCCCGGTCCCCGGTAAAATCCAGGTTTCTCCGACCAAGCCTCTTGCCACTCAGCGCGATCTGGCGCTGGCCTATTCGCCCGGCGTTGCTGCACCTTGTCTTGAAATCGAAAAAGACCCGCTGGCAGCGTACAAATACACGGCGCGTGGCAATCTGGTTGCGGTGATTTCAAACGGTACGGCGGTGTTGGGTTTAGGCAACATTGGCGCGCTGGCCGGTAAGCCGGTGATGGAAGGAAAAGGCGTTCTGTTTAAGAAATTTGCCGGAATTGATGTCTTCGATATTGAAGTCGATGAACTCGATCCGGACAAATTTATTAATGTCGTTGCCGCACTCGAACCGACATTTGGCGGGATCAACCTGGAAGACATCAAAGCGCCGGAATGTTTCTACATTGAGCAGAAACTGCGCGAGCGCATGAATATTCCGGTGTTCCACGACGATCAGCACGGTACCGCGATCATCAGTACTGCCGCCATTCTCAACGGCTTGCGGGTGGTGGAAAAAAATATCTCCGACGTGCGGATGGTGGTATCCGGCGCGGGCGCGGCGGCGATCGCCTGTATGAACCTGCTGGTGGCACTGGGAATGCAGAAGCACAATATCGTGGTCTGCGACTCCAAAGGCGTTATCTACAAAGGTCGCGAGCCGAATATGGCTGAAACCAAAGCGGCCTACGCGGTAGACGATGACGGTAAACGGACGCTGGATGACGTCATTGACGGCGCGGATATTTTCCTCGGCTGCTCCGGCCCGAAAGTGCTGACCCAGGAGATGGTCAAGAAAATGGCCCGCGCGCCGATGATTCTGGCGCTGGCTAACCCGGAACCGGAAATTCTTCCGCCGCTGGCAAAAGCGGTGCGCCCGGACGCCATCATCTGTACCGGCCGTTCCGACTACCCGAACCAGGTCAACAACGTGCTGTGCTTCCCGTTCATTTTCCGTGGCGCACTGGATGTCGGCGCGACGGCGATCAACGAAGAGATGAAGCTGGCAGCAGTCCACGCGATTGCCGAACTGGCGCATGCCGAGCAGAGCGAAGTGGTCGCGTCAGCCTATGGCGATCAGGATCTGAGCTTCGGCCCGGAATACATCATTCCAAAACCGTTCGACCCGCGTCTGATTGTTAAAATCGCGCCAGCGGTCGCTAAAGCGGCGATGGATTCCGGCGTGGCGACGCGCCCGATTGGCGATTTTGACGCCTATATCGACAAACTGACCGAGTTTGTTTACAAAACCAACCTGTTCATGAAGCCGATTTTCTCGCTGGCCCGCAAAGCACCGAAGCGTGTGGTGCTGCCGGAAGGGGAAGAGGCGCGTGTTCTGCATGCGACCCAGGAATTGATTACGCTGGGGCTGGCGAAGCCGATCCTGATTGGTCGCCCGAGCGTCATTGAAATGCGCATTCAGAAGCTGGGACTGCAGATCAAAGCGGGTGTCGATTTTGAGATCGTGAATAACGAATCCGATCCGCGTTTCAAAGAGTACTGGAGCGAGTATTACCAGATCATGAAGCGTCGTGGCATAACGCAGGAGCAGGCGCAACGTGCAGTGATCGCTAACACCACGGTGATTGGCGCCATCATGGTGCAGCGTGGCGAAGCGGATGCAATGATCTGCGGCACCATCGGCGATTACCATGAGCATTTCAGTGTGGTGAAAGAGGTCTTTGGCTACCGTGACGGCGTACACACCGCCGGCGCAATGAATGCCTTGTTGCTGCCGAGTGGTAACACCTTTATCGCCGATACGTACGTGAATGATGACCCAACGCCGGAAGAACTGGCGGAAATCGCCGTGATGGCGGCGGAAACCGTGCGCCGTTTCGGTATTGAACCGAAAGTGGCGCTGCTGTCCCACTCCAACTTTGGTTCGTCCAACGGGCCGTCTGCCGGCAAAATGCGCGCCGCGCTGGAGCTGATTAAAACGCGTGCGCCCGACCTGATGATTGACGGGGAAATGCATGGCGATGCCGCGCTGGTGGAAAGCATTCGTAATGACCGGATGCCGGACAGCCCGCTGAAAGGCTCGGCCAATATTCTGGTGATGCCGAATATGGAAGCGGCGCGTATTAGTTACAACCTGTTGCGTGTTTCCAGTTCGGAAGGGGTGACTGTTGGGCCGGTACTGATGGGTGTGGCAAAACCGGTTCACGTATTAACGCCGATCGCCTCCGTCCGCCGAATCGTTAATATGGTCGCGCTGGCGGTAGTTGAAGCACAAACACAGCCGCTGTAATTTCACTTTAATTAATTTCGGCGCGGGTTTCTCCCGCGCTTTTTTATTTTCTGCGTATTAGTGATCCACTTCACCTTTTAAATCACCTTGCCGAATTTTGTTATTTACCCTGACAAAAAATTGCCACGATAAGCCCAGTCTCAACACAGGCGGTGAGCAATGGATAAAGAACGCATCATTCAGGAATTTGTGCCGGGTAAACAGGTCACGCTGGCGCATCTCATTGCGCACCCGGGCGAAGAACTGGCGAAAAAGATCGGCGTTCCCGAAGCGGGCGCTATCGGCATTATGACCCTGACGCCGGGGGAAACCGCCATGATTGCCGGCGATCTGGCGATGAAGGCGGCCGACGTACATATCGGTTTTCTCGACAGATTCAGCGGCGCGCTGGTGATCTACGGCTCGGTTGGCGCGGTTGAAGAAGCCTTATTACAAACGGTCAGTGGGCTGGGGCGATTATTACATTTCACCCTCTGCGATCTGACGAAAAGCTAATTTGAGGTGCTCATGAAACGTATTGCGTTTGTTGGCACTGTCGGCGCGGGAAAAACAACGCTGTTTAATGCGCTACAGGGAAATTATTCCCTCGCCAGAAAAACGCAGGCCGTGGAATTTAATCAAAATGGCGATATCGATACACCGGGGGAATATTTTAGTCACCCCCGCTGGTATCACGCCTTAATTACCACGCTGCAGGATGTTGATACGTTGATTTACGTCCATGCGGCCAATGACAAAGAAAGTCGCTTACCTGCCGGGCTGTTAGATATCGGTGCCAGTAAACGACACATCGCCGTGATCAGCAAAACGGATATGCCGGATGCCGACGTGACCGCGACGCGGGAATTACTGCGCGGGATTGGGTTCCAGGAGCCGATTTTCGAGCTCAACAGCCATGACCCGCAAAGCGTGCAGCACCTGGTGGACTATCTGACTGAGCTCAGCCAAAAGGAGGAAGGGGCAGGTGAAAAAACTTATCACAGCTAACGATATTCGTGCGGCGCACGCACGAGGCGAACAAGAGATGTCGGTGGTGCTGCGTGCCAGCATTATCACTCCGGAAGCGCGAGAAGTTGCGGAGTTACTGGGCGTCACGATTGTGGAGTGCGAGGGATCCGCGCCAACGGCAGCGTGCAATGTGGACGAGGCCAAATCTGAGACCCAACGCATTCGAGAAACCATCATCGCGCAATTACCAGAAGGGCAGTTTACTGAGAGTCTGGTCTCGCAGTTGATGGACAAAGTGCTGAAGGAAAAACAGTCGCTTGAACAGGGCGGGATGCAACCGGGATTTACCTCGGTGACCGGCAAAGGCGGCATCAAAGTGATCGACGGCAGTAGCGTCAAGTTCGGCCGCTTCGACGGTGCAGAACCGCACTGCGTAGGCCTGACCGATCTCGTCACCGGGCAGGACGGCAGCAGTATGGCCGCCGGGTTCATGCAGTGGGATAACGCATTCTTCCCGTGGACGCTGAACTACGACGAAATTGACATGGTGCTCGATGGCGAACTGCATGTGCGCCACGAAGGCGAAACGATGATCGCTAAAGCCGGGGACGTCATGTTTATCCCGAAAGGTTCGAGCATTGAATTTGGCACGCCGTCAACCGTGCGCTTCCTGTACGTTGCGTGGCCTGCGAACTGGCAATCGGTATGAAAGATTTCATCACCGAAGCATGGCTCAGAGCGAACCATACGCTCAGCGAAGGGGCGGAAATCCATCTCCCCGCTGACGCGCGCCTGACGCCCTCTGCCCGCGAACTGTTGGAAGGCCGTCATCTGCGCATCAAGTTTCTGGATGAGCAGGGGCGTCTGTTTGTCGACGATGAGCAACAGCAGCCGCAACCGGTGCACGGATTAACCAGCAGCGATACGCATCCCCAGGCCTGCTGTGAGCTGTGTCGTCAGCCGGTGGCGAAAAAGCCTGACACCTTGACCCACCTGACAGCGGACAAAATGGTTGCCAAAAGTTCCCCGCGTCTGGCCTTTCGCGCCGCGCTGGACAGCACCATCGCGCTGGCGGTGTGGCTGCAAATCGAACTTGCGGAGCCGTGGCAGCCCTGGCTGGCGGATATTCGTTCGCGATTGGGCAACATTATGCGCGCCGATGCGATGGATGAACCCCTGGCGGCACAGTCCATCGTTGGGCTGAACGAAGATGATCTGCACCGACTTTCCCATCAGCCGTTGCGCTATCTGGACCACGATCACCTGGTGCCGGAAGCCAGCCACGGGCGCGAGTCCGCACTGCTCAACTTGCTGCGCACCAAAGTTCGCGAGACGGAAACGCTCGCCGCCCAGGTCTTCATCACCCGCGGTTTTGACGTCCTGCGCCCGGATATTTTACAGGCGCTGAACCGTCTCTCCAGCGCGGTCTACGTGATGATGATTCTGTGCGTCACCAGACATCCGCTCACCGTCAGCCAGATCCAACAGCGACTGGGAGGTGAACAATGATCATTGAACGCGCCCGTGAACGCGCTCAGCAGGACCCGGCCCGGGTGGTCTTCCCGGATGCGTTAGACGAACGCGTGCTGAAAGCGGCGCACTACCTGCAACAGCAGGGTCTGGCGCGCCCCATTCTGGTGGCCAGTCCGTTCGCGCTGCGTCAGTTTGCCCTCACACAACGGGTGCCACTGGACGGTATTCAGGTTATCGATCCGTACAGCAACCTGGCAATGCGTGAAGCGTTCGCCCAGCGCTGGCTCGCTCGTGCCGGAGAGAAAACGCCGCCGGATGCCCTTGAGAAACTCAATGACCCGCTGATGTTTGCTGCGGCGATGGTCAGCGCAGGCCAGGCGGATGTCTGCATCGCCGGCAATCTCTCTTCTACCGCCAACGTATTGCGCGCCGGTTTACGCATTATTGGTCTGCAACCGGGCTGTAAAACGCTGTCGTCCATTTTCCTGATGCTGCCGCAGTACGTCGGACCGGCGCTAGGGTTTGCCGATTGCAGCGTGGTGCCGCAGCCGACGGCGGCGCAACTGGCGGATATTGCTATCGCCAGCGCCGATACCTGGCGCGCCATCACCGGTGAAGAGCCGCGCGTGGCGATGTTGTCCTTTTCAAGCAATGGCAGCGCGCGTCACCCGTGTGTGGCTAACGTGCAGCAGGCAACGGAGATTGTTCGCGAACGTGCGCCCACGCTACTGGTGGATGGCGAACTGCAGTTTGACGCTGCCTTTGTGCCGGAGGTCGCTGCGCAAAAAGCGCCCGCCAGCCCTTTGCGCGGTAACGCCAACGTGATGGTTTTTCCATCGCTGGAGGCCGGCAATATTGGTTACAAAATCGCCCAGCGTCTGGGTGGATATCGCGCCGTCGGGCCGCTGATTCAGGGGCTTGCCGCACCGCTTCATGACCTTTCGCGAGGCTGTAGCGTACAGGAAATTATCGAACTGGCGTTGGTGGCAGCCGTGCCGCGCCAGACTGACGTGAGACGCGAACGTGACTCACAAACCCTGGTTGTATAAATGGTCCCGTTCTGGACCCCATGAGAGGAAAACACAATGGAAGCTTTAGGAATGATTGAAACCCGGGGCCTGGTTGCACTGATTGAGGCCTCTGATGCGATGGTAAAAGCCGCACGCGTGAAGCTGGTTGGTGTGAAACAGATTGGTGGCGGTCTGGTGACTGCGATGGTACGTGGCGATGTCGCGGCCTGCAAAGCAGCAACCGATGCCGGTGCCGCAGCGGCACAGCGTATCGGCGAACTGGTCTCCGTTCACGTGATCCCGCGTCCGCATGGCGATCTGGAAGAAGTCTTCCCGATCAGCTTCAAAGGCGACAGCAGCAATATGTAATCGTTGAATGCCGGATGGCGACGCATTCGCGCCTTATCCGGCCTACGTCTGCTTCGTGCTCGTAGGCCGGATAAGCGAAGCGTCATCCGGAAAAATGTAACCCACGGAGGCGGGTATGAAACTGGCAGTCGTCACAGGACAAATCGTTTGTACCGTACGCCATCAGGGACTGGCACACGACAAATTGCTGATGGTGGAGATGATTGATGCCCAGGGAAATCCCGACGGGCAGTGTGCCGTCGCCATTGACAGCATCGGGGCGGGAACCGGGGAGTGGGTGCTGCTGGTTAGTGGCAGTTCTGCTCGCCAGGCGCATCGCAGCGAAGCGTCCCCTGTCGATCTGTGCGTGATTGGTATCGTCGATGAAGTGGTGGCTGGCGGTCAGGTGATATTCCACAAATAGGACTGAACATCATGAATCAACAGGATATTGAACAGGTGGTGAAAGCGGTACTGCTGAAAATGAAAGACAGCAGTCAACCCGCGACTGCCGTTCATGAAATGGGCGTCTTTGCCTCCCTGGATGATGCGGTGGCGGCAGCAAAAGTCGCTCAGCAGGGGCTGAAGAGCGTGGCGATGCGCCAGCTTGCCATTCACGCCATTCGTGAAGCGGGCGAAAAACATGCCCAGGAATTAGCGGAGCTTGCCGTCTCAGAGACCGGCATGGGCCGCATTGAAGATAAGTATGCCAAAAACGTAGCGCAGGCGCGCGGGACACCGGGCGTCGAGTGTTTATCGCCGCAGGTACTGACCGGCGATAACGGCCTGACGCTGATCGAAAATGCGCCGTGGGGCGTGGTCGCCTCAGTGACCCCTTCCACCAACCCGGCGGCGACGGTGATAAATAACGCCATCAGCCTGATTGCCGCGGGCAACAGCGTCGTGTTTGCCCCGCATCCGGCGGCGAAGCGTGTTTCCCAACGCGCCATCACGCTGCTTAACCAGGCGGTAGTGGCGGCGGGTGGCCCGAAAAACCTGCTGGTGACCGTCGCGAATCCGGATATCGAAACCGCGCAGCGGTTGTTTAAGTACCCGGGCATTGGTCTGCTGGTCGTCACCGGCGGCGAAGCGGTGGTCGACGCTGCCCGCAAACATACCAATAAACGTTTGATTGCCGCCGGAGCGGGTAACCCGCCGGTGGTCGTCGATGAGACGGCGGATCTGGCGCGGGCTGCACAATCCATCGTCAAAGGCGCCTCCTTTGATAACAACATCATTTGCGCGGATGAGAAGGTACTGATTGTCGTTGACAGCGTGGCGGATGAGCTGATGCGCCTGATGGAAGGCCAGCAGGCGGTGAAACTGAGCGCCGCGCAGGCCGAACAGCTCCAGTCGGTACTGCTGAAAAATATCGATGAACGCGGCAAAGGCACCGTCAGCCGGGACTGGGTCGGACGCGACGCGGCAAAAATCGCCGCCGCCATTGGCCTGCAGGTGCCGGCGCAAACCCGACTGCTGTTTGTGGAAACGCCCGCCACGCATCCCTTTGCCGTCACGGAACTGATGATGCCGGTTCTGCCGGTGGTACGGGCGGCAAACGTCGACGAGGCAATTGCGCTGGCGGTACAACTGGAAGGTGGCTGCCACCATACCGCCGCGATGCACTCACGCAATATCGACAACATGAACCAGATGGCGAACGCCATTGATACCAGCATTTTTGTCAAGAACGGACCGTGCATTGCCGGGCTGGGGCTGGGCGGTGAAGGCTGGACCACCATGACCATCACCACGCCAACCGGGGAAGGGGTGACCAGCGCGCGCACCTTTGTGCGTCTGCGTCGCTGTGTTTTGGTGGATGCGTTTCGAATTGTATAAGGGATGAATGATGGCGCACGACGAAGAAAGCTGGCTCACGCCAAGACTGCAAAAAGCCGCCGACCTGTGTAATCAGGCGCCTGCCGCGAGTGATTCCGCGCTGTGGCTGGGGGTTGATCTCGGCACCTGCGACGTGGTGTCGATGGCGGTCGACGGCGACGGACAGCCGGTTGCGGTGTGTCTTGACTGGGCTGATGTGGTGCGTGACGGCATCGTCTGGGATTTCTTCGGTGCGGTCACTATCGTGCGCCGCCATCTCGATACGCTCGAACAACAGCTCGGCTGTCGGTTTACCCATGCGGCGACGTCGTTCCCGCCCGGCACCGACCCGCGCATCTCCATCAACGTGCTGGAATCTGCCGGGCTGGAGGTCAGTCATGTGCTGGATGAACCCACCGCGGTCGCCGATCTGCTGCAACTGGATAACGCCGGTGTCGTAGATATCGGTGGCGGCACGACCGGGATCGCCATCGTCAAACAGGGCAAGGTGACGTACTCCGCTGACGAAGCCACCGGAGGGCATCACATCTCCCTGACGCTGGCAGGCAACCGGCGTATTTCGCTGGAAGAGGCTGAGCAGACCAAGCGCAGTAACGCCCAGGCGATCTGGCCGGTGGTGAAACCGGTCTACGAAAAAATGGCGGAAATCGTTGCTCGTCATATCGAAGGACAAGGGGTAGCCGATTTATGGCTGGCGGGTGGCTCCTGTATGCAACCTGGCGTGGAGGCGTTGTTTCGCCAGCGTTTCCCTGAACTCCGGGTACATCTGCCCCGGCACAGTCTGTTTATGACACCGCTGGCGATCGCTAACAGCGGGAGAGAGAAAGCGGAGGGAATCTATGCAAGCTGAATTGCAGACGGCGCTCTTTCAGGCATTCGATACCCTGAATCTGCAACGCGTGAAAACGTTTAGCGTACCGCCGGTCACGCTGTGCGGGCTGGGGGCGCTCAGCGCCTGTGGACAGGAAGCGCAATCGCGGGGCTTAAGCCATCTGTTCGTGATGGTGGACAGTTTCCTGCATCAGGCGGGAATGACCGCGTCGTTAGAGCGCAGTCTGGCGATGAAAGGCGTGGCGATGACGGTCTGGCCGTGTCCGATGGGTGAGCCGTGCATCACCGACGTCTGCGCGGCGGTCGCCCAACTGCGCGAGTCAAAATGCGACGGCGTGGTGGCTTTCGGTGGCGGTTCGGTGCTGGACGCGGCAAAAGCGGTTGCTCTGCTGGTGACCAATCCACATCAGACGCTGGCCCAGATGACGGAATACAGCAGCTTACGTCCGCGCCTGCCGTTGATTGCCGTCCCCACCACAGCCGGAACCGGATCGGAAACCACTAACGTAACGGTGATTATCGACGCGGCGACGGGACGCAAACAGGTGCTGGCACACGCTACGTTGATGCCGGACGTGGCAATCCTTGATGCCGCGCTGACTGAAGGCGTACCGCCACATGTGACGGCAATGACCGGAATTGATGCGCTGACCCACGCAGTTGAGGCATACAGCGCGCTGAATGCCTCGCCGTTTACCGACAGCCTGGCGATTGGCGCAATTGCAATGATTGGCAAATCGCTGCCGAAAGCGGTGGGCTACGGTCATGACCTCGCCGCGCGGGAGAGCATGCTACTCGCTTCCTGTATGGCTGGGATGGCGTTTTCCAGCGCCGGGCTGGGGCTGTGTCATGCGATGGCGCACCAGCCAGGCGCCACATTGCACATTCCGCACGGCCAGGCGAACGCCATGCTGCTGCCAACGGTGATGGGCTTTAACCGTATGGTATGTCGCGAACGCTTCAGCCATATCGGGCGCGCTTTAACCAACAAGAAAGCAGACGATCGCGACGCTATCGCCGCCGTCAGCGAACTGATTGCGGAAGTGGGCCTGAACAAACGGCTCGCTGATGTTGGCGCAAAACCAGAACACTACAGCGTCTGGGCGCAAGCCGCGCTGGAGGATATTTGTATACGCAGCAATCCACGCACCGCCACGCAGCGCGACATTATCGAGTTGTACGCGGCGGCCGGGTAATGCCTGTAGGCCGGATAAGGTGCTCGCACCGCCATCCGGCAATAACACGGCGTTAATGCCGGAGGCGACGTAAACGTCTTATCCGGCCTACAAATCACAAATGACAGGGAGTAGGGGCTATGGGAATTAACGAAATCATCATGTACATCATGATGTTCTTTATGCTGATTGCCGCCGTGGACAGGATCCTGTCGCAGTTCGGCGGGTCGGCGCGTTTCCTCGGGAAGTTCGGCAAAAGTATTGAGGGATCCGGCGGTCAGTTCGAAGAAGGGTTTATGGCGATGGGCGCACTGGGACTGGCGATGGTTGGTATGACCGCGCTGGCGCCGGTGTTAGCCAAACTGCTTGGGCCGGTGATTATTCCGCTGTATGAAATGCTTGGCGCGAACCCATCCATGTTCGCCGGAACGCTGCTGGCGTGCGATATGGGCGGCTTCTTCCTCGCCAAAGAGCTGGCGGGCGGCGATGTGGCGGCGTGGCTTTATTCCGGGCTGATTCTGGGGGCAATGATGGGACCCACCATCGTGTTCTCCATCCCCGTTGCGCTGGGCATTATCGAACCTTCAGACCGCCGTTATCTGGCGCTTGGCGTGCTGGCAGGCATTGTCACGATCCCTATCGGCTGTATTGCCGGTGGTCTGGTCGCCATGTACTCGGGCGTTGAGATCAACGGACAACCGGTCGAGTTTACCTTTGCGCTGATCCTGATGAACATGATCCCGGTGATCATCGTCGCCGTACTGGTGGCGCTTGGGCTGAAATTCATCCCGGAAAAAATGATCAACGGCTTCCAGATCTTCGCCAAATTCCTCGTCGCGCTGATCACCATTGGTCTCGCTGCGGCGGTCATTAAATTCCTGCTGGGCTGGGACTTAATCCCCGGTCTCGACCCTATCTTCATGGCGCCAGGCGACACCCCCGGTGAAGTGATGCGCGCCATTGAAGTGATCGGTTCTATCTCCTGCGTGCTGCTCGGGGCCTATCCGATGGTGCTGTTGCTGACCCGCTGGTTTGAGAAACCGCTGATGCGCGTCGGTAGCCTGTTGAAAATCAACAATATGGCAGCAGGCGGCATGGTGGCGACACTGGCGAATAACATCCCGATGTTCGGCATGATGAAGCAGATGGATACCCGCGGCAAAGTGATCAACTGCGCCTTCGCCGTCTCCGCAGCCTTCGCGCTGGGTGACCACTTAGGTTTCGCGGCGGCCAACATGAACGCCATGATCTTCCCGATGATTGTCGGCAAATTGATTGGCGGTGTAACGGCGATTGGCGTGGCCATGATGCTGGTGCCAAAAGATGAAAACGTTCCGGCAGAAACGGAAGTGGAGGCGCAATCGTGAACACGCGCCAGCTACTGAGCGTCGGTATCGATATCGGCACCACCACCACTCAGGTGATCTTCTCGCGCCTGGAACTGGTTAACCGTGCGGCAGTGTCGCAGGTGCCCCGTTACGAATTCATCAAACGCGACATTAGCTGGCAAAGCCCGGTCTTCTTTACTCCTGTTGATAAGCAGGGCGGGTTACGGGAGGACGAACTTAAAGCGCTGATCCTCGCGCAGTATCAGGCGGCGGGGATCGCGCCAGAATCGGTTGATTCAGGAGCCATCATCATCACCGGCGAGAGTGCGAAGACCCGCAACGCGCGCCCGGCGGTGATGGCGCTCTCCCAGTCGCTTGGCGACTTTGTGGTCGCCAGTGCCGGACCGCATCTGGAATCGGTGATTGCCGGTCATGGCGCTGGGGCGCAAACCCTGTCTGAACAGCGGATGTGCCGGGTGTTGAACATCGACATCGGCGGTGGCACTTCAAACTACGCGCTGTTTGATGCCGGAAAGGTGAGCGGCACCGCCTGTCTGAACGTCGGAGGACGTCTGCTGGAGACTGATGGTCAGGGGCGCGTCGTGCATGCCCATCAGCCCGGTCAGCAGATTGTTGACGAGGTGTTCGGTGTGGGTACCGATGCCCATTCACTGACCGTCGCGCAGTTAGGGCAGGTGGCGCAGCGGATGGCAAGTCTGATCGTCGAAGTGATCGACGGCGCGTTATCGCCGCTGGCGCAAACGCTGATGCAAACCGGGCTATTACCGGCGGGGGCAAAGCCGGCGGTCATCACCTTGTCCGGCGGCGTGGGAGAGTGCTATCGCAATCTGCCTGCCGATCCGTTCTGCTTTTCTGATATTGGGCCGCTGCTGGCGACGGCGCTGCATGAGCATCCGCGTCTGCGTGCGATGAACGTGCAGTTTCCGGCGCAGACCGTGCGCGCCACGGTGATTGGCGCGGGGGCGCACACGCTGTCGCTTTCGGGCAGCACCATCTGGCTGGAAGGGGTTCAGTTGCCGCTGCGCAATTTGCCGGTGGCGATCCCGATGGATGACGCCGATCTGGTTGGCGCGTGGCAACTGGCGCTGATGCAGCTCGATCTGGATCCACAGACTGACGCATACGTACTGGCGCTTCCCGCCTCGTTGCCGGTGCGTTACGCCGCATTACTTACGGTCATCGACGCGCTGCTGGCCTTCATCGCGCGTTACCCGAATCCGCATCCCCTGCTGGTGGTGGCCGAGCAGGACTTTGGTAAAGCGCTGGGCATGCTGTTGCGCCCACAGTTACAGCAACTCCCGCTGGCGGTCATTGACGAAGTGATTGTCCGGGCGGGCGACTATATCGACATTGGTACGCCTTTGTTTGGCGGATCGGTTGTGCCGGTGACGGTGAAATCACTCGCATTTCCTTCCTGAGGGAACGACTTATGAAACTAAAGACCACATTGTTCGGCAATGTTTATCAGTTTAAGGATGTAAAAGAGGTGCTGGCAAAAGCCAACGAACTGCGTTCGGGGGATGTGCTGGCCGGCGTCGCGGCGCAAAGTTCGCAGGAGCGTGTCGCGGCGAAACAGGTGTTGTCGGAAATGACGGTGGCGGATATTCGCAACAACCCGGTGATTTCCTATGAAGAGGACTGCGTCACGCGCCTGATTCAGGACGACGTCAACGAAACGGCCTATAACCGCATCAAAAACTGGAGCATCAGCGAGCTGCGTGAGTATGTGCTGAGCGATGAAACCTCGGTGGATGATATTGCCTTTACGCGTAAAGGACTGACCTCGGAAGTGGTGGCGGCAGTGGCGAAGATCTGTTCTAACGCAGATCTGATCTACGGTGGCAAGAAAATGCCGGTAATCAAAAAGGCTAACACCACGATCGGTATTCCGGGCACCTTTAGCTGTCGTCTGCAGCCGAACGATACCCGTGACGATGTGCAGAGTATTGCCGCGCAAATCTACGAAGGACTTTCATTCGGTGCGGGTGATGCGGTGATTGGCGTCAACCCGGTGACCGACGACGTGGAGAACTTAAGCCGCGTGCTGGACACGGTTTATGGGGTGATCGACAAGTTCAACATCCCGACCCAGGGCTGTGTGCTGGCGCACGTTACCACTCAGATTGAAGCGATCCGTCGCGGTGCGCCGGGTGGACTGATCTTCCAGAGTATCTGCGGCAGTGAAAAGGGCTTAAAAGAGTTCGGCGTAGAGCTGGCAATGCTGGACGAAGCGCGCGCGGTAGGGGCGGAGTTTAACCGGATCGCCGGGGAAAACTGCCTCTATTTTGAAACCGGACAGGGCTCGGCGCTTTCCGCCGGGGCGAACTTCGGGGCGGACCAGGTGACGATGGAAGCACGTAATTACGGCCTGGCGCGTCACTACGATCCATTCCTGGTGAATACCGTGGTGGGCTTTATCGGGCCGGAGTATCTCTACAACGACCGACAGATTATTCGCGCCGGTCTGGAAGACCACTTTATGGGCAAGCTGAGCGGCATCTCGATGGGCTGTGACTGCTGCTACACCAACCACGCCGATGCCGATCAGAACCTCAACGAAAACCTGATGATTCTGCTCGCGACGGCGGGCTGTAACTACATCATGGGGATACCGCTGGGCGACGACATCATGCTCAACTACCAGACCACCGCGTTCCACGATACGGCGACCGTACGCCAGTTGCTGAATCTGCGTCCGTCGCCGGAGTTTGAACGCTGGCTGGAAACGATGGGCATTATGGCAAATGGTCGCCTGACCAAACGGGCGGGCGATCCGTCACTGTTCTTCTGATGACGCGGGGATAACAAATCATGGATCAAAAACAGATTGAAGAAATTGTACGCAGCGTAATGGCGTCAATGGGACAGACGCAGCCGCAGACCGCCGCCCCGTCGCCGCAGTCCTGCAACCAGACAGCGTGCGCGGCGCCGTCCACAGCGGAGAGCTGCGCGCTGGATTTAGGCTCCGTGGAAGCGAAAGCCTGGATTGGGGTGGAGAACCCGCATCGCGCTGACGTACTGACCGAACTGCGGCGTAGCACCGCGGCACGCGTTTGCACCGGACGTGCCGGTCCGCGCCCGCGTACCCAGGCGCTACTGCGTTTTCTCGCAGACCACTCACGCTCGAAAGACACCGTACTGAAAGAGGTACCGGAAGAGTGGGTGAAAGCGCAGGGACTGCTGGAAGTGCGTTCGGAAATCAGTGACAAGAATCTCTACCTGACGCGCCCGGATATGGGCCGCCGTTTGAGTCAGGAAGCCATTGATGCACTGAAATCGCAGTGTGTGATGAGCCCGGATGTGCAGGTGGTGGTGTCCGACGGTCTCTCGACCGATGCGATCACCGCCAACTATGAAGAGATCCTGCCACCGCTGCTGTCCGGTCTGAAGCAGGCCGGGCTAAAAGTCGGCACGCCGTTCTTTGTCCGCTATGGCCGCGTGAAGATTGAAGACCAGATCGGTGAGATCCTCGGGGCGAAAGTGGTGATTCTGCTGGTTGGTGAGCGTCCGGGACTGGGGCAGTCGGAAAGTCTCTCCTGTTATGCGGTCTATTCCCCACGCGTGGCGACTACCGTTGAGGCCGATCGCACCTGTATTTCCAACATCCACCAGGGCGGTACACCGCCGGTCGAAGCGGCAGCGGTGATCGTGGATTTAGCCAAACGCATGCTGGAGCAGAAGGCATCCGGCATCAACATGACCCGTTAAGGAGGCAGCATGCCAGCATTAGATTTGATTCGACCCTCGGTCAGCGCGATGCGCGTGATTGCTTCGGTGAACGACGGGTTTGCACGTGAACTTAAATTACCGCCGCATATACGTAGCCTCGGTCTCATCACGGCAGATTCTGATGACGTCACGTATATTGCCGCAGACGAAGCGACAAAGCAGGCAATGGTTGAGGTGGTGTACGGCCGCTCGCTGTATGCCGGGGCGGCTCACGGACCGTCGCCGACGGCGGGTGAGGTATTGATCATGCTGGGCGGTCCAAACCCGGCGGAAGTGCGTGCCGGGCTGGATGCGATGGTGGCCCATATCGAAGGCGGCGCGGCGTTCCAGTGGGCGAACGATGCGGAAAACACCGCGTTCCTGGCGCATGTGGTGTCGCGTACCGGCTCTTATCTGTCGTCAACGGCAGGGATCGCGCTGGGCGATCCGCTGGCTTATCTGGTGGCGCCGCCGCTGGAAGCAACCTATGGCATTGATGCGGCAATGAAATCCGCCGATGTTCAACTGGTCACCTACGTACCGCCTCCGTCAGAAACCAACTATTCGGCGGCATTTCTGACCGGCAGCCAGGCTGCCTGTAAAGCCGCCTGTAATGCCTTTGCCGATGCGGTTCTGGACATCGCCCGTAACCCTGTGCAGCGAGCGTAACGGAGGTCAACAATGATCAATGCACTGGGGTTACTGGAAGTGGAGGGCATGGTTGCCGCTGTGGACGCGTCTGATGCCATGCTGAAGGCGGCCAATGTCAACCTGCTGAGTCATGAAGTGCTCGATCCGGGCAAAGTGACGCTGGTGGTGGAAGGCGATCTGGCGGCCTGCCGTGCGGCGCTGGATGCCGGAAGCGCCGCAGCACAGCGGACAGGCCGCGTCATCAGCCGCAAAGAAATTGGTCGGCCAGAAGACGACACCCAGTGGCTGATCGGCGGATTTAAGCGCGCGTCGAAATCCCCTGAGCAGAAGACAGCGCCGAAGCCTGAAGCACCTGTACGGACTGAATACGCTGACGCGTTGCTGGCGCAGCTCGCCACAGTGCGTCAGGGCATGACGGCAGGAGAGGTCGCCGCGCACTTCGGCTGGCCGCTTGAAGAGGCCAGAAACGCGCTGGAGCAGCTCTTTACTGACGGGGCGTTGCGTAAACGCAGTAGTCGCTATCGCTTAAAAAATTAACCTGTCGGAGGGCCGGGCGTCTTACCAGGCGTCCGGCATAAAAGATCATGAAAAAGACCCGTTCAGCCAGTTTGCACCATCTTTATCATGAAGCGTTACCCGAAGACGTTAAACTCACGCCAAAGGTCGAAGTGGATAACGTACACCAGCGGCGGACCACCGATGTTTATGAACACGCCCTGACCATCACCGCCTGGCAGCAGATTTACGATCAACTGCATCCGGGTAAATTTCATGGCGAATTTACGGAAATCCTGCTTGATGATATTCAGGTTTTTCGTGAATACACCGGACTGGCGTTGCGTCAGTCTTGCCTTGTATGGCCGAACTCCTTCTGGTTTGGCATTCCGGCCACGCGCGGCGAACAGGGATTTATTGGCGCACAGTGTCTGGGCAGCGCCGAGATTGCGACGCGCCCGGGCGGTACTGAATTCGAGCTGAGTACGCCGGATGACTACACCATTCTCGGGGTGGTGATTTCGGAAGAGGTGATTTCTCGCCAGGCACAGTTTTTACATAATCCGGAAAGGGTGCTGCATATGCTGCGCAACCAGTCGGCGCTGGAGGTCAAAGAACAGCACAAAGCGGCGCTGTGGGGCTTTGTCCAGCAGGCGCTGGCGACCTTTAGCGAGAACCCGGAGAATCTTCATCAACCCGCCGTACGTAAAGTACTGGGGGATAATCTGCTGCTGGCGATGGGGATGATGCTTGAGGATGCGCACCCTATTCACTCGGCGGAGAGCATCAGCCATCAGGGCTACCGCAAATTGCTCTCCAGGGCGCGTGAGTATGTGCTGGAAAATATGTCGGAACCGCTGACGGTACTCGACCTTTGCAATCAACTGCACGTCAGCCGTCGTACATTGCAGAATGCGTTTCACGCTATTTTGGGGATTGGGCCGAACGCCTGGCTGAAGCGGATCCGTCTGAATGCGGTACGCAGAGAATTAATCAGCCCATGGTCGCAGAGTACCACGGTCAAAGATGCGGCGATGCAGTGGGGGTTCTGGCATTTAGGGCAGTTTGCTACCGACTACCAGCAACTGTTTGCTGAGAAGCCGTCGCTGACGTTGCACCAGCGCATGCGCCAGTGGATGTAACGTCGCGACGGCGTGCCGGATGGCGGCTTCCGGGCTACCGGCTTCCGGCTGCCAGTCGTATTCCCAGCGCACCAGCGGCGGCATCGACATCAGGATGGACTCCGTGCGCCCGCCGGTCTGTAAGCCGAACAGGGTGCCACGATCCCACACCAGGTTAAACTCCACGTAACGCCCACGGCGATAGAGCTGGAAGTTACGCTCACGTTCACCCCAGTTCAGGGTTTTACGCCGCTCGACGATTGGCAGATATGCCTCGGTATAGCCGTTACCGACCGCCTGCATAAAAGCGAAGCAGGTGTCAAAATCCGGCGTGTTCAGATCGTCAAAGAAAAGGCCACCGATGCCGCGCTGTTCGTTGCGATGCCTGAGGAAGAAATAATCATCGCACCACTTTTTGTAACGCGGATAGACATCGTCGCCGAACGGCTGACACAGATCGCGCGCGGTGCGATGCCAGTGAACGGCGTCTTCTTCAAAACCGTAGCAGGGCGTTAAGTCGAAGCCGCCGCCAAACCACCAGACCGGGTCGGCACCCGGCTTTTCAGCAATAAAAAATCGCACGTTGGCATGGCTGGTGGGAATATACGGATTGAGCGGATGGACCACCAGCGACACACCCATCGCTTCAAAACTGCGTCCTGCCAGTTCCGGGCGATGGGCTGTGGCCGATGCGGGCATGGCGTCACCGTGTACGTGAGAAAAATTAACGCCAGCCTGTTCGAATATGCCGCCGTTACGCAGCACCCGACTGCGTCCGCCACCGCCCGCGTCACGTTGCCAGCTATCCTCAACAAACTCCGCGCCGTCAATAGCGGTGAGTCGCTGACAAATGGCATCCTGCAGGTTCAGCAGGAACTGTTTTACGCGTAGAGCATCGGGTTTCATGATTACCGTTTCTTCGAATGGGCTTTCTGATTATCAAACCAGTGGAAATAGCTGATCACACCATTAGCGATGGCGGTGGCAATCTTCTGACGAAATGCCGTGGTGCCCAGCAGTCGCTCCTCTTCCGGATTGGTGATGAACGAGGTTTCCACCAGGACCGACGGGATTGACGGTGATTTTAGCACCACAAACGCCGCCTGTTCCGTATTCCTGCTGTGCAGTTTATGCACCGGTTTGATCTTCTTGAGGATATGCGAGCCCAGCGTCAGGCTGTTTTTAATGGTATCCGTTTGTACCAGATCGAACAAAACCTGCTGTAACAGATGGTCTTTGTCGGTCATTTTCTTCCCGGCCACTTCGTCGGCACGGTTTTCACGGTCGGAGAGGTATTTCGCCATCGCGCTACTGGCCCCGCGATTGGACAGTGCAAACACCGACGCGCCCGCGGCGCTGGGGTTGGTAAAACCATCTGCGTGAATGGACATAAACAGATCCGCGCCGTGCTTGTGGGCGATTTCGACGCGATCGTACAGAGGAATAAAGGTGTCGCCTGAACGCGTCAGGCGGCAGTCGATCCCCTGACTGCGTAAAATGGAACGCACATTTTTGGCAATCGCCAGCACGACATGTTTCTCTTTGGAGCCGTTGCGGCCAATGGCGCCGGTGTCGATACCGCCGTGGCCCGGGTCCAGCACGACAATGCGCTTGCCGCCCGATTTTTTCGTGGCAGGCTGACTATGACCATTACTGGTTTTCAGTGGGGCTTCTTTGGCTGCGGCGGTCGACATCCCTGTTAATGTCAGCGCCGCCAGTCCGGCTTTCAGCACCTGGCGGCGCGATGTGAGAGTTTTTAGTGGTTTAAAAGTGCTCATACGGCCTGAGTTGTAAAAAAAAGAGTCCTGATGTTATATCGTATCGCGTAATCCGTTACGACGCTTGATGTTGAGAATTGTTTTACTTTTCATTTCAATACGTGACAAGGTGGCATTATGCCATTTTTTCCGCCGTTTCGCGTCAGATATTGGCTAAATCAGCCGTTCACGCCATAATCGGAGTTTTAACCTTGAAAAGGGTCTCAATACCATGGAGATACGCGTTTTTCGCCAGGAAGATTTCGAAGAGGTGATTACCCTCTGGGAGCGCTGCGATTTGCTGCGGCCGTGGAATGACCCTGAAATGGATATCGAGCGGAAGGTGAACCACGACGTCAGCCTGTTTCTCGTTGCGGAAGTGAACGGGGAAGTGGTGGGGACGGTGATGGGTGGTTACGACGGGCATCGCGGGTCGGCCTATTATCTGGGCGTACATCCTGAGTTTCGCGGCCGTGGCATCGCCAATGCGCTGCTTAACCGGCTTGAGAAAAAGCTCATTGCACGCGGTTGTCCAAAAATTCAGATCATGGTGCGTGAAGATAACGACGTGGTGCTGGGGATGTATGAGCGACTCGGCTATGAGCATGCCGACGTGCTGTGTCTGGGAAAACGCCTGATCGAAGATGAAGAATATTGAGTTTCATCCTGCAGATTACGACGGCCACGGCCATTTGCGTCTGCCCTTTTTATTCTGGCTTGTGCTCTTGCTCCAGGCGCGGACCTGGGTGCTGTTTGTGATTGCTGGTGCTTCGCGCGAACAGGGCACGGCGCTGTTGAATCTGTTTTATCCCGATCACGACAATTTTTGGCAGGGGCTGCTGCCGGGCATACCGGCAGTGTTGGCGTTTTTGCTGAGCGGACGACGCAACGCGTTTCCCGGGATATGGCATACGCTGTACGCGCTGCTGATTGCGGCTCAGGTAGTTCTGCTCTGCTGGCAGCCGGTTCTGTGGTTCAATGGCTCCCCTGTTAACGGTATTGGCCTGACGCTGGTGGTGATGGACGGTGTGGCGCTTCTCTGGCTGCTGACCAACCCGCGACTGCGTGCCTGCTTTGCGAACGAAAAAGAATAACGGAACTTTTTGGCGAAGCCGGACTCCAGGTAACGTTGACTCTTAAAGAAAGGAAGTGAGATGAAATCGCTGCGTTTATGGTTATGTGTGATGCCGCTGGCGCTGACCGGCTGTTCGACGCTCTCGTCTGTGAACTGGTCCGCCGCTAATCCCTGGAACTGGTTTGGCTCATCGACTGAAGTGACCGAGCAGGGTGTAGGCGCACTGACGGCATCAACGCCGCTCAATGAGCAGGCCATCAACGATGCGCTGGATGGCGACTATCGACTGCGTAGCGGTATGAAAACTGCTAACGGCAACGTGGTGCGCTTTTTCGAAGCGCTGAATGGCGACAAGGTGGCGATGGTGATTAACGGCGAACAGGGCACCATCAGCCATATAGAGGTGCTGGATAGCGATATCCCTTCTGAATCCGGCGTCGAAGTGGGGACCCCGTTTAGCGATCTTTACAGTAAAGCGTTTGGCAATTGTCAGCCTGCCGGCAGCGATGAGCAAAACGCGGTGGAGTGCAAAGCGGAAGGTAGCCAACATATCAGCTACCTTTTCACCGGTGAATGGAAGGGGCCTGAAGGGTTAATGCCCTCCGACGATACGCTGAAAACCTGGAAAGTGAGCAAAATTATCTGGCGTCGTTAATTTGCGTCTGAACAAACCGCTGCGCTGAAAAACAGGGTAAAATAGCCCCCATCAATGCCACGATTGCGTGGCATTCTCATTTTTCAGGAGGAATGATGTCTCAGGTTCAAAGTGGCATTTTGCCAGAGCATTGCCGTGCAGCGATTTGGATTGAAGCGAATGTGAAAGGCGACGTTGATGCCCTGCGTGGCGCCAGCAAAGCGTTCGCCGATAAACTGGCGACTTTCGAAGCGAAATTCCCTGACGCCCATCTGGGCGCGGTTGTGGCCTTCGGCAACAATACCTGGCGCACCCTGAGCGGCGGGATTGGAGCCGAAGAGCTGAAGGATTTCATCCCTTACGGTAAAGGCCTGGCACCTGCCACACAGTACGACGTGTTGATCCACATTCTTTCTCTGCGTCACGATGTGAACTTCTCTGTCGCTCAGGCGGCGATGGAAGCCTTCGGTGACTGCATTGAGGTCCAGGAAGAGATCCACGGTTTCCGTTGGGTGGAAGAACGTGATCTCAGCGGCTTTGTCGACGGTACGGAAAACCCGGCAGGGGAAGAGACGCGCCGCGAAGTGGCGGTCATCAAAGACGGCGTGGACGCCGGCGGCAGCTACGTCTTTGTGCAGCGCTGGGAACATAACCTGAAGCAGCTTAACCGTATGAGTATCCACGATCAGGAGATGATGATCGGGCGTACCAAGGAAGCCAACGAAGAGATCGATGGCGACGATCGCCCGGTAACGTCGCACCTGAGCCGTGTGGATCTGAAAGAAGACGGCAAAGGGCTGAAAATTGTTCGCCAGAGCCTGCCATACGGCACCGCCAGCGGTACGCACGGTCTCTATTTCTGCGCCTACTGCGCGCGTCTGCACAACATTGAACAGCAACTGCTGAGCATGTTTGGCGACACCGACGGAAAACGCGACGCCATGCTGCGTTTCACCAAACCGGTGACCGGCGGGTATTACTTTGCACCGTCGCTGGATCGCCTGCTGGCGCTGTAATTTTCTGCGTACGCACGTCGATACGACCAGCATAAAAATACCGTCCCCGCCCCGGCGGGGATTATTTTTATCTAAGATTTACCTTAATTAGTGAGCTGTTCCTCAGCACGTATCCTTTTTTGCTGTATTTTCAATGTTAATGGAGTGTGAGACTTCATATTCACAAGGAGAGCATTGAAATGGGTAAACTCACGGGCAAAACAGCATTGATTACGGGCGCATCACAGGGCATTGGCGAAGGCATCGCCAAAGTGTTTGCCCGGCATGGGGCGAACTTAATCTTGCTGGATATCTCCGATGAGATTGAAAAGCTGGCGGACGAACTGGGTGGCCGCGGGCATCGCTGTACGGCGGTGATTGCGGATGTCACCGATCCCGCTTCTGTCGCCGCGGCGCTGAAGAAAGCGAAAGAGGTGGAAGGCCGCATCGACATTCTGGTCAACAATGCGGGCGTCTGCCGTCTGGGAAGTTTCCTCGACATGAGCGACGAAGATCGCGACTTCCACATTGATGTGAACATTAAAGGCGTCTGGAACGTGACGAAAGCCGTTCTGCCGGAGATGATTAAGCGTAAGGACGGGCGCATCGTGATGATGTCATCGGTGACCGGCGATATGGTGGCCGATCCAGGTGAAACGGCTTACGCGCTGTCAAAGGCGGCGATTGTCGGGCTGACCAAATCGCTGGCGGTGGAGTATGCTCAGTCGGGGATCCGCGTGAATGCGATTTGTCCGGGCTACGTGCGCACCCCGATGGCGGAAAGCATTGCACAACAGTCTAACCCGGACGATCCGGAAGCGGTGCTGACCGAAATGGCGAAGGCGATCCCGCTGCGTCGACTGGCCTGCCCGCTGGAAGTGGGTGAACTGGCCGCCTTCCTGGCGTCGGATGAGTCCAGCTACCTCACGGGCACGCAAAACGTGATTGACGGTGGCAGTACCCTGCCGGAGACCGTCAGCGTCGGTATCTGACGACCGCATAACCCCTTCTGGCCATCAGAAGGGGTTTTCTCTTATTCCCTTTTCAACTTACAAATCATCAAACGGTATATAAAACCGTTACTCCTTTCACACTCGTTATAAATATTATGGCTAATAGAAAGTCATCAAATTTATAAGGGTGCGCAATGGCCGTTAACTTACTGAAAAAAAGATATCTGACGCTGATGGCGTCGCTGTTACTGGTCGGTCAGGCGCAGGCGACGGAGTTGTTAAACAGCTCCTACGACGTCTCTCGCGAGCTGTTTGCCGCCCTGAATCCGCCGTTTGAACAGCAATGGGCGAAAGATAACAACGGCGATAAGCTGACCATCAAACAATCGCATGCGGGTTCCTCAAAGCAGGCGCTGGCGATTTTACAGGGCCTGAAAGCCGACGTGGTGACCTACAACCAGGTGACCGATGTACAGATCCTGCATGACAAAGGAAAGCTTCTCCCGGCTGACTGGCAAATCCGTCTGCCGAACAACAGCTCACCGTTTTACTCCACGATGGGATTCCTGGTACGTAAAGGCAACCCGAAGAACATTCATGACTGGAGCGATCTGGTCCGTTCTGATGTAAAGCTGATTTTCCCGAACCCGAAAACCTCCGGCAATGCGCGTTATACCTATCTTGCGGCGTGGGGCGCAGCGGATAAAGCGGATGGCGGCGATAAAGCCAAAACTGAACAGTTCATGACTCAGTTCCTGAAGAACGTCGAAGTGTTTGATACCGGCGGTCGCGGTGCGACCACGACGTTTGCTGAACGTGGACTAGGCGATGTGCTGATCAGCTTCGAATCTGAAGTGAACAACATTCGCAAACAGTATGAAGCGCAGGGTTTTGAAGTTGTTATCCCGAAAACCAATATTCTGGCTGAGTTCCCGGTTGCCTGGGTGGATAAAAATGTGCAGGCCAACGGCACCGAAAAAGCGGCAAAAGCCTATCTGAACTGGCTGTACAGCCCGCAGGCGCAAACCATCATCACAGACTACTACTACCGTGTGAACAACCCGGAGGTGATGGACAAGCTGAAAGATAAATTCCCACAGACCGAACTGTTCCGCGTGGAAGAGAAATTTGGCTCCTGGCCTGAGGTGATGAAAACCCATTTCACCAGCGGTGGTGAGCTGGACAAACTGTTGGCGGCGGGGCGTAAGTAATGTTTGCCGTCTCCTCCCGGCGTGTGTTGCCCGGCTTTACTTTAAGCCTGGGCACCAGCCTGCTGTTCGTTTGCCTGATTTTGCTGCTGCCGCTCAGCGCGCTGGTGGTACAGCTTTCTGAGATGAGCTGGGCGCAATACTGGGATGTGATCACCAATCCGCAGGTGGTCGCCGCGTACAAGGTGACGCTGCTGTCGGCGTTTGTGGCGTCAATTTTTAACGGCGTGTTTGGCCTGCTGATGGCGTGGATCTTAACCCGTTACCGCTTTCCGGGCCGGACGCTGCTGGACGCGCTGATGGATCTGCCGTTTGCGTTGCCCACGGCGGTGGCAGGCCTGACGCTGGCTTCATTGTTTTCCGTTAACGGTCTCTACGGCGAATGGCTGGCGAAGTTTGATATTAAAGTCACTTACACCTGGCTTGGCATCGCCGTGGCTATGGCGTTTACCAGCATTCCGTTTGTGGTGCGCACCGTTCAGCCGGTGCTTGAAGAGCTTGGGCCAGAATACGAAGAAGCGGCGGAAACGCTGGGCGCCACGCGCCTGCAAAGCTTTCGCAAAGTGGTGCTGCCGGAACTGTCGCCTGCGCTGGTGGCCGGTGTCGCGCTGTCGTTTACCCGCAGCCTTGGCGAGTTCGGCGCGGTCATTTTCATCGCCGGTAACATTGCCTGGAAAACGGAAGTCACCTCGCTGATGATTTTTATCCGTTTGCAGGAGTTTGATTATCCTGCCGCCAGCGCGATTGCCTCGGTGATCCTCGCGGCATCGTTGTTACTGCTGTTTTCAATTAATACCCTGCAAAGTCGCTTTGGCCGGCGTGTGGTAGGTCACTAATGGCGGACGTTACTCACTTGAAGCGCTATGACGCGCCCCGTATCAACTGGGGAAAATGGTTTCTGATTGGCACCGGCATGATCGTCTCCGTGCTCATTCTGCTGGTGCCGATGATTTATATCTTCATCCAGGCGTTCAGCAAGGGGCTGATGCCTGTGCTGCAAAATCTGGCCGATCCGGATATGTTGCACGCTATCTGGCTGACGGTGCTGATAGCCCTGATTGCGGTACCGGTGAACCTGGTGTTTGGCATTTTACTCGCCTGGCTGGTCACCCGTTTTAACTTTCCGGGGCGGCAACTTTTGCTGACGCTGCTGGATATCCCCTTTGCCGTGTCGCCGGTCGTGGCGGGGCTGGTTTATCTGTTGTTCTACGGCTCTAACGGGCCGCTGGGCGGCTGGCTGGATGAACATAACCTGCAAATTATGTTCTCCTGGCCGGGGATGGTGCTGGTCACCATCTTCGTGACCTGTCCGTTTGTCGTGCGCGAACTGGTGCCGGTGATGCTCAGTCAGGGCAGCCACGAGGATGAGGCGGCGATTTTGCTGGGGGCTTCCGGCTGGCAAATGTTCCGCCGCGTAACGCTGCCGAACATCCGCTGGGCGCTGTTGTACGGCGTCGTCTTAACTAACGCCCGTGCGATTGGCGAGTTTGGCGCGGTGTCGGTGGTTTCCGGCTCGATTCGCGGTGAAACCCTGTCGCTGCCGCTACAGATTGAATTACTGGAGCAGGACTACAATGCCGTCGGCTCCTTTACCGCTGCGGCGCTGCTGACGCTGATGGCGATTGTTACCCTGTTTTTGAAGAGCATGTTGCAATGGCGCCTGGAGAACCAGGAAAAACGCGCGCAACAGGAGGAAAATCATGAGTATTGAGATTGCCAATATTAAGAAGTCTTTTGGTCGCACCCAGGTGCTGAACGATATCTCACTGGATATTCCTTCCGGTCAAATGGTCGCTCTGCTGGGGCCGTCCGGCTCAGGTAAAACCACGCTGCTGCGCATTATCGCCGGGCTGGAACACCAGTCCAGCGGGCATATTCGCTTTCACGGCACTGACGTGAGCCGCCTGCATGCGCGCGATCGTAAAGTGGGATTCGTTTTTCAGCATTATGCGCTGTTTCGCCACATGACGGTATTTGACAATATCGCTTTTGGCCTGAGCGTACTGCCGCGTCGCGAGCGCCCAAATGCGTCTGCGATTAAAGCCAAAGTGATGAAACTGCTGGAGATGGTGCAACTGGCTCACCTGGCGGATCGCTTCCCGGCACAGCTGTCGGGAGGGCAAAAGCAGCGTGTCGCGCTGGCCCGCGCCTTAGCCGTAGAGCCGCAAATTCTGCTGCTGGATGAGCCGTTCGGCGCCCTTGACGCCCAGGTGCGTAAAGAGCTCAGGCGCTGGCTGCGTCAACTGCATGAAGAGCTGAAATTCACCAGCGTCTTTGTCACGCACGATCAGGAAGAGGCCACCGAAGTGGCGGACCGCGTGGTGGTGATGAGCCAGGGCAATATTGAACAGGCCGATGCGCCGGATCAGGTGTGGCGTGAACCGGCGACCCGCTTCGTGCTGGAGTTTATGGGGGAAGTTAACCGTCTGCAGGGCACGATCCGCGGCGGACAGTTCCATGTCGGCGCACACCGCTGGCCGCTGGGCTATACGCCGGGATATCAGGGACCGGTCGATCTGTTCCTGCGTCCCTGGGAAGTGGATATCAGCCGTCGTACCAGTCTGGATTCTCCGCTGCCGGTGCAGGTCATCGAAGCCAGTCCGAAAGGCCATTACACCCAATTAGTTGTGCAGCCGCTCGGGTGGTATCACGAACCGCTGACGGTCGTCATGCAGGGCGATGATGTCCCGGTGCGCGGTGAACGTCTGTTTGTCGGGCTGCAAAATGCCCGGTTGTATAACGGCAATCAGCGTATTGAACGTCATGATGATGTCGTTTTTGCAGAAATAGCGTAAGCTCAGGGCGTTTTTTATGTAGGCCGGATAAGGCAGTTATGCCACCATCCGGCAATACACATTTGCCTGATGGCGCTGGGTTTATCAGGCCTGGGTTCTGGACTGACATTGTGAACACATTAGAACAAACAATTGGTAATACGCCTCTGGTGAAGCTGCAACGGTTGACACCGGATAATGGCAGTGAAATTTGGGTCAAACTGGAAGGTAACAATCCGGCGGGATCGGTGAAAGATCGCGCCGCGTTATCGATGATTGTTGAAGCAGAAAAACGCGGCGAGATTAAACCGGGTGACGTGTTAATCGAAGCCACCAGCGGTAATACCGGCATTGCGCTGGCGATGATTGCCGCGCTGAAAGGCTATCGTATGAAGCTGCTGATGCCTGACAACATGAGTCAGGAACGCCGCGCCGCGATGCGCGCCTATGGCGCCGAACTGATTCTGGTGACCAAAGAGCAGGGGATGGAAGGGGCGCGCGATTTAGCGCTGGAGATGGCGCAACGCGGCGAAGGCAAGCTGCTGGACCAGTTCAATAACCCTGATAACCCGTACGCGCATTACACCACTACGGGGCCGGAAATCTGGCGGCAAACGGCCGGACGTCTCACCCATTTTGTTTCCAGCATGGGCACCACCGGCACCATCACAGGCGTATCGCGTTTTCTGCGTGAGCAGGCCAGCGCGGTCACTATTGTGGGTCTGCAACCGGAAGAGGGCAGCAGTATTCCGGGGATCCGCCGCTGGCCTGCGGAATACATGCCGGGCATTTTTAATGCTCAGCTTGTCGATCAGGTCGTGGATATTCACCAGCGAGACGCGGAGAACACCATGCGCGAGCTGGCGGTACGTGAAGGGATCTTCTGTGGCGTCAGCTCAGGCGGTGCCGTCGCCGGTGCGATACAGATTGCGAAAGCGAATCCGGGCGCGGTGGTGGTGGCGATAATCTGCGATCGCGGCGATCGTTATCTCTCCACCGGCGTGTTTGGCGAAGAGCACTTCAGCCAGGGCGCGGGAATTTAACCACATTGCCCGGCGATGACCGGGCATATGGATTAACCCTGACGTTTTTTCACCAGCAGATCCAGAAACTGCCAGAGTTTTTCATTCATTTCCTTATAATCCCATTCGCGCATTTCCGCCTTTGAGCGAATAAAGCGCTTCCCTTTGGCTTCCGCCAGCTCTGGCTCAGAGTGTTGAATCAGCCCTTCCACCGCCCCGGCGGTAAATTCCATGTGGCACTGGAAGCCGTAGACAAAGTTGCCATATTGCACGATCTGCCGTGGACAGCCGACGCTTGTGGCAAGCACCGTGGCCTGATCGGTAAGCCCTGGCATGTCGTTATGCCAGTGGCCGACCGTCAGCGGAGAGCCGAAGTGGGCAAGCAACGGGTGCTGTTTTCCTGCTTCGGTCAGCGTAATGGGATAGTGACCAATCTCTTTTTCCGGACTCTGGCAGACCTTTGCTCCCAGCGCTTCGCCAATTAACTGCGAACCCAGACAGATCCCGACCACGATCCGACCCGCCGAGATGGCCTGGTTGATCAGATGTTGTTCAGCCTTTGAGTCAAAATAAGGGCACTCTGCAAGCGTGGTGCGCGGTGACTGCGGGCCGCCAAATACGACCAGCATATCAAAGCCATCGGCGTTGGCCGGAACCGGTTCGCTGTCGTAGACGCGGGTCCAGGTGATGTGGTGACCGCGTGTTTCAGCCCACGGCAAATAAGCGCCTGCCGATTCAAATGATTCGTGAATAATAAAATGGACGTGCACGGATGCTCTCCTGTTATTGACTCAGCGCCTGATAAATATGGGCGGCCAGGCGGTTGATATCGCTGTCATTGAGTGTGGAAAGGGTAATACGCAGACCCTGCGCGGGCGCGTTAACGCCGAAAGCGTCGCCTTCACGCACCAGCCAGCCGGATTTCGCCAGCGCAAATGCAACGTTCTGGCTGGCTTCGGCAAGCGCTAACCACAGGTTCAGGCCATCGCCGGGGAAAAAGTTGTGGATGCCTTGCGTGCGCAGTGCCTGCGCCAGTTTGCGCTGCTGATCGGCATAAAACTGGCGGGATTCCGTCAGGGTCTTCTGCCAGACAGGATCCGTCAGACAAGCGTAAACCAGATCCTGCAAAATGTGGCTGACCCATTGACTACCGGAGTTAAGGCGCAGGCGTAACTTTGCCGAGGTCGCGGGATCGCTGGCGACAATAGCAAGGCGCAGATCCGGACCCAGCGTTTTCGACATTGACCGAACGATCGACCAGTGGAGCGTTTCCGCCGCAATCACCGGATGCCATGCGGAGGCGGAAAGTAGCGCAAAGTGGTCGTCAACGATCACCAGTACCTGGGGATATCGCGCAAGGATTGCCTGTAATGCGCCAGCGCGTGTGGCGCTTAAACTGCATCCCGTCGGGTTGTGCGCCCGAGGCGTGACGATCACCGCCCGTGCGCCATTACTCAACGCCTGTTCGAGCCCTTCAGGTAACATTCCTTCGCTGTCGACGCTCACCGGGCTGGCGCTGAAACCGGCATAGCGCAGCATACTGATGCTGCTCAGAAAACAGGGGTCTTCAACCACCACGCTGTCGCCGGGCAGCAGATGCGCGCTCAACAGGCGTTCAATGGCGTCAATCGCGCCGCTGGTGATATCAATTTCACCCGCAGCGGGAACGGCATCCTGCATCCACTGTGTGGCCCAGCGCTTTAGCTCCGGGGAAACCGGCACGTCACCGTACAGGCGGTGGCCGTGATGACATTTTGCAAAATAACGGCTCAGGTCCGGCAGGCGAGCGGGATCAGGATTTCCGCTGGAGAGATCGCGCAATGGCGTATGTGGGTCGCCGCCTTCGCGCGCGATGGGAGGAGAGGCGCTTTTTATGACCGTACCATTGCGGCCACGACTTTGCGCTAGTCCAAAAGTAACCAGCCGTTTGTAGGCCGCCGCGACGGTATTGCGATTCACGTTGAGCTGTGCCGCCAGTTCCCGCACGGGCGGCAATGTTTCACCTGCAGGCAACACGCCGCTGGTGACGTGCCGACGTATACTGTCAAAGATTTCGCTGGCGGTTTTTCCGTCGATCATTATTGACCTATGACAAAATGAATTTTAGCATATGACGATAATAGTGAGGCACCCGCCCGCTGTCCAGTGAGAGGAGAAGACTATGGGGCAGGAGAGTGATATTCAGTCAGTGCTCTTCGACGATAAGCATCGGGCGTTACAGACCGATATTGTCGCCGTTCAGTCACAGGTGGTGTATGGCAGCGTCGGCAACAGCATCGCTGTGCCAGCCATCAAAGCAAAGGGTTTGCGGGTGACGGCGGTGCCTACCGTCCTGTTCAGTAATACTCCGCACTATGACACGTTTTATGGGGGTGTCATTCCGGCAGACTGGTTCCGTGGCTATTTGCTGGCGTTAAGCGAGCGTGATGCGCTGCGCGAGCTAAAGGCCGTGACCACCGGTTATATGGGCAGCGCTGAACAAATCGCGCTACTGGCGCAATGGTTGCAAAACGTTCGTCAAACCCATCCGGATATTCCTGTTCTGGTCGATCCGGTGATTGGCGATACCGACAGCGGAATGTATGTAAAAGCTGAGATACCGGATGCCTATCGACATCACCTGCTGCCGCTGGCGCAGGGGCTGACGCCGAATGTTTTTGAGCTGGAGATGCTCAGCGGTATGCCGTGTCGCACGCTGGAGGAGGCTGTTATCGCGGCGAGATCGCTGCTGACCGACACGCTGAAGTGGATTGTCATCACCAGCGCGCCAGGACAGGACAGTGAAACCATCAATGTAGCGGTGGTCACGGCCCAAACGCGGGATGTGATTGAGCACCCGCGGGTGGAAACCGATCTGAAAGGGACCGGCGATCTGTTTTGTGCCGAACTGATCAGTGGCATCGTGCTGGGGAAATCATTGACGCAGGCAACACAGCAGGCTGCGGAACGCGTGCTGGAAGTGATGACCTGGACGCAGCAATGCGGTTGTGACGAACTGATACTGCCTCCGGCAGGGGAGGCGCGATGAAGAGTTATCGATTAGTGGTTCGCCAGCAGGGACGTATCGTGGGGCATTTTGAAACCAGCGGACTGAATGCGCTGGAAGATATCTGCGTGGCGCGCGCGATGTTTGGCATCACGGGCGGCTATCAGTGTGAACTGCAGGTTTCTGATTCAGAGAAGCGGATGCTGGAGAGCGGGCCGGAAGGGATGAAAATTCTGATGCGTGAAAAGTGTTATCGCCCGGTGACCTCACCGCTGTAACCGCAAACTGATGCCGGATGGCGGCGTAAGCGCCTTATCCGGCCTACGGGGCCGATATCTCGTCGGCCTGATAAGCGCAGCGCCATCAGGCGGGTTTTGCCATCCGGTAGATAAAAAAACGGCGCCGGAAGGCGCCATTTTTCTCTGCGGCAAGAATTATTTCTTGATGCGGATAACCGGGGTTTCACCCACAGTCACGCTACCGGACAGTTTGATCAGTTCTTTGATTTCGTCCATGTTGGAGATAACAACCGGAGTCAGGGTTGACTTGGCTTTTTCTTCCAGCAGCGGCAGATCGAATTCAATAACCGGGTCACCCACTTTCACACGCTGGCCTTCTTCAGCGATGCGCTTGAAGCCTTCGCCTTTCAGCTCAACGGTGTCGATACCGAAGTGAACAAACAGTTCGATACCGCTATCGGATTCGATAGAGAACGCATGGTTGGTCTCAAAGATTTTGCCGATCGTACCGTCAACCGGTGCAACCATCTTGTTACCAGTTGGTTTGATAGCAATGCCATCACCCACGATTTTTTCAGCAAAAACGACATCCGGTACGTCTTCGATGTTGACGATCTCACCAGAGAGCGGTGCAACAATCTCAATAGTTCCGGTGTCTTTCTTATCATCAGAAACCAGAGACTTCAGTTTATCGAACAAACCCATGATCTTCTCCTAAGCAGTAAATTGGGCCGCATCTCGTGGATTAGCAGATTGTTTTTTCTTCAATGAACTTGTTAACCAGCGTCATTAACTCGTCCGTTGTCGGTTGAGCAAGAGCCTGCTCTGCTAACACCTTCGCATCTTCGAAGTTCGTGTTACGGATAATCTTCTTAATGCGCGGGATAGAAATGGCGCTCATAGAGAATTCGTCCAGACCCATCCCCAGCAACAGAAGTGTAGCACGTTCGTCGCCTGCAAGCTCACCACACATGCCAGTCCATTTACCTTCAGCATGAGAAGCATCAATAACTTGCTTGATAAGCGTCAGGACAGATGGCGACATTGGCTGGTAAAGATGTGAAATCATATCATTACCACGGTCAACTGCCAGAGTGTACTGCGTTAAATCATTGGTGCCGATACTAAAGAAATCCACTTCTTTGGCTAAATGACGCGCGATAGTCGCCGCAGCCGGTGTTTCCACCATCACACCAATCTCGATGGTTTCGTCAAAGGCTTTACCTTCGTCACGCAGTTCCTGCTTGTAAATTTCGATCTCTTTGCGCAGCGCGCGAACTTCTTCAACAGAGATGATCATCGGGAACATAATGCGCAGTTTACCGAAAGCAGACGCACGCAGGATGGCACGAACCTGATCGCGCAGGATCTCTTTACGATCCATCGCGATACGCACGGCACGCCAGCCCAGGAACGGGTTCTCTTCTTTCGGGAAGTTCATGTACGGCAGCTCTTTGTCGCCGCCGATGTCCATGGTACGCACGATCACCGCCTGAGAGCCACAGGCTTCAGCCACGGCTTTGTACGCTGCAAACTGTTCTTCTTCAGTCGGCAGCGCGTCGCGATCCATAAACAGGAATTCAGTACGATACAGACCCACGCCTTCCGCACCGTTGCGCTCTGCGCCTTCGACGTCACGCACGGTACCGATATTAGCGCACACTTCAACCTGATGACCATCCAGGGTGATGGCCGGCAGATCTTTCAGTTTCGCCAGTTCCGCTTTCTCAGTGGCAACTTGCTCCTGAACGGCACGCAGTTTTTCAATTTCTTCGTTGGTCGGGTTGACGTAAACCTGGTTGTTTACGGCATCCAGAATCAGATAGTCATCGTTCTTCACCTGAGAGGTGACGCTACCGGTTCCCACGATGGCTGGCAGTTCCAGAGAACGCGCCATGATAGAGGTGTGGGAAGTCCGGCCGCCCGCGTCGGTAATGAAACCCAGTACCTTGTTCAGGTTCAACTGTGCGGTTTCGGACGGGGTCAGGTCAGCGGCAACCAGGATTACTTCGTCCTTGATTGCGCTCAGGTCGATAATTGCCAGCCCCAGGATATTGCGCAGCAGGCGCTTACCGATGTCACGTACGTCAGCCGCACGTTCTTTCAGGTATTCATCATCCAGTTCTTCCAGGGCAGTGGCCTGACCTTCGATAACTTCATGCGCAGCTGCGTCAGCCGTCATGTGTTTATCTTTAATCAGGGCTATGATTTCCTGCTCCAGCTCCTCATCTTCGAGCAGCATAATATGCCCTTCGAAAATGGCTTCTTTTTCTTCACCGAACGTTTCACCAGCTTTCGTTTTGATCGCTTCTAACTGTGCAGATGCCTTGGCACGACCGCTCAGAAAACGTTCAACTTCCTGATCAACCTTGTCGGCAGAAATTTTTTTCCGGTCAATGACGATTTCGTCTTCTTTCAGCAAAAGTGCTTTGCCGAAAGCGATACCCGGGGATGCTAAAATGCCTGAAATCATAACCCTACCTTACTTGTGACTGATTTTTAAAAGGACCCGGAAAAACTTATTCCAGTTCCGCCATCAGCTTGACCAGATGTTCTACGGCTTTCTGCTCATCTTCACCTTCTGCAGAGATGGTGACGACAGTTCCCTGAGTCAGACCCAGAGTTTGCAGTTTAAACAGGCTTTTCGCGCTGGCGCTTTTGCCGTTGGAAGTCACAGTAATCTCAGAAGTGAAGCCTTTCGCTTCTTTAACAAACTGAGCAGCAGGGCGGGTGTGCAGACCGTTCGGAGCGGTAATGGTAACTTCTTGCTGGAACATTGTATTTCCCCAACTTATAGGTTTAGTGTTGTGGAACTAAAGTCTAGCCTGGCGGTTTGACTTTAGCCTGTATTGTTAGCGCCGGCGTAAACGGGCGCGACACACCAGGTGTTTGACGCAATCCGTTGCAGGCAACCTCTGGCCGCTGACGTTTCGCTCGTCATTAAACATTATGCCGCTAAATCAATACTTGAACCAAATCATAAAATCGATTCAGCCAGCAGTTTTCCTGTAACGATTAATTTCGCGCTTCAAAATAATTAATCAGGTTAAATACCAGACCTGGCGGGGTGAAGCAATGGCAGGTGGGGTGAAAATTTGAAGCAGGCCACAAAAAAGCACCTGAAAAGGTGCTTTTTTACGCGTTATTAACATGCTGGCATTACTGTTGCAGTTCTTTCTCTGTGAAGAGATCGGCAAACAGTGCGGTGCTCAGATAACGCTCACCCGATGACGGTAGGATAACCACAATATTCTTGTTGGTAAAGGTTTCATCTTCCTGCAGCTTAAGCGCGGCAGCAACCGCGGCACCGGAGGAGATCCCAGCCAGGATACCTTCTTCTTCCATCAGGCGACGAGCGGTGGAGATCGCTTCTTCATTCGTGATCGCCACGACTTTATCGATCAGTTTCAGATCCAGGTTGCCCGGAATGAAACCGGCGCCGATGCCCTGGATTTTGTGCGGACCAGGCTTCAGCTCTTCGCCAGCCAGTGCCTGGGCGATAACCGGTGAATCTGTGGGTTCTACTGCAACGGTAATCAGGTCCGTTTTGCCTTTAGTGCCTTTGATGTAGCGGGTGACGCCGGTCAGCGTACCGCCAGTGCCCACGCCGGAGATAAAAACGTCAACCTGGCCGTCAGTGTCTTCCCAGATTTCCGGACCCGTGGTTTTTTCGTGAATTTCCGGGTTAGCCGGGTTGCTGAACTGCTGAAGCAACAGATATTTTTCCGGATCGCTGGCGACAATTTCTTCCGCCTTTTGAATCGCGCCTTTCATGCCTTTCGCGCCTTCGGTCAGCACCAGATTCGCGCCCAGCGCTTTCAGCAGCTTGCGACGTTCGATACTCATGGTTTCCGGCATGGTCAGCGTCAGCTTGTAGCCACGTGCCGCAGCGACATAGGCCAGCGCGATACCGGTGTTGCCGCTGGTGGGTTCAACCAGTTCGACGCCCGGTTTCAGCACGCCGCGTTTTTCAGCATCCCAAATCATATTGGCACCAATACGGCATTTCACGCTGAAGCTTGGGTTACGTGATTCCACCTTCGCCAGAATGCGTCCGTTACCGATACGGTTCAGTCGAACCAGCGGCGTATGACCGATAGTCAGCGAGTTGTCTTCAAAAATCTTACTCATGGCCTGTCCTTAACTGTATGAAATTGGGATACCTTCCCAGCATACCCTTCAGACGAATATGGGGAAGTAAGGATTTCGCATATCTATATGCTATGAAGAAATAATGGGTATCAGTATGGAATAAGAGGCGTTATAAACAACCTCTTATTTACACAAACTTTCGTTATTTCCATAACGCGTGCTTAGCACGATAGCAATCCACCCACATCGCCGTGGCGCCACATACCGCCACCGGCATGATGAAAAGGTTTAGCACTGGGATCAGAGTAAACAGGCTGGTGAGCGCACCAAACTGCATATTGGTCACTTTACGGGAGCGCAGGGCGGTGCGCATCTCTTTAAAGGGCACTTTGTGGTTATCAAACGGATAATCGCAATACTGAATGGCCAGCATCCAGGCGCTGAACAAGAACCACAGTACGGGGGCGACGGTTTGCCCAATGCCGGGAATAAAGTAAAGGATCAGCAGTACGATGGCACGAGGCAGATACCAGGCCAGCTTTTGCCATTCGCGTTTCATAATCCGCGGCACATCTTTCATGATCCCCAGAACGCCCGTGTCCGGCGGCGTTGCACCGGTGAGTCGCGCTTCCAGTTGCTCCGCCAGTAGCCCATTAAACGGCGCGGCAATCCAGTTGGCCAGGGTCGAGAAAAAATAGCCAAACACCAGCAGCACAGAAATGACCGCGACGGGCCACAGCAGATAGCTCAGCCATTGCAGCCAGTCCGGGACGTGGCTCATGAGCGACGGGATCCAGACATCCAGCTGTGTGAACAGCCACCAGAACGCACTGCCCATTAGCAGAATGTTGACCAGTAGCGGTAAAATGACATAGCGACGGATCCCCGGTTGCGAAACCAGTTTCCATCCCTGAGCGAAGTAGTAAAAACCGCTGCGTGGTGCAGTGACAGATGATGACACCATAGTCAGGACATGCTCCTTTTCGTATAAGTCCTAAGCGAACACGGGTATCTTACCGGGTTATCGCACACAGAACAGTTCGGAAATGTTCGAAAAAACAGCAAAAAGCACGATTTCGTTCATCTTTATGCGGTGAAAGCTAAGAGTACACTTGCACTTGACGTAATCGGCAAATACTCTTAGTGAGTAAATGTTTGCCGTGGTGGCAAGGTGTTAGAACAACAGAGAATATAATGATGCAGGATTTGCGTCTGATATTAATCATTGTTGGCGCGATCGCCATAATCGCTTTACTGGTACATGGTTTCTGGACCAGCCGTAAAGAACGATCTTCTATGTTCCGCGATCGTCCACTGAAACGCATGAAATCAAAACGCGACGACGACTTGTATGACGAGGATGTTGAAGCAGACGAAGGCGTGGGTGAAGTTCGTGTTCACCGCGTGAATCATGCCCCTGGCAACCCGCAGGAGCATGAAGCTCCTCGCCAGTCGCCGCAACACCAGTACCAGCCGCCGTACGCGTCGGCACAGCCGCGTCAGCCGGTTCAGCCATCGTCTGAAGCGCCGGTACAGCCGCAGCATGCCCAACGTCCGCCGCAGCAGCCGGTACACCAGCCGCAGCAATCCGCTCAGCCGCAACCGGTGCATCAGCCTGCGCCACAGCAACCTGTGCCTCAGCCGCAGCCGGTTCAGCAACAACCCGTCGCGCCGCAGGTTCAGCCCGTTCAGCCGACTGCACCACAGCCGACGCAGCAGGCTTTCCAGCCCGCAGAACCGGTTGTCGAGCCGCAGCCTGAACCCGTCGTTGAAGAAGCGCCTGCCCCGGAAAAACCGCAGCGTAAAGAAGCGGTGATCATCATGAACGTCGCTGCCCATCATGGCAGCGAGTTGAATGGTGAAGTGCTGCTTAACAGCATTCAGCAGGCCGGTTTCAAATTTGGTGATATGAGTATTTTCCATCGTCATTTGAGCCCGGACGGCAGCGGCCCGGCGTTATTCAGCCTGGCGAATATGGTTAACCCGGGTACGTTTGATCCAGAAATGGTCGACTTCACCACGCCGGGCGTGACCATCTTCATGCAGGTGCCGTCTTACGGCGACGAACTGCAAAACTTTAAACTGATGCTGCAATCCGCACAGCATATTGCCGATGAAGTGGGCGGCGTGGTGCTTGACGATCAGCGTCGGATGATGACGCCGCAAAAACTGAGAGAATATCAGGATCGCATCCGCGAAGTGAAAGAAGCGAACGCCTGATACACTCAATGCACGACAACTTTCTTTCTGAACCCCCGCCTGTCGGGGGTTTTTTATCATTGATGGTGCGATATGGAATCAATCGAACAACAACTGACCGAACTGCGAACCACGCTTCGCCATCATGAGTATCTTTACCATGTGATGGATGCGCCAGAAATCCCCGATGCAGAATATGACCGCCTGATGCGCGAACTGCGTGAACTGGAAGCGCAACACCCGGAGCTGATCACCCCCGACTCTCCGACGCAGCGTGTGGGTGCCGCACCGCTGGCCTCTTTTAGCCAGATTCGTCATGAAGTTCCGATGTTGTCGCTGGACAACGTCTTTGATGAAGAGAGTTTTCTGGCGTTTAACAAGCGTGTGCAGGACCGTTTAAAGAGCAGCGATAAGCTCACCTGGTGCTGCGAGCTGAAACTGGACGGCCTTGCGGTCAGCATCCTGTACGAAAATGGCGTACTGGTAAGCGCGGCAACCCGCGGCGACGGTACGACCGGTGAAGATATTACGTCTAATGTGCGCACTATCCGCGCCATTCCGTTGAAACTTCACGGCGATAACATTCCGGCACGCCTGGAAGTGCGTGGCGAAGTGTTTCTGCCGCAGGCGGGTTTTGAGAAGATCAATGAAGATGCTCGCCGTACGGGCGGTAAGCTGTTTGCTAACCCGCGCAACGCGGCGGCAGGCTCGCTGCGCCAGCTCGATCCGCGCATTACCGCGAAGCGACCGCTCACTTTCTTCTGCTATGGCGTTGGCGTGCTGGAAGGCGGCGAATTGCCGGATACTCATCTCGGTCGCCTGCTGCAGTTCAAAGCATGGGGGCTGCCGGTCAGCGACCGCGTAACCCTGTGTGATTCACCGGAGGCGGTGCTGGCGTTTTACCACAAGGTGGAAGCGGATCGCCCAACGCTGGGCTTTGATATTGACGGCGTGGTGATTAAGGTCAATTCATTGGCGCTGCAGGAGCAACTGGGTTATGTCGCGCGTGCACCGCGCTGGGCGGTGGCCTTTAAATTCCCGGCGCAGGAACAGATGACCTTTGTTCGTGACGTGGAGTTCCAGGTCGGGCGTACCGGGGCGATTACCCCCGTTGCGCGTCTTGAACCGGTACAGGTCGCGGGCGTGCTGGTGAGTAACGCCACGCTGCACAATGCCGATGAAATTGAGCGTCTTGGCCTGCGCATTGGCGATAAGGTGGTGATTCGCCGTGCCGGCGATGTTATTCCGCAGGTGGTTAACGTGGTGCTTTCCGAACGTCCGGAAAATACGCGGCCAGTAGAATTTCCGACGCATTGCCCGATATGCGGTTCAGACGTTGAGCGCGTGGAAGGCGAGGCAGTGGCCCGTTGTACTGGCGGACTCATTTGCGGCGCGCAGCGTAAAGAATCTCTCAAGCATTTTGTGTCTCGTCGCGCGATGGATGTGGACGGGATGGGCGACAAAATTATCGACCAGTTGGTTGAGAAAGAGTATGTCCATACGCCGGCGGATCTGTTTCGGCTGACTGCCGGTAAACTGACCGGCCTTGACCGGATGGGACCAAAGTCGGCACAAAACGTGGTGGATGCGCTGGAAAAATCGAAATCCACCACCTTTGCCCGTTTCCTGTATGCACTCGGTATCCGTGAAGTTGGAGAGGCCACGGCCGCCGGTCTGGCCGCTTACTTCGGTACTCTGGAGGCGCTGGAAGCCGCCTCCATTGAAGAGCTGCAAAAAGTCCCGGATGTGGGCATTGTGGTCGCCACCCATGTGTTCAATTTCTTTGCTGAAGAGAGCAATCGCGATGTCATTGCGCAACTGCTGGCTGAAGGCATTCACTGGCCTGCACCGGTGGTAATCAATGCTGATGAGATTGACAGTCCTTTCGCCGGAAAGACGATTGTACTGACCGGTAGCCTGAGCCAGATGTCACGGGATGACGCCAAAGCGCGGCTGGTCGAACTTGGCGCGAAGGTGGCGGGCAGCGTCTCGAAGAAGACCGATCTGGTCATCGCCGGCGAAGCGGCCGGTTCCAAACTGGCAAAAGCGCAGGAGCTGGGGATTGCAGTGATTGACGAAGCGGAAATGCTCCGCCTGCTGGGTGTCTGAGATGGAAAAAGAGCAGCTCGTTGAAATTGCCAACACGGTGATGCCGTTTGGTAAATATAAAGGGCGTCGGCTGATAGACGTGCCGGAAGAGTATCTGCTGTGGTTTGCCCGTAAGGAAGAGTTCCCGGCGGGCAAACTGGGCGAGCTGATGCAAATTACGCTGCTAATCAAAACCGAAGGGCTGAGCCAACTGGTTCAGCCCTTGAAACGCCCGCTTTAAGCTTTTGCGGCGCGGCTGTCCTGTTGCGCCTGTAACTGTTCGGTCTGGCGCTTATAGCGACGCGCCAGCACCGCACAGACCATCAACTGGATCTGGTGGAAGATCATCAACGGCAAGACCATCATCCCAATGACGGACGTAGGGAAAAGGATGTTGGCCATCGGCACGCCGTTCGCCAGACTCTTTTTCGACCCGCAGAAGACAATCGTGATTTCGTCCGCTTTGTTAAAGCCGCATTTGCGTGCCACAAAAATATTCACGGCTATCACAATGGCAAGCAGTACGATGCTGACCACGACGATAAACAACAGCGATCCCCAACCCACTTTGTGCCAGATCCCGTTAACCACGGCTTCGCTGAAGGCGGAATAGACCACCAACAAAATCGACGTTTGATCGGTTTTTGCAATCCATTTTTTATTTCGCGCGACCCACTTGCCGATCCACGGGCGGGAAAGGTGCCCGAGCACAAACGGCAGCAGCAGTTGCAGCATGATTTTGCCGACCTGCTCAAGGCTGCCTTCTGCGCCGTGAATATTCATCACCAGACCAACCAACAGCGGCGAGAGGAAAATCCCCAACAGGCTGGAGGCCGATGCTGAGCAGACCGCCGCCGCAACGTTACCGCCCGCCAGAGACGTAAAGGCAATCGCCGACTGGACGGTGGCAGGCAAAATGCACAGATACAGAAAGCCGGTGTACAGCATCGGATCAACGTTGACCGGCGCCCACCATGCAAACAATACGCCGAGCACCGGGAACAGAATGAAGGTGCTGCACATCACCCACAGGTGCAACCGCCAGTGGCTACCGCCCGCGATAATGGCTTCGCGCGAGAGTTTCGCTCCGTGCATAAAGAACAGCAGCGCAATGGCGGCAGTGGTGATGCCTTCAACAACAGGCACAAAATCTCCCTCAGCGGGAAAAAATGACGCCAGCAGAACGACCGTAACCAGGGTCAGGGTAAACGGATCGAGGATACGAAAAATATTCATAACAACTCCAGCAATTCAGTGCCACCATTTTGCGTTTTTCATTTTGAGAAATAAAATTGATTTATTGCATCTATATATGAATCGAATCGATGAATTATTCACTGCGTCAACTTCGGGTGTTTGTCACTGTAGCTCAGGAAAAAAGTTTTAGCCGTGCTGGGGAGTGTATTGGCCTGAGTCAATCGGCAGTGAGCCACAGTATTAAAGAGCTTGAACGCCAGACGGGCGTCAAACTGCTGGATCGCACGACGCGAGAAGTGGTGCTGACGGACGCCGGTCAACAACTGGCGGGCCGTCTGGAGCGACTGCTGGATGAGCTGCACATCACGCTGCGGGAAGCGGGCAGGGTGGGAACGCAACTCACCGGTACGGTCCGCGTGGCGGCAAGCCAGACGATCTCCGCTCACCTCATTCCGCAATGCATAGCGCAAAGTAACTTGCGCTATCCGGCGATCGATTTTGTCCTGCACGATCGCCCGCAGCAGTGGGTGCTGGAAAGTATCCGCCAGGGCGAAGTGGATTTTGGCATTGTGATTGATCCAGGCGCGGTGAGCGATCTGCAATGTGAAGCTGTGCTCTCCGAGCCTTTTCTCCTGCTTTGCCATGAGTCACACCCGCTGGCGAAACGGGAATGGGTGAACTGGCAGGATCTCCGGCAGGAACGGCTGGTCTTACAGGATTACGCGTCGGGGAGTCGACCGCTCATTGACGCGGCGCTCGCGCATTTTGCAATAGAGGCCAATATTGTGCAGGAGATTGGGCATCCGGCGACGCTGTTTCCGATGGTGGAGGCAGGAATAGGCATTAGCATTTTGCCTGCGCTGGCGTTACCGCTGCCGCAGGGGAGTCACTTGCAGGTGAAGCGACTGACGCCGGTGGTGGAGAGGCAACTGATGCTGGCGCGTCGCAAGAATCGCTCCCTGTCAACAGCCGCCCAGGCGCTGTGGGAAGTGGTCCGCACCCAGGCGAATGAACTAACCGCTTTACGTGCGCAGGATCCGCTTTATCAAATATAGATATCAATCTGATGGTCGTCGGAAGGATAATTAACGCCTTGCACGTTAACCTGGGCTTGCTCCTGCTTTTGCTGAGCCTCTTCGGCCTGCTGGCGCTGTAACTGTGCAAGCTGTGCCTGCAACACTTTGATCTGTGTCTGGATCATTTCTTGCTGCTTTTTCTTATCTTCCGTACTGCCGCTGCCGTCTGGTATTTCTTTGAGCTTTTGCGTCAGTTGGGTAATTTTCTCCGCAATCTGCGCGATTTGGGCAGCAATACTATTACCGGAGGCGGCTTTGGCCCCACCGCCGCTTTGTACGGAAGGGGTTGAGACGTTGATGGTCGTCATCGTGTTTTCCTTTTGCCATGAAAACCAGGATATCGGCACAAAATTGCAGACCTTGAGTACGCCCTGCCATTTCTGGCAGTGATGTTTACCTTCTCCCTGAGTTGTGAAAAACGCTATCAATATAAATTTGCTATCGATCGGCAGGAAAAAGTGTATTGGTAATCGATTGCGTACTCTCGCTATAACCCTTATTTACCCCCTACATATCAACTCGCCGATTTTAAGGACATCTTATGACTGATACCCCTTTTTCCCAGAATCCCTGGAACAGTGCTGATATTATCCGCGGCTACAAACCTGGTTTTACGCCGCGCGTGGCCTTTATTCTTGGGTCGGGTTTAGGCGCGCTGGCTGAGCAAATAGAAGATGCGGTGGCAATTTCCTACGAGAAGCTGCCCGGTTTTCCGGTGAGTACCGTTCATGGGCATGCGGGCGAGTTAGTGCTCGGTCATCTTGCCGGGGTTCCCGTTGCCTGTATGAAAGGGCGCGGACACTTCTATGAAGGACGAGGTATGACCGTTATGACCGATGCCATTCGCACCATGAAGCTTTTAGGTTGCGAACTGCTGTTTTGTACCAACGCGGCGGGGTCTTTGCGTCCGGAAGTGGGGCCTGGGAGCCTGGTGGCGCTGAGTGACCATATCAATACCATGCCTGGGACGCCGATGGTTGGCCCGAACGATGAGCGCTTTGGCGAGCGTTTTTTCTCGCTGGCGAATGCTTACGATGCTGATTATCGTGCGGTTTTGCAGACCGTTGCCGCTGACGAAGGCTTCACCCTGAATGAAGGCGTTTTTGTTTCTTATCCAGGCCCTAACTTTGAGACGGCCGCTGAGATCCGCATGATGCAGATTATTGGCGGCGATGTGGTGGGGATGTCGGTGGTGCCAGAAGTTATCACCGCGCGCCATTGCGGACTGAAAGTGGTTGCCGTGTCGGCGATCACCAATCTGGCGGAAGGGTTGGGGGATGTGAAACTCTCACACGCGCAAACCCTGGCGGCGGCTGAACTTTCACGACAGAACTTTATCGACCTGATTTGCGGGTTCCTGCGCAAACTGGCCTGAGACAGATAATAATAATGACCCCGCCAGCAGGCGGGGTTCGTACTCTACGGCAAGGAAGAAAAAAATGGGTATTGCGTCCCGATTAAAGATCATGTCGTTTATGCAATATTTTATCTGGGGAAGCTGGCTGGTCACCCTGGGCTCATACATGATTAACACCCTTCATTTTACCGGTGCCAATGTTGGCATGGTGTATAGCTCAAAAGGGCTGGCGGCGATTATTATGCCCGGCATCATGGGGATTATTGCCGATAAATGGCTACGTGCAGAGCGCGCTTATATGCTTTGTCATCTGCTCTGCGCGGGCGCGCTGCTCTATGCGACAACGGTAACTGACCCGGACACCATGTTCTGGGTAATGTTGATCAACGCAATGGCCTTCATGCCGACTATTTCGCTTTCCAACAGTGTCTCTTATTCCTGTCTGGCGCAGTCAGGGCAGGATCCGGTGACGGCATTTCCGCCTATTCGCGTTTTTGGCACAATTGGCTTTATCGTCGCGATGTGGACCGTCAGTCTGATGGGGCTGGAGCTGAGTAGTGCGCAGCTGTACATTGCGTCTGGCGCATCGCTGCTGCTGGCTGCCTACGCACTTACGCTGCCGAAAATTCCGGTCGCCGAGAAGAAAGCGAGTGCGTCGTTTGCCAGTAAACTGGGGCTCGATGCGTTTGTCCTGTTCAAAAATCCGCGGATGGCGATTTTCTTCCTGTTTGCCATGATGCTGGGCGCGGTGCTGCAAATTACCAACGTTTTCGGTAATCCCTTCCTGCACGACTTTGCCCGTGATCCGCAGTTTGCTGAAAGCTTTGTGGTGAAATACCCGTCCATCTTGCTGTCCGTCTCGCAGATGGCGGAAGTGGGCTTTATCCTGACTATCCCGTTCTTCCTCAAACGTTTTGGCATCAAAACGGTCATGCTGATGAGCATGCTGGCGTGGACACTGCGCTTCGGTTTCTTCGCCTTTGGCGATCCGTCGCCGTTCGGTTTTATCCTGCTTCTGCTGTCGATGATTGTCTACGGTTGCGCATTCGATTTCTTCAACATTTCAGGCTCGGTCTTCATTGAACAGGAAGTGGATTCGAAAATTCGTGCCAGTGCGCAGGGGCTGTTCATGACGATGGTTAATGGTGTCGGCGCGTGGGTCGGCTCCATCCTGAGCGGTATGGCAGTGGATTACTTCTCAGTGGATGGCGTGAAGGACTGGCAAACCATCTGGCTGGTCTTTGCGGCGTATGCCCTGGCGCTGGCGGTGATTTTTGCGCTGTGCTTTAAGTACAAGCATGAACCTGAAAAGCAGGCGCAGCCCTCGCTGGCCCGTTAATTCTCCTTTGCGGCGGGCGTATGCTGCCCGCCGTTCCTGTTCTGTAATGCAATGTGGTAATTTGGCGCATTCGTTTTCCCCTCAGGAGCGCATTACCCATGGAACGCACGCCTCGTATCGATCTCAAGTTACTGCGTTATTTTCTTGCTGTTGCCGAAGAGTTGCATTTTGGACGCGCCGCTGCTCGTCTGAATATGTCGCAGCCTCCATTGAGTATTCATATTAAGGAGCTGGAACAGGAGCTCGGCACGTTGCTGTTTATCCGCCATTCGCGCAGCGTAGCGTTGACCCATGCGGGGAAAATCCTGATGGAAGAGTCACGGCGTCTGCTTTCCAGCGCCAGCCAGGTGTTAGCACGCGTCGAACAAATTGGGCGCGGTGAGGCAGGGCGGATCGAACTGGGGGTGATCGGTACGGCGATGTGGGGAAAAATGCGCCCGGTAATGCGACGATTCCTGAAGGACAATCCCAACGTTGAGGTGATGTTCCGCGAGAATATGCCCGCGATGCAAATGGCTATGCTTGAGCGGCGTGAGCTTGACGCCGGCATCTGGCGAATGGCAACGGAACCGGCTCCTGGGTTTACCAGCCTGCGACTGCATGAATCCTCTTTTCTGGTTGCGATGCCGGAAGGTCATCCACTGACTGTGCGGGAGGCTGTACCATTAGAAGCCCTGCGTAACGAATATTTCGTCACCATGCCTTCCATTCATACCGACTGGGCATTCCTGCAACGCGTTTGCCAGAGCGCCGGATTCTCTCCGATGATTATTCGCGAAGTAATGGAGCCACAAACGGTACTGGCGATGATCAGTATGGGAATTGGCATTACGCTGATTGCCGACAGCTATGCGCAGATGAACTGGCCTGGTGTGGTATTCCGTCCATTAGAAGAGCGTATTCCGGCTGATTTGTACATTGTGTATGACCAGCAACAGGCGACACCTGCACTGGAACACATGATTGATGCCTTAACGGCGTAACGGGGACATCGCCTACTTTTTGGCTTCAACGTACCCGAAATGATCCCGGTTGTGATGCCAGGACATCTGGCAGTGGAGCAATCGTTGTATAGCATCACCGAGAGATCCGATGCTGTTGATGGTGATGCTGGGAGACTGGGGATATATGCTTGAACTAATGTCCGCAAGGATTACTCACAATTTCTTTAAACGAAAATGTAGTAAATTAGGTGCGCCAGGTGGAACTTAAATCTGTTCTTTTTTATTGAATTTTTCCGTTCGGGGCGTATGCTGAAGTAAATTAAATGGAGGTTATTATGTGCGAAAGGATATTAAGAAACTCTTCTTTTGATCACAAAGACGCTATTCTGAGAGACTGTCAGGAACTATTTACAGAGCCAGGATTATCTTCTGGGGCTGATCCTGTATTATTCAGATCGTTAACCTCCGGAGAGTTAAAGCTGGCGCAATCTCTATTTAAAAATATCATTAACTACGACAGAGTAAAAATATACTGTGACCACAATCATTCAAGGTATCAATCTAAAGTGATAACCAATACCCGAAATGGTGAAATTCTTTTGAGTATAAACGAGTATCAATCTGATTTTTCAGCTAATTATACAGACTACCATGATTCTGTAAAATATCCTCATTTATTTATATTTGCTATGTCTTTTGTCTGGCAATATTATCGGCATGACTCTTCTTTTCATGATAATACCTATGAATCAACACACTGGGATTCATATGATCTTGAAGAACCCCATTTTATTTTTTACTCTATGGAGCAACAGGCAGCAATGATTGCTGACTACTGGCTACTGAAAAAACATGATCTTATGGAGTATGAAAAATTAAGCAGCTATAAAAAACATGAGCAATTTAAATTTAATGTAAGAAAGGAGTTATTGGATAAATATGAATCTATTTTATGGGCGCATATTCGGATTGTGTAATGTTTTAGGTGATTTTATATATTCTTGTTGGCTATCATTAACTCCCCGCAATAATATGCTGATATTTTATAACAAATTATGAGGTGTCCAGCCTCATGGAGCCAATTGGGATCTTGTTCGGTAATGGAACAGTAGTTAGAAGTATATGGAACAACCTCGGCCTGCTTTTTTGTATAGCATATTTGCACGCATAGTCATCTTTCTTTCCATATATAGTTACTGGAGGAGCGGTTCCATTCTGAGTAAAATTTCGAGAATTCTATTTTATTTTTCCAGATAGCAGTTAATAGAACTGTACCAAATGGAGTAGGTGTTGTCTTTTTATTGATGTCTGCACCGTGAGAAATTAAAAATCCAGTTATTTCTTGAAGCTCATGAGTACCACAATAGGCCGAAATCATTAAAGGTGTTGCGGGATACTCTCCATCTGTAACCCCATTAACATCAGTTTTAGCTGCATTAACCAAGAAATAGACTGCCTCATTATTAGCCCTGCCTACAGCTAAACTAAGGGCTTCGCCTCGATCTTTAAGCGTCACATTTTTGCATTCTTAGATATATTCTTGTTTACACGCAGATCCATTAAGACTCTTTTCGCAAAACAACCATCTGTCCTTCAGTGCATTTATCGTCACAGGAAAACTAGCAACAGAACTTAAAGAAAAATTTCTCTCATATTCAAGTGAGTTATATGGATAACTGATTGTTATCAGTTATAGAAAAAATATTAAGAATATACTTTTAATAGGTATCATCTTTATTGCTCCCTTGCTTTAGCTTCTTGCTGCGCAGCATCATATGCATCCTTACCAAAATGTTCTACTGCAAGTTAATAAATACCAGCGGAGACATGGCACGGATCACTCCTACGGCTCAGGCTCCGCCTGAGCGTATTGTACCTCTTTTGACAAGATTTAAATCATTACAATCCTCTGCATAATATACAAGTCCAGCTTGTGGAGATTTCACCATTATCCCCGTTTTGAAATCTCTCCATTCATCTTTATCGAAACCTCTGGCAAACTCTTTGCTCTCAAAATTACATACAACAACACCGGTCATACCTCTTCCAAGAGTAACGATATCTCCTGGTAAAAAATTGTTATCATCTGGATACGTTGATTCCCCACAACCTACGGATTGGAGGTATAGCCGTATTCTCATTTTGTTGTCCGGTTCACATGAGTACATTGTAATTCGAATTCAGGAGTTCTTAATGAATTTGCACATATAGTATATTCCCAAACGCTCAACAATCAAGACTGCCGACAAAAACCAAGCATATAATGCAATATATGGCAATAATGAACCAATTATAATACTCGACCACAAATCATTTATTACAACATGAGGTGATGTTTTTATAGAAACATAAAAAAAACTTATCACTGATGAAACATAAGGAGTGATAACACAGAAAACCGCATCCATGAATATAGTTTTCTTCAAAAAAAACGTAATTCCAGAAATCAAAAACAAAACATAAAATACCGTCAAGTAATCGTAAGTGTAATGATTTAATGTTTTAAACACATATGTCTTCACAATAAAGAAATGAATAATTATTGACGAAATAAGTAAAGATAGGCGTGCTATTCTCATAATTAACACCGACTAATATGCTGGAGATATAAACCATGAACCCCATGGTTTATTTGGCTTAGGGTAACGGATATTTGACATAGCATCTTTCATTCCCCACGGCGTCTGAATTTTCCCTAGGTTTTTAAAAGGGCCAATGCCATTTAAAACACTACTGGAACATGATGCACAAAAAAATGGTGAACATCCACCTTGTTCATCTATAGCCTCTCTAATTTTCTTGTCCTCATCTGGAGTTATTTCGAAACTATAAACGTTAACATCCGAACCATCTTCAAATTGATATTTTAAAAAATTATTCAAATTAGCGTCACTTCCCAAGAAAGTACCACCACTTCCCGATGGTATTCCTTCGGGGGTCATATAAGATCCACCAGGATCATATAATAACTCGTTATCACCACTTCCCATATGCAAACCAACATGACCTATCCCATTATTATTAACAATAACATCCAGGTTATTTAACCCATAGGGATCTATAGCTAATACTGGATTCACTGGATATTTATAAAGATTCCACCCGCCTCGTAACCCTATCGGATCCTGAGTGATATACCGGCCCAGTAACGGGTCGTAATAACGATGTCGGTTATAGTACAGTCCTGTCTCTTTATCATACTGCTGCCCCGGCAGGCGGATGAGCTGTTCCAGGTTATGCGGATTATCTTCCCGCGGCATATTTCCCCATTCATCAAATTCTGCGCGCCAGGCAATCTGTCCTTTAATGTCAATCAGTGCCAGCGGCAGGCCCCGGTGGTCGCAGTGGTACAGGTGGATTTTGCGTTCCGGCGTGTATTCCGGCTCTGTCTGGTTTTGTATCTGCGCCGGCGTCAGGCCGCACTGTGCCAGCCACGCCCGGCTGGCTTCGCTGAGTTCCCCGTGCTGTAACTCCGCTTCCAGATTATCCACCATCGCCACCAGTTCCGGCGGGAAGGTCACGTTTGCTTCCTGCTGAAATTTCTCCGCCAGCGTGCGACGAGCTGCTTTTGCCAGCTCTCCGGTTGCCGTTTCAATACGGATGAGCGGCGTAAAGCTCCCCGGCTGGTACACCGTCTGAATACGTGTTTTGTCCGTCTGCGTGGTGGTCAGTTTATCGCCATCCTGGCCGTACCACACGGTTTCCTGCAGCGCCGGCTGTGAACACGAGCCATCGTGATATACCGTACATGCCCACACCCGTTTACTGACGCGGCGGCCCAGTGGGTCGTAAAGATAACGGCTTTCCGTCAGCACGTTGCCTGCCTGCATCCGGCGGTAGTGCACCAGTCGGTGCTGGTTATCGTAGCGGTAGTGATGTACGACGCTGCCGTGCGGGTGTATCCGGCGCTCGTTTTTCTCCGTCAGCCTGCCGTGTTCGTCATAATGATAAAAGTTCTCCACATCCTGGCTGATGCGGTTATCCGGGAAGCGTTCCGGCAGCATCGGGTATTTATCCCGTTCCGTTGTCCAGTTGCCCGCCGGGTCGGTGAACGTCCACTGCGCCAGGTCGTGGTGGGGCGACTGAATGTGTGTGCCGAGCAACCGCCCGGCGTCGCCGTACTGATAATCCCGCTGCTCATGCTGTCCGCTGATACGGACCAGCTGTCCGCCGCTGTTCCAGGTGTAGTCGCGGTTAAGCTGGTGAATGCTGAGGTGGTGGCTCTGTAGCTGACCGCCCGGGGTGTATGCCGTGGTCAGTTCATAGTCGCCGAAGCGGCGCTGCGTTTCGCGGTGCAGGTGGTCGCGGGTGAACTCAACCAGCGGCGTGTCGCCGAGTTTCATCCCGGCCAGATACCCGCTGCCGTACGTCAGCCACGCCACCGGGGGGAGGGTATCCGGCGTCACGCGGTCCGGCAGTCCCTTGTCACTGTAATCGTGCCGGGTTTCGTGTTGCCAGAGCAGTTCATTCGTCTCAGGGTTATGGACCGTCTGGCGTTCGTTGGTAAGGCGGCCCTGTTTATCGTACTCATACTGCACGGCGACGCGGTGGCCGTCGCTGAGATGGCTGACTTCGGTCAGCCAGCCGCGCGCGTTGTAGGTCCACTGTTCCGCCGGCTCATCATTGACGGTGCGGTGCGTCAGGCGGTCGGATGCATCGTAATGCCAGAGGGTGACGAGGCTTTCATCCTCGCTGCGGATAAGCTGTCCGGTAATACTGTACTGATAACGCTGCGTCCTGCCGTCGAAACCCGTTTCCTGCACCAGCCGGTCCAGCAGGTCATAAGCGAAGGTGGTGTGGCTATCGTTTTCGTTGGTCAGTTGGGTTATGCGGCCTGCGGAATCATATTCCACCCGGCGCGTCAGACCGTCCTGCGTGATGCTGAGGATCTTCCCCCATAAATCAACGGTGGTGTCGCTGCGGCTGCCGTCCGGGGAGATGACTGCTGTCAGGTCGCCTGCCAGGCTGTATTCGTAGCGCGTTTCCCGGCCCTGCGCGTCTTTCTGGCTGACCTGTCTGCCGCGATTATCATAAACCTGATGCAGGCTCAGGCCTTCCTCCCGGTGTGTGGCGGTCAGTTGCCCGAAGCGGTTGTATTCGTAGCGGGTCTGGTAGCCGGAGCAGTCGGTGAAGGTGAGCAGCTGCCCGTAGCGGCTCCACGTCATCTGTTTCCGGCTGCCGGTGGCGTCTTCGGTGGCCACCGGTAATTTGCTGTGAGAGTTGTCATAAAACCAGCGGGTGGTGGTGCCGTCACGCAGGGTTTCGGCAGTGAGCCTGCCCTGAGCATCGTATTCCTGCTGGCTTTGCAGGCCGTCCGGGTACACGGTGTCCGTCAACTGGCGCTGGCTGTTGTAGTAAAATTCAGTACGCCTGCCGTCTGGCCTGATGATTTCCTTCAACTGGCCAGAGCCGGGACTCAGGCGGTATTCCGTTTTGCGGCCCGCTGCATCGGTCTGCGCAATAAGTCTCCCTGCCGGGTCGTATTCACTGTGAATGGTGCTACCATCAGCGCGTTCCTGTTTCACTACCCGCTTCAGCCCGCCTTCGCCTTCGGTGTGCAGCACTTCCCGGCGGTTCAGGCTGTCGGTAATGGTGATGCGGTTCTGTTCATACGCATAGGTATAGCTTAATCCCTCCGGGTTACGCTGTTCCGTCACCCGCCCGGCGATGTCATAGCGATAGCGTATCTCCGGTCTGCCCGCATAACGGTGTGCCACCATGCGTCCCGGATGCGGCGGGTCATACGTAAAATGGCGTACTGCCGTGCCGCTGCGGTCGTATACCGTTGCCAGTTCGCCATGCGGGGAATAGTCGTAACGCGCCAGCGGCGCGGCGGGCAGATTATCCGGATATGCCGGGTCGTGCGTCAGCCATACTTCCGCCAGGCGCAGGCCGTTGTCCGCGCCGTAAGCTGTGGTGGGCAGTACGTCCGGGAAGGGAAGGGGTTTTGTGCCACTGGCGGCGGCCTGCTTCCGGTACTGTGCCGCCCGCTGCGCCTGTGTGGTCAGCATCAGGCGGAAGCGACGACCTGCGCCGTCTGTCACGGCGGTGATTTCTCCGACGGTCTCACCGATCGCAGCCCGATGGAAAACCATGGCACGCCCGAAATTATCCACCAGTGCTGTCAGCGTCCGGTACGGTGGCAGCGGGGCGGGTAAGATTTCATCCGGCGCGGGAACGTGTGCAGACCAGCCCAGAATCCACCACGGTCCCTGAACGCTGTTGGTCGCCAGATACACGTGTGGACTGGTGCGGATGTCTTCCGGCAACGACTGCCAGAGTCTGTGCAGCGGGTTGCTTTCATGCAGCGCCGGAACGCCGCCGCGCGCCAGCCAGAGCGACTCGCTGCGGCTGAAGGCAGTTTCTCCGGGAAACAGCGGGTCAAAGTGAATGCTTCTGCCGCCGTTGTCGTTGAGTATCAGTTCTTCATCGCGGATTTGTAAGCGGATATCGAAGGGGGCTTTCCAGCCGGGGCCAAAAACCCCCACTGGCGCAGGCGTTTTCGTCCGGTAGCTGTTGTAAGTCCTTGAGAGCACAAACGGCAACGGGCCGGGTAGGGCAAAATCCATTTCGCCGGGCTGTACCTTGGCACCCAGCAGCGGGTTGACCGGGTTGCCGGAGGTCATGCCGCCGGGGCAGACCGAACAGGCCACACCGGTAGGTGCGCCAATCATCACGCCCGCCGAGCCCTGGATTATCGGGCCGCCCTTCATGGTGCCGTCGCCCTGACGCGCGGCCGGTTTTCCGCTCATAGTCAAATCCTTCTGAATTGGTGAATTTACTGTTTTCGTTTTACATAAACGCAAATGCGCAGCCGTTGACTCAGTACTGCCGTATATCCGGCGGCTGACTGCTGCTTTCTTGCGGCGCTTTCGGCGGGTCTTCCGTCGCGCCGCAATTCCAGTTAATCATCGGCCCGTCGCCGCTGATGGTCTGTACACCCTGAAGATTAATTGCCGTGCCGTTCAGGAAGATTTTGCCGTCCTGCGTCAGCACCAGCCGCGCCTGTCCGCAGCGTAACTCCAGATGCTCTCCGGCTGAGTACACAGCCACCTTTCCGGCGCTTTCTGTCCGGGTTTTGCCTACCGTGAAGCTGACGGTTTCCCCCACGCTGACGTCATACCCCTTACCCACCAGCAGGGATTTCTGAATACCGACCTGTGAGGATTGCATCAGCGCCACCGAGGTGTTCATCACTCCCCCCACCGTAGTCTGGTATGCCACTCCCACGCTCAGGGCGCGGACAATCCCCACCGTTTCTGCCTGATTCATGCCCACGGTGACGCTCTGATTCTGGCCCACGATCTCTTTCTGGTTCTGCACTACCGTCTGTATCTGGTTTTGCTTCACGGTGATAAGCTGGTTACCGCCGATAGTTTCCCGGTGGTTTGCCGTCACGTCAGTGGTGCGGTTATTCAGTACATCGGTGTCCATGTCCTTCTGCGCATGGATATACACCTGCTCCTGCCCGGTCGCATCCTCAAAACGCAGTTCATTAAACCCGCCGCCCTTATAGGTTTTTGAGCGAATGGTCATCTGTGTTTTAGTGCCGGGCAGGCTGCCGGGGGAGCGGTTATCGTCGTGATAGGTCCGACCCATAATGATGGGCTGGTCGGGGTCGCCATTGAGGAAGTCCACGATGACCTCCTGACCCACGCGCGGAATGGCCAGATTGCCGAACCCGGCCCCCGCCCATGCCTGCGACACCCTTATCCAGCAGGAACTGTCCTCATTGTTCCTGTGATAACGGTCCCAGTGAAAACGCACCCGCACCCGGCCATGCTCATCGCAGAAGATTTCCTCGCCCGGCGGCCCGGTGACGATGGCGCTTTGCGGGCCGTCCACTTTTGGCTTCATCAAGGGTTGCGGTCGCCAGGTTCTGTCGGCAGGGATCACTTCAAAGTGATTATCCATCGTGGTACCCATACCCCGTCCGCCTTTCATCGCCTGTGGCTGTTTTCCCGTCAGAACGCTGCTGACAACCTGCCATTTCTGGTTAAGCGCGCTTACCGGATGTCCGGTCAGGCTGAAGATTGCCCCCGGCCACAGCAGGGGAGAGTTGCTGATACAGGTGGCGGTCTCCGCGTTGTTGCGCCAGCCCTCTATCTGATAGCGGGCGAAATCCTGCCCGTGCTGCTCATCCTTAAAACGACCCGGCCAGTCGAAGACTTCATACTGCTTCCCTTGTCCGTTCAGGTTCTCACCGGGATGCCCGTAATAGCCAGGCCACTGCGGCACTTTAAAGGTGTAGTCCTGGGTTTCTACGGAAGAGGGGCGGATTTGCGCCTGGTAACTGAAGGTACTGACACACGGAATGGTAATTTCTAATGAACAGTTTGGATTGAACGGCAGTTCACCGACATCGGATAATCCGGCAACGTTATCGCATAGCGTCAGCGTCTGCGCCGGGCTGTCAGCAGCAAAACGATCAAAAAAGAAAATACCTTCCTCTGACCACAGCCGGGTCAGAAACGCAAGGTCCGTCTCGCCATACTGGACACAGAATTCTCGTGTCGGGTGGTCCTCATAAAACCAGGGCTTCCAGTCAGTAATGCCGTTCTCCTCCAGCAGTGTGGCGGAAATGGTCTGAATGTCCTGTTGCTGGAAGATGCGAAAATTCTGTCGCAATCCGCTGCGCCAGAGGGGCGGAGTAATGGTCAGGCTGTAGCACATCTGCCAGCCGTTGTACTCTTTCATCCCGAAGCGGGTGACGATTCCGCTGACATGGCGCTGCGGGGTATCACCCTGCCAGATAGTCAGAGTGGCTTTCTTTTCCAGTAGCTTTTCAGCCATTTCGCCGAAAGAGTCGCTGGCGATGTCAATATCCAGTACAAAAGGGAATGAGTGGCGCTGTTTGAGCACAAAGTTCACCACGGCGAAGGTTTTTTGCCCCAACCCGTCCACGTCCAGCGTAAAGCGCAGTCCTTTTAAAGCCACAATGACCTCCCTGATGCAGATAAAAGTATCCTGCGGGAACCGATAGTGCGGCGGAGGATAAAGCGAACCTGGCGACACAATACCGAATGGAATAATAACAGCTGTTATTGTATGAAACGGAATACTCTCTTTCCGGGCTGTTTTTTTTGATGGATATCAATGGAATGGACAGACAGGGAAAGTATTTCCCCAAGGAAGGCTATATTTTGCGCAACTTATTTTTATTCTGAATTTATTTTATTTTTAAAATTTACCGCGTGCTTGATTCGGCATGAACTTCCCCAAATCTGCAGCAGGTTCGAATCGTTATATTCTGCGCATAGCAAAAAGGCGCCTTTAGGGCGCCTTTTTACATTGGTGGGTCGTGCAGGATTCGAACCTGCGACCAATTGATTAAAAGTCAACTGCTCTACCAACTGAGCTAACGACCCGAAGTGGTGGGTGATGACGGGATCGAACCGCCGACCCCCTCCTTGTAAGGGAGGTGCTCTCCCAGCTGAGCTAATCACCCACTTCGGTACTTCACAATAAGAAATTTAGCTGGCGAGAAAGTGGTGGGTGATGACGGGATCGAACCGCCGACCCCCTCCTTGTAAGGGAGGTGCTCTCCCAGCTGAGCTAATCACCCACTTCTCAATTTCTTATCTACACGGCGGAGACTACATAAGTAGTTGGTGGGTGATGACGGGATCGAACCGCCGACCCCCTCCTTGTAAGGGAGGTGCTCTCCCAGCTGAGCTAATCACCCCCGCTGTGTGGAGTCGCATTATAGGGAGAGTTGAAAATGAGTCAACGCATTTTCTAAAGAAATTGTTTGTTCGTCGTAATTTTAAGCAAAACGATCGTGAAACGGTCTCTGACGCATGATTTCTAAACAAAAACGTCTATACGCGGCGTTTACCCGGTAACAAGATTGAGGATTTACCTCACAGTGATAGAATATCGGCCATTCCATTTTTCCCGGATTTGCCGGTTGTCGGCATCTTTATAAACGTAAGGCCATTTCATGAAAATCAAAACCCGCTTCGCGCCAAGCCCGACAGGTTATCTGCACGTCGGTGGTGCGCGTACTGCTCTCTATTCCTGGCTTTTTGCACGTAATCACGGCGGTGAGTTTGTGCTGCGTATTGAAGACACCGATCTCGAGCGTTCCACGCCGGAAGCTATCGAAGCTATTATGGACGGTATGAACTGGTTGAGCCTGGAATGGGACGAAGGTCCGTACTTCCAGACTAAACGTTTCGATCGTTATAACGCCGTGATTGATGAGATGCTGGAAGCGGGCACGGCCTATAAGTGCTACTGCTCTAAAGAGCGCCTGGAGGCCCTGCGTGAAGAGCAGATGGCGAAGGGCGAAAAGCCGCGCTATGACGGGCGGTGCCGTCATGGTCACGAACATCATGCTGAAGATGAGCCTTGCGTTGTCCGTTTTGCCAACCCGCAGGAAGGTTCTGTTATTTTTGACGATCAGATCCGTGGGCCGATCGAATTCAGCAACCAAGAACTGGACGATCTGATTATCCGCCGCACCGACGGTTCCCCGACCTATAACTTCTGTGTGGTCGTGGATGACTGGGATATGGAGATTACTCACGTCATTCGTGGTGAAGACCATATCAACAATACCCCGCGCCAGATCAATATTCTGAAAGCGCTGAATGCGCCAGTGCCGGTATATGCCCATGTCTCCATGATCAACGGCGACGACGGTAAAAAGCTGTCCAAACGTCACGGCGCGGTGAGCGTGATGCAATACCGTGATGACGGCTATCTGCCGGAAGCGCTGCTGAACTACCTGGTGCGTCTGGGCTGGTCCAGCGGCGATCAGGAGATCTTCACGCGTGAAGAGATGATCAAGCTGTTCTCCCTTGGTGCGGTCAGCAAATCCGCCAGTGCGTTCAACACGGAAAAATTGCAGTGGCTGAACCATCACTACATTAATTCGCTGGCGCCGGAGTATGTGGCAACACATCTGCAGTGGCACATCGAGCAGGAAAACATCGACACCCGTAACGGCCCACAGCTGGCTGAACTGGTGAAACTGCTGGGCGAGCGTTGCAAAACACTGAAAGAGATGGCGCAGAGCTGCCGTTACTTCTATGAAGATTTTGCCGAGTTTGATGCCGATGCCGCGAAAAAACACCTGCGTCCGGTTGCGCGCCAGCCGCTGGAAGTGGTGCGTGACAAACTGGCTGCGATTACTGAGTGGACGGCTGAAAACGTCCATCATGCCATTCAGGCGACCGCCGATGAGCTGGAAGTGGGGATGGGCAAAGTCGGTATGCCACTGCGCGTTGCGGTAACCGGTGCGGGCCAGTCTCCGGGCTTAGACGTGACGGTGCATGCGATTGGTAAAACTCGCAGTATTGAGCGTATCAATAAGGCACTGGCTTTTATTGCGGAACGTGAAGCTCAACAGTAAGAGAGTAATGTATTAACAGGGCGGCAGGGGAGACCCTGCCGTTTTTTATGCGTGCTATTCGGGATCGTTCAGACCAAGACGGTTGAGGAAACCCCGGATGCCTTCACGCGAAAGAAACAGCGCCAACTTTTCCTGCTCTGCGACGGACATGTTTTCAACAGCACTGATAATCTGCCGGTAAGCAGGATTTCGCACGTCAGGGTTATATTCCGCGAGCGACTCTTCAGCCTGATAAAATGCAGAATGATTGCGAAAAGCGGGGATGTTGAGGATAAACTCCCGAACGCGTGAATCAATATGGACAAGTCTCGCTCGTCCACCCTTCACACCGGGAAATTTCTCCGTTTCCCATTTTTGTTCGCGGATCCAGCGATTCACGGTTTGTTTAGCGACCCCAAGACATTCCGCCAGCTCTTCGGTGGTCATTTTGCTGCGTAATCTTTTCATATTATTTGCTGTCGCGGATGCCTAAGCGTTGTAATAAACCGGTAATCCCTTCCCGCAGTAGCAAAGAGGTAAAGTGTTTTTGTTCAGCAGGCGTCATCTCTTTCACCAGCTTGATCAGGAGTGCTTCCAGCGAAGCATCGCCTTGCTGGAATGAAGAGTCAGACAGCCCATCCGCCGAGCGTTCTGCGCTGCGGATATATTCACGAACCTGTTCGTTAACATGCACCAGCCGTGCTTTACCGCCCTGGACGCCTGGTTTTGGTGATGTCGCCCAACCCTCTTTACGCACCCATTTATTAATGGTCTGTCGGCTGTAACCCGTCAGATTGGCGAGTTCTTCTGGCGTCATCCGTTCCTTGAACATAAAGATTCCCTGAATAGTCGTGTGGTTAATTAGTGGTTCATTTTATAGCACCATTTTAGTGGAAACCGTGACGTGTTTAACTACTGAATGCGAGTTGTTGCGCATTGTTCTTCATCTGTCTGCTTTTTCAGCGATTAGAATCGGCGTCTTCAATTTGCCGTTGACACATGCGAAGGGAATTCATATGATGCCGCCCGTCAACTCGACAAGCTTTACGTTATGGGGCTATAGCTCAGCTGGGAGAGCGCTTGCATGGCATGCAAGAGGTCAGCGGTTCGATCCCGCTTAGCTCCACCAAAAATTGAACCCAACAATTTTGGAACGTAAACGCATCGTGGGGCTATAGCTCAGCTGGGAGAGCGCTTGCATGGCATGCAAGAGGTCAGCGGTTCGATCCCGCTTAGCTCCACCACATTCAGAACCCTCGCTGTGAAGCGGGGGTTTTTTTATCCCTGCACGCCTTTCATTTTTGTAATACAGTTTCTATTAAGCCAGAGTTTATGCTCACAAGTTCGGTGGATTTATCTGGCGGGTATAGGTTTGCTTCGCGGTGCGAATAAACTTATCATTCGTGTGACAAATAGTTCGTTCCGTGAGAGCAGTCAATTCATGCCACCCAAGCGCAACCTGATAAATAATATAAGAATATTCGCTCTTGCGATCGTGCTCTCCATCGCAGCCATCCAGTTTTCACGTTTGATTTCTCCCCGGACCATTGTGGATTCCAGCGATATCTATCTCTCGTGGCTACCGCTGTGCGTGCTGCTGTCAATGATGCTGCTGTTTGGCCGACGCGCCGTTCTGCCAATCGTGCTGGCGTTATACCTGACCAATCACTGGAATCTTCATCTGCCGTTTGCGCAAGGTATCGTATTGCTCTTTTGTCAGATGTTTGCCGTACTGGGAACGAGCGCGCTTGCTCGCTGGCATATTGGACCGCGCTGGCGTTACGGCTTGCCCGATCGCAATATCTGGCGCAGGGTGATTTGGTTTGGCTTTGTGGCTCCCGTCGGGATGAAGATCAGCATGTATCTTGCCGGGAACTATCTCGACTTTCCGGTTGCGGTGTCGACCTTTTTTGGCGCGGCAGTCGCCATCTTTACGATTGTCGATATTCTGAGTCTGATCTCGGCGGCGCTGATCTTCACCATGCTGTTTTATTATCCGCTGCGGATGATTGTGAATCCCCGGTATGCCCGAACGTTCTGGCGCAGAGACATTGCACCGTGTTTCGATAAAGAAAAGCGCTTATTTACCGTCAGCTGGCTGGCATGTATTTCGGCCCTTCTTGTCATTATGTGTTCTCCGCTGGATAGCAACTACATTGCAGGGTATTTGGTTCCTGTCTTCTTTATTATTTTCACCACCGGCGTGGGTAAACTCACCTATCCATTTTTGAATCTGAGTTGGGCGATTTCGACGCTGTTCCTGCTGACTTACAACCGTAATTTCTTGCAAGGGGTGGGATCGGAGTACTCGCTGGCGTTCATCCTGTCGGTACTTGTGTCGTTCAGTATCTGCCTGCTGTACATGATGCGTATCTATCAGCGCAGTGAATGGCTTAATCGCCGCTGGCATATGCAAGCGCTTACCGATCCGTTAACGCGTTTGCCGAATCTGCGCGCGCTGGAACAGTTCCTGCAAAAAGAGTCCGGGCAGAGTGTCTGCTGCTTGCGACTGGAGAATCTGGAGTTTTTGAGCCGTCACTACGGCATGTTAATGCGGGTACATAGCAAACGAACGGTGCACCGTATGCTGCAACCGCTGATGCTCGAGGATGAGAAAATCTTCCAGTTGCCTGGTAGTGAATTATTACTGGTGCTCAACGGGCCAGAGACGGACGGCCGACTGCAGCATATGCTCGACCTGCTGAACAGCCGTAAAATTTACTGGAACAACACCGGGCTGGATATGGGCTACGGCGCATCCTGGGGGCAATGGGATGGGAAGCAGGAGACGCTGCAGCCTTTGTTGGGGCAGTTGAGCTGGCTGGCGGAACAATCCTGCACGAATCACCGGGTGCTGGCGCTGACTCAAAGTCAGGAAGTGGCAACGGGTCAGACGACAGAACGGGTGTTGCTGCTCAATAAAATTCGTAAAGCGCTCGATAACGGGGATCTCCTGCTTTACGCGCAGCCTATCCGCGACTCTCACGGCAAAGGGTACGACGAGATTCTGGCGCGGCTGAAAAGCGATGAAGGTATTATGACGCCGGACCAGTTCATCCCGCTTATCGCGCAATTTAACCTCAGCGCCCGCTTTGATCTGCAGGTGGTGGAAGCCTTGTTGACCTGGCTATCTGCGCATCCTTCTGGTGAGGCGGGACCGCTTTTCTCAGTGAATCTCATGCCGTTGACCTTGCTGCAAAAAGAGACGGCGCCGCGCATTATTCGCCTGTTCACCCGCTATGGTATCGCCCCGGAAACGGTGATCATTGAGATCACCGAAGAGCAGGCATTTTCCAATTCGGAAACCAGCATGCAGAACATTGAACAATTGCATAAATTCGGCTTCCGGATTGCGATTGACGATTTTGGTACTGGCTATGCTAATTACGAGCGCCTGAAGCGTTTGCAGGCTGACATCATCAAAATCGACGGCGTGTTCGTAAAAGATATTCTGACCGATTCGCTGGACGCGATGATTGTTAAATCGATAACCGATCTGGCAAAAGCGAAGTCGTTAAGTGTGGTGGCGGAATACGTTGAAACGCCTGCGCAGCGGGAGTTGCTATTGAGTCTGGGGGTAAACTACCTGCAGGGGTATCTGATTGGACGACCGAGGCCGTTAGGGGAATCACAGGTATAAAAAAACGGGGATGTGCTCCCCGTTTTTATGTCAGTACTGTCTTACAGAACCAGTGCGGCGATCGATGCAGACAGGACGCTCACCAGCGTAGAGCCGTAAACCAGCTTCAGACCGAAGCGGGACACGACGTTACCTTGCTCTTCGTTCAGGCCTTTAATCGCGCCTGCGATGATCCCGATAGACGAGAAGTTAGCGAAGGAAACCAGGAACACAGAGAGAATACCTTCCGCGCGCGGAGAGAGCGTGGCGGCGATTTTCTGTAGATCCATCATTGCCACGAATTCGTTGGAAACCAGTTTGGTCGCCATGATACTGCCTACCTGCAACGCTTCGCTGGACGGCACACCCATCACCCAGGCAATCGGGTAGAAAATGTAGCCCAGGATGCCCTGGAAGGAGATGCTGTAACCGAACCAACCGGTTACGGTGGCGAACAGGGCGTTCAGCGCGGCGATCAGGGCGATGAAGCCGATCAGCATGGCCGCAACGATAATCGCAACTTTGAAGCCCGCCAGAATGTATTCACCCAGCATTTCGAAGAAGCTCTGGCCTTCGTGCAGGTTGGACATTTGAATGTTTTCTTCGCTGGCGTCAACGCGGTATGGGTTGATCAGCGACAGCACGATAAAGGTACTGAACATGTTCAGTACCAGCGCCGCAACCACGTATTTAGGTTCCAGCATGGTCATGTACGCACCGACGATAGACATGGAAACGGTGGACATTGCCGTCGCGGCCATAGTGTACATGCGATTGCGGGACATTTTGCCGAGAATATCTTTATACGCGATAAAGTTTTCGGACTGACCGAGGATCAGCGAGCTAACGGCGTTGAAGGATTCCAGTTTGCCCATGCCGTTAACTTTGGATAACAGGAAACCAATGGCACGGATGATAATCGGCAGCACGCGAATATGCTGCAGAATACCGATCAAGGCTGAAATGAAGACGATAGGGCAGAGAACTTTCAGGAAGAAGAAAGCCAACCCTTTATCATTCATGCTGCCAAAGACGAAGTTCGTCCCTTCATTGGCGAATCCGAGTAGTTTTTCAAACATTTCGGAGAAGCCTCTCACGAAGCCGAGGCCGACGTCAGAGTTCAGGAAGAACCACGCCAGTAACACTTCGATAACAAGCAGTTGAACGACATAACGAATGCGAATTTTTTTACGGTCACTGCTTACCAGCAATGCGAGGATCGCAACAACGGCAAGTGCCAGGACAAAATGAAGGACGCGGTCCATATTTGCTCCAAATATGAGGCAGGTTAAGTTTTCGTGCACATTCTATGCAACGTGTGCAAAGAAAACGAGATCTAACACACACTATAATCAGGACCTGTGACGAGATTCAAAAATAGTGATCCGGCATACACTTCTGTTATGCCTAATGCGAAAGTAAATAGTTAATTTATTGTGCTAATATAATAACAATTATTAAACATGCCACGCGCATTTCCTGTACCCACACTCTTTAATCGTTCCCGCCTATAAGAGAAATCAAGGTTACCTCTTTTTCATGCACTTGATAACCATTCTCATCAGGCATAACATAAAACATAGCAAAGGCTATGTTTCCGAGGCAGAAGATGACAAACGATCGCGTTGAGAGTAGCAGTGGCAGAGCAGCGCGCAAGTTGAGGCTCGCATTAATGGGACCTGCGTTCATCGCGGCTATCGGCTATATCGATCCCGGCAACTTTGCGACCAATATTCAGGCTGGCGCCAGTTTTGGCTATAAGCTGCTGTGGGTGGTGGTCTGGGCAAACCTGATGGCGATGCTGATCCAGGTGTTATCCGCCAAGCTTGGGATTGCCACCGGCAAAAATCTCGCCGAACAAATTCGCGATCGCTATCCGCGCCCGGTGGTCTGGTTCTACTGGGTGCAGGCGGAGATCATCGCCATGGCGACCGATCTCGCCGAATTTATCGGTGCGGCGATAGGGTTCAAACTGATCCTTGGCGTTTCGTTATTGCAGGGGGCGGTGCTGACGGGGATCGCCACCTTCCTGATCCTTATGCTCCAGCGGCGCGGACAAAAGCCGCTGGAAAAAGTGATCGGCGGGCTGCTACTGTTTGTTGCCATGGCCTATATTGTCGAGCTGATTTTTTCCCAGCCCAACTTCGCGCAATTAAGTAAGGGCATGATGATCCCCAGTTTGCCCAACTCTGAAGCGGTGTTTCTGGCCGCAGGGGTACTCGGTGCTACTATCATGCCGCACGTTATCTATCTGCACTCGTCGTTAACGCAACATCTGCACGGCGGTACCCGTCAACAGCGCTACGCGGCAACAAAATGGGATGTGGCGATCGCCATGACCATTGCGGGGTTTGTCAATCTGGCGATGATGGCGACTGCCGCGGCGGCGTTTCACTTTAGTGGTCACACCGGCGTTGCCGATTTGGATCAGGCTTATCTGACGCTCGAACCGTTATTGAGCCACGCGGCGGCGACGGTATTCGGCCTGAGCCTGGTCGCGGCCGGGTTGTCATCAACGGTGGTGGGGACGCTGGCGGGTCAAGTTGTGATGCAGGGATTTGTCCGTTTTCATATTCCGTTATGGGTCCGCCGTACCATCACGATGATGCCTTCATTTATTGTGATTCTGCTGGGGCTGGATCCGACACGCATCCTGGTGATGAGCCAGGTATTACTGAGTTTTGGTATCGCCCTGGCGCTGGTGCCGCTGCTGATTTTCACCAGCGATCGCACTCTGATGGGCGAGCTGGTCAATACCCGCTGGGTAAAACATATCGGCTGGATGATCGTGGCGCTGGTGGTGGCGTTGAACCTGTGGCTGCTGGTTGGGACAGCGCTAGGACTGTAATCTGCCGGTCGCGACCCGCAGCAGCTCACGGTTTCACGTTTCCATTTCCGCTATGCTGTCACCTGCATTCATCACCGGCGAGCGTTCATGAATCACTTTGATCTCTCTTTCCTCAAATATCTGCAGGATAACAGCCCGCTGTCAATTGACGAGGCGGTTCAGCGTTTTGGTAAAACGCTCTCTACGCTAAAACGTACGATGAAAGAGCTCAATGAGCTGTTACCGGAACCTGTTCAGCTCCATCAGGATAATCAGTTTATTACGACCCGTATTGGCTATAGCGAATACCGGCAATTTTTAGCATGCGTGCGTTTTAATCGCTATATCACCACGGCGGAAGAGCGGGTGAGGGATCTCCTGGTCACGCTCTGTTTGCATGATGTGGTGAATAAAAACGAGTACTACAAAAAGTTTTATGTCAGCGCCGGGACGGTAAAAAATGATAACCCGGTGATGCTGCGCCTGGTTCAGGCGCATGGTCTGGCGGTACAAAGCATTCCACGAATCGGTTCCCGGCTGGTCGGCGATGAATTCTCGTTGCGACTGGCCGTCTGCATGTCGATTCTCAAAACCGTTGAGATTGGTGAAAATCATCAATTGATCGCCCATCAGGCGAATGAGCCGATCAGCCGTTCGATTGCCGAACAGTTTTTGCACGAATGCGCTACGGATATTACCCAGGCGGCACGCTATTATGAGGATGTGATTCGGCCAGTTAACACCCTGGGATACAATGGGCGAAAATATCTGTTGGTGTATCTGAGCCTCGCGTTACACCGTATCCGCCGGGGACATGTGATCAAAGCGAGTACGGCGACACAGATGCTAACGACGTTTCCTTTTGAGGTCATGACTGACCCGCAGGAAAATCGCTGTCTGGATCTGCTGATCGCTTCGCTGACATTTACGCATCGCCCGTTTACTCTCTACGATGCCCGACTCGTTGTACATGTTAAACGTACCTGTGAACGTTTATCCCGTTGCCTGAAAAACCCCATTTACAATCAACGCGCCTGGTTTGCGGAGATGTATAACTTCATCTATGCCGCCATCATTCAGAATAAATTTCATCTCTGGTTTGATGATAAAAAGCTTCACAACGTTGAGAATCGCTACCCGGCGCTTTGGGCTGATGTACAGCATGCAATAAGCGAAATCGAAAAAAGCTGGCAAACCGCGTTTTCCCCCATTCATCTGGCGACGCTGGTGTTGATCACGAAAAAATATGAGCTTAAAAATCGGGTGGTGAGTGAACCTAAAAAACGGGTCATCATCGTTACTAACTCATCGGAAAGTAAGGTGGGGTACTTTAAGGAAGTCCTGCTGTCACGTTTTCATATTGATATCCCGGTCTGTATTAACATCAATGAAATTGAACAGTTGCAGCATCTGGAATTTGACCTGCTGATTACCTTTACCAATAAAATTTCCAGCCATCTGAAGTACGCCGGGCTGGATTACGTGAAAGTCAATTTCTGGCTGACGCAGGATGATTTCTTACTGTTACGTGAACGCGGGCTTCCTTCTACGCGCAAAAAAATACCCGCTGAGCAGTTTGTTCAGCAGGTACAGGGCATGAGTCCTGAGGCGCTCAGAGATTTCCTCGAACGCCATTATGGTGACGTGTTTATTTAGCCAGTGGCTGTAAGACGCCGCGACACCAGACGGCCTCCAGATTTACTGTTTCATTCAGGACCAGAATATCGGCATCTTTTCCGGGCGTCAGGCTGCCTTTACGCTGTTCAACACCAGCGAGAATCGCCGGGTTCAGGCAGGCAATCTGCGCCACGGAAACCCAGCTATTCTCCAGGCGATCAACCACATTTTTCACGGAATCCAGAAAGCTCATCTCCAGTGTACAGACGTCCGCCCAGTCATCGGGCGACACCGTGCGGCTATTCCCGTCGCGATCGGTAATTTCCAGAAGATGATGGCGAATACGAAACGTCTCCTGACGCAGGTAATGGTGAAATTCAAACCCTTCCGGGAAATCCACATACCCCAGACAATCGCTGACCATGACCAGACGACGATCTTTTTTCAGCCGATAGAGAATATCGAACACTTCCGGGCGCAGGGTGATGCCGCTTTGTTTCGCTACTTCGGCGAAGGTGTCCTGGTGATACATCAGCGCGCCGACCACGCCAGGCTCGCGATGGTGTAATCCACGCATGGCGCTAAAGGCATGGGTAAAGTGGCTTAATCCTGCTTCAATTGCTCGGGTGGTTTCGTCAAACGTCGCATCGGTATGCCCTGCGGATACCATGACGCCAGCCTGGCGCAAATGACGGATCAGCGGCAGCGCATCCGGCAATTCTGGCGCCAGAGTCATTAAGCGAATATGCCCCTGAGCAGCTTGCTGATAGCGTTCAAAGCCCTCGATACTGGGGGGCTGGATCGCTTCCTTGCGCTGCATTCCGCTATATTTGGCATTGATAAACGGTCCTTCCATATGAATGCCCACGGCTTCAGCACCGTCTTCTGCTTTTGCTTGCGTAATCCAGTCTGCGGCCGTGGACAGGCTCTCCAGTAAGAACGCTTCTGGCTGGGTTGCGGATGTGGCGAGCCAGGCAGTGACGCCGGCATTAACCAGATCCCGGCTCATCGCCTGTAAAGAGTGACGCTCCCCCTTCCAGGCAAATGAGCCTCTTCCCCAACCGTGGACGTGGATATCGACAAAACCCGGCATTAGCATCGCATGTTGGTAATCAACCACCTGGCCGCGGGGGGTATTATCCAGGCCAACAATTTTTCCCCGCTCGATGTGAAGATAGCCGCGTTTTACACCATCGGGGGTGACAATACGGTCACTTGCCAGAGAGAGCAGGGGATTAGCCATCTTCTTTCTCCCACACGCGCGCTGCGGTTTCGGCAGCGATTTCTGCACATAAACCGATGTAGTGGGCAGGGTCGAGCAGCGCGTCAATTTCTTCATCGTTAAAATTCTGGCGAATCAGGGCGTCTGCACGCAGCACGTCGGCATAGGGCAATCCCTCATGAGTGCTGCGCATCGCCAGTTGATACACGCGCTCGTGCGCGACGTCTTTGCCCAGTCGCTCCACCAGTTGCATCATGATTTTTTCGCTATTGATCAACCCGTGGGTTAAATGGACGTTTTGTCGCATACGTTCAGGGTTAATCACCAGCGAGCGGGTCAGCTCTTCCGCGCGCATCACGATTTCCGCCATGAGCTCCATGCTCTCCTGAATATTGCCATCGAAGATAAAGTAGGCGGAACTGTCCGCTTCAAACGGGCGAGGGCTGACATACAGGCAGGAGGTGAGCACGGAATACAATTTCTGCGCATTGGCGATAATCCCTTTAGCCAGTTTTGGGTTCACTTTTTGCGGCATAGTGCTGCTGCCAACCGTTCCTTTGGTGAATGCTTCAGAGACTTCAGCGAACTCTTCGCTGGAGGTCTGATACACCTCTTCGGCGATTTTATGCAGCGTGGTGGCGAGCAGGCACAAATTGCTGATGTATTCCGTACGATAAACGCGGGAGTTACGCGAAGGGATCGCCATGGAGTGCATTCCCAACCGCTGTGCGACACGATCCTGCACCCGACGTCCTGTTTCGCCGGTGGCGTGAAATGCCCCGACCGCGCCCCCCATCATCACCGTGAAAACGCGTTTTTCAGCTTCCTGCATGCGCTGTTGAGCACTCAACAGTTCGTCAATCCATACGGCAGCCTTATAGCCCCAGGTAATGGGTAAGGCATGCTTACCGTGGGTGCGCCCTGGCATCAGGGTCGCCTGATGATCGGCGGCCATCTTCGCCAGGTTGCGCAGAATATCGTTCAAAAACCCCTGCAGAATGTCGTCGAATTGCTTTGCCAGATAAAGCTGCGCAGTTTGCTGGATATTCTGGGTGGTGACGCCATAGTGCACATACTTCCCGCTTTCGCTGTCGCAGGCTTTCACCAGCACTTTGATCACCGGGACAAAGCCGTGCCCAATCTCACGGAGCAGGCGTTCCATTTCTGTCAGGTCGATTTTATCGACGCGACAGTTGGCGGCAATATTTTCTGCCGCACGGGTGGGAATCATCCCGTATTCGGCCTGAGACAGCGCCAGGGCAGCTTCGACATCCAGCCAGGACTGGACTCGCGCGGGTTGAGCGAGCAGCGTTTTCATTCCCCGATCGTCGATGGTTTTACTTTTTGAATCATACAGTGCGCGCATTCCTGTCTCCTTAAGCTTATTTCGCGCCGACAAGGCGGTCATCTACCGCGTTGCGGACAAATTCGACGTGTGGACCAAAGACCACATGGACATGGTTGCTGGAGGGGATAAAGGTGCCCAGCGATCCCGATTCTTTCAGCACGGTCATATCCATTTTTTTCTGATCCTTTACATCGACACGTAAACGCGACACGCAGTTTTCAACGTGTTTGATATTATCGCTTCCGCCCAATCCTTGAATGACCAGTTCAGCGACCTTGTCGTACTCTTTATTATTCAGCAAGGTACTGTCTGACGTTTCACTTTCGCGTCCCGGTGTTTTTATATCAAAGCGAGCGATAGCGAAGCGGAAAACCACGTAGAAAACGACAAAGTTAATGGCGCCGAGGAGCAGTAAATTCACCCAGTGCGTATGTTCATACATCAGACCAAAAATACCGAAGTCGAAGATCGTGCCGCGAATATAGCCGATAGACACGTCCAGCATTTGCAGTGGAATAGTCAGTAAGCCGCAGAGTAGGGCATAAACAATAAACAGTTGTGGAGCAATAAACAGGAAGGAAAACTCCAGCGGTTCGGTGATATTCCCCAGCATCGCGGTGAGCACCACGGTAAGAATCATCCCCTTGGCAAATTTCTTATTCTTAAAATAGGCCATGTGGTACATCGCCAGACCAATCGCCGGCACGCGGAACAGCGTGGTGAGCATTTGTGATGACGCCAGATAACTGGTGAGCGTCGGCATATATTCCTTCCAGGCCGGATGAGAAGGGCCAAGCTCAAACAGGATCTTATTAATCGCTGGCAAAATGCCGACGTACGTTTGTCCGTCAATGAGATAGGTGCCGCCAGCCGCGGTAAAGCGGACGGTAGAACTCAGTACATGGTGCAAACCAAAGGGAATTAACAGACGGTTGAGCGTCATGTAAATTCCGGCTCCAATATTGGGCGCCATCATAATAGTAGAAATAGCACGCATACCGGCAGTAAACAGATCCCAGATAAAGGGAATAATTAATCCCACGGGGATGGCAAAGGCGATGGCTAAAATCGCAACGGATTTCTTACCGCTAAAAAAAGCAAAGGCGAGAGGAAGTTGTAGTCGGTAAAATCGGTCAGTGATTTTGGCTGCCAGCAATCCGGCAATAATACCGCCCAGCGCTTCGATTTTCAGCGTCTGAATACCGAGTACCATTCCTTGCCCAACGAATGCCAGATCATCTTTCGCCAGCGTACCGGCCAGTTTAAGGTGAACGTGCATAGCGATAAGTAGCGTCAGATAAGCAACCACGGAAGCAAAAACCGCAATTCCTTTCTCTTTTTTAGACATGCCGTATGCCACACCCATCGCGAATAATAATGGGATATTGCTGAATACCACGCTACTGATTAATCCCAGCGAAGAAAGGATGGCTTTAAATAGTTCGTTCCCCAGAAACGGGAGTTTTTCTATCATATAGCTCTGGCCTAACGCAGAGCTAATTCCCATGACCATTCCCACGGGCGCCAGTACGGCAATCGGCAATAACAGCGATCGACCGAATGTCTGAATTTCATTCTTAAAATTAGCATTCATAAGTTAATCCTGACGTGAACTTTCATGAGGATAAGATACGTTCAGGAGTTTTTTGCTCAAGGGCAAATGGTGCAGGATAAAAAGCGCAGGATTTGACCATAAAAAAAGAGCCCGGAGGCTCTTTTTTTAATGATGGTGACCGTGGCCTTTTTTTCCGCGCCCGCGATGGTCGTCGCGATCGCGCCAGCCTTCGCGGTATCCGCGCTCGTAAGCATTACGCTTATCCCAGCCACGGTGATAGCCATTGTCATGTCGCCACCAGCGATTTTTACGCCATTCATAATTGCGATGCCAGTAGTCACGGTCACGCCAGTGTCCGCCGTCCCAGTAGTTACCGTAATTATCGCGATCGCCAATTTGTAATTTTATCGATGGCAACAGGGTGATTTCGCCCGCATTTGCGGCAAGCGGTGTAAAAGCCAGTAGGGCTGCCGCAAGAATCAGTGACCTGAACATTCTTTATCTCCTTCACGATCGAAGCCGTAATCGGCCTGTTAACGTAATATTACGGGGCCGTAAAGCCCCATTTCATCGCCTTAACTCTTAAATCATGAATGAGAGCACGAATTGCTAAAAAAACGCTTAGCGCATGCCGTTCAGAATGTTGTCGATGTCGGCGCACTCCTGGTCGGTGAAATGTTGATTTGCCAGCATGCCGACCGCATCATCAATCTGCGCGGTTTTACTGGCGCCAATCAGCACTGAGGTGACGTTGTCGTTACGCAGTACCCAAGCAAGCGCCATCTGCGACAGTTTTTGTCCCCGCTTTTCAGCCAGCGCATTGAGCTGGCGCACGGTCTCCAGCTTCCCGGCGGTAAGCTGATCCGGATTCAGAAAACGGCTTCCGCTTGCGGCCCTGGAGTCTGCAGGGATCCCATTCAGGTAGCGATCGGTGAGTTGTCCTCCTGCCAGCGGTGAAAACGCGATACTGCCGACTCCTTTTTCCTGCAACATCGTCAGCAATCCGTCCTCTACCCAGCGTTCAAACATTGAATATTTGGGCTGGTGAATCAGACACGGTGTGCCCAGGTCGTTGAGAATATCGACAGCGTCACGGGCGCGATCAGCCGGGTAATTGGAAATCCCGACATACAGCGCTTTTCCCTGACGCACGATGTGATCCAGCGCTTTCATTGTCTCTTGCAGAGGCGTGTCAGGATCGGGACGGTGGTGATAGAAAATATCCACGTACTCCAGCCCCATCCGCTTCAGACTTTGATCCAGACTGGCAATCAGATACTTGCGGGATCCCCAGTCGCCGTAAGGGCCATCCCACATGGTATAACCCGCTTTGGTGGAGATGATCAGTTCGTCGCGCCAGGGCAAAAAATCTTCCTGAAGGAGGCGGCCAAAGTGACGTTCCGCTGAACCCGGCGGAGGGCCATAGTTATTGGCGAGATCGAAATGAGTGATCCCCAGATCAAACGCGCGATGAAGCAGGGCCCGGCTGTTTTCTACCTGGGTGGTATCGCCGAAGTTATGCCACAGGCCAAGCGAAATAGCGGGTAGCTTCAGGCCGCTCTGACCGCAGCGGCGATACACCATTTTCTGATAGCGATTTTCATCAGGCTGGTAAACCATTGTCTTCCCTCGCAGTGAATTCAGCTCTCCAGTGTATACGTTTACACTCGTCATTTATCAATGCCATTTTCACTCCGGACGCTGTAAATTCTGCTTTCCACCCTCATTGCCGCCTCTTTCTGGACAGCCCGGATGCTTCTTCAATACTCAACATGAGGTTATCGTCAGAAGGAAAGCTGTCATGCAAACCCCTTATACCGTTGCGGATTACCTGCTCGACAGAATGGCTGGGTGTGGTATCGGGCATCTGTTTGGCGTGCCGGGCGATTACAATTTGCAGTTTCTTGACCATGTCATCGGCCATCCACAGGTGCGCTGGGTCGGGTGTGCGAACGAGCTTAACGCCGCCTATGCAGCGGACGGTTATGCCCGGGTCGCCGGAACCGGCGCGTTGCTGACCACTTTCGGCGTAGGAGAGCTGAGTGCCATGAATGGCCTGGCGGGCAGTTATGCGGAATATGTTCCCGTCTTGCATATCGTTGGTGCTCCGTGTCGCGGGGCGCAACGTCGTGGGGAACTGATGCACCACACGCTGGGTGATGGCGACTTCCAGCACTTCTACCGGATGAGCCAGCCCCTCTGTGCGGCCAGCGCGCTGCTGGATGAGCAAAATGCCTGTCATGAGATCGACCGTGTACTGTACACGATGTTGACCGCCCATCGTCCGGGTTACCTGATGCTGCCTGCGGATGTGGCGAAACGTCCGGCATCGCCTCCTTCGACAGCGCTGGATATTTCAGTGCCGGAATCTCAGGCGAATGTAGTCACGGCATTTCGTTACCATGCCCGACAAAAGCTGATCAGCAGTCCGCGCGTGGCGCTGCTGGCAGATTTTCTCGCCCATCGTTTTGGTCTACAACCAGTCCTGCAACGCTGGATGGCCGAGACGCCCTTAGCCCATGCCACCCTGTTGATGGGGAAAGGACTTTTCGACGAACAGCAACCGGGTTTTGTCGGCACCTACAGCGGGGGGGCCAGCAGCGACGAAGTCCGTCAGGCGATAGAAGAGGCGGATATCACGATTTGCGTGGGAACCCGATTTGTCGACACGCTGACGGCTGGCTTTACCCAGCAACTGGCGCTGGAACGCACAATTGAGGTGCAGCCGCAGGCATCGCGGGTGGGGGAAACCTGGTTCAGCGGTCTGTCTATGGAGCAGGCGGTCACCACGTTGCGTGAGCTGTGTCTGGAACTCTCTTTTGCGTCGCCGCCCGCTAAACCTGCGACCGTACCCTCGCACATCGAACGAGGACCACTGACTCAGGAGAACTTCTGGTATACCGTGCAGCAGGCGCTGGCACCCGGCGATCTGATCATCGCCGATCAGGGAACGGCGGCATTTGGGGCGGCGTCTCTGTCGTTGCCCACGGGGGCGGAACTGATGGTTCAACCGCTCTGGGGTTCGATAGGCTACTCGCTGCCCGCCGCGTTTGGCGCGCAGACGGCGGCGCCTGAGCGTCGGGTTATCCTGATAAGCGGCGATGGTGCGGCGCAATTGACCATCCAGGAAATCGGCTCCATGTTGCGCGACGGGCAAACGCCGGTGATTCTGGTGCTCAATAACGACGGATATACCGTCGAGCGTGCGATCCACGGAGAGAAACAGCGATACAACGATATTGCTTCGTGGAACTGGACGCAGATCCCTCGGGCATTCAGCCTTGCGGATCAGGCCGAATGCTGGCGGGTGACGCAGGCCGTTCAGCTCGAGGAGGTGCTGGCCCGGCTGGCGCGTCCACAACGGCTCTCGCTGATTGAGGTCGTGCTGCCGAAAGCCGACTTACCCGTCCTGTTATGTAAAGTCACCCAGGCGCTGGAGTCACGTAACAGCGGTTGACTATTTATCCTCCCGGTTGGCGATCATCATCGGTTTGCCCGCCAGCAGCAGCCAGGCCGGAAGCATCACAATACACAGCAGCGGTAGCAGGGTGGTGTCCGGCACCACTACTGCAGCCATAAACAGGCTGAGCCAGCCGTCCCGGGTGACAACCAGAACCAGACCCAGAATCGCGCAGGAGACGGTAATCGCCGCCGGAACAGCATCAACGTGGGCGTGCAGCATCAACCCTAACGCCACGCCGACGAATACCACCGGGAAGATCCGTCCTCCGCGAAAACCGCTGGCTGCAGCAATGACCAGCGCGGCGAGCTTAATCACCGCGAGCATAAAGAAATCCATTGTGCCAAGCGTCTGGCTGAACGCCATTTGCTGCATTTCGTCCAGGCCTTTAAACAGTGTTAACGGCCCACCCACTACGCCGAGTAGCCCTAACAGGAATCCCCCGGCGCCGAGGATCAGCACCGGATTTTTCAGGCGGTGCAGTAAAGCGTGCAATCGGGGTAAGCACCAGACCGCCACCATCCCGGCCGCAATAGCAATCGCCGCTACCACGGCCCCGGAGAAAATATCCACAATGCGCATTTGGGTGTAGTGGGCGATCGGGAGCGAGAAATGCGGGTGAAAAAACAGGCTGGTGGTCAGTGAACCTGCCGCTGCCGCCATTAACGGCGCAAAGAGGCGATCCCACAGCGGCGTATCGTTAGAGCCGCTCAGGGTTTGCGAGAAAATCAGCGCGGCGGCGACCGGTGTGCCAAACAGTGCGCCGATGGTGCCGGCGGAAGCCAGAATGGTCCAGTCGAGGGCGCCAATTCGTGGGAAAAACCGACGACCCAGCGCCACGGCTAACGCGATGTTAACAGCCATAATCGGATGTTCGGGACCTAGGCTGACGCCCCCCGCCAGACCCAGCACCAGCGCGATGATTAAACCCGGCAACGCAGCGGGTGAAATTGGCGCGCCGATCAGCGGTTCAGTGGCCGGATCAGGACCCGCATGTCCGCTGCTGTAACGAATCACCAGACCGACCAGCACCCCGGTTAGCGTCAGGATAAGTATGATCCAGAGGGGAGAATCGGCAGCGATCCCCAGACTGCCCGGCAGGTGTTGCCAGAGTACGCCCTGCAAAATGGAGGCAAACTTCATGACCACAATCAGGACTAAACTGGAGGCAACTCCCAGGATCAGAGCGGGAAGCGACAATAACAACATGGTTCTGGCTCGCGGATGGAGCATGTTTTTTTTCCTTAAGGCCGTGGCTTGCGTTAGTTTGCCGCGTCAACCGGATGGCATCGCTGCAAATGGTGCTGAAACGATAAAGTTATTGTGTGACCTGGATCGATATTTTCAGGGGACTCGCTTTTCTGAGATTGTTGTTATGCCCCCGTATATTTACAGTGTGGCAAAGACTTATTTTGACTTTAGCGGAGCAGTAGAAGAATGACAAAGTATGCTTTAGTGGGTGATGTCGGCGGCACCAATGCCCGTCTTGCTCTGTGCGATATCGACAGCGGAGAAATCTCGCAGGCCAAAACCTATTCTGGTCTGGACTATCCCAGCCTGGAGGCTGTTGTGCGTGTTTATCTCGATGAACACAAGGTGAAAGTGGACGCGGGCTGTATCGCAATTGCCTGCCCGATTACGGGTGACTGGGTCGCCATGACCAACCACACCTGGGCGTTTTCTATTGCAGAGATGAAAAAGAATCTTGGTTTCAGTCATCTGGAAATCATCAATGATTTCACTGCCGTGTCGATGGCGATCCCGATGCTGAAAAAAGAGCATTTGATCCAGTTTGGCGGCGCGGAACCGGTTGAGGGGAAACCTATTGCGGTTTACGGTGCGGGCACGGGGCTGGGGGTTTCGCATCTGGTCCACGTCGATAAACGTTGGGTCAGCCTGCCGGGCGAGGGCGGTCACGTAGATTTCGCGCCGAACAGCGAAGAAGAGGCGATCATCCTGGAGGTACTGCGTGCCGAGATTGGTCACGTCTCTGCGGAACGCGTACTTTCTGGTCCGGGGCTGGTGAATTTGTATCGTGCGATCGTCAAATCTGACGGACGTCTGCCAGAGAATTTGCAACCAAAAGACATTACCGAACGCGCGCTGGCCGACAGTTGCACGGATTGTCGTCGTGCGTTATCGCTGTTCTGCGTCATCATGGGACGTTTTGGCGGCGATCTGGCGTTAACGCTTGGCACCTTTGGCGGCGTCTACATTGCCGGTGGCATCGTGCCGCGCTTCCTGGAGTTCTTCAAAGCCTCGGGTTTCCGCGGCGGTTTTGAAGATAAAGGTCGCTTCAAGGCCTACGTTCAGGACATTCCCGTCTATCTGATTGTTCACGACAACCCCGGTCTGCTCGGCTCCGGCGCGCATTTGCGCCAGACCTTAGGCCAGATTCTTTAAGCCACATTAAACGACCAAACCGCGAGCCTCACGCGGTTTGGTCAATTACAGGTATAATCCCACTTATCATTCATCAGACTCAGAAGCGACAATGACGAAACTTACCTTACAAGAGCAGATGCTAAAAGCGGGTTTAGTAACCAGCAAAAAAATGGCGAAAGTGCAGAGAACGGCCAAAAAATCACGCGTACAGGCCCGTGAGGCAAGAGAGGCGGTCGAAGAAAATAAAAAGGCGCAGCTTGAGCGTGATAAACAGCTCAGTGAGCAGCAAAGGCAGGCGACGCTGGCGAAAGAATTTAAAGCCCAGGTGAAGCAACTTATTGAAATGAATCGCATCACTGTCGCAAAAGGCGATATTGGCTTTAACTTCACCGATAACAATCTCATCAAGAAAATCTACGTCGATAAGCTGACCCAGACGCAGTTGATCAACGGACGTCTGGCCATTGCGCGTTTATCTACCGATAACAGCGGCGAGAGCGAATACGCGATTATCCCGGCCAGCGTCGCCGATAAAATTGCGCAGCGCGACGCAACCAGCATCGTATTGCACAGTGCGTTGAGTAAGGAAGAGCAGGATGAAGACGATCCGTATGCTGATTTTAAAGTGCCTGATGATTTGATGTGGTAAGTCGTGTTCAGAACGGCGCGCTGTGATGCACGTTAATACACTCTCCGCTAATGGGGTGAGTAAAGTGTAATTCGCAGGCGTGTAGCATCAGCCGTGTGGTTTGTTCTGTACCGGGTAGCAGGCGACCGCCATACAGGTCGCAGCCCAGAATAGGGTGTCCCAATAGCTGGCAGTGAATGCGTAACTGATGCGTGCGTCCGGTCTCCGGCGTGAGCTGGACCCGCGTCAACGGCAGTGTGGCCCCGTCGGCGAGGGATTGATTAACGCGCTCAACCACCTGATAGCGCGATCGCGCGGGTTTGCCATTGTTCGGGCAAATCGACATGAGCGGAAACCGCGCTGGATCTTTGGCTATCGGCGCATCAATCACCCCTTCGTCAGTGTTCAGATGTCCGCAGAGCAATGCGCTATAGACCTTACGGACGGTGCGCTGGCTGAACTGGTGGCAGAGGGCGACATTGACCGCCTTATTACGCGCCACGACCATCAGTCCGGACGTACCGAAATCCAGACGGTGGACCAGCGTGCAGCCAGGATATTGCTGAACCAGCCGATAGTGTACCGAATCGAGATTTTGCGGATTCTTCCCAGAAAGACTGAGCAGCCCGGCAGGTTTATTGATCAACACCAGGTGATCGTCCTGATAGAGCGTCTCTATCTTGTCGTTACACGGTGGGGCGATAAAGGTATCAATAATCGTAGACATCAGGCTGCCCGGCGAGAAAGTGGGGACGGATGATAACCCATTTCCAGCCGACCGGCGAATGATGGCGACGTCACTTTCCCTCGCGTCGCTGACATTTATCATCCAGACTTAAGCCAAAGACGTGGCCTGCGCAGGCATTGTGCTTTACACTGCGCGCTGCAAAAATTTGAGTGGATTAACCAGACGGTAATGGCGATGAACGGAACAATCACAACGTGGTTTAAAGATAAAGGTTTTGGATTTATCAAAGATGAGAACGGCGATAACCGCTATTTTCATGTGATTAAGGTTGCCAACCCTGAACTGATCAAAAAAGATGCGGCGGTAACCTTTGAACCGACCACTAACAATAAAGGGCTTTCTGCCTATGCGGTAAAGGTCGTACCGGACAGCAAATATATCTATATCGCGGGCGAACGCCTGAAACTTACCTCGATTAAATCCTTCGTGGTGTTCAGCGAAGAGGTCCCGGCCGACACGCCGATTGATAAAGAGAATGCGGTGCTCTCTGTCGGGCTGCTGATGAGCAGCATCAGGCCGAAAACTACCGTGAAACCGGGTGAAATGCGCACGGTAAAAAAACTGGCGATCACCACCTTCCAGGGCACGACGTTAATCTTCTCGGAGGATGAGATTGATATCGAGTCTACGGTCAAAATGCTCAAAGTCTGATTTTTGCGCTGCCCGGCAGCGCACTATAAATGCATTAACTGCCGGAACTCTTTCACCTTGCTGCGGCTGACGGGAATTTCAAATTCCAGATCCTTGAGGCGTAGAATATAGGTATTGTTAAACCACGGCTCGATCTCGCGAATTTTATTCAGGTTGACGCAGAACGAGCGGTGGCAGCGGAAGAAATGCGAGGGCGGCAGTTTATTGCAGAACTCGGTGATATTTATGGGCATCACGTACGATTCCCGCCGCGTATAGACAAACGTCATTTTCTCATGCGCTTCGGCGTAATAAATATCGTTGATCGGTGTGACGATGATCCGCTCATCCTTGATGAGATTAATCGTGTCGTTTTCACGCGTCACGGGCCCAACCGCTGTGGTGCCAGACTGTTGCTGCTGCCAGGCCGCCTCCAGTTTTTGCAGCATCCCGACGATCCGTGATTCCTGATACGGTTTAAGAATATAGTCAAACGCTTCCAGTTCAAACGCTTCAACCGCATGTTCTTTCCACGCGGTAATAAAAACAATAAACGGTTTGTGAGCAAACTGACTGATATTTTGCGCCAGCAGAACGCCGTCCAGAGACGGGATATTGATATCGAGAAAAATAGCGTCGACGCGCTGATGCTGCAAAAACTTCAGCACATCCAGCCCGTCGTCAAACGTCCCGACAATTTCCATCTGGCTATGTTCTTTTATCAGCCAACTGAGTTCCTGTTGGGCAAGGAATTCATCTTCAACGATGATGACTTTCACAGTGTTACTCCGGCTTATAGCAATAACGTGGCGGGCGTAGTGGTCGCCGTATGCTGGTTGGGTACATAAAAAGCGATCTCGGTGCCGGGTTCCAGGCGGCGAATATGCAGACCTTCACCATACAGCAACTTAACGCGATGATGGACATTAAGCAGACCAATTTTATTGCCAGGCATTTCGTTGGATTCCACGCGCTCAATCACTTTCGGATCGATACCGTGACCCGTATCCCTTACGGCAATGCGCACCCGGTTGCCGCACTCGGCGACGCTAATGGTCACCACACCTTTCCCTTTGCAGGGCTGAATGCCGTGAACAATCGCGTTTTCCACTAACGGTTGTATTAACAGGCTGGGGATGACGCAGTTGACCTCTTCATCAATATCATAAATAACGGTCAGCTTGTCGCCAAAGCGGGCCTGTTCAATGGCGATGTAATCTTTGATTTGGTACAGCTCTTTTTTAATGTTGATCTGCTCGTCATCGTTTAACTCAATGTTATAGCGCAGATAACGCGACAAATTAAAAATGAGCTGACGGGCAGTGTCCGGATTAAGCCGAATCGATGACGAAATCGCGTTCAGGGCGTTAAAGAGGAAATGAGGATTAATTTTACTTTGCAGTGCACGTAGCTCTGCCTTATTTGCCATTTCCCGTAATTGCTCGGCACGGGATACCTCGAGCTGGGTTGAGATAATTTGCGACAGGCCGATGGCCATCTCCTGTAATGACGAGGTGATCTGATGGGCGTGACAGTAGTAAATTTTCAGCGTGCCGGTCACCACGCCTTTTTCCCATAAGGGAATGACCAGCATGGAGTGGATCTCCGGCGTGCGATGCGCTTCATCATTGTTTTTAATAATAATTTTACCGGAATTGATCGCCTGCTGGGTGGTCGGACTGACAACATCATCATGGTTGCGGTAGTTCACTTCACCGACGCCGACGTAAGCCAGCACATGCCGGGTATTGGTGATGGCAACCGCATCGGCGTGGATATCATGACGAATGATTTCGCAGATCTGGCGTAGCGATTCGCTGTTAACGTGGCGAAACAGGGGCAGGGTTTTATTGGCGATATCCAGCGCCAGCTTAGCCTGCCGTGCGGCGCTTGCTTCTTTTTCTCCTTCAACGCTTTGTACCAGCAACACGATAAACCCGATACAGACGCTGCCCAGAATCATCGGAATACCGATTTTCGAGACAATATCCAGCCCCAGTTCAGTGGTTGGCGCCCAGAGGACAACCAGGATCATCGTCAGCGTTTCGCAAAGCATGCCGCCTAAAATCCCGGCGCGCCAGTGCTGCGCTTTCGGGATCCTGCGGTTAATCCAGCCGGCAAGGCAACCTGCCAGAATGCTGGTGATAAAGCAGGGGATCGCCGTCACGCCGCCAATGTCGATCAGATAGCGGTGTGTCCCGGCAATCACCCCCGTAATAATCCCCACCCACGGGCCAAACAGGATCCCGCCTGACATCACGGCAATAATTCGCACGTTCACCAGCGAACCCTCAACCGGAACGCCAGACCAGGTGCTGAACAACGCAAACATCGAAAAAATGGCGGTAACAGCGAGCAGCTCTTTTGGCGTATGGGCAGACTTATGCAGCAGCTCGCGGAACAGGCGGATGCGGATGAGAAAAAACAGGCAAAAAAGCATCAGCGCTGCCCGGTCAAATACGGCCAGCAGCATGGAAAATATTTCGTGCACGAGGGGACTCTTGCCAAAAAGTGAAAGTACTATGATAGGTAACCGCAGGGCGGATGACCAGTCTGCTGAGGTCGTTCCGCTAATGAGGAAAAACCCTGTTTTTAAAAGGGGATTGCCTGGCGATTGGTGTATTTACAATACATCTCATAAAACATCAGCTTTCATGGTTACAATCATAACAACAGACTGTTATGAAAAAGTGATATTTAACGATGATGAAAATGAATCACTTCCTCTTTTAAAAATAATTTGCCTCTTTTGTGAAACGAAAAAATATTTTCCTTTCCCTCTCGACAGAAGGATTTTAATCAGGCTATTTTCTAGACATGCCACACCGTGGCAGCGTCGCTCGGACGGTCCGGGCGCTAACGTGAATCTGAGGAAACTATGGCTGACTCTCGCCCTGAACGTCGCTTTACGCGTATTGATCGTCTCCCCCCTTACGTTTTTAACATCACCGCTGAACTGAAGATGGCTGCGCGTCGGCGCGGCGAAGATATTATCGATTTCAGCATGGGGAACCCGGACGGCGCAACGCCGCCTCACATCGTTGAAAAACTGTGCACCGTGGCGCAGCGCCCGGATACGCACGGTTATTCCACTTCTCGCGGTATTCCGCGTTTGCGTCGGGCTATCTCCCGTTGGTATCAGGAACGTTATGACGTCGACATCGATCCTGAATCTGAAGCGATTGTCACCATCGGCTCAAAAGAGGGGCTGGCACACCTGATGCTGGCGACGCTCGATCATGGTGATACGGTGCTGGTGCCAAACCCCAGCTATCCCATCCATATTTACGGCGCGGTGATCGCTGGCGCTCAGGTGCGATCTGTTCCGCTGGTGGAAGGTATCGATTTTTTCAATGAGCTGGAACGCGCGATTCGCGAAAGTTATCCGAAGCCGAAGATGATGATCCTCGGTTTCCCGTCTAACCCGACAGCGCAGTGCGTTGAGTTAGCGTTTTTCGAGAAAGTGGTCGCACTGGCGAAGCGTTACGATGTGCTGGTGGTGCACGATCTGGCTTACGCCGATATCGTTTACGACGGCTGGAAAGCACCGTCCATCATGCAGGTGCCAGGCGCCCGCGACGTGGCGGTGGAGTTTTTCACCCTGTCGAAAAGCTACAATATGGCTGGCTGGCGTATTGGCTTCATGGTTGGCAACAAAACGCTGGTAAATGCCCTGGCGCGGATCAAGAGCTATCATGACTACGGCACATTTACCCCGCTGCAGGTAGCCGCTATTGCGGCGCTGGAAGGCGATCAGCAGTGCGTACGCGATATTGCTGAGCAGTATAAGCGTCGCCGGGATGTGCTGGTGAAAGGGCTGCATGAGGCCGGATGGATGGTCGAAATGCCGAAGGCTTCGATGTACGTATGGGCGAAGATCCCGGAACAGTATGCCGGAATGGGGTCGCTGGATTTTGCGAAAAAGCTACTGAACGAGGCTAAAGTGTGTGTGTCGCCCGGAATTGGTTTTGGTGATTACGGTGATACCCACGTGCGTTTCGCCCTGATTGAAAACCGCGATCGTATCCGGCAGGCGATCAGAGGGATTAAAGCAATGTTTCGCGCCGATGGTTTGCTGCCTGCAGGAACGAAGTCAGCCTCTGAAACCCTCGAGTAAAAGCATTGCCCATCTAAACGCAAACAGGAGCCGATGGCTCCTGTTTTTGCTGCATTATTGTCTTTAGATCATCAGGGCAAACGTACCGGCCCAAACGATGACCATAAAAGAAATGCCCATAAAGAAATATTTCACTTTCATCTCTCCGCGTAATGACTGATACGCCTGAATGAATTTCATCTCATCTGATTATAGAGAGCTGATACCGGTAAAAACGAAACCCGGAATATTCCTCATTTCGTTTGCGGCATCACCTCAGAATTCTGTGCGTTGATTGCTCCAGACGGCGCTAATGTACGCCTAAAAATCAGGCGAGACAAGAGGCATTTTCTTATTTACTTTTAGTAACTTACAGGTGTCGTGATTCGGCGACAGTATAATTTCAGAGGGGAATAAATCAATATTGAGCGACGCGACGGGCAGTGAAAAAAGGAAAGATAAAAACCGCCATGTAATCAAGGTTATTGGTGGATGGCAGACAATAAAAAAGGCCTTACGGCCTTTTTAAATGTAAAGCGAAGCTTCACCCAGTGGACGGGTTTTAAAGCGGCGGTGGATCCAGAGGTACTGCTCGGGCGCGCGCATGATCTCTTTCTCGATAATTCTGTTCATATAGGCGGCGGCCTGGTTTTCATCTGTCGGGTAGCCTTTCATCTCAGGCGAGATATACAGGCGATAACCACTGTTACCGGCTTTTCTGACCATCGTCACTGTGAGCATGGCTGACCCTGAAAGGCGCGACAACACATAGGTGCCGTTAGTGGTTGCCACGTTCTTAACGGCGAAGAACGGCGCGAAAGAACTGCCTTTCGGACCGTAATCCTGATCGGGGGCAAACCAGACGGCTTCCCCTTTTTTCAGGGCGCCGACGATGCCGCGCAGATTGTTTCTGCCGATCATCGCTTTATTTGAACGCATACGTCCGCGGGTCTGTACCCACTCCATCAATGGATTGTTATGTGGACGATAGGTCGCCATCATCGGCTGACAAAGGCCCATTACCCGGCCACCCAGTTCCAGTGACATAAAGTGAACACCGACTACCATCACGCCGCGGTTTTGCGCCTGCGCGCGTTGCAGGTTATCCAGTCCTTCAACATCAAACCATTTACGTACGCGACGGTCAGGCCAGAACCAGGCCATGCCGGTTTCCAGCAGCGCCATGCCGAGAGAACGGAAATTCTCTTCAATCATCTTTTCTCGCTGCTCCTGAGAATAAGACGGGAAGCAGAGCTCGAGGTTTTTACGGGCGATGGATTCGCGACGCTTCAGTAAAGGGCGCGCCAGCATACCCGTACGGGTGCCGAGAAAGCACAGCACAGGGTAAGGAAGTTGCACCAGTAACCAGAGCACACCGAGACCAAACCAGGTGAGCCAGTAGCGCGGATGCAGGAACGCGCGAGAGAATTTGCATTTAGGGAACATAAACACCTTCTTTTGATACGCATGGTTGTATCGCAGAAGACGTTTTATCCACGCGGTACACTCAATGTATTAGGCCATCATGTACGACAATGGTTCCTGCAAAGAGTGTAAAGCTGCGTCAGGATAAAACCACGTGGGGCATGAATGCTGGATATATAATGTACCACCAGGAGATTAATGTCAGCCACAAATAATTAATCAAGAAGCGTAAATATTTGCATCGTGTATAAAAAATAATAACGTGTTTTTTAATTATTTGTTTTCAATAAGGTTAGAAAAGCACAATGCGGAATATTCGTATAATTACGTTTGTTATAAAAAGGTTGTGATATTTGCCGGGGGTGGCGCTTTAGTTTATGATTAAAAGTATAAGGAGAGTAAGGGTTTACGTAAGAAGCTCATGCAAAAAGGAGGTACGGCGATGATCTTTTTTTTAGCCTTTCTGCTCGCAAGTATGCTGGGCGTCAGTGGTTATATTGCCCAGGTTTTGGGTTGGGTATCAGCGATTAGCGCGTTTGTCGGCATGGCCATTCTGGCGGTGCTGATATACTACACCACGATGTGGTTGACTGCAGGTGATGAAATGGTCACAGGATTGTTTCTTTTTCTTTCACCTGCCTGCGGGCTGATCATTCGTTTTATGGTGGGTTACGGTAAGCGTTAATGGGTCCGGCATAAATCATTAATTTCACTTATTGCTTTTTTATGTTGGGTTATCGCATCCGAGAGGTAAGTGCCAGTTGACTGGCACTTTCGTCGTCAGAACCCATGAAAACGACCCGGAGTATCCCTCTGTTTTCCTTTCCGTCTTATTCAGCAACTGACCACTCCTGTGGATAGCGCGCGGGCGCAAAACGCAGCGTCAGCGTCATCAGTCCAGCCACACAAAGGGCGTGGAACGTCCAGTCGAGTAGAAAATTACCGCTCAGGCTTCGCAAGAGTCCGGAGAGCCAGGGAGAGAGGCCGGCGATAATAAACCCAATACCCTGCATAAAAGCGACCAATTTACCGGATACCGCCGGATGTCGGGCGTGGTCGAGCGCCAGCACCAGACATAAAGGAAATGCGCCACCCAGGCCGATACCACAAACCACGGCCCAGAGAATCGGCAGTTGCATAGGCAAGAGGATAAAACCACAAAAGCCGAGCATCTGTAAGGCGAGCGTGAAAAGCAACAGTTTACGGCGATCCTGGTGATGCGCGAGCATCGGCAATATCAACGCTCCCGCAGTCTGACCGACGGTCATCAGTGCCAGCAATGTACCGCTGAACTGTGCACTTTCGCCTAACTGAATATAGTACGGCGGCAGCCAGGCAATCAGACTGCCATAACCGCCATTAATCACGCCAAAATAAAGCCCCAGCGTCCAGGCGCGCGGGTTGAGTACAACACGCACGGCAGCACTTTTCGGATCAGGTGAGGGCATCCGGGTCGATCGACCTTGTGCCAGCCAGCCGACCAGGGCTATCAGCGCGGGTAGAGCCCACCATGCCAGCGAGCGATGCCAGAGTTCGCTGTACTGCGCGATCCACGGCGTCAGTGCGGCGCCGAGTCCTCCTCCGCCCATCAGTGCCGCCGACCAGAGTCCCATCACTTGCGGCATGCGACGATGAAAAAGACGCTTAATCACCGTGGGCATGACGACCTGAATGATCCCAATACCAATACCGCCCAGCAGGGCGCTGCTGAGCAGTACCACGCTGTGCGGGGCCAGCTCACGAAGCAATGCGCCGACCATTACCATCAGCAAACTTAGGGCGACGCTGAAACGCTCGCTGATATGACGAGTGATCACTCCTCCGGCCAGTGCCAGCGCGCCCATAGCGATCATCGGTAGCGCCGTGAGCAGCGACGCCATGGCAAAGCTCATGCCGCTGGCGGCGCGCAGCTGGGGCAGAAGTGGGCCGACAGAGGTCAGCAGCGGACGCATATTCAGGCCAATCAGAACCAGAATCATCAGCATCAGGCCAATGCGGGGAGTTTTGTTCATGACTGTTTTTCAGCCCAGCGTTGATAAACTGTCAGCCCATCGGGCTGCGGAAGATGATGAACGGGCAGGGTTTGCTGATCGAGAGGCTGCTGTAGCTGCTGATAAATGGCGGCCGTAGAGAGACGGAACATTTCGCCATCATCATTGCTGTTAGCGAACCAGACTTCTTTCACGCCTGTGAGATACATTGCGCTAAGGCACATCGGGCACGGTTGTCCGCTGGCGTAAACCACGCATTCCCGAAGGGCCGCGCTGCCGGAATGGGCAGCAATCGCACGAATGGCATTAAGCTCCGCATGTCCGGTGGGATCATCATCCAGGTGCAGTGTATTGACAGCTTCGGCGACCGTGTCGCCGTTGCGGACAATGACCGCGCCAAACGGGCGTCCACCCTGTTCAACGTTACGGGCAGCCAGAGCCAGCGCCTGTTGCAGATAGTTATCATGTACAGACATGCTTTACTCCTGTGAGCAGAGAAAAGAAGAACGATACGCCTGCGCGTACCGTGCTGTTGGATTAAAAAGGCTTCGTCGGTAAATACTTACCATCCAGAGTAATCACAGCGCGTTCGCCGCCTTCCGGGTCCGCCACTTTTTTTACATCCAGCCTGAAATTAATCGCGCTGATAATGCCATCGCCAAATTTTTCATGAACCAGCGCTTTTAGCGTGGTGCCGTAAACCTGCAACATCTCATAGAAACGGTACATCGTCGGGTCTGTCGGTACGCGATCGTCAATACTGCCGCGCAGTGGGATAGTTTGTAGCAACAGTACCGCATCGCTATCCAGCGCCAGTTTCTCGCCGACGAGGCGCGCAGCATCGCCTGGAAGGGCATGTTGACCAAGCAACGCGGCGGTGACAAAGGCTTCGGATAACCCCGTGCCGTCCGCAAGTTGGGCAAACGTAAGGTCTTTTTTGGCTTTGCTCAGCAGGATCTGGTCGGCCAGGGCCAGGCGAATATCACGGTTAATTTGTGACTGAATCATAATAGAACCTCATTGATACGTTAAAAATAGCTCAGGCTGCAGATGACTGGCGGTAAGGCATGGCGCAGGTATTCGGCTTTTCTGCCAGTGAAACGAACCGTCCGCTGGCACCGTCGTAAGCGGCAATGTCTGCGCTTTCGATATCATAGACCCAGCCGTGGAGTGCAATGCGCCCTTCTTCAAGCGCGAGGCGTACGGAGGGATGGGTCTGAATATTGGCGAGTTGTGCAATGACGTTTTCACGTATCATTGAGGCCGTTTTCTCGGCCAAAGAGGCGTGTTCACGGGACTCGTTAACCACGCGAGCGGAGTCCGCGTAGCGCAACCAGTGGTCGACGGCGGGCATAGCGTCCAGGCAGTGACAACCGGCAATCGCGGTCATCGCGCCGCAGTCGGAATGACCACAGATAACAATGTCGGTGACGCGAAGCGCCAAGACGGCGTACTCCACCGAGGCGGTTACCCCGCCGGGTTCCGGACCGTATGACGGCACAATATTGCCGGCGTTGCGGATCACGAACAAATCGCCTGGTTCGCGCTGCGTAACCAGTTCCGGAACCAGACGACTGTCCGAACAGGAGATGAATAACGCACGGGGGTTTTGCGAAGTGGCAAGGCGTCTGAATAGTGCGGCACGTTCAGGAAATACTGTACGCTGAAACTTCAGGAAGCCATCAATAATCTCTTTCACGAATAATCCTCTGTCTCGCTATGCGATGAACACAGGCTACGCGCTTCGTTTCATAAGATAAAAGACTCATTTATAATAAAGTCCATTGGATAATCTTATGAGTCAGAGCGATGCTGGATCGACATACCTACTACTTTCTTGCCGTGGCGGAGCATCACGGATTCACCCGTGCCGCGGCGGCGCTGCATGTTTCGCAACCGGCGCTTTCGCAGCAAATCCGGCAACTGGAGGAAATGCTGGGCGTGCAGTTGTTTGATCGCAGCGGGCGTAAGACCCGGTTGACCGATGCGGGAGAGGTTTATCTGCGCTATGCGCGTAGCGCGCTACGGGCGCTGGAAGAGGGCAAACGCGCCATGCATGATGTGGAGGATCTGAGCCGGGGTTCTCTGCGCGTAGCGGTCACGCCCACCTTCACCGCCTGGTTTATCGGCCCGCTACTGGCTGAATTTTATACCCGCTATCCCAATGTAACTTTACAGCTACAGGAACGCTCGCAGGACAAAATCGAAGAGATGCTGGTCAACGATGAACTGGATGTCGGTATTGCGTTTGAGGAAGTCCACTCTGCGGATATCGATGTACAGCCATTGCTGACTGAAAACCTGGCCCTGGTCGTGGCAGAAAATCACCCGCTGGCGGCGCAGGCGTCGGTGGATTTGCACGTGCTCAATAGTGAAAAGTTGATTTTATTGAGCGCGGAATTTGCGACCCGGGAACAGATTGACCGGTATTGCCGTCAGGCAGGTTTGCGACCGCAGATCCTCATGGAGGTCAACTCCATCAGCGCCGTACTGGAGCTGGTGCGCCGGACCGGATTATCCACGTTGTTGCCTGCGCCTGTCGCCGGGCAAAGCAACGATCTGCGGGCTATTTCACTGACCCCACAACTGCTCGAACGCACGGCCGTATTAATGCAGCGCAAGGGAGCCTGGCGAACCGCTGCCGCCAGGGCGTTTGCGGCGATGGCGCAGGAAGGCGCAAAGACCGTGAATGCGGTGAGCTAAGCGGGGATCCCGCAAGGCAAACCGTGGATCAGATAGTGATTGCATAAGGAAATCAGTTTGGGTATTTTTATGCAGTAAATGTGCATAAAAATAACAGGAGAAGGGAATGTTCAGTCAGTGGATAAAAGCAGGATGTTTAATGATAGCGTTGACCGGGGCCGCTTTTGCAGCACAAGAAACCTACGTGGTCGGCGCGGGCGGCACTTATCGTCCGTTTGAGTTTGAAAACAGCCAGAAGGAACTGGAAGGCTTTGATATCGATATTATTAAAGCCATCGCTAAAGCAGAAAATTTTGATGTCAAACTGGTCAATACGCCGTGGGAAGGGATCTTCGCGACGCTGGGCTCCGGGGATCGTGACATCATTATTTCGGGGATCACCATCACGGATAAACGTAAGCAGATGGTTGATTTTTCTCTCCCTTACTTCCCGGCCGAACAGTCGATCGTCGTTCCGGCTGATTCAAAAGTGAGTTCTCTGGATTCGCTGAAAACGGAAAAAGTGGGCGTCGTTAACTCCAGCACCGGTGACATTGTGGTTTCCGGCGTTCTGGGGAAAAACAGCACTGCGATTAAGCGTTTCGACAATACGCCGTTAATGCTGCAGGAGTTGTTTGAAGATGGCGTCAGCGCGGCAGTGGGCGATGTCGGCGTGGTGAAATACTACATCAAGCAGCATCCGGAAAAACAGTTCAAGCTCGTTCCGGATGCCAAGTTTGAGCGTCAGTATTTTGGTATTGCGGTCGCTAAAGGGAATACCGAATTACAGCAGAAGATTAACGCAGGATTGAAGAAAATCATCGCTGACGGTACTTACGATAAAATTTATAAAACCTGGTTTGACAGCGAAGTCCCGACGCTTCCGTCAGAGTAATTTGCGTTATTCATTTATTTTTAGGCTGACACGCGGTCTGTGTCAGCTTTTTTGCAGGGGAAAACCATGACGGGATTTCGTTGGGAAATCATCCAGGAGTATGCGCCATTATTTATGGAAGGCGCGTGGATGACCATAAAATGCACCATCATCTGTGTCTGTCTTGGCACACTCTGGGGGCTGACGCTGGGACTGGGCCGCATGGCGAAAGCCGAGCACGGTTTCTGGAAATACGCGCTCCGCTATTGTGTTCAATATCCCGTTCGTTTCTATGTCAGCGCCTTTCGCGGAACGCCGCTGTTTGTCCAGATCATGGTCGTCCATTTTGCGCTGGTGCCGCTGTTCATCAATCCCCGTGACGGAATGCTGGTCACCAGCGGGCTGATGAGCGCCGATTTTGCCCGCGAATTGCGCTCGGGCTACGGGGCTTTCTTATCCTGTATTGTGGCGATCACGTTGAATGCCGGGGCCTATGTTTCCGAGATCTTCCGGGCGGGGATCCAGTCGATTGATCCCGGTCAGATGGAGGCCTCGCGGGCGCTGGGAATGCCATGGTGGAAAACCATGCGCAAAGTTATCCTGCCACAGGCTTTCCGCCGGATTCTTCCACCGCTGGGCAACAACGCCATTGCCATTGTCAAAGACTCTTCACTCGCCTCGGCGATCGGACTTGCCGATCTGGCCTACGCCGCGCGAACGGTTTCGGGGGCTTATGCCACCTACTGGGAACCCTACCTGACCATTTCACTGGTGTACTGGGTACTCACCTTCCTGCTGGCGCAGCTGGTTAACCGTCTGGAAAAAAGGTTTGGTAAAAGTGATCCACATTAAAAACTTACATAAACATTTTGGTGATAACCACGTTCTGCGCGGGATTGACTGTGATATCAAACCGCAGGAGGTGGTGTGTATCATCGGTCCGTCTGGGTCCGGCAAAAGTACCTTTTTGCGCTGCATGAACGCGCTTGAAACGGTCACTGAAGGCGAGGTGCTGGTGAACGGTTTTGCCGTTCACGATCGCAAAACCGATCTCAATAAAATGCGCGAAAGCGTGGGGATGGTATTCCAGCGTTTTAATCTGTTTCCGCACATGACGGTGCTGGACAACCTGATGATGGCGCCGCAAATGTTGTTGGGACTCTCGCGTCGCGATGCGATCTGCCGGGCAGAAATGCTGCTGGAAAAAGTTGGATTAAGCGATAAACGCGACGCCTGGCCTTCACGCCTGTCGGGTGGTCAACAGCAACGCGTGGCGATTGCCCGTGCGCTGGCAATGAACCCCTCTATCATGCTGTTTGACGAGCCAACCTCGGCGCTGGATCCGGAGTTAGTCGGAGATGTGCTGGAAGTCATGAAGAACCTGGCCAATGAAGGAATGACTATGGCGATCGTCACCCATGAAATGGGGTTCGCCCGTGAAGTGGCCGATCGGGTCATCTTTATCGATCACGGCATTATCCAGGAAGAGGGAACGCCTGAGGTGCTGTTTACGTCGCCAGCGAATCCACGTACGGCTGAATTTTTAAGTAAAGTTCTCTGATATAAAGGGCCGGATCGGTATTTGCCGATCTGGCTATTTCCGCTAACAATCAGATCGACGCTTTTCTTGTTTTACTGCAGCGATACGCCCGTCACGCGAACCATTGAACTCACAGTACAACGTGGAACCGATGGTTTGTATCTTACTGAATTCTATCCAACCGACTACCCGCAGACCGCGTCGACAAAAGCGATGGCATCGGCGACAGCATGGCGTGCCTGCCACGCAAGGTATCCGGGACTGTCTGCATCACAAAAGCCGTGCTGCGCATCGAACATATGGCATTGCACCAGGGGCAATGTTTCCAGCTTCTGTTGAAGCGCCGTAGGATCGAATGACGGCTCGTGGCGGGCCAGGATCATCAGCGCTGGGCAGTGTGGTAACTCATCGCTGTACTGACGAATGCGTGAGCCATAATGACAGATAACCCCATCACACAAACCGCTTCCGGCGACTCGCCATGCCAGCGTTGCTCCGGTGCTGTAGCCGATGACAATCAGTTTGCGATGTTGCGTGCGCAGTGTGGCAAGCAATTTTAAAACCGGTTGCGGATCAAAACCGACGTGATTTGAAAAATTGCGATACGCCTCATCCTGCTGCGTATAGCTGTACGGCGCGTCATGTGGAAAAAGTGCGGGGGCGTAGACGTCGAAACCCCGCGCCCGCCACATCTCCCTGGTGCGATGTATATGCGCATTGATGCCGTAGATTTCATGCAGAATGACGACGGCATCCGACCGTTGGGTTGGCATCAGCGGTTTAGTCTTCCGCTTTGTGTGCCCAGGCGGGCATCGACGTCAGGTAACGGATCGCGCGCTTACGTGACTCCTCGGGGCCCACTTTTTGCCAGGAATCCAGAAATCCCGCCAGACCGGAAACGGCTTCATCCCAGGGCTTCAGATTCCCTTCGGCATCACTGCAATAGGCGCAGTATTTATCGCTCGCGCCTTTGGCGTCGGGCGCGGAAAGCGGCATTCCGCATGCGTGGCAGAACTGTTCTTGCTGTGACATCTGGCGCTCCTTATCTCTGGGGGTGATGAATGAATATACGGCTATTTTTCGAGAAGAATCCGATGTCAGATCAAATAACCCTGACAGTTGTGTCACAAATATTGATTTGACTTATGTATTGAGAAAATAAAGGTCTGCTAGTCTTACTGTCTCATCGATAACCCAAGGGATGGTTGTGCTGGAAATCTTTTGTTAACCCACTGAAAAATATCGTCAAATATTTTTCGCATAGCAAAATTCATGGTTCGTTCAGGACGAACCCGTTTTTGTATGGGTTAAAAAAGGGTCAACATGCACGTCACATGGACCGTCAGTCCCGTGGGCTATCAGCGCATCGCAAAGCGCTGTCCTGCCTGCAATATTAAGCGCGATTTCGTCCCTTCCGGGGCTTTCAGAATGAATTCGCAAAAGAAGCAGCTGGATGTCTGGAGCATCTACAAATGCCTGTATTGCGATTACACCTGGAACATCAGCCTGTTCTCACGTCTTCCTGTCAGCCGCATTGACCGCGAGCTTTATGCGCGGATCGTTGCCAATGACGCAAGAGCGATCCAGCTTTTCGCCCACGATCGCCAAATCCTGAAGCGAAATAACGCCGAGCTCTCCGGGGTTCCGGATTTTAACGTTCGTGAACAGTGGCGGATAACGCTTGTCCGGCATCAGCAGGTAAAGGTGAGTATCAGGTTAACGATGGCCTTTCAGGTCAGTCTGATGTCGGTGATGAAAAAGCAGTTACGACTCAGTACGGGGGAGGTAACCCGGTTGGTAAACGAAGGGAAGATTCGCGGTATTACGCTACGCGAGCTCAAAAATCGCAAAAATCATGATACGACTTATGAGCTTTGGATGAGTGCGGATGCGTTTTACGCGACCCGGAAAATGCGCCGAGAAATAGTACGTTAAGCCAGACGACGCCCGGCCAGCAAGGCGGGCGTCTAAAACTGGCGATCGAAAACAGTGAGAAGATATTTTACCGTGATGTTTTTTTGTCTACCACACTATGGAACCACTTAACTATCAATCTTCAATTGAGATAAATTCTTCGCAAAAAGGCGTATAGGGGCGCAGACTGGCGTAATTTCGCGAGAAGCGAAGTCTGCGATCTATATTTTTGACCAGTCTGTTTGTGGAATCCTCATTAAGAAGTTTGCACACGTGCCGTGTGTCCAGACGTAATATTTTGCATGCTTCAAGCGTAGGGCAAAAATTCATGGAATGGAACGTAATCTGTTTTTCACTTTTCGCCACAACCGGCATCTCCTCCTCCGCGGCGTGAAATCGGGTTACCAGCAAATGGTGGGCCGCCTCTAACAGAGTGCATTGTTCAGTATGCAGTATCGCGCCATTTTCACTGTACCAGGCCGTTCGACGGGCAATCGAATCCGCATTCAGCGCCCTGAGATCGTCATCGGTCGCGGCGCGAAGATTGTTGATTTCATGTCGAACATCCGCGCGATAGAGAATTGAACATTCCCGCTGCAGAACACCTTTATGCACGGTAATATCCATTCCTGCTTTATCAAAAGCCTCGGTACAGAGGAATAAAATACGCCTGCGTCCCTGAGCCAGCGCATCCTGAATCGAGTAGCCATAGGCTATTTCTTTGATACCAGACCAGGCAATGGCAAAAGCACACATCGGGCAGGGTTCACTGGTCGAGAGAAGAATACAACCGGATAAATCTTTGCCGATCTTTTTTCCAGCGAGTTTAATAGCGTTAATTTCCGCGTGCGATGTTGGGTCTGATTCTGTTTCCTCACCATCATGCGCGGCGGCAATAATTTCACCCTCTTTGATGATGACCGCGCCAAATCCTTTATTTCCTTCGCGCAGACTTTCTTCAGCCTCATAAATAGCATGACGCATATAATATTCAAGTTGAATAATATCATCCATAAGTTGTTTATTCCGTGGCGTGTTTTGATGAATTATTACACCCGCTTTATAATAATGGCAAGGAACAAGAATATATCTCGAAGTCGTCTAAAGAAATTTTTATTCAGGCAAGTATTCGTTAATGGTTATTTATCTGAAAAGGACATTCCCGCATACATAAAACAGCCGTTCGCCAGTGCGATACCAGGGATGAGAACAACAGGATTCTCTGAATGGAACAACAGATTTGCAAAAGTCTGCCATCGTCAATACACGGCGGGAACGACTGAAATGGTGTCCCCTGCAGGAATCGAACCTGCAACTAGCCCTTAGGAGGGGCTCGTTATATCCATTTAACTAAGGGGACGAAGCGGCGCTCAGTATACCGGTTTTTGTGTGTCCCGGTAAGTGAGCGGCCGCCTGACTGTTCAAACCGTCGCCATTCAGGCCTGTTTTTCCTCTTTTTTTTGCTTGTTGTCTCTTTTTTGCGCTGCGACTCTGGCTTCTTCTTTACGTTTGTTGCTCATATCGTTGCGGATTTGCGCATGGCTCATCAGAGCGAAGATAAAGGTGCCGCCACAAATGTTTCCGGCTAGCGTCGGTAAGGCAAACGGCCAGAAGAAGTCGCTCCAGTGCAGCGTACCGTTAAATACCAGATAGAGAATTTCGACCGACCCGACCACAATGTGGGTGGTATCGCCCAGTGCGATCAGCCACGTCATCAGAATGATGACTACGATCTTCGCCGCCCCAGCGGCCGGAAACATCCAGACCATAGTGGCAATCAGCCAGCCGGAAATAATGGCGTTAGCAAACATCTCCGTGGGGCTGTTTTTCATCACATCCATACCGATTTTCACGAACGCATCACGGGTCTCTTCATTAAAGATAGGCATGTATTCAAATGCCCAGGCCGCGATGCCGGTACCCAGCACGTTCCCCAGTAGCACAACGCCCCACAGGCGCATCAGTAGACCGAAATTACCGGGGGTTGGGTTTTGCATGACGGGCAGAACGGCGGTGACGGTATTTTCGGTAAACAACTGCTGGCGTGCCATAATGACGATGATAAAGCCAAAGGTATAGCCGAGATTCTCCAGCAAGAAACTGCCAGGAACTCCCTCCAGTTCGACGTGAAAGATCCCTTTTGCCAGCAGCGAGGCACCCATTGAAAGCCCGGCAGCAATAGCGGACCACAGCAGCGCCATCGCATCCCGCTCCAGCTCTTTTTCCCCGTCCTGACGGATATGTTCGTGAATCGCCATCGCCCGTGAGGGGAGACGATCTTCATCCAGTTCTATTTTCTTCCCACTCTGTTTTTCATCACTTTCGACGGCAAGCTCGTCGCTATGCTCATCTATCTTGTCGTTTTCATGATCGACCATCATTCATCTCCGGTATGCACACTAACAAGATAAAGCGTAGCGGCTTTTAGCCAGACCCCCGTGAGGACATACTCTGAAAACGCAAAAATGGTAACGTTTGTTTTTATGTATCCCGCTAGAATAGAAGTGCGACGATGCTGATGTGACCAGGCTATGATCACAGCAGCGTGTTCGGTGATATAGACATCGTTTGACGTACTGTTACAATCGCTCACACCTTTACAGGCGGATACGGTAGTGTTCCGTCATGGATGGCAATCAGCGATAGCCATAATTAACAGGGAGACATTTATGAAGCTTCGCCTGTCGGCGCTTGCGCTGGGAACCACACTGCTGGTGGGGTGTGCAAGTTCCGGCACAGAACAGCAGGGGCGTTCAGACCCGTTTGAAGGGTTCAACCGCACCATGTACAACTTCAACTTTAATGTGTTGGATCCGTATATCGTTCGACCGGTGGCCGTCGCCTGGCGTGATTATGTTCCGCAGCCTGCCCGTAATGGTCTGAGCAACTTCACCGGCAACCTGGAAGAACCGGCGGTGATGGTGAACTATTTCCTGCAGGGCGATCCGTATCAGGGGATGGTGCATTTCACCCGTTTCTTCCTTAATACGATCCTGGGGATGGGCGGCTTTATTGATGTCGCTGGCATGGCGAACCCGAAACTGCAACGTGTTGAGCCGCATCGTTTCGGCAGTACCTTAGGTCACTATGGCGTCGGCTATGGTCCTTACGTGCAGTTACCGTTTTACGGGAGTTGGACAATCCGTGATGATGGCGGCGATATGGCGGATACGCTCTATCCGGTACTCTCCTGGCTGACCTGGCCGATGTCTATTGGTAAATGGACGATTGAAGGGATTGAAACCCGCGCCCAGTTGCTGGATTCCGATGGTCTGCTGCGTCAGTCCTCCGATCCGTATATTTTGGTTCGTGAAGCATACTTCCAGCGCCATGACTTTATCGCCAATGGCGGGAAGCTCAAGCCGCAGGAAAACCCGAACGCGCAGGCGATTCAGGACGAACTGAAAGAGATCGATTCCGAGTAAGCCAGATTGAGCAAATAAAAAGGTGAGCTAAAAAGCTCACCTTTTTTACATCTGCCTGCAAGAAATCAGAATGCGTAGTTGAAGTTGGTACCGAACAGCCAGGCTTTACCTTCAGACTCGAACTGGTACGGACCTTCGTTAATCTTAACGCTCTGGCCGTGCATGTAAGAGACGCCAACGTCCACAGACGCATCTTTATTGAAGGCGTAAGTGGTCCCCGCGCTCAGCCAGAAACGGTCCTGATCCGGAATCGAGATAGAACGGTTTTGTGACGGAACCGGGCTATCATCGAAGGCGATACCGGTACGGAACGTCCAGTTATCATCATAATAATAGGTCGTCCCCAGCGCGATGCGGTAGGCGTCTTTAAAGCCTTCATCTTTCTGGAACAGTGTCTCACCGCCGGTGGATTTCGCTTTCAGCTCCTGGAACTGACTCCAGCTGGTATAAGCCAGGCTGTAGTGGATTGCCCATTGCGGCGCCACGCGGTTGTAACCGGACACTTCCCACATTTCTGGCAAGTTCAGCGTCAGATAACCTGACTGAGTCGCGCCGCCGGTAGCGGTCGGAATACCCAGGTTGTAGTTGTTGATCGCTGGCGGCAGATCGCTGCTGTAGTTACCTTTAAAGTCAATTTTGACTTCAGAACGGTAGGTCAACGCATAGCGATTGTTCTTATCCAGTTCATACAGGATCCCGGCGTTCCAGCCAAAGCCCCATTGGTTACCGTTCAGGTGGGCAATTTTTGTATTGCCTGGGATGCCATTGGCGGTGGCTGCCAGTTGCTGACCCTGCGGCGTTTGTCCGGCAGGAGACTGCATGACCTGGCCTGCGACCAGTTGACCCAGGTCGCCGGCGAAGCGTTCGATTTTCGCACGTGCATAAACGGCGTTCAGACCCAGACCGAAGCTCCATGCGTCATCTAAGCGATAGGCGCCGCTTAAGTTAAGGTTCATGGTTTCGAGGTCGGTGGTACCGCCAACAGAACCGCCCGCGTAGGTATCGTTAAACTCCGTCGCCAGACCGTAGTTGGAGGTAATGGATGCTCCCCAACCGAACTGATCGTTAATGGGCGCAACAAAGTGCGCGTTGGGCACCCATGCCGTTGGCGCGATGTTATCGGCATCAAGGCTACGGCCAGACGGCGAGCGTCCGCTGATGTTGACGTCCGGATCGATATAGACCGCACCCGCAGAAAACGTCGGGCGATCGAACATCGTGATCAGCGCTGGGTTACGGCTGACGTTACCTGCATCGTCTGCGATAGCGCCTTCACCCGAATAGGCCCGGCCGAGGCCAGAGGAAGAAAATTCGTTTAACTGAAAGCCTGCAGACCAGGCCTGGGTGGAGATAATTGCCACTGCGACTGCGAGAGCAGACTTTGTTAACAGGGTTTTCTGGCTCATGACCATAACCTCAATTGATTTATTTTTATACAAACTATGTTACATGCTGTAACAGGAGCGCGAAGTGTAGGGTCTGCGGTACGACTTAGAAATCAGACCAGTGGCGTGAGTATAGGTCTGACCAGCTGAGATGTTGCAAGTATGTTTATAACTTTTTTCAATTGTGATCTTAAAAACGCGATCCAGCTGGCAAAATTGCCAGGTTGCGCACTCATCCTTTTGGGTGAAATTTGTTTTAGATCATTTTTAAGTGTGATTTCGGTCACTTATCTCATTTCGTTCAATTAACAACTGGAGAGGTGATAGGGGGGAGCGTAAAATATCCTCATCGTTTATCTGGCACCCTGAGTGCAAAATACAGAGGAAATCTACAATGAGTAAATGCAGTGCTGATGAAACCCCGGTTTGCTGCTGTATGGATGTTGGTACCATCATGGACAACTCCGATTGCACCGCATCATACAGCCGTGTGTTCGCTAACCGCGCAGAGGCTGAAGAAACGCTGGCCGCGCTGACCGAAAAAGCCCGTAGCGTCGAATCTGAGCCGTGCAAAATCACCTCAACTTTCACTGAAGAGTCTGACGGTGTGCGTCTGGATATCGATTTTGTCTTCGCCTGCGAAGCCGAAACCCTGATCTTCCAGTTGGGTCTGCGTTAATCCCACCTCGTTTTATTAATGCCCCGGTGAGTTTTCCCCGGGGCATTTTCATTTCAGACAGTGATTATTCACTGTGTCATAGCTCTCACTTTCTTTGCGCTCCGCTTGGCTAAATGTAAAAAATTGGTTAAGACTATGATCAGGTCAGACCACTTATTTTATTTTTTACAGGGGAGTGTTATGAGTCAGGCTTTACCGCTGGTCACCCGGCAGGGCGATCGCATCGCCATTGTGAGCGGATTACGTACGCCTTTTGCCCGTCAGGCAACGGCTTATCATGGCATTCCCGCCGTCGATCTCGGCAAAATGGTGGTGGGGGAACTGCTTGCGCGTAGCGAAATCCCTGCCGACGTCATCGAACAACTGGTTTTCGGTCAGGTCGTACAGATGCCGGAAGCGCCAAACATTGCGCGTGAAATTGTGCTCGGGACCGGCATGAACGTGCATACCGATGCTTATAGCGTCAGTCGCGCCTGTGCGACCAGTTTTCAGGCGGTCGCCAACGTTGCAGAAAGCCTGATGGCCGGCACCATTCGTGCAGGTATCGCCGGTGGGGCTGACTCGTCTTCGGTGCTGCCCATTGGCGTCAGCAAAAAACTGGCGCGGGTGCTGGTCGATGTCAACAAAGCCCGCACGATGGGGCAGCGTCTGAAACTCTTTTCTCGTCTGCGCTTGCGCGATCTGCTGCCCGTCCCGCCTGCTGTAGCGGAATACTCCACTGGCCTGCGAATGGGCGATACCGCCGAGCAGATGGCGAAAACCTATGGCATTACCCGTGAACAACAGGACGCCCTGGCGCATCGCTCCCACCAACGGGCCGCCCTGGCGTGGGCAGAGGGAAAACTGGCCGATGAAGTGATGACCACGTACACGCCGCCTTTTAAAGAGCCCCTGTCTGAAGATAACAATATTCGCGGCAACTCTACGCTGGCAGATTACGCCAGACTGCGTCCGGCATTTGACCGCAAACATGGCAGCGTTACGGCGGCCAACAGTACACCGCTGACCGACGGCGCGGCGGCGGTCATTTTGATGACGGAATCCCGTGCCAAAGAGTTAGGGCTGGTTCCGCTTGGCTATCTACGCAGCTATGCCTTTACCGCCATTGATGTCTGGCAGGATATGCTGTTGGGGCCGGCCTGGTCCACGCCGCTGGCGCTGGAACGTGCAGGATTAACGATGGCCGATCTGACGCTTTTCGATATGCACGAAGCCTTTGCCGCGCAGACGCTGGCCAATCTTCAGCTACTCGGCAGCGAGCGCTTTGCCCGTGACGTGCTTGGCCGAAGCCATGCCACCGGCGAAGTGGATGACAGCAAATTTAACGTACTTGGCGGTTCGATTGCCTTTGGACATCCCTTTGCCGCGACGGGTGCGAGGATGATCACGCAAACCCTGCACGAATTACGTCGTCGTGGCGGCGGTTTTGGCCTGGTCACCGCCTGTGCTGCAGGCGGACTGGGCGCGGCAATGGTTCTGGAGGCGGAATAATGGAAATGGCATCGGCTTTTACGCTTAACGTGCGCCCGGACAATGTCGCGGTTATCTCTGTGGACGTTCCGGGAGAGAAAATGAATACCCTGAAGGCGGAGTTTGCCTCGCAGGTACGGGTTATTCTTAAACAGATCCGTGAAAACAAGGCGATTCGCGGCGTCGTCATCATTTCCGCAAAAGCGGACAATTTCATTGCCGGGGCAGATATCAATATGATTGGCCGCTGCAAAAGTGCCCAGGAAGCAGAAACGCTGGCGCGACAGGGGCAGCAACTGATGGCCGAAATCAATGTGCTGCCGATCCCGGTGGTGGCCGCCATTCACGGTGCTTGTCTGGGGGGCGGCCTTGAACTGGCGCTGGCCTGCCATGCACGGGTTTGTACAGATGATGCGAAAACGGTACTCGGTTTACCGGAAGTGCAACTGGGGCTGTTGCCGGGTTCGGGCGGCACCCAACGTTTACCACGGTTAGTGGGAATCAGCACGGCGCTGGATATGATCCTCACCGGCAAGCAACTTCGCGCGAAGCAGGCGCTGAAAGCGGGACTGGTGGATGAGGTGGTCCCGCAGACGATCCTGCTGGACGCCGCCGTGGAATGGGCGAAAAAAGAACGCCCCGGTCATCGCCCCCTTCCGGTTCGTGAACGAATTCTGGCGGGGCCGCTCGGGCGGGCGTTGCTTTTCCGCATGGTGAACAAGAAAACAGAACAGAAAACCCAGGGAAATTACCCGGCGACAGAACGTATTTTACAGGTGATTGAAACCGGGCTGGCGCAGGGTAGTAGCAGCGGATACGACGCGGAAGCGAACGCGTTTGGCGAGCTGGCGATGACGCCGCAATCACAAGCGTTACGTCATATCTTTTTTGCCAGTACGGAGGTGAAAAAGGACCCAGGCAGCGAGGTTCCGCCAGGGCCGCTTAACAGCGTCGGCGTTTTAGGCGGTGGGCTGATGGGCGGCGGTATTGCTTACGTCACAGCCTGTAAAGGTGGCTTGCCAGTTCGCATCAAAGACATTAACTCCAAAGGAATCAACCACGCGCTGAAATACAGCTGGGAACAGCTTGAAACGAAGGTGCGTCGCCGGCATATCAAAGCCAGTGAACGTGACAAACAGCTGGCGCTGATTTCGGGTTCGGTCGACTATCGCGGCTTTTCCCATCGCGACCTGGTAATTGAAGCGGTATTTGAAGATCTGTCGTTAAAACAACAGATGGTGGCCGAAGTTGAGCAGAATTGTGCATCTCACACTATTTTTGCCTCCAATACGTCATCTTTACCGATTAGCGACATTGCGGCCAAAGCGGCCAGACCCCAGCAGGTGATTGGTCTGCACTTCTTTAGCCCGGTTGAAAAAATGCCGCTGGTGGAGGTGATTCCGCATGCCACGACGTCGGAACAAACCATCGCCACCACGGTTAAGCTGGCGAAAAAACAGGGCAAAACGCCAATTGTGGTGCGCGATAAGGCCGGGTTCTATGTAAACCGTATTCTTGCGCCGTATATCAATGAAGCGATTCGCCTGCTGACAGAAGGTGAGCGGGTCGAGCAGATCGACAACGCACTGGTAAAGTTTGGTTTTCCGGTCGGGCCAATCCAACTTTTGGATGAGGTCGGAATCGACACAGGCACTAAAATTATACCAATACTGGAAGCCGCTTATGGCGAGCGTTTTAGCGCCCCTGCAAATGTTGTTTCATCAATTTTGAATGATGATCGCAAAGGCAGAAAAAATGGTCGGGGTTTCTATCTTTATGGGGCGAAAGGGCGTAAAAGCAAAAAACAGGTCGACCCTGCAATTTATACGCTTATAGGCGTTCAGGGGCAGAGCCGGCTCTCCGCTTCGCAGATTGCGGAACGTTGCGTCATGTTAATGCTCAATGAGGCGGCGCGCTGCTTCGATGAGCAGGTGATTCGTAGCGTGCGCGATGGCGACATCGGCGCGGTGTTTGGTATTGGTTTTCCTCCGTTTCTCGGTGGCCCGTTCCGTTATATGGATTCTCTCGGGGCGGGTGAAGTGGTTGCGGTATTGCAACGTCTGGCTTCGCTGTATGGTCCACGGTTTACGCCGTGCGATGCGTTGTTACAGATGGCGGAGCGGGGTGAAAGTTTCTGGAAAACAGATGCAACTGACCTGAATTCGCAAGGTCAAATGTAAGGTAAATCCGTACTGAATGGCTGTGAGTTGGTTAAATTGTAAACACAGATTGACTATACTTACGCCATTGAGGTAAAACACAGCGTTTCATTCAGCGAACGGATAAGGCACAATGCCGGCCACTGCATTACAGCAACCCTGAGGGGTTTTGGCTGGGTGCGTGTGATTCTGGTTAACAAAAGCGGTGCAATATGCAAGTTTTTATCATGCGTCACGGCGACGCGGCCCTCGATGCCGCCAGTGATTCGGTTCGTCCCTTAACCCCCTGCGGTTGTGACGAATCCCGCCTTATGGCGAACTGGCTGAAAGGTCAAAAAGTGGATATCGAACGTGTTCTGGTGAGCCCGTTCCTGCGAGCCGAACAAACGTTGGATGTGGTAGGGGGATGCATGAACCTGCCAGGCGACGTGGATGTTTTGCCGGAGTTGACTCCCTGCGGCGATGTCGGTCTGGTCAGCGCCTATTTGCAGGCTCTGGCTAATGAAGGCGTAGCCACTGCGCTGGTAATCTCCCACCTTCCGTTAGTGGGTTACCTGGTGTCCGAGCTGTGCCCAGGAGAAACGCCGCCGATGTTTACCACCTCCGCAATTGCCAGTGTGACGCTGGATGAAAGCGGAAAAGGGGTGTTCAACTGGCAGATGAGCCCGTGTAACCTCAAAATGGCGAAAGCGATTTAACCGCTGTATTCCCTGTAATGAGCCGCTGATGCGGCTCTGCGGCTCTTAAGACAGCTGACAAAGAAGAAAAACGAGGTTTTTCCTTCTTTGTCGTTAACAACTGAAAATCAATAAATTGATTTTCCTGGTTTTTAATGAAGAGATCTCTGGTTGTCCGGGGTCGGAATAAGGTTTGTCACTACGCTAAAGAGCCGCTGATGCGGCTCTTGTTGTTTCTGCGCTCAGGGCAGTTCCGGCGGCGCCCACTCTTCCACTTCGATCAACACCAGTAGCGCAGCGTCGCCGCCATACTCTTTCGGTGCCTGATGGAAGGCCATGACGTGCGGATGTTGCGCCAGCCACAACGGCGTCTGTTGTTTCAGTACATGTTTGCCGTGACCGTGCATCACGCAGGCGCAAAAAACATGTTCCCGGCGGCAGGCGGCAATCAGCGCGCCCAGTTCCTGCTTTGCCTGAAGCTGCGTCAGACCGTGTAAATCGAGAAACAGCTCTGGAGAGTAATCGCCACGGCGCATTTTCTTCAGCTCGAAATGGCTGACGTCAGGACGGACATACTTGACCGGGCCTTCCGTATTCAGCAGCGGCTGGAACTCATCAGAGAAATAATGGCTGGCATCGGCCTGCTCCGAAAGCAGCCGCTTAACCGGCACCTCGGTTATCTTTTTACGCAGCGGGCGATGAACAATGGTGTCCTGTTTAATCTGACGGGTGCCGGTCATCAGCTGCCGGAACAGCGCCTGGTCCTCCTCGCTCAGCGATGTTTTCTTTTTCATTCTGCGGTCTCATCTTTTTTTATTGTCCGTTAGTTTACCCGACTCGATGCGGATGCGAATGCTCAAAACGCAATTTTCACCCGCAACCCCTGCGTGATTGCTGATTTATCGCCGTCTTCATGGCAAACTAGCCGCCGAAATTAATGCGGGCGTGCCCTGGAGGAACAGGTGGATAAAATTTTCGTTGATGAAGCAGTGAGTGATCTGCATACCATTCAGGACATGTTGCGCTGGGCGGTTAGCCGTTTTAGTGCGGCGAATATCTGGTACGGTCACGGTACGGATAACCCGTGGGATGAAGCCGTGCAACTGGTTCTGCCTTCGCTGTATCTGCCGCTCGATATTCCGGAAGATATGCGTACCGCGCGTCTGACTTCCAGCGAACGCCACCGTATTGTTGAGCGCGTGATCCGCCGCGTGAACGAACGTATTCCGGTGGCTTATCTGACCAACAAAGCCTGGTTCTGCGGTCATGAATTTTATGTTGATGAACGCGTGCTGGTGCCGCGCTCTCCGATCGGTGAACTTATCAACAACCGCTTTGCGGGTCTGGTCAATGAGCCGCCTCAGCTTATCCTTGATATGTGTACCGGTAGCGGCTGTATTGCGATTGCCTGCGCCTATGCCTTCCCGGAAGCGGAAGTGGACGCGGTAGATATCTCAGCGGACGCGCTGGCCGTGACTGAACACAACATTGAAGAGCACGGTCTGATCCATCACGTCACGCCGATTCGCTCCGATTTGTTCCGGGACCTGCCGAAAGTTCAGTACGATCTGATCGTAACCAACCCGCCGTACGTTGATGCAGAAGATATGTCCGATCTGCCGAATGAATATCGTCATGAGCCGGAACTGGGTCTGGCGTCCGGCACTGACGGCCTGAAACTCACCCGCCGCATTCTGGGCAACGCGCCGGATTACCTGTCTGATAACGGCATTCTGATTTGTGAAGTCGGTAACAGCATGGTACATCTGATGGAACAATATCCGGATGTGCCGTTCACCTGGCTGGAATTCGACAATGGCGGCGATGGCGTCTTTATGCTGACCAAAGCCGAGTTGATTGCCGCCCGCGAGCACTTCAGCCTCTATAAAGATTAAATCACAACGACAACAACGAGACCGCAATGGCAGGAAATACAATTGGACAACTCTTTCGTGTAACCACCTTCGGCGAATCGCACGGGCTGGCGCTCGGTTGTATCGTCGACGGTGTACCGCCGGGCATTCCTCTGACGGAAGCTGACCTGCAGCACGATCTCGACAGACGTCGCCCTGGCACGTCGCGTTACACGACGCAGCGTCGCGAACCGGATCAGGTTAAAATCCTGTCCGGCGTGTTTGAAGGCGTCACGACGGGGACCAGCATTGGTCTGCTGATTGAAAACACCGATCAGCGTTCACAGGACTACAGCGCCATCAAGGACGTGTTTCGTCCGGGACATGCGGATTACACCTACGAGCAGAAATATGGCCTGCGCGATTATCGTGGCGGCGGACGTTCTTCCGCGCGGGAAACCGCGATGCGCGTGGCGGCAGGCGCCATTGCTAAAAAATATCTCGCTGAAAAATTGGGTGTAACCATCCAGGGTTGTCTGACCCAGATGGGCGACATTCCGCTGGCGATCAAAGACTGGTCGCAGGTTGAGCAAAATCCTTTCTTCTGCCCGGATCCGGATAAAATCGATGCGCTGGATGAACTGATGCGTGCGCTGAAAAAAGAGGGCGATTCTATCGGCGCGAAAGTGACCGTGGTCGCCAGCGGCGTGCCGGCAGGGCTGGGTGAACCCGTGTTTGACCGACTTGATGCCGATATCGCCCACGCGCTGATGAGCATCAATGCGGTGAAAGGCGTCGAAATTGGTGACGGGTTTGAGGTTGTAGCGCTACGCGGCAGTCAGAATCGTGATGAAATCACCAAAGACGGCTTTCAGAGCAATCACGCCGGCGGTATTCTGGGCGGGATCAGCAGCGGCCAGCAAATCGTGGCCCACATGGCGCTGAAACCGACGTCCAGTATTACCGTTCCGGGTCGCACTATTAACCGCTTTGGCGAAGAGGTGGAGATGATCACGAAAGGTCGTCACGATCCGTGCGTGGGGATCCGCGCCGTGCCGATCGCGGAAGCGATGCTGGCGATCGTGCTGATGGATCACCTGTTACGTCAACGGGCGCAAAATGCGGATGTCAAAACGGATATTCCACGCTGGTAAGAGATGAAAAAAACCGCAATAGCTTTGCTGGCGCTTCTTGCCAGCACGGCCAGCCTGGCGGCGACGCCGTGGCAGAAAATTACCCAGCCCGTGCCGGGCAGCGCGCAGTCAATTGGTGGCTTCTCGAACGGCTGCATAGTGGGAGCGGATACACTGCCCGTGCAGTCCGAGCACTATCAGGTGATGCGCACCGATCAGCGCCGCTATTTCGGTCATCCCGATCTGGTGATGTTTATTCAGCGGCTGAGTACGCAGGTGAGCAATCTAGGGCTGGGAACGGTGCTGATTGGCGATATGGGCATGCCTGCTGGTGGTCGATTTAACGGCGGACATGCCAGCCATCAGACCGGTCTGGATGTCGATATTTTCCTGCAGTTGCCAAAAACGCGCTGGACTCAGGCGCAACTGTTGCGTCCCCAGGCGCTGGATTTGGTCGCCCGTGATGGTAAACATGTCGTGCCAGCGCTGTGGAAACCGGAAATCTCCAGCCTGATTAAGCTGGCGGCGAAAGATAACGACGTCACGCGTATTTTTGTGAATCCTGCCATCAAACAACAGCTTTGCCTGGATGCCGGCACCGATCGCGACTGGTTACGTAAAGTGCGCCCCTGGTTCCAGCATCGTGCGCATATGCACGTACGATTACGCTGTCCTGCCGACAGCCTTGAGTGCGAAGATCAGCCGTTGCCTCCGCCGGGCGATGGCTGTGGCGCTGAGCTACAAAGTTGGTTTGAACCGCCAAAACCTGGAACAACAAAGCCTGAGAAGAAGACACCGCCTCCGTTGCCGCCTTCCTGCCAGGCGCTGCTGGATGAGCATGTACTCTAATGGATAATTTTGCAGACCTGTTTATGGTCTCTCCGCTGTTGTTGCTGGTGTTGTTTTTTGTGGCAATGCTGGCAGGATTTATCGACTCACTGGCGGGGGGAGGCGGTCTGTTGACCATCCCCGCGCTGATGGCTGCAGGGTTGTCTCCCGCGCAGGCGCTGGCGACCAATAAACTTCAGGCCTGTGGCGGTTCGATCTCTTCTTCAATTTATTTTATTCGCCGTAAAGTGGTGAACCTCGCCGACCAGAAACTCAATATCGCGATGACGTTTATCGGTTCGATGAGTGGCGCACTGCTGGTGCAGCATGTGCAGTCAAACGTGTTGCGACAGATCCTGCCTGTTCTGGTGATCTGCATTGGTCTCTACTTTTTGCTGATGCCGAAAGTGGGCGAGGAAGACAGACAGCGTCGCCTGTACGGTCTGCCGTTTGCCCTGGTGGCCGGTGGCTGCGTAGGTTTCTACGATGGTTTCTTTGGCCCGGCGGCAGGCTCTTTTTACGCGCTGTCGTTTGTCATGCTGTGCGGTTATAACCTCGCGAAATCGACCGCCCACGCTAAGGTGCTGAATGCCACTTCCAATATCGGCGGACTGCTGCTGTTCATCATCGGTGGGAAAGTCATTTGGGCTACCGGCTTTGTCATGCTGATTGGGCAATTTTTCGGGGCACGGATGGGTTCACGACTGGTACTGAGCAAAGGACAGAAGCTGATTCGGCCTATGATCGTCATTGTTTCGGCGGTGATGAGCATCAAACTTCTTTATGATAACCATGGACAGGAGATTCTCCACTGGCTGGGGATGAATTAATGAACAGTACGCACCGCTACGAACAGTTGATTGATATTTTTAACGGCTGCTTTGCCGAGGATTTTAATACCCGTCTGATTAAAGGTGACGACGAACCGATCTATCTTCCTGCTGATGCAGAGGTTCCGTATCACCGGATTGTTTTTGCGCACGGCTTTTACGCCAGCGCATTGCATGAGATTTCGCACTGGTGTATTGCCGGAAAAGCGCGCCGCGAGCTGGTTGATTTCGGCTACTGGTATTGTCCGGACGGTCGTGATGCGGCGACGCAAAGCCAGTTTGAAGATGTGGAAGTGAAACCGCAGGCGTTTGACTGGTTGTTCTGCGTGGCGGCGGGGTATCCGTTTAACGTCAGTTGCGACAACCTGGAAGGCGATTTTGAACCAGACCGCGTAGTGTTCCAGCGTCGGGTTCATGCGCAGGTGATGACGTATCTGGAGAAGGGCATTCCCGAACGTCCGGCGCGTTTCATCAAGGCACTACAGAATTATTATCACACGCCTGAACTTACGGCGGAACAGTTCCCGTGGCCAGAAGCACTCAACTGAAGCCAGCGCCACGTTACAATGAGGAAAGAAGATGATCGCGGAGTTTGAATCACGCATTCTGGCATTAATCGACGACATGGTAGAGCATGCAAGCGATGATGAGCTATTTGCCAGTGGGTATTTGCGTGGCCACCTGACATTAGCCGTTGCAGAACTGGAAGGAACGGATGACCATTCTGCTCAGGCCGTCTATACCAACGTCACCCGCAGCCTGGAAAATGCCATCGGTGCCGGTGAGTTGTCACCGCGCGATCAGGCGTTAGTCAAAGAGATGTGGGACGCGTTATTCCAGAAAGCAACGCACTAATCACGACACCGCCATCCGGCATGTTAACCTGCCGGATGGCTCGCCTGTTTATTCCATCAGCGTTTTAACTTCTTTCCCTTTCAACAACTTCCGCACCCATAAACGATTTGGATTTAATGCAGCCAGCGTGGCGGCATCCATCGGCACCGGTTCGTTACTCATTTGCGAGGCCAGAATTTCTGCGCACAAGGGAGTAGAACACAGCCCGCGGGAACCCAGCGCGCCCAGCATAAACAAATCGTCAAACACTGGCGCACTTGTAGCTCCCGGTTTGTTGTCGGCTAACCCGGCGTACTGCGTAAGCGTTGCGGCGTAATCCGGAACGTTTCCCACCATCGGCAAATGATCGCGGGTGGCACAGCGCACGCCGCAGCGAGCGTCTTTGCTGCTCACATCGACTTCTTTGGCCCATTCCGCCGCCGGGAAACAGTCAATCAGGCGCTGCCTGTTTTGCTGCTGATCGTCTTCCCGATACTGCGTCTTTTCGCTGCCGCGATGGTAGCTGGCGCCGATACAGTGCTGCTGGTTCGTCGGGTTCTGCGGCGTCAGATAACCGTCATAGCACAGCACCTGACGGATCCCGGAAAGCGCTGGCGTCGTCGGAATATGACTGACCTGGCCGGCGACAGCGTAGACGGGTAACGGCTGCATTTGTGCAAACTGGTTAATCTGATGACCGTTGGCCAGCACTACCACGGCATGTTCAGCGTGACTGCCGTGCGTAAAGCGCAGATCCCAGCCGGAGGCTGAACGGTTAAGTGTCGCCAGTGAGTGTTGATAGTGGCAACGCAATCCTTGCTTTTCCGCGAGTTTTAGCACGGCGGCAGTCAGTTGCGCCGGACACAGCCAACCGCCTTGCGGATAGGTTATGCCACCGCGCCCAGTTTCTACCCCGGTAAGTTTTTGCGCCTCTGCGACATCCACCGCGCTTGCTAGCGTGCGCGGCAAAGCCAGCGACAGCATTTGTTCGATCTTATGCTGGCTCTTTTCGTCATAGCCAAACTGCGTAACGCCGCACCAGTCATGATCAAATTCTACTGGCAGGGCGTCATACAGGCGACGGGCAAAGGTAAACGCCGCGGGGAAGAACACGGTGAGCGCCGTGTCGTGCTTGCTGAGCAGGGGATAAAGCGCTCCCTGACGGTTGCCGGATGCGCCCTGGGCGGGGGTGTCATCAGCACAATAGAGTGTCACCTGCCAGCCCCGGCGTAACAACGAAAGCGAAAGCAGCGCGCTGGCGATCCCGCCGCCAATCAGGGCGACTTCACGTTTTTCGCTTCCCTGACGAGCAAACCATGGCGTTGACGCTGGCAGGGCGAGAGTCTGTTCCATCACGCCACGCAGCATTTCGCGCTTGCGGCCAAAACCTTTGCATTTCTGCACCGTAAAACCGGCTTCCTGTAAACCGCGACGAACAAATCCGGCAGACGTAAAGGTTGCCAGCGTACCGCCAGGACGAGCCAGTCGCGCCATCGCGTTAAAGAGGGTGGGCGTCCACATGTCCGGGTTTTTGGCCGGGGCGAAGCCGTCGAGAAACCAGGCATCGACTTTTTGATTCAGGCTGTCGTCGAGTTTATCGGTGAGTTCATTAATATCGCCAAACCAGAGATCGAGCGTGACACGCCCTTCATCCAACAACAGACGCTGGCAACCCGCCAGCGGCAACGGCCACTGGGCCTGAAGTTGCCCGCTAAATTCAGCTAGCTCAGGCCAGTGCTGATGCGCCGCGGTGAGATCGTCACGGCTCAGCGGAAATTTTTCAAAACTGATGAAATGTAATCTTTGTAGCGTAGCCTCGGTCTGAGTGGCGCGAAATGCAGCGAACGCCTGCCAGAGCGTGAGAAAATTGAGGCCGGTGCCGAATCCGCTTTCCGCAACCACAAACAGCGGGTGAGAATGCTCTGCGAAGCGTTCTATGATCCGGTTTCCGCCGAGGAAGACATAGCGCGTCTCTTCCAGACCATTGTCGTTGGAAAAGTAGACGTCGTCAAAATCTCGGGAAACAGGTGTACCCTCAGCGTTGAATTCGAGGTTGGCGGGTTGTATAGCGTATTGTTTCACGTAAGTTACTCGTCTGACAGGCTGTGTCACGATCTTAGCGATGTGTGCCAGGCGGCGCAAATTTCAGTACAAATTGGCTGATCGGACTTGTTCGGCGTACAAGTGTACGCTATTGTGCCAATCGAAACTTATTATAGTGCGACTGACAGAGGTATTGAATGAAACGTGCAGTGATTACTGGCTTGGGCATTGTTTCCAGCATCGGTAATAACCAGCAGGAAGTCCTGGCATCTCTGCGTGAAGGACGTTCAGGCATCACTTTTTCTGAAGAGTTTAAAGATGCAGGAATGCGTAGCCACGTATGGGGTAACGTCAAACTGGACACCACTGGTTTGATCGACCGTAAAGTGGTGCGTTTCATGAACGATGCCTCTATTTATGCCTATCTCTCCATGCGTGAAGCCATCGCAGACGCTGGTCTGAGCGAAGAAGTTTATCAGAATAACCCACGCGTTGGCCTGATTGCGGGTTCCGGTGGCTCGTCGAAAGCGCAGGTATTCGGTGCTGATGCCATGCGTAGCCCGCGTGGCCTGAAAGCGGTTGGCCCGTATGTGGTCACCAAAGCGATGGGCTCTGCGGTTTCCGCCTGCCTCGCGACGCCGTTCAAAATTCACGGCGTAAACTACTCAATCAGCTCCGCGTGTGCCACCTCCGCACATTGTATCGGTAATGCGGTCGAGCAGATCCAACTGGGCAAACAGGACATCGTATTTGCTGGCGGCGGCGAAGAGCTGGGCTGGGAAATGGCCTGTGAGTTCGACGCAATGGGCGCGCTGTCTACCAAATATAACGACCAGCCTGCTAAAGCATCCCGTACCTATGACGCGCACCGCGATGGTTTTGTTATCGCAGGCGGCGGCGGTATGGTAGTGGTTGAAGAACTGGAACACGCGCTGGCGCGTGGCGCGCATATCTACGCAGAAATCGTGGGCTACGGCGCGACGTCTGATGGCGCGGATATGGTTGCTCCGTCTGGTGAAGGCGCTGTGCGCTGCATGCAGATGGCGATGCATGGCGTTGATACGCCAATTGACTACCTGAACTCCCACGGTACTTCAACGCCGGTGGGTGATGTGAAAGAGCTGGGGGCGATTCGCGAAGTATTTGGCGATAAGAGCCCGGCGATCTCCGCGACTAAAGCGATGACCGGTCACTCTCTGGGCGCAGCAGGTGTGCAGGAAGCGATCTACTCTCTGCTGATGCTGGAACACGGTTTTGTCGCGCCAAGCATCAACATCGAAGAGATGGACGAGCAGGCGGCAGGTCTGAACATCGTGACCGAAACTGTCGATCGCGAACTGACCACCGTCATGTCCAACAGCTTCGGTTTTGGTGGTACTAACGCCACGCTGGTAATGCGTAAACTGTAAGCGTAAGGCTGGTATTGATGTAAAAGGGAGCCAAATGGCTCCCTTTTACTTTTTAAGCGGTTCGTATTCTGGCGCAATTTCCGCAGACCACGCCCGGGCCTGGGCAATGGCCCCGGCGCTGTAAATGGGATGCTCAAAATGATTGCCGACATCCCTGACGCGATAGATTTTCCAGCGTTTTCCCTCCCGGCGCGTATAAACTTCCAGACGAATGGGGGGCTGGTCGTCAGGACCACCCAACTGGACGTCCACTTTTTCGCCACCGAGGAAGGGACGTGCTTGTCCAACCTGTAACTGTGGGATCCACTCAGGGGCATAATCCTGCACGTACATAAAGTAGTCTGAGTCGATAATTTCTTGCTCATAGAAGCTGTCAATCAACGTCAGACGATCGATAACCTCTTTAGCAACATAGCGTTGCATTAACTTGCTGGTATCGTGAGGCTTATCTGGCTCATCGATAAATGCCGCCATCCACGCGAGATAGAATTGTTTAACGTCTTTTGCACTCTCTTGAGAGGGGGTAGAACAACTGCAAAGCAGCAGGATGAGTGGCAACAATAAGAAGGTTTTCATCATTTTTTCCTGTAAAGGATATAGGTTGGTTTTGCTGCCCGATAACCGGGTCCTGCCTGTTTTATCCCAACTCATAATAACCTCTGTTAGTGGAACGCGTAAAAAACTACGAGAGGTATTAACAATATTTTCTTCGTCAGGCGTAACCTTTAGTGCTATTGGTATCTATAATGTGTGTCGCTAATTTATTTATTAATTTCTGCAAAGAATAAAACAAAAAGGAAATATTAGTTTTTATTATTCTCTGGCGATTCAGCAACTGAAACAGACGGCATATTGATATAACGGGTCGGCCAAATTACGTCTGGTGTGGTTTCCAGCGCGTCTGGTGATAAGCCTGCCGTGCGCGAAAGATCCTTGAGCGTAATACCTCTTTTTTCAAGTGCACTTTTAATATCTATACGATGCCAGTCCTGGCTTTTTTCTCTCATTCTGCAATCCTGCGCTGATGTGTTATCGGCACCGATATTTTTTACGGTTTTATATCTCTGTGGCAAAAGAAGGTGATTTTCTTTTGCCAGCTGAATATTGCCAGAATAATCCTGAAATTTCGCGCAAGAAAGAAAAGTTATTTTTATTTCACTGGGGAAAGGAACGAAATGATGTCTAAAGAATGGCTCACGATACAGGAATGTATTGGTCTGCCGGGTTTTCCCGGTAGCGTTCCCGCTGTTCGCAATCGGCTCAATATCCTGAATACGGGTCAAGAAGGCGTTAAGCGCAAACGCAGAAAATCGAAGGCATGGGAAGACCATATTTCGATTCTCCCCGTGTATGTGCGTCCTTATGTTGCAGACAGCGACCCGGCATCTGTGCGAAATGAAGCCTCAGCCTGGGAAGCGGAGCCGAAAGAGATTTGGGATATGATGTTCAGACTCCTGACGCCAGAACAGCTGCAGGTGACTTATCTGTTTGGCACGAAAGGGATTGGTGCGGTTCTTCCTTCGCTATTCGACAATAATTCCGGGTACTGAGCACACGGCACGGTTTGCGGTTGACAATGCTAGCCACTCACAGGCAGACTTCAGGCCCATCATTATCTTCCGGATAATGCGTAAGCGTTTGACGTTATCCAACGCACCTTAATCCTGACGGTCAGGTGGAGGGGGCGTGGCATTTCCTCGCCTTACTCTGCATTCTGGAGTAACGCATGACAGCAGTAACCCATAAAGAAAAAACCTCTGCAGCGAACACATCGCTTTTTCGTATCGCATTTGCGGTCTTTTTGACCTACATGACGGTCGGCCTGCCGCTACCTGTCATTCCTCTTTTTGTTCACCATGAACTGGGCTATGGCAATACGATGGTCGGTATCGCCGTGGGGATTCAGTTTCTGGCCACCGTCCTGACGCGCGGTTATGCCGGGCGACTCGCCGATCAGTACGGCGCCAAGCGTTCTGCTCTGCAGGGAATGTTTGCCTGCGCGCTGGCGGGCGGCGCGTGGTTACTGGCGGCACTCTTACCTGTTTCTGTACCGATCAAGTTCGCGTTATTAATCGTCGGACGGTTGATCCTCGGCTTTGGTGAAAGCCAGTTACTGACCGGAACCCTGACCTGGGGACTGGGTCTGGTGGGGCCGGCACGTTCCGGCAAGGTGATGTCGTGGAACGGGATGGCGATTTACGGCGCGCTGGCGGCAGGCGCGCCGCTGGGGCTGTTGATCCACAGCCATTTTGGCTTTGCGGGTCTTGCGGGTACGACAATGGTGTTACCGCTGCTGGCATGGGCGTTTAACGGAACGGTGCGTAAAGTGCCGGCTCATGCGGGGGAACGTCCCTCGCTGTGGAGCGTCGTGGGGCTTATCTGGAAGCCGGGTCTGGGCCTCGCGCTGCAAGGCGTGGGATTTGCCGTGATCGGCACCTTTATCTCTCTCTATTTTGCCAGCCACGGTTGGGCTATGGCCGGCTTTACGCTGACCGCGTTTGGCGGAGCCTTTGTGATCATGCGCGTACTGTTTGGCTGGATGCCGGACCGCTTTGGTGGGGTCAGGGTGGCTATCGCTTCTCTGCTGATCGAGACCATTGGGCTGGTCTTGCTCTGGCTGGCGCCGACGGCGTGGTTTGCGCTGCTTGGCGCAGCATTAACCGGGGCGGGGTGTTCACTGATCTTCCCGGCGCTGGGCGTTGAAGTGGTGAAACGCGTACCGTCACAGGTTCGTGGGACAGCGCTGGGGGGCTATGCTGCCTTTCAGGATATCTCTTACGCGGTCACTGGCCCGCTGGCGGGGTTGCTTGCCACGTCCTGTGGCTATCCATCCGTGTTTCTTGCCGGTGCGATTTCAGCGGTGCTGGGGATGGTGGTGACGTTACTGTCGTTTCGCCGGCGCTAGATGACCAGCCAGAAAATCAGTAACGCGACCAGCAGGGCGATAAACAGCAGTCCGGGACGCGCGCTAAACGATCGCAGCGTTTCGATAACCGGCGTAAACGGACTGTAAATCGGCTGAATATGGCGCGGATCGTTTAATTCCCGATCGCGCTCGACGCGCTTCAGGAAGATCTGATTCAGGAGATCCTGCATTTGCGCATTGGTCAGCACCGTCTGCGGTTGAATTTGCCAGGTCTGCTGGGCGTAATCCTTCAGGTTGATCAGTTCATCGGCTTCCAGCGGTTGCTTGAGCGCCACCTGTAGCGATTGCAGGGTAGGGGCGTGTTGCAGACTCAGGGTTTGACGCGCCTGCAGCCAGGTCGCCAGATGGGTGAAATGTTTTGCCGGGATCAGTTCACCGCTTTTCACACCAGAAAGTTCCAGCATCGATTGCCAGATCAGCTTGCTGGATTCCCCCGTTGCGGCGGCCAGTTTGGTCACCAGTTGATTTAACGTATTGTGTTCGGCTGGCAGTAGTGGGCGATCGGTCGCCGGGCGCTGCTGCGGCTGCGGGATCGACAACTGTCCCTGCTGCAAAAGCGTCAGCACATTCTTAAGCTGTTCCGGTTTGAGTTGGCTGAGCGCCGTTTGTCCGTACTGCTGACGAATAAAATCGCTGACCGCCTGGCGGTTATTTCCCTGATTCAGTAATTCTGTCAACTGTGAAAGCACCTGGCGATTGGCATGATTTTGCTGGGCCACGCCGAGACGCTGGCTGAGGTTTTGTTCCGCCGCAGGGAAATGACGCGACAGCAGCGGAGTATCGCTTTTTACGCCGAGATCGTGCTTCATACCGGCCCACACTTCCGCACTTTGCTGTTGCGTCAGTGAAATCAGGCGCGTTATCAGGCGTTCCAGTACGGTCCGCTGTTGCGTGGAGAGCGGTTGTTCGCCCGCCGTGGAAACCGCAGGTTGCCCTTCACCGGGAGGGCGCGCGGGAGTACCGGAAATGGGTTGCATCATCACTTATCCTTAAACCATCAATCTTAGCAAAGTATGCCTGGCGGCCAGATTATGGCACACTTGCCCGGTTAACTCTCGTTCTCAAACAGGTACGACAGACGTGAAAATTCTCGTTGATGAAAATATGCCTTATGCCCGCGAATTATTTAGTCGTCTGGGTGAAGTCAAAGCGGTTCCCGGACGTCCCATCCCTGTCGCTGAGCTGGATGATGCCGATGCGTTAATGGTGCGTTCGGTCACCAAAGTGAACGCGTCGCTGCTGGAGGGGAAAGCCATCAAGTTTGTGGGTACAGCAACCGCAGGCACTGACCACGTTGACGATGCCTGGCTTAAGCAGGCGGGGATTGGATTTTCAGCGGCGCCCGGCTGTAATGCCATTGCGGTGGTGGAATATGTTTTCTCGGCGCTACTGATGCTGGCAGAACGTGACGGATTCGCGTTACGCGACCGTACCGTCGGGATTGTCGGCGTGGGTAACGTCGGTGGACGCCTGCAGGCGCGACTGGAAGCGCTGGGGATCCGCACGCTGTTATGCGATCCACCCCGTGCGGATCGCGGGGATGAGGGCGATTTCCGTTCGCTTGATGCGCTGGTACAAGAAGCCGATATCCTGACTTTCCACACGCCGCTGTTTAAAGAAGGGCCTTACAAAACGCTGCATCTGGCCGATGACGCGCTGATTAGCCGCCTGAAACCGGGCTCTATTCTGATTAATGCCTGTCGTGGCGCCGTGGTGGATAACGCCGCGTTGCTGGCGCGTCTTAATGCCGGACAGGATCTGAGTGTGGTTCTGGATGTCTGGGAAGGCGAGCCGGACCTGAATGTCGATCTGTTGAACACGATCGATATTGGCACGGCGCACATTGCGGGCTACACGCTGGAAGGCAAAGCGCGCGGCACCACACAGGTCTTTGAAGCATATAGCGCATTTATCGGTCATGAGCAGCATGTCGCGCTGGATACCCTGCTGCCGGCCCCGGAATTTGGCCGCATTACGCTGCATGGCCCGTTGGATCAGCCGACGCTGAAAAGACTGGTGCATTTGGTGTATGATGTGCGCCGCGACGATGCGCCGCTGCGCAACGTTGCCGGAATACCGGGTGAATTTGATAAACTGCGCAAAAATTACCTCGAGCGTCGTGAATGGTCTTCACTGTATGTGATGTGCGACGACGCGGATGCGGCGGCGTTACTGTGTAAACTGGGTTTTAACGCGGTTCATCACCCGACACGTTAATGTCTTCTTAATGCCCCCTGACGAATAATCGCCAGGGAGGCTTATGCTTTTCTGGAGTAAACCACCATGTCTGAAGGCTGGAATATTGCCGTCCTCGGCGCGACGGGCGCCGTTGGCGAAGCGTTGTTTGAAACCCTGGCTGAACGTCAGTTCCCGGTTGGGGAAATTTTTGCGCTGGCACGTAATGAAAGTGCGGGCGAACATCTGCGCTTTGGTGGTAAATCAGTGATTGTGCAGGATGCGGCCGAATTTGACTGGACGCAGGCGCAACTGGCTTTTTTTGTTGCTGGCGTTGAAGCCACGGCGGCCTGGGTTGAAGAGGCGACAAACGCGGGCTGTCTGGTCATTGATTCCAGCGGTCTGTTCGCGCTTGAACCCGACGTTCCGCTGGTGGTGCCGGAAGTGAATCCGTTCGTGCTGGCGGACTATCGCAATCGTAACGTGATCGCCGTGCCGAACAGCCTGACCAGCCAACTGCTGGCCGCGCTGAAACCGCTTATCGATCAGGGGGGGCTTTCTCGCATCACCGTAACCAGTCTACTTTCGGCATCCGCTCAGGGTAAAAAAGCGGTCGATGCGCTGGCCGGACAGAGCGCGAAACTGCTGAATGGGATCCCCATCGATGAAGATGATTTCTTTGGTCGCCAGCTGGCGTTCAACATGTTGCCGCTGTTACCGGATCGAGAAGGCAGCGTGCGTGAAGAACGCCGGATCGTCGATGAAGTACGCAAAATCATGCAAGATGACGGGTTGTTGATCTCGGCAAACTGCGTACAGTCACCGGTGTTTTACGGTCACGCGCAGATGGTGGCATTTGAAGCGCTGCGTCCGCTGGCGGCCGAAGAGGCGCGCGATGCCTTTTCCCGCGGCGAAGACATTGTGCTGTCAGAAGAAAGCGATTTCCCGACTCAGGTTGGCGACGCTTCAGGCAGCGCGCATCTGTCTGTAGGCTGCGTGCGTAACGATTACGGCATGCCGGAACAGGTTCAGTTCTGGTCCGTGGCGGATAACGTCCGCTTTGGCGGCGCGCTGATGGCGGTGAAAATTGCGGAAAAACTGGTGCAGGAGTACCTGTACTGATGTCTGACCAGCAACAACCGCCGGTGTATAAAATTGCGCTGGGCATCGAGTATGACGGTAGCAAATATTATGGCTGGCAGCGTCAGAATGAAGTCCGCAGTGTGCAGGAAAAGCTGGAAAAGGCGCTTTCTCAGGTCGCCAATGAGCCGATTAACGTCTTTTGCGCCGGACGCACCGATGCCGGTGTGCACGGCACCGGACAGGTTGTGCATTTTGAAACCACCGCGCTGCGTAAAGATGCGGCATGGACATTGGGTGTAAATGCGAATTTGCCTGGTGACATTGCGGTGCGATGGGTGAAAGCTGTACCGGAAGATTTTCACGCGCGATTCAGTGCCACGGCTCGCCGATATCGTTACATCATCTACAATCATCGGTTACGTCCGGCGGTGTTAGGCAAAGGTGTGACGCATTATTACGAGCCGCTGGACGCCGAACGCATGCATCGTGCGGCGCAGTGTCTGATTGGCGAGAATGACTTTACGTCGTTTCGCGCCGTCCAGTGTCAGTCCCGCACGCCGTGGCGCAACGTGATGCATATTACGGTGTCGCGCCATGGGGCGTATGTGGTGGTCGATATCAAAGCGAATGCCTTTGTACATCATATGGTCAGGAACATTGTTGGCAGCCTGATGGAAGTAGGCGCCCACAACCAGCCGGAGAGCTGGATAGCAGAGCTGTTAGCGGCAAAGGACAGAACGCTTGCGGCGGCAACGGCGAAGGCCGAAGGACTGTATCTGGTTGCGGTGGACTACCCTGACCGGTTTGACCTTCCAAAACCGCCTATGGGCCCGCTCTTTCTGGCGGACTAATTCGAGTCGTATAAAGGCGCAACTATGGACCTGATTTACTTTCTCATCGATTTTATCCTGCACATTGATGTGCACCTGGCGGAACTGGTCGCAGAGTACGGCGTCTGGGTTTACGCAATTTTGTTCCTGATTTTGTTCTGTGAAACCGGACTGGTGGTCACGCCGTTTCTGCCGGGGGACTCCCTGCTGTTTGTGGCGGGGGCGCTGGCGTCGCTTGGCACAAACGATCTTAATGTGCACCTGATGGTGGTGTTGATGCTGATTGCCGCGATTGTCGGCGACGCGGTGAACTACACGATTGGTCGACTGTTCGGCGAGAAGTTATTCAGTAACCCGGACTCAAAGATTTTCCGCCGCAGCTATCTGGACAAAACACACCAGTTTTACGAAAAACACGGTGGAAAAACCATCATTCTCGCCCGTTTTGTGCCGATCGTCAGAACCTTTGCGCCGTTTGTGGCGGGAATGGGACATATGTCGTATCGTCATTTTGCGGCGTATAACGTGATAGGCGCGCTGCTGTGGGTTCTGCTCTTTACCTATGCCGGTTACTTCTTCGGCACCATTCCGATGATTCAGAACAACCTTAAGTTGCTGATAGTGGGGATTATTGTGGTATCGATCCTGCCGGGCGTGGTGGAAATCATTCGCCATAAACGCGCTGCGTCACGTGTAACAAAATAGAAACTAACTCGGCGGTTCGACCACTTTTTTATCCAAAGTTTCGGGCTGTTATGTTTTAATGTGCAACATTCATGGTCTGTTGGGGGCAAAAATGGCATTATGCGCCCCCACGGCAAAACTGGAACACACCAGGTTCAGGCAGAAAGGTTATCAATGAGCTGGATTGAACGAATTAAAAGCAACATTACTCCCACCCGCAAGGCAAGCATTCCTGAAGGGGTGTGGACTAAGTGCGATAGCTGCGGTCAGGTTTTATACCGTGCTGAGCTGGAACGTAATCTTGAGGTCTGTCCGAAGTGTGACCATCACATGCGTATGTCGGCGCGTAACCGCCTGCATAGCCTGTTAGATGAAGGAACGCTGGTGGAGCTGGGGAGCGAACTTGAGCCGAAAGACGTGCTGAAGTTCCGTGACTCCAAGAAATATAAAGACCGTCTGGCGTCCGCGCAAAAGGAAACCGGCGAAAAAGATGCGCTGGTGGTGATGAAAGGTACGCTTCACGGCATGCCGGTTGTGGCAGCGGCATTTGAGTTTGCTTTCATGGGCGGCTCAATGGGGTCTGTGGTCGGCGCACGTTTTGTGCGTGCCGTTGAGCAGGCGCTGGAAGATAACTGCCCGCTGGTGTGCTTTTCCGCCTCCGGCGGCGCGCGTATGCAGGAAGCGCTGATGTCGCTGATGCAGATGGCGAAAACCTCTGCGGCGCTGGCAAAAATGCAGGAGCGCGGTCTGCCGTACATCTCCGTGCTGACCGACCCAACGATGGGCGGTGTCTCAGCAAGCTTCGCAATGCTCGGCGATCTCAACATTGCTGAACCGAAAGCGCTGATCGGCTTTGCGGGTCCGCGCGTAATTGAGCAAACCGTACGTGAGAAACTGCCGCCGGGATTCCAGCGCAGTGAGTTTCTGATCGAAAAGGGCGCGATTGATATGATTGTCCGCCGTCCGGAGATGCGCCTGAAACTGGCGAGCATTCTGGCGAAGCTGATGAATCTGCCGGCGCCAAATCCGGATACCCCGCGTGAAGGCGTGGTGGTGCCGCCGGTGCCGGATCAGGAACCCGAGGCCTGATAACTGAAAAGGGCAGGGCCACAGGCGCTGCCCTTTTGCTTTTCTCAACGTAACGATTTTACGGGCATCATGAATAACAAACGTATTCCTAAAGCCACGTCGCCCCTGGCCTCGTGGCTTTCTTATCTGGAAAACCTCCACGCGAAAACGATCGATCTGGGCCTTGAGCGCGTAAGCCAGGTGGCTGCGCGACTGGGCGTTCTGAAACCTGCGCCCGTGGTGTTCACCGTCGCCGGAACCAATGGCAAAGGCACCACCTGCCGGACGCTGGAAGCAGTGCTGACGGCGGCCGGGTATAACGTCGGGGTTTACAGCTCGCCGCATCTGGTGCGCTATACCGAGCGTGTGCGCGTGAAGGGCAATGAACTGCCGGAAGCGGTGCACACTGAATCCTTTGCCGAGATCGAAGCGGCGCGTGGGGATATCTCGCTGACCTACTTTGAATACGGAACCCTGTCCGCGCTGTGGCTGTTTAAGCAGGCGCAACTGGATGTGGTGATTCTGGAAGTCGGGTTGGGTGGACGACTGGACGCGACAAACATCGTCGATGCCGATGTTGCTGTGATCACCAGTATTGCGCTGGATCATACCGACTGGCTGGGGCCGGATCGCGAAAGCATTGGCCGCGAAAAGGCCGGTATCTTCCGTGCGGAAAAGCCGGCAATCGTCGGTGAACCGGAAATGCCTTATACCATTGCGGATGTCGCGCAGGAAAAAGGCGCGCTGTTACAGCGTCGCGGTGTGGACTGGCAGTTTACGGTAACGGAGACGGGCTGGTCCTTTAGCGATCGTCACGGCACATTGACCGATTTACCGCTGCCACAGGTTCCGCAACCTAATGCGGCAACCGCACTGGCGGCATTGCGCGCCAGTGGTCTGAACATCAGTGAGCAGGCGATCCGCGACGGTATCGCCCGGGCGATTTTGCCGGGACGTTTCCAGATTGTGAGCGAGTCGCCGCGCGTGATCCTTGATGTGGCGCATAATCCCCATGCGGCGGAATATCTGACCGGGCGGCTGAAAATGTTGCCGAAAAAGGGGCGTGTTCTTGCCGTTATCGGTATGCTACATGATAAGGATATTGCGGGAACGTTGGCCTGGTTGAAAAGCGTGGTCGACGACTGGTATTGTGCACCGCTGGAAGGCCCACGGGGCGCGACGGCAGAACAACTGCTGGAACATCTTGGTAACGGCAGTGTCTATGACAGTGTCGCGCTGGCATGGCAGGCTGCTCTGGCAGACGCGAGACCGGAAGATACCGTACTGGTGTGTGGATCATTTCACACGGTAGCACATGTCATGGAAGTGATGGACGCGGGGAGAATCGGTGGCGAGTAAGTTTCAGAATCGTTTAGTCGGCACGATTGTGCTGGTCGCGCTGGGAGTGATTGTGCTGCCCGGGCTGCTCGACGGGCAGAAAAAACATTATCAGGATGAATTTGCGGCGATCCCGCTGGTGCCGAAACCGGGCGATCGCGATGAACCGGATATGATGCCAGCGGCTACACAGGCATTACCGACCCAGCCGCCGGAAGGGGCGGCGGAAGAGGTGCGGGCAGGTGATGCGGCGGCACCGTCGCTGGATCCATCACGCTATGCCTCAGCGAATAATCCTGAGATTGAGACGACGCCAGCGCCGGTAGAACAACCCAAACCGAAACCGGTTGAAAAACCGAAGCCGCAACCGAAGCCACAGCCGCCTGTAGAGGCAACGCCTGCTCCTGCGCCAAAACCGGCGGTGGAAGAGAAACCGGCGCCGACGGGTAAAGCCTACGTTGTGCAGCTCGGTGCACTGAAAAATGCCGACAAGGTCAATGAGATCGTAGGTAAGCTTCGTAGTGCGGGGTTCCGGGTATATACTTCACCGTCAACGCCAGTACAGGGTAAAATAACCCGTATTCTCGTGGGGCCGGATGCCTCACGCGACAAGCTGAAAGGCTCGCTCGGCGAGCTGCAGCAAATCTCCGGATTAAGCGGAGTGGTGATGGGGTACAGCCCGAACTAAGTGAGGGTTGCCTGATGATGACGCTGGCGTCTTATCGGGCCTGGCACCGAGTTGTTTGTAGGCCGGATAAGGTGTTTGTACCGCGTCCGGCAATGCCCGAAGAGGCATAAAACCGTATGGCGTTGAAGTTTTTTTCAGCGCCATTTTTATTTACGCGCGGGAAGGAAATCCCTACGCAAACGTTTTCTTTTTCTGTTAGAATGCGCCCCGAACAGGACGACAGGGCGTAAAATCGTGGGACACATATGGTCTGGATTGATTACGCCATTATCGCGGTGATTGGTTTTTCCTGTCTGGTTAGCCTGATCCGTGGCTTTGTTCGTGAAGCGTTATCGTTGGTGACATGGGGTTGTGCTTTCTTTGTCGCCAGCCATTACTACACTTACCTGTCTGTCTGGTTTTCGGGCTTTGAAGACGAACTGGTTCGAAACGGGATTGCCATCGCGGTGCTGTTTATCGCGACGCTTATTGTCGGCGCCATTGTGAACTACGTGGTAGGGCAACTGGTCGAGAAAACCGGTCTGTCAGGTACTGACCGGGTTCTGGGTGTCTGTTTCGGGGCTCTGCGCGGCGTGTTGATTGTGGCTGCCATTCTGTTCTTTCTCGACACCTTTACCGATCTGTCGAAAAGTGAAGACTGGAGTAAGTCAGTGTTGATCCCAGAGTTCAGTTTCATCATCAGATGGTTCTTTGACTATCTGCAAAGCTCGTCAAGTTTCTTGCCCAGAGCATAAGCGTTGGGTTGTAGCTTAACGAGGAAAAGACGTATGTGCGGTATTGTCGGTATCGCCGGTGTTATGCCGGTTAACCAGTCGATTTATGACGCCTTAACAGTGCTTCAGCACCGTGGTCAGGATGCCGCTGGCATCATCACTATCGATGCAAACAACTGCTTCCGTTTACGTAAAGCAAACGGTCTGGTGAGCGATGTATTTGAAGCACGCCACATGCAGCGTATGCAGGGCAACATGGGCATCGGTCATGTGCGTTACCCAACGGCTGGCAGCTCCAGCGCCTCAGAAGCTCAACCTTTCTACGTCAATTCCCCGTATGGCATCACGCTTGCCCACAATGGCAACCTGACCAATGCCCACGAACTGCGTAAAAAGCTGTTTGAAGAGAAGCGCCGCCACATCAATACCACCTCAGATTCTGAGATTCTGCTCAATATCTTCGCCAGCGAACTGGATAACTTCCGCCACTATCCCCTGGAAGCAGACAATATTTTTGCCGCGATTGCCGCGACCAACCGCCAGATTCGCGGCGCGTATGCCTGCGTGGCGATGATTATCGGTCACGGGATGGTGGCCTTTCGCGATCCGAACGGTATTCGTCCGCTGGTGCTGGGTAAACGTGATATCGGCGACGGTCGTACCGAATATATGGTGGCGTCTGAAAGCGTCGCGCTGGATACTCTGGGCTTTGAATTCCTGCGTGACGTTGCGTCGGGCGAAGCGGTTTATATCACGGAGAAAGGGCAACTGTTCACCCGTCAGTGTGCCGAAAACCCGGTCAGTAATCCGTGCCTGTTCGAGTATGTTTACTTCGCGCGTCCGGATTCCTTCATCGACAAGATTTCCGTCTACAGCGCCCGTGTGAATATGGGGACCAGGCTTGGCGAAAAAATTGCTCGCGAGTGGGAAGATCTGGATATCGATGTGGTCATTCCGATTCCGGAAACCTCCTGCGATATCGCGCTGGAAATTGCCCGTATCCTCGGTAAGCCGTACCGTCAGGGGTTTGTGAAAAACCGCTACGTCGGTCGTACGTTTATCATGCCCGGCCAGCAGCTGCGCCGTAAGTCCGTTCGTCGTAAACTGAATGCCAACCGCGCAGAGTTCCGCGATAAGAACGTTCTGCTGGTGGATGATTCCATTGTACGCGGCACCACCTCAGAGCAGATTATTGAGATGGCACGTGAGGCCGGGGCGAAAAAAGTCTATCTCGCTTCTGCGGCACCGGAGATTCGCTTCCCCAACGTGTACGGTATCGATATGCCGACGGCCAATGAATTGATTGCGCATGGTCGCGAAGTCGATGAGATTCGCCAGATCATCGGCGCAGATGGTCTTATCTTCCAGGATCTTGACGATCTGATTGAGGCTGTGCGTGCTGAGAACCCGGATATTCAGCAGTTTGAATGTTCCGTGTTTAACGGCGTATATGTCACAAAGGATGTCGATCAGCAGTATCTCGATTTCCTCGATTCCCTGCGTAACGACGACGCCAAAGCGGTTCAGTTGCAAAACGAAGTCGAAAACCTTGAGATGCATAACGAAGGGTAATCCTGACCTGTCCGGGGGCCTATCCCGCCCCCGCTTGCAACTCCTCACAAAATCCTGCAAAGTCAGCCCAGAAGTCAGCCAGGGCGATAAATCATGAAACGACTCATTGTAGGGATTAGTGGTGCCAGCGGCGCCATTTATGGCGTACGTCTGCTCCAGGTGTTGCGCGATGTACCGGATGTTGAAACGCATCTCATCATGAGCCAGGCCGCCCGCCAGACGCTGTCGCTGGAGACCGATTTCTCGCTGCGCGATGTTCAGTCGCTCGCCAGCGTCATACACGATGCGCGTGACATTGCCGCCAGTATCTCTTCTGGCTCGTTTCAGACTGCCGGCATGGTGATACTTCCGTGCTCCATCAAAACCCTTTCCGGTATCGTGCACAGCTACACTGATGGCCTGTTAACCCGTGCTGCCGATGTGGTATTGAAAGAGCGCCGCCCGCTGGTGCTGTGCGTTCGGGAAACGCCGCTCCATCTGGGGCATTTGCGCTTAATGACCCAGGCGGCGGAAATTGGCGCGGTCATTATGCCGCCGGTTCCGGCGTTTTATCATCGTCCTCAGACACTGGATGATGTGATAAATCAGACAGTTAATCGCGTCCTCGATCAGTTTGATATCGCCCTCCCGCAGGATCTTTTTACCCGTTGGCAGGGAGCATAATATTGCCCCGTCGGCGGGCCTTTTTGCATCAATTGCCCTGTTTCAGGGCAATTTTGTAACCGCGATCATATCCTCAACATTTAATTCGCTAAATCCATCTGAAACGCTGCGGTTCATCCGTCAGACCTGCTATCTTCAACATCAGGACAATATTGCAACGTTTTATTAACATATTTAACGTCGAATATCCCGAGCGGCGCGAAAATGGCATAAGACCTGCATGAAAAAGCCTGCAAACACACAACACAACGTAAAACATAATAAAGTCATTCCACTTGAGGGGTATGTATGAAGAAGTCAATTCTCGCTCTGTCATTGCTGATCGGTCTTTCCGCTGCGGCATCCAGCTATGCAGCGCTGCCGCAAACGGTGCGCATTGGGACGGATACAACCTACGCACCGTTCTCGTCAAAAGATGCCAAAGGCGACTTCGTCGGCTTTGATATCGATCTGGGTAATGAGATGTGTAAGCGTATGCAGGTCAAATGTACCTGGGTCGCCAGTGATTTTGATGCGCTGATCCCGTCGCTCAAAGCAAAGAAAATTGATGCCATTATCTCTTCGCTCTCGATTACCGATAAGCGTCAGCAGGAAATCGCCTTCTCCGACAAGCTGTACGCGGCGGATTCACGTCTGATCGCGGCGAAAGGCTCGCCGATTCAACCAACACTCGATGGGCTGAAAGGTAAGCATGTTGGCGTGCTGCAGGGCTCTACCCAGGAAGCGTATGCCAATGACACCTGGCGTAGCAAAGGCGTGGATGTGGTGGCCTATGCCAATCAGGATCTGATTTATTCCGATTTAACTGCCGGTCGTCTTGATGCGGCATTGCAGGACGAAGTTGCCGCCAGCGAAGGCTTCCTTAAACAGCCTGCGGGCAAAGACTATGCCTTTGCCGGTCCTTCCGTAAAAGATAAGAAGTACTTTGGCGACGGGACAGGGGTTGGCTTACGCAAAGACGATGCCGAACTGAAAGCCGCTTTTGATAAAGCGCTGGCCGATCTGCGCAAAGATGGCACCTACGACAAGATGGCGAAAAAGTACTTCGACTTTAACGTCTACGGCGACTGAGATCTTTAAAACGGGGGAGTTGTGTGCACCGACCGGGTTAACCAATGCGGTGCAACACGGGAAAAATGCACCGTAGCTGTGCATTGATTGCGGACAAATAAGGCAGAAGTGCATAGTTACGCGCTTTTCATGCAAAATAAACCGGGCGACAGGGTAGAATGTTTTGCCTTGTCGACCCGATTAGTGGCACGATAACTGCACCTGGTCCTGTAAAATCCCCTATAAAAGACAGTCTGTTGAGGATAGTTATGAAAAAACTGGTGTTATCTCTTTCTCTGGTTCTCGCTTTCTCCAGTGCTACCGCCGCTTTTGCTGCTATTCCGCAAAAAGTTCGTATTGGTACTGATCCAACCTACGCCCCGTTCGAATCGAAAAATGCGCAGGGTGAATTGGTAGGTTTTGATATCGATCTGGCAAAAGAGCTATGTAAGCGTATCAATACACAATGTACCTTCGTTGAGAACCCGCTGGATGCGCTGATCCCTTCGTTAAAAGCGAAGAAAATCGACGCGATCATGTCCTCGCTTTCTATTACCGAAAAGCGCCAGCAGGAAATCGCGTTTACCGACAAGCTTTATGCAGCCGACTCGCGTCTGGTGGTAGCCAATGCGTCTGACATTCAGCCGACCGTTGAGTCGCTGAAAGGCAAGCGCGTCGGTGTATTGCAGGGCACCACCCAGGAGACGTTTGGTAACGAACACTGGGCGCCGAAAGGCATTGAGATCGTTTCGTATCAGGGTCAGGACAATATTTACTCTGACCTGACGGCCGGGCGTATCGATGCGGCATTCCAGGATGAAGTGGCGGCAAGCGAAGGATTCCTGAAGCAACCCGTTGGCAAAGATTACAAATTCGGCGGCCCGTCTGTGAAAGACGAGAAATTGTTCGGAGTAGGAACCGGTATGGGGTTGCGCAAAGAGGATAACGAACTGCGCGAAGCCCTGAACAAAGCGTTTGCAGAAATGCGCGCTGACGGCACTTACGAGAAGCTGGCGAAAAAGTACTTTGATTTTGATGTTTACGGCGGCTAATTACCGCGGGTGCAGATAAAGCCCAGGACGTGATGATGTATCGGTTTTATGCCGGATGACGGCTTCGCCTTATCCGGCATACGACAATATTCTTGTAGGCCGGATAAGCGCAGCGCCATCCGGCATCAAGGAAATGTGTCATCACGTCAAAAGAGGCTTCTAACTCACCACTTACGACAGGACAGGCAGCATGTTGTACGGGTTTTCAGGTGTTATTTTACAGGGCGCTATTGTCACGCTGGAACTGGCTCTCAGTTCCGTGGTGCTGGCCGTTCTGATCGGCCTCGTCGGAGCGGGAGCGAAGCTGTCGCAAAACCGGGTGACGGGGCTTATTTTCGAAGGTTATACCACTCTCATTCGCGGGGTGCCGGATCTGGTGCTGATGCTGCTGATTTTTTATGGTCTGCAGATTGCGCTCAATGCGGTGACCGATGCGCTGGGCATCAGTCAGATCGATATTGACCCGATGGTTGCCGGTATCATCACGCTCGGTTTTATCTACGGGGCTTATTTTACGGAAACCTTTCGTGGCGCTTTTATGGCGGTTCCGACAGGACATATTGAAGCCGCTACCGCTTTCGGTTTTACCTCTTCACAAATTTTCCGCCGCATTATGTTCCCGGCGATGATGCGCTACGCGCTGCCGGGGATTGGTAACAACTGGCAGGTGATCCTCAAATCGACGGCGCTTGTTTCGCTGCTCGGGCTGGAAGATGTGGTCAAAGCCACGCAACTGGCCGGGAAAAGCACCTGGGAGCCATTCTATTTTGCGATCGTCTGCGGGCTTATCTATCTGGTGTTCACGACCGTTTCCAATGGTGTGCTGCTGTTCCTTGAGCGCCGCTACTCCGTCGGTGTGAAGAGGGCTGACCTGTGATTGAGATTATTCAGGAGTACTGGAAATCCCTGTTGTGGACGGACGGCTACCGCTATACGGGCGTGGCAATCACGCTGTGGCTGCTGATCTCCTCCGTGGTAATGGGCGGCATTCTGGCCGTGATTCTGGCGATTGGTCGTGTCTCCAGCAACAAATTCATCCAGTTCCCCATCTGGTTGTTTACGTATATTTTCCGCGGCACGCCGCTCTACGTTCAGCTATTGGTCTTTTATTCAGGGATGTACACGCTGGAGATTGTTAAAGGTACCGATTTTCTTAACGCCTTTTTCCGTAGCGGCTTGAACTGTACGGTGCTGGCGCTAACGTTAAATACCTGCGCGTATACCACGGAGATTTTCGCCGGGGCCATCCGCTCGGTTCCGCACGGTGAGATTGAGGCTGCGCGTGCGTATGGCTTCTCTTCGTTCAAAATGTATCGTTGCATTATTCTGCCTTCGGCGCTACGTATCGCGTTACCCGCGTACAGCAACGAGGTCATTTTGATGCTGCACTCCACGGCGCTGGCCTTTACCGCCACGGTTCCGGATCTGCTGAAAATTGCCCGTGATATCAACTCGGCGACCTATCAGCCCTTTACCGCTTTCGGTATTGCCGCGGTGCTGTACTTAATCATATCGTATGTCCTGATAAGCCTGTTCCGCCGTGCGGAAAGACGCTGGTTGCAGCATGTTTCCTCTAAATAATTCGAGTAACACGATGCCTGAGAATAAATTAAACGTTATCGATTTGCACAAACGCTACGGCGAACACGAAGTGCTGAAAGGGGTTTCACTGCAGGCCAACGCCGGAGATGTGATCAGCATTATTGGCTCATCCGGCTCCGGGAAAAGTACATTTTTGCGCTGCATAAATTTCCTCGAAAAACCGAGCGAAGGGTCGATTGTGGTCAACGGCCAGAACATCAATCTGGTACGGGATAAAGACGGTCAACTGAAGGTAGCGGATAAAAATCAGCTTCGCTTACTGCGTACGCGCCTGACGATGGTGTTTCAACACTTTAACTTGTGGAGCCACATGACGGTGCTGGAAAACGTCATGGAAGCGCCGATTCAGGTGTTGGGCCTGAGCAAACAGGAGGCACGCGAGCGGGCGATCAAATACCTGGCTAAAGTCGGCATTGATGAGCGCGCTCAGGGGAAATACCCGGTGCATCTGTCTGGTGGTCAGCAGCAGCGTGTGTCGATTGCGCGCGCCCTGGCGATGGAACCGGAGGTGTTGCTCTTTGATGAACCGACCTCGGCGCTGGATCCTGAGCTGGTAGGCGAGGTGCTGCGTATCATGCAACAACTGGCTGAAGAGGGAAAAACCATGGTGGTGGTGACGCATGAAATGGGGTTCGCCCGCCATGTCTCCAGCCACGTTATTTTCCTGCATCAGGGGAAAATCGAAGAAGAGGGCAACCCGGAGCAACTCTTCGGTAACCCACAAAGCCCGCGTCTGCAGCAGTTCCTGAAAGGATCGCTGAAGTAACGGGTTCAGGCGTATCGTTAAGGTAAGCCGGGAAAGGCAACAGCCTCCCGGCTTTTTTGCGAGTAACTTTCCGCAAGCACTGAAAATATTGCAGACCAGCGTATTTACCCTGGAATCATCACCGCAAAGCGCAACGTCTGTTGGTGTCGCAGACGATCAAAGCGCATAACGTCATGTCATCGGCTCACAGGGATGACGGTACGGCATGACAACAGCTAAGGTTACAGTGCGTGATGCGGTGTTTAAAACGTTCATGTGCCACCCGGACACTGCCAGAGATTTCCTGGAATTCCATCTGCCAGCTTCATTACGACAACTTTGCGATCTGGACTCGCTGAAACTCGAGTCAGGCAGCTTTATCGAAGAGAATCTCCGGGCGTATTATTCCGATGTGCTTTGGTCGTTAAAGACGGCGGAAGGAGAGGGCTTTATCTATGTGGTGATTGAACATCAAAGTTCACCCGATGCTCATATGGCATTCCGACTGATGCGCTATGCCATGGGGGCCATGCAACGTCATCTCGATGCCGGACATAAAAAACTGCCATTGGTGGTTCCGATGCTATTTTATCACGGCGCGGTGACGCCCTATCCCTTCTCGTTGTGTTGGCTGGACGAGTTCGCCGATCCCTTCACGGCAAGACAGCTCTATACCGCCGCCTTTCCTCTGGTTGATATCACGGTTGTGGCGGATGATGAAATTATGCAGCATCGACGGATAGCGCTCCTGGAGTTGATGCAAAAGCATATCCGCAAGCGTGATTTAATGGGCTTGATGGAGCAATTAGTTGCCCTGCTGGTTAAGGGTTACGCTAATGACAGCCAGTTGAAAACGCTGTTTAATTATATGATACAAACCGGTGACGCCGCGCATTTTAGTGAGTTTCTTGCCGAGGTTGCCCAGCGTTCACCCCACCACAAGGAGAGACTAATGACTATCGCCGACAGATTGCGTCAGCAGGGGTTAGATCAGGGTATTCAACAGGGCAAACGCGATGAAGCACAGCGGATTGCACGTATGATGCTGGCGGACGGTATTGATGCCCACACCGTTGCCAGGATAACCGGTCTTTCCGTTGATGAGCTTACCGCTATCCGCGCCTGAGACTTTCTCACGTCGACGGGCTGCTCGCCTCACACACTCTCCAGACGGTATCCCCAGTCATCATAGAGGATACCGTTGACCTCAAACGCTTTCTCCAGTACCTGCGTACGCACAAATCCCAGCTTTTCCAGCAGACGGACGGAACCCCGGTTCTCGGCCAACACCCAGGCGTTAATGGCTTTCACGCCGGCATCCCGGAAAGCATAGTCGCAGACGGCGCGAACGGCTTCGCTGGCAATACCTCGCCCCTGGGCTGCGGGGAGCACGCAATAGCCGATATCCGCTTCCTGCGGAAAATGATGGCTAATTTGTAAACCAATATCGCCCAGCGGCGTAGCATCGTTATGCTGGCGGATCACGAAGGTGTGTTTTGAGGTAAGACGACGCGCAAACAGCAGGCGCGTTTCGCGTTCGGGGCAGAGGTTGCCCATAAATCGCATGATCTCTGGATTTTGACGAAGCGCGAGGAAAAAAGGCCAGTCGGTGGGTTGAAACGGGGAAAGCGTCAGTCGTTCGGTTGTGAGTCGTGCCATAAAATCGCCATTCCGGGAGCCAGTGAGACTACCTTACCACCGGAATGGCGGGGGTGAACAGGGAAGACGTTAGCGAACGACATCCGCCAGCGCTTCTTCCAGGTCATACCAACGGAAAGGAAATCCGGCGGCTTCCAGCCGTTTTGGCAAGGCGCGCTGCCCACCCAGCACCAGCACCGATGATTCCCCCATCAGCAGGCGAATCACGGTTGCGGGTACGCGAAGAATAGCTGGCCGTTGCAGGGCATGTCCCAGCGCATGAGCAAACTGTTCATTGCGTACCGGATAGGGCGAGACCATGTTGAACGGTCCGCGCAGGTCGTTATCCAGCAGCCAGAGAATCGCATTGACCATATCATCAATGTGGATCCAGGCCAGATACTGGCGGCCATTACCGCCAGGGCCGCCAAGACCCAGACGAAACGGCGGGATCATTTTGCCGAGGATGCCGCCCTTTGGTGCCAGTACTACACCGGTACGCAGCAGGCAAACCCGCGTTTTGTCGCTTTGCGCCTCGCAGGCAATTTGCTCCCAGCGTGCGCAAAGTTTATGCGTAAATTCGTTATGCGGCGGCTCTTCCTCGGTGACGACCACTTCGCCCAGATCGCCGTAATAACCGGTCGCAGAACCTGAAATAAAGACCGATGGCGGCGTTTCACCGGCGTTAATCAGATCCGCCAGTTTCTGGGTGATGCGCCAGCGACTCTGACAAAGGCGATCTTTTTGCTCTGTCGTCCAGCGCTTGTCTGCGATGGGTTCACCGGCCAGGTTAATCACCGCATCAATACCGTCGAGGTTGTGCTTATCTTCCAGTGTGCTCCACACGGTGATCCGGTTATTGAATTTTTTCCGGGCATCATCGGGGCGGCGAGTCAGTACAGTCACCTCATGACCCAGTTCCTGCAGGCGCGGAACCAGGTGCCCTCCGATAAGGCCAGTCCCTCCGGTTACCAGTATCTTCATGCAGCCTCCCGTGATGGCGGTTAGCGCTGCCAGCTCAACGTCATGGAGACGGAATCGGCATAACGCAACGCGTGTAGTTTGTCGACTTCCACTTCAGCATAAGTGACCCAGTGGTGTTCGCGTGCGATATCGAGCACATCCTGAGTTAATTTTTCTAACAATGCGAAGCGGTTGTTCTCAACGTGCAGGATGATATTTTTAGTGATCGTGCGGTAATTCAACGCATCATTGATGTCTTCACTCACGCGGGCTTTGTCTGCCGGGTAGTGAATTGCCACATTGATGACAATATCCTGTCGATTGTTGATCTCTTCCTCTTTGATGCCGATGAACGTGCGTAAGCGAAGGTTTTTTATACGAATTATCGCGTCTTGATGTGACATTGCAGGTCTCCTCCATGTATGAACTCTCGCATGATACACGAGAACCCGCCATGTTATCCTTTTGCACGCGCAGGATCCTGATGCGCCTGCAACATCGCGCGTTCCGTGGCGGGCCGACGGCGAATGCGGTCAAACCAGTTTTTTACGGCAGGGAACATGTCAAGGTCGACACGCTGACGCTGCCAGGCATTTACCCATGGCCAGCAGGCAATATCGGCAATGCTGTAATGTTCTCCAGCCAGCCACGGCGACGTTTCCAGCCGTTTATTGAGGACGTTATACAGCCGCTGCGTTTCTACCTGGTAGCGCTCAATAGCGTAGGGAATGGCCTGCGGAGCAAAATGGTTGAAATGGTGGTTCTGACCAAGCATTGGCCCCAGTCCTCCTACCTGCCAGAACAACCATTGCAGCGTGGTATGCCGCTCACGTAATTCGCGGCTCAGCAACAGGCCGCTTTTTTCCGCCAGATACAGCAAAATTTCACCCGATTCAAACAGACTAAGCGGTGCGCCGCCATCGACCGGGGCATGATCGACAATAGCGGGAATTTTATTGTTGGGCGAAATGACCAGAAAATCGGGGCGAAACTGGTTACCCTTACTGATATCCACCTTAATTAATCGGTAGTCCAGCGCAGCTTCCTCAAGGAAGATCGTAATCTTGTGCCCATTGGGGGTCGGGGCGTAATAGAGGTCGATCATTTCAGCTCCACAACGTGTTTATCGGATAAGCCAACCACAAGTATAGAAAGCCTGTCGTGCTGTGTGAGTTTTCATCAGGTGACAGCGAGCGAAAGACCCTCTATGTTGGGAGAAAAGCCTAATAATGACGAGGATGCTATGAGTAAACCCAACATCACGCTTTGGTCAGACGCGAATTATTTCTCACCTTATGTACTCTCCGCGTATGTCGCTTTACAGGAAAAGGGGCTGCCGTTTAGCCTGAAAACCATTGACCTGGACAGCGGCGAACATCTACAACCAGGCTGGCAGGGCTATGCGCTGACGCGTCGGGTGCCATTGCTGGAAATCGATGACTTTGAGCTGAGCGAGTCTTCCGCCATTGCCGAATATCTGGAAGACCGTTTTGCGCCGCCCACCTGGGAGCGCATCTATCCTCACGATCTACAAAAACGCGCCCGTGCGCGGCAGATACAGGCCTGGTTGCGCAGTGATTTAATGCCCATTCGTGAAGAGCGTCCAACGGATGTCGTTTTTGGTGGGGTAAAAAAAGGGCCGCTCAGTGACGCGGGGAAAGTCAGTGCAGAAAAACTGTTCGCTACAGCAGGGAATCTGCTGGCACATGACCTACCGAATCTGTTCGGAGAATGGTGTCTGGCCGATACCGATTTAGCCCTGATGATTAACCGTCTGGTTCTCAATGGCGACGAGGTCCCGGAGCGACTGGCGGAATATGCAGCATTTCAGTGGCAACGCGCATCTGTCCAGCGTTATATTGCGCTTTCCGCGAAGCGTTCAGGCTGATTAAACCTCTATAATCCAGTATCATAATGCGGTTTTTGCTGACACGGAGTATGTGATGAAACTGATGTTTGCATCCGACATTCACGGGTCCTTGCCTGCTACAGAACGCGTGCTGACCTTGTTTTCCCAAAGCGGTGCGCAGTGGCTGGTGATACTGGGCGATGTACTTAACCATGGGCCGCGAAACGCCTTACCCGAAGGCTACGCGCCTGCTCAGGTGGCAGAGAGGCTCAATGAGCTGGCGGCGCAGATTATTGCGGTACGGGGAAACTGCGATAGCGAAGTGGATCAGATGTTGCTGCAGTTTCCAGTGACTGCGCCCTGGCAGCAGGTGCTACTGGATAATCAGCGGCTATTTCTGACTCACGGCCATCTCTTTGGACCAGATAACCCGCCGGTTCTGCGTGCCAGTGACGTCCTGGTGTACGGGCATACGCATCTGCCGGTGGCAGAAAAAAGGGGCGAGATTTATCACTTCAACCCGGGTTCAGTGAGTATTCCAAAAGGTGGCTACCAGGCAAGTTATGGCCTGCTGGACGATAATGTTTTAAGTGTTATCGCACTCAATGATCAAAGTATCATTGCGCAGATCGCGATTAATTCGTAATTTACCCCCACATATGTAAATGCGCCGTAAGAGCGCCAGAAAAAGAAGGTTTCCTGATGGTGGAACAGCGTCGTTTGGCAAGTACGGAATGGGTGGATATTGTGAATGAAGACAACGAAGTCATTGCACAATCCAGCCGGGAACAGATGCGAGCGCAGTGCCTGCGTCATCGCGCAACCTACATCGTCGTGCATGACGGAATGGGCAAAATTCTGGTGCAGCGTCGTACCGAGACAAAAGACTTTTTACCTGGAATGTTAGATGCCACTGCGGGTGGCGTTGTGCAGGCCGACGAACAACTGCTGGAGTCTGCCCGTCGTGAAGCGGAAGAAGAGTTAGGCATTGCCGGAGTGCCGTTTGCCGAACACGGTCAGTTCTACTTTGAAGATAAGAACTGTCGTGTCTGGGGGGCGCTGTTCAGTTGTGTCTCACACGGCCCGTTCGCCTTGCAGGAAGAAGAGGTCAGTGAAGTGTGCTGGCTGACGCCAGAAGAAATTACCGCCCGCTGTGACGAATTTACGCCCGACTCGCTAAAAGCGCTGGCGCTGTGGATGACCCGTAACGCTAAAAACGACGCCGCCCGAACTGAGGCGCAGCAAGAGAAGCAGGAAGAGGCGGAGTAACGTTCTTTCTGAACTCAACAGTAAAAAGGAGCCGCAAGCGGCTCCTTTTGGTTTTTAGTGATAACCCATTATTTGTGCGCCAATCACCACCACGCTGGACATAATGAACAGCAGGCCCAGCAGCGTCGCGCCCACTTTCAGCCAGTTACGGAAGTCGACCCGACAGACGCCTAACGTCGCCATTAAGGACGCGGAGGTCGGGTAGATGATATGGCTGAAGCCATCGCCAAACTGGAAGGCCAGCACGGTCACCTGACGGTTAACGCCGACCAGATCGCCAAGCGGTGCCAGCAGCGGCATGGTCAGTGCCGCCTGGCCTGAGCCGGAGGTGACAAAGAAGTTAAACACGGCCTGGAAAAGCAGCATAAACCACGCAGCAACGGCATTGTCCAGACCGCTGATGCCGTTGGCAATGCTGTGCAGCAGTGTATTCAGTACACTGGCATCACCCGCTTCACCGTTACCGACCAGCAATAAAATTCCTTTGGCAAACCCCACCAACAGGGCGGGAGCAATCATCATGCGTGCGCCTTCAGTGAACGAAGACGCCATAATATTGACCGTCATGCCGTTCAGCCGGAAAACCACGCCAATAATGCCAATCACCAGGCCCATGGTGAAGAACTGGCTGGCTATTTCAGGAATGAACCACGCGTTGACGATAACGCCCCAGACCACCCAGATCATCACGCCGGTCAGCACCAGCAGCACCAGCCAGTCGCCGATCGTAAAGCGACGTTCGACGACCTCATCCTGTTGTTCACGAAAAAAACGATCCGATTCATGCACGCGGGATAACAGCGGATTCTTTTTCACCCGCGAGGCATAAGCCAGAGTGAAGGTCAGCCCAATCAGGGTAGAAATAACCCATACCACAATACGCAGGCCGGACCCGGAAAGAACCGGTACGCCAGCAATGCCCTGCGCCACCACCACGCAAAAAGGGTTCATCCACGAACTGGCAAAGCCAATTTGCGTTGCAATGTAGGTGACAAGGACAGTGGTAATGCTGTCATAACCCAGTCGCACCATCAGCGGCGCGATGATAATGGCAAAGGCGACCGCCTCTTCTCCCATCCCGAAGACCGCACCGCCCAGCGAGAAGAGAATAAACAGCACCGGGATGAACAGAACCTCGTTGCCTTTGGTATGCCGGATCAGCGCCAGGATGCCGTTATCAATGGTTCCCGTACGCATAACGATGCCAAACGCGCCGCCAATCACCAGCATAAACATGATGATACCGACGGCGGTACCAAATTTAGAACCGGAGGTCAGTCCTTCAAACGGGAAGTTCATCAGGCCCGGACTTTCATCGCCGGTAGTGAAGAATTTAACCGGATGATACTGCGCTTCACCCGCGTCATTGGTGAGAATGCGAAAAGAGTGAGGGTCGACCACTTTACGGGTTTTTGTCTGACCATCCACCTGGTACTGCACTTCCTGGCTGTCGAACATCCCGACGGGGACGACCCAGGTCGCAAAGCTGGTTAAAATAGCGACAAAGAAAATAATCACCAGCGTATCGGGCATGGCCCATTTTTTGGCTGGCTGTGTTTCGGTTACTGCAGACATGAAGGACTATCCCTGTTGCAAAGCAAAGAGGCTAAGTATGCAAACAGGCGAATGGTTATTCATTGATGCAGCGCAGTTAAGCAAATAAAACCGATCCTGCATTACTGAATAGAGGCAATAAAAAAGCCGGAAATCATTGGGATTTCCGGCTTTAAACCAGGCCCGTCCGGGCCCAGTGAAGAGACTTTACTGCTGCTGTGAAGACTGAATCGCGGTCAGAGCGATGGTGTAGACGATATCGTCAACCAGCGCGCCACGGGACAGGTCGTTCACCGGCTTGCGCATACCCTGCAGCATCGGCCCGATGGAGATCAGGTCGGCAGAACGCTGTACCGCTTTGTAGGTGGTGTTACCGGTGTTCAGATCCGGGAAGATGAACACGGTAGCGCGACCCGCAACCGGAGAGTTCGGCGCTTTGGATTTTGCCACGTCAGCCATCACGGCGGCATCGTACTGCAGCGGACCGTCGATCATCAGGTCAGGACGTTTTTCCTGCGCCAGACGGGTTGCTTCACGCACTTTCTCTACGTCGCTACCTGCACCAGAGGTACCGGTGGAGTAAGAGAGCATCGCCACGCGCGGTTCGATACCGAAGGCGATTGCCGAATCGGCAGACTGGATAGCAATCTCAGCCAGCTGTTCTGCTGTCGGATCCGGGTTAATCGCGCAGTCGCCGTAAACGTAAACCTGTTCCGGCAGCAGCATGAAGAAGACGGAGGACACCAGTGAACTGCCCGGCGCAGTTTTGATAAGCTGCAACGGCGGACGAATGGTATTGGCGGTGGTGTGAACCGCACCGGACACCAGACCGTCAACTTCGTCTTGTTCCAGCATCAGAGTACCGAGAACCACGTTGTCTTCCAGCTGTTCGCGGGCAACGGTTTCGGTCATGCCTTTGCTCTTACGCAGTTCAACCAGACGGGCAACGTAGCTTTCGCGAACCACTTCCGGATCAACGATTTCGATGCCAGCGCCCAGCTCAACGCCCTGAGATGCCGCAACGCGGGTGATCTCGTCCGGGTTACCCAGCAGCACGCAGGTCGCGATGCCGCGCTCTGCACAGATAGCCGCCGCTTTAACGGTACGCGGTTCGTCGCCTTCTGGCAGAACAACGCGTTTGCCCGCTTTACGCGCCAGCTCGGTCAGCTGGTAGCGGAATGCCGGAGGAGACAGACGACGGCTGCGCTCAGAGGTGGCGGTCAGAGACTCGATCCAGTCAGCGTTGATATAGTTTGCCACGTATTCCTGAACTTTCTCGATACGCTCGTGATCGTCAACCGGTACTTCCAGGTTGAAGCTCTGCAGGCTCAGAGAGGTCTGCCAGGTGTTGGTATTCACCATGAACACCGGCAGGCCGGTTGCGAAAGCACGTTCGCACAGTTTAGAGATGCGCGCGTCCATTTCATAGCCGCCGGTCAGCAGCAGGGCGCCGATTTCTACGCCGTTCATCGCGGCCAGGCAGGCGGCAACCAGCACGTCCGGACGGTCAGCGGAGGTCACCAGCAGGGAACCGGCGCGGAAATGTTCCAGCATGTGCGGAATGCTACGTGCGCAGAAGGTCACGGACTTCACGCGACGGGTGTTGATATCGCCTTCGTTGACAATAGTGGCGTTCAGGTGACGCGCCATGTCGATAGCACGGGTCGCGATCAGATCAAAACTCCACGGCACCGCGCCCAGAACCGGCAGCGGGCTGCTGGCGCTAAGCTGAGCCGGGTCGACTTTTACGATCTGTGCTTTGGAAGAGTCGTCGAAAATTTCAGACAGATCCGGGCGAGTACGGCCTTGATCATCAACCGGAGCGTTCAGTTTGTTAACGATAACGCCGGTGATGTTGGTATTTTTCGCGCCGCCGAAGCTGCTGCGAGTCAGTTCAATACGCTCGTTCAGTTGTTCCGGCGTATCGGTGCCCTGAGACATCACGAAGACGATTTCCGCATTCAGCGTTTTCGCGATTTCGTAGTTCAGAGACTGCGCGAACTGGTGTTTACGGGTTGGGACCAGGCCTTCAACCAGCACCACTTCAGCGTCTTTGGTGTTCGCGTGGTAGTTCGCGATAATCTCTTCCATCAGCACATCTTTCTGATTGCTGGAGAGCAGAGATTCAACGTGGCTCATCTTCAGCGGTTCAGCCGCAGTGACAGAAGAGTTGGCACGCACGATAGCAGTGGTCTGGTCTGGCGCATCGCCACCAGCGCGCGGCTGGGCGATGGGTTTAAAGACACTCAGACGAACGCCTTTGCGTTCCATAGCGCGGATGACGCCGAGGCTGACGCTGGTCAGGCCGACGCTGGTTCCGGTAGGGATCAGCATAATAATACGGGACACGGTTTATCCTCTTTCGTTACCGCCCGTTGGGCGGGTTACAAAACAGCACCGCCAGCGTAGCTGGCGGTGTGATATCAGGCAGTCAGACGGCTCGCGTCTTGCGCGATAACCAGTTCTTCGTTGGTTGGGATCACCACCGCAGGACGGGTACCTTCCTTGTTGATGAAACCGGATTTGCCGAAACGCGCCGCCAGGTTACGTTCGTGATCAACTTCAAAGCCCAGTACGCCCAGTTTACCCAGGGACAGCTCGCGAACCATGGCCGCGTTCTCACCGATACCGCCGGTGAAGACAACTGCGTCCAGACGACCATCCATCAGCGCTGTGTAGGAACCGATGTACTTCGCCAGACGGTGGCAGTAGACATCCATTGCACGTTTTGCGTCTTCTTTGGTGGCGTAGTTGTCTTCAACATAACGGCAGTCGCTGGTGACTTCAGTCAGACCCAGCAGGCCGGATTCTTTGGTCAGCATTTTGTTGATCTGATCAACGCTCATGCCCAGCGTGTCGTGCAGATGGAAAATGATCGCCGGGTCGATGTCACCAGAACGGGTACCCATCACCAGACCTTCCAGCGGGGTCAGACCCATAGACGTATCAACACATTTACCGTTACGGATAGCAGAAACAGAACCCCCGTTGCCCAGGTGGCAAGTGATGATGTTCAGCTCTTCTACCGGTTTGTTCAGCATTTTTGCCGCTTCCTGCGTCACGAAGAAGTGGCTGGTCCCGTGCGCGCCATAACGACGAACACCGTGTTCTTTGTACAGGCTGTACGGCAGGGCATAGAGGTAAGACTCTTCCGGCATAGTCTGGTGGAACGCGGTGTCGAACACAGCCACGTTTTTGTCTTTCAACTGTGGGAAGGATTTCAGCGCTTCTGCGATCCCGATCAGGTGTGCCGGGTTGTGCAGCGGTGCGAAAGAGGCAGAATCTTTGATGCCCTGAATAACAGAGTCATCGATAACCACGGAGCTGGTATACTTCTCGCCGCCGTGTACGATACGGTGACCGATTGCAGTCAACTGCGCAGACAGTTCTGGTTTTTGTGCCAGAATAGTATTAACGATAAAGTTCAGCGCTTCACTGTGAGCGGCGCCTGCACCTAAAGCCGCTTCTTGTTTACCGCCGTCCATTTTCCATTTGATACGTGCTTCAGGGAGATGGAAACATTCGGCTAAACCAGAAAGGTACTCTTCACCATTAACTGCATCGATGATTGCAAATTTCAGTGAGGAGCTACCGCAGTTCAGAACCAGTACTAACTTACTCGACATGGAAGTACCTATTATTGATACGTGGCTAAAAAACGTCAGGGAGCCATAAAGCGTAGCGCAGTGTGACGCTGACATTTATGATTAACATCATGCCTGTTGTCTTTTTTGACATGATGGAAGAAATACCTTTGAGTCTATGCCATTTTGCGTATTTTTCAGCCAATGGCATACTATATGTAAATTTGACGACTCAATGATTTTGGACTACAGGCCTTTTACAGGCCGCTACAGGATACCCGATAGTGGGTATCAATGACAAAATGTTTTGAACGTTGTCCCGCATAGTTGTTGTTTTGCACAAATATTTGAATTTTTATATGTGAAGTTGAGGTAAGCCATGTCGACGCCGGATCATCGCTCCGTAAATTTTTTTAGCCTTTTTCGTCGGGGGCAACATTACTCAAAGACGTGGCCAATGGAAAAGCGCCTTGCACCCGTCTTTGTTGAGAACCGCGTGATTCGGATGACACGTTACGCGATCCGCTTTATGCCACCGATCGCTATCTTTACCCTGTGCTGGCAGATAGCGCTGGGTGGCCAGTTAGGGCCTGCCGTCGCCACCGCGTTGTTCGCGCTCAGCCTGCCGATGCAGGGGCTGTGGTGGTTAGGGAAACGTTCCGTCACGCCGCTGCCGCCTTCTATCCTGAACTGGTTCTATGAAGTCAGAGGCAAATTACAGGAAGCCGGGCAAGCGCTCTCCCCGGTTGAAGGGAAGCCGGATTACCAGGCGCTTGCTGACACGCTTAAGCGTGCCTTCAAACAACTCGATAAAACTTTTCTTGATGATTTGTAATTGACCCCTGATTACGCATATAAAAGAAGGCATAGTGATGCCTTCTTTTTTTTCACCGTTGTAGAGTGATACAGGAGTCCCAAATGGAAATGACTAACGCTCAACGTCTTATTTTGTCGAACCAATACAAAATGATGACGATGCTCGACCCGACCAACGCCGAGCGTTATCGCCGTCTGCAGACGATTATTGAACGCGGTTACGGCCTGCAAATGCGTGAGCTGGATCGGGAATTTGGCGAGCTGAAAGAGGAAACCTGCCGTACGGTTATCGACATTATGGAGATGTATCACGCGCTGCACGTCTCCTGGGCCAATCTGAAAGATGCGCAAAGTATTGATGAGCGTCGTGTGACCTTCCTGGGTTTTGATGCCGCAACGGAAGCGCGCTACCTCGGCTATGTTCGCTTTATGGTGAATGTGGAAGGGCGCTACACCCATTTTGATGCCGGCACGCACGGCTTCAATGCGCAGACCCCAATGTGGGAAAAATATCAGCGGATGCTAAGTGTGTGGCATGCCTGCCCGCGCCAGTATCATTTGAGCGCCAACGAAATTAACCAAATCATCAATGCCTGAGGGGGTGAACGTGCGGTGCAAAGGCTTTCTGTTTGACCTGGATGGAACGCTGGTTGACTCTTTACCCGCAGTAGAACGTGCATGGTGCGACTGGGCCGATCGGTTTGGGTTGACGCATGACGAAGTATTAAGTTTTGTTCATGGTAAGCAGGCGATCACCTCTTTACGTCATTTTATGGCGGGCAAGCCTGAGGCGGAGATCGTTGCTGAATTTACGCGTCTGGAACAAATAGAAGCGACAGAAACGGCGGGTATCACTGCGCTGCCCGGTGCGGTGGCACTGCTCAACCATCTGAACAAGACCGGGATCCCGTGGGCGATAGTGACCTCCGGGTCAATGCCGGTCGCACGCGCACGTCATCAGGTGGCCGGTTTACCCGCTCCGGAGGTGTTTGTTACCGCTGAGCGGGTTAAACGCGGCAAGCCGGAGCCGGATGCTTATCTGCTCGGCGCGCAGTTGCTGGGCTTAGCGCCGCAAGAATGTGTGGTAGTGGAAGATGCCCCTGCGGGCGTGCTCTCGGGACTGGCCGCTGGCTGCCATGTCATTGCGGTGAATGCTCCGGCGGAGACGCCACGTCTGGATGAGGTCGATTTCGCCCTGACCAGTCTGGAGCAACTTACGGTGACCAAACAACCGAACGGTGATGTGGTCGTATTAAGAAATACCTGAACATGATTTAGCCCCGGCAAGTCGGGGCTTTTTTATGGCAGAATCATTCCATCTTCTCATCTGACAAGGATAGGTTGTGAACGGTGAATTGATCTGGGTTCTCTCGCTGTTGGCGATTGCTGTGATTTTGTTTGCGACAGGCAGAGTGCGTATGGACGCGGTAGCTCTGTTAGTCATCGTTGCTTTTGTTCTGAGCGGAACATTGAGCATTACCGAAGCCTTCTCGGGCTTCAGCGACCCTAACGTGGTGTTGATTGCCGCGCTGTTTATTATCGGCGACGGGCTGGTCCGAACCGGTGTGGCGACCGTTATGGGCACCTGGCTTGTGAAAATGGCGGGCAGTAGCGAAATCAAAATGCTGGTCCTGCTGATGTTGACGGTTGCCGGACTGGGCGCGTTTATGAGTTCAACCGGTGTCGTCGCTATCTTTATCCCCGTGGTACTCAGCGTCTCGATGCGTATGCAAACGTCACCGTCGCGCCTGATGATGCCGCTGAGTTTCGCCGGGCTTATCAGCGGCATGATGACGCTGGTGGCCACCCCGCCAAACCTGGTCGTCAACAGTGAATTGCTGCGTGAAGGCTATGCCGGTTTCAGCTTCTTTAGCGTGACGCCTATCGGCCTCGTCGTGCTGGTGCTGGGTATTATCTATATGTTGTTTATGCGTTTTATGCTTAAAGGCGACGATCCGCAACAGCAGCGAGATAGCTGGAAACGCCGCACCTTTCGCGATCTGATCAAAGAGTATCGCCTGACCGGGCGGGCGCGTCGACTGGCGATTCGTCCGGGTTCGCCGATGATTGGTCAGCGCCTCGACGATCTCAAACTGCGTGAGCGCTATGGTGCCAACGTGATCGGCGTCGAACGCTGGCGGCGTTTTCGGCGGGTGATTGTGAACGTAAACGGGGTGTCTGAGTTTCGCGCCCGTGACGTTTTGTTGATTGATATGTCCGCCGCCGATGTTGATCTCCGAGAATTTTGTAGCGAGCAGTTGCTGGAACCGATGGTGCTGCGTGGTGAATATTTCTCTGACCAGGCGCTGGATGTGGGAATGGCGGAAATCTCGCTGATCCCCGAATCAGAGTTGATTGGCAAATCGGTGCGGGAAATTGGTTTTCGTACCCGTTACGGACTGAACGTGGTCGGCCTGAAACGCGACGGCGTGGCGATCGAAGGCTCACTTGCCGATGAACCGTTGCTGATGGGGGATATCATCCTGGTCGTCGGTAACTGGAAGTTGATCGGTATGCTGGCGAAACAGGGGAGAGATTTTGTCGCGCTGAACCTGCCGGAAGAGGTGAGCGAGGCTTCCCCGGCGCACAGCCAGGCCCCACACGCGATTTTCTGTCTGGTGCTAATGGTCGCGCTGATGCTGACTGACGAAATTCCTAATCCTGTCGCCGCGATTATTGCCTGTTTGCTGATGGGGAAATTTCGCTGCATTGACGCCGAAAGTGCTTACAAAGCGATCCACTGGCCCAGCATCATTTTGATCGTCGGCATGATGCCTTTTGCGCTGGCGCTGCAAAAAACCGGTGGTGTGGATCTGGTCGTGAAAGGATTGATGGACGTGGGCGGCGGCTATGGTCCGTATATGATGCTGGGCTGTCTGTTTGCGCTGTGCGCGACCATTGGTCTGTTTATCTCGAATACCGCGACGGCAGTGTTAATGGCGCCGATTGCGCTGGCGGCAGCGAAGTCGATGGGGGTTTCTCCCTATCCGTTTGCGATGGTCATCGCGATGGCGGCCTCGGCAGCCTTTATGACGCCGGTTTCATCGCCGGTTAATACGCTGGTATTAGGGCCGGGGAATTACAGCTTTAGCGATTTTATCAAGCTTGGCGTCCCGTTCACGATTATTGTCATGGCGGTCTGCGTGGTGATGATCCCGATGTTGTTCCCGTTTTAATACCAAATTGCCGGATGGCGTTGACGTCCATCCGGCAAATCGATTAAAGCGGCGAATCCTGGCTGATCTCATCCAGAGATAAATGGAAACTGGGGACGAAGACGTCCATAAAGTAATCCATCTCCGGGCTCCGGCGCGACGCCAGCGTTTTCTCCAGTCGTGCCTTTGCCAGCAGAAATTCGTTATTCCCCGCCGACAACTCTTCCAGACATTTCAGATACGCGCACAGCGCATCGGCTTGTTTCACGATTGATTTCTCTTCCTCGCTATAGGCGTGTTCATCAATCAGCGGCGCAAAAATATCCCGCAGCTCATCGGGCACCATATCCACCAGTTTCTGCTGAGCGATTTTCTCAATAGCTTTATATTCCTGGGCGATTTGTGAATTGAAATATTTCACCGGCGTGGGCAGATCTCCGGTGAGCACTTCTGATGCATCGTGATACATCGCCAGCAGCGCAATACGCTCGGCATTCACCTGACCGGCAAACTTGCGGTTTTTGATCGCGGCAAGCGCGTGGGCCACCATCGCAACCTGAAGACTGTGCTCAGAGACGTTTTCTGTGCGCACATTGCGCATTAAAGGCCAACGGTTAATGAGTTTGAGGCGGGAGAGGTGGGCAAAAAAATGGCTCTGCTTCATAGTGACCTTTTCATGATGACAACCTGGAGGTCATTGTGCGCAGAGAAGGCTGCCGGATGCAAATACTCGTCATACTTCATGTTGCAGGACAAAACCCATAGGTGTTTTTGTCCTGCAATGCATTTGGGTTAAAGCTGGTGATAGCCCGACAGGAAACGCGCAAATTTGCTCAGCGACATTTCGATGTCATCGATGCGGGGCAGGGTCACGATACGTACGTGATCCGGCCACGGCCAGTTAAAGGCCGTCCCCTGAACCAGCAGGACCTTTTCCTGTAGCAGAAAATCGAGCACCATTTTCTGGTCGTCATGAATATTGAAGCGTTTCGCGTCAATTTTCGGGAACATATACAGCGCACCGCGCGGCTTCACGCAGGAGACACCCGGAATATCGTTGATCAATTCCCAGGCGCGGTTGCGCTGCTCATAGAGACGACCGCCGGGCATAATGAATTCACTGATACTCTGGTAACCGCCCAGCGCCGTCTGAATAGCATGCTGTGCTGGTACGTTGGCGCAAAGACGCATTGATGCCAGCATCTCCAGCCCTTCGATATAACCTTTTGCATGCTTTTTCGGCCCGTTGAGCACCATCCAGCCCTGACGGAATCCGGCCACACGATAGGTTTTGGACAGGCCGTTAAAGGTAACGGTCAGGAGATCCGGCGCCATCGCGGCGATGGAATGGTGCTCAGCGTCGTCATAAAGAATCTTATCGTAGATCTCATCGGCAAAGATGATGAGGTCATTCTGCCGCGCGATCTCGACGATCTCCATCAGCAGTTCTTTGGAATAGACGGCACCGGTCGGGTTGTTCGGGTTAATGATGACGATCCCGCGGGTGCGCGGCGTGATTTTGGCGCGGATATCATCAAGGTCCGGGAACCAGTCGGACGATTCATCACACAGATAATGCACTGCATTACCGCCGGAGAGCGCGACGGCCGCCGTCCAGAGCGGATAATCCGGTGCAGGCACCAGCATTTCGTCCCCGCTGTTCAGCAATGCCTGCATCGCCTGCACAATCAACTCCGAAACGCCATTACCGATGTAGATATCTTCGACGGTGACATCACGCATGCCACGCGCCTGGTAATGTTGCATGATGGCTTTACGTGCGGAATAAAGGCCTTTCGAATCGGAATAACCCTGCGCAGTAGGCAGATTGCGGATGACGTCTACCAGAATTTCATCGGGGGCGTCAAAGCCAAAGGGGGCGGGGTTACCAATATTCAGCTTCAGAACTTTATTGCCTTCTTCTTCAAGGCGTTTCGCTTCTTTCAGCACCGGACCGCGAATGTCATAACAGACATTATCTAATTTGCTGGATTTCTCAATGGGGGACATGAACCTTGACCTTTATGCTGTTATCACCACTTCCTGCCGTGGAAGTCAGTTTGAAACAATGTACTCCCCCGGCGGTGCGTTTTGAAGGCTTTGCAGAAGAAGATTTTGCAGAATGGTGAGGGAATGTTTTGCTGTTATTGACTGGTTTTTACTGTGATTATAGGGATAAAAATAAATTTATCGTTTTATTTTAGCATAATATACCTATTTTGTTGCCGGTAGATGGCTGATTCTATTGTCCAAAAAAGGTTCTGCGCTCGTGAAATTTCGGGGGGAATTCTAACGTCATTTAATAATTCGTAAATAGTGAAAGATTAATCACTGGACGTGTTATCGGGATGTACGGGAACCCCGGCGGTGTAAATCTAATGTTAAGCAGGATTTATGAATGACCTCGAATCTCATTAATTATTATTTAATAATTAAAAAGGCTTTACGTAAGGCACGAATAATAGCAAGTTGATTTGATAAACATAACAAAACTTTGCATCAGATTATTCGTATTAAAGCTTATAAATAAAAAGGTTTTAGGTTAAGATACACGTGATCAAATGGCCTGTCGTCGCATGATTTGTTAATACCCAGGGTAGGGTTTTGTGGCTAACTTATTGCCATGTATGCTTATTTTTCGTTGATTTATGCCCGGTAGCATTTTTTACATTTACACTTTTTACGTCCAGACAATGGCGAAATCTGCATACGCTTTAATAGGTCAGCCCGTTCTTAACGAAATAACCTGTGAGATCACATAAGGTATTATTACGTAAGAAAGAGGGTAGTGTTTCGCCAGTCCCATGATATACCTATTTACTTTCACCTGCTGCCAGCGGGTGACTCTGCTAAGGAAGCGCATTACAAAGGGAATTGCTTGATTTTGTATGCACAGCATTAACAAGCTCAGTATGAGCCGCCAGTAAGTGAAAAATTATGATAAATGCAAATCGTCCGATAATTAACCTCGACCTCGATCTGCTGAGAACATTTGTTGCTGTTGCCGATCTGAATACATTTGCAGCCGCGGCTGCAGCAGTGTGTCGTACTCAGTCTGCGGTGAGCCAACAGATGCAGCGCCTTGAGCAGCTCGTGGGTAAAGAACTCTTCGCCCGTCACGGTCGTAACAAACTGTTGACTGAACACGGCATTCAGCTTCTGGGGTATGCCCGAAAAATTCTGCGTTTTAATGATGAGGCCTGCTCATCATTGATGTTCAGCAACCTTCAGGGAGTATTAACTATCGGGGCTTCTGATGAATCCGCCGATACGATCCTGCCATTCCTTCTGAATCGCATTAGTTCGGTTTATCCGAAACTAGCGCTGGATGTCAGGGTGAAGCGAAATGCTTTTATGCTCGACATGCTGAAATCGCAAGAGGTGGATCTCATCGTCACCACCAACCGTCCCGGATCATTTGAGAGCCTGACGCTGCGTACCTCGCCGACACACTGGTACTGCGCTGCGGAGTATGTGCTGCAAAAGGGGGAACCGGTCCCGCTGGTGTTGCTGGATGATCCCAGCCCGTTCCGCGATGTGGTTCTTGCTACGTTAAATGCCGCGAACATTCCCTGGCGTCTGGCCTATGTCGCCTCAACGCTGCCGGCGGTGCGTGCGGCCGTTAAGGCGGGGCTTGGCGTAACGGCGCGCCCGGTAGAAATGATGAGCCCGGACCTGCGCGTGCTGGGGACGGTTGATGGATTACCGCCGTTGCCGGATACCGAATACCTGCTCTGCCGTGACCCGGCGTCGAAAAACGATCTGGCGCAGGTCATTTATCAGGCAATGAATACCTGGCAGAATCCGTGGCAGTACAGTCCGATTACCCCTGAAGGGGGAGATGATTCCGTGCTGGTCGAAGGAGACTATGAGTAGCGGGCCACAGAAAAGCCGTTAAAAAATGCATGTGTAAAAAAGAGCCGCTGGTGATTGAAAAATATCCAGTGGCTCTTTTTTTGTACTAATATCCTTAACAGACAGGTGAGGAAGAGTAAAAATCCTCATAAATCAGCGAGTAGACGACACGCCTGGAAATCGCGTAAAAAAGAAGCAAAATTCGCGCTTCGGTGAAACCATGTTAAAAAACAAGCAAAATTGTTGCTGTTTTTTAGGGTGAATTAACAAAAGCGTGTCACAGATCAAGAAAATACTCCCTTTTAGGGGAAGGCTTTTGGATCAATTCCTGTCAAAATAGGCGCGTTTTTTTCTACTTACTTCACAACGGACACGATTCAACAACACTCTCTTTTAGGCTGTGAATCGATCGACACAGTGCTAAAGCGCATTAAATGTTAAGGGTGTTGTTATCATGTAAATTAATGTGAGGAAACTTTTGTTAAAGTTGACAAAAGGTTATAGAAAGGAGTAAAAAACCCCATCAATTGGCTGTCTAAAACGTTTTTTGCAGCGGTTGTAAGGTTTTTTTTATTCCTCCCCATGAATCGATGTGGCGTTCATCTGCCGAAAAGAGCAGAGAATTTGGCGCTACTTTTGATGAGTAAGCAATGAGTATGTCAACATCCACTGAAGTCATCGCTCATCACTGGGCATTCGCTATCTTTCTTATTGTTGCCATTGGCCTGTGCTGCCTGATGCTTATCGGCGGTTGGTTTTTAGGCGGTCGCGCACGCGCGAGGTCAAAAAACACCCCGTTTGAATCAGGTATCGACTCGGTCGGCACCGCCCGCTTACGCCTGTCTGCCAAGTTTTATCTGGTAGCCATGTTCTTCGTTATCTTCGACGTTGAAGCGCTGTATCTGTTCGCATGGTCGACCTCTATCCGCGAAAGCGGTTGGGTAGGCTTTGTGGAAGCTGCAATTTTTATTTTTGTGTTACTGGCAGGTCTGGTTTATCTGGTGCGTATCGGCGCGCTGGACTGGACGCCCGCGCGTTCACGCCGCGAGCGTATGAACCCGGAAACGAACAGTATCGCTAATCGTCAACGCTAACCGCGAGGCATTAAGATGGATTATACGCTCACCCGCATAGATCCTAACGGTGAGAACGACCGTTACCCCCTGCAAAAACAGGAGATCGTAACTGACCCCCTGGAACAGGAAGTTAACAAGAACGTGTTCATGGGCAAACTGCATGACATGGTTAACTGGGGTCGCAAAAACTCAATCTGGCCTTATAACTTCGGCCTTTCCTGCTGCTACGTTGAGATGGTGACCTCGTTCACCGCCGTGCATGACGTGGCGCGTTTTGGCGCGGAAGTCCTGCGTGCTTCACCGCGTCAGGCCGACCTGATGGTGGTAGCGGGGACCTGCTTTACCAAAATGGCGCCGGTCATTCAGCGTCTCTATGATCAGATGCTTGAGCCGAAATGGGTCATTTCCATGGGCGCTTGTGCCAACTCGGGCGGTATGTACGATATTTATTCGGTCGTGCAGGGCGTTGATAAATTTATCCCTGTGGATGTTTACATCCCGGGTTGCCCGCCGCGTCCGGAAGCATACATGCAGGCGTTAATGCTGTTGCAGGATTCCATTGGTAAAGAACGCCGTCCGCTCTCCTGGGTGGTTGGCGATCAGGGCGTTTATCGCGCCAACATGCAGTCAGAGCGCGAGCGTAAACGCGGCGAACGCATTGCAGTAACGAATCTGCGTACACCAGACGAGATTTAATTTGCGCCTGTCGGCAGCAGCATTTTCTTCGCCCATCACTACATAATTCAGCGAAGCTCTGTCGACAGTCACCACGGACCATTTGCAATGGTGAACAATATGACCGACTTAACCGCGCAAGAAGCCGCATGGCAAACCCGGGATCACCTTGATGACCCGGTCATCGGCGAACTGCGCAACCGTTTTGGGCCGGATGCCTTTACCGTTCAGGCGACTCGCACCGGGGTACCCGTTGTTTGGGTCAAACGTGAACAATTACTGGAAGTGGGCGATTTCTTAAAGAGATTGCCGAAACCTTACGTCATGCTGTTTGACTTACACGGCATGGACGAACGTCTGCGTACTCACCGCGAAGGGTTACCCGCCGCGGATTTTTCCGTTTTCTACCACCTGATTTCCATTGAACGCAATCGCGATATCATGCTCAAGGTGGCCTTGTCTGAAAACGATCTTCACGTGCCGACTTTCACCAAAGTGTTCCCGAATGCCAACTGGTATGAACGTGAAACCTGGGACATGTTTGGTATTGAATTTGACGGACACCCGCACCTGACACGTCTGTTGATGCCGCCAACCTGGAAAGGGCATCCGCTGCGTAAAGACTACCCGGCACGCGCCACCGAATTCGATCCGTTTGAGCTGACCAAAGCGAAGCAGGATCTGGAGATGGAAGCGCTGACCTTCAAACCGGAAGAGTGGGGGATGTCGCGCGGTACCGAAAACGAGGACTTCATGTTCCTCAACCTCGGCCCGAACCACCCGTCTTCGCACGGTGCATTCCGTATTGTTCTTCAGCTCGATGGCGAAGAGATTGTCGATTGTGTGCCTGACATCGGCTACCACCACCGTGGGGCTGAAAAGATGGGCGAACGTCAGTCCTGGCACAGTTATATTCCGTACACCGACCGTATCGAATACCTCGGCGGCTGCGTGAACGAGATGCCGTACGTGCTGGCGGTGGAAAAACTGGCGGGCATTACCGTGCCGGATCGCGTTAACGTTATCCGCGTCATGCTCTCCGAACTGTTCCGCATTAACAGCCACCTGCTGTATATCTCGACCTTTATTCAGGACGTCGGCGCCATGACGCCGGTCTTCTTTGCCTTTACCGACCGCCAGAAAATCTACGACATCGTGGAAGCGGTCACCGGCTACCGTATGCACCCGGCATGGTTCCGTATCGGCGGCGTGGCGCACGATCTGCCGCGCGGTTGGGACAAACTGCTGCGTGAGTTCCTTGACTGGATGCCGAAGCGTCTGGCTTCTTACGAGAAAGCCGCACTGCAAAACACCATTCTGAAAGGGCGTTCGCAGGGCGTGGCCGCTTACGGCAAGAAAGAAGCGCTGGACTGGGGCTGTACGGGCGCGGCGCTGCGTGCGACCGGTATTGATTTCGACGTGCGTAAAGCACGCCCTTACTCTGGCTATGAAAACTTTGACTTTGAAGTGCCGGTGGGCGGCGGGGTTTCCGACTGCTACACCCGCGTGATGCTGAAAGTCGAAGAGCTGCGCCAGAGTTTGCGCATCCTTGAGCAGTGCCTCAACAACATGCCGGAAGGCCCGTTCAAAGCGGATCACCCGCTGACGACGCCGCCGCCGAAAGAGCGCACGCTGCAACATATCGAAACCCTGATTACTCACTTCCTGCAAGTGTCGTGGGGCCCGGTAATGCCGGCCAACGAATCCTTCCAGATGATTGAGGCGACGAAGGGTATCAACAGTTACTACCTGACCAGCGATGGCAGCACCATGAGTTATCGTACCCGTATTCGTACCCCGAGCTATGCGCATCTGCAGCAGATCCCGGTGGCAGTACGTGGCAGCCTGGTGTCCGACCTGATCGTCCATCTGGGTAGTATCGATTTTGTTATGTCAGATGTGGACCGCTAATTATGCACGAGAATCAACAACCACAAACCGAGGCTTTTGAGCTGAGTGCGGCAGAGCGTGAAGCCATTGAGCACGAGAAGCACCACTACGAAGACCCGCGTGCGGCGTCCATTGAAGCGCTGAAAATCGTTCAGAAGCAGCGTGGCTGGGTGCCGGACGGTGCGATCCATGCGATTGCGGATGTGCTGGGGATCCCGGCAAGCGATGTCGAAGGTGTTGCGACGTTTTACAGCCAGATCTTCCGCCAGCCGGTAGGCCGCCACGTGATCCGCTATTGCGACAGCGTGGTGTGTCATATCAACGGTTACCAGGGGATTCAGGCTGCGCTGGAGAAAAAGCTCAACATCAAGCCGGGGCAGACGACCTTCGACGGTCGCTTTACGCTGCTGCCGACCTGTTGCCTTGGGAACTGCGATAAAGGGCCGAACATGATGATCGATGACGATACTCACGCTCACCTGACCCCGGAAGGCATTCCTGAACTGCTGGAGCGGTATAAATGAAAGACATTATCCGTACTCCCGAAACGCATCCGCTGACCTGGCGTCTGCGTGATGACAAACAGCCCGTGTGGCTGGACGAATACCGTAGCAAGAACGGCTACGAAGGCGCGCGTAAGGCGCTGACTGGTCTGTCCCCGGACGAGATCGTCAACCAGGTGAAAGACGCGGGTCTGAAAGGGCGCGGCGGCGCAGGCTTTTCTACCGGTCTGAAGTGGAGCCTGATGCCGAAAGATGAATCCATGAATATCCGTTACCTGCTGTGTAACGCCGATGAAATGGAGCCAGGCACCTATAAAGACCGTTTGTTGATGGAACAGTTGCCGCACCTGCTGGTGGAAGGCATGTTGATCTCCGCGTTCGCGCTGAAAGCGTACCGCGGCTACATCTTCCTGCGCGGTGAATACATTGAAGCCGCCGTGCATCTGCGTCGTGCGATTGCGGAAGCGACCGAAGCCGGTCTGCTCGGTAAAAACATCATGGGCACCGGTTTTGATTTCGAACTGTTTGTCCATACCGGGGCAGGGCGTTATATCTGCGGCGAAGAAACTGCGCTGATCAACTCCCTCGAAGGCCGTCGTGCTAACCCGCGTTCGAAGCCGCCGTTCCCGGCGACCTCCGGCGCCTGGGGTAAACCGACCTGCGTCAACAACGTGGAAACGCTGTGTAACGTTCCGGCTATCCTCGCTAACGGCGTGGAGTGGTACCAGAATATTTCGAAGAGCAAAGATGCTGGCACCAAGCTGATGGGCTTCTCCGGTCGCGTGAAGAATCCGGGACTGTGGGAACTGCCGTTTGGCACCACCGCGCGCGAGATCCTCGAAGATTACGCGGGCGGCATGCGCGACGGGCTGAAGTTTAAAGCCTGGCAGCCGGGCGGTGCGGGAACCGACTTCCTGACCGAAGCGCACCTCGATTTACCGATGGAATTTGAGAGCATTGGTAAAGCCGGAAGCCGTCTGGGTACCGCGCTGGCGATGGCGGTTGACCACGAGATAGGCATGGTGCCGCTGGTGCGTAACCTCGAAGAGTTCTTTGCCCGTGAATCGTGCGGATGGTGTACGCCGTGCCGTGACGGTCTGCCGTGGAGCGTAAAAATTCTGCGTGCGCTGGAGCGCGGCGAAGGCCAGCCTGGGGATATCGAGACACTTGAGCAACTGTGTCGTTTCCTCGGACCGGGTAAAACCTTCTGTGCACACGCACCGGGTGCGGTTGAGCCGTTACAGAGCGCCATTAAATATTTCCGCGAAGAATTCGAAGCTGGCATCAAGCAGTCGTTCAGCAATACCCACTCGATTGGTGGGATTCAACCGAACCTGCTGAAAGAGCGCTGGTAATTGCGGGTTTACCCCTGCATCGCGATAAGTCATTCGATTAACGCTTAGTCTCTGACTAAGACAACTGGAAGCATGCTGACTATGGCTACGATTCATGTAGACGGCAAAGAATATGAGGTTAACGGAGCGGACAACCTGTTAGAAGCTTGTCTGTCCCTTGGCCTTGATATTCCGTACTTTTGCTGGCATCCGGCGCTGGGAAGCGTTGGTGCTTGCCGCCAGTGTGCGGTGAAGCAATACCAAAACGCGGAAGATACGCGTGGTCGCCTGGTGATGTCTTGTATGACACCGGCCACCGAAGGCACCTTTATTTCCATTGACGACGAAGAAGCAAAACAGTTCCGTGAAAGCGTGGTGGAGTGGTTGATGACCAACCACCCGCACGATTGTCCGGTTTGTGAAGAGGGCGGTAACTGCCATCTTCAGGATATGACCGTGATGACCGGGCACAGCTTCCGTCGTTACCGTTTCACCAAGCGTACCCACCGCAATCAGGATCTGGGGCCGTTCATTTCTCACGAAATGAACCGCTGCATCGCCTGCTACCGTTGCGTGCGTTACTACAAAGATTATGCAGACGGTCAGGATCTCGGCGTGTATGGCGCGCACGATAACGTCTACTTTGGTCGTCCGGAAGACGGTACGCTTGAAAGCGAATTTTCCGGTAACCTGGTGGAAATCTGCCCGACCGGCGTATTCACCGATAAAACGCATTCCGAACGCTATAACCGTAAATGGGACATGCAGTTTGCGCCGAGCATCTGCCAGCAGTGTTCCATTGGCTGTAACATCAGCCCGGGAGAGCGTTACGGCGAACTGCGTCGTATCGAAAACCGCTATAACGGGACCGTTAACCACTACTTCCTCTGCGACCGCGGTCGTTTTGGCTATGGTTATGTGAACCTGAAAGATCGTCCGCGTCAGCCAGTACAGCGCCGTGGCGATGACCTGATCACTCTTAACGCCGAACAGGCAATGCAGGGTGCGGCGGATATTCTGCGTCAGTCGAAGAAAGTGATTGGTATTGGTTCTCCGCGCGCCAGCGTTGAGAGCAACTTCGCGTTGCGTGAACTGGTCGGGGCGGAAAACTTCTATACCGGGATTGCTCAGTCCGAGCAGGAACGTCTGCAACTGGCACTGAAAGTGCTGCGTGAAGGTGGGGTGCATACGCCTGCGCTGCGCGATATCGAATCTTACGATGCGGTGCTGGTGCTGGGCGAAGACATCACGCAGACCGGGGCTCGCGTTGCCCTGGCCGTGCGCCAGGCGGTGAAAGGGAAAGCACGCGAAATGGCCGCGGCACAGAAAGTGGCCGACTGGCAAATTGCGGCGATCCTCAACATTGGTCAGCGCGCGAAGCATCCGCTTTTCGTGACCAACGTGGATAACACCCGTCTGGACGATATCGCGGCCTGGACCTACCGTGCGCCGGTTGAAGATCAGGCGCGTTTAGGTTTCGCGATTGCCCATGCGCTGGACAACAAGGCGCCAGCCGTTGACGGCATCAGCAGCGATCTGCAAAACAAAATCGACGTGATCGTTCAGGCGCTGGCCGGGGCGAAGAAACCACTGATTATTTCCGGCACCAACGCCGGCAGCGCGGAAGTGATTCAGGCGGCTGCCAACGTGGCGAAAGCGCTGAAAGGTCGTGGTGCTGACGTCGGCATCACGATGATTACCCGTTCGGTGAACAGTATGGGTCTGGGCATTATGGGCGGTGGTTCGCTCGACGATGCGCTGACCGAGCTGGAAACTGGCCGCGCTGATGCGGTGGTCGTGCTGGAAAACGATCTGCATCGTCATGCTTCTGCGGTGCGCGTCAACGCTGCACTGGCAAAAGCGCCGCTGGTAATGGTGGTTGACCATCAGCGTACGGCGATCATGGAAAACGCCCATCTGGTGCTTTCCGCCGCCAGCTTTGCCGAAAGCGACGGTACGGTCATCAACAACGAAGGCCGCGCTCAGCGTTTCTTCCAGGTTTACGATCCGGCGTACTACGACAGCAACACCATTATGCTGGAAAGCTGGCGCTGGTTGCATTCGCTGCACAGCACCGTACAGAACCGCGAAGTGGACTGGACGCAGCTTGACCACGTGATCGACGCTGTTGCAGCCGCGATGCCTGAACTGGCCGGTATTAAAAATGCTGCGCCGGATGCCACTTTCCGCATTCGTGGACAGAAACTGGCGCGTGAGCCGCACCGTTACAGCGGTCGTACGGCGATGCGCGCGAACATCAGCGTTCACGAACCGCGTCAGCCGCAGGATAAAGACACGATGTTTGCCTTCTCAATGGAAGGGAACAACCAGCCGTCTGCGCCGCGTTCACAGATTCCATTTGCCTGGGCGCCAGGCTGGAACTCTCCACAGGCGTGGAACAAGTTCCAGGATGAAGTGGGCGGGAAACTGCGCCATGGCGATCCGGGCGTGCGTCTGATTGAAGCCTCAGAGGGCGGTCTGGATTACTTCACGACGGTTCCTGAAAGCTTCCAGGCTCAGGACGGTCAGTGGCGTATCGCGCCGTACTACCATCTGTTTGGTAGCGACGAATTGTCCCAGCGTGCACCGGTCTTCCAGAGCCGCATGCCGCAACCGTACATCAAACTCAACCCGGCCGATGCCGCGAAGTTGGGTGTGAATGCCGGTACCCGCGTCTCCTTTAGCTACGATGGCAATACGGTCACGCTGCCGGTTGAAATCGCCGAAGGGCTGACGGCAGGGCAGGTTGGCTTGCCGATGGGCATGCCGGGCATTGCCCCTGTTCTGGCGGGTGCGCGTCTTGAGGATCTGCAGGAGGCACAACAATGAGTTGGATTACACCGGATCTGATTGAAATCCTGCTGACCATCCTCAAAGCGGTGGTGATTCTGCTGGTGGTGGTCACCTGCGGGGCATTCATGAGCTTTGGCGAACGTCGTCTGCTGGGTCTGTTCCAGAACCGTTACGGACCGAACCGTGTAGGCTGGGGCGGTTCGCTCCAGCTGGTCGCGGACATGATCAAGATGTTCTTTAAAGAAGACTGGATCCCGAAATTCTCGGACCGCGTCATCTTTACTCTTGCGCCGATGATCGCCTTTACCTCACTGCTGCTGGCGTTTGCCATCGTGCCGGTGAGTCCGGGTTGGGTGGTTGCGGATCTGAACATCGGGATTTTGTTCTTCCTGATGATGGCGGGTCTGGCGGTGTATGCGGTGCTGTTCGCCGGTTGGTCGAGCAACAACAAATACTCGCTGCTGGGGGCAATGCGTGCGTCTGCGCAGACGCTCAGCTACGAAGTGTTCCTCGGGCTTTCCCTGATGGGCGTGGTGGCGCAGGCTGGTTCATTCAATATGACCGACATCGTCAACAACCAGGCTGATATCTGGAACGTTATTCCGCAGTTCTTTGGTTTTGTCACCTTCGCTATCGCGGGCGTGGCGGTGTGTCACCGTCATCCGTTTGACCAGCCGGAAGCCGAGCAGGAACTGGCCGATGGTTACCACATTGAATACTCCGGGATGAAATTCGGTCTGTTCTTTGTGGGTGAGTACATCGGTATCGTCACCATTTCTGCGCTGATGGTTACCCTGTTCTTCGGTGGCTGGCAGGGCCCGTTCTTACCGCCATTCATCTGGTTCGCGATTAAAACCGCGTTCTTCATGATGATGTTCATTTTGATTCGTGCGTCGTTACCGCGTCCTCGTTATGACCAGGTAATGTCCTTCGGCTGGAAGATCTGCCTGCCGCTGACGCTCATCAACTTGCTGGTAACGGCGGCTGTCATTCTCTGGCAGGCGCAATAAGGGACACAAAGACCATGACCTTAAAAGAATTGTTAGTAGGCTTCGGCACCCAGGTACGCAGTATCTGGATGATCGGCCTGCATGCGTTCGCCAAACGCGAAACGCAGATGTACCCGGAAGAGCCGGTCTATCTCCCGCCCCGTTTTCGTGGTCGCATTGTTCTGACGCGCGACCCGGACGGCGAGGAGCGCTGCGTTGCCTGTAACCTGTGTGCCGTAGCGTGTCCGGTAGGCTGTATCTCTCTGCAAAAAGCAGAGACCAAAGACGGTCGCTGGTATCCGGAGTTTTTCCGCATTAACTTCTCACGCTGCATTTTCTGCGGTCTGTGCGAAGAAGCCTGTCCAACAACCGCGATTCAGCTTACGCCAGATTTCGAACTGGGTGAGTATAAGCGCCAGGATCTGGTTTACGAGAAAGAGGATCTGCTTATCTCCGGTCCGGGCAAATACCCGGAATATAACTTCTACCGGATGGCAGGTATGGCAATCGACGGCAAAGATAAGGGCGAAGCAGAGAACGAAGCCAAGCCTATCGACGTCAAGAGCCTGTTACCGTAAGGAGAGGGGCAATGGAGTTCGCTTTTTATATCTGTGGCCTGGTCGCCATTCTCGCAACCTTGCGGGTGATCACCCATACCAATCCGGTGCACGCGCTGCTGTACCTGATTATTTCGCTGCTGGCGATTTCCGGGGTGTTCTTCTCGCTGGGCGCTTACTTCGCAGGTGCGCTGGAAATCATCGTTTACGCGGGCGCCATTATGGTGCTGTTCGTGTTCGTGGTCATGATGCTCAACCTTGGCGGTTCGGAAATCGAACAGGAACGTCAGTGGCTGAAACCTCAGGTGTGGATTGGCCCGGCGATTCTGTCGGCCATCATGCTGGCGGTGATCATCTACGCCATTCTGGGCGTCAACGATCAGGGTATCGACGGTACGCCAATTAGCGCGAAAGCGGTCGGTATTACGCTGTTCGGGCCTTATGTCCTGGCGGTTGAACTGGCTTCGATGCTGCTGCTGGCCGGTCTGGTCGTCGCCTTCCACGTTGGACGCGAAGAGCGTTCGGGTGAAGTGCTGAGCAACCGTAAAGACGACAGCGCGAAAAGAAAAACGGAGGAGCACGCATGATCCCCTTACAACATGGACTGATCCTCGCTGCGATTTTATTCGTTCTGGGTTTAACCGGTCTGGTTATCCGCCGCAATCTGCTGTTTATGCTGATTGGGCTGGAAATCATGATTAACGCTTCCGCGCTGGCCTTTGTCGTCGCCGGTAGCTACTGGGGCCAGACCGATGGTCAGGTGATGTATATTCTCGCCATCAGCCTTGCGGCTGCAGAAGCGAGCATCGGCCTTGCGCTGTTGCTGCAACTTCATCGCCGTCGCCAGAACCTGAACATCGATTCAGTAAGTGAGATGCGTGGATGAACATGCTTGCCTTAACTATCATTCTGCCATTGATTGGCTTTGTCCTGCTGGCGTTCTCTCGCGGCCGCTGGTCAGAAAACCTCTCCGCAACCGTAGGCGTGGGTTCTATCGGTCTGGCGGCGTTGGTCACGGCGTTTGTCGGCGTTGATTTCTTCGCTAACGGTAAGCAGGCGTTCAGCCAGCCGCTGTGGACGTGGATGTCCGTCGGTGACTTCAACATTGGTTTCAATCTGGTGCTGGACGGCCTGTCGCTGACCATGCTTTCCGTGGTAACCGGTGTCGGCTTCCTGATCCACATGTTCGCCTCCTGGTACATGCGTGGTGAAGAGGGATACTCCCGCTTCTTCGCGTATACCAACCTGTTTATCGCCAGCATGGTGGTTCTGGTGCTGTCCGATAACCTGCTGTTGATGTACCTCGGCTGGGAAGGCGTGGGCCTGTGCTCTTATCTGCTGATCGGTTTCTACTACACCGATCCGAAGAATGGCGCAGCGGCAATGAAAGCGTTCGTCGTAACCCGTGTGGGTGACGTGTTCCTCGCGTTCGCTCTGTTCATTCTGTACAACGAGCTGGGCACGCTGAACTTCCGCGAAATGGTTGAACTGGCGCCGGCGCATTTTGAAGCCGGTAATAACATGCTGACCTGGGCGACGCTGATGCTGCTCGGTGGCGCGGTCGGTAAATCGGCTCAGTTGCCGTTGCAAACCTGGCTGGCCGACGCGATGGCGGGCCCGACGCCTGTCTCCGCGCTCATCCACGCCGCGACAATGGTGACCGCAGGCGTTTACCTGATTGCCCGTACGCATGGCCTGTTCCTGATGACGCCGGAAATTCTGCATCTGGTCGGTATCGTCGGTGCGGTGACGCTGGTGATGGCTGGTTTTGCGGCACTGGTACAGACCGACATCAAACGCGTACTCGCTTACTCCACCATGAGCCAGATTGGCTACATGTTCCTGGCGCTGGGCGTTCAGGCGTGGGATGCGGCGATTTTCCACCTGATGACGCACGCCTTCTTTAAAGCGTTGCTGTTCCTGGCGTCCGGCTCCGTCATTCTGGCCTGCCATCACGAACAGAACATCTTCAAGATGGGTGGTCTGCGTAAATCCATTCCGCTGGTTTATCTTTGCTTCCTGGTCGGTGGCGCGGCGCTGTCGGCACTGCCGCTGATTACCGCTGGCTTCTTCAGTAAGGATGAGATTCTGGCCGGCGCGATGGCGAATGGTCATATCAATCTGATGGTGGCAGGTCTGGTCGGTGCGTTTATGACCTCCTTGTACACCTTCCGTATGATTTTCATCGTGTTCCACGGTAAAGAACAAATTCACGCGCATGCAGGGAAGGGGATTACTCACCACCTGCCGCTGATTGTCCTGATGATCCTGTCCACTTTTGTTGGTGCGCTGATTGTGCCGCCGCTACAGGGTGTACTGCCACAGACAACTGAACTTGCGCATGGCCGCGTGATGACCCTGGAAATTACCTCTGGCGTGGTAGCGATTGCGGGCATCCTGATTGCCGCATGGTTGTGGCTGGGTAAACGTACTCTGGTGACCTCAATTGCCAACAGTGCGCCGGGCCGCCTGCTGGGGACCTGGTGGTATAACGCCTGGGGCTTCGACTGGCTGTACGATAAAGTGTTCGTTAAGCCGTTCCTCGGCGTCGCCTGGCTGCTTAAACGCGATCCGCTCAATGCGCTGATGAACGTACCGGCAATCCTTTCCCGCTTCGCAGGCAAAGGCCTGCTGTTCAGCGAGAACGGTTATCTGCGCTGGTATGTCGCGTCAATGAGCATTGGTGCGGTTGTCGTGCTGGCACTGCTGATGGTACTGCGTTGAGTTTGCGGGTCGGGATTATGCCCGGTGGCACTGTGCTTACCGGGCCTACGAGACCGTAGGTCGGTTAAGCATTAGTGCCGCCCGACACAACAAACCCAAAAATAATTTTTAGAATTCGTTGAAAATCTGTTCCTGATGTACAGGCGTCATCGGCGAAGTCAGACCGGAGACCGCCAGCGCAGAGCAACCGGAGCGTACTGAAATACGTGAGGATTGTGAGCACTGCCGGGATTTGGGCTGACGAGTGAGATAGCCTGAGCAGGAGTAAATATAAGGGACATACTTAGCTATGTTATTACCCTGGTTGATACTAATCCCCTTTATCGGTGGCTTCCTGTGCTGGCAGACCGAACGCTTTGGCGTGAAGGTGCCGCGCTGGATCGCGCTGATCACCATGGGACTGACGCTCGCGCTTGGCCTGCAACTGTGGCTACAGGGCGGTTATTCGCTGACGCAGTCTGCTGGCATTCCGCAGTGGCAGTCTGAATTTGTTCTGCCGTGGATCCCGCGCTTTGGCATCTCGATTCATCTGGCAATCGACGGTTTATCGCTGCTGATGGTGGTGCTGACCGGTCTGCTCGGCGTTCTGGCGGTACTTTGCTCCTGGCGAGAAATCGAAAAATACCAGGGCTTCTTCCACCTGAACCTGATGTGGATCCTGGGCGGCGTGATCGGTGTGTTCCTTGCCATCGACATGTTCCTGTTCTTCTTCTTCTGGGAAATGATGCTGGTGCCGATGTACTTCCTGATCGCGCTGTGGGGCCACAAGGCGTCCGACGGTAAAACGCGTATCACGGCGGCAACCAAGTTCTTCATTTACACCCAGGCGAGCGGGCTGGTAATGCTGATTGCCATTCTGGCGCTGGTGTTCGTTCACCACAATGCGACCGGCGTGTGGACCTTCAACTATGAAGACTTGCTGAAAACCCCGATGTCGCACGGTGTTGAATATCTGCTGATGCTGGGCTTCTTCATCGCGTTTGCGGTGAAAATGCCGGTGGTTCCGCTGCATGGCTGGCTGCCGGACGCACACTCCCAGGCACCGACCGCAGGTTCCGTTGACCTCGCCGGTATTTTGCTGAAAACCGCGGCCTATGGTCTGCTGCGCTTCTCCCTGCCGCTGTTCCCGAACGCGTCGGCGGAGTTCGCGCCTATCGCGATGTGGCTTGGCGTCATCGGTATCTTCTACGGTGCGTGGATGGCGTTCACGCAGTACGACATCAAACGTCTGATTGCTTACACCTCCGTTTCCCACATGGGCTTCGTGCTGATTGCCATCTACACCGGTAGCCAGCTGGCGTACCAGGGCGCGGTGATTCAGATGATTGCGCACGGCCTGTCCGCTGCGGGTCTGTTCATTCTGTGTGGTCAACTGTACGAACGTCTGCACACCCGTGATATGCGTATGATGGGCGGCCTGTGGGGCAAAATGAAATGGTTGCCGGCGCTGTCGATGTTCTTCGCCGTGGCGACGCTCGGTATGCCGGGCACCGGTAACTTCGTTGGCGAATTTATGATCCTGTTCGGCAGCTACCAGGTGGTTCCGGTCATCACCGTGATTTCGACCTTTGGTCTGGTGTTTGCTTCTGTTTACTCGCTGGCGATGCTGCATCGCGCTTACTTCGGTAAGGCGAAGAGCCAGATTGCACAGCAAGAACTGCCAGGGATGTCGCTGCGCGAGCTGTTTATCATCCTGTTGCTGGTCGTGCTTCTGGTACTGCTTGGCTTCTATCCGCAGCCGATTCTGGATACTTCGCATTCTGCGATGAGCAACATCCAGCAGTGGTTTGTTAATTCCGTTACTACTACAAGGCCGTAAATCGCCATGACAATAACTCCACAACACCTGATTGCGCTGCTACCGCTGCTGATCGTCGGCTTGACGGTGGTGGTTGTGATGCTCTCCATTGCGTGGCGACGCAATCACTTCCTCAATGCCACGCTGTCGGTCATTGGGCTTAACGCCGCGCTGGTTTCGCTCTGGTTTGTAGGCCAGGCTGGCGCGATGGACGTCACCCCGCTGATGCGGGTTGACGGTTTCGCGATGCTTTACACCGGGCTGGTTCTGCTGGCGAGTCTGGCGACCTGCACCTTTGCCTATCCGTGGCTGGAAGGTTATGACGATAACCGCGAAGAGTTCTACCTGCTGGTGCTGATTGCCGCGTTGGGTGGCATTCTGCTGGCGAACGCCAACCATCTGGCGGCGCTGTTCCTGGGTATCGAACTGATCTCCCTGCCGCTGTTTGGTCTGGTGGGCTACGCGTTCCGTCAGAAACGTTCGCTGGAAGCCAGTATCAAGTACACCATTCTGTCTGCCGCCGCGTCTTCTTTCCTGCTGTTCGGTATGGCGCTGGTGTATGCGCAGTCTGGCAACCTGTCGTATGTCGCGCTCGGTAAGAGCCTTGGCGACGGTATGCTGAACGAACCGCTGTTGCTGGCGGGCTTCGGGATGATGATTGTTGGTCTGGGCTTTAAACTCTCTCTGGTGCCGTTCCACCTGTGGACGCCAGACGTTTACCAGGGCGCACCGGCTCCGGTTTCTACTTTCCTGGCGACAGCGAGCAAAATCGCTATCTTCGGCGTGGTAATGCGTCTGTTCCTGTATGCGCCGGTTGGCGACAGCGAAGCGGTTCGCGTGGTGCTGGGCGTGATTGCCTTTGCTTCGATCATCTTCGGTAACCTGATGGCGCTGAGCCAGACCAACATTAAGCGTCTGCTGGGTTACTCGTCTATCTCTCACCTCGGCTATCTGTTGGTGGCGCTGATCGCTCTGCAGAGCGGCGAGATGTCGATGGAAGCGGTCGGCGTTTATCTTGCCGGTTATCTGTTCAGCAGCCTCGGCGCGTTCGGCGTGGTCAGCCTGATGTCCAGCCCGTACCGTGGTCCGGATGCTGATTCTCTGTTCTCCTACCGTGGGCTGTTCTGGCATCGTCCGATTCTCGCGGCGGTGATGACGGTGATGATGCTGTCTCTGGCGGGTATCCCGATGACGCTGGGCTTTATCGGTAAATTCTACGTGCTGGCAGTTGGTGTCCAGGCGCATCTGTGGTGGCTGGTTGCCGCGGTTGTCGTCGGTTCCGCGATTGGTTTGTACTACTACCTGCGCGTGGCCGTGAGCCTGTACCTGAGCGCGCCGCAGCAGCTAAACCGCGATGCGCCGTCTAACTGGCAGTACAGTGCAGGCGGTATTGTGGTACTGATCTCCGCGCTGCTGGTGCTGGTGCTGGGTATCTACCCGCAGCCGCTGATCAGTATTGTGCAGTTAGCTGCCCCGCTGATGTAAGCGACAAGCAAAAACGAAAACCCGCTTCGGCGGGTTTTTTTATGGGTGAAGAATTTTCAGGCAATCAACTGACGGCTGACCAGCGGGCCGCTGATGTTTTGCGCCGCGCGGTCCATTACTTCCTGAATAACGGATGACAGTTCATTCACTTCAAATTTCGCCACGTAGCCATCGGCTTTCACTTTGCGGACGTGATCTTCGTTGGCACTGCCGGAAAGAGAAGAGTGGATCACCACCGGAATTTTCTTCAGCCGCTCATCGGTTTTGATTTTTCGGGTCAGGGTAAAGCCATCCATCTCCGGCATTTCGAGGTCGGTTAACACCAGCGCGATCTTCTCGCTAATCGCTTTGCCTTCCGCTTCCGCTTCCTGTGCCAGTTGCTGAATTTTGTCCCATGCATCTTTACCGGTGACGTGCATTTGATGGGGTATGTCCATGGCCGTCAACCCTTTCTCCAGCATCGCACGGGCTACGCGAGAGTCTTCTGCAACAATAGCCACGGCGCCGGGGGTGATGTTGAACTTATTGGTTTTAAGTTCCGTTGCGCGCAGATCGTGATTCGACGGCACGATGTCATACAGGATCTGTTCTACGTCGAGCACCAGCGCCAGATTGTTAGTCTCTTTGTCTTCATCCAGACAGGCGATGCTGGTGATGTAACGACCATTCACCGCTTTCTCAGCGGTATGCACCTGCTTCCAGTCCAGACGCATGATGTTTTCAACCGACTCAACGGCGAAAGCCTGCACGCTGCGGGCGTACTCGGTGATCAGCAAAATATTTAGTCCATTCTCCGGCTTGCAGCCGGCGACGGCGGGGAGATCAATGACCGGAATCACCTGATCGCGAATATTGACCATGCCGAGCAGCGGCGCCTTCATCCCTGCAGGTCGGGTGAACGTCGGCATCGGTACAATTTCACGCAGCTTGAACACGTTAATGCCAAACAGCTCAGACTTCTGTTCGTTCAGGGAGGTCCCAAGACGAAACAGCAGCAGTTCAAAGCGGTTGGACAGGGTCAGATTCGCCCTGTCATCGATATCTTTCTGGAAATTATCCATTCTGTCCTCAGTGTGAATACTGCGTTTTTACTGTTATCGGCACTGAGGGCAAAAAGTGGAGCGCTAAACCGTGAAAATGGCGAAATCGTCGGCCAGTTCGGTGGCGGGGAAAATGGCGCGGCACTCCGCCAAAAGCCGCTGACAGCCGGTTTCATCATAGCGTGAGCTGACATGCGTCATAATGAGTTTACCGACGCCAGCTTCTCGCGCCAGCAGCGCCGCCTGGCGGGTTGAACTGTGTCCCCGACTGTTGGCTTTCTCCTCCATTGAAGCATCCAGCGTGGTTTCATGCACCATGACGTCAACACTTTTTGCCAGTTCGAGCGCTGACGCGCAGGGGGCGGTATCACCGAAAATCGCCACCTTTTTGCCAGGCGTCGCCGGGGCAAGAAAATCAGCGCCGCGTATCACGCTGCCGTCTTCGAGCGTGACCGTTTGACCGGCTTTCAGCGCCTGGAACCAGGGGCCAGGTTTCACGCCAGCAGTTTTGAGCGCTTTCGCATCCAGTGCGCCGGGTTTGTCATGCTCCTCAACCCGAAAACCATAGCATTCCAGCGGGTGCTCAAGCGGGTATGCGGTCACTTTACGCAGCCCGTCATCGAGTATTTCTCCTGCTGAGATTTCAATAATCTCCAGCGGATAATCGGTCCAGGAACCGCTCAGTCGCAGGGCGGTTTGCGTAAATTCGCGTAGCCCTTTTGGACCGTATAGCGTCAGCGGATGAGCATTACCCGCCATCGAACGACTGCACAGTAAACCCGGTAAACCGAACAGATGATCGCCATGCAAATGGCTAATGAAAATGCGCTCAATTTTGCCGGGATGATGCGGCGTACTCAACATCTGATGCTGGGTGCCTTCGCCGCAGTCAAACAGCCACAGCGCCGGCTGCGTTGGATGCTGATGATGCAGCAAAATGGCCGTCACGTTACGTGCACGTGTGGGAACGCCTGCTGAGGTGCCTAAAAAGAGAAATTCCATTATTTCATTACACTTTTGCAAAATATTCTGGCTAGTATAAAACGTTTATGGAGAAAGGAGCGCACGATGATTACCTGGCAAGATTTGCATCATTCGGAATTGACCGTCCCTCAGCTTTATGCGCTGTTAAAACTGCGCTGCGCGGTGTTTGTCGTGGAACAGAACTGCCCTTATCTTGATGTGGACGGCGACGACCTGGTGGGTGAAAACCGCCATATCCTCGGCTGGCATGAGGGGGAACTGGTGGCGTATGCGAGGATTCTGAAAAGTGCCGAAGATCTGGAACCTGTCGTGATTGGACGGGTGATCGTCAGTGAAGCGCTACGCGGTGAAAAGCTGGGTCAACATTTAATGGCGCAGGTGCTGGCATCCTGTCAGCAACACTGGCCGGAAAAGGCGCTGTATCTGGGGGCGCAGGCACACTTGCAGGCTTTCTATGGTCGATTCGGCTTTACACCGGTGACCGACGTGTATGAGGAAGATGGTATTCCGCATATTGGCATGGCGCGCGAGGTCGTTCAGGCGTAATCCCGCGTCGTTGTCTATAGTTAGGGACAGGTTTACTAACATGGAGAACGAGAATGTCTTATCAATTTGGTGACTCACGTATTGATGACGATCTGACGTTGCTGAGTGAAACGCTGGAGGAAGTGTTGCGCTCCTCAGGGGATCCTGCCGATCAGAAATATATTGAGCTGAAAGCGCGGGCGGAGCAGGCGCTGGAAGAGGTCAAAAATCGCGTGAGCCACGCCTCCGATAACTACTATTATCGCGCCAAACAGGCGGTCTATCGTGCGGATGACTATGTGCATGAAAAGCCGTGGCAGGGGATTGGCGTAGGGGCTGCGGTCGGACTGGTGCTCGGTTTACTGTTGGCACGCCGCTAACGTCTAACCGGGATCGCATTTACTCCCTAAACTGGGGTACTGCTTTTTTTGTGCAGTACCCCGTATAATGTGAGGTTTTTAACAGGGAGAGGTCCGCGTGCATTCACTCACTACTGCGCTGGAAGGTCTGACGCGTCTTTTGTCGCAAGAGATCCCGGCGGCACCAGGCATTCGGGTTCTCGACGTCCCTTTTCCCCTTAATGACGCGTTTGACGCGCTAAGCTGGCTGGCAAGTCAGTCCATTTATCCGCAATTTTACTGGCAGCAGCGCAACGGCGATGAAGAGGCCGCTGTGTTGGGTGTCGTTGCGCCATTTTCCTCACTTGATGAGGCACAACGCTTTCTTCGTCAACATCCGCAGCAAGCCGATCTCCGCATCTGGGGGTTAAACGATTTTGATCCGCAGCAGGGCTATCTGTTTTTACCCCGCCTGGAGTGGCGACGCTGCGCGGGCGTGGCGGTACTGCGTCTGCATCTGTGGAGTGACATTTCTCTGCGCGATGACGCAGACCATGCATTGACGTTTCTCGCCTCGCTGGCGAGCGTGAAGCCACTGCCGACGCTGCGCCTCACCCTGACAGGCGAACAGCACTGGCCGGAAAAAGCAGGGTGGATTAACCTGATCCAACAGGCCACCCGCACCATTGCCGAGGATGCGCTTGAGAAAGTGGTTCTGGCGCGCGCCAGCGATCTGCACTTTTCTCGCCCGGTCAACGCCGCGGCCGTTATGGCATCCAGTCGCCGTCTGAATCTCAACTGTTACCATTTTTTTATGGCCTTTTCCGCAGAGAGTGCGTTTCTCGGCTCTTCTCCGGAGCGTCTCTGGCGACGTCGGGATACCGCGCTTCGCACCGAGGCGCTGGCCGGAACGGTCGCCAATCATCCCGATGATTTCAAAGCCTGGCAACTGGGCGAATGGCTCATGAAAGACGACAAAAATCAGCGTGAAAATATGCTGGTGGTTGAGGATATTTGTCAGCGTTTGCAGGACTACACGCATTCACTGGACGTCCTGCCCCCGCAGGTGCTGAGACTGCGAAAAGTACAGCACTTAAGACGTTGCATCTGGACGGCGTTAAATCAGGCGGATGACACGCTGTGCCTGGTCCAGCTCCAGCCTACCGCTGCGGTCGCCGGGATCCCGCGTGAGCGGGCGCGGGCGTTTATTCAGCAGCATGAGCCCTTTGCACGGGAATGGTACGCCGGTTCGGCGGGCTATTTATCACTACACCAAAGTGAGTTTTGCGTCTCGCTACGCTCGGCAAAGGTCAGCGGTAATGTGGTACGGCTGTATGCCGGGGCGGGGATTGTTCGTGGGTCAGATCCTGAGCAAGAGTGGCAAGAAATAGACAATAAAGCGGCAGGGCTGCGCACTTTATTACAAATGGAAGGCCAATGAGTCATAGATTTCCGACTCATATCAATAATCCATTTTTTCCGTTCTTTATACTGAGTCGCAATATTGATACCGGACAATCTCATGTCAGTAAGCGCATTTAACCGACGCTGGGCGGCGGTCATTCTGGAAGCATTAACTCGCCATGGCGTCAGGCATATTTGCATTGCCCCTGGCTCTCGTTCCACGCCGCTCACGCTTGCGGCGGCGGAAAATTCCGCCTTTATTCACCACACGCATTTTGATGAGCGTGGCCTTGGGCATCTGGCGTTGGGGCTGGCGAAGGTAAGTAACCAGCCTGTGGCGGTGATTGTCACCTCTGGTACGGCGGTGGCGAATCTTTATCCGGCGCTGATTGAGGCAGGATTAACCGGTGAAAAACTCATTTTACTGACTGCCGATCGTCCCCCTGAACTGATCGACTGCGGCGCGAATCAGGCGATTCGCCAGGCAGGCATGTTTGCGTCACATCCGTCGCAAACGCTCTCGCTTCCGCGTCCGACGCAGGATATTCCGGCCCGATGGCTGGTATCGACCATTGACAATGCGCTGGCCTCGCTGCATGCCGGGGCGGTGCATATCAACTGTCCGTTTGCCGAGCCGTTGTATGGCGAGATGGACGAAACCGGTCTGGCCTGGCAGCAGCGCCTCGGCGACTGGTGGCAGGATGACAAGCCCTGGCTACGTGAAGCGCGTCGGCTGGAGAGCGACAAACAGCGCGACTGGTTCTTCTGGCGGCAAAAGCGTGGCGTTGTGGTGGCCGGGCGAATGAGCGCAGAGGAAGGCAAAAAAGTGGCGCAGTGGGCGCAGACGCTGGGCTGGCCGCTGATTGGCGATGTGCTGTCACAAACCGGACAGCCGCTTCCGTGTGCCGATCTCTGGCTTGGCAATGCGAAGGCGGTAACGGAACTGCAGCAGGCGCAGATTGTGGTGCAGCTTGGCAGCAGCCTGACCGGGAAACGCCTGCTCCAGTGGCAGTCAAGCTGTGAGCCGCAAGAGTACTGGATTGTCGATAATATCGAAGGACGGCTGGATCCGGCCCACCACCGCGGTCGTCGTCTGGTGGCGAAACCTGGCGACTGGCTGGAACTGCATCCGGCGGAAAAACGTCAACCGTGGTGTGTAGATATCCCGCGTCTTGCACAGCAGGCCTGGCAGGCCGTAGCGGCGCGGCGTGACACTTTTGGCGAGGCGCAACTGGCGCATCGCATTTGCGAGTATCTGCCCGAGCAGGGGCAGCTTTTTGTCGGCAATAGTCTGGTGGTGCGCTTGATTGACGCCCTGTCACAGCTTCCGGCAGGTTACCCGGTATACAGCAATCGCGGCGCCAGCGGCATTGACGGACTCTTATCAACGGCGGCAGGCGTGCAGCGTGCCAGCGCGAAATCGACGCTGGCCATCGTGGGCGATTTATCGGCGCTGTACGATCTCAATGCGCTAGCCTTACTGCGCCAGGTCTCCGCACCGTTCGTACTGATTGTGGTGAACAATAACGGCGGGCAGATTTTCTCGCTGCTGCCCACGCCGCAGAGCGAACGCGAACGCTTCTATCTGATGCCGCAGAACGTCCATTTCGAACACGCGGCCGCAATGTTCAACCTCAAGTATCATCGTCCGGAAAGCTGGGATGAACTGGAGGCGGCGCTGGCGGGCGCGTGGCGTACGCCTGCGACCACGGTGATTGAACTGGTGGTCAATGACACCGACGGCGCGCAAACGCTGCAACAGCTACTGGCGCAGGTGAGCCATTTATGATCCTGCACGCGCAGGCAAAAGACGCGCAGTCAGGTTCACCCTGGCTGGTTTTCCTGCACGGTTTTTCCGGCGATGGCCAGGAGTGGCAGCCGGTTGGCGAGCAGCTTACGGGTTTTTCCCGGCTGTATGTCGACTTGCCCGGCCACGGCGGATCGGCGGATATTCGCGTCAGCGGATTTACCGATGTGATCACCTTATTGCGTAACACTCTTCTTAGTTACAACATACTTAATTACTGGCTGGTGGGGTATTCCCTCGGCGGCAGAGTGGCGATGATGGCGGCGTGTCAGGAGATGCCGGGACTTTGTGGCCTGGTGGTTGAAGGTGGTCATCCGGGTCTGCGAAGCGACGCTGAACGCGAGGCGCGTGCGCGTTCAGACCAGCACTGGGCTGCGCGTTTTCGCCATGAATCATTGCGTGACGTTTTTACAGACTGGTATCAGCAGCCGGTCTTTGCCTCGTTAAATACGCGGCAACGTGAGGAATGGGTCGCGCTGCGTAGCCAGAATAACGGCGAAACGCTGGCGGCAATGCTGGAAGCCACCTCGCTGGCGGTCCAGCCTGATTTACGCGATGCGCTCAATGCGCTCGCCATTCCGTTTTATTATTTATGTGGTGAACGTGACAGCAAATTCTGCGCTCTCGCGATGGAATTAGCGGCGACCCGCCATGTGATTCGTAACGCCGGACACAACGCGCACCGGGAAAATCCCGCAGGCGTAGTGGACTGTCTGGCGCAGATTCTGCGTCTCTGACTAAAGGACACACTATGATCTATCCAGATGAAACAATGCTTTACGCACCGGTAGAATGGCACGATTGCTCCGAAGGCTACACCGACATTCGCTATGAGAAATCGACCGACGGTATCGCAAAAATCACCATTAATCGTCCTCAGGTGCGCAACGCATTCCGTCCTCTGACCGTCAAAGAGATGATTCAGGCGATGGCTGATGCCCGTTACGACGATAACGTCGGCGTGATAATTCTGACTGGCGCAGGCGATAAAGCCTTCTGCGCCGGCGGCGACCAGAAAGTTCGCGGCGACTACGGCGGCTATCAGGATGACTCCGGCGTGCATCACCTGAATGTGCTGGATTTCCAGCGCCAGATCCGTACCTGCCCGAAGCCGGTTGTCGCGATGGTGGCGGGTTATTCCATCGGCGGCGGCCACGTGCTGCACATGATGTGCGATCTGACTATCGCAGCGGAAAACGCTATCTTCGGTCAGACCGGCCCGAAAGTCGGCTCCTTTGACGGCGGTTGGGGTGCTTCCTACATGGCGCGTATCGTTGGGCAGAAGAAAGCGCGGGAAATCTGGTTCCTGTGCCGTCAGTACGATGCTAAACAGGCGCTGGATATGGGGCTGGTGAACACCGTGGTTCCATTGGCCGATCTCGAAAAAGAAACCGTCCGCTGGTGTCGTGAAATGCTGCAAAACAGCCCGATGGCGCTGCGTTGCCTGAAAGCCGCACTGAACGCTGACTGTGATGGTCAGGCCGGTTTGCAGGAGCTGGCGGGTAACGCCACCATGCTGTTCTACATGACGGAAGAAGGTCAGGAAGGTCGTAACGCCTTCAACCAGAAACGTCAGCCTGATTTCAGCAAATTCAAGCGGAATCCGTAATGCGTAGCGCGCAGGTATACCGCTGGCAGATCCCCATGGACGCGGGGGTGGTTCTGCGCGACAGGCGGTTAAAAACGCGTGACGGGCTGTATGTTCGTCTGCAGGACGGCGAGCGTCAGGGATGGGGAGAGATCTCCCCTCTGCCGGGCTTCAGCCAGGAAACCTGGGAAGAGGCGCAGACTGCGCTGCTGGTCTGGGTTGACGGCTGGCTGCAGGGCGATGACGCATTGCCTGATATGCCTTCCGTGGCCTTCGGCGTAAGCTGCGCGCTGGCGGAAATAGCCGGAACATTACCTGAAGCCGCAGACTATCGGGCGGCGCCGCTGTGTACCGGGGATCCAGACGATCTGGTGCTGCAACTGGCGGACATGCCCGGCGAAAAAGTCGCGAAGGTAAAGGTCGGACTGTACGAAGCCGTGCGCGACGGCATGGTGGTCAACCTGCTGCTGGAAGCGATCCCGGAATTGCGCCTGCGTCTGGATGCCAACCGTGCCTGGACGCCATTGAAGGCCCAGCAGTTCGCGAAGTACGTGAACCCGGACTACCGTAACCGCATCGCCTTCCTCGAAGAACCGTGCAAAACACGGGACGACTCGCGCGCCTTTGCCCGTGAAACCGGGATTGCTATCGCCTGGGATGAAAGCCTGCGTGACGCGGATTTTGTTTTTGAAGCAGAAGAGGGTGTCCGCGCAGTGGTCATCAAACCGACGCTGACCGGGTCGCTGGAAAAAGTGTGTGAGCAGGTGAAGGCCGCGCATGCGCAGGGGCTGACGGCGGTGATCAGTTCGTCCATCGAATCGAGCCTGGGACTGACACAACTGGCGCGTATTGCCGCGTGGCTGACGCCAGACACCATTCCAGGGCTGGACACGCTGAGCCTGATGCAGGCGCAGCAGATTCGTCGCTGGACGGGCAGCACATTACCCTGTATTGAAGAATCTGCACTGGAACGACTGCGATGACCTTTCCTGACTGGCCGTGGCGGTACTGGCGGCAGGTTCAGGGAGACGCGCCAGCCATACGCCTGAATGATGAGGTGTTAAGCTGGCGCGCGCTTTGTCAACGGGTTGATGCTCTGGCGAGCGGTTTTGCCGCGCAGGGCGTTGCCGAAGGCCGCGGCGTTATGCTCCGCGCCTGGAATCATCCGCAGACCCTGCTGGCATGGCTGGCACTGTTGCAGTGCGGTGCACGGATCCTGCCGGTCAATCCACAGCTTCCTCACGCCTTGCTGACGACTCTGTTACCTGAACTCACGTTGCAGTTTGCGCTGGACCTGGAGGGGGAGAATGCCTTTCCCTTTCTGCGTTCGCTCGCCATGCAGGAGGGCGCAGGAGAGTATGCCGTCGACTGGCAGCCGCAGCGATTGAGCTCCATGACGTTGACCTCCGGTTCGACCGGTCTACCGAAAGCGGCAGTTCATACCTGTCAGGCGCATCTTGCCAGCGCTGAAGGCGTGCTGTCGTTGATGCCGCTGGCAAAAGATGACGACTGGCTGCTCTCTCTGCCTTTGTTTCATGTTTCCGGGCAGGGAATTTTGTGGCGCTGGTTATTGGCTGGCGCTCGGATAACCGTACGGGAAAAACAACCGCTGGAGCAGATGCTCGCCGGGTGCACCCATGCCTCGCTGGTGCCTACACAGCTCTGGCGTTTGTTGGTGAACCAGACACCGGTGGCGCTGAAAGCCGTTTTGTTAGGCGGTGCGGCGATTCCGGTGGCGTTAACCGAACAGGCGCGCGCGCAGGGCATTCGCTGCTGGTGCGGTTACGGCCTGACGGAATTTGCCTCAACGGTATGTGCGAAAGAGGCGGACGGTCTGGCTGATGTCGGTATGCCCTTACCGGGGAGAGAAGTCAAAATTGTCAACGATGAAGTCTGGCTGCGGGCGGCCAGTATGGCGGAAGGTTATTGGCGAAGCGGCAATCTGGTTCCTCTGGTTAACGATGAAGGCTGGTTTGCCACACGCGATCGCGGCGTACTGAATAAAGGAAAACTGACCATCGTCGGGCGTCTGGATAATCTCTTTTTTAGTGGTGGAGAGGGGATTCAGCCGGAAGAGGTCGAACGGGTCATCGTTACGCATCCTCACGTGCTGCAGGCGTTTATCGTGCCAGTCGAGGATGCCGAATTTGGTCATCGACCGGTGGCGGTGGTGGAATGTGACGCCGTCGTCGCAGAGACAGAACTCAGCGAATGGGTGAAAGACAAACTGGCGCGCTTTCAGCAGCCGGTACGCTGGCTCGCTCTGCCTGGCGAACTGAAAAATGGTGGGATAAAAATTTCCCGGCGAGCAATGGTTGATTGGGTGAATGAAACATTAGGAAAGCATTAATTGCATCTCGCCATTTTGCCATCCGACGCTCATTGCCACTTTGTTTATCTGCTACTGTGTAACGTAATGTAAAAGTTCCCGATACGTAAAGGTATGCAATGGAATGGCAGGTGAAGAAGTCGTGCTATGACAAAAAGTCAGGGAAGCATGCATTAGTGTTAAGTGATGCCGGCGGTTCACTGAAAATGATCGTTGAAGTCCAGTCTGACATTGTGGTGAATGCCGGTGATATCCTTTCCCCGCAGAAGGATGCGCTGTATTCCGTCAACCGTGACAGTGGGCGAACGGTGAAGATTCTGGATGCCAGGAGTTATACCTGCGACGAGTGGGAGCGCCTGAAGACGCTGCTGGGGAACAAATAAACGTCAGCGCGTTTTCCGCGGTGCGGGCAGAAAAATGAACATCAGTCCGGTCATGATACACACTACGCCCAACAGCGCTTTCAGGGAAAACGTGCCCTGCCAGCCGGGTAAGATTATCGACGCCACCCACACCAGCACGTAACTCAGGCTGAGCAGCGCGTAAGCCTTGCTCAGCGCGAGGCGATGCAGCGCGTTATGCCAGCAGAAAACCGACAGCAGATAGCCCACTAAACTGGTGACTAGCACGAGTGTGCCGGTATGAAGGGAGAACAGCGCCGAAAAAAACGTCTGCCACTGTGTTATCGGCGGCAGGTTTGCCATCGCAAAGCCCAGGCCAAGTTGCGCGGCAGAGGTGATGATCACGCTGCACAGTCCCCAGAGTAATCCCATTACGCCGCACTCCCCAGAATAAAAATACCGCCAATGATCAAGGCGATACCCAGCCAGTGACGAAGCGCCACCGGTTCGCGCCAGATTTTCCATGCCAGTAATGTGACCCAGACAAAATTCAGACTGAGCATCGGATACGCAATACCCACGGGAATGCTCTGCAATACCCGTAACCACAGGATCATCGCCAGGCCGAGGCAGGCGAGCGCCAGCCCCAGCCACAGGGTAATATGGCGTCTTCGCGCGCTTGTCGACACGGGAAGCGTCGCTTGCTTCTGACATAACTGCCCGGTAACGCTGAGCAGGCTGGCCAGTACTAACACCAGCCAGATCATTTGGGACGATACTGAATCAGCACCAGACGCCCCTGATTATCAATCGTGTCGGCAGGGGGAATGGCGAGGCGGTTGATGTCTTCATCCTTGGCGATGGTGAGCACGAGCGTAATAATCCCCTCCTGACGATGCTGGTTGAGCCAGTCCGTAAAGTCGTCGTAGCGAATGAACCGGCCCTTAGCATCGGGATAGTTAAGGCCATATTTCAGTTCGCCGGTTTGCCCATACATGAAAATATCGTCGCGCTTCAGACTCCAGGCCAGCCCGGCGGCGACGCCGACGCTATCGGTCAGAATGTAGCGGCTCGGTATCAGGTTTTCCCGGGTCATCTCGACAAAAAACTGTGGCTGTTTGGATTCCATGACCCGATCCGGAACGGAAAAACCAAACAGCAATGCCAGCGCCACAGGACACAGCGCGGCGTAAACCCAGCTTTTCGCGGTGTTAGTCAGCGTATACCAGCCGAAAAAAGTCCACAGAGAAAAAATCCCCAGCGTGCAGAAAACCTTATACACCTCAACGTGCATCCAGACCGGTGATTTCAGCGGTCCCCACGGCGAAACGACCAGCGTGGCGATTATTCCGAAGATGCCGAACAGGATATTGATCCAGCCGTTGATGCGCAGCGCAGCCAGGCCTTTTTCTGCCGCGTTCAACCCGTATCTCGCCATCAGTATCGCCAGCGGGGCGAAGCACGACAGAATGTAGGTGGGTAATTTGCCTTTTGCGATGCTGAAGAACACCAGCGGCATCACGATCCAACCCAGTAGATAGAGGGCGCTGCGCGATTCATCGCGCGCCTGCCAGCCGGTTTTTAACGCTCCAGGAAGCAGCGCAAGCCACGGCAGGCTTCCGGCGATCAGCACCGGCAGATAGTACCAGAACGGCGCTTTGTGCTGGGCGTCATCCATCGCGAAACGCTGGATATGTTCGACCCAGAAAAAGTAGTGCCAGAAATCGGGTTCGCGTTGGGCGATCGCCAGTCCCCACGGCAGAACGACGACGACGCAGCTGATGACCGCTAATCCGCCGTAGAGCAACAGATCTTTCCAGCGTTTCTGCGTGGCGACCCACGGCAGCACGCTGAGCACCGGTACCGCAAGCGCCAGAAAACCCTTGGTCATGACGCCCATCCCGCAGGTGACGCCCAACAGCAGGAATCCTGCACTTTTCCCTTGCCAGGTGGTGGCCTGCATTGCTTGCCAGAAACAGCACAGTCCCGCCATCAGCCAGAGCGCAATCAGCGGATCGAGCACCGCATAGGTGCCAGTCCCGTAGACAATAAACAACGACAGGAAGATGATGGCCGACAGCAGGGCGGTACGCGTATCGCGCCATAGGCGCATGGCAAGCCATCCCACCAGCGCGGCGGTCAGCAGCGTCGCAAAAATGGCGCCCGCGCGAACGCCGAAATTGTTCGCCCCAAACAACCACTGCCCGATGCTGTTGATCCAGTACCCGGCAATCGGTTTTTCAAAGTAACGCACACCCAAAAAGTGGGGGATGAGCCAGTCGCCGGATGCCAGCATTTCCCGGCTGATCTCGGCATAGCGCGTCTCGTCAGGTTGCCACAGCAGACGCAGGTTGATGGGGATGATGTACCAGAACGCGATGAGCGCGGCCAGTATCTGATAATAACGGGTGTTTTTCATCGTATGACACTCATTGCTTGCTGGCAGCCTAACCATCCTTCTCTTCCCGCGAAGTTTCCGCGAATAATTTCTCCCGGCGGTAAGGTGTTGCGATCCTCAGGCAGGAGATCGCCAAGCGGGCAGAAGCTGATGCCCACATCGGCCGCACGCTGGAGCAGTTCCTCAAACTGGCTGTGCCAGGCCCCGCCTTCGACTTCGGCATGAATGGTATACACCGGTGTACCGGTTTCCCGCTGTATTCGGGAGAGGATCCAGTCGTTGAAATCCTCTGCCTGAACCTCGCGACCCACCGCTTCATCCCACGTGGGCAACGTGACCGGAATTTGTGGCGTAGCGAACGCATCCCCGCCGAGAACCGGACGGAACGGCGCCCAGCCGCGGCAGTCACTGTTGTAACGCAGAGGAAATGTCTCTTTGGCAAGCACCACACGCTGGTCAGCGCGCCAGCCCGCAACGGCTGAACAGGTCACTGGCTGGCCGGTGATGGCCTCAAGGGCGGTGATTCCGTGTGAAATATCGGCGATCAGCTGCGGTTCGCTCCACTGAGCACTCCGGGACTGCCAGGCGTGGTGATCCCAGGCGTGCAGCCCCGTTTCATGTAGGCGCGCCGCTTCACGGATAATCTCTGCGTTTGCGCGGCCGATTTCTTTACCCGGCCAGGCGGTACCGGCCAGCAAAATATCCCAGCCGTAAAGAGACGCGGCGTTTGAGCGCAGCATCTTCCACAGAAACTGCGGTTTAATCAGACGCCAGAGATGGCGCCCCATGTTGTCAGGCCCAACGCTAAAGAAAAAACTTGCCCGGATGTGGTATCGGCTCAATGACGCTAACAGGCGCGGCACGCCCTCGCGGGTGCCACGGAAGGTATCGACATCAATACGCAAGCCGACTTTTGTCATGATGAATGTTCCGTGAGATCTATACTGCGCAGGAAGAAATCCAGCGTCTCGTCAACCGTTTCGCGCATATCGATGGCAGGCTCCCAGTCCAGACAACGTTTTGCATTACGGATGTTGGGCTTACGGTGCTCCACGTCCTGATAGCCTTTGCCATAATAGCTGCTGCTCTCCACCACCCGTAACCCGGCAAACGGTGGAAAATGATAGCGAAGTGGATGTTTGTCGAAACTCTCCAGCAGCATTTCCGCCAGTTCCTTGATGCTGGCTTCGTTTTCCGGGTTGCCGATGTTGATGATTTCACTGTCGCAGCGCCCCCCTTCGTTTTCAATGATCCGATATAGCGCTTCGATGCCGTCGCGGATATCCGTAAAGCAGCGTTTCTGTTTTCCGCCTTCGATAAGCTTAATCGGTGAGCCTTCCACCAGGTTAAGAATCAATTGCGTAATGGCGCGTGAGCTGCCAATTCGCGCGGAATTCAGGCTGTCGAGTCGCGGCCCCATCCAGTTGAAGGGGCGAAAGAGGGTAAAGCGAAGCCCTTCTTTTTCACCATAGGCCCAAATGACACGGTCGAGAAGCTGCTTGGATACCGAGTAAATCCAGCGGGGTTTATTGACCGGCCCGACAATCAGATTCGAGCTGTCTTCATCGAACACGTTGTCGGTACACATCCCGTACACTTCAGAAGTCGATGGGAAAATGATCCGCTTACGGTATTTCACGCAGTAGCGAATGATTTTCAGGTTTTCTTCAAAATCCAGTTCAAAGACGCGCAGTGGATTGCGGGTATATTCAATTGGCGTGGCAATGGCCACCAGCGGCAGCACCACGTCGCATTTCTTAACGTGATATTCGATCCATTCAGAGTGAATGCTGATGTCGCCCTCCACAAAATGAAAACGCGGATGGTTAAGGAAGCGATCAATCGCATCTCTGCTGATATCCAGACCATAGATTTCGTAGTGGTCTTCGCGCAGCAGGCGTTCGGTGAGATGGTTGCCAATAAAACCATTCACGCCGAGGATCAACACGCGGGTACGGCGTTTGCTGGTGGCCAGCGACTGACTGTTTAAACGAGAACCCGCAACCAGACCGAGAACCTGCGCTAACTGTGCGCCCTGCATGGTGATGCCGTTGTCTGCCTGCCCCGTTACCACTTCCAGCGCGCCTTCGGAACAGGCAATCAGCAGGGGGGAAACGGAAATTACGGTTCCCGGTTGCGCACTGTTGTTCTGCGCGTGGACGCGGGATGACCAGAGGGTAAATTTTTGCGTTCCGGAATAGCAGAACGCGCCCGGCCAGGGGGCAGCGACCGCCCGCACCATGTTATGCAGCGTCGTTGCCGGTCGGTCCCACGTCAGGAAACTGTCTGCAGGCGTGCGACGACCAAAGTACGTTGCGTCGCTCTCGTTCTGTAAAACGTCACGCGTCTCTCTGCGTTTGATAGCGGGCAATGCCTGTTCCAGCACCTGTCGGGCGGTCTGGCAAAGCTTATGATGTAGCGTCAGGGCCGTATCGTCAGGCGAAATAGCGACACGCTGTTGCGCGATAATGGCGCCTGCATCGGCGCGTTTGACCATGCGGTGCAGCGTCACGCCGGTTTCACTTTCGCCATTCACTAATACCCAGTTCAGCGGGGCGCGACCACGATACTTTGGCAAGAGTGAACCGTGCAGGTTGAATGCGCCTGCCGGAGCCTGTTCCAGAATTGCATCGCTGAGCAGATGACGGTAGTAGAAAGAGAAAATCACGTCGGGAGCAAGCTGGCTGATACGTTCAGTCCAGACAGGATGATTGACGTCATCGGGGGCATAGACCGGGATCCCCGCCTCAGCCGCCAGGCGAGAAACGGAGCCAAAAAACGCGTTTTCTGCTGGATTATCCGCATGTGTAAAAATGGCGGCAATGTCATAGCCGGCGTCGAGTACGGCCTGAACGCCCAGACATCCCATATCGTGATACGCGAAGACAACGGCTTTCATTGTTGATTTTCCTTTGTAGAGTGCGGGCTTTGCGGACGAATAACTTGCTGGACGAAATAGCGGGGACGGGCGCGAACATCGTTGTAAATTCGACCGATATATTCGCCGAGTAATCCCATGCCGATGAACTGCGCGCCGATAAAGGTAAACAGAACGGCAAACAGCATGAATACCCCTTCTGCCGCCCATTGTGGTCCCAGCGTCAGGCGGAGGATGACGAGGAGAATCGACAGGGTAAATCCGGTAACGGCAATGACGCTGCCGAGCAGGCTCAGCATGCGCAGAGGCGTCGTCGTCAGGCAGGTCACCAGGTCGTACATCAGGTTAATCAGCCGCATAAAGCTGTATTTAGAATCACCAAATTCACGTTCCGCGTGATGAACGGGGATCTCCGTGGCGCGCCGGGCAAAAATATTCGCCAGAATCGGGATAAATGTGCTGCGCTCATGACAGTGCAACATGGCATCGATAATGTGACGGCGATAGGCGCGAAGCATGCAGCCGTAGTCGCCCATGGCTTTGCCCGTGGTGCGCTGAATCAGATGGTTGATCATCTTCGAGGCGGTCTTACGGAACAGACTGTCCTGACGATTCTGGCGTACGGTGCCAACGACGTCATACCCTTCATCGGCTTTTGCCACCAGACGCGGGATCTCTTCCGGCGGGTTTTGCAGATCGGCATCGAGCGTAATGATCAGATCACCGGTGACGTGACTGAATCCCGCCATGATGGCGGAATGCTGCCCGTAGTTGCGATTGAGTAAAATCGAAACGATGTGGCTGCCTTCGGCTTCTGATGCGTCGATCAACAACCGGGCGGAGTGGTCGCTGCTACCGTCATCAATCAACAGGATTTCGTAGTCTTTTCCCAGACTCTCGCAGGCCGCAGTGGTTCGCCTGAGCAGTTCCGGCAGGCTTTCCTGTTCGTTGTAGACAGGGATCACCACCGACACTTTCGTAATCGGAAGGGCTTCAAACATGGTTATTTTCCTGCAATCTGGCGAAGAGCGGTAATGACGCGAGCGGTATCCGCCGGGGTCATATCGGGAAACAGCGGTAGCGAGCAGATACGCGCGCTGTTCCATTCGGTATTGGGGAGCGACAGGGTAGTAAAGCGTTCGCGGTAATATTTTTGCGTATGTGCCGCACGGAAATGCAAACCGGTCCCGATCCCCTGGGCTTTAAGCGCCTCCATTAGCGCGTCACGACTGATGCCGCAGCGATCTTCATCGGTACGAATAATAAACAGATGCCATGCATGGACGTGGGGCCACGGCGGCAGGCTCAGCGGTTGAAACGGCAGATCGGCCAGCGCCTGTTGGTACGTGTGGGCGATGATGGACCGGCGACGGTTAAGTGTTTCAAGCTTGTCTAACTGAACCAGCGCCATCGCCGCGTTAATATCGGTCAGATTATATTTGTAACCTGGCGTCAGTACTTCCGCCTGAGGGGCTCGCCCCCAGGTCTGGCGATCGTAGGCATCGACGCCCAGTCCGTGAAATTTCAGGGCACGTAACTGCCGGGCGAGTGGCTCATCATCGGTGACAATAAGTCCTCCCTCCGCACACGTGATATTCTTGATGGCGTGAAAGGAGAAAACCGCGGTGCCTCGTGCCCCGACGTGACGGCCCTGATAATAAGTCCCGACCGCGTGGGCGGCATCTTCGATAACCGCAATCCCGTGACGTTCCGCGAGGGTGTAAATGGCGTCCAGATCGGCCGGTGCGCCGGCGTAGTGGACAGGGATAATGGCTTTCGTACGCGGGGTTATGGCAGCTTCAATGTGTTCAGCCGTGACCATCAGCGTGTCGCGGTCGACATCCACCATCACCGGAGTGGCCCCCAGCAGCACTATCATATTCAGTGTGGAAACCCAGGTCATTGACGGGGTGATGACTTCATCACCGGCACCGATTCCCAGCGCCATGAGGGCGATATGCATTCCTGCCGTGGCGGAGCTGACGGCAATGGCGTGGTGGTTTCCCGTCAACGTGCAGAAGGCCTGTTCCAGTTGCTGATTTTTCGGGCCGGTCGTAATCCATCCAGAGTCGAGAACCGCTTTGATAGCGGCAAGTTCTTCCGTACCCACCGCCGGGCGAGAGAAAGGCAGAAAATCAGACATTATATTTCCTTTAGCCAGTTGGATACTGAGATCCTCTTATTTATTAAGTCATAAACAGGAGGCTAAATGAGGATTATCCAGTTAGAACCGAATATTAATGGCTGAATATTAATTTAACCTTAAGAAGTTAACGTTAGAAAAATATAGGCTTTTTTACCCGTATTGTGTTTGCAATGGCCGTCGTTTTCGGGCATTTTGCCCTCATAAATGATTATGCCTTTCATTAAGCGATACGCTGCAACGTTATATTTTTGTTTGTCGGTTTTGAGTGGAGTTAAATGTGTTTGTATTGTCTCAGCGGGTTGTTAAATACAAAAAATATACGGTTATTCTGCTATCGGCACTGGCGATAATGGCGGGACTGAGCAGCCATTTCGCCTGGAGCAGTAACGGTCTGCCGAGAATTGATTCCCGTACTCTGGCACTACTGGCAAAGCAGCATCCGGTGGTGGTGCTGTTTCGTCATGCTGAACGCTGCGACAGGTCAGACAATACCTGCCTGTCAGATAAAACGGGCATTACCGGGCATGGCGCGAAGCAAGCCCGTGCGTTGGGTGTCGCGTTTGGTAAAGAGATAAAAGACTACGATTTGTATGCCAGCGATACGGTACGCACCATTCAGTCGGCGACCTGGTTTTCTGCGGATAAAAAACTGACGGTAGATAAAGGCATGCATGCCTGTGGGCGGGGGACTTATCAGGCCATTGAGCGTTTAGCCAATAAGTCGGGAAATAAAAACGTGGTTATTTTTACCCATAATCATTGTCTGACATATCTGGCAAAAAATATGCGAGGGGTAAAATTGACCCCGGATTATCTGGACGGCCTGGTGATGCATGTCGATAAGGGAAAATTATTCCTTGATGGTAAACTGGTGTCATCTTAATCCCTGTTATGAATAAAGAATGACAGTCATAATGGCTGTCATCAGATATTACAGTAACCCTTTTAGCGTTAAGGTTTTCACCGTTGCAACGTTAAGATCATATTGAGATAAATCTTCTGGTTTGACCCAGGCAAACGCCTGAAACTCGTCATTAATATGCACCTCACGATTGGCAGCGATGCAGTCGAAAATCAGGTAAATCATATAAATCTCTTCCTGACGGCCATCAGGGTAGGTTTTGGTACGGATATCGTCGCTGAAGGTCCAGGGTTTGATGTCAGTCAGAACCAGCTCAGTTCCCAGCTCTTCGCGAATCTCCCGGCGCAGGGCCTCTTCAATGCGTTCCCCCGGTTCAACGCCACCGCCAGACAGCGCCCATTGTCCCGGGAAAACACCCCGATCGTCGGCCATCTGGCACAGGAGATAATGTCCAGCATTCTGTATTAAGGGGCAAACAATAGTCCTTTGACGCACGGTAATAGTCCTTGAAGCAGAGGGTGAATAAGCGGAGAAAAGTTTATCGCCTGGCAACAACAGATAAAATGTTTATTTTCTATTCATCTGAGAAATATATTTTAAGGAATGGCATTGAATAAAAAATGGTTCCTGGAGGCTTATTGGGTCACTACAGGAGATTAGAGGCGCTCTTTACACTCCTCATCGGTATTATTTCGTTACAAAACGCCTGATGATCGCTTTTTTAGCTCATTGATTCCTTTGGCGTTGGCAGTACAATCCTGCAGCTTTGGAGAACTTTATGTATTTGCTTGCTGGAAAAGGGTAAAAATGAAGAAAAGCGTATTATTTGGAATAGCGGGAATGCTGTTCGTTTCTGCTTCTGCGAGTGCAATCAACATCAGCGGTCAGGCGGGTAAAGAATACACCAACGTTGGCGTCGGTTTTGGTACAGAGTCAACCGGCCTGGCATTGAGCGGTAACTGGCTGCATAACGATGACGACGGCGACACCGCCGATCTCGGCCTGGGGCTGAATATTCCTCTCGGACCGCTGCTGGCGACGGTGGGCGGCAAAGGGGTTTACACCAACCCAAATTATGGCGATGAGGGGTATGCGGCAGCGGTCGGCGGCGGGTTACAGTGGCCGATTGGCGACAGCGTCCGCCTGTTCGGGGAGTATTACTACTCACCCGATTCACTCTCCAGCGGTATTGAAAGCTATGATGCGGCTAATGCCGGTGCGCGCCTGACCATCATGCGTCCGCTGAGTATTGAGGCCGGGTATCGCTATCTCAATCTGGCCGGTAAAGACGGCAATCGCGATAGCGCTATTGCTGATGGCCCGTATGTCGGGGTTAACGCCAGCTTCTAATCCAGACGGCGCGACTTCTCTTCGCGCCGCTTTTTCTTCCTTCAGGACTTTTTCTTGCCCCGCCATTTCCGCCTTTGCGTTATAGTGTTTTCATCATAAAAGCAGGAGAACACGATGTTAAACGTGGAGATGTTATCCACCGGGGATGAAGTGTTGCACGGGCAAATCGTCGACACGAATGCTGCCTGGCTGGCCGATTTTTTCTTTAATCAGGGGTTGCCCTTAACCCGTCGTAATACGGTGGGCGATAACCTCGACTGCCTGGTCGCCATTTTGCGCGAGCGCAGTCAGCATGCTGATGTACTGATCGTCAACGGTGGTCTGGGGCCGACCAGTGACGATCTCAGCGCGCTTGCCGCTGCGACGGCAAAAGGGGAAGGGCTGGTTCTGCACGAGGCATGGCTTGCTGAAATTGAGCGATTCTTCCGCGAGCGCGGCAGAGTGATGGCACCCAGCAATCGCAAACAGGCGGAACTGCCCGCCAGCGCCGAATTTATCAATAACCCCGTCGGCACCGCCTGTGGTTTTGCGGTACAGCTTAATCGCTGCCTGATGTTCTTTACGCCGGGTGTACCGTCAGAATTTAAGGTGATGGTGGAACATGAGATCCTGCCGCGTTTGCGCGAGCGCTTCTCTCTCACCGAGCCGCCGCTGTGTCTGCGTCTGACCACCTTTGGTCGTTCGGAAAGCGACCTGGCGCAAAGCCTCGATTCGCTTTCATTACCGGAAGGGGTGACGCTGGGTTACCGTTCTTCGATGCCAATTATCGAACTGAAATTAACCGGACCGTATGCCCAGCGCGAAGCGATGCGCAACCTGTGGCAGGAGGTCAAACGCGTTGCCGGACAAAATCTGATTTTTGAAGGCACCGAAGGGCTTCCGATACAAATCGCCCGCGAGTTGCAGAAACGGCAGCTCAGCCTGACGCTGAGCGAGCAGTTCACCGGCGGGCTGCTGGCATTACAACTTTCCCGCGTGGGCGCCCCGCTGTTGGCCAGTGAAGTGGTGCCTTCGCAGGAAGAGACGTTGGCTCAGACTGCGCACTGGACGGCAGAGCGGCGTGGCAACCATTACGCCGGACTGGCGCTGGCGGTTTCCGGGCTGGAAAACGATCACCTGAATTTTGCGCTGGCCACGCCAGACGGCACATTTGCGCTACGCGTCCATTTCAGCGTGACGCGTCACAGTCTGCAGGTGCGCCAGGAAGTTTGTGCGATGATGGCGCTAAACATGCTGCGTCGCTGGTTCAACGAACAGGATATTGCCAGCGAACATGGCTGGATTGACGTAGTTGAATCGCTGACGTTGTAGTCTTCAATCGCCCGAAGGCGCTGCGCTTTTCGGGCTGATTCTTTTTTTGTCCAACCGGTTGTACTCCCCGCGAAAAAATCCGTGCGTCACCTCACACTTTTGCGCGTAATTTCTCCATTCTGTTGGAAGAAAGAGACGACATGATGTGCTTCACAAATTTACCCGCCGCGACCAATCACACTGATTCCAGTATCTCAGACTGGAGTCCAGTATGTTGGAATCAAGCAAAGTCCCGGCGCTCACCCGCGCCATCGATATTCTCAATCTGATTGCGCGGATTGGCCCCTGCAGCGCCGCGACGATCATTGAAAAACTGGGCATTCCCAAAAGCACGGCGTATCTGCTGTTGAGTGAACTGAAGCGTCAGCGGTTTATCAGTGTCGATCACCAGGAGAACTTTTGTCTGTGGACCAAACTGGTGGAGCTCTCAGGCCATGCGCTCAGCAAAATGGATCTGCGTGAACTGGCGCGCCCACGCCTGACGCAACTGATGGATGAGACGGGGCTGCTCTGCCATCTGGGGATCATCGACCATGAAAGCGCGTATTACATCCTGAAGGTGGAATCATCTTCGACCATCAGCGTGCGCTCTCACGAAGGGAAAAGTCTTTCGCTGTATCGCTCGGGTATTGGGAAATGTCTGCTGGCCTGGCAGCCCGCCGCCGTGCGCAACGCCATTATTGAACAGCTGGTGTGGGAGCAGACAACGCCTACCACGATCACCCAACCTCAACAACTTAGCGATGAACTGGAACGCATCCGCCAGCGCGGCTGGAGCTTCGATAACGGAGAAGATTATCCGGATGTGCGCTGCGTCGCCGCCCCCATTTTTAATGCCAATAACGAACCCGCCGCCGCCATTTCGGTGGTCGGCACCCGCTTAGAAATCAACGAAGAGAATCGTGATTATCTTGCCGGCAAAGCCATTGCCTGCGCGAAGGGTATTTCACGTCTGTTGGGATGGAAAAGTCCCTTCGATTCACTCGCATCATAATAATGGAGAACATCATGACCCTACCCAAAATTAAACATGTCCGCGCCTGGTTTACCGGTGGAGCAACAGCAGAAAAAGGTGCAGGCGGCGGTGATTATCATGACCAGGGGGCGAATCACTGGATTGACGATCATATCGCCACGCCGATGAGTAAATATCGTGAGTACGAACAGTCGCGCCAGTCCTTCGGCATTAACGTGCTGGGTACGCTGATTGTCGAAGTCGAAGCCGAAAACGGACAGACGGGCTTTGCGGTCTCTACGGCAGGGGAGATGGGGTGCTTTATTGTTGAAAAACACCTCAATCGCTTTATCGAAGGGAAATGCGTCAGCGACATCAAACTCATTCACGATCAGATGCTCGGCGCGACGATGTACTACTCAGGCTCTGGCGGTCTGGTGATGAATACCATCTCCTGCGTGGATTTAGCGCTGTGGGATCTGTTCGGCAAAGTGGTGGGACTGCCGGTGTACAAACTGCTGGGCGGCGCGGTGCGCGATGAAATTCAGTTCTACGCCACTGGCGCTCGTCCGGATCTGGCAAAAGAGATGGGCTTTATTGGCGGCAAAATGCCGACGCACTGGGGGCCACACGATGGCGATGCCGGGATCCGCAAAGATGCCGCGATGGTGGCGGAGATGCGTGAGAAGTGCGGCCCGGATTTCTGGCTGATGCTGGACTGCTGGATGAGTCAGGACGTGAATTACGCCACGAAGTTGGCCCACGCCTGCGCGCCGTACAACCTCAAGTGGATCGAAGAGTGTTTACCGCCGCAGCAGTATGAAGGCTATCGCGAACTGAAACGCAATGCGCCGGCAGGCATGATGGTCATCAGCGGTGAGCACCACGGCACGCTGCAGTCCTTCCGTACGCTGGCAGAAACTGGCATCGATATCATGCAGCCGGATGTCGGCTGGTGCGGCGGCCTGACCACGCTGGTCGAGATTGCTGCGATTGCGAAATCGCGTGGACAACTGGTGGTGCCGCACGGCTCGTCGGTCTATTCGCATCATGCGGTGATTACCTTCACCAACACGCCGTTCAGTGAGTTTCTGATGACCAGCCCGGATTGCTCAACTATGCGTCCGCAGTTTGACCCGATTCTGCTTGATGAACCGGTGCCGGTGCAGGGCCGCATTCATAAGTCAGTGCTGGATAAACCGGGATTTGGTGTCGAGCTTAACCGCGACTGCAACCTGAAACGGCCTTATAGCCACTAATGACCTGTGCGTTGCCGCAGCGTCGGCAACGCCCTCATCTCTTTGAGGATCTTGCTATGAGTACTACTCTTCTTGACGGCGTGGTGAAGAAAAACCGCGCACGTTTGATCCCATTTATGTTGGCACTGTATGTACTGGCGTTTCTGGACCGCTCGAACATTGGCTTTGCCAAAGAGACTTATCAGATTGACACCGGGTTGAGTAACGAAGCCTATGCGCTTGGCGCGGGAATTTTCTTTGTGGTCTATGCCTTTCTCGGCGTGCCCGCGAACCTGTTAATGCGCAAACTGGGGGCCAGAACCTGGATCGGCACCACCACGCTGCTGTGGGGATTCCTCTCCGCCGCGATGGCGTGGGCGGATACCGAGGTGAAATTCCTGATCATTCGTACCCTGCTGGGAGCGGCGGAAGCCGGTTTCTTCCCCGGCATGATCTATCTCACCTCGCAATGGTTCCCGCAACGTAACCGCGCCAGCATTATGGGGCTGTTTTACATGGGGGCGCCGCTGGCGTTGACGCTGGGATCGCCGCTTTCCGGCGCCCTGCTGGAGATGCACGGTTTCATGGGGCATCCTGGCTGGTTCTGGATGTTCGTTATCGAAGGTTTGTTAGCCGTCGGTGCTGGGGTCTTCACTTTCTTCTGGCTGGATGACACCCCGCAACAGGCACGTTTCCTCAGTGCAGAAGAGAAAGCGGCGCTCATTAGCCAACTGGCGAGTGAAGAAGAGAAAAAGACGACGTCAAAACTGACGGATGCCCTGCGTAACGGACGCGTCTGGCAACTGGCGATTATCTATCTGACGATTCAGGTGGCGGTGTACGGACTGATTTTCTTCCTGCCGACTCAGGTTGCTGCGCTGCTGGGAACCAAAGTGGGTTTCACGGCGTCGGTGGTTACCGCCATTCCGTGGGTTGCTGCACTGTTCGGGACCTGGCTTATCCCTCGCTACTCTGACCGTACGGGTGAGCGGCGTAATGTCGCCGCGCTGACGCTGCTGGCGGCAGGAATTGGTATCGGTGTCTCCGGTCTGGCCTCTCCGGTAGTGGCGATTCTGGCGCTTTGCGTGGCGGCTGTCGGTTTTATCGCCGTACAACCCGTGTTCTGGACCATGCCGACCCAGTTGCTCTCTGGCACAGCGCTGGCGGCGGGCATCGGTTTCGTCAACCTGTTTGGCGCGGTGGGCGGGTTTATTGCGCCAATCCTGCGCGTTAAAGCAGAAACGATGTTTGCCAGCGATGCCGCAGGACTGCTGACGCTGGCAGGTGTCGCCATTATCGGCTCACTGATTATCTTCACGCTGAGCGTGAACCGTCCCGCGTCGCAACCGGGTGCTGCGCATCAATAAGTTTATCCACGTTGTAAGGATCATTATGAACGCATTGTTAGCAAACCCTTTTAAGGACGCGCTCCGCAAAGGGGAAGTACAAATCGGGCTATGGCTGAGTTCGACCACCTCTTATATGGCGGAAATTGCCGCGACGTCGGGTTATGACTGGCTGCTGATCGACGGCGAACATGCACCGAATACGATGCAGGATCTCTATCATCAGTTGCAGGCGATTGCCCCTTACGCCAGCCAGCCGGTGATTCGTCCGGTAGAAGGCGCTAAAGCGCTGATCAAGCAGGTGCTGGATATCGGCGCGCAGACGCTGTTGATTCCGATGGTCGATAGCGCAGAACAGGCGCGGCAGGTGGTCGCCGCCACCCGTTACCCGCCAGTGGGGGAGCGCGGCGTCGGGGCCAGCGTGGCGCGGGCGGCGCGCTGGGGACGCATTGAAAATTATATGGCGCAGGCCAATGAGTCACTCTGTCTGCTGGTGCAGGTTGAAAGTAAAGCCGCGCTGGATAATCTGGATGCGATCCTGGACGTAGACGGTATTGACGGCGTGTTTATTGGTCCCGCCGATCTCTCTGCGTCTTTGGGGTACCCGGATAATGCAGGACACCCCGAAGTTCAGCGAATTATCAAAGAGAGCATCCAGCGCATTCGAGCGGCCGGAAAAGCGGCGGGTTTTCTCGCCGTCGATCCGCTCATGGCGCAGAAATGTCTGGAGTGGGGGGCAAACTTTGTCGCCGTGGGCGTCGATACGATGTTGTATACCGACGCGCTGGACAAAAGGTTGGCGATGTTTAAACCCGGTCAGGCCACGCAGCCACTGAAAAGTAGTTACTAAATCCATAGCCCGGCGGCACTGCGCCACCGGGCTATCTGTCTGGCTTTACGGACTGTTTGCCATTATCTCGTCGAGTGACAGCCCGGTTATTACCAGTACCTTGTCGCATTCGATCCCGCTTTTCAGCATCATCCGCGCGATACGTAATGCCTCCTCCTTTGTGCCTTTTTGTAATCCTTCCTGTAGACCCTTCTGTAGTCCTTTCTGCAGCCCCGTGTGGTGGCCTTCCTGCCGAAGCCTTTCTGCAATCGTCATCAATTTCTCCTTGTGATGGGGAACACGTCTGGCGACATCATGGATAAAGTCGCTGAAGCGGGGCGCATCGCCGTACTGCACCAGATAATTAAACAGCGTATGCAACTGGCTGTCATTATCAGTACCTGTAATTAACAGCGTGACCAGTCGGTCAACCAGCCCCAGCAAATCACGATCGCGGATATGTTTTTGCATCAGTTCCAGCAGAGCTATGCGCGAAATTGAGTCTTTGCGAAGAGGGGCGAGAGATAAATACGTACGACGGTAACGTATTCAATTTTATGGAATGCTAAGCGCAAAAACGCCCGGGGGGATTGTGCCGCCGGGCGAGTCATTTAGCCTAACGCTTTCGCCAGCAGGGTAATTGGATGTTCGCAGCGTTTGCTGGTGGACATCTCAATCTGCCATTTGCAGGTCTCGCAGTCGGTCACCACGATATCCGCGCCGCTCTCTTCAATCTGTTTAAACAGCGGTGCGCCAATGGCCTGTGAGGTGGGGTAGTTCTCTTTTTTAAAGCCGTAGGTGCCGGCAATCCCGCAGCACTGAGAATCCAGCACCGTGAGCTCCAGCCCCGGAATTCGGCGCAGCAGTTCAAGGGTGTAGAGCGTCCAGCCCATTTTTTCCATATGGCACGGCGTGTGATACACCACTTTTAACGGCAACGGCTTCAGCGGCAGGGTTTTTCCTTCGTCCAGTTTTCGCCACAGCCAGCGGGTCGCCAGTTCGATATGTTCCCGCAGCCCGCTGTTATCGACGTCCAGCACTTCCGGATACTCGTCACGCAACGCAAAAGTACAGGTCGAGGAGGTGGCAATCACCGGAATCCCCTTCACACCAATCGCCTCACGCAGTGATTCGACGTTGGTTACCGCTTGTTTACGCGCCTTGTCGGTAAATCCGTTGGCAATCAGCGGCACGCCGCAGCACTTCTCTTTGCTCAATAGCTGGACGCCAGTGCCCATCGCGTTCAGTACTTTGATCAAATCTTTGCCAAGCTGAGGGTGGTTGTAATTCACAAAACAACCGTGGAAGAAGGCAACCTGATCGGCGTACTGCGCCTGCCGGGCCGCCACGCTGCGATACCAGCGGCGGAAGGTGCCGAAAGAGTATTTTGGCAACGCCCGGCGATGGTCGATTTTCAGTGCGTAATCGAGCAACTGGCGCACCGGTTTCAGTGACGTTGCCGTGTTGACCACCGGCGCGAACGGTGTGGAAACACTGCCCATCAGGTCGGTATGGCTTAAAACGAAGTTACGCAGTGACGGACGTGTGGTGTCGTATTTCGCGCGTGCGCGCTGGATGATGTCGCCGATTTTGACGTCAGAAGGACAGGCCACTTCGCAGCGTTTGCAGTTAATGCAATATTTCAGCGCGTCGTCGTACAGCGCGCCATCTTTCAGACGCAGGCGCTCACCGTCGGGACCGGCCTGTTTGGGGCCTGGGTAACCTGGATTAACACGGCTGACCGGACACGCGGTGGTGCATACCGTGCATTTGATGCAACTTTCAAAACTCGTATCGCTCATTGCTCACCTCCTGCACGTGCTGCAATGTGATGGGCGGCGTGTAACGCGGTGACCGCACAGACGCCGCCTCCGCATCCCTGGGCAATGGGGTCAAATCCGCCGAGAACCGAGCCAATAGCATAGAGGTTGTCTACGGTTTGTCCGGTCAGTGACGGGCGCAATGCTTCGTCGGTAGTGACGCCAAACTGTTGCCAGGGTTGCGCATCAAAGAAATCACGTTGATACCATTCGGCACGGGTCGCCGCTTGCTGAACATCCAGTCCCAGAATCGGTTCGCGGATGCCTTCACGTTCGGCGAGCAGGCCGCTGCTAAAGAAGCTCCCGCTGGCAAGCACCGCGAAACGCGGGCGCAGCGGGATGTCCGCGTGATTGCGCGTCCAGATTTCACTCACCACGCCATTTTTACAACTGACTTTCTTCACCTCGTCGCCGGGCATCCAGATGCCGCCCTGACGGACGAACTGACGCTGCAACTGGTTATGCAGACGGATCCCCAGCACCGACGGCGGCAGGGTGGGCAGTAACGTAAGCGCGCAGGGCAGACGTTCATTTAGCCAGTGCCAGAGGCGTTCATCCGCCAGACCAAAGCAGGCGGGCATGATGATCATTTCGCTGGTTTTTGCGATCGGCAACAGCGCGTCATAGAGCAGTGCCCACTTGTCTTCGTTATCCAGAAAACGCGCAATATTCACTGCCCGAAATTCAGTGGCGTTATCACGCAAAACGTCCAGTTCCGGCAGATCGATTTCGGCGGTTTCAACCGCCAGATCGTGTTGACGTAAAGAGGCTGCAGCCAGATGCGCCTGAAAATCGAGCAAGCCGCTAATGCCCACCACGCAGATGCGTTTTGTCGCCAGTGGCCAGACCGGGACTTCCGGTGAACTGAGCCAGGTCGAACGCAGTGTGCCGAGCGGGGTGACCCGCTGATGTGACTGCCGGACATCGCCTTGCAAATGCGCGCCGGAGGCTTCCAGTAGCGCCTGTGTTTGTTCTGCAAGTGTCAGAACGCGTTGTGTGCCGAGCGTGGCGTAGGGATGTGTTGGGGCCTGTTCGCGCAGGGCGTCCAGACCGGCAGTGATGTCATTTACCGGTTGTCCATCCGGCAGTGCGCTGAGCAGATCCAGCGAACCGGAGGAGAAGTGTAGCGCACTCTGACCTCGGGTCACCACCGCGCAGCGTAAGCCGCTCTTTTGCAACTGCAGACCGCACAGCAGTCCGGCGAGACCGCCGCCCATAATGACCGTATCAAATCTCATCGCGAGGCTCCTTTTCCAGACCGCATAATCCCTGGTACACCCAGCGGGTAAATTCGCTTTCGCGCAGCGCGTCGCCCCAGGCGATCGGCTGCACGCCTTTCCAGCGCTCATTGAGGAAGTCAGAGAGCTGAGTAATGGATTGCGCAGCGGTGGTGATATTAAAGCGTTGCAGTAACCCGGCAGCACGGCAGGCGCAGAGTTCGCCCTGACAGGTGCCCATCCCCACGCGGGTGCGACGACGGAGATCCAACAGGCTGTTGACGTTGAGGTTTTCGACGGCGTACTGCACTTCACCGGCGGTGACAGCTTCGCATTCACAGACCACACTGCGGTGCTGGCGGCCATGACTCAGCCACGCTGGCGTACGGTCGCCGTGGCGATACACCGCCGAACCACGCAATGGGGCAGGCAGGGAGATCACGCGCTTCAGCGTACTTTCCGTCGGTTCGTGCGAACCCGGTAACGGCGTGTCCGCGGTGACACAAGGACGCATGTTGCCCAGCTTGCGGCAGACCGCGTCGGTGGCCCATTCCGCCATCAGGCGGTAAGTCATCAGCTTGCCGCCGGTAATGGTGATAAATCCGTCCAGGCCATCGCGTTTCGCATGATCAAACAGCACAATACCGCGGCTGACGTTACGCCCGCTGGGATCATCATCGCTTGCCACCAGCGGGCGTACGCCGGAGTAGGCGCGCAGAATGCGCGTTTTCGCCATAACTGGCGCCAGTTTTTCGCCTTCGCGCAGCAGAATATCGACCTCATCGGCGGTGACGCGGTTGCTGTCGATATCGTTGTAATCAATATGGGTTGAGGTGGTGCCAATCAGCGAAATGGTATCGCCAGGTACCAGAATGTCGGCGTCGGAAGGTTTACGGCAGCGGTTAATGACGTGCTGGTTGATGCGGTGATCCATGATCAGCAGCGACCCTTTCGCCGGGAACATACGGATGCTTAAGTCGGCATATTCCGCGATCCGCTGTCCCCAGATCCCGGCGGCATTCACCACTACCGGCGCGAGCAGTGTTTGCGTTTCGCCATTGAGATGGTTACGCACATGCACGCCGCTGACGGTCGCCCCTTCACGGAGCAACCCTGTCACTTCGTGGGCGGTCAGGATAATGGCGCCATGTTCTTTCGCATCAAGCATGTTGGCAGCAGTCAACCGGAACGGATCAACGGTGCCATCCGGCACTTTAACCGCGCCGATGAGCTGCGGATTCACCGACGGTTCGATAATCCGCGCCTGTTGCGGATCGATCGCTTCTGCCCGAATGCCCGCTTCTTCGCAGGCTCGGATAAAGGTGGCCTGGAAGGAGAGTTCGTCTTCCGGCAGGGTAATAAACAGACCGTCCGTCGGTTCAACGCAGTGGCGGGCGATACGTTTCAGAATTTGGTTTTCGCTGATGCATTCGCGGGCAGATTCTGCATCGGTCACCGCATAACGTGCGCCGCTGTGCAGCAGTCCGTGGTTACGACCGGTCGCTCCGGTCGCAATATCATGACGCTCGACTAAAATAACACGGAGTCCACGCAGCGCGCAGTCACGGGCAATCCCTGCGCCAGTGGCACCACCCCCAATGATAATCACGTCACTGGTTTGCGAGTCGCGAGTTTTCATTGTTTTCCCTCACAGTTCGTTTTTTATCATTTAGCCACATAAAAAGCATGGTTTGTTTGATTTCGCGCATATTCGCTCATGATTCGAAAATGAAACGTGATTTCGTGCGCCTTTCTGAACATTCGTCATAAATCTGTAACAATATGTGCTGTAATTCACATTCACGTTCTGTATCTTTGCATAACATCGCGACCACACCGGAAGCAGCGGGGGTTGCATGTACCACCTGCGGTGTTTACTACTTATAAAAGACGGGCCACGGAGGCTACATTATGTTGAGTATATTTAAACCAGCGGCGCACAGAGCACGCTTGCCTGCAGCGGAGATCGATCCGACATACCGCCGGCTTCGCTGGCAAATATTTCTGGGGATATTCTTTGGCTATGCCGCGTACTATCTGGTGCGCAAGAACTTTGCCCTTGCAATGCCTTACCTGGTCGAACAGGGTTTTTCACGCGGTGATTTAGGTTTCGCCCTGTCGGGGATCTCAATTGCCTATGGATTTTCGAAATTCATCATGGGCTCGGTTTCGGATCGCTCGAATCCGCGCGTTTTCCTGCCAGCCGGTCTGATTCTGGCCGCGGCGGTGATGCTGTTCATGGGCTTTGTGCCGTGGGCGACATCGAGCATCGCCGTGATGTTTGTGCTGCTGTTCCTTTGCGGATGGTTCCAGGGCATGGGCTGGCCGCCGTGCGGACGCACCATGGTGCACTGGTGGTCGCAGAAGGAACGTGGCGGGATAGTCTCCGTCTGGAACTGTGCGCATAACGTCGGTGGCGGGATCCCTCCGCTGCTGTTCCTGCTCGGGATGGCCTGGTTTAACGACTGGAAAGCCGCCCTGTATATGCCAGCGTTCGGCGCCATTCTGGTGGCGATTTTCGCTTTCGCGCTGATGCGTGATACGCCGCAATCCTGTGGCCTGCCGCCCATCGAAGAGTACAAAAACGACTACCCGGACGACTACAACGAGAAAGCGGAAGAAGAGCTGACCGCGAAGCAGATCTTCATGCAGTACGTTCTGCCGAATAAACTGTTGTGGTACATCGCGATTGCAAACGTGTTCGTTTATCTGCTGCGTTACGGCATTCTCGACTGGTCTCCAACCTATCTGAAAGAAGTGAAGCATTTTGCACTGGATAAATCCTCCTGGGCCTACTTCTTCTATGAATATGCGGGGATCCCAGGCACGTTGCTGTGCGGCTGGATGTCGGACAAAGTGTTCCGTGGTAACCGTGGCGCGACCGGTGTGTTCTTTATGACCCTGGTGACGATCGCTACCATCGTTTACTGGATGAACCCGGCGGGTAACCCGACCGTCGATATGGTTTGTATGATTGTGATCGGCTTCCTGATTTACGGTCCGGTGATGCTGATTGGTCTGCATGCGCTGGAACTGGCACCGAAAAAAGCCGCAGGGACGGCAGCGGGCTTTACTGGCCTGTTTGGTTACCTCGGCGGTTCCGTGGCGGCCAGCGCCATCGTTGGTTACACCGTCGACTTCTTTGGCTGGGACGGCGGTTTCATGGTGATGATCGGTGGCAGCATCCTGGCGGTGATTCTGTTGATTGTGGTGATGATCGGCGAAAAACGCCACCATGCTGAGATGCAACTGAAACGCAACGGGGGCTAAGTGAATGAAAACAGCACTGAAAAACCTGAGTCTGACGCTGATGATGGCGGGCGCGGTAATGGGAAGCCATGCCCTGGCCGCCAGCAACACGGATAAAGTCGTGATTGCCCACCGTGGCGCGAGTGGCTACCTGCCGGAGCATACGCTGCCCGCGAAAGCGATGGCCTATGCGCAGGGAGCGGATTATCTGGAGCAGGATCTGGTGATGACGAAAGACGACCAACTGGTTGTCCTGCATGACCACTATCTTGATCGCGTGACGGATGTCGCGGAGCGCTTTCCGGATCGTGCGCGCCAGGACGGTCGTTATTACGCCATCGACTTTACGCTGGACGAAATCAAATCTCTGAAATTTACCGAAGGGTTTGATCTGGAAAATGGCAAGAAGGTGCAAACCTATCCTGGCCGTTTCCCGATGGGTAAATCGGATTTCCGCGTGCATACCTTTGCTGAAGAGATCGAGTTTGTTCAGGGACTGAACCATTCTACTGGCAAGAACATCGGTATCTATCCGGAGATCAAAGCGCCGTGGTTCCATCATCAGGAAGGGAAGGACATTGCGACGAAAACCCTGGAAGTGCTGAAAAAATACGGTTACAGCGACAAGCAGGACAAAGTTTATCTGCAAAGTTTTGATGTGGCGGAACTTAAGCGCATCAAAAATGAGCTGGAACCGAAAATGGGGATGAACCTGAACCTGGTACAGCTCATCGCGTATACCGACTGGAATGAAACGCAGGAGAAGAAGCCGGACGGTAGTTGGGTGAATTACAATTATGACTGGATGTTCAAACCCGGCGCGATGAAGCAGGTGGCTGAGTATGCGGACGGTATTGGTCCGGATTACCATATGCTGATTGACGAGAAGTCGACGAAAGGCAATATCGTCCTGACAGATATGGTGAAAGAAGCACACCAGAATAAGATGACGGTTCATCCTTATACAGTGCGCGCCGATCAGTTGCCGGAGTACACAACGGATGTGAATCAGCTGTATGACATCCTCTACAACAAAGCGGGCGTGGACGGGCTGTTCACCGACTTCCCCGACAAAGCGGTGATGTTCTTACGTAAAGAGTAATAACCACGTTATTCTCTCCACTGCACCCCAAAGGCGAGCAACCGCTGAGTAAGGTGCAGTTTTTTTATCTCTTTTCCTGCCGCTTTAACGCAAGAAATCACACGTCAGATCAAGAAGTCCGTAGCCGATCATGAATTTCTTAAGATTTCCTTAAGAAGAAGATTTATATTTGTTCGATAAATAATTTATGTGGTTACTGTTACGGATGGTCATAATGGCGCAGGCAGCAGTGCAGAATGAGTTTGAGAGCTGGTGGGCAACGGAAGGCGATTGGGTTGAAGAACCGAATTATCGACGCAAAGGGATGAGCGGTGTGCAATGCATCGAGCGTGACGGGAAGAAACTGTATGTGAAGCGGATGACACAACACCTGTTTCACTCGGTACGCTATCCCTTCGGACGCCCGACGATTGTGCGCGAAATCGCAGTGATCCGCGAACTGGAGCGCGCTGGCGTGATCGTGCCGAAAATTGTCTATGGCAACGCGACAAAAGTTAACGGTGAGTGGCGTGCACTGTTGATTACCGAAGATATGAAAGGTTTTGTGAGCATCGAAGAGTGGTATCAGCAGCACACGCTGACGCCGTATCCTGATGAGGTGCGCGATGCGATGTTAAAAGCGGTCGCGCTGGCCTTTAAAAAGATGCACAGCGTGAATCGTCAGCATGGTTGCTGCTACGTCCGCCATATCTATGTAAAAACAGAAGGCACGGTGGAAGCCGGGTTTTTAGATCTGGAAAAGAGCCGTCGTCGTTTGCGTCGCCATAAAGCGGCGCACCATGACTTCTCTCAGCTTGAGAAGTACCTGAGTCCCATCCCGAAAGCGGACTGGGAACAGGTGAAAGCGTATTACTACGCGCTGTAACGCGCGTTACATCTCAATTTCAATATCGCCATTTGCCCTGCAACAGCAGGGCAAAATTTCGCCGGGCTGAATGAAGGCTAACGGCTCGGCGATCCAGTCCACCTGACCGGCGACCAGACGGCAGCGGCAAGAGCCGCAATAGCCTTCGCGGCACTGATATTCCACTTCAACGTTGTGCGATTCAAGCGCAGCAAGCAGGGAAGGGTGTTCATCCTGGCACAGCAGCTGTGTGCCAGTGATGCGCAGCGTGACGCGTCCCATCAGAGCTGGAAATTACTCAGATCGTCGGTATCGACTTCAGAGTCGATTTGCCCGACCAGATAAGAACTCACTTCCACTTCCTGCGGGGCTACCTGAACGTTATCGGACACCAGCCAGGTGTTGATCCACGGGATCGGGTTGGAACGGGTCTGGAACGGGAGATCCAGACCGACCGCCTGCATACGAATGTTGGTGATGTATTCGACGTACTGGCACAGAATGTCTTTGTTCAGGCCGATCATTGAACCGTCGCGGAACAGATAGTCTGCCCACTCTTTTTCCTGCAGGGCGGCCTGTACGAACAGGTCATAGCACTCCTGCTTACACTCTTCGGCAATTTCCGCCATTTCCGGATCGTCAACGCCGCTGCGCAGCAGGTTCAGCATGTGCTGAGTGCCAGTCAGGTGCAGCGCTTCGTCACGGGCAATCAGACGAATGATTTTGGCGTTGCCTTCCATCAGTTCACGCTCGGCGAAAGCGAATGAGCAGGCGAAGCTGACGTAGAAGCGGATCGCTTCCAACGCGTTGACGCTCATCAGGCACAGATACAGTTTTTTCTTCAGCGCGCGCAGGTTCACGGTGACGGTTTTGCCGTTCACGGTGTGTGTCCCTTCGCCCAGCAGATGCCAGTAGCTGGTCATCTCAATCAGTTCATCGTAATAGCTGGAAATGCCTTCCGCACGTTTCTGGATCTGCTCGTTGGTGACGATGTCATCAAACACAATAGCCGGATCGTTGACGATATTACGAATGATATGGGTGTAAGAGCGCGAGTGAATGGTCTCGGAAAAGGCCCAGGTTTCGACCCAGGTTTCCAGTTCCGGAATGGAGATCAGCGGCAGCAGCGCGACGTTCGGGCTACGCCCTTGAATGGAATCCAGCAGCGTCTGGTACTTCAGGTTGCTGATAAAAATGTGTTTTTCATGCTCTGGCAGCGCCTGATAGTCGATGCGGTCGCGTGAAACGTCAACCTCTTCAGGACGCCAGAAGAAGGAGAGTTGCTTTTCGATCAGCTTTTCGAAGATGTCATATTTTTGCTGATCGTAGCGGGCCACGTTAACCGGTTGACCAAAAAACATCGGCTCCAGCAGTTGATCGTTTTTCGTCTGTGAAAATGTGGTGTATGCCATTGAAGTGAGTCCTGTCAGCTGTGTAATGCCGGATGGCGCTTCGCTTATCCGGCCTACAACATCCGATTGATTTTGTAGGCCGGGTAAGGCTTTTCGCCGCCATCCGGCAACAGATTAAATCTTACATGCGCCGCTTTCGCAGCCATCGTCCTGAATGGATGGCACCAGATCGTCCTGGGCATCTTCCGCACCGTCGCGGGTGTTCTGATAGTACAGCGTTTTAACCCCGAACTTATAGGCGGTGAGCAGGTCTTTGAGCAACTGCTGCATCGGCACTTTTCCTGACGGGAAGCGTGACGGATCGTAGTTGGTGTTGGCAGAAATCGACTGATCGATAAACTTCTGCATAATCCCGACCAGTTGCAGATAACCGTCATTCCCCGGCATTTCCCACAGCAGCTCATACGCGTTGCCCAGGTGCTCGTAGTCCGGCACCACCTGACGCAGAATGCCGTCTTTCGACGCTTTAATGCTGACGTAACCGCGCGGCGGCTCAATACCGTTAGTGGCGTTCGAGATCTGCGAAGAGGTCTCGGACGGCATCAGGGCAGAGAGCGTTGAGTTACGCAGACCATGGGTCTTGATCGACTCACGAAGCGCTTCCCAGTCGAAATGCAGCGGTTCACTGGTAATGGCATCCAGATCTTTCTTGTAGGTGTCGACAGGCAGGATGCCCTGCGCGTAGGTGGTTTCGTTAAACCACGGGCAGGCGCCTTGTTCAATCGCCAGTTCGTTAGAGGCCTTCAGCAGATAGTACTGAATGGCTTCAAACGTTTTGTGCGTCAGGTTGTTGGCGCTGCCGTCGGAGTAACGTACGCCGTGCTTCGCCAGATAGTAAGCGTAGTTAATCACGCCAATACCCAGCGTACGACGCCCCATCGCACCACGTTTGGCAGCCGGGATCGGGTAGTCCTGATAATCCAACAGCGCATCGAGGGCGCGAACGGCCAGTACCGCCAGCTCTTCCAGCTCGTCGAGGCTGTTGATTGCTCCCAGGTTGAACGCGGAGAGCGTACACAGGGCGATTTCACCATTTTCGTCGTTCACGTCCATCAGCGGTTTGGTCGGCAGCGCGATTTCCAGACACAGGTTGGACTGGCGAACCGGCGCGACCTGCGGATCGAACGGGCTGTGGGTGTTGCAGTGATCAACGTTCTGAATGTAGATACGGCCCGTAGAGGCGCGTTCCTGCATCATCAGAGAGAACAGTTCCACGGCTTTGACACGCTGTTTGCGGATGCTGTCGTCTTTCTCATATTTCGTGTACAGACGCTCGAACTCGTCCTGATCGGCGAAGAACGCGTCGTACAGGCCCGGGACGTCGGATGGGCTGAACAGGGTAATGTCTTCCCCTTTCAGCAGACGGGTGTACATCAGCTTGTTGATCTGTACGCCGTAGTCCATGTGACGCACGCGGTTACCTTCCACACCACGGTTGTTTTTCAATACCAGCAGGCTTTCCACTTCCAGATGCCACATCGGGTAGAACAGCGTGGCGGCCCCGCCGCGTACGCCGCCCTGCGAGCAGGATTTCACCGCGGTCTGGAAATGCTTGTAGAACGGGATACAGCCGGTGTGGAACGCTTCGCCGCCGCGAATCGGGCTGCCCAGCGCACGGATACGACCGGCGTTGATACCAATACCAGCACGCTGGGAAACGTATTTCACAATCGCGCTGGAGGTGGCGTTGATCGAGTCCAGACTGTCGCCGCACTCGATCAGCACGCAAGAGCTGAACTGACGCGTCGGGGTACGGACGCCGGACATGATCGGCGTCGGCAGCGAAATCTTGAACGTCGATACCGCGTCATAAAAACGCTTCACGTATTCCAGGCGGGTTTCGCGCGGATAATTCGAGAACAGGCAGGCTGCCACCAGGATATAGAGGAACTGAGCGCTTTCGTAGATCTCACCGGTCACACGGTTCTGCACCAGATACTTGCCTTCCAGCTGTTTAACGGCAGCGTAGGAGAAGGTCATGTCACGGTCGTGAACGATGAACGAATCCATCTGCTTGAACTCTTCTTCCGTGTAGTCTTCCAGCAGATGATTGTCGTATTTGCCCATTTCAACCATTTTTACCACATGGTCGAACAGTTTCGGCGGTTCAAACTCACCGTAGGCTTTTTTACGCAGATGGAAAATCGCCAGGCGCGCGGCGAGATACTGATAATCCGGCGCTTCACGGGAGATCAGGTCTGCGGCAGCTTTGATGATGGTTTCATGGATATCGGAGGTCTTGATACCGTCATAAAACTGGATATGGGAGCGCAGTTCGACCTGGGAGATCGATACGTTATTCAGCCCTTCTGCCGCCCAATCCAGAACCCGATGGATTTTGTCGAGATTGATGCGCTCTGTACTACCATCACGCTTTGTCACCAGCAGACTCTGATTCATGTGGTTTTTACCTGTCCGTGAAAGAAAAAATATCCCCTGCATTATCCACAATGCCACCTTGTGACTAACTCTGTGGATAAATACTATATGTAGGGGTTGAGTGTTAAAGTAAACGCTATATGGTGAGTATTCTAGTAGGGATTCTTTTCAGCACAAGAGTTGATTTTGAGGTTAAATTGAGGTTGCGAAAGGGTAAGAAACGCTAAGTGCACGTCTTATAAGGCCTGGCGGGGATGTCAATAATTCATAAAAAAAATAGATAATTTGATCGAGTGCTGATTTCTTCAACGAAGGTGTAGAAAGTTCTTATGACCTGGCGCAAATTTTGTAAGCCGGATGGCGACATCAATGTTTTATCAGGCCTACAGGCACATCTTTGTAGGCCTGATAAGCGGAGCGCTATCAGGCAGTGTTGCCATTAGCATGCCGGATGGCAGCGTTGAACGCCTTATCCGGCCTACAGGAGCGGTTAATCAACCCTGGCGGTAGTATGCACCATATAGTTAACATCAACGCCGGGGCCAAGCTTGAAGGTGTTGGTGATGGGGTTGTAGTGCAACCCGGTCATATGGCGTTCCTGCAAAATCGTCTGATCCACCCAGCCTAACAGCTCCGCAGGCTTAATAAATTTTTTAACATCGTGGGTGCCTTTTGGCACCATGCGCAGAATATATTCCGCGCCGACAACGGCCATCAGCCAGGATTTGCCGTTGCGATTCAGGGTAGAGAAGAACACCTCACCGCCAGGTTTTACCAACTCGGCGCAGGCGCGGACCACCGATTGCGGATCGGGAACGTGCTCCAGCATCTCCATGCAGGTGACAACATCATATTGATGAGCATGTCTGGCGGCGTGCTCTTCCACGGTTTCCTGCACATATTCCACCTGAATTCCGCTTTCCAGCGCATGCAGTTTTGCCACCTGCAACGGCTCAAAACCCATGTCCAGACCGGTCACCGTGGCGCCTTCACGCGCCATACTCTCGGCCAGAATGCCGCCGCCGCAGCCGACGTCGAGCACCTTTTTACCAAACAGGCCGCCTGAGCGTTCGGCAATGTAGCCCAGCCGCAGTGGGTTAATGCGATGCAATGGCTTGAATTCGCCTTCCAGATCCCACCAGCGCGACGCCACGGCTTCAAACCTGGCGATTTCTTCGGGATCAACGTTACGGTTTACCGGTGGTTTTACGGCATTCATCGGTGCATATACTCCTTATAGGGCTAGTTGCAGAAGTATATCAGTCCACGCGGGTGAATAAAGCTTATTGGTTTACCTCAATCTCTGCGGTTGTGTTATAATTTGCGACCTTTGAATCCGGGATACAGTAGAGGGATAGCGGTTAGATGAGCGACCTTGCGAGAGAAATTACACCGGTCAACATTGAGGAAGAGCTGAAGAACTCTTATCTGGATTATGCGATGTCGGTCATTGTTGGCCGTGCGCTGCCGGATGTCCGAGATGGCCTGAAGCCGGTACACCGTCGCGTACTTTACGCCATGAACGTATTGGGCAATGACTGGAACAAAGCCTATAAGAAATCAGCCCGTGTCGTTGGTGACGTAATCGGTAAATACCACCCGCACGGCGACTCTGCGGTATATGACACCATTGTTCGTATGGCTCAGCCGTTCTCACTGCGCTATATGCTGGTGGATGGTCAGGGGAACTTTGGTTCCATTGATGGCGACTCTGCGGCGGCGATGCGTTATACGGAAATCCGTCTGGCGAAGATTGCCCATGAGCTGATGGCCGATCTGGAAAAAGAGACGGTTGATTTCGTTGACAACTATGACGGCACGGAAAAAATTCCTGACGTCATGCCGACCAAAATCCCTAACCTGCTGGTGAACGGTTCGTCCGGTATCGCCGTAGGGATGGCGACCAATATTCCGCCGCACAACCTGACAGAAGTGGTCAACGGTTGTCTGGCGTATATCGACGATGAAGACATCAGCATTGAAGGGCTGATGGAATACATCCCGGGGCCGGACTTCCCGACGGCGGCGATCATTAATGGTCGTCGCGGTATTGAAGAAGCCTACCGTACCGGTCGCGGTAAAGTGTACATTCGCGCTCGCGCGGAAGTGGAAGCTGACGCGAAAACCGGTCGTGAAACCATTATCGTCCATGAAATTCCGTATCAGGTGAACAAAGCGCGCCTGATCGAGAAAATCGCGGAACTGGTCAAAGACAAACGCGTTGAAGGCATCAGCGCGCTGCGTGACGAGTCTGACAAAGACGGTATGCGCATCGTGATTGAAGTTAAGCGCGACGCGGTCGGAGAAGTGGTACTGAACAACCTCTACTCCCAGACTCAACTGCAGGTCTCTTTCGGCATCAACATGGTGGCACTGCACCATGGTCAGCCGAAGATCATGAACCTGAAAGACATCATTTCCGCGTTTGTGCGCCACCGCCGTGAAGTGGTGACCCGCCGTACCATTTTCGAACTGCGTAAAGCCCGCGATCGTGCGCATATCCTTGAAGCATTGGCGATTGCGCTGGCGAACATCGACCCGATCATTGAGCTGATTCGTCGCGCGCCAACCCCGGCGGAAGCGAAAGCTGCATTGATCGCACGTCCGTGGGATCTGGGCAACGTGGCGGCGATGCTGGAACGTGCCGGTGACGACGCTGCGCGTCCGGAGTGGCTGGAGCCAGAATTCGGCGTGCGTGACGGTCAGTACTACCTGACAGAACAGCAGGCCCAGGCGATTCTGGATCTGCGTTTGCAGAAACTGACTGGCCTTGAGCATGAAAAACTGCTCGATGAATACAAAGAGCTGCTGGAACAGATCGCGGAACTGCTGCACATTTTGGGCAGCGCCGATCGCCTGATGGAAGTGATCCGCGAAGAGCTGGAACTGATCCGCGATCAGTTTGGTGATGAGCGTCGTACCGAAATCACCGCGAATAGCGCCGATATCAATATCGAAGATCTGATCAACCAGGAAGATGTGGTTGTGACCCTGTCTCACCAGGGCTACGTGAAGTATCAACCGCTGACCGACTACGAAGCACAACGTCGTGGTGGGAAAGGCAAGTCGGCTGCACGTATTAAAGAAGAAGACTTTATTGACCGCCTGCTGGTGGCCAACACCCATGACACGATCCTCTGCTTCTCCAGCCGCGGTCGCCTGTACTGGATGAAGGTCTATCAGTTGCCAGAAGCGAGCCGTGGTGCGCGTGGTCGTCCGATCGTCAACCTGCTGCCGCTGGAAGCCGACGAACGTATTACCGCTATCCTGCCGGTTCGTGAGTATGAAGAGGGCGTGAACGTCTTTATGGCGACCGCCAGCGGTACGGTGAAGAAAACCGCGCTGACCGAATTCAGCCGTCCGCGTTCTGCCGGGATTATCGCGGTGAACCTGAACGACGGTGACGAACTGATTGGTGTGGATCTGACCTCCGGTTCCGATGAAGTCATGTTGTTCTCGGCGGCCGGTAAAGTGGTGCGCTTTAAAGAGGACGCAGTCCGTGCAATGGGCCGTACTGCGACCGGCGTACGAGGCATCAAGCTGGCGGGCGAAGACAAAGTCGTCTCCCTGATTATTCCACGTGGCGAAGGCGCGATTCTGACCGTGACGCAAAACGGTTACGGTAAGCGTACCGCGGCGGAAGAGTATCCGACCAAGTCTCGTGCGACGCAGGGCGTTATCTCTATCAAAGTGACCGAGCGCAACGGTTCCGTCGTTGGCGCGGTACAGGTAGATGATTGCGACCAGATCATGATGATCACCGATGCCGGTACGCTGGTGCGTACCCGCGTATCGGAAATCAGCGTGGTGGGGCGTAACACTCAGGGCGTGATCCTCATCCGTACCGCGGAAGATGAAAACGTCGTGGGCCTGCAGCGTGTGGCAGAGCCCGTGGATGACGAAGAACTCGATTCCATCGATGGCAGCGTAGCAGAAGGGGATGATGATATCGCCCCGGAAGCGGAAACCGACGACGATGTTTCCGATGACGCTGATGAGTAATCTGCGGGTTTAAATACTGCACAAAAAGGGAGGCGTTGCCTCCCTTTTTTACGTCCTGATATCACGATTCCCTCGTCAAAAACCTTGTCTGGAGAGTTTTGCATTTTATGTATAAAAATACAAAATGTAATGAATAATTATAACTCTGTGAAGGTGCTCACTGTTTGTTCAGCCATTTACCGCTAACTTTCCTGTTACCGAACATCGATATTTAAAATTCATGACTGGCAGGAGAACTCAAAATTTATTTCATAAAAAATCTGAAGTTTTAAAGAAAAATGCGTTGGCTGCCTTCATCTGTCAGTTCACTTCTGACGGATGAATATACTTATATTTACACCTTGGGAGTTAACTATGATAGTTGAAATAGCAGAAGGCTTTATCCATCTTTTTCAGAGTGCAGGTAAGATATTCTCTGGAATGATCGTTAGTACCATTCCTATGCTGATAACCTTAATTTTGACGGTTAATTTCATTATGAAGTTAATCGGTCAGCAGCGAATGGAAAAAGTCGCCACCCTGATGGGAAAATCAAAAATATTAACCTACGGAATTTTACCCAGTTTTGCCTGGTTCTTCCTCAGCAGCCCCGGGGCGCTGACAATGGGCAAATTCTTACCTGAACGCTGTAAGCCCGCTTATCAGGATGCGCTGGGCAGTACCGTACACCCGCTGACTTCTCTGTTCCCGCACATTGTTCCCTCGGAGCTCTTTATCTGGCTGGGCGTAGCCGCCGGGCTTACCCGACTCGATCTGCCGGTTGCCGATCTGGCTTTACGCTATATCGCTGCCGGTATTTTACTTGGCTTTATCCGCGGTTTTCTTACGGAATATATCTTTACCCGGCTGGAGAAACGCGAACTTAATCAGGAATAAGGGATAACAATGAAAGTACTATTTTCGGCTGACGTCGTAAAGGCTGGAAGAAAAGTGGAAGAGGGACTGCTTAATGGAATGTTGATCACCTTTAATGATCGCGCACCGGAAGATTATCTCGACTATGTGCTGGTTATTAAGAATATTGTTTGTGATGCGACGCCATTACAAAAAACAGCAGACTATGTTTTACAGATTAATCACCAGACGTGGAATATAACCTGCTGGGGGGAGGCCGCGTGGCAAAATTTATGCGAGTTAGGCCATGTGACGGTGGTATTTGACGGGGCTGAAAAACCACTAGCCTATGGTTCATTACACGTAACAAATCATTGTTCTCCATCCGTAAATGAATTGATTGGCCCATTGACAATAATGAGGAAAACCAATGAAAACTGTACTGATTAAAAAAGGTCATTCAGGGATTGGCGATGATATGTATTTATATCGCGATACTGGCAGGGTGATCCTGTCGCTAACCGGGAAAACCATTGACCCGGTAGCGAAAAAACTGGGTGAAATGCTGGAGATGACGGTGGTTAACGGCTTTGATGCCATGCCGGATGATAAGAAAATCCTCTGTGTGGTGATCAACTGCGGCGGTTCACTGCGCTGCGGCATCTATCCGCAGAAAAGAATCAAAACAATCAACGTGTTACCTACCGGTGCGATGGGGCCGCTGGCGAAGTATATCACCGAAGATATCTATGTTTCGGATGTAAGCCTTGAATCGCTTTCGCTGATTGAGACCATTAATCAACCGGTAAACGAGGAGGACATCGTTGAACTCGCTGAGCCCGCTGGTGCAGGGGACACCCCCGCAGTCGCCCATGACAGCGTGGCAGTAAAACCGCGTGGTTCAGCGACCAACACCGCGCTGGAGTTGATGACGCGTTTTGCGACGGGGATCGGTAACTTTGTCAGTCTTCTCTACTCCTCGGCGCGTGAATCGGTTGAGTTGTGCATTAAGAACGTTATCCCCTTTATGGCTTTTATCTCGGTTCTGATCGCCCTGGTGCAGGAGACGGCGATTGGCCAGTGGACCGGAAATGCGCTGTCGCCGCTTGCCGGATCGTTAACCGGACTGTTTGTGATTGCGATTATCTGCGGTCTGCCATTTATCTCGCCCATTCTGGCTCCCGGCGCGGCGATTGCGCAGGTTGTGGGTGTGCTGGTGGGAACGCTAATCGGAAGCGGGGTGGTTTCACCGCTGATGGCGCTTCCGGCGCTGTTCGCGATTAACGTCCAGGTGGGCGCGGACTTTATTCCCGTTGGACTTTCCATGCAGGAGGCGAAAGAGAAGACCATTCGTCTTGGTGTTCCTTCATTTCTGTTATCAAGGATGATTACCGCGCCTCTGGCGGTGGCTATCGGTTATCTGTTTTCGTTTGGCTTATTTAACTGAGGAATCGTGTAATGAAGAAAATCAATGCCGCGGTGGTGGGAGCAGGGATTTACGGCAAGCATCATATCAATGCGTATCACTATAACCCGTGGGTCAATCTGGTGGGGTTTTGCGAAATCAATCCGGACATCCGTGCCAGCGTTGCGGCGGAGTTTCAGGTGCCGGGTTATGCCTCGCTGGCAGAGTTGTTTGCCGCAACAGAGGTTGATCTGGTGTCAATCGCCACGCCGGATCCCTTCCACTTTGATGCCACGATTGAGGCCATCGAAGCGGGTAAACATGTGCTGATTGAAAAACCGATGGCGACCACATCCGCAGAATGTCGGGAAATCATTCGCTGTGCACAGCAACACGGGGTAAAGATTGGTGTCGATTACCACAAGCGCTGGGACGGGATGGCGCAGCATATTCATCATGAACTGTTGAAACCTGAAACAGGCCAGGTCCTGCGTGGCTACATGAGTATGGACGATATCATCGACGTGCCGAAAAACTGGCTGTCCTGGGCGAATGAGAGCTCTCCCGTTCATTTCCTGGGAACGCACTGTTTTGATTTGATTAGATATTATATGAACGGTGCCAATGCAGTAAGCGTCTATGCGATAGGGCAGAAGAAGAAGCTGGTGGCGGAAGGTATTGATGCCTGGGACACCATTCAGTCTTTCGTCACCTTTGATAATGGCGCGCAATGGACTGTGGAAGTGGGGTGGTGCTTACCTCTTTCATTCCCCAAAGCCAATGATGGCCGCAGTTTTGTTATCACCGAGAATAATTATTATCGTGCCGATGCGCAGTTACGCGGCTATGAAATGTTTACTCCGCAGCGTAGTGCAACGCCAAATTATAATTTTATTAACTACGTTAATAATAAGGCCAGTGGCTACGGAATTCAGCCAATACATGATTTTGTTGAGCATATATTATTTGATACGCCTTATCTGGCAACGGCAGATGATGGGCTGCAGGCGACGTTAATTTGCGAAGCCGTACATCATTCATTATCAACAGGAAGTATTGTGCAGTTATAAGTAATTTACAGTTTACGCCTCATAAACATTCTTTTCTGGCTTTAATTTCTCTGATTAAGGCAGGGTTCTTTATTCCCCCTGACCCGGTCGATGATCATCGTTTATGAGGCGTCTTTTCACTGTTCATATTTAAATAGCAATATTGCAGCGCGTGGAAAAAAAGCGTGTGTAATGACATTTTCAGCGCAGCGAAACTTAGAGGGCTGATGCTGGATTGCGGCGTATATAACGTCACATCGGCCATCGCCGCGCCGCTTTGATGGCAGGCAACTGCCAGTGAGGCGGCCTCGTGTTCACGAATCAAGGTAATCAATTGATTATCCGGCTCCTCTTTGAGTCCAGGTAGCAGGATCACGGAATCACAATCCGTCAGGGTGTTTGTCAGCAGCGAATGGGCGTTCTGATATTCGACGGGAATGCAGACTTTACCAATATCGCTATAGTCCTGAATGATATTGCTGAGTAAGGAACTTAATTCCCGTGGATGACAAAAATAGAGATTGCGACTGGAATTAATAATTTCAAAGAAAGTATTAAGTGCTGCCGGGTTATTATTATTGATAAACTCGCTAAGAATAACATTGTTCTTCGTTGCCTGGGCCGGAAGCAGAGTCTCGGGTTGACTACGCAGACACTTAATTAAATCATATTTAAATGAAGTAAAGCCCGTATATCCGAGGGATTGAGCAAAACGAACAATGGAAGGTTGGCTGGTCTGCGTCTTTTTTGAAATTGCCGTAGACGTCAGTTTTTCCGCACCCGATAATGTAGCCAGAATGTAACGGCTAATTGTTTGTTCCGCGTGCGATCCTGTTTTTACCAGTAACTGAAGTTGTTCGATAATGTTCATTAAGGTCCCTCGGTTTTGTTTATTATGACAGATACACTTTATCCTTCAAGCTGCCTCTGTGTTGGCGACGAAGCGACATGGCTCGTCCATGAGCCTCGTCCCTTTGGGTCAGCGCAAGCGTGGTTCAAAATGCAGTAAGCATTTTGTCCTGCAACTCGAAGGATTTAGTGTATAACCAGGGGACTCCAGGGGTTAGTTCATCCTTTCCACAATCATCGCAATACCCTGACCGCCGCCGATGCACAGTGTCGCCAGCCCCAGCGTTTTATCCCTGGCTGAAAGCGCATGCAGTAATGTCACCAGAATCCGCGCGCCGCTGGCTCCGATGGGATGGCCAAGAGCAATCGCGCCTCCGTTAACGTTCACCTTTTGCGGATCGAAACCCAGCGTTTTGCCGACGGCGAGGAACTGCGCGGCAAACGCCTCATTGGCTTCAATCAGATCGATATCCGCCAGCGTTAAGCCGGTTTGCTGCAACACGTTTTGCGTTGCGGGCACCGGCCCCATCCCCATCATCGATGGCGCAACGCCGCCGCTGGCAAAACCGCGAATACGCGCTAACGGCGTTAAGTCCGCGGCCCGGGCGGCGTCTTCAGCCATCACTACCAGCGCCGCCGCGCCGTCGTTGATTCCCGAGGCGTTACCGGCGGTTACTGTGCCATTTTTATCGAACGCCGGGCGCAGCGCTGACAGACCGTCCAGCGTGGTCCCCGCTTTGGGGAACTCATCAACCGTAAACTGGATTTCCGTTTTACGGCTTTTGACCGTTACCGGCACGATTTCCTGAGTGAACGCGCCCGATTCAATGGCTGCCTGCGCTTTTTGTTGGGAACGTAGCGCGGCTTCATCCTGCATCGCGCGGGTGATGCCGTGGGCTTTGGCGACGTTTTCCGCCGTAATGCCCATATGATAGCCTTCGCTGGCGCACATCAGACCATCACGCAGGATGACGTCTGAGAGTTCGCCATCGCCCAACCGGTAGCCCCAGCGTGCTTTGGCGTTGAGCAGATACGGCGCCTGGCTCATATTTTCCATTCCGCCCGCCACCAGCACGTTGCCCTGGCCTGCCTGAATCGCCTGTGCCGCCAGCGCTACGCTTTTTAGCCCCGACCCGCACACTTTATTTACCGTGAAGCCGCAGACCGATTCAGGCAAACCCGCTTTCAGCAACGCCTGGCGTGCCGGGTTTTGCCCCAGCCCAGCCTGTAATACGTTGCCCATAATGACTTCGTCAATCGGTTGTCCATCCAGCCCGGCGCGGTGTAGCGCCTCCCGAATCACGATCGTCCCTAACTCTACCGCGCCAACGCCTGCCAGCGCGCCATTGAAGCTGCCCATCGCCGTACGTACGGCACTGACAATAACGGCATTTTTCATGTTCGATTCCTTTTTAACGTGACGTTAAAACAACGTCAGACCGACGACAAAGATGACCCCAGAGAACAGCAGAGCGGTGATGCAGTAACCCATGATGTCGCGAACCCCCAGTCCGGCAATGGCCAGTGCGGGAAGCGCCCAGAAGGGTTGCGCCATGTTCATCCACTGCTCGCCGTAGGCGATGGCCATCACGGATTTACCCAGATCGGCCCCTAACGCCTGCGCGGCGGGCATGACGAACGGCCCCTGAATAACCCAGTGACCGCCGCCTGACGGCACGGCAAAGTTGATCAGCGCAGAGCTGAAGAAGGTCATGACCGGGAAGGTGTCTTTATTGGCGACGTTAATGAAAAACTCAGTGATAAGCCCACCGAGACCGGAATGCTCCATCATCAACTGGATCCCGGCATAGAACGGGAATTGCACCAGGATCCCGGCGGTGCTGCGCGCAGCGGCGCTAATGGCGCGCATATAGGCCATTGGCGTTTTGTGCAGCAGCAGACCGGCAATCATAAACATCAGGTTGACGGTGTTGATAGTGATGTTGAACCCTTTCTCGGCGAAGTAGATCCCAAGATAAGCGATGCCTAGCGCCCCAATGATCCACGCCAGGATACGGCTCTCTTCCAGTTTTTCTGACGGCGGCGCATCAGCTGGCAGGGTCTTCTGAAAATCAGGCTCTTCCATCAACAGTTTCGGATCGACGCTGACCACATCGGAGGGTTTTGGCGTCATCATGCGGGTGATGAATGGCATAACGACAATCAGCCCGAGGGTGATGAAGATGTTAAAGCCAGTGAACAGGGTGTCGCTGACCGGTATCAAGCCTGCAATGTGCTCAACCGGGTTACCCGGCGTTGCCGCCAGCAAGGGCATCGATCCAGAAAAGCCGCCGCCCCAGGTCAGAAAACCGATATAGGCGCAGGCAATCAGCAGCGGATAATCGGAACCCGGTACGCGACGGGCAACTTCACGGGCAAACATCGCCCCCACCACCAGACCAAAGCCCCAGTTGATGACGCAGGCGACGGATCCAAAAAAGGTCACCAGCATCACGCCCTGAGCGGGCGTTTTAGCGCCAGACGCGGCAGTACGCAGCAGGTTTTTCACCGGACCCGAGCTTGCCAGCGCGTGGCCTGTCACGATGATCAACGCCATCTGCATCCCGAAGGCCAGCAGATTCCAGAAGCCATCCCCCCAGAAACGCACCATCGCGACGGGCGTTTGCGGCGTCAGCCACAGCGCGATGCCAAACGTCAGCAGCGTCAGCAGCATGGCAAAAATCAGAGGATCGGGCAGCCAGCGGCTGACGAAGCGCGTCATGAAACGTGAGATACGGCCAATCATGCATCACCTCGTTGAACGAGCAGATCGGCAGCCACGTCAAACTGTGCTTCGGTTTTTGCGCGCAGCGTCTCAAGAGAGCACCCTTCGGCAATTTCGGTCAGCCACATTTTGCCATCGATGAAACGGAATACCGCCAGTTCAGTCACCAGCACATGCAACGCGTGCTGGGCAGTCAGCGGCATGGTGCAGTGACGGAGGATTTTTGCCGAGCCGTCTTTCGCACAGTGTTCCATCGCGATAATGACTTTGCGCGCACCGGTCACCAGATCCATCGCGCCGCCCATGCCAGGCACCATCTTGCCGGGGACCACCCAGTTCGCAAGGTTAGCCTGTTCATCAACCTGCAACCCACCCAGAACGCAGGCGTCTACGTGACCGCCACGGATCAGGGCGAACGACATTGCGCTGTCGAACATCGCCGCGCCCGGTAAAATCCCACAGGGTTGTCCGCCAGCGTTCACCAGATCGGGATGTGCGGTGGTGACCGGCCCCAGGCCGAGAAATCCGTTCTCTGATTGCAGGGTGATATGAATGTCATCCGGCAAATAGTTGGCGACCATTGTTGGCAGGCCAATGCCTAAGTTCACGACATCACCATCACGAAGTTCTTGCGCCACACGGCGCGCAATACGTTGTTTCGCATCCATTATTTTCTCTCCTGTGGCATGACGATATGGTCGATAACCGCGCCGGGGGTGACTATCTGGTCAGGCAACAGATCGCCTGTTTCAACGAGTTCGTCTGGTTCCACCAGAGTGATATCAGCGGCGAGGGCAATCAGCGGATTAAAGTTGCGGGCGCTGAGTTGGTAGGTCAGGTTGCCAAGAGGGTCGGCACGGTGTGCGCGGATGAGCGCCAGATCGGCGCGTAGCGGGCGCTCCAGCAGCCAGGTTTTACCGTCGAGCGTCAGAGTTTGTTTGCCATCTTCCACGATGGTGCCAACGCCAGTAGGGGTCAGGAAGCCGCCGAGACCCGCACCGCCGCAGCGGATCTGTTCAATCAGCGTACCTTGTGGTACCAGTTGAACCTCCATCTCTTTGGCTATCATCCGGCGTCCGGTTTCCGGATTGGTGCCGATATGCGACGCAATGACTTTATTCACCCGGCCATTGACGATCAGTGGGCCGATACCGGTATCGACAAAGGCGGTGTCGTTGGCGATCAGCGTCAGGTCTCTGACGCCGGATTCAAGTAAGGCTTCGACAAGGCGGGGCGGTGTCCCTACCCCCATAAAACCACCTACCATGATGGTCATGCCGTCACGAAAGAATCCGGCAGCGTCTTGTAAGGCAATAAGTTTTGTTTTCATTATGTTTCCCTTTTGCATACTCCATTTTGGGTACGTAAAGGGAATAGCAATCGGGATGCCAGAATGGCTAATGGAGAGGGGAATTAATTAACTCATTGAATAACATGTATTATTCATTTTTTCGCGGTGTGATCTTCGTACGGATGCTATGCAGAATTTTGCGCACTGTGCAAAATTCTGCATAGCAGATTCTGGTCCTACAACCCGGCTGTATCGATACCGTATTCCTGTAGTTTGTACATCAGCGCACGTCGACTGATGCCTAACATCAGGGCGGCGCGGGTGCGGTTTCCTTCATGCTGTTCGAGCACCTCGATAATGATTCGCTTCTCTTCGCGTTTAATCTCTTCTTTCAGATTGCGTTCACCGGGCTGCACGGTTTTTATCTCGCTGTCGCCACATACCGGCTGGCGGAGCGGGGCGGGCAGATCTTCAGCAAAAATAACTGCACCCGTGTTCATCACTACCGCCCGCTCAATCACGTTCGATAGCTCCCGGATGTTTCCGGGCCACGGCCAGGTCGTGAGCATCGACATGGCCGCCGGATCGATCTCAATAATGTCACGCTGATTTTCCGAACTGAATTTCTGCAGGAAGTGGTTAGCGAGCAGCGCAATGTCTTCCCGTCGTTCTCGCAGCGGGGGAAGTTGCAGATGAATGACATTGAGACGGTAGAACAGGTCTTCACGAAAGGTTCCCTCTTTTACCATCGCGGGGAGATCCCGGTTGGTGGCGGCGACAATGCGGATATCCACCTGAATGGTCTGGTGCCCGCCTACGCGTTCGAATTCCCGTTCCTGCAGGATGCGCAGCAGCTTCGCCTGCAAGACTAACGGCATTTCGCCAATTTCATCGAGCAGCAGCGTTCCCTGATGGGCGCGTTCGAACAGCCCCTGCCGCTGAGTTTGTGCGCCGGTGAAGGCCCCTTTTTCATGACCAAACAGCTCGCTTTCCAGCAGCGATTCCGGCAGCGCGGCGCAGTTGATTTTGATAAACGGACCGTTTGCCCGGCGCGAGTTGTAGTGAATAGCACGCGCAATCAACTCTTTACCGGTGCCGCTTTCACCACTGATCAGGACGTTGGCCTGTGACAGGGCAATTTTTGCCGTGTCTTTGCAGATATCCATCATCCGTGGACTGTTGGTCAGGATATGCCCCCACTGCCAGCTGGTGCTCAGCGCCTGATGCAGACTGCGGATCTCCTGTTTCATCGCCTGTAGTTGCAGGGCACGCTGGATGAGTAAATTGAGTTCATCGAGATCGAAAGGTTTGATCACGTAATCAAACGCTCCGCTGCGTAACGCTTCGACGGCAGTTTCGACTTCGGCGTAAGCGGTCATCAGGATCACGGGAATGCGCGGTTGCTGGGTGCGCATGACTTTCAGCGCCTCAATCCCGTTCATCTCCGGCATGCGGATATCCATCAGCACCACATCCGGCGGTGCGTCGACAAAGCGCTGTAACGCTTCCTCCCCGTTGCTGGCACAGTGCGTTTCATGCCCCTGTAACGAAAAGGCTGTGGTGAGCATACGACGAACGTTATCTTCGTCATCCACGATGAGGATACGATAGCGGGTTTTCATTGTGACAAAGTTCCCTGCGGGTTTATCGGTAAAATAAGGGTAAAGGTCGCGCCGCATCCGGGCATGCTGGTAACGTGAATATCGCCCTGGTGAGCATTAATAATGCGCTGGCTGAGCGCGAGTCCAAGCCCCGTTCCTGAGGCTTTGGTGGTGAAAAAGGGGTCGAAGATCTTTTTCTGTAGCGCGACATCGATTCCACAACCATTATCTTCAATCGTTACGGCTTGTTGTGTAGTTGAATATTGCCAGGTACGAATGCGAATTTCACCGCGTGCGTTGATGGCCTGCACGGCATTAATCAAGAGATTGAGGATCACCTGTTTCAGCAGTTCGCGATCGGCAGCAATGGCAGGTAATGACCGATCCAGCTCGCAGTTAAAGGCAATCCGCGCCTGAACGCCAGAGGTTTGCACCAGAATCAGAGTCTCTTCGATAAGCGCGTTAAGCTGAACCTGTTGCCACTGACTCTGCCGCGGTCGGGAAAAATCCAGCAACTGCTGAATGACTCTGTTAATCGAATCAATCTCTTTTAGGACCACAGACAAATATTCCTGATGCACCGGCAGGCTGGTTTGTTGACGGATGATTTGCACATAACCCCGGATGGCGGTCAGGGGATTGCGCACTTCATGCGCCACGCCGGCCATCAGTTCTCCCAGTGTGGCAAGTCGCTCCGTTTGCGCCAGACGACGTTGCGTCTCTTTGCGGGCGGTCAGGTCGGAAAAAATCACCAGCGCGCCAATTAATTCACCCCTGGGGTTATGAATGCGGCTGGTGGTGACACTGAGTTCAATGGTGCGGTCGCGCGCCGGGAAGCTGACTTCTTGCGCCAGATGCTCCGTTCCGTGCGCCAGAGTATCGAGAACCGGGCTGGCAAAATGAGGATCAGAGAACAGGGTGGCATAAGGTTTACCGACCAGTTCATTCAGCGTGTAGCCGGTAATCATTTCCGCTGCGGGGTTCATGGTGGTAACGTCGCCCTGCCTGTCGATCGCAATCACGCCGTCGGCGGCGTTTTCAATGATCAGATCGTTAAGCGTTTTGGTTTCACGCAGCGTTTGCGCCAGGGCGTTGACGCTGCGACTGATTTGCCCCAGTTCGCCAGGAAGATTGGGCAGTTGTGCCGGTGTTTTCTGCGCCAGCGTTGACAGGCCGTCCGTGATGATGTCGATATTGGCGCTCAGGCGTCGGGAAAACAGCACAATCAATAACAGGCTACAGAGCAGGCCCGCCGCCAGTACCGCAATAATACGCACGTCCATTCTCCAGGCCTGACGCTGGATATCTTCCGTTAACTCATTTGCCCAGATGTAACCCAGCACGTCGCCATCCCGGGTGATGGGGATCATTGAGTTGAGAATATCGCCGCGCACCTGGCGACCGGAAAAGACCACCGGGCTATTGCTGCTCATCACTTCGCGTCCGGGGTGATCGGCGGCAATCGTCACACCGACGTTATTTTGATACAGCGCGGAAGGGGCGTAAGTGACAATCGCATCCAGCGCTTTGTTATAGTAGCCCGCGCCGACGCCCGGAAACGCCTGAGTGATCTGTTCGGTGATGGGGCCAAGTTCGGCATTCAGCGCCTGAATACGCGCTTCCCGCGGCAACGTCGTAAAATGGGTAAAGCGATCGCCCAGCGCCTGATCGAGCAGATGCACGACGGCAGATAATTTTTTCTCTTTTTCGGATAAGACTGCTGACCGTCCTTCGGTTTCTACGATATAACCGATTGACAGCGTCGGCACGATGACCATCAGGATCGCCATCAGTATCATTTGATTGCGTAAGCGTCGCGGGTATAACCCTCTCAAAAAGCGCATGCTGGCATCCCTGTGACCCATTTTCTGACAAACGCCGATTATCGGGGGTTGCGGCAACGGTTTCTCAGCGGTGTATCATATTCCCGCAAACGAAGGCGCGGGCATTGCGACGCCGCGCATTTACCGCTACCTTAATCACACTCCATTTATCGCCTGAGGCGGAGCTTCGCCCTTTTGAAATACCTTGCTTCCTTTCGCACGACACTGAAAATCTCGCGCTACCTGTTCAGAGCGTTGGCGCTGTTAATTTGGCTGCTCATTGCCTTTGCCTCGGTGTTCTACATCGTGAACGCCCTGCATCAGCGCGAATCTGAGATCCGCCAGGAGTTTAACCTCAGTTCCGATCAGGCCCAGCGCTACATTCAGCGCACCTCGGATGTGATGAAAGAGCTCAAATATATCGCTGAGAATCGCCTGACGGCGGAAAACGGCGTCCTCTCTTCGCGCGCCCGTGACGACAAAACCGTGGTGCCGACCTTCCAGCCGCTGTTTGCCGATTCCGACTGCGCGGCGATGGGCAATGCCTGGCGCGGATCGCTGGAGTCGCTGGCGTGGTTTATGCGCTACTGGCGCGATAACTTTTCCGCCGCGTACGACCTGAATCGCGTTTTTCTCATTGGCGGCGATAACCTCTGCATGGCTAATTTCGGTCTGCGCGATATGCCCGTCGAGCGCGATAATGCGCTGAAAACGCTGCACGAGCGGATTATGAAGTACCGGGATGCGGCGAAGGATGAGTCCGGGAACAATCTTTACTGGGTGGGGCAGGGGCCGCGTCCGGGAATTGGTTATTTCTACGCGCTGACGCCGGTCTATCTTGCAAACCGCCTGCAGGCGCTGTTGGGCGTTGAGCAGTCCATTCGGATGGAAAACTTTTTTACCCCGGGCAGCCTGCCGATGGGCGTAACCATTCTGGATGAAAATGGGCATGCGCTGATTTCACTGACCGGGCCGGAAGGTACCATCAAGGCGGAACCTCGCTGGATGCAGGAGCGTTCCTGGTTTGGCTATACGCCAGGCTTTCGTGAGCTGGTGCTGAAGAAAAACCTGCCGCCGTCCTCGTTGAGTATTGTCTATTCTGTTCCGGTCGATCTGGTGCTGGAACGGATCCGGATGCTGATTCTGAATGCCATTCTGCTGAACGTGCTGGTGGGTGCGGCATTGTTTACCCTCGCGCGGATGTACGAACGGCGGATCTTTATTCCGGCGGAAAGCGACGCCCAACGGCTGGAAGAGCATGAGCAGTTCAACCGTAAGATTGTCGCGTCCGCGCCGGTCGGGATCTGTATCCTGCGTACCGTTGACGGTATTAACATCCTCAGTAACGAGCTTGCGCACACGTATCTGAACATGCTCACCCATGAGGACCGACAGCGGCTGACGCAAATCATCTGCGGACAGCAGGTGAACTTTGTCGATGTGCTGACCAGCAATAACACGAATCTGCAGATTAGCTTTGTCCATTCCCGCTATCGCAATGAAAACGTGGCGATTTGCGTGCTGGTCGATGTTTCCGCTCGCGTCAAAATGGAAGAGTCGTTGCAGGAGATGGCGCAGGCGGCTGAGCAGGCGAGCCAGTCGAAATCGATGTTCCTGGCGACCGTCAGCCATGAGCTGCGTACGCCGCTGTATGGCATCATCGGTAACCTCGATCTGCTGCAAACCAAAGAATTGCCAAAAGGGGTCGATCGCCTGGTGACGGCGATGAATAACTCCTCCAGCTTGCTGCTAAAAATCATTAGCGACATTCTCGATTTCTCGAAAATCGAATCGGAGCAGTTGAAAATTGAGCCGCGTGAATTCTCACCGCGCGAGGTGATGAGCCACATTACCGCGAACTATCTGCCGCTGGTGGTGCGCAAGCAGCTCGGCCTGTACTGCTTTATCGAACCGAATGTGCCGGTGGCGCTTAATGGCGATCCGATGCGCCTGCAACAGGTGATTTCTAACCTGTTGAGCAACGCGATTAAATTCACCGACATGGGCTGCATCGTACTGCATGTCAGCCGCGACGATGATTATCTCAGTATTCGCGTGCGGGATACTGGCGTCGGGATCCCGGCGAAAGAAGTGGTGCGCTTATTCGATCCGTTCTTCCAGGTCGGTACGGGCGTGCAGCGCAATTTCCAGGGAACGGGGCTGGGGCTGGCGATTTGCGAAAAACTGATCAGCATGATGGATGGTGACATCTCGGTGGATTCCGAACCGGGAATGGGCAGCCAGTTTACGGTGCGTATCCCGCTGTATGGCGCACAGTATCCGGCGAAAAAAGGTCTCGATGGACTGGCCAGTACACGCTGCTGGCTGGCAGTGCGTAATGCCTCGCTGTGCCAGTTTGTGGAAAACAGCCTGACGCGCAGCGGCGTCGAGGTGTTGCGTTATGAAGGTCAGACACCGGCGAGTGACGACATGTTGATCACGGATGATGCGCTGGAACAGCCGTGGCAGGGGCGTGCGGCGGTCATATTCTGTCGTCGCCATATAGGCATTCCGCAGGAAAGGGTGCCGGGTGAGTGGGTGCACAGCGTGGCGTCGCCGCATGAACTGCCGGCGTTGCTGGCCCGGATCTACCGTATTGAGCTGGACGATGAGGAGCTCTCCTCCGCGTTACCGGCTCCGGAAAAAGCGGCGGCTACCAATGATGACATGATGATTCTGGTGGTTGACGATCATCCCATTAACCGCCGCCTGCTGGCCGATCAACTGGGATCGCTGGGGTATCAGTGCAAAACCGCCAATGACGGCGTGGATGCCCTGAACGTCCTGAGCAAAAACCCTATCGATATCGTGCTAAGCGACGTTAACATGCCGAATATGGATGGCTATCGTCTGACGCAGCGTATACGTCAGTTAGGGCTGACTTTACCGGTTGTTGGGGTGACGGCCAACGCTTTAGCTGAAGAGAAACAGCGCTGTCTGGAGTCGGGGATGGACAGCTGTCTGTCGAAGCCGGTTACGCTGGATGTCATCAGGCAGACGCTGGCGGTGTATGCGGAGCGGGTCAGGAAAACGCGGGGGTAAAAATGCCGGATGGCGGCTTTGCCTTATCCGGCCTACAGAACGGGGATATTTTCCGTCACCAGGCCTGATAAGCGGAGCGCCATCCGGCATTTCGCAACTGAAAAGGTATCAGTCTTTGTCTGCCGGACTCAGGGTCACGGAAGAGAGATAGTTCAGCAGTGCGATATCGTTCTCAACGCCCAGTTTCATCATCGCTGATTTCTTCTGGCTGCTGATGGTTTTGATACTGCGGTTGAGCTTCTTGGCGATTTCAGTCACCAGGAAACCTTCGGCAAACAAACGCAGCACTTCACTCTCTTTCGGAGAGAGACGTTTGTCGCCGTAGCCGCCCGCGCTGATTTTTTCCAGCAGGCGAGAGACGCTTTCCGGGGTGAACTTTTTGCCTTTCTGCAGCGCAGCCAGCGCTTTCGGCAGGTCTGTTGGCGCGCCCTGTTTCAGGACAATTCCTTCGATATCGAGATCAAGCACCGCGCTCAGGATTGCCGGGTTATTGTTCATAGTCAGAACAATGATCGACAGGCTCGGAAAGTGACGCTTGATATATTTGATCAGGGTGATCCCATCGCCGTACTTGTCGCCCGGCATAGAGAGATCGGTAATCAACACGTGTGCATCTAATTTTGGCAGGTTGTTGATCAGTGCTGTGGAGTCTTCAAATTCGCCAACAACATTCACCCACTCGATTTGTTCAAGTGATTTGCGAATACCGAACAGTACAATCGGATGGTCATCGGCAATAATTACGTTCATATTGTTCATGTAAAGGCTACCTTGCTACAGCAAGCTCTTGACGTAGGCGTCAATGTCGCTGATATATTTTTCTATTCCTGGAGCATCTTTCTCACGAATCAGATGTTCCAGCGTTTCACATAACTGCTTGCCGGGTACCAGATTTAGCATGGCAAACACGCCTTTCAGGCGGTGAGCCGTTTGGGCTAGCGCAGCAAAATCGCTGATTGCAGCCTCAGTATACAACCTCTTAACATCATCCGGTACTGTGTCTACAAATAGTGCGTAGTAACCGCTGGCATGAAGTTCGGCGTTTTCATCACCTCCCAGAGGGGATTCCGGGACCGCTTCTTGCGCCAGTTGCTCTTCAATTAGTTGTAGTACAGCTTCCTGCATAGCGTTGCTCATATTAAAGTTGACGCGAAGCTGGCCGGGGCCAATTTTCCGCACGCCTGACTCATCATCGCTTAAAAGCAAGCCGGAGGCAGTAAGATTAGACGGATTATCAGTTAAAAAGAGATCATATTCTTGACTTATGAGTCTCTCATCCGGGGTGATGCAGGTCGCTCCCCAGTTTTCCAGCTGGCGAAGCACGATATTGCGCACCTCGTTTGAGGTCACGTCGATCATCACGCTGACATCATCCAGCAGACGCTCTTCGTCTTCTTTATGCTGGTCGAGCGGCGTCATTTTAACATGGACTGTATAGCGTGTACCCAGCCCATCTCGCGCTTTTATGCTCAAATGTCCGCCAAGTTTACGCGCCAGCTGATCGCATAACCTGAAGGCCAGCGGATTGGCTTTGCCGTAACGGTCTTTCTGCGTCTCACTGATGAACGGGAAATGCAGGTTGTCGATTTCGCTTAACGTCACGCCTTCGCCGGTATCCAGAATGCGGAACGTCAGGCGCTCGGCCACCGACTCATCCTGATCCACCTCGAGCGTGATTTTGCCAATCTGGGTAGTTGTTACCGCGTATTGCATCAACAGCAGTAAGATCCGTCGCAGCGCATCGCGATCGCCATGCCGCTCGTCATTTGCCGTCAGATGATTATTGATGAGCAGTTGCAACCCTTTACGCTTCATCGCGGGCAGCACTTGCGGGACGACGTCGTCAATTAACGCCTGAACCGAGAAGAGGGTAGGCTCACTCTTCCAGGCGTCGTTTTCCAGCATGTTCGCCAGTTGAATCTCATCAATCATGCGGACCAGTTCGTCGGCATGGTTCGCCAGTTGCCGGGCATCATGCGTTTGCAACTGGGCAATTTCCGCTACCAACGTTTTGACCGGCTCTTTCAACGTCTCGCTGATGTTTTGCATAAAGGCGACGCGGCCCTGCTGATTTTTTTCATATAACCGTTGCGCCTGTTTGAGCTTTTTGTTCACCAGCACTTCGCGATCCTGATCGCGGATAATAAAGATCTGGGTGCGTGGGGCGACCTGGCTGCGGAACAGCCGTATCTCATACAGCTCGTTATTGACCGTCGCCTGGATCACGCCCTGATGCTGTTCCGCCATGCTGGTGATATTTTGCAGATTCAGATGCGGCAGCAGATGGTCGGCAATTTTGTTGCTCATCACCGTGCGGTTCGCTTCCTGGTCATGCACCAGCAGACCCAGCGGCAATAGGGAGACAATCTCTTCGTTAATCGCACGCAGAATACGTAGCTCATTATTGGCTGCAGTATTCGGCGCGACTTCCGTTGTGCGTCCCGGCTGGTTACGGAAGGTGGTATAGCCAAACAGGGCGAGGGCCAGCAGGCCGATATTGAGCAGCAGCGGTAACAGGATGTTTTGCAGCGTATCAAGCAGCAGAGTACCAAACGGAACCTGCCAGACCAGTCGCATTCCCGTCGAGTTCAGCGCCGAGGCGATTTCAATTTTTGAACTGTTAAAGCTGATGCTTACGCTGTCGGGTGATTCTTTATCTGCATTGCGTGTGCTGGCTGGTGTCGTGTCAGGCTCAAGGCGGAAGCTGTCCAGCGGCATGCCGGGAGGAATTAAGTCATTGATGGGCAGATCAAACGCGACAACGGTCGCCAGATGTCCCGGCTGGTTAAAAGTGGTTCGCAGGGTAAAGTAGTGACCATTTTGCCATGCCAGACGGCGCAAAGATGAAAAGCTTTCCCGTTCGTCCAGCGCATTGGCCTGCTGAAGCATCTCTGCCCGACGGGAATCGACAATGCTGCCGATGGTCGACTCTTTAAATCCCGAAGAGAGATCTTTTAACGGCAACGTCGAGATAAGGGTCAGACTGTTGTCCTGCCCGTTGAGATAATACATGGACCACGGCACGGTTTCGGCACCCCACAGGGTGTCGAGGTAAGTTGAGATACGCTGCGTCATTTCCAGCGTTGAACTGTCATGCGATCCAAAGATCAGCGCTTCGGTTTTACGCCGTGGTTTTTCAAGATAGTAGACGTCCTGCTTCAGGCGCGTTTCCTGCAAGCCTTCGCTGTTCGACGGATTCGTGGTCGCGGCGATATTGTCATAGATTTGCCAGGTCGCGTAACGCCAGGTATCGATACGCTTATGAATGGCATGGGTGATATCGACGATTTGATAGCTCTTATCTTTCAACCATGCGTTTACCGCGCTTTGCACCATCACGCCCATCGTCACCAGCAACACAATGATCAGCAATAAAAAGAAACGGGTAATGCTTCCCGGCAGGAGGGAAAATCGGGACGTAGCCGTTGTATCAGACTGACTCATTCGTGGTTATGACCTGTAAAACAACGCAGAAGGTGAAAGGGCAGTATAAAGGGTACGGTGTGAATTTCCACATTCTCTCCTCATTGATGTTCTGCATTTTTCGCCAAAAAGAATTCAACAGTTAAATGACTTAAATGTGTACAGAACTCCCTGCTACGTACAAATATTGCCCGAAGCAGGGTAACGAATAGCACAAAATAACAAGAAACCGGTTTCTGATATCAGTCAGTGACTGAATGAAGGTAAATAGTTAATAGTTGTTATTATTTTAGTGCGGTAGCACATAATGAGAAAGAAAGTGTAAAGAAGGGTAAAAAAAAACCGAACGCATCGCATCCGGTTGAAATAGGGGTAAACAGACATTCAGAAATGAATGACGGTAATAAATAAAGTTAATGATGATAGCGAAAGCTATTTTAGTGATGCATGACGATTTTGTTTTGTCATTCAGTGCTATGAATTTTATTTCTCTATTGTGTTGTTTTTAAATGCTTTTTTATATTGTTTGTGTGATCGTGCTTATTTTTTAACTTTCTGAGGTAAAAAAAGTTCCCTTGAATTTACATTTAGAAACATCTATATGGATAAATGAAACATCTTAAAAGTTTTAGTATCATATTCGTGTTGGATTATTCTGCAATTTTGAGGAGAATGAACTTGCCGACTGGTTAATGAGGGTTAATCAGTATGCAGTGGCATAAAAAAGCAAATAAAGGCATATAACAGAGGGTTAATAACATGAAAGTTAAAGTACTGTCCCTCCTGGTACCAGCACTGCTGGTAGCAGGCGCAGCAAATGCGGCTGAAATTTACAACAAAGACGGCAACAAATTAGACCTGTTCGGTAAAGTCGACGGTCTGCATTATTTCTCCGATGATAAAAGCGCTGATGGCGATCAGACCTATATGCGTATCGGCTTCAAAGGCGAAACCCAGGTTAACGATCAGATCACCGGTTACGGCCAGTGGGAGTATCAGATCCAGGGTAACGCGCCTGAATCCGAAAACAACTCCTGGACTCGTGTTGCATTCGCAGGTCTGAAATTCGGCGATGCGGGTTCTTTCGACTACGGTCGTAACTACGGCGTTGTGTATGACGTAACTTCATGGACCGACGTCCTGCCAGAATTCGGTGGGGATACCTACGGTTCTGACAACTTCATGCAGCAGCGTGGTAATGGCTTCGCGACTTACCGTAACACTGATTTCTTCGGTCTGGTTGATGGCCTGAACTTTGCCCTGCAGTATCAGGGTAAAAACGGTAGCCCATCTGGTGAAGGTGATGATGGCATCGCTTACACCGGTGTAACTAACAACGGTCGTGAAGCGCTGCGTCAGAACGGTGACGGTGTTGGCGGTTCCTTGACCTATGACATCGGCGAAGGCTTCGGTCTGGGTGCGGCAGTGAGCAGCTCCAAACGTACGGATGAGCAGAACAGAGCGATCTACCTTGGTAACGGCGATCGTGCTGAAACCTACACCGGTGGCCTGAAATACGACGCTAACAACCTTTATCTGGCAGCACAGTACACCCAGACCTATAACGCGACGCGTGTAGGCGGCGAAGGTTGGGCAAACAAAGCGCAGAACTTCGAAGTGGTTGCTCAGTACCAGTTCGACTTCGGTCTGCGTCCGTCCATTGCTTACCTGCAGTCCAAAGGTAAAAACCTGGGAACTCTCAACGGTCGTAACTACGACGATGAAGATCTGCTGAAATATGTTGATGTAGGCGCAACCTATTACTTCAACAAAAACATGTCCACCTACGTTGATTACAAAATCAACCTGCTGGATGACAACAACTTCACTCGCGATGCTGGTATCAGCACCGACGACGTCGTTGCACTGGGCCTGGTTTACCAGTTCTAAGTTTGCTTAATGTCGATAGAAGGCCCTTCGGGGCCTTTTTTTGTGCGGTTTTACGGCGCACAACCACCGGTTTTTGGTGTACTCTTGCGCCTCTTTCGCAGGAGGATAATCACGTATGGAAATGAACATTGCTCGTGTGGTCTTACTGGCGGCGGCGCTCTTTTTAACCGGGTGCGATAGTGCGCCGGAGGCTGCGCAAACGCCTGCCACGGCTCCGGTTGTGCTGGAAGGGAAAACGATGGGCACCTTCTGGCGCGTGAGCGTGGTCGGAGTCGATGCCAAACGGGCTGAGATACTACAAACAAAAATTCAGACGCAACTGGATGCCGACGACCAACTGCTCTCAACCTATAAAAATGATTCGGCGCTGATGCGCTTCAACCAGTCGAAAAGTCTTTCTCCCTGGCCTGTCAGCGAGGCGATGGCGGATATTGTCACTTCAGCGTTGCGTATTGGGCAAAAAACACAGGGCGCGATGGATATCACCGTCGGGCCGTTAGTGAATTTGTGGGGGTTTGGCCCCGACAAGCAGCCGGTCCAGATCCCGACGCAAGCGCAAATTGATGCGGCAAAAGCCAACAGCGGGTTGCAACACCTGACGGTGATCAACCAGGCGAAACAGCAGTATCTGCAAAAAGATCTGCCGGATTTGTTTGTTGATCTCTCCACCGTTGGTGAAGGCTATGCCGCCGATCATCTGGCACAGTTGATGGAGCGCGAAGGTATCGCCCGCTATCTGGTCTCTGTTGGAGGCGCGTTGAACAGTCGCGGAATGAACGCTGAAGGACATCCGTGGCGGGTGGCTATCCAGAAGCCTACTGACCGTGAAAACGCGGTTCAGGCAGTGCTGGATATTAACGGGCACGGTATCAGCACCTCCGGCAGCTATCGCAATTATTACGAGCTGAACGGCAAGCGCCTCACTCACGTTATCAATCCGCAAACGGGTCGCCCCATTGAGCACAATCTGGTGTCGGTGACGGTGATTGCGCCAACAGCGCTGGAGGCGGATGGCTGGGACACCGGGCTGATGGTGCTCGGTGCGGAGAAAGCCAAAGAGGTTGTGCGCCAGGAAGGGCTGGCGGTATACATGATTATTAAAGAGGGCGAGGGGTTCAAAACCTGGATGTCTCCGCAGTTTGAAAGCTTCCTCATACGTGAGCAAAATTAAAAAGCAAGATTGCGGGTTTTCGGTTGACGGGTTTCGGACACACTACCGCTAAGCAGGCACTATGCTTAATGAAGGAGCCCAGAATGACACACTTTCTTTGCCTTAATGATGATGAACGCTGGCAGTTGGTCTTAGAACGCGATGCCAGTGCAGATGGTGAATTTGTCTTTGCGGTGCAGACGACCGGGATCTTTTGCCGGCCTTCCTGCACGGCAAAACATGCGCTGCGCAAAAATGTTCGCTTCTTTCCCGACGCGCAGGACGCGTTAACGGCCGGTTTTCGCCCGTGCAAACGCTGTCAGCCGGATAAAGCCAACGCCCGGCAGCATCGACTGGATAAAATCACCCTGGCCTGTCAGCTTCTGGAGCAGGAAAGCCCGATCACGCTCGATGCGCTGGCCGAGCAGGTGGCGATGAGTCCATATCATCTCCATCGGGTGTTCAAAGCCACGACCGGGATGACGCCAAAAGCATGGCAACAGTCGTATCGTGCCCGACGCCTGCGTGACGCCCTCAGTCACGGCGAAAGTGTAACCCAGGCGATTCTCAACGCCGGTTTTCCTGACAGCAGCAGCTACTATCGTAACGCCGACGCAACGTTAGGGATGACCGCGAAGCAGTTCCGTCGCGGCGGCGACAATCTGGTCGTGCGTTATGCGCTGGCTGATTGTTCACTCGGGCGCTGTCTGGTGGCGGAAAGCGAACGCGGGATTTGCGCCATTTTATTGGGCGATGATGATGCGACGCTGACGGCCGAACTGCATACGCTCTTTCCCGCCGCGCATAATGAGCCGGCTGATGCCGGCTTTCAGCAGCGTCTTCACCGTGTGATTGCCAGTATTGACGGGCGTGACGTCGCACTGTCATTGCCGCTGGATATTCAGGGTACCGCGTTTCAACAGCAGGTCTGGCAGGCGTTGCGGACGATTCCTTATGGTGAGACCGTCAGCTATCTGCAACTGGCAAAGGCGATCGGCAAGCCGAATGCGGTTCGTGCCGTTGCCAGCGCCTGTGGCGCGAATAAACTGGCTATTGTGATCCCCTGCCACCGTGTTGTGCGGGGTGACGGTTCGCTCTCCGGTTATCGCTGGGGCGTGTCGCGCAAGGCACAGATCCTGCGCCGTGAATCGCCTGATGAGGGGGCATAATGCTTGATTTGTTTGCCGAATCGCAGCCCTGGCAGGAACCGCTGGCGCCCGGTGCGGTGATTCTACGCCGCTTTGCCTTCAGCGCGGCGCCGCAACTGGTACAAGAGATTGAGACGGTCGCCCACCGCTCGCCGTTTCGCCAGATGATCACTCCCGGCGGTTACACGATGTCGGTGGCGATGACCAACTGTGGCCGACTGGGCTGGACGACGGACCGCGACGGCTACCTCTATTCGCCGATCGATCCACTCACTGGAAATGCCTGGCCGCCTTTTCCGGCGTCTTTTCTCACCTTGTGCCAGCAGGCGGCGACCGAGGCGGGCTACGCTGATTTCCAGCCGGATGCGTGCCTGATCAACCGCTATGCGCCAGGCGCAAAGCTTTCGTTGCATCAGGACAAAGACGAGCCGGATCTGCGTGCGCCCATCGTCTCTGTTTCGTTGGGTTTACCGGCCGTCTTCCAGTTTGGCGGCCTGAAACGTAGCGATCCCCTCACGCGGATCCTGCTTGAGCACGGTGATGTGGTGGTCTGGGGCGGTGAATCGCGCCTGTACTATCACGGTATTCAGCCGCTGAAAGCCGGGTTCCATCCTCTGACCGCGGACTGTCGTTACAATCTGACTTTTCGTCAGGCGGGTAAAAAAGAATAAAAATAAGAATTATTATTGCTGAACGCGTTGAGATGTTTAAACTGCGGGCTGTTATTCCTTGTCCGGGTTGTATGAATGGAACTACTTCTTCTTGTCTGGCGGCAGTATCGCTGGCCATTTATTAGCGTGATGGCGCTCAGCCTCGTCAGCGCGGCGCTGGGGATTGGCCTTATCGCCTTTATCAATCAGCGGCTTATTGAAAATGCTGATCCCTCTCTGCTGGTTTTACCGGAATTTCTGGGACTCCTGTTACTGCTGATGGCGGTGACGCTGGGTTCACAACTGGCGCTCACCACGCTGGGTCACCACTTTGTCTTCCGCCTGCGTAGCGAATTCATCAAGCGTATTCTCGATACGCACGTGGAACGTATTGAAGAACTGGGCAGCGCCTCTTTGCTGGCCGGGTTGACCAGCGACGTGCGCAACATCACCATTGCTTTTGTTCGTCTGCCTGAACTGGTGCAGGGGATTATTCTGACTGTCGGCTCGGCGGCGTATCTGGCGATGCTGTCGACCAAAATGCTGCTGGTGACCGCTATCTGGATGGTTATTACCATCTGGGGCGGGTTTATGCTGGTGTCGCGGGTTTACCGTCATATGGCAACCCTGCGCGAAACCGAAGATAAGCTGTATAACGATTATCAGACGGTGCTGGAAGGGCGCAAAGAGCTGACGCTCAACCGCGAGCGGGCGGAGCATATCTTCAACAACCTCTATATTCCGGATGCCAAAGCGTATCGTCACCACATTATTCGCGCCGACACCTTCCACCTCAGCGCCGTGAACTGGTCGAACATCATGATGCTTGGTGCGATTGGCCTGGTGTTCTGGATGGCGAACAGCCTCGGCTGGGCGGATACCAACGTTGCGGCCACCTACTCGTTAACGCTGCTGTTCCTGCGCACGCCGCTGCTGTCAGCGGTGGGTGCACTCCCGACGCTGCTTACGGCGCAGGTGGCTTTCAACAAGCTGAACACCTTCGCGCTGGCGCCGTTTAAAGCACAATTTCCGCGCCCGCAGGCGTTCCCGGACTGGAAAACCCTCGAACTGCGTAACGTCATGTTCCACTATCAGGACAACGCATTCTCCGTCGGGCCGGTGAATCTGACAATTAACCGTGGTGAGTTGCTGTTTTTAATCGGCGGCAACGGCAGCGGTAAATCGACGCTGGCGATGCTATTGACGGGCCTGTATCAGCCGCAGTCAGGGGAAATCCTGCTGGACGGCAAGCCTGTCAGCGCCGAAAAACCAGAAGATTATCGCAAGCTCTTTTCAGCGGTATTTACCGACGTCTGGCTCTTTGACCGGCTACTGGGACCGGAAGGCAAACCGGCCGATCCGCTACTGGTTGAGAAGTGGCTGGGGCATTTGAAAATGACGCACAAGCTGGAGCTGAGCGATGGCCGGATCCTGAATCTGAAGCTGTCAAAAGGGCAGAAAAAGCGCGTGGCGCTGCTGCTGGCGCTGGCGGAAGATCGCGACATTATTCTGCTTGATGAGTGGGCAGCCGATCAGGATCCGCACTTCCGCCGGGAATTTTATCAGGTACTGTTACCGCTGATGCAGGAGATGGGGAAAACCATTTTCGCCATCAGCCACGACGACCACTATTTTATTCATGCCGACCGTCTGCTGGAAATGCGTAACGGACAACTGAGTGAACTGGTGGGTGATGAGCGTGATGCCGCATCACGCGATGCAGTCGCGCGCACGGCCTGATTCTGCTAAACCGTTGTCCCGACGGCGCAAGGCGTTTCGGGGCAACGTTTCTTTTTTATCCATCTGACACCCCCGTTTATTGTTATTTACATAACCTCGCGCCATGCTTAATGGTATCTCATATCATGGATTTATGATTAATGGCCGCTACACACAAAAATAGCGCAAGGCTGCGTGATGAAGAGCGAGCACGCCTGATCTGGCTGCTTACCACCGATAAAGCCGTTGTTTCCACCCTGTTGGGCAAGCTCACCCTGGCTGAGCAATATGATGTCGGTACACTCGCCGACGATATTGCTGAGGTAGGCGCGCTGGTCGAGCATCTCCCGCCTCCCGATCTCGCAGATACCCTCGAAGCATTGCCCTCAGAAGAGCGTCATGCTCTCTGGAGGCTGATCCAGAGTGATAAGCGTGGGTATGTCCTGCTTGAGGCGTCCGAAAACGTCTGGGATGACCTGATCGACGAAATGACCGACCGGGAACTGCTTGAGGCGCTGCAATATCTCGACATCGACGAACAGATTTACCTGGTTCAGCACTTGCCGCGTAATCTCACGGGCAGGTTGCTGGCGACGCTGCCACCCGAAGAACGGGCACGTGTGCGCCAGGTTATGCACTACGAAAAGAATCGCGTCGGCGCGATCATGGAATTTGAGGTCATCACCGTGCGCCCGGATGTGACGCTGCAAGTGGTGCAGCGCTATCTGCGTCGGCTGGGTAAGATGCCGGAAAACACCGATAAACTGTTTGTCACCCGTCGCGACAAAACGCTGGTCGGTGAGCTAACCCTGACCTGTATTCTGCTTAACGATGTGCACAGCAAAGTCAGCGAGGTGATGGATGACGATCCGCTGACCTTCGCCCCGGAAGACAAAGCGGAAAACGCAGCACGTACCTTCGAACGTGACAACCTGGTCAGTGCAGCCGTGGTCGATCCTTCCGGGAAACTGATGGGGCGCTTAACGATCGACGAGATCGTCGACGTGGTCTACGAAGAGACGGACACCGACCTGCGTCGAATGGGCGGATTGAGTGCCGAAGAGGACGTTTTTGCGCCCGTTCCTAAAGCGGTAAAAACCCGCTGGGCGTGGCTGGCGGTTAACCTCTGCACCGCGTTCATTGCATCCCGCGTCATTGATGGCTTTGAGCACACTATTTCACAACTGGTGGCACTGGCGTCGCTGATGCCGATTGTCGCCGGGATCGGCGGGAATACCGGTAATCAGACCATCACCATGATTGTCCGGGCACTGGCATTACAGAATATCCAGCCGGGTAACCTGACCTTTCTTATTCTGCGCGAGATGGGGGTGGCGCTGGTCAATGGCCTCGTCTGGGGCGGAATTATGGGCGGGATCACCTGGTGGCTGTACGACGACATGGCGCTCGGTGGAGTCATGACCCTGGCAATGATGCTGAACCTGCTTATGGCGGCGCTGATGGGGGTGATTATCCCGATGACGATGGTGAAACTCGGGCGCGACCCGGCGGTCGGCTCGAGCGTGATGATCACCGCAATTACCGATACCGGCGGGTTCTTTATTTTTCTTGGGCTGGCGACGCTGTTTCTGATGTAGCGCGTCGTTTACGCTTCACGACGCGAGGCAGTAATCCCATCGCCACCACTCCGGCAACCACGCCAATCGCCAGGTTGCCGGTGGAGACCGTTGCGGCAACGGTAATGACCATCACCAGCGTTTCCACTACGGGCAGTGTCGTCAGGGTGGCAGGCTGGATGCTGTGCCAACTGAACGTTTTCACCGCCACAATCACCATGATCCCGGCCAGAACCGACATCGGGATTTTTGCCATCACGTCGCTCAGCGCGGTGACCAGCAGCAGTAAAACCAACCCGGCGGCGATCGTCGACACGCGGCTGCGGCCTTTCCCCATCTCCACATTCACGATGGTCTGTCCGATCATCGCGCAGCCAGCAATGCCGCCGTAAAAGCCCGCCAGAATGTTGGCGAACCCCAGACCCGCGCTTTCACGATTTTTGTTCGACGGCGTGACCGTCAGATCATCAACCAGTTTCGCCGTCAGTAGCGACTCCATCAGGCCCACGAAAGCGATACTCAGCGCGCAGGGCCAGATAATTGTCAGCGTTTGCAGATTCAGCGGCACTAACAGCTGCGTCAGTCCCGGTAGCCCGCCGCTCATTGCGCCTTCATCACCGACGGTCGGCAGCAATTGTCCGGTGGTTGCGGTAAACAGTGTCAATAAAACAATGGCAATCAGCGGTGCAGGAACGCTTTTAATAAAGCGCGGCACCCACAACACAATGAGTAGCGTTAAGGCAAACAGCCCCCAGATGAGCGGACTTTTGCTCCAGAAATGGGGGACCTGGGCGAAGAAAATCAGAATGCCGAGGGCGTTCACAAACCCGGTCATGACGGCGGCAGGAATAAAACGCATCAGGCGCGCCATCCCGGTAACGCCAAACAGGATCTGGATAAGCCCGGCTAATACGACCGCTGGCAGAATGTACTGTACGCCATGCTGGTGCACCATCGGGCCTATCACCAGCGCAACGGAACCGGCTGCTGCCGTGACCATCGCCGGGCGGCCGCCCATGAAAGACATTGCCAGACAAAGAACCACTGAGGCAATCAGGCTGACTTTCGGGTCAACGCCGGCAATCACCGAAAATGAGATCACTTCCGGGATCAGCGCCAGCGCGGTGATCATCCCTGCCAGCGTTTCGCGTACCAGCAGACGTGGGGCGCGAAGAACGCCACCGACCGTGTGTTCCGCAGCCAGAACAGGAGACGAAGGGGTTACAGACATATTTACTCTCAGGTAGGAAAGGGCCTGATAACAGCAGACCGACAGGCGTCCGTGCGGTGAATAGCAAAGCGCCGCATAGTACCTTTCTGGAGCGTCTGTTTCCAGAAAATATTGCGAATAACCTTATAAACATTCAACGTATTTTTAACTATTTTAAAATCTTAATATAATTTATAAACAATATTTAAATATTTTTACTGAAGTGTTAACGTTGGTGCCGCTCGATTTTCACCTGCAAAAAGCAAAAAAACGATACTAAAAGTAAGGCATTAACCATATGAAAAAAGTGACTGCCATGCTCTTCTCGATGGCCGTAGGGCTGAATGCTGTCTCGATGGCGGCAAAAGCGAAAGCGACGGAAGAGCAGGAGACGGACGTACTGTTGATCGGCGGCGGCATCATGAGCGCCACACTGGGAACTTATCTACAGGAACTGGAACCCGACTGGTCGATGACCATGGTGGAGCGCCTGGACGGTGTCGCACAAGAGAGTTCAAACGGCTGGAACAACGCCGGTACCGGGCACTCCGCGCTGATGGAGCTGAACTACACGCCGAAGAAAGCCGACGGGAGTATCAGTACCGAAAAGGCAGTCGAAATTAACGAAGCCTTCCAGATTTCTCGCCAGTTCTGGGCGCATCAGGTCAAGAGCGGCGTGATGCACGACCCGCGCACCTTCATCACCACCGTTCCGCACATGAGCTTCGTCTGGGGTGAAGAGAACGTCAACTTCCTGCGCGCCCGCTATGCGGCACTGCAACAGAGCACGTTGTTCCGTGGTATGCGCTACTCCGAAGACCACGCGCAAATCAAAGAGTGGGCACCGCTGGTGATGGAAGGGCGCGATCCGAAGCAGAAAGTCGCCGCTACGCGTACCGAAATGGGAACGGACGTGAACTACGGCGAAATTACACGCCAATTGATTGCTTCGTTGCAGAAAAAGCCCAATTTTTCTCTGGAATTGAGCTCCGAAGTCCGTGGGTTTAAACGTAACGACGATAATACCTGGACGGTGACCGTCGCCGATCTGAAAAACGGCGAAGCGGAACATAAAATTAAAGCCAAATTCGTCTTTATCGGCGCGGGTGGCGCAGCGCTGAAGTTGTTGCAGGAAACCGGTATTCCGGAAGCCAAAGAGTACGCAGGCTTCCCGGTTGGTGGGCAATTCCTGGTCGCAGAAAACCCGGACGTGGTGAACCGTCATCTGGCGAAAGTGTACGGTCAGGCTTCCGTCGGGGCACCGCCGATGTCAGTCCCGCATATCGATACCCGTATTCTGGACGGTAAACGTGTCGTGCTGTTCGGACCGTTCGCCACGTTCTCCACCAAATTCCTGAAAAACGGTTCGCTGTGGGATCTGCTGAGTTCAACCACGCCTTCCAACTTCATGCCGATGGTCAACGTCGGGATGGATAACTTCGATCTGGTGAAATACCTGATTAGCCAGGTAATGCTGAGCGATGACGACCGCTTCGAGGCGCTAAAAGAGTACTATCCGCAGGCGAAGAAAGAGGACTGGCGTTTGTGGCAGGCGGGTCAGCGGGTACAGATCATCAAGCGTGATGAAGATAAAGGCGGTGTACTGCGACTGGGAACAGAAGTGGTGAGCGACAAGGAAGGAACCGTTGCCGCACTGCTGGGCGCGTCACCGGGTGCATCCACTGCGGCCCCCATCATGCTGCACCTGATGGAAACGGTCTTTAAAGATAAAGTGAACACGCCGCAATGGCAGGCGAAGCTGAAAACGATTATTCCGTCTTACGGTACAAAACTGAACGGCAACGTTGAGGCGACGCAACAGGAACTGCAATACACCAGTGAAGTGCTGGGGCTACAGTATGTCCAGCCGCAGACGGCGGACGCGGCACCGAAAGCGCAGCTTAAACCACAGGCTCAGCCTGCGCGTAAAGAAGTGGCGGATATCGCGCTGTAACTGCATTGCCGGATGGCGCTGCGCTTATCCGGCCTACGCTGAGTTCCTGTAGGCCGGATAGGGGGGGGCGCCGCCATCCGGCATCATCGGTGGTTTATCGGGCAACCGCGTCCTGAATCTTCTCTTCCGCTTTCCAGATGCGGAATTTCACATCAACATTTGCCGGGGTATACACCACGATTGGCAACTTGCTGTTGTAACGCAGCATACCGTTATCACCCAGATAGGCGGTCACAAATTTCTGCTCTTTTTTGCCATCCGGGCAGGCCATCATGGTCGATACCGGAGAGGTAACTTTGTCAAAGACGTAGTAGTCATAACCCCAGCCTTCCAGCGTTTTGCTTTCCAATTCGCCGCCCAAACGATGCTGATTACAGTCGACTTCCAGCGTCTGGCCGATCATCAGCTCCACTTTCAGAGTAGATTCATCTTCCTGATGGGGTAGCTGAATGACCTGACGCTTCATGCCCTTTTCCGCCTGCGGCCAGGGGGCGATTTTTTCCAGCGGTTGCGGATTCGCTTCCGTGGAGGCCGACCATGCAGAGGTGCTGGCAAAGGCAGCGAACAAAACGGCAGGGACTATTGTCTTCATTTTCGAGTTCACAGGTTTTCCTTTTTTATCTTATGAACGATTTCACGACAGATTAACATGTGGGGTGAAATCATTAATCTGTCTTTACGTATTTTTAAAGTTCATTAGTTTTGATTATATAAGATAGCTGGTTATTTATTCTTATTTATGCCTTTTGTTTGGTTTGATTATCCTGATGATTGTCTCGATATGTAAGAAATTACATAACCCTTTGATATGTGCGGAGAAGCACATTCTGACAAGCTTCATTAACACTCTTTTGATCCAACCACTGGTTTTACCCCGATTGGGGTATGCTCCTGGACCCCATCCTTTACTATCTTAGCGATCATAATAATGACTTAGTAGTAATGCGGTTTTTATTGTCGTTCACCCAGCCGGGGGAGCGTCGTTTATGGAAGGGCGATGCCATGGTTGATCTATCCCGTCGAGGCATACTGACTGGCAGTTGGCGTAATGCCAACCGTGAGATCCGTCCGCCGTGGGTCAGGGAAGCCTCTCAGTTTCTGTCCCAGTGTACCCGTTGCGACGCCTGTATTCAGGCTTGTGAACACGATGTTTTGCAACGTGGCACGGGTGGCTATCCGAGCGTTAATTTCCAACAAAGTGAATGCACCTTCTGCTACGCCTGTGCGCAGGCTTGCCCCGAATCTCTCTTTTCTCCGCGCCACACCAGGGCATGGGATCTGATTTTTACTATTGGGCAAGCGTGTCTGGCGTATCAGTCCGTAGAGTGCCGCCGCTGTCAGGATAGCTGTGAACCGCAGGCGATAACATTTCGCCCGACACTGTCCGGTATTTATCAACCACAACTCGATAACCAGAACTGTAACGGATGCGGCGCGTGTGTCGCCAGTTGCCCGGTGTCAGCCATTAGCGCGGAGTATAACCATGCCCATTAACTGGCAGGTCTGCAGCCTGATTGTTCAGGCCAAAGGCGAGCATGTACAGGATATCAGCACGCAGTTAAACGCATTGCCGGGCTGCGAAGTGGCCGTAAGCGACCCGCAAAGCGGTCAGATGATTGCCGTGGTTGAAGCGGAACACAGTGAACCGCTGATGCAAACAATTGAGTCGGTACGCAACGTTGCGGGCGTGCTGGCGGTGTCGCTGGTTTATCACCAGCAGGAAGAACAAGGTGAGGAAACACCATGAAACTCAGTCGTCGTAGCTTTATGAAAGCTAACGCCGTTGCGGCCGCTGCGGCGGCTGCCGGGCTAAGCGTGCCGGGCGTCGCTCGTGCAGTTGTTGGTCAACAGGAAGCCATTAAGTGGGATAAAGCCCCGTGCCGTTTTTGCGGGACGGGCTGTGGCGTTCTGGTGGGTACGCAACAGGGGCGTATTGTCGCCTGTCAGGGCGATCCGGATGCACCAGTAAACCGGGGTCTGAACTGCATCAAGGGCTATTTCTTGCCCAAAATCATGTACGGCGAGGACCGCTTAACACAGCCGCTGCTGCGCATGAAAGACGGTAAGTACAGCAAAGACGGTGAATTTACGCCGATCAGCTGGGATCAGGCCTTCGACGTGATGGAAGAGAAGTTTAAAACCGCACTGAAAGAGAAAGGCCCGGAATCTGTCGGTATGTTTGGTTCCGGTCAGTGGACCATCTGGGAAGGTTACGCCGCCTCCAAACTGTTTAAAGCGGGCTTGCGCTCGAACAACCTCGATCCAAACGCGCGTCACTGCATGGCGTCAGCGGTGGTAGGCTTTATGCGTACCTTTGGCATGGACGAACCGATGGGTTGCTACGACGATATCGAGCATGCCGATGCGTTTGTTCTGTGGGGATCGAACATGGCAGAGATGCACCCGATCCTCTGGTCGCGTATCACCAACCGTCGCCTTTCCGATCCGAATGTTAACGTCTCCGTACTGTCCACCTTCCAGCATCGTAGCTTTGAGCTGGCGGACAACGGGATGGTCTTTACGCCGCAGTCTGACCTGGTGATCCTCAACTACATCGCTAACTACATCATTCAGAACAACGCGATTAACCAGGACTTCTTCAGCAAACACGTTAACGTCCGCAAAGGGGCAACGGATATCGGCTATGGTTTGCGTCCGACGCATCCGCTGGAAAAAGCCGCGAAAAACCCAGGTTCTGACGCCTCTGAGCCGATGAGCTTTGAAGATTACAAAGCGTTTGTGGCTGAGTACACGCTGGAAAAAACCGCTGAAATGACCAGTGTGCCGAAAGATCAGCTGGAGCAACTGGCGAAGCTGTATGCCGATCCGAACAAGAAAGTCATCTCTTACTGGACGATGGGCTTCAACCAGCATACGCGCGGCGTGTGGGCCAACAACCTGATCTACAACATCCACCTGCTGACTGGCAAAATCGCGCAGCCGGGCTGCGGACCGTTCTCGTTAACCGGTCAGCCTTCCGCCTGTGGTACTGCGCGTGAAGTGGGTACTTTTGCTCACCGTCTGCCGGCGGACATGGTGGTCACTAACGAAAAACACCGTGAGATCTGTGAAAAACACTGGAATATCCCGACCGGGACCATTCCGGCGAAAATCGGTCTCCACGCGGTTGCCCAGGACAGGGCACTGAAAGACGGCAAGCTGAACGTCTACTGGACGATGTGTACCAACAACATGCAGGCCGGTCCGAACATAAACGAAGATCGTCTGCCAGGCTGGCGCGATCCGCGTAACTTTATCATTGTCTCCGATCCGTACCCGACCGTCAGCGCGCTGGCTGCGGACCTGATCCTGCCAACTGCGATGTGGGTGGAGAAGGAAGGGGCCTATGGCAACGCCGAACGACGCACTCAGTTCTGGCGCCAACAGATTAAAGCGCCGGGCGAATCAAAATCTGATCTGTGGCAGCTGGTTCAGTTCTCACGCCGCTTCAAAACGGAAGAGGTCTGGCCCGAAGAACTGCTGGCACAGAAACCAGAACTGCGCGGTAAAACGCTGTATGACGTGCTGTTTGCCACCCCTGCGGTGAGCAAATTCCCGCTGACGGAGTTGAAAGAGGATCAGCTTAACGACGAATCTCGTGAGCTGGGCTTCTATCTGCAAAAAGGGCTGTTTGAAGAGTACGCCTGGTTTGGTCGCGGACACGGCCACGATCTCGCGCCGTTCGATGATTATCATAAAGCGCGCGGTCTGCGCTGGCCGGTGGTTGACGGGAAAGAGACGCAGTGGCGCTACAGCGAAGGCCATGATCCCTACGTGAAAGCGGGCGAAGGCTACAAGTTCTACGGTAAACCAGATGGCAAAGCGGTGATCTTCGCGCTGCCGTTTGAACCGGCCGCAGAAGTGCCGGATGCCGAGTACGATCTGTGGCTGTCCACGGGACGTGTGCTGGAACACTGGCATACCGGCAGCATGACGCGTCGCGTGCCTGAGCTGCACCGTGCGTTCCCGGAAGGGGTGCTGTTTATTCATCCGCTGGATGCAAAAAAACGCGATCTGCGTCGTGGCGATAAGGTCAAAGTGGTCTCTCGTCGCGGTGAGGTGATTTCCCTGGTTGAAACCCGTGGACGTAACCGTCCGCCGCAGGGGCTGGTCTACATGGCGTTCTTCGACGCCGCACAGCTGGTGAATAACCTGACGCTGGATGCGACGGATCCGCTCTCTAAAGAGACGGATTTCAAGAAGTGCGCCGTGAAGCTGGCGAAGGTGTAACACGCCATGTCCCGGTCAGCGAAACCCCAAAATGGCCGCCGCCGCTTTCTGCGCGATGTTGTTCGCACAGCGGGCGGACTGGCTGCCGTTGGCGTGGCGCTGGGGTTACAGCAGCAAACCGCACGAGCTACGGGCGTGCGGTTACGCCCGCCAGGCGCCGTTAACGAGAACGCCTTTGCCAGCGCCTGCGTGCGCTGCGGGCAGTGCGTTCAGGCCTGTCCGTATGACACCTTAAAACTGGCGACGCTGGCGTCGGGTCTGTCGGCCGGCACGCCGTATTTCATCGCCCGCGATATCCCTTGCGAAATGTGTGAAGACATTCCGTGCGCCAAAGTCTGCCCCAGCGGGGCGCTGGACCGTGAGATTGCCTCCATTGACGATTCGCGGATGGGGCTGGCGGTTCTGCTGGATCAGGAAAACTGCCTGAACTTCCAGGGATTACGCTGTGACGTCTGCTATCGCGAATGCCCAAAAATCGATGAGGCCATCACGCTGGAGCTGGATCGCAACATGCGAACCGGCAAACATGCGCGATTTCTTCCGACCGTTCACAGCGACGCCTGCACCGGCTGCGGTAAATGCGAAAAAGTCTGTGTGCTGGAGCAACCCGCGATAAAAGTGTTGCCGCTGTCGCTGGCGAAAGGGGAGTTAGGCCACCATTACCGCTTCGGCTGGCTGGAGGGGAACGATGGCAAATCGTAAACGTGACGCCGGGCGCGAAGCGCAGGCGAAAAAGGGTTGGTGGCGCAGCCATCGCTGGCTGATGTTGCGCCGTCTTAGCCAGTTTATCGTGCTGGGGATGTTTCTCAGCGGCCCGTGGTTTGGCGTGTGGATCCTGCATGGGAACTACTCCAGCAGTCTGCTGTTGGAGACGATTCCGCTGACCGATCCGCTCATCACCCTGCAAAGTCTGGCGAGCGGTCATCTGCCCGTGGCGGTGGCGCTAACAGGTGCGGCAATTATTACCGTGCTTTACGCCCTGGCAGGAAAGCGATTGTTTTGCGGTTGGGTTTGCCCGCTAAACCCGATTACCGATTTTGCGGCCTGGCTACGCAGAAGGTTTGACCTGAATCAGTCCGCAACGATTCCGCGTCATATACGGTACGTGTTGCTGGTTGTGGTGCTGGTGGGTTCAGCGCTGACCGGAACGCTACTGTGGGAATGGATTAACCCTGTTTCACTGCTGGGGCGTAGCCTGGTGATGGGATTCGGTAGCGGCGCACTGCTGATTATCGCTCTGTTTTTATTTGATTTGCTGGTCGTTGAACACGGCTGGTGCGGGCATCTTTGTCCTTTGGGCGCACTGTATGGCGTGCTGGGTAGCCGGGGCGCTATCACCGTTGCGGCAAAAGACCGACAGAAATGTAACCGCTGTATGGACTGTTTTCATGTTTGCCCGGAACCGCATGTATTACGTGCCCCGGTGCTGGATGAGCAAAGCCCGGTGCAGGTCACCAGTCGCGATTGCATGGCCTGCGGTCGCTGCGTGGATGTCTGTTCTGAGGACGTATTTACAATAACTACACGATGGAGTTCGGGAGCGAAATCATGAAAAGCCATGACCTGAAGAAAGCGCTGTGTCAATGGACAGCCCTGCTGGCCCTGGTGGTGAGCGGTGCGGTTTGGGCGGCAAACGGAGTGGATCTTAGCCAGTCTCCGGAAGTGTCGGGGACACAGGAAGGGGCAATTCGCATGCAGAAAGAGCAGGAGCGTATGCCGCTGAACTACGTGAATCAGCCGCCGATGGTTCCCCATAGCGTCGATGGTTACCAGGTGACCACCAATACCAACCGTTGTCTGCAATGCCACGGTGTCGAAAGCTATCGCGCCACCGGCGCGCCGCGTATTAGTCCAACTCACTTTATGGACAGCGATGGCAAAGTACTGGCTGAAGTGGCGCCGCGTCGTTACTTCTGTTTGCAGTGCCATGTTCCGCAGACTGACGCCCCGCCGATTGTGGGTAACACCTTTACCCCATCGAAAGGTTTCGGGAAATAAGAGGTCATTATGGAAAATGCTAACCGTAAACCAGGCCGGATTAAGCGCCTCTGGCAGTGGTGGCGTCGCCCCAGTCGCCTGGCGCTGGGAACGCTGCTGTTAATCGGGTTCGTCGGCGGGATTATTTTCTGGGGTGGATTTAACACCGGGATGGAAAAAGCCAACACCGAAGAGTTCTGCATTAGCTGCCATGAAATGCGCAATACCGTGTATCAGGAATACATGGAAACCGTGCATTACAACAACCGTAGCGGTGTGCGAGCGACCTGTCCTGACTGCCACGTACCGCATGAATTTGTGCCGAAAATGATCCGTAAGATCAAGGCCAGTAAAGAACTGTACGCAAAAGCGTTGGGTCTGATTGATACACCGCAGAAGTTCGAAGCGCATCGTCTGACGATGGCGCAGAATGAATGGCGAAGGATGAAAGATAACAATTCTCAGGAGTGCCGTAACTGTCACAACTTTGAGTTCATGGACTTAACCGCCCAGAAGAGTGTCGCCGCAAAAATGCACGATCAGGCGGTGAAAGACGGGCAAACCTGTATTGACTGCCATAAAGGGATTGCGCACAAGCTTCCTGATATGCGCGATGTCAAACCGGGCTTCTGACGGGATGGTAATGAGTGGGTAGTATGCTTGAAGCCAGAAAGCTCCTCTGTGAGCGGGATGACCGAGTCCTGTTTAGCGATTTGTCATTCCAGGTCAGCGCAGGGGAGTGGATACAGGTCACCGGCGGCAACGGCGCAGGGAAAACCACCCTGCTGCGGTTGCTGACAGGATTCTCTCGTCCTGACGCCGGGGAGGTGTGCTGGCAGGAGCAACCGCTACATCGTGTGCGGGACAGCTACCATCAAAATTTGTTGTGGATTGGACATCAGCCGGGGATAAAAACCCGGCTGACGGCGTTGGAAAACCTGCGTTTTTTCCATCAGGACGGCGATATCGCGAAATGTCTCGCGGCGCTGGCGCAGGCCGGCCTTGCGGGTTACGAAGATATTCCGGTTAATCAACTCTCTGCCGGACAGCAGCGCCGGGTGGCGTTAGCGCGTCTCTGGCTGACCCGCGCCACGCTCTGGATCCTCGACGAACCTTTTACCGCCATTGATGTGAACGGCGTTGAACGCCTGACGCAGCGGATGGCACAGCATACCGAAGAAGGCGGGATCGTTATCCTCACCACCCACCAGCCGATGAACGTTGCTACAGACCGCATTCGCCGGATTGCGCTGACTCACGAGAGGGCAGGGCAATGATGTGGCGTATCTTCCGGCTCGAACTGCGCGTTGCCTTTCGCCATAGCGCGGAAATTGCCAATCCGCTGTGGTTCTTCCTGATTGTTATCACACTGTTCCCGCTGAGCATTGGGCCGGAACCGCAACTGCTGGCGCGTATTGCGCCGGGGATTATTTGGGTTGCTGCGCTGCTGGCCTCGCTGCTGGCGCTGGAGCGACTGTTTCGCGATGACCTGCAGGACGGCAGCCTTGAGCAACTGATGCTGCTGCCGATCCCATTACCGATGGTGGTGCTGGCAAAAGTGATGGCCCACTGGATGGTCACCGGGTTGCCGTTGTTAATCCTCTCTCCGCTGGTGGCATTGCTGCTGGGGATGGACCTCTACGGCTGGAAGATTATGGCGCTGACTCTACTGCTGGGCACGCCGACGCTGAGCTTTCTCGGCGCGCCGGGGGTGGGGTTGACGGTGGGACTAAAGCGCGGCGGCGTACTACTGAGCGTGCTGGTGCTGCCATTGACTATTCCCTTGTTGATTTTTGCGACCGCGGCAATGGATGCCGCATCCATGCATCTTCCTGTGGATGGATACATGGCGATTTTGGGGGCGCTGCTGGCGGGTAGCGCGACGTTAAGTCCTTTTGCGACAGCGGCCGCGTTACGCATCAGTTTGCAGTAGCCTGTTGGGCGTATAAGTAGGTCGGATAAGGCGTCAGCCGCCATCCGGTACGACGGTAGTTTCATTCGTTTGTTGGAGTCTGGTGACGAAATTATGTGGAAAACACTTCATCAACTGGCTATGCCCCCACGGCTGTATCAGCTTTGCGGCTATTTTGTACCGTGGCTGGCTGTCGCTTGTGTACTGGTTCTGGCGACGGGCTGGATCTGGGGATTCGGTTTTGCCCCTGCGGATTACCAGCAGGGGCAGAGCTACCGCATTATTTATCTGCACGTACCGGCGGCTATATGGTCAATGGGGATTTATGCCTCGATGGCGGTAGCGGCGTTTATCGGTCTCGTCTGGCAGATGAAAATGGCGAACCTGGCGCTGGCCGCGATGGCGCCGATTGGTGCGGTGTTTACGTTTATTGCGCTGGTCACCGGCTCCGCCTGGGGTAAACCGATGTGGGGCACCTGGTGGGTGTGGGATGCGCGGCTAACGTCGGAACTGGTGCTGCTGTTTCTCTATGTTGGCGCAATTGCCCTGTGGCATGCCTTTGACGACCGCAAGATGGCGGGGCGTGCGGCCGGGATCCTGGTGCTGATTGGCGTGGTGAACCTGCCGATTATTCATTATTCAGTGGAGTGGTGGAACACGCTGCATCAGGGCTCGACCCGTATGCAGCAAAGTATTGATCCGGCTATGCGCACACCGTTGCGGCTGGCGATTGTCGGCTATCTGCTGCTGTTTATCACGCTGTCGCTGATGCGCATGCGTAACCTGATTCTGATGATGGAAAAACGTCGCCCGTGGGTGAGTGAACTGATTTTAAAAAGGGGCCGCCAATGACCACTGCATTTGCATCCTGGAGTGATTTCTTTGCGATGGGCGGCTACGCCTTCTACGTCTGGCTGGCCGTGGCGCTGAGCGTCATCCCGCTGGCCGTGCTGGTTATTCATACTGTGACGCAACATCGCGCCATTCTGCATGATGTCGCTCGCCAGCGGGCGCGTGAAGCACGACTGCGTGCGGCACAGGCGCAACGGGAGGCGGCGTGAATATTCGACGTAAGAACCGTTTATGGATTGCCTGCGGCGTGCTTGTCGGGTTAGCGCTGACGATTACGCTGGTGCTGTACGCGCTGCGCGCCAACATCGACCTGTTCTACACGCCAGGTGAGATTCTCTACGGCAAACGCGAGACCCAACAGATGCCGGAAGTGGGCCAGCGGCTGCGTGTAGGTGGCATGGTCATGCCCGGCAGCGTCAAGCGCGACCCCAACTCGCTGAAGGTGAATTTCAGCATCTATGATGCCGAAGGCGTAGTGGATGTCACTTACGAAGGTATTCTGCCGGACCTGTTCCGTGAAGGGCAGGGCGTGGTGGTGCAGGGGGAGCTCGGCGAGAAAAACCATATTCAGGCGAAAGAAGTTCTCGCCAAGCATGATGAGAACTACACGCCGCCGGAAGTGGAAAAAGCGATGCAGGAAAATCATCGCCGTCCGGAGAGCGTTTATAAGGATAAAACATCATGATGCCTGAAATTGGCAATGCGCTGTTATGCCTGGCACTGGGCGTTGCGTTGTTACTCTCAGTCTATCCGCTATGGGGTGTGGCGCGTGGCGACGCGCGGATGATGGTGTCGGCAAGACCGTTTTCCTGGCTGTTGTTTATCCTCGTGATGGGCGCCTTTCTGGTGCTGGTCAACGCCTTTGTAGTGAATGATTTCACTGTCGTTTATGTCGCCAGCAACTCTAACACGCAACTGCCGGTCTGGTACCGCGTCGCTGCCACCTGGGGCGCGCATGAAGGCTCGCTGCTGCTGTGGGTGTTGCTGATGAGCGGCTGGACCTTTGCCGTCGCGCTTTTTTCTCAGCGAATGCCGCTGGATATCGTCGCTCGCGTACTCGCGGTGATGGGGATGGTCAGCGTCGGCTTCCTGTTGTTCATTCTGTTTACCTCTAATCCATTCGCCCGTACGTTACCCGATTTCCCGATAGAAGGGCGCGACCTGAATCCGCTGTTGCAGGACCCGGGGCTGATTTTTCATCCGCCGCTGCTGTATATGGGCTATGTCGGTTTCTCGGTCGCCTTCGCGTTCGCTATCGCGGCGCTAATGAGCGGTCGCCTGGACAGCACCTTCGCCCGTTTTTCCCGCCCCTGGACGCTGGCGGCATGGGTTTTCCTGACGCTGGGGATCGTGCTGGGCTCGGCATGGGCGTATTACGAACTCGGCTGGGGCGGCTGGTGGTTCTGGGATCCGGTGGAAAACGCCTCGTTTATGCCGTGGCTGGTGGGAACCGCGCTGATGCACTCGCTGGCGGTCACTGAACAGCGCGGCAGCTTCAAAGCGTGGACGCTGTTGCTCTCCATCTGCGCGTTCTCGCTCTGCCTGTTGGGGACGTTCCTCGTGCGCTCGGGCGTGCTGGTGTCGGTGCATGCGTTTGCTTCCGATCCGTCTCGCGGGATGTTTATTCTGGCCTTTATGGTGCTGGTCATCGGCGGCTCGCTGCTGCTGTTTGCCACGCGAGGACATAAGGTTCGCTCCCGGGTGAATAACGCCCTCTGGTCGCGTGAATCGCTGTTGCTCGGTAACAACGTGCTGCTGATTGCCGCCATGCTGGTAGTGCTGCTGGGAACGTTGCTGCCGCTGGTGCATAAGCAGCTCGGGATGGGCAGTATCTCTATCGGCGAACCGTTTTTTAATACCATGTTTACCTGGCTAATGGCGCCGTTTGCGCTGTTGCTTGGCATTGGCCCGCTGGTCCGCTGGGGACGCGACCGACCGCGTAAACTGCAACGGTTGTTGATCATCGCGCTGGCCAGCACGTTTGTGCTCTCTCTGCTGCTGCCATGGTTGTTTGAGAACAAGATTATCGCCATGACGGTCGTCGGGCTGGCAATGGCCTGTTGGGTGTTTGTGCTGGCGATGGCGGAGCTTGCGCAGCGAATTTCGCGTGGCGCGAAAATGACGCTCAGCTACTGGGGAATGGTGGCCGGGCACGTCGGCCTGGCGGTGACGATTGTCGGCATCGCCTTCAGCCAGAACTATAGCGTCGAGCGTGATGTCCGCATGAAAGCCGGTGACAGCGTCGATATCCATGAATATCGCTTCACCTTCCGTGAAGTGAAGGATATCACCGGACCCAACTATCGCGGTGGTGTGGCGATTATCGGCGTCACCCGTGATGGCAAGGCAGAAGCGACGCTGCATGCCGAAAAACGCTTTTATAACAGTACCAGTTCGATGATGACTGAAGCGGCGATTGACGGCGGGATCACCCGCGATCTGTACGCCGCGCTTGGTGAAGAGCTGGATAACGGCGCGTGGGCAGTGCGTCTGTATTACAAACCGTTTATTCGCTGGATCTGGGCGGGTGGAATATTGATGGCGATTGGCGGGCTGTTGTGCCTGTTTGACCCGCGTTATCGCAAACGCGTACAACCGCAAAAATCGGCGTCGGAGGCGGTATGAAGCGCAACGTACTTTTGATTCCCTTTGTGATTTTTCTCGTGATTGCCGCAGCGCTGCTGTGGCAACTGGCGCGTAACGCAGAAGGCGACACGCCGACGAATCTGGAGTCGGCGCTAATTGGTAAACCGGTGCCGACTTTCCGGCTTGAGTCGCTGGAGAACCCCGGTAAGCATTATGAGGCGGATGTGCTGACGCAGGGTAAACCGGTGTTGCTGAACGTGTGGGCGACGTGGTGCCCGACCTGTCGTGCTGAGCATCAGTATCTGAACCAGCTGTCGGCGCAGGGGATTCGCGTCGTAGGGCTGAATTATAAAGACGACCGCCAGAAGGCCATCGTCTGGCTGAAAGAGTTGGGCAACCCTTACGCACTGAGTCTGTTTGATGGCGACGGTATGCTGGGCCTGGATCTTGGCGTCTATGGCGCGCCGGAAACCTTCCTGATCGACGGTAAAGGCATTATTCGTTACCGCCATGCCGGCGATCTGAACGCCCGTGTCTGGGAGAGTGAGATTAAGCCGCTGTGGGAGAAATACAGCAAGGAGGCCGCGCAATGAGACTTTTGCTGGGTGTGCTAATGTTGCTGCTTTCTGCTAACGCGCTGGCCACCATTGATGTGATGCAGTTTAAGGATGAAACTCAGGAGCAACAGTTCCGTCAATTGACCGAACAGCTACGTTGTCCTAAATGTCAGAACAACAGTATCGCGGATTCTAATTCGATGATTGCGACTGACCTGCGCCAGAAAGTCTATGAGCTGATGCAGGAAGGGAAAAGTCAGAAAGAGATTGTCGACTATATGGTGGCGCGCTACGGTAACTTCGTCACCTATGATCCGCCGTTGACACCGCTGACCATCTTGTTGTGGGTGCTCCCCGTGGCGGCAATTGGCGCAGGTGGCTGGATTATCGTAGCCCGTTCGCGTCGGCGGGTACGCCTGAAGCAGGAGGTGTTCCCGGATGAGATGTCGTTACCGGAGGGCAAACGTGCCGGGCTGGCGGTTTATCTGCCCGGTATTGTCATTGCTGTCATTGTGGGGGCTGTCAGTTATTACCAGACCGGGAGCTATAAGCAGGTGGAAATCTGGCAGCAGGCGACGGCACAAAGCCCGGCGCTGCTGGAGCGCGCGCTGGATCCAAACGCGCAGCCGCTGAATGAAGAAGAGATGACGCGTCTGTCGCTGGGGCTGCGTACCCGTCTGCAAAGCGATGCGAAAAACGTGGAAGGCTGGATCATGCTGGGACGGATCGGCATGGTGCTTGGCAATGCCAGCACTGCCACGGAGGCGTACGCCAACGCTTATCGACTCGCTCCAAAGAACAGTGATGCGGCGCTGGGCTATGCTGAGGCGCTGACGCGCTCTTCCGATCCTGATGATAACCGTCGGGGTGGGGAGTTACTGCGAGAACTGGTCCGTAGCGATCACGCCAACGTGCGGGTTCTGAGTATGTACGCCTTCAATGCCTTTGAGCAGGAACGTTTTGGCGAGGCGGTAGCCGCCTGGGAGATGATGTTGAAAATGCTGCCGGCGAACGATACGCGTCGTGCGGTGATTGAGCGCAGTATCGCACAGGCAATGCAGCATTTGTCTCCAAAGAGTGAGTAACCACCCGGCCGGATGGCGACGCACAGGCCCGATAAGCGTAGCGCCATCGGGCACTTTCTGGGCTATTGCATACCGCGGGTTTGTAAAAACAGGATGGTCGCGGCAACGCGCGAGCGTACGTTGAGCTTGCGCAGCAGGTTGCGGATATGCACCTTCACGGTTTGTTCGGAAATATTGAGGACCGAGGCAATCTGCTTGTTGGACAGCCCCTGCGCCAGTTCGTGCAACACATCCAGCTCCCGCTCGGTCAGCATGCTGAACGGATCGTCCTCTTCACCAAACATTTCACGCTCACGCAGATAATCACTGACGCGTTCGCTAAATACTTTACCGCCATTGGCGCCCCTGCGAATCGCTTCCAGTAGCACTTCCGGATCGCTGTCTTTCAACAGATAACCATCCGCCCCGGCGTCAATCAGCGCGTAGATATCGCTGGCCGAATCCGAAACGGTGAGAATGATAATTTGCGACGTGATCCCATCGCGGCGCAGGGCGTTTAACGTATCCAGACCGCTCAGGCCCTTCATATTCAGATCAAGCAGGATCAAATCCAGATCGAGACGGTTTGCCAGATCAATCGCCGTTGCGCCATCGCCCGCTTCGGCAACCACCTCAAATGTCGGATCCAGTTCCAGTAACTGGCGGATACCACGACGCATAAGAGGGTGGTCATCTACCACCAGCACCTGAAAAGGCGTTGCTTCAGGCATAGTTATCTCCCGAGATTTTATTAGAATCATTATTGTTATTCGATCACGGATCGTCCAGATTCACCGCATCGATAAGAGGAAGAAATATTACCCCAGATTACGTATGGGTAAGTAGTAAAACCTGTCGGGAAAAGGGGAGAGCCTCTCATTGTCATGAGAGGCTATGCATTCAGGGCAGTAACGCGACGTGAGTGACCTCTTTCTCTGGTATGGCGCTGAAATACCAGTATTCATTATTGATTTTCGCGACGGTAAAACGCGCCAGCGGGAGCGATGTGTCAGACGATGGGGTTTTCACCTGTACGGTTCCGACTAACGGATGCTGACTCACCAGCATTAAATCGCCACGGTTATTGAACCATGCAACGGTATCGTCACCGATCGCTTGCTGCTTACCGTTTACGAGTACGGAGTAGTCAAAGTTAACTTTTTCCTTCACCACATTCCCTGCGCCAAAATAACGGCCATAGATCTGCGGGTCGTGAAAGAAACCGAAATGTCCTCCGCTATTTTGCATTTTCAGGAAGTGGAAGTCAGGCACCGTAAAGTCTTTATGACCCTGACTGAGCTGGTTTTTAACGATATTCACACGAACAGCATCCTGCTCATAAACGCGCGTATAAGCGGCATACATTAAGGCATATGACCAGATGAATACCGCAGCCATCAGGCCCGTAACGGCATAGACGCCCTTCATGACATGCGGTCCGGCTACCGTGACGACTTCCCGCGCAAGGAACGAGAGGGCAAGCAGGAAAAATAAAAATGTCGACAGCATGACCCGATCAGGATACGACGGAGAGGCCACCATAATTAAAGACGTCCCCAGCCCCACCAGCAGCATTAACCCGACCATGCCAGGATTCGCACTTTTAATGCGATGTCCGTGTCGTTTCGCCACGAACAGAAGAATTGCCAGTAAGACCAGCACGACATAAGAAATCCAGACCAGCGCCAGGTGGTTAAAGAAGCGCTCGCTCAGATGAATTGTGATTCGTTCAACGATTGATTTATTGTACCAGACGGTATGGGCGCCCTGGGCGCGAATAAAATTGCCTGGCGAGAAAATCAAAATACTGGCGCCCACCAGTGCGGACATAAAATACGCGACTTTGTTCGCGTAGACGCGTTTTGCTTGCCAGTAATCGTACACGATAGCCAGAAGGGCGAGACCCACCACAAATGGCGCGACGCTTTCATTGGAGCAACCCGCCAACAGTCCGAGTAACAGCATACCCATGTGCAGACGCGTTTCACGCTGGCATTGTATGCGATACAGGTTCCATATCCATGCAGCGACGAACAGATTGGTCCACAGGTAGTTTGCGCTGCCGACTATCCAGAAAACCGTTTGTCCAATATTTGGGTTCGCGACCCAAAAAGTCAGAAAAACAAGGGTAAAAATCAGCCCGTCATGCTTTTTCCATTTCAGCGTACCTGTCGGCGTTTTTACAATGAAATAGCAGAACGCGACGACAACAAGACCGGTCATGGCCGAAATAAATCCGCGAGACCCGGTGGCGAGTAACAACGCGCTGACATAGTCAGCCACTACACGTCCGCTCCAGGTCAGGTAGTGATTCAGATGCGCATCAAATGAGATGCCAAGCAGGGCATAGCGGTAGTCATCGGAGTGAATAGGGGTAAACCACTCCAGGACAAATACCGCAAAAAAGGCAATTAAAAGAATGCTTTTATCAACATGCTTTAACATCAGTTTTCCTTGTTTGACTCGTGAACCACTGTTTTACGTTTTTTCAGGATGTATCGGGGGCGCTGTTTGGTTTCGACATAGATTCGCCCGATATACTCCCCAAGAACGCCGATACCAATAAGCTGAACGCCTCCCAGGAACAGGATTGACACAATCAGAGAAGAATAGCCACGCACGGGGTTACCCCATAAAAGCGTATCTATCACCATTCCTGCGCCATAAGCGAAAGAGATCAGTGCAACCGCGAGACCAATGTAGGTCCAGATACGCAGAGGGAAGGTGGAAAAAGAGGTAATTCCTTCCAGCGCAAGGTTCCACAACTTCCAGCCGTTAAATTTGCTTTTCCCGGCACAGCGGGTGGCGCGCGCGTAGAGGACGATGTCAGTTTTGCCGCCAACCCAGGATAAAATCCCTTTCATGAACAGATTTCGTTCTGGCATTTGTTTGATGTTGTCCACCACTTCACGACTCATCAGCCGAAAATCGCCAACGTTTTCTTCGATATGCGGCGTGCTGATTTTATTGTGCAGCTTATAGAACCATTCGGCAGTCTTACGCTTCAGGCGACTATCGACGGAGCGATCGGAACGCTTAGCCAGCACAATGTCCGCCCCTTCCAGCCATTTTTTGATCAGGTGGGGGAGGACTTCGACAGGATCCTGGAGATCAACATCCATCGGAATGACGGCATCGCCACTGGCATTGTCGAGCCCCGCAAGCAGCGCCGGTTCTTTGCCAAAATTTCGCGTAAACGAGAGCGCAACAACGAGTGGGTCGGCAACGGCGAGAGCGTTGATAATGGATTCTGTTGCATCGGTACTGCCATCGTTGATGAACACAATTTCGATGTCATGCGCTTTCAGTGCGTCATATTCGCGCACCGTCTTGTAAAAGAGACCAATGGTTTCTTCTTCGTTGAAGACAGGAACGACCAGTGAAATTTTCATCATACGTCCTTGAAGACAATGAATCGGGAATAGATAAATCCACAAACGAGGCTAATGGCTGAGAACGCGACCAGCGTCACCAGCGGCGGGAAACCGCATTTTTCCGCTCCCCAGCCCGTCAGGATACTGAGCAGCCCCATAAAACCGACATACAACAGATAGCGACGCGTCGTGGTCGATTGTTTGAAGGTAAACCGGGCGTTGGCGTAAAAAGAAAAACTGACCGCAACGCCGAAACCGAGGAAATTTGCCAGTGCCTGATGGGTATGAAAAACGTAGATGCAGATAGCAAAAACTATCCAGTGAATCAATGTGTTGATCACGCCTACAGAAGTGTACTTAATGAAGTAATGCCACATAAGCAATAAGATCGGCTATGCAAAAGCCGGGATTGTAACATTATATTCACCCCTACCTCGAATCGAATTCGATACTGATAGTGGAAATTATGGAAAACCAGCCTAGCAGGACGGGTTTTTGGGGGCGTGTTGGTCATCGGGAGAGGATGTTAACCGCCGCCCTGACATCTCTTTATACTATCTGAAATTCACCGCAGCCATGCCGGGACAGGTTTACTGCTTAGCAGCATGAATAACCTGGCAAGAGAATTTCACTGCGGTTTTTTTACTATATCAATTGGATCATTATATAGTTTGCTATTGCAAGTATGCGGGAGTTTCTCAAATCATCAGGCAACGGTTTTGAGATTTGTCTGGAATACCTTATTGCAATGAGGGCAGATCAAAAGAGCACCTTTTTGTACTCTTGAAAAACTGTGTTGAGATTCTTGGGTGCAGTTGGGGCAGGAACAGTGGACAAGATAATTGCGACGTGATTTCGAATCTTTACGTTCTGACATAGGCTTTTCCTGTATGAATGGGCATTAATGATACACCATATAATTAAAATTATCTCATATTTATTTTTATCAGTATAAATTTTCCGTCTCTGGCATCTTTATATAGAGAGTTTATATTTCAGGCTGGCGGGAACACTTTCTTTTTTACTTGTACAAAACAGCCCAGAAATCTTGTCTTTTTCAGATACACGGCACTATCCAAACTATCAACGTTGAGCCTATGGCCAGAACCAGCATGGCATGGTTTCTGATTAAGATTATTTCTCTTATTTTGTTGTTCGATAGTAGAGTGGGACTCACTGACAAAACTATACCTTGCTATGTCGTGGTAATCATGCGTTAATGGAGTTCTGGTTTGTTGCGAATTTATCTGAAGCAGTTACTGTAATAATTTTATTATTTGTTCCTATTGAGATTTCCTTGTCGGCTTTTTCTCTCTGATAATTTTTTTTCGGACCATTCTGCCCAAGGGCTTACTCAAAAAGGTAATGATTATGTCTAACAAAATGACTGGCTTAGTTAAATGGTTCAATCCGGAAAAAGGATTTGGTTTTATCACTCCGAAAGATGGCAGTAAGGATGTATTCGTACACTTTTCTGCAATCCAGAGTAACGATTTCAAAACATTGAATGAGAATCAGGAAGTCGAGTTTAGTGTTGAACAGGGCCCTAAAGGTCCCTCGGCAGTGAATGTCGTAGCCCTTTAAGGAAACTGTTATTACTAATAATATTCACTTCAGATGCCCTTGTTGCCACGGGTCTCAGTACAGAATGTCATCTTTTGATGTTACTGACAGAAATCCTTTCGGCGCGAAATGCATATTTTGCAAAACTACAATGATAACATTCGATAATATTGCAATGTACATTCGTTCTGGTCAGGTTCCATTAGATTTCAGAAAATAAAATGCAGGCTCCTTATGGAGCCTTTTTTTATATCTATGTGGTTGTTATTGACAGATTTATTATGGGGGAATGATGAAAAAAGTGATAGTGTTTTTTAACTCAGAATCCGCAGTAGTTGACTCAGTCATGAAGGGGGTTACGACAATAATACGTGAGTATCCGAATGGGGAAAAAGCCAACCTTCAGGTCATGTCCGCAGGTTTTCCATCTATCACAGGTGATCATAAAATTGTTTATGTTGCCTCTGATCGCAATGTTTCTTCAGAAGAAATTTTTGAAGCAGCAACAAAGCTCTTAAAATAATCACCGATCATTTTTCTATGAATGGCAATAAGGTCGCGAAGGGATGTTTAATTGTTGAGCGATTTTGGTATAAACATTATGCACTAACCCTTTGATTATTGAAACTTTCCATCTTATCGTTTATAGATATTAATGGTTGTCCACGTTATCACAGGAATCATGGGATCTGCCGGGGCAGAGATGCCATTACAGACCAGAAGAGGTGCATAATGAAAATTGAAGAGTTAAAAAGAAAAACTGAAGCGGATATTTCTGATTTCATTACTAAAAAAATAGCTGAGCTCAAAAAAAAGACAGGTAAAGAAGTTACTGATATCCAGTTTACTGCCCGTGAAAAAATGACTGGGCTGGAAGGCTATGATATTAAAATTAATTTGATCTAGTCGTCCTCCACAACCCGTACGAATGAAAGCACCATCTTTCTAAAGAGATGATGCTTTTTTTTTTGGTATTTGACGTTAGATCAGTGATTTTGCATGAATGTGTCAAATCCTGGCAGGTCTGAGAGGATTCGAACCCCCGCCCTCCGACATCGCCAGGAAAGCTCTGTAAGCTGCGCTGTGTCTGGTATTGTTAACCATTCCAAACATATTTTCGCATCCCTGTTTACTGGTTTGATATACAGTATATACTGTGTATTTATACAGTGTATATAGAAGGGGGCGATATGGGTTTTCACATTCCAGTATCAGACTATGCCGTTGAAAGGCTTTCTCTCGACAGTAAACTGATCCCCAGGCCAACATCGACTTACATCATGCAGTCTGTGGAAACGATCAGGCGAGCAGGCATCATGAAAGACGCAATGCTTGTTGTGGACAGTGCCGCGACTCCCGTTAATGGTTCCATTGTCGTATGTCAGTTAAACGATGAACTGCGTCTTAAGCGCTTGCGTTTATCTCCGGTGCGCTGCCTTGAGGACCTCAATTATCCAGACCGAAATCAGGTGATGTCACCAGAAAGCGAAATCTTAGGCGTGGTGACGTATATCATCAATGATGCCCGTAAAGGCGAGTTTGACGACTGACCGGTGATGTGATGTTTGCCCTGGTTGATGTGAACTCATTTTATGCGAGCTGCGAGACGGCATTCAGGCCTGCTCTGAAAGGCAAACCGGTTGTTGTGCTGTCGAATAACGACGGTTGCGTGATTGCGCGCTCTGCAGAAGCAAAGCGACTCGGCGTCAAAATGGGCGATCCCTATTTTAAGCAGAAAGAGCTGTTCAGGCGATGCGGAGTGGTCTGCTTCAGCAGTAATTACGAGCTCTATGCTGACATGTCCAATCGGGTGATGACTACGCTTGAAGAAATGTCACCTCGCTGCGAGATCTACTCAATAGACGAGGCTTTCTGCGATCTTACCGGAGTGCGTAATTGCAGGATTCTGGAAGACTTTGGGCGGGAATTAAAGGACGCGGTATACCGGAACACACGACTCACAGTCGGCGTGGGAATAGGGCAGACCAAGACGCTGGCGAAACTGGCAAACCACGCTGCAAAAAGGTGGCAACGCCAGACGGGTGGCGTTGTTGATCTGTCGAACGTCGATCGACAGCGTAAACTGATGGCGATGCTTCCCGTGGATGAGACATGGGGGGTAGGACGGCGCATTACCAAAAAACTCGAGGCTATAGGGATCAAGACGGTCCTCGACCTGGCTGACACCGACATCCGGTTTATCCGCAAACACTTCAATGTTGTGCTGGAGAGAACGGTACGAGAACTGCGAGGTGAGCCATGTTTTGAATTTGAAGAATTTGCGCCAGTAAAACAGGAGATACTTTGCAGTCGGTCTTTCGGTGAACGTGTCACGGAATACGATGCAATGCGGCAGGCTATCTCCAGCTACGCGTCGCGAGCAGCAGAGAAATTGAGAGGTGAGCACCAGTATTGCCGATTTATTTCTGCTTTCGTAAAAACGTCTCCTTTTGCGCTCAATGAGCCCTGTTACAGCAATAGCGCATCCGTGAAATTACTGACACCGACGCAAGACAGTCGGGATATTATCAGCGCGGCTACGCGCTGTCTGGACAGAATATGGAAAGAAGGTCACCGATACCAGAAAGCAGGCGTGATGCTCGGTGATTTCTTTAGCCAGGGCGTCGCACAGCTTAATCTGTTTGATGACAATGCGCCGCGTGCCGACAGCGAGAAACTGATGGAAGTGCTGGATCAACTCAATGCCAAAAACGGACGTGGAACGCTCTACTTCGCCGGACAGGGTATACAGCAGGAGTGGGCGATGAAACGCGAAATGCTTTCGCCGCGGTACACGACAAGGTTCTCCGATCTGCTGCGCGTTAAGTGACGGGCTCGATCATCTCTGGTCCCTGATTTTTCACATTGCCAACGGCGTGCCAGATAAATTTGTCCGCTGGCACAGCATTGTCGACGGCTGTTATTCCCCGTACAAATTTCAGGCATAAAAAAACCAGCCGTAAAAGGCTGGTTCTTAAGGGGAATTTTGGTCGGCACGAGAGGATTTGAACCTCCGACCCCCGACACCCCATGACGGTGCGCTACCAGGCTGCGCTACGTGCCGACGCGTGGGAGGTAATACTACCGCTTTCCACACCGAATGCAAGGGGACATCCTGCTAACTGACTAATAATAAATCAGTTAGCGATAAAACGTTTCTCATCCGTCAGCACCTGCAACAGCAGACTCAGTTGCGGCTTCTGATCTTTAATCTTCTCGCCACGTAAATCGTATGTCTGGTACTTGCCGTTGTTGTTCAGCACCAGCGTCATTTCCGGCGTGGTGATTGCCAGCGTGCTGAGGTCGGCCGCCGTCACCCAGTAGTGGCGACGGTTGGCATTGAACAGATCCTGTCCCTGCGAATATTCATTGGCAGGCGTGCTGACGTGGAGCAGACGCTGCATCAGCGTGGTCATCACGTCTGTGTGATCGGTCAGGGTGTTGATTCGCTGCGCGGGAGTCCCCGGCCAGTGAATAATGAGCGGAACCTGCAGGTGGCCGCGTGACCAGGCGAAGTTTCTCTCTTCATCGCTCAACGCAACGCCGCGACCCGCGGTAATAATCACTACCGTGTTATCCAGTTTGCCGGACTCGCGTAATGCACCAAGCACACGGTTAATCTGTTTATCGACATCTCCCGCCGCGCGGGCGTAACGGCGAACGAAGTTAGTCTGGTTGCTGTCGTCAACGTTGGTGCCGTTAAACGAAACCCACGAGAACCAGCGGTTATCTTCCTGCGCGTAACGGCCCAGCCAGTTGATCCACTGACTGGCGGTCTGCTCGTCAGACTGCGTTTGTACGCTTGGCATCGAGAAGTCAGACAACAGCGCCTGGCGGTACAGCGGGCTGGTAAAGCCGTCGGAGGAGAACAGTCCTAACTGATAACCCTGCTGATTCAGCGCAGAAATCAGCGCTGCCGGCGTTCGTGTGGATAGAATTCCGTCCATATAGCTTGGCGACACGCCGTAGAACAGGCCAAAAATACCGTTATCGGTGGTGTTGCCGGAGCTCATGTGGCGCGTGAAGGCAATGTTTTGCCCGGCAAATTCGGCAAGGGCCGGCATTTGCTTTTCATAGCGTGAATAGTTCAGACCATCGACTGTGATCAGCAGAACGTTTTGTCCAGTGCCCATATCACGATAGCGTAATTCGCTCAGCGGATACTGCACGGATACGGCTTCCGGATTCCCCTGTTCGACCAGACGGCGCTGATACTCCTGCGCATCCAGCAGGCCATGTTTTTCCAGAAACCGGCGCGCGGTCATTGGATAGGAGAGCGGCAGGTTGGCGCGCTGCATGGTGATCGGACGATAAAAATTGGCATCCGCCCAGATATAGACCACATGTGAAGCAATAAATGAGACAAAGAAGAAGGCGGCCAGCGGCTTGGCGAAGTGGCGACGCCGCGTCAGGCTGCGCAGTTTCTGCCAGCTCCAGGTCGCAAACAGCATTTCAATCAGCAGGATAACCGGCACGCTGATAAACATCAGCTGCCAGTCACGCGCCATTTCGTTCTGGTCGGGGTTAATCACCAGTTCCCAGACGATGGGATTAAGATGCAGGTGGAAACGGGTAAACACTTCGCTGTCGATCAACAGAAGCGTCATTCCGGCCGTCGCCAGAATGGCTGACAGGAAACGCATCAGCCTCTGGGACATCACAATGAACGTCAACGGGAACAGGATCAGCAGATAGGTGGCAAACACCAGAAAGCTAAAATGACCAACAATACTCAGATAAGAGTAAACGCGACCGGCCAGCGTTGTCGGCCAGTCGGCGACGAACAGGTAACGGCTGCCGAGCACAATAGCCAGCAGAATGTTGAACAGAGCAAACCAGTGCCCCCAGCTAACCATCTGGGAGACTTTTTCACGGTAGCGCTGACGATGAGTTACCATAACGTGTTGTTCGTTTCCCCGAAGTCGGCTTTTAGTGCGCCTGGTCGTCGTTTACCGAGGACTGCAACGCGCGGGCAAAAGAATTTGCAATCGCCTGGCGCTGAGCCGGGGCAATGCTGGTATTAATAAGGTTAGTGACCATATTTCCCAGTACCATCAGAGAAAGGTCAGTTGGTGCCTTATGTTTTTCCAGTACGTTGAGCATTTCGGTAAGCAGCTGTTCAACGTGTTCGTCACTATAGCGGGAGATTTGTGGCATAAATCGGAATCAGTTTATTCATGAAAGGGCAACATATTACCGTAGCAACAGTTTTTTTTCCGCTTTTTTATCCTCAATAATTCGCGTTACCGTGCAACAGGCCAAACGGCGCTGCATCTTCTGTTGCGTCGCCTCGCCGGTGGTGGTTGAATACCGCCCGGTCTTTAAGGAGAGTTTATCATGAGTCTGGATATCAACCAGATTGCCCTGCACCAGCTTATCAAACGCGATGAGCAAAACCTTGAGCTGGTCCTGCGCGATTCATTACTGGAACCGACAAACACCGTTGTTGAGATGATGGCTGAGTTGCATCGGGTCTATAGCGCGAAAAACAAAGCGTACGGCCTGTTCAGCGAAGAGAGCGAACTGGCGCAAGCGCTGCGCTTGCAGCGTCAGGGTGAGGAAGATTTTCTCGCCTTTAGCCGTGCGGCGACTGGACGTTTACGTGACGAGCTCGCCAAATACCCGTTTGCTGATGGTGGCATTGTGCTGTTTTGTCATTATCGCTATCTGGCGGTCGAGTATTTACTGGTGGCGGTGCTGAACAACTTAAGCAGCATGCGCGTCAATGAAAACCTGGATATCAACCCGACGCACTATCTGGATATCAACCATGCCGATATCGTCGCGCGTATCGATCTGACCGAGTGGGAAACCAATCCGGAATCCACCCGCTATCTGACCTTTCTGAAAGGACGGGTAGGGCGCAAAGTTGCCGACTTCTTTATGGATTTCCTCGGTGCCAGCGAAGGGCTCAATGCCAAAGCGCAAAACCGTGGGCTGCTGCAGGCGGTTGACGACTTCACCGCCGAGGCGCAACTGGATAAAGCCGAACGTCAGAATGTGCGTCAGCAAGTGTACAGCTACTGCAACGAGCAGCTTCAGGCCGGTGAAGAGATCGAGCTGGAGTCGCTGTCGAAAGAGCTTTCCGGGGTCAGTGAAGTGAGTTTTAGCGAATTTACGGCAGAGAAGGGCTATGAGCTGGAAGAGAGTTTCCCGGCCGATCGCAGTACACTGCGCCAACTGACCAAATATGCCGGCAGCGGCGGTGGCTTAACCATTAACTTTGACGCGATGCTGTTGGGCGAGCGCATTTTCTGGGATCCCGCCACCGATACGTTGACCATTAAAGGCACGCCGCCGAATCTGCGCGATCAGCTTCAGCGTCGTACCTCAGGCGGTAATTAAATGCCATAAAAAAACCCCGCCGGAGCGGGGTTTTCTTCAACTTGTTGGCGATTACGCGCGAACGAAGTCGATGTGAGTCAGCTTCGGCTTGAACGCGTGACGCTGTACAGCCTGAGCTTTAACTTTTACTTCTTTACCGTCAACAACGATGGTCAGAACTTCGCTATAGAAACCTTCTTTAGCTTGCATGTTCATGATGGAATCGTGGTCCAGTTCGATAGCAATCGGGGCTTCTTTGCCACCGTAGATGATTGCCGGGAACTTGTTAGCGGCACGCAGGCGGCGGCTCGCACCCTTACCCTGCTCTTTACGTACTTCAGCGTTGATAGTAAACATTTAAATCTCTCTTTAATAATTCCTGCTACAGGCGACCCAGCAACAGGTAAGTGATCTGCTTTGCGTATGCAAAAGCGGGCGAGATTCTATCCTCAAACGCCCGTTACATCAATCAAAAGTACGATTAACCGCGTAATTCATGTGCCCGACGGAAACGCCCCTCGTAATCGAACACCTTTTCCCGCACCTGCCAGTACTGGCCTTTCATCCGCGCCACCACAAAGTCGGGATGGCGTAACAAGGGTTGTTGCGCGAGAATATCCGCCGCCGTTATCCAGCGTAGCGGTACGCCTGGCGTGCGGGTATGTGGGCGGATAAACAGTTGTTCAAATGCCGTACGCTGGGCAGGGGTTTGCAGGCGAAAGCGTTCGCTGACGTCCGCACCGTCTTCATCGTAGTAGGTGATTTTCAGCCATTCCCCTTTCTCGTCATGGCCGTGCTGCAACGTCATGCCGCTACAGCGGAGCACCAGCGCGTCTTTCAGTTTCAACGCTGCTTTCAGCATGTCGTCGGGATCGACAAGGATCGTATCGCATTCCCGACAACGGCGAGCGGCAATGTCGTTTTCGGCATTGCATTGCGGGCAATGTTTAAAGCGGAAGCGAAAATCGCACTGCTCGCGGTGTCCTTCATCATCTTCAAACCAACCCTGACAGCGGCGGCCAAAATGTTCGATCAGCGTACCATCCGCGGTGGTTTTACCCCAGAAGGTGTTCGCGAAACCGCAGGCCGGACAGAAGACCTGGACCGGCACGTTGTCGCTTTTCCCTTTCGGGCTACCCACCTCCGGAGAATAGAGGTCGTGCGGATTCCCGGCGTAATCGAGAATCAGACAGTCCGTTTTTCCCGGCGCGAGGCGCAAGCCGCGGCCCACAATTTGTTGGTACAGGCTGACCGACTCGGTGGGGCGCAGAATGGCAATGAGATCGACGTGCGGGGCATCGAAACCCGTGGTTAAGACGGAGACGTTGACCAGATAACGAAAACGCTGAGCCTTAAACGCGTCTATCAGCTCATCGCGTTCAGGACCCGGCGTATCGCCGGTAATCAGCGCGGAATCCTCTTCAGGCAGCAGTCCGGCAATCTCTTTGGCATGCTCGACAGTGGCGGCAAAAATCATCACCCCTTTGCGCGTCTGGGCGAACTCAATAATCTGGCTGATGATATGCGGCGTGATGCGCTGCTGCTTTTTCAGCTCACGGTTAAGATCGGCTTCGCTAAACAGACCGTTGCTTTGCGCCTGCAGACGGCTGAAATCGTACTGTACCACCGGCATATCGAGGCGTTCCGGCGGTGTCAGATAGCCGTGCTTAATCATATAGCGCAGCGGCAGTTCGTAAATGCAGTCGCGAAACAGCGCCTTGTCGTCGCCGCGAACCATACCATGATAGTGAAAATGGTAGATCCAGCCTTTGCCGAGGCGAAACGGGGTGGCGGTTAGCCCTAACAGACGAATATGAGGATTGGCGTTACTCAGATGGCTGAGTATCTGCTGATACTGGCTCTCTTCGTCATCGCCGATACGATGGCATTCATCGACAATCAGCAGCGAAAACTCGCTCTGGAAGGCGTCCAGATTGCGAGCCACGGACTGAACGCTGCCGAACACCACTTTACCGTGGCTCTCTTTACGTTTAAGTCCGGCGGCAAAAATATCCGCCTCCAGCCCCAGCGCGCAGTATTTGGCATGGTTTTGCGCCACCAGCTCTTTCACGTGCGCCAGCACCAGCACACGCCCTCTGGCAACGCGCGCCAGTTCGGCAATCACCAGGCTTTTACCGGCGCCAGTGGGCAGAACAATCACCGCAGGCGTGCGATGGCGACGGAAATGGTTGAGCGTGGCATCCACGGCTTCTTGCTGGTAGGGGCGAAGTGTAAAAATCATGGTCTCACAATACGTAACGAACTCGGGTATAGTATGCCACGAATCGTTTTCCCTTGAGGGATGTTGTTTGCCCGCTATACTGGGCAGATAACGGCTCCACTTTTCGGGCGACGCGCCCGATTCCCGTATTTTTACAGGCAAAATCACACTCATGCGACTTGATAAATTTATCGCTCAGCAACTCGGCGTCAGCCGCGCTATTGCCGGGCGTGAGATCCGCGGTAGCCGTGTTACCGTGGATGGTGAAATCATCCGGAATACCGCGTTCAAACTGCTGCCAGAACACGACATAGAATATGACGGCAACACGCTGGTTCAGCAAAACGGGCCACGTTACTTTATGCTTAATAAACCCCAGGGCTATGTGTGCTCGACGGATGACCCGGACCATCCGACGATCCTGTATTTCCTGGATGAGCCGGTCGCGCATAAATTACACGCTGCGGGTCGCCTGGATATCGACACCACCGGTCTGGTGCTGATGACCGACGATGGGCAGTGGTCGCACCGCATCACCTCTCCGCGTCACCACTGCGAGAAAACCTATCTGGTCACGCTGGAGTCGCCCGTCGCCGAAGATACCGCCGCACAGTTTGCGAAAGGCGTGCAGCTACATAATGAGAAAGATCTCACGAAGCCCGCTGTGCTTGAGGTTATCACCCCCACGCAGGTGCGTCTGACCATCAGCGAAGGACGCTATCATCAGGTGAAACGGATGTTTGCCGCTGTGGGCAACCACGTGGTCGAACTGCACCGCGAGCGGATAGGCGCCATTACTCTTGATGCTGACCTTGAACCCGGTGAGTATCGTCCTCTGACCGAAGAAGAAATTGCCAGCGTTGGCTAAGCCCGATGGCACCGGTTTTTAACCGCCATCAGACACATTCAGGAGTCTCTTTGTGACCACCCGGCAGCACTCGTCTTTTGCCATTGTTTTTATTCTCGGTCTGCTGGCGATGCTAATGCCATTGTCGATCGATATGTATCTTCCGGCGCTGCCGGTGATCGCCGATCAGTTTGGCGTGCCGGCAGGCAACGCGCAGATGACGCTCAGTACCTATATTCTGGGCTTCGCCGTTGGGCAGTTGTTGTATGGACCGATGGCAGACAGCCTCGGGCGAAAACCGGTGATCCTCGGCGGCACGCTGATGTTCGCCGCTGCAGCTGTGGCCTGTGCGCTGGCGCAGACCATCGATCAGTTGATTGTGATGCGATTCTTTCACGGCCTGGCGGCAGCCGCGGCCAGCGTGGTGATCAATGCGCTAATGCGCGATATGTATCCTAAAGAAGAGTTCTCCCGCATGATGTCGTTCGTCATGCTGGTTACGACGATTGCGCCGCTGATGGCGCCGATCATCGGCGGCTGGGTACTGGTGTGGCTGAGCTGGCACTCAATCTTTTGGATCCTGGCGATCGCCGCGGTTCTGGCCTCTGTCATGATCGCGACGCTGATTAAAGAGACGCTACCGGTGGAAAAACGCCAGCCATTCCACATCCGCACGACGATAGGTAACTTTGCCTCACTGTTTCGCCACAAACGGGTGCTGAGCTATATGCTGGCAAGCGGTTTTAGCTTTGCCGGGATGTTCTCATTTCTCAGCGCCGGGCCTTTCGTATATATCGAAATCAACCATGTGTCGCCGCAGAATTTTGGCTACTACTTCGCCCTGAACATCGTCTTTTTGTTCATTATGACGATTTTTAACAGTCGCTTCGTGCGTCGGATCGGTGCGTTAAACATGTTCCGTACCGGATTGTGGATCCAACTGGCGATGGCGGTGTGGATGGTGCTGAGCGCGCTGTTTGGCGTCGGATTTTGGGCGCTGGTGCTGGGCGTGGCGGTTTTCGTCGGCTGTGTGTCGATGATCTCATCTAACGCGATGGCGGTGATTCTGGATGAATTTCCGCATATGGCAGGCACGGCCTCTTCGCTGGCGGGTACCTTCCGCTTTGGCATTGGCGCGCTTGTCGGCGCGTTGCTCTCTCTGGCAACGTTTAACACAGCCTGGCCGATGATTTGGTCCATTGCTTTCTGTGCCAGCTGTTCCATTTTGTTCTATCTCTATGCGAGCCGTCCGAAAAAACGGTGATCAAATACACAACACGGAAGCCGTTTGGCTTCCTTTGTTGATGTACGTCAACGACAATTCCATCATTTCCCCGATATATGTTTATTTTATGTAAAATCAATTTATGTAAAAAGTCACATCATTGTAGTTAAAAAGGTTGAGTTAGATCGCAGAAACGGGTACATATAGCCCCCGATCCTGTCCCGGCTGGAAACCTCTATTTTAATAAAGGCCATACCCAACATACTGGCCACGCGGGATAAGGATTGCCACGTTATGCATCCGTTTAAGGACGGATTGTCAATGATGTGTTAATATTGATGTAAATAAATTGTGAAGTTATTGTGCTTCCGGGGAAAGAAAGTGACAACATTACAGCTCTCAATCGTTCATCGCTTACCACAGAACTATCGTTGGTCAGCGGGTTTTGCAGGTTCGAAAGTTGAACCGATTCCGCAAAATAGCCAAAGTGGTGAAAACAGTCTGGTGGCGCTTAAACTGCTGAGTCCGGATGGCGATAGCGCCTGGCCGGTGATGCATAAACTCAGTCAGGCGCTCAGTGATATCGAAGTGCCATGTTCCGTTCTGGAGTGTGAAGGCGAACCGTGCCTGTTTGTGAATCGTCAGGACGAGTTTGCCGCAACCTGCCGCCTGAAGAATTTTGGCGTGGCCATTGCGGAACCGTTTTCAAACAACAATCCTTTTTGAGCGTCAGCTTAGCGTAAGAAGCTGACGCGTATACGCCTGTTGCGGTGCGCTAAAGACGTGCCTGCATTGCCCCTGCTCGATAACCTCTCCCTGTTTCAGCACAATCACCTGATGGCATAACGCGCGTACCACGTGCAAATCGTGACTTATAAAGATATAGGCCAGGCGATGCTTTTGCTGTAGCGATTTCAACAGCGCGAGAATTTGCGCCTGCACGGTCCGGTCGAGAGACGACGTGGGCTCATCAAGAACAATCAATGACGGCTTCAGGATCAGCGCTCTGGCAATTGCAATACGCTGACGCTGACCGCCGGAAAACTCCGCGGGATAGCGGTGACGCGTGTCGGCATCCAGCCCCACTTCCGCCATTACGGTTATGACCTGCTGCTCACGCTGTTCGGCTGAGAGCGTTGGCTGGTGAACGCGCAGTCCCTCTTCAATGATTTGCAATACGCTCAGTCGCGGATTCAGTGAGGAGTTGGGATCCTGGAAAACCACCTGAATACGATGGCGGACGGGCAACAGCTGTCGGCGGTTAAGATGTTGTAACTGTTGGCCGTCAAATTCTATGCTGCCCTGAGAGGTGATAAGCCGCAGGAGTGCCAGCCCGGTGGTACTTTTCCCTGAACCTGATTCACCGACCAGCCCCAGCGTTTCACCCGGTTGCAGACTGAAACTGATGCCTTTCACTACCTCATTGTTTGCCACCACGCGCTTAAGGATACCCTTGCGAATGGGGAAGGCGACGCGCAAATCCTCTACCTTTAGCAAAGGCGATTGTCCGGCTGGTAGCGGAACCGGATCGCCTGCCGGCTCGCTGTTGAGCAATTTCTGCGTATAGGGATGTACGGGCGCATGGAGAAGGGGAGCGGCATGGTTTTGCTCAACGCATTGTCCGTTTTGCATCACTGCAACGCTATCGGCGAGCTTTCTGACAATACTGAGGTTATGGGTGATAAACAGCATCCCCATATTGAGCTCGTGCTGGAGTTCGCGCAGCAATTGCAGGATCTGCGCCTGTACTGAGACATCCAGTGCGGTTGTGGGTTCATCGGCGATAAGGAGTTCGGGGCGTGTGAGCAGCGCCATCGCAATCATCACCCGCTGACGTTCGCCACCGGAAAGCTGGTGGGGATAATCACCCAGCCGCTTCGTTGCCTGGCGAATCCCTACGCGGTCAAGGCAGCTTATTATCTCCGCCCGCGCCGCTTCCCGGCGCATTCCCCGGTGCAGGGAAAGCACTTCATAAAGTTGTTTTTCAAGATTGTGCAGCGGGTTCAGCGACACCATTGGTTCCTGGAAAATCATGGCGATCTTGTTGCCGCGCACACCGCGAAGTGTCTGCTCGCTGGCGTGGAGCAATGACTCACCGTGAAAACGGATATCGCCGCTAAGATATACGGCGGGCGGAGCAGGCAACAGGCGCAGAATTGACAGTGCGGTCACGCTTTTGCCGGAGCCGGATTCACCGACCAGCGCCAGCGTCTCGCCGGCTTCCACACGTAACGACACCGCGTTAACCACCGTGCGAACCGTTTCCTGCTTACGAAATCCCAGCGTCAGGTTGTCAATGTCGAGCAAAGGTTGCGTCATGTTACACCGCCTTGTTGGGATCGAATGCGTCACGGACGGCCTCGCCGATAAAGATCAGTAGCGAGAGGAGAATGGCGACCGACAAAAACGGAGTAATACCCAGCCACGGCGCCTGCAGGTTGTTTTTGCCTTGCAGGAGTAACTCGCCGAGCGAAGGAGAACCCAACGGTAAACCAAAGCCAAGAAAATCGAGCGATGTCAGAGTGGTGATGGAACTGCATAAAATGAACGGTAAGAAGGTCAGGGTGGCAACCATCGCGTTGGGCAGCATATGGCGAAAAATAATACTGCGGTCGCTGACGCCGAGTGCCTGGGCCGCCCGGATATAATCAAAATTTCGCGTGCGTAAAAACTCTGCACGCACCACGCCTACCAGACTCATCCAGCCAAACAGCACCGTAATCGCCAGTAACCACCAGAAGTTGGGTTGTACGACGCTTGAGAGCAAAATAATCAGGAACAGCGTTGGCATTCCTGACCAGACCTTGATAAGCCGCTGGCCCCATAAATCCACTTTACCGCCGTAATAGCCCTGTAGCGCCCCGGCCAGCACGCCCATGACGCTTGAACACAGCGTTAGCATCAGGCCGAAAAGTATGGAGATCCGCGTGCCGTAAAGCACTCGCGCCAGTACGTCGCCGCCGTTGGCATCCGTACCCAGCCAGTTTTGTGCCGAAGGCGGGGAAGGGAAGGGTTTGTCAGTCGCAAAGTTGATGCTGTTCGCGCCAAAGCGCACTGGCGCCCAGAGGACCCAACCGCGGCTTTCCAGTTGTTGCTTCAGCCACGGGTCCTGGTAATCTGCTCGGGTGGCCAGCGGACCGCCAAAATCGCTCTCACTGTAGTTTTTGACCAGCGGGAAATACCAGCTTCCGTCGTAGCGCACTAACAGGGGTTTATCGTTAGCAATCAATTCAGAACACAGACTCAGACCGAACAGCACGAGAAAAATCCACAACGACCAGAAGCCACGACGGTTATGGCGAAAACGCGCCCAGCGGGCCTGATTGACGGGGCTTAAATGGACCATTAACGTCCCTCAAAATCAATGCGCGGATCGACCAGCGTATAGCTGATATCACTGAGGATATTCAGCAGCAGGCCGATCAAGGTGAAGATATACAGCGTGCCAAACATCACCGGGTAGTCGCGAGACACCGTCGCCTCATAGCCTAATAGCCCCAGACCGTTGAGAGAAAACATCACTTCGATCAGCAGCGAGCCGGTAAAAAACATGCTGATAAAGGTGGCCGGAAAACCGGCAATCACCAGCAGCATGGCGTTGCGAAAAACGTGTTTCCACAGGATATTCCCTTCACTTACCCCTTTGGCACGGGCAGTGACGACATACTGCTTGCGTACTTCATCGAGAAAGGAATTTTTGGTCAACATGGTCAGCGCGGCAAACCCGCCGATGACCGTCGCCAGGACGGGTAAAGTGATGTGCCACAGATAGTCGGTTACCTTCTGATACCAGGGCAGCGTGTCAAAATTCGCCGAGACCAGACCACGCAGCGGGAAGAGGTCGTAATAACTGCCACCAGCAAAGAAGACAATCAGCAGTATGGCAAACAGAAACGCCGGGATAGCGTAGCCGATGATAATAAACGCGCTGCTCCAGACGTCGAGCCGACTGCCATTATGCACGGCTTTACGGATCCCTAATGGAATCGACACCAGATAGATGATGAGCGTACTCCACAGCCCCAGCGTGACCGACACCGGCAGGCTCTCCTTGATGAGCGTCAGTACCGAAGCGCTACGAAACAGGCTGTCGCCGAAATCGAAACGGATATAATTCCACAACATGGTGAAATAGCGCTCGTGCAGTGGTTTATCGAAACCGTAGCGTTGGGTGATTTCAGCAATCACTTCCGGATCAAGTCCGCGTCCTCCTCGGTAGTGACTGTCGCTGATATTTCCGACCCCGGTTCGGGCATGGCTGGCGCGAACGCCTTCGCTCCCGGCGCCGGGTAGCGCGCTCGTTTGTCCAAACTCGATGGCGGCAATCGCCTGATCGACCGGGCCGCCGGGTGCAATTTGCACGATAAAAAAGTTGATGGTGATGATCGCCCAGAGCGTCGGGATAACCAGCAACAAACGGCGAATCAGGTAGGCGCCCATTTATTCTCCCTGCCTTCTGGATGCAGGCAACTTCGCCGCCCGGTTCACGTCATACCACCAGGTATCCAGACCGAGGGTATAAATCGGACGAATGGCTGGACGGGAGAATTTATCCCACCAGGCCAGTCGGTCTTGCGCCATATACCACATTGGCAACATGTAGTAATTCCAGGTCAGCACGCGGTCGAGCGCACGCCCAAGCGGCAGCAGTTTGTTTTTATCACCCTTTGCCGCGATGATTTGATTGATAAGGTTGTCGATCACAGGACTTTTCACGCCGGCGGCGTTATAGCTTGAGTCGATGTATTCAGATGCCCAGGAGATTTGCAGATCGGAACTGGGCCACGGCATCGCCCGCCACAGGGTCGGCATCATGTCGTAGTCCCGGCTGCGCAGGCGATTGGTGAGTTGTGAGTTATCCACCTGGCGAATGGTCATCGTAATCCCCAGACGCTGGAGATTATGCTGGAAGGGCAGAACCCACTGGCTGTTGCTGGCGGCGGAAATAAGCAGTTCAAAGCTCAGCGGTTTACCCGTCGCGGTGTTGATCCGCTGCTGACCTTTCAGTTCCCAGCCAGCCTCTTTCAGTAAGGTATCTGCTTTTAACAGGTTTTCCCGATCGTAACCGTCACCTTTGGACACGGGAGGCTGATAAATCTGGCTGAAGACTTCCGGCGGCAGATCCTTTTTCATTGGCGCAAGCAGGACCAGTTCAGCTGCATCCGGGTAGTTTCGGGCAGCATATTCGGTGTTCTGGAAATAGCTGTTGGCCCGGCTCCAGGCGTTGTAGAACAGCGCTTTATTCATCCACTCAAAATCAAATGCCAGCGTCACGGCTTCACGGACGCGACGGTCGCCGAACACGGGGCGCTGTGTGTTGAATGCCAGCCAGCGCGTGTCTTGCGCCGATTCATTTTTCTGTTCATCTTTGATGATGTACTGATTATCAAAATTTTTGCCGATATAGCGTGTTGCCCAGTTTTTGGCGTCGTTCTCCAGACGTAAATCAAACGCACCGGCCTTAAAGGCTTCAAAGGCCACGTTGTCATCGAGATAATAGTCGTAGCGGATAGTGTCGAAATTCCATCGACCGCGGTTCACTGGCAGATTCGCCGCCCAGTAATCCTTCACACGCGTATAGACAATATACTGACCCATCTTCCATTGACTAATGCGGTAAGGGCCGCTGCCCAGCGGAGGTCTGGACAACGGATCGCTGAGCTTATGATCTTTCCAGTAGGCTTGCGGCATCACGGGTAATGAGAACAGACTGAGCATATCCTCTTTACCTGGCTTTGCGAGCTCCATACGTACGGTCAGCGGGGCAATGGCTTTAACCGTTGTGCCTTTATAGACCAGACGAAACTGCGGCACGCCTTCGGTCATAAACTTGTTGAAAGTGAAAGCGACATCTTTGGCCATGATGGGGGAGCCATCATGAAAGCGGGCGCGGGGATTGATTGCGATTTCAACCCACGAATAATCCTCCGCGTAACGGGCGCTCTCGGCGATCAGCGGATAATAGCTGCCGGGCTCGTCATCGGACGTGGTAAACAGGGTGTCGTAAAGTTGTTCGGTACGGGCACCGGGATTACCGCGCAGGGCATAGCGGTTAAAATTGTCGTAAGTACCGAGTGCGGAGAGCGTTAGCTGACCCCCTTTGGGGGCGGCGGGATTGGCGTAATCGAAATGATCAAAGTTGAATGCGTATTTAGGCTCTCCCAGTACCGCGAAGGCATAGCTCTCTTTGATCGTTTGCGCCTGGGCGCTTGCGCTCATCAACATGACAAACAGCAACAATATGCGAACGATTATCTGCAAAGGGATTCCTTCTATACCTTACCCGCCTGCGCAGGTCACTCTTATGTCTGAATAATAGGGCAGGAGGTGTCTGTTGTGAATCCACGTGTCAGCGCTTTACCATTTCAGCGTGTGCGGTTGCGAAACCCACTGGACAAATTCATCGAGCGGCATCGGACGGCTAATCCAGTAGCCCTGAAGGAAGCGAACACCGTGTTCATGCAGCCATTTTGCCTGTTCAGGCGTTTCCACCCCTTCCGCGACGGTCATCATATCGAGGCGCCTGGCGAGTGTCAGTACGGCATCCAGCACCGGTGAGGTGACGGTTTCTGTACCAATAGCATTAATAAATCCGCGATCGATTTTCAGATAATCCAGGGTATAGCGTTCCAGATAGATGAGTGCGCTGTGGCCTGTACCGAAGTCATCTATTGCAATTTCGAAACCGGCGGCGTGCAGCCATTCAAATAACTGTGAAGCCTCATGTTGCTGGAGCATGTCTCGTTCGGTAATTTCCAGCACGATCTGGAAGTGATTGGGCGGCATCGCGGCGGCTAACTGGCGTATGTCGTTCTTAAAACTGCTGCTGTGCAGGTGATCGGGTGCAATATTGATACCGTACTTAGCGCCGACGGGGAGGATTTTTTGCAGCGTAGGGGCGTCTCGCGCCACCAGTTTAAACAGATGCTGGGTCAGCGGCACAATCATGCGCTGGGCTTCAGCGTAATGAATAAACGCATCAGGCGGGATTTCTCCGGCCGTTGGGTGTTTCCAGCGCAGTAACACCTCCAGCCCGGTGACCTTCAGCGACTGTGTATCCACGACAGGTTGATAGACCACGTAGAATTGATCGCGTTTAATCGCGGTGAGGATCTCCTTCCCGGGGCGTAAGCGGATGCTCATGATGTAGTAGCAGAGTAAACCCGCAATGATGCCTCCCATTCCGCCGAGGAGCAGGGCATACCACAAGTCGGGCCAGGTCCAGTTGGTGGCGTATAGCCTGATCGTCATCGGCACACCGCGAATTTTCGCTTCGCGCTCCGGTGAACCGTTGAGTTCATCCACGGTGAGCAGATGGTCAGAAAAGGTCGATAATGCGGTGTTGCCGACGATGATGGCTATCCCGTCAAAGTCTTCCTGCCGGGCGGTATACAAAAGATATGGCGTGAGGTTGATATTCAGGGAAGTGAAAACGCCGCTATTCACCATCAGGGGATTACGATACCAAATCACCATCGCGGGTTTATTGGGCATCATCGGCGTTCCCGGAATAATCGCCATATCGATATCTTTATTAATATCGATACTGGGGACCAGTTCAGTTAGCAACGCATCCATGCCTCCGGTTGCCGATGAGCAAAATGCTTTCTTATCTTTAACCAGCAAAAAGGCGCGAACGTTCAGACTAAACGCGGCGCGAGAAGTGAGTTCCGCCCCGACTTGTTTACAGGTATTTAGGGTCAACGGCTGAAGGATATCGCTGGTACTTTTGAGATCGGCGAAATAACTGACCAGGTAATGCTCAATATCAGAAATCAGCGTGTCGTATTTAACTTCCCGCTTATGCCAGGCCATGACAAATTGCAGGCTACTGATCACAATAGCAACCACAACCCCGGTAACCAGGCAGGTAAGCGCGATTTTTCGACCGGTTGTTAAGGCGCGTGTAATCATAATGCCTGACTTTACCCTGCGAGTGTGGTTGATGATAAATATGATGGAATAACAAGACTATAGCCTGGATTGCTTCAGCGAGTCATGCTTTTCCACAAGGGCTTAAAGGGAAGCAAAAAAAAAGCACCGCCGAAGCGATGCTTTTCGTTTTGTCTCGTCAGGGCTGCCAAGGGATAGCAACTAAACGATTAACTGCGGCTCAGAACCCGACGCGCTTCGTTGTAGCGCTTCTTCCAGTATGGCTCGTTCATGCTGGAAATAATGACACCGCTGCTGGTAGAGGCATGAACAAACTGGTTGTTGCCAATGTAAATACCAACATGACGGCCTGTCGAACCTGCACGGAACAGAACCAGATCGCCGGTACGCAGATTAGTGCGTGAAACCGATTTACCCGTTTCCTGTTGCTCGTAGGTGGAGCGTGGGAGCTCTAAACCAAATTGTTCACGGAATGTACGCTGTACAAAGCTGGAACAATCAATACCTTTTTTAGAGTTGCCACCGAGACGATAGCGCACGCCTTTCCAGTCAGCATATTGATCCATAATCCGCGATTTAACATCGAGGTTACGCACCATACTCTCAAATTCATCCTGAGAAGCTTGCAGTGAGGAAGCTTCTTGATTCACACCAAGCGTCTCAGAATGCGTGTTCTTTGCGGTGTTTGTGGTAGTGCTACATGCAGAAAGCAGTACCGCGACTGCTATCGCGGGAATCCCGCGCAAGATATATCTCAAGATCGGTTGAGATTTGACCATTTTGTTTGTTTTCCCTTGAAGTCCTTAACGATAAATATCGTTATAAAAAATGCCAAACGTGACGAGACTAATTACCTGCGCACAATGAGACAATTCTTTAAGCGCAAAACTGTGGCAGAACGCACAAATTTATTCGCGAAGAGAATAATAACCCAGCGAGGCAAAACGAGTTCGAGGTTACCCGATCGCCACTGGCTTGGCGAGTGATTTTATCTGAATTTTAATAAGAAAATGTGATACAGAAAGTGAATAAACGGGATTGGTCAATTTAAACGCAAAATGGTGGAAAAACAGGCAACCCATTCATTCTCAAAGGTAATGTTATGACTAAATAAAGACGATGAGATGAATAATTTATCTTAACGCATCATCAGGGCGTAAGAATAAACCCTGATGATGTTAATAACTGTGGGTTATTTGTTTAAGATTTGTTTGTTTTTGCCGGGAAGATAATTGTCGAAAAGCGTGATAAGGCGATCGCTTAACGGTGTCAGGAGACACCAGGGCAGGCCAATTAGAACCACGGTTAATGAACCGACGGCGATATCGGTGAACCAGTGAGCGCCGATCATGACACGCGGGAACGCAAAAACCACAACAATAATAAGGCCGATAAATCCTGCGGTTTTTCCGAAATAGCGCAGCATAAACGCGGCGAAAATAAGCAGCATCATCCCGTGATCGCCAGGGAAACTGTCTTTGGACGCATCCTTCGTTGAAATATGCAGCAACTCACTGACGCGATAAATATTATCGAAGCTGAGCGTCGGACTGGCGCGTTTAACGGGCAATAGCGCCTGACCGGCCTGGTTCAGAATCACGGCGGTAAGCAACATCACCAGACCGATGATGACAATACGACGGCGACCTGCAGGGGTCTCTTTCAGCCAGAAACTCAGCATCAGACAGCCCATCGCCAACAGGGAACAGGCGTCAAACGCCCGGTTATTGGTGATAGCGACCAGCCACAGGAAAGTCTGGCTCTCGACCAGTTTCTGGTTAAAGAAGTGAAAAATGCCGGCGTCAATGGGGAACCAGAATCCATGTTTCACGGGCATATACCAGCTCATGAACAAAGCCAGACCGGCAACATTCAGCAAAAGTATCAGGGGTAACCGGATTTTCATATTCAAAGCGTTCACTGTTCAATAAATCGCAGGCAACCTTACGCGTGTTCAGCTAAACGAAGCTTCAACAATGCGCTCTGCAACGTATTCCAGTCTGCCTCGGTACTGGAAATCAGTTCAATACGACTGTCCGGCGGCGCGACGTTCTGCGTTTCAATGTGCAGATCTTCACCCTGACGATTAATTCGCACGAGGCCTTCCGGAATACGCATAACGCCCTTCACCCGGCCAACCGGCGCCAGACGAGCCCATTCCAGCAGCCCGATGGTGTCAAATACGGTATCGGCATCGAAAATCCAGCCGCAGGCCTGATGCCCCTGGCCGCTGTTGAGGCTACGACGCCAGCGTTGCTGTGTTGGCAGGCTGAGCGCCGCCAGTCCTCGCTTCTCTGGATGGCTGTGCGAATGCGCTGCGCTGGTGGGCAGTTCAGCCAGGTTGAGACGCGGTAAATCGAGCAACTGTCCGTCAATCTGACCGTGCGTAGCCTGCACTAACTGCCGATGACCGCCGAACTGTTGCCACCAGGCCTGCAGGGCGCGTTCACTTTCCGCCGTTGCGCGATCGGTTTTATTCGCCACAATGATATCTGCCGCCGCTAACTGGTCGCGGAAGTTTTCATTGGTGACGATTTTTTCATCCAGCAATCCGCGTGGATCAAGAACGCACAGCGTGGCGCGAAGATCGATCCAGGGTTCATACACCGGCGCGGTGAGGAGGGAGAGGATCTGCTTTGGATGTCCCAGTCCCGTTGGTTCAATCAGCAGCCGGTCTGGTTTTCCCTGGCGTAACAATGTATTCAGTCCAACCTGCATCGGCAGGCCGTTCACACAGCACATGCAGCCGCCGGGGATCTCTTTGATCAACGCGCCACCTTCTGCGAGCAGGGCGCCGTCGATGCCGACCTCACCGAATTCATTGACCAGTACTGCCCATTTTTCGGCGGGGTCTTTGTGCGCTAACAGGTGAAGAATCGATGTAGTTTTTCCGCTGCCGAGGAAACCGGTGATGAGGTTAGTTTTGGTCACGCCTGCTCCAGAATGATGTGCCGTAACGGTTTCCATTAATCCTGGCGAAAAAAAGTGAAAAAGAGAAGGGCGGGACGAACGAAGACAGGCTTCGTTCGTCTTAATGGCAGAAATTGTTAACTTTTTAACGTCTCGATTACTGCATGATGCGCACCGTGTTGCGCGATGCGCTGCCAGGCGGCTTCTATCGTCTGGACAAACGCAGGATTGTGCGGGAGGTCGTTACCAAAAACTTCCTGTAAAGAGAGCAGGGCCGCGACACGCTGGTCCTCAGTACTGACAGCGACCATTGCGCGGATTTTATCGCTCAGCGGATCACGAACGTCAATGGCCGCGCCGGCATCATCCACGCCGCTGGCATAGCGCATCCATCCCGCCACGCCCAGCGCCAGTAATGGCCATGCGCTTTCGCGCTCCAGATGGAGACGAATACCCGCCAGCATCCGCTGCGGCAGTTTCTGACTACCGTCCATCGCGATTTGCCAGGTTTTATGCTTCAGCGCCGGATTCGCAAAGCGTTCAATCAGGCTTTGCGCGTAGCCGGTTAAATCTACGCCGGTAATAGTGAGTGTCGGCGCCTGTTCGTCCATCATCAGTCGGTACGCGGCTTCGCGGAACGCGCTGTCCTGCATACACTCATTAATATGCTGAAATCCGGCAAGATAACCAAGATAAGCGAGAAACGAGTGGCTGCCATTAAGCATCCGCAATTTCATCTCTTCCCAGGGGCGCACATCGCTGACCATTTGTACACCTGCCGCTTCCCATGCGGGACGACCGGCGACAAAATTGTCTTCAATCACCCATTGAATGAATGGCTCGCAGCTGATCGCACAAGGATCGGCTACATCCAGTTCGCGAGTGATTTCAGCCAGCGACTCTTCCGTCGCGGCGGGAACGATACGGTCGACCATCGTGGCGGGGAAGCTTACGTGTTCACGGATCCAGTCTGCCAGTGCGGGCGAGCGCTTTTCCGCCATCCCCAGCACGGCGTTTTTCACCACGTGACCGTTATCAGGAATGTTGTCGCAGGAGAGCACGGAGAAAGGCGCCAGCCCGCGTGCCTGCCGACGTGACAGCGCTTCCACCAGAATACCGGGCGCAGAATGAGGTTCATCAGGCGATTGCAGGTCGTGAACAATGCGCGGATTCGTCAAGTCCAGCGCGCCGGTTGCTGGATCGATGCAATATCCTTTTTCAGTGATGGTCAGCGAGACAATCGCCACCTGAGGTTCGCAGAATTTTTCGATTATAGCGGCGAGCGAATCGAGTTTCGCATTCAGGCATTCGTTGACGGCACCGACGATAATCGCCTGATTGCCGTCTGCGCCTTTTTCCAGCACGGTGTATAAATGATCCTGCTCGCGGAGTTGACGCATCAACGTGTCGCCGCTGAACAGGCTGATTTCACAAATTCCCCAGTCTCCGCCCTGGGCGTTCAGCACCCGATCGGTTAGTAATGCCTGATGCGCACGATGAAAGGCACCAAAACCGAAATGCACTATGCGAGTTTTCAGTTGCTGGCGGTCATAGCGTGGCGTTTGTACGCCATCCGGCAATATTGCTGAGGCAATTGTAGTCATTTATTACACACCTGATTAACCATAAATTAACAACACCAGTGTAAAGTTATATGACAACAAATTAAATTGGTAAGCCGAATTTATCCGGGTAATGTGAGCTGGATCAATCAATCATCTCCCCTTTATTGATCGCTGAGCAGAAGCCTGTATGGTAGTCGTCATTCAGGTTCGCTAATTTGGTATAACAACTTTGTGAGGTAAAGCAATGGAACAAACCTGGCGTTGGTACGGACCTAACGATCCGGTATCACTTGATGATGTGCGTCAGGCTGGCGCAACGGGCGTTGTAACGGCATTGCACCACATTCCGAACGGAGAAGTATGGCCGGTCGACGAGATAAAAAAACGTCAGGCGATTCTGGCGGAAAAAGGGTTAACCTGGTCGGTTGTCGAAAGTATTCCGGTTCATGAAGAGATCAAGACCCGCTCCGGTCAATATCAGACCTGGATTGCGAATTATCAGCAGAGCATCCGCAACCTGGCGGCCTGCGGCATCGACACCGTCTGTTATAACTTCATGCCGATTCTGGACTGGACGCGCACCGATCTCGAATACGAACTGCCGGACGGCTCGAAAGCGCTGCGTTTCGATCAGATAGCGTTTGCCGCTTTTGAGTTGCATATTCTCAAGCGTGCGGGAGCGGAAGCGGACTATAGCGAAGAAGAACAGCGTCAGGCGTTGGCTTACTTCAATGCCATGAGCGACACGGATATTGAAAAACTGACCCGCAATATTATTGCCGGTCTGCCAGGCGCGGAAGAGGGCTACACCCTCGATCAGTTCCGCGCGCGTCTGGCTGAATATGACGGTATCAGTAAAGACGATCTGCGCAACAATATGGCGGTGTTCCTGCGCGCGATTGTGCCGGTGGCTGAAGAAGTCGGCGTCCGCCTGGCGGTGCATCCTGACGATCCGCCGCGTCCGATTCTTGGGTTACCGCGCATTGTCTCTACCATTGAAGATATGCAGTGGCTGAAAGAGACCGTCGACAGCATTTACAACGGTTTCACCATGTGCACCGGGTCTTACGGCGTTCGCGCCGATAACGATCTGGTGAAAATGATCGAAACCTTTGGCGATCGTATCCACTTTACGCATCTGCGCTCGACGTGTCGCGAAGAGAACCCGAAAACCTTCCATGAAGGCGCGCACTTGCAGGGAGATGTGAACATGGTGGCGGTGGTATCGGCGATTCTGACCGAAGAGCAGCGCCGTAAGAAGGCCGGCGATTTACGTCCGATTCCGATGCGTCCGGATCACGGTCACCAGATGCTGGACGATCTGCATAAGAAAACCAACCCGGGCTATTCCGCTATTGGCCGTCTCAAAGGGCTGGCGGAAGTACGCGGTGTTGAGTTAGCACTGAAAATGACCCAGTTCCGCGACCTGCTGTAAGATCGCAAATAAAAGAAAGGACAGCGGCGGCTGTCCTTTCAGACTGGTGACAAAGAAGGAAAAAACGTGGTTTTTCCTTCTTTGTGGCTATCAGCCGAAAATCAATCAATTGATTTTCCTGGTTTTTAATGAGGTGATCTCTATTTATCCTGTGTTGTGGTGAGGTTTGTCATCACTCTCAAAGGACAGCGTCGGCTGTCCTTTCTTACGTCCAAACGAAAGTTAATCCGCACGGCCCATATAGCGGCGCTCTTCAATATGAATACGGATTTTCTCTCCGGCGCTCAGGTATTCTGGAACCAGAATAACCAGACCGGTACTCAGCGTCGCCGGTTTGTTGCGCGCGCTGGCTGAAGCGCCTTTGATACCAGGGGCGGTTTCCACGATTTCCAGATCAACGGTCTGCGGCAGTTCGAGCGCCAGCAACTGGCCATCCCAGGTCAGTACCTGCATATCCGGCATCCCGCCTTCCGGCATAAACAGCAGCTCTTCTTCAATCTGATCTTTGGTGAAGGTGTAAGGCGTGTAATCTTCTTTATCCATGAACACGTATTCGTTGCCATCGATATAGGAAAAGTCGACACCACGGCGGCTCAGAGTGACGGTATCCACAATGTCGTCGCCCTTGAAACGCTCTTCCACTTTCAGACCGGTACGGACATCGGAAAAACGCATTTTGTACAGCGTTGCCGCGCCACGGGCAGTCGGGGACTGAATATCGATATCTTTCACAATCAGCAGCTTGCCGTTGTAATTCAGTACCATACCTTTTTTGATTTCGTTCGCTCTTGGCATCGAAAAGATCCTGTATTAGAGATTAGCTAAATTATCGCGTCAAACTACTCGCGCCGGGTCATTCAGGCAAGCGGAATTCACCTTTAGCTGGTGCAAAAAAGGTGGTACTGTGCGCACCTGTCCGGGGGTCACAATAAAGAGAGTCAGATTATGGAATGCCGTCCGGATTGTGGGGCGTGTTGTATTGCCCCTTCTATTTCTAGTCCTATCCCCGGCATGCCGCAGGGAAAGCCAGCAAACGTGAGGTGCGTCCAGCTCTCAGATGACAACCTGTGCCGTATTTTTGGCTCCAGCCTGCGCCCCAATGTCTGTCGCAGTCTCAAACCGTCCCCGGAAATGTGCTTAACAAATCGCGACGAGGCGATGACCTGGCTTATTGACCTGGAAGCGCTAACCGCGCCCTAAACATCCTTAATGCGCGTCAGACAGGCCATGGTGGCGATAATCATCACCAGTGCAAACCAGAAAACGGCATGATAGTTCCAGATTTCAGCGGCAATACCCGCCAGTGACCCGGCGATAATCCAGCCGACGCGGATAGTATTAGTGTAAAGCGTGGTGGCTGAACCCGCCTGACCGGGCATCAGATCCTGAAAATAGAGCATACCGATGCCGCCGAGAATACCAATGTAGATAGCGTTCAGCAGTTGTAAGCCCAACAGCACTACCGGGGAGTGCGCGACCAGCATACCTGCGTAAAAGCAAAAACCGGCAGCCACCGCAATACACATCAGCAGGCGTTTACCCAGACGCTTCGCGAAGTATCCCGCAATCAGCATCGTCGGGATTTCCAGCCCGGCTGCTGTCCCCATCATCACACCCGCCAGTTTCTCCGGCAGATGCAGCTCATTAATAATAAACAACGGCATATTAATGATATACAGGCTGTTGGTTCCCCACATTAAGGTACAAATTGCAAACAGCAGCAGGGTATCCCGACGATTTCGACGTGGTGCTTCCAGCGTACCCGTCGCCAGCCCGGTTTCTTTGCGCATTGAGGGTAAGAAAAACCACACCATCACGCCGCAAACCACAAACGCCACCGCAGCACTGAGGTACATCACCGTAAAGCTGAAGCCCATTGCCAGCGCGTAAGCCAGCGGCGGGCCAATCACCCACGCAAGTGAAACCTGGGCGCGCAGTATGGAGCTGAACATCACCGCTTCACGGCCTGTGCGGTCAGCATGTTCGCGGGCAAGGGCAAACATTTGCGGGTTGGCGGTCGAACCAAAACTGCTGAGAAACACCCCGACAAACAGCAAAATAAAATAGTTACGATTCCAGGCAAATAACACGCACGCCAGCATGCCCAGCACACAGCAGAAGACGATCAGCTTTTTGCGATCGCCTTTTTTATCTGAACGACCCGCCAGAAACTGGCTCACCAGGATGCCGATCACCGCACTGCCGGTAAAAAAGAAGCCGACCATGCCGGGACGTGCATGGACTTCATCGGTCAGAAAAAGGCTCAGTGTCGGCGTCTGTAGGGCACCGGCGATGCCGGTGAGAAAGGCGACAATCAGGAAAGCCGTAGACGTCAGGTCAAACGCTTTTGGCGAGGCGGCAGCGGGGGTGTTGTGCATGTTTGGATATCAGTAGTGTGATGAGACGCGGAGTTTACGCCGCTTAGTGAGAAATAAACAGATGCCTAAATCAAATTGCCACGAAAAATCAAAATGGCATTTCACTCTGTCTATGTTGCTAGCTGACGCTGCTGAACCCTAAGCGAAATAGTGCCGCATTGACTTCAGCAACATACCGTTGATGAGGCAAAAATGTGCATTGCTTCTAAATTTTGCGATCAAAAATGCAACTTTTCTTGCGTGCTGAAGCAGAAAGCGCAAGACTTCTTGAAACGTTTCAGCGCTGTCGAGTCTCAGTTGAAGGAACCGTATAGCGTCTTTTTTCTCATGCAAGCTGAATCGTTTCAATTCAGCAGGAGAGGAGAACCATGTTTCAGTTATCCGTTCAGGACATTCATCCGGGCGAGCAGGCCGGAGACAAACAGGAAGCCATCCGTCAGGTTGCCGCTGCGTTAGTGCAGGCCGGTAACGTAGCGGACGGCTACGTAGAGGGCATGCTAGCTCGCGAGCAGCAGACGTCCACTTTTCTTGGCAACGGGATTGCGATTCCGCACGGCACCACCGACACCCGCGATCAGGTGCTGAAAACCGGCGTTCAGGTTTTTCAGTTCCCGCAGGGCGTAACCTGGGGTGACGGTCAGGTGGCTTATGTGGCGATTGGCATCGCCGCCAGCTCCGATGAGCACCTTGGTCTGCTGCGTCAGCTGACACACGTGCTGAGCGATGACTCCGTGGCTGAACAGCTTAAGTCAGCGACCACGGCTGAAGAGCTGCGTGCGTTGCTGATGGGTGAAAAGCAAAGTGAGCAGCTGAAGCTCGACAACGACACGCTGATGCTGGATGTCGTCGCGACCGATTTAGTGACGTTGCAGGCGTTGAATGCGGCGCGTCTGAAAGAGGCGGGCGCGGTCGATGCCGCGTTTGTCGCGAAAGTGATTAACGAACAGCCGATGAACCTGGGTCAGGGGATCTGGTTGAGCGACAGTGCTGAAGGCAACCTGCGCAGTGCCGTGGCGGTGAGTCGTGCGGCAAATGCTTTTGACGTTCAGGGCGAAAAAGCCGCACTGCTGGTGACTGTTGCCATGGCTGACGACCAGCCCGTGGCAGTGCTGAAGCGTCTGGGCGATCTGCTGCTGGAGACGAAAGCTGACCGTCTGCTGAACGCCGACGCGGCGACCGTTCTGGCGTTGCTGACCAGCGATGACGCACTGACGGATGACGTGCTGAACGCCGAGTTTGTGGTTCGCAATGAGCACGGACTGCATGCCCGCCCAGGGACCATGCTGGTCAATACGATTAAACAATTTAACAGTGAAATTACCGTGGCAAACCTTGATGGAACCGGCAAACCGGCAAATGGACGTAGTCTGATGAAAGTGGTAGCGCTGGGCGTGAAGAAAGGACATCGCCTGCGTTTTACAGCGCAGGGAGCTGATGCTGAACAGGCGCTGAAAGCGATTGGCGATGCCATCGCTGCCGGTCTTGGGGAGGGCGCGTAATGAGCAGACGTGTTGCGACCATCACGCTAAACCCGGCTTACGATCTGGTAGGGTTCTGTCCTGAAATTGAGCGCGGTGAAGTTAACCTGGTGAAAACGACCGGTCTGCACGCGGCGGGGAAAGGGATCAATGTCGCCAAGGTGCTGAAAGATCTCGGGATCGACGTGACGGTCGGCGGTTTCCTCGGCAAAGATAACCAGGACGGTTTTCAGCAGTTGTTCAGCGAACTGGGAATTGCTAACCGCTTTCAGGTGGTGCAGGGGCGTACCCGTATCAACGTTAAGCTGACGGAAAAAGACGGTGAAGTCACTGACTTTAACTTCTCCGGTTTTGAGGTCACGCCTGCCGACTGGGAGCGTTTTGTGAATGATTCCCTGAGCTGGTTGGGTCAGTTCGACATGGTGTGCGTCAGCGGCAGTCTGCCATCCGGCGTGAGTCCGGAAGCCTTCACCGACTGGATGACCCGCCTGCGCAGTCAGTGCCCATGCATTATCTTTGATAGTAGCCGCGAAGCCCTGGTTGCAGGACTGAAAGCCGCGCCGTGGCTGGTGAAACCGAACCGCCGCGAACTGGAAATCTGGGCCGGCCGCAAGCTGCCTGAAATGAAAGATGTGATTGAGGCCGCGCATGCGTTACGTGAGCAAGGTATTGCACATGTGGTGATCTCCCTGGGGGCAGAAGGTGCGCTGTGGGTGAACGCCTCGGGAGAATGGCTCGCCAAACCGCCTTCGGTTGACGTGGTCAGCACCGTGGGCGCCGGGGATTCGATGGTTGGCGGCCTGATTTACGGTCTGCTGATGCGTGAATCCAGCGAACATACGCTGCGTCTGGCGACCGCTGTCGCTGCGCTGGCGGTCAGTCAGAGCAATGTCGGTATTACCGATCGTCCACAGTTGGCCGCAATGATGGCGCGTGTCGACTTACAACCGTTTAACTGACAGCAGGAGAGGCATAATGAAAACGCTGCTGATTATTGACGCTAACCTTGGGCAGGCTCGCGCTTACATGGCGAAAACTCTGCTCGGTGCGGCGGCGCATAAAGCAAATCTGGATATCATCGACAATCCAAATGACGCTGAACTGGCGATCGTACTGGCCGATGCCATCCCTAATGACAACGCGTTGAACGGCAAAAAAGTCTGGCTGGGTGATATTGCCCGGGCCGTTGCGCACCCGGAACTGTTTCTCAGCGAAGCCAAAGATCATGCGAAGCTTTACAGCGCACCGGTTGCCGCAGCGCCTGTTGCCACAACCAGCGGTCCGAAACGCGTTGTGGCCGTGACGGCGTGTCCGACCGGCGTCGCGCATACCTTTATGGCGGCGGAAGCGATCGAAACCGAAGCGAAAAAACGCGGCTGGTGGGTGAAAGTCGAAACCCGTGGTTCTGTGGGCGCGGGCAATGCCATTACACCGGAAGAAGTGGCACAGGCGGATCTGGTGATTGTGGCGGCAGACATTGAAGTGGATCTGGCGAAATTTGCCGGTAAGCCCATGTACCGTACCTCAACCGGACTGGCGCTGAAGAAAACCGCGCAGGAACTGGATAACGCCGTGACGCAAGCCGTGGTATATGAGCCTACCGGCAAAGCGCAGGCTGCGGCGAATGAAGGGAAAAAAGAGAGCGCAGGCGCATATCGTCACCTGCTGACGGGCGTTTCCTACATGCTGCCCATGGTGGTTGCCGGCGGTCTGTGTATCGCGCTTTCCTTTGCCTTTGGTATTGAAGCATTCAAAGTGGAAGGGACGCTGGCGGCCGCGCTGATGCAGATTGGCGGCGGTTCAGCCTTTGCGCTGATGGTGCCGGTTCTGGCGGGATACATTGCCTTCTCGATTGCTGACCGTCCGGGTCTGACGCCAGGTCTTATCGGCGGTATGCTCGCCGTCAGCACGGGCTCTGGTTTTATTGGCGGGATCATTGCCGGTTTCCTTGCAGGCTATGTGGCGAAGGCCATCAGCACGAAGCTGAAGCTGCCGCAGAGTATGGAAGCGCTGAAACCGATCCTGATCATTCCGTTGATTTCCAGCCTCGTAGTGGGTCTGGCCATGATCTACCTTATCGGTAAACCAGTGGCGGGTATCCTCGAAGGGTTAACACACTGGCTGCAAACCATGGGAACGGCGAATGCGGTGCTGCTGGGCGCGATCCTCGGCGGGATGATGTGTACCGATATGGGCGGCCCGGTGAACAAAGCGGCATACGCGTTTGGCGTCGGTCTGCTGAGTACCCAAACCTATGCGCCAATGGCGGCCATTATGGCGGCGGGCATGGTGCCACCGCTGGCGCTCGGTCTGGCGACCATTGTAGCGCGTCGTAAATTCGACAAGGCGCAACAGGAAGGGGGGAAAGCGGCGCTGGTACTCGGTCTGTGCTTTATCACTGAAGGGGCCATTCCTTTCGCCGCACGCGACCCAATGCGTGTTCTGCCGTGCTGTATCGTCGGTGGTGCGTTGACGGGGGCTATCTCCATGGCGGTCGGTGCAAAACTGATGGCACCGCATGGCGGTCTGTTTGTTCTGCTGATCCCAGGGGCGATTACTCCGGTGTTGGGATACCTGATTGCCATTGTCGCCGGTACGCTGGTCGCAGGCCTGGCTTATGCTTTCCTGAAACGCCCGGAAGCGGAAGTTGTTGCTAAAGCGGCATAACGCCATCGGCGTGTCATACCAGGGCAGAGATTTCTCTGCCCTTTTTTTATTTTCGTTTTGTGCCCTTCCTCGCAACTTTTTTCTCCGTTGCAAACTGTATCTATAAAAAATTGTGATTCTGTTCATGTCTGGCGGTTTTTGCCCTTGCCAGTGCGTTTACTTTTATAAAAACGAGCTTACTATGAACACATGTTCGAATGTAAACATGTGCTCTAATAATTTTATCTGAGCCGTGAATAGTCTTAACGATCTCATTGTCATGGTATTTTCATACCAGGAGATGTGCTATGCGCGAAAAGGAATACATCATCACGATTGGTTCCGCCAATATGGACGTTGCAGGATATTCGCATGCATCCTTAAATTATGCGGACTCGAACCCTGGGAAAATTAAATTTACGCCGGGTGGCGTTGGTCGCAATATCGCTCATAATCTTGCCCTGCTCGGGAAAAATTCATGGCTAATGACAGCGGTTGGCAATGATTTCTATGGGCAATCATTACTGGCGCAGACGAATCAATCGGGTGTGCATGTGGATAATTGCCTGATTGTTGCCGGCGAAAATACTTCAAGTTATTTATCGCTTCTCGATAATACCGGTGAAATGCTGGTAGCAATCAATGATATGAGTATTACTGAGCATATTTCAGAAGCGTTTCTGGCACAGCACGTTGATTTTATCCGTGGCGCAAAAGTCATTGTGGCGGATTGTAATATCAGTGAGCAGACACTGGCCTGGTTACTGGATAACACAGGAGATGTTCCGGTGTTTGTTGACCCGGTATCGGCATGGAAATGCGTCAAAATCCGCGAGCGATTAGGGCAAATTCATACCCTCAAACCCAACCGCCTTGAAGCGGAAACCCTCAGTGGCATTGCGCTGTCAGGGCGCGAAGATGTTGTGAAAGTCGCCGCCTGGTTCCATGCGCGTGGACTGTATCGCCTGGTGCTGAGTATGGGTGGCGATGGCGTCTATTACAGTGAAAAAGGCGGTGACAGCGGCTGGTCGTTGCCGATAAAAACCCATGTGGTCAACGTTACCGGGGCGGGTGATGCCATGATGGCGGGACTCGCTTCCTGCTGGGTTGATGACATGCCATTTATTGATTCCATTCGATTTGCGCAGGGTTGTTCCTCCATGGCACTGGCCAGCGAATATACCAACAACCCTGAATTATCTGTTGCGAACGTTAACACCCTTGTGGAGAACACAGAATGTCTGAATTAACGCTTTCCTCTGAATTACTGCATATTTCGCCAGAAGTCCAGGACGCCATTAACAGTAATAAACCGATTGTTGCGCTTGAGTCGACGATTATTTCTCATGGTATGCCTTTTCCACAAAATGCGCAGACGGCAATTGAAGTTGAAGAAACTATTCGTAAACACGGCGCCGTACCGGCAACCATTGCCATTATTGGCGGGGTAATGAAAGTCGGGTTAAGTAAAGAAGAAATTGAATTATTAGGTCGCGAAGGACATAGCGTCGCTAAAGTCAGTCGTCGTGATTTACCGTTTGTCGTCGCTGCCGGAAAAAATGGCGCGACCACTGTCGCCTCGACCATGATTATTGCCGCGCTTGCGGGAATTAAAGTTTTTGCCACTGGAGGAATTGGCGGCGTTCATCGCGGTGCGGAACATACATTTGATATTTCCGCCGATCTTCAGGAACTCGCCCATACCAATGTGACCGTGGTGTGCGCCGGCGCAAAATCTATTCTCGATTTAGGTTTAACCACCGAATATTTGGAAACGTTCGGGGTGCCGTTAATTGGTTATCAGACCACCGCGTTACCGGCATTTTTCTGCCGTACCAGCCCGTTTGAGGTCAGTATCCGTCTCGACAGCGCCAGGGAAATTGCGCGTGCAATGGCTGTGAAATGGCAAACCGGCCTGAACGGCGGGCTGGTGGTCGCCAACCCGATTCCGGAAGCCTACGCCATGGCGGAAGAGAAAATCAACGCGGCGATTGACCAGGCCGTCCGGGAAGCGGAAGAGCAGGGCGTTATCGGCAAAGCGAGCACACCATTCCTGCTGGCGCGCGTAGCTGAATTAACCGGCGGCGATAGCCTGAAGTCGAACATTCAACTGGTGTTTAACAACGCCGTACTGGCCTGCGAGATAGCGAAGGAGTATCAACGTCTCGCCTGATTGAAATGAACGGGCAGCGTGCGGTCGCCCGAAACCACCAAAACCTGGCTTCGCGCCGGGTTTCCTGGCATGAAGGGAAATCATTATGGATATAATGAGAAGTGTTGTGGGTATGGCGGTGCTGCTGGTGATCGCCTATTTACTGTCGGTGAATAAAAAGCGCATTAGCTTACGTACCGTAGGTGCTGCGCTGGTACTGCAAATCGCAATTGGCGGGATCATGCTTTATTTCCCGCCGGGTAAATGGTTGGTTGAGCAGGCCGCGCTGGGCGTGCATAAGGTCATGTCCTACAGTGACGCGGGCAGTGCCTTTATTTTTGGCTCTCTGGTTGGGCCAAAAATGGATGTGCTGTTTGACGGCGCCGGGTTCATTTTTGCCTTCCGCGTGCTCCCGGCGATTATATTTGTCACCGCGCTCATCAGCCTGCTGTACTACATTGGCGTGATGGGGCTGTTGATCCGCATTCTGGGTGGGATTTTCCAGAAGGCCCTGAATATCAGTAAGATTGAATCTTTTGTGGCGGTTACAACGATTTTCCTCGGGCAAAACGAGATCCCGGCGATTGTGAAGCCGTTTATCGACCGCCTGAATCGCAATGAACTGTTTACCGCGATCTGTAGCGGGATGGCCTCGATTGCGGGCTCGATGATGATTGGCTACGCCGGGATGGGCGTGCCGATTGATTATCTGCTGGCAGCCTCGTTGATGGCGATTCCTGGCGGGATCCTGTTTGCCCGTATTCTGAGTCCGGCAACGGAAGAGTCAAAAGTCACCTTCGAAAACCTCTCTTTCACCGAGACGCCGCCAAAAAGCATTATCGAAGCGGCGGCAAGCGGTGCGATGACCGGGCTGAAAATTGCCGCAGGCGTGGCAACGGTGGTTATGGCGTTTGTCGCAATTATCGCGCTGATTAACGGCATTATCGGCGGTGTCGGCGGCTGGTTCGGCTATGGTCATGCGACGCTGGAAGGGATTTTCGGCTGGGTGTTAGCCCCGCTGGCGTGGATCATGGGCGTTGACTGGAGCGATGCCACCCTGGCAGGGAGCCTGATTGGGCAGAAGCTGGCGATTAACGAATTTGTCGCTTACCTCAACCTCTCGCCTTATTTGCAGGATGGCGGCACCCTGGATGTGAAAACCATCGCCATTATCTCTTTTGCGCTGTGTGGGTTTGCCAACTTTGGTTCCATTGGTGTGGTGGTTGGGGCGTTCTCTGCCATCTCGCCTCAGCGTGCGCCGGAAATCGCCCAGTTGGGGATGCGGGCGCTGGCGGCGGCCACGCTCTCTAACCTGATGAGTGCGACCATTGCCGGGTTCTTTATCGGTTTAGCGTAGCCATTGAGATTGCCGGATGGCGACGCTGTGCGTTTTCCGGCCTACAGGGATGGGGCCTGTAGGCCGCGTCGCCTTCCAGTATTGAGTTCAGTTCTGGCTTGTTTTTAACAGATACAGCGCATTATCAGCGGAAAGGGTGGGGTTGTTGATACTGACGCTGGCGCGTGACAGGGCCGCACAGGCCATCGCGAAATTTGCGCTTTCACGAAAATCGCTCCCTTCCAGAAAACAATAAATCAGTCCGGCCATAAAGCCGTCGTCGGCGCCGAAGCTGTCGACCACCGTATGCGCGGGCGGCGTGAGCAAGAATTGCTCGCCATCTTTCTCGCTACAAAAGACTGACTCATCTTCCAGACAGACGAAAATCTGCTGAATGCCCTGTTGATGAAGGGCATTCACCGCGCTGAGTCTGTCGGCGTCGCTGTTGATGGGCTGGCCCCATAAGATCTCCAGCTCTCTTTGCGTCGGTTTCAGCGTATGGATGCGCGTAAACCAGGTTTTTACCTTCGTCGCCTTGAACTCGGAAACGGTATCAATGAACACCGGAATATCATCTGCAACCGTAAAGACCCATTCGATGGCTTCCGGCGTCAGGTTACAGTCCGCCAGCACCACCCCGGCGTGACGGATTAAATCCCGCGAGCTGTTCAGCAACTGCGGCGTCAGCTGTTGCAGGATGTGGGTATCGTTAATTGCCAGCACCGTCTCTTCCTGCTGATTGGCGATGGAGAGATAAGTTGAGGTGTTATGCCCGTGCAGGCGAATGCAACTGGAGATATTGACGCCTGCCTGACGTGTTTGCTCCAGCAGCGTCTCGCCGTAAAAATCACTGCCGACAGCGGAAATCAGATGCACATCGCGACCCAGCAGGGCGAGATTATGCGCGATATTGCGCCCGACGCCGCCCGCAGAACAGTGGATGCTGCCTGGATTGGACGCGGCCTGCGGGTAGTGAATATCCGCCATGCCGCGTATATCCATGTTAATTGCCCCTACCACCACGCAATAGGCCTGTTCCGTCAGAATATAGCCTTTCCCTTTGATCGCCCCTTTCCGCATCAGATCCATGATGTGCGCGGCTACGCGTGAACGGCTGATCTGCAAAATGTCGGCAATTTCGTTTTGTTGAATCAGCGGATTGCGACGCAGAATTTTGAGTATCTGTTTTTCCCTGTCGTTCATGATTACGCCACCGCTTTTTCAGTCTGCTGCGCTTTCAGCCAGGCAATCTCTTCCCCCCAGATGTCGGGATTGATGGTTTCCAGCACCAGCGGAATACCGTCGAAACGGGCGTCCTGCATGATCCAACGAAACGCGTCATGACCAATGTTGCCTTCACCGAGACTGTGGTGGCGGTCGACCCGGCTGCCAAAGGCACTCTTGGCATCGTTGAGGTGCATACCGCGCAGATACTGAAAGCCGACGATACGTTCAAATTCGGCAAAGGTTTTTTCGCATTCGTCGGCGGAGCGTAAATCATAGCCTGCGGCGAATGCGTGGCAGGTGTCGATGCATACGCCAACGCGGGATTTATCTTCCACACCGTCGATGATGGCGGCAAGGTGTTCAAATTTGAATCCGAGATTACTGCCCTGACCGGCGGTATTTTCAATCACTGCGGTCACGCCTTTCGTCTGATCAAGGGCGATGTTGATTGACTCGGCAATTTTCGCCAGACACTCGTCTTCCGATATTTGCATCAGATGGCTGCCCGGGTGGAAGTTAAGCAGGGATAAGCCGAGCTGTTCGCAGCGCTGCATTTCATCAAGAAACGCATCGCGGGATTTTTCCAGCGCGTCGCTGACGGGGTGACCCAGGTTGATCAGATAGCTGTCGTGCGGCAGGATCTGGGCGGAAGTGAAGCGGTATTTCTCACAGGCGGCTTTAAAGTCATCGATGATTTGCGCGGTGAGAGGCGCGGCGCGCCATTGACGCTGATTTTTGGTGAAGAGTGCAAACGCGGTTGCCTCGATTTCAGCGGCGCGAATTGCGGCATTTGCCAGCCCGCCAGCCGCGCTGACGTGTGCTCCGATGTATTTCATTAAAGACTCCTGTTAACCCGCCAGATACAGCCTGGAGGAGTTGTGTATCCGAAAATTGAATCTTGCCAATCATAGCGGGTTAACAGGGTAAGGATGTAGCGAATTATGCAATAACGTGCTGGACCAGTACGTTAATCACACCACCGCCGACAATCAGCCAGATGAACAGCACCAGCGCCATCAATAGCGGTTTTGCTCCCGCTTTTTTCAACGCGCTGACATGCGTGGTCAGCCCCAGAGCTGCCATTGCCATGGCCAGCAGTATCGTATCCAGCGTGACCAGCATATTCACGACTGACTGCGGTAACAGGTGGAACGAGTTGAAAATCGCAACCACGATGAACAGGATGGCAAACCACGGAATAGTGATTTTGCTTTTTTCCCCACCGCTGGCCGGTGACAGTTGTTTAACACGCGCCGCCATAAAGATAAGGAACGGAGCCAGCATCATGACGCGCAGCATTTTGGCAATCACCGCTGCGTTTTCGGCGTCCGGGTTGATCGCATGTCCTGCCGCCACAACCTGGGCAACTTCATGCATGGTGGAACCAATAAAGATGCCGTACGTTTCCGGGCTAAACAAGTGCGCCAGCAGCGGATACATCGCCGGGTAGAGGAAAATCGCCATTGTCCCGAAGATCACCACCGTCGCGACGGCGACCGTGACTTTGCTGGCCTCAGCTTTCACGACCGGTTCCGTCGCCAGTACCGCCGCCGCGCCGCAAATACTGCTGCCCGCGCCGATCAGCCAACTGGTCTGGCGATCCAGTCCAAAGACTTTCTGACCCAGAAAGCAGGCCAGCATAAAGGTGCTGGACAGCGTCAGGATGTCGATCAGAATGCCGCTGACACCTACGTCAGCAATCTGCGCAAAGGTGAGGCGAAAGCCGTAGAGGATGATCCCCAGGCGTAATAAATGTTGCTTGGCAAACAGGACGCCACCGTCACAGCTTTTCCAGATCTGCGGATAGACGGTGTTGCCAATCACCATCCCCACTAAAATGGCTAACGTGAGGGCGCTGAACCCGGCCCCCGCCACGGCGGGAATGGAACCACCCCATAAGGCCACCCCGGTAATCACTGCGCTCAGGGCAAGCCCAGGAATAAAATGCCACATTGTTCGACGATGATTCGTTAAGGTGAGTTCTGTCATTGCCTTCTCCTCTTTTATGGGCAAAAGGTTACGGCGAACTGGCTTAAAAATAAAATTGATTATATATTTATAATTAATCTTTATAAGTGGTAAGCGACCATGCACATCACCCTGCGGCAACTAGAAGTCTTCACCGAAGTGTTGAAAAGCGGCTCGACCACGCAGGCATCGGTGATGCTGGCGCTGTCGCAGTCGGCGGTCAGCGCGGCGCTAACCGATCTGGAAGGTCAGCTTGGCGTTCAGCTCTTTGATCGCGTCGGTAAACGGCTGGTGGTGAATGAGCACGGGCGCTTGCTTTATCCGCGGGCGCTGGCCTTGCTGGAGCAGGCGGTGGAGATCGAGCAGTTGTTCCGCGAAGACAATGGCGCGATACGCGTGTATGCCAGCAGCACCATCGGCAACTATATCCTTCCGGGGGTGATTGCCCGTTATCGTCGCGATTTCCCCGCGCTCCCGCTGGAACTTAGCGTCGGTAACAGTCAGGATGTGATTACGGCGGTGCTGGATTTTCGCGTCGACATCGGGCTTATCGAAGGGCCGTGTCACAATACGGAAATCATCTCAGAGCCGTGGCTGGAAGATGAACTGGTGGTATTCGCTGCGCCGTCCTCGCCGCTGGCGCAGGGCCCGGTAACGCTTGAACAACTCGCGGCTGCCCCCTGGATCCTGCGTGAACGCGGTTCCGGCACGCGGGAAATTGTCGATTATCTGCTGCTGTCACACCTCCCCAAATTCGAAATGGCGATGGAACTGGGAAACTCCGAAGCCATCAAGCATGCCGTTCGTCATGGGCTGGGCATTAGCTGTCTGTCACGACGCGTGATTGATGAACAACTCCAGGCGGGAACGCTGAGTGAAGTTGCGGTGCCGCTTCCGCGTCTGGTGCGTACGCTCTGGCGGATCCATCATCGCCAGAAACATCTCTCTAATGCGCTCCAACGCTTCCTCAGTTATTGCGAATAATGCCTCCCGGGGACTGTCGCCTGACGGTGATAAGTCCTGGAGGCAGTAAGTTCACTATTCTCTGCTATTACTTATAATCCGCGGCCAGTCATGAAGGTCTCTTATAACAGCGCATTTGTGCCAGAAGACGAGCGTTTCGTCTGCTACAATCGCGCCTCATTTTTTGGATGGATAGCATTTTCACATGGTTTCCGAAACTAAAACCACAGAAGCGCCCGCGTTACGTCGCGAACTGAAGGCGCGTCACCTGACGATGATCGCGATTGGCGGTTCTATCGGTACAGGTCTTTTCGTGGCATCTGGTGCCACCATTTCCGCAGCGGGTCCAGGCGGTGCGCTGTTTTCCTATATTCTGATTGGCCTGATGGTGTACTTCCTGATGACCAGTCTGGGCGAACTGGCAGCCTATATGCCGGTGTCCGGTTCGTTTGCGACTTATGGTCAGAACTATGTTGAAGAAGGCTTCGGCTTCGCGCTGGGCTGGAACTACTGGTACAACTGGGCGGTGACCATCGCGGTTGACCTTGTGGCGGCACAACTGGTGATGAGCTGGTGGTTCCCTGATACGCCAGGCTGGATCTGGAGTGCGCTGTTCCTCGGCGTTATCTTCCTGCTGAACTACATCTCGGTCAGAGGCTTTGGTGAAGCGGAATACTGGTTCTCACTGATCAAAGTGGCCACTGTGATTATCTTCATCATTGTTGGCGTCATGATGATCGTCGGTATCTTCAAAGGCACTCAGCCGGTGGGCTGGAGCAACTGGACGACGGGCGATGCGCCGTTTGCCGGTGGTTTTGCGGCGATGATTGGCGTGGCGATGATTGTCGGTTTCTCCTTCCAGGGGACGGAACTGATTGGTATTGCCGCTGGTGAATCTGAAGATCCGGAGAAGAACATTCCGCGCGCGGTGCGTCAGGTATTCTGGCGAATCCTGCTGTTCTATGTCTTTGCGATTCTGATTATCAGCCTGATCATCCCGTATACCGATCCGAGCCTGCTGCGTAATGATGTGAAAGATATCAGCGTCAGCCCGTTCACGCTGGTCTTCCAGCATGCCGGCCTGCTCTCTGCGGCGGCGGTGATGAATGCGGTGATCCTGACAGCGGTGCTGTCGGCAGGTAACTCCGGGATGTACGCTTCCACCCGTATGCTGTATACCCTGGCCTGTGACGGTAAAGCGCCGCGTATTTTCGCGAAACTGTCTCGCGGCGGCGTTCCACGTAATGCGCTGTATGCCACGACGGTGATTGCCGGTCTGTGCTTCCTGACCTCCATGTTTGGTAACCAGACGGTGTACCTGTGGCTACTGAACACCTCCGGGATGACGGGCTTTATCGCCTGGCTGGGAATTGCCATCAGCCATTATCGTTTCCGTCGTGGGTATGTTCTACAAGGGCATGACGTGAAGGATCTGCCATATCGTTCCGGTTTCTTCCCGCTGGGGCCTATCTTCGCGTTTGTTCTGTGTCTGATCATCACGCTGGGCCAGAACTACGAAGCGTTCCTGAAGGACACTATTGACTGGGGCGGCGTGGCGGCAACTTATATTGGTATCCCGCTGTTCCTGATCATCTGGTTCGGCTATAAGCTGACCCGCGGGACTCACTTCGTACGTTACAGTGAAATGCACTTCCCGGAACGCGTGAAGAAATAACAGTAACCACGTAAGTGAAGTGATAAAAAAGCCCCGACGCGTCGGGGCTTTTTGCTGGGCTGAACTCAGAAGTTATACGTCAGACCTACCGTATAGCGGCGACCATCGAGGATGGTGTCGTAGGTATCGTAATCAATCTGTTTATCCAGCGCGTTGTACACCCCGGCCGTCACCAGCAGGTTCTTATTCGCGTTGTAACGCAGACCAACATCAACTTGCGTATAGGACGGCGTGCCTTGTGACATTGAGGTGCGGCTCAGGTATTCAGAGGTTTTCCCACGGAAGTTCAGACGGCTCCAGAAGCCCACGGTCTCAGTCGCCTGCCAGTCCAGCGTGGTGTTAAACATATGCTTTGGCATTTTGTTTAATGGCTTACCTTCAAACTGACCACTCTTCTGTTCTGATTCGGTATAGGTGTAGTTGGCCGTCCAGTTGAGGTCGCGGGTCAGCTTCCAGCCGAACGTTGATTCCACGCCGCGCATGTTGGCTTTATCAACGTTCACGCGATCGCTGACAAAATCATAGCTTTCGCTACCAATGGTACAGGCCGGATCGGCGCTGCTGTTACAGCGACGAACTTCGGTGATCTTGTCTTTAAAATCGGTGTTAAACAGGGTGACGCCAGCGTTGAGGTTTTCACCGTTATCCCACAGTAGCGCCAGCTCTTCGCTCAGACTCTTTTCTGGTTTCAGATCCGGGTTACCGACGATAATTCCATTCAGACGGCCGCCACCGGTGACCTGGCCCCAGCTCGCGGAGGATTGACGCAGGTCCGGTGCGCGATAGCCTGCGGAGACGCCGCCTTTTAAGGTCCATTGATCGGTCAGGTGCCAGACGCCGTAACCGCGTGGCGTCCAGTTGTCGCCGTAGTTTTCGTCTTTATCCATGCGGATCCCGCCAGTCAGGGTAAAGCTGTCGGTCATCGCCCATTCGTCTTCCGCAAACAGCGCCCAGCTCCAGCGGGTCAGCTTATTCAGACCGTCTGCCGCTTCCAGTTGGTTGCCGTTATCGCGCAGTTTTTCATAACGATACTGGCCACCCAGCGTCAGGGTGTGGGCGCCGAGGAAAATTTGGTTCTGGTTATTGAGGGTGGTGTTGTATGACTTCATTTCGCGACCCGGGTTGTGGGTCTCTTCCTGCTGGATATAGCTGGTGGTGTTGAAGTCGTCGTAATAACCGCTGTGCGTTAATGAATAGGTGGTGTGCTCATAGCGGCTTTCGCTTTTGCTGTTGGGTTTACAGGTTCCGTTACGGCAGGTCTCTGCGGCCATCGATTTGCCCGGCGTGCTGTCGCGATCCTGCAATTCACGGGCGATATCAAAATCGATGTCGTTTTTATCATCAGGCGTGAAATTGAGGGTCAGACCGCCGTTACGCAGACGCTGTTCATTATAACCGTTGACTATCTGATCTTCCGCACGGCGAGACAGCAGCCCGGTAACTTTCGCACCCAGCAAGCCATCGATCAACGGGCCTGAAGCATAAGCATTGGTCTGGAACAGATCGCCAGAATCGCTGTTTTCCTGGAAAGTGGCGTCGCCGTGCAGAGAGCCGCTCCAGCCCTGGGTATTAGAGACTTTTTTGGTGATCACGTTAATCACGCCGCCCATCGCATCGGAACCGTACAGCGAAGACATAGGTCCGCGAATGACTTCGATACGCTCGATCGATTCCAGCGGTGGCAGCCAGCCCTGTTCGATCCCCGCGTTATCGCTGTTCGGGCGTGTACCGCGCGTGCTGATGCGCTTGCCGTTCACCAGGAACAGCGTGTACTGCGATGCCATCCCACGAATGCTGATATCACTGCTGCTACCGCCGCCAGTGACGACCACGCCAGGGACATCTTTCAGGGCATCGGTAACGTCACGGTAAGCTTTGTCTTCAATTTGCTGTTTTGAAATAACCGAAATTGAAGCCGGGGCATTCTGGATTTTCTGCTCAAATCCCGTCGCGGTAACCACAACGGTATCCTGATCGGCAGCATGAACGAGCGATGGGAGGCATGCCGCGCATACCGCGACGGTAACAGCCTTAACGTGAGGTATAGTCATTTTGTCATTCCATTAAACGAGTAAAACCGCGTGTCATGTGAAAGGCCATGACAACTGTATGTGTTTGTCTTTTAAGAACTCTTTGCGGTAAAGAAGCGAGTGGAATTGTACAAAAGAATGAATATTTGTAAACACAAATGATAATTGAAATCATTTGCGTTTGTTTGATTTGAAAGAGAAACGCTTTTAAGTCAACAAGATAGAGGAACGTAAATGTGAGGAAAAGATGGAGAAATGATGAAGAATTGGGAGAGAGGAGGGCGGCTTGCCCTCCTGCGGTTATTTCATTAAATACTCAGCATGGAAACGCAGATGATCCTCAATAAATGAGGCAATAAAGTAATAGCTGTGATCGTAACCTGGCTGAATGCGTAGCGTCATTAGCCAGGACTTCTGACGAGCAGCTTCCGCCAGAACGGCAGGCTGGAGCTGATCGGCGAGAAATTGATCGTTGTCGCCCTGATCAATCAGCGTAGGAATGGTTTCTTCCGGTTTGCTGGCGTACATCAGTGCACAACTGTCCCACTCTGCCCATGCGGCGCGATCCTCACCCAAATAGGCGCGAAATGCCTTCTCGCCCCAGGGGACACGGCACGGGTTAACAATAGGCGCGAAGGCGGAAACGCTGGTGTATTTGCCCGGATTTTTCAACGCCAGGATCAGCGCACCGTGCCCCCCCATCGAATGCCCACTGATCGCGCAGCGGTCGCTGACGTTAAACTGCGCCTGAATCAGCGCCGGAAGTTCATCACGCACGTAGTCATACATGCGGAAATGGGCGGCCCAGGGTTGCTGTGTCGCATTGAGATAAAAACCGGCCCCCTGACCCAGATCATAACCTTCATCGTTGGCGACCTGTTCACCACGCGGACTGGTATCCGGCATGACTAATACGATACCCAGTTCAGCCGCGATACGCTGTGCGCCGGCTTTGGTGGTAAAGTTTTCATCATTGCAGGTTAACCCGGACAGCCAGTACAGAACCGGCGGAGGGGTCGTATCGCGAGGTGGGGGGAGAAAAATGCTGAACGTCATTGCACAGTTCAGCGTGGTGGAGTCGTGACGCCAGCGTTGCTGCCAGCCTTCAAAACAGCGGTGCTCTTCGAGCATTTCCATGCGTGGCTCCTTGTTGTGTTGAACCTGAATGTGTTCGCAAACTCCCCATAATACAGATAATTCATGGTGCTGTGAGTAACTTTCACTTCCGCATTGTGCAGACTTGCTTCATCATCGATATCACGTCGCTGGAACCCTTCCCGCTGCCTTTGGCGAAACACGGTATGAAAGGCTGCGGCGATTTCAATAATTATCGTTGTGAATACTGGATTATGTGCGCGGCCTCACGCACAATAATCGGGCTGTCTACAGCCTACAAACTTTGCCCCACGCAGGGCAGAGGCGCCACACCTGCAGGAGAGAATAAATGTCATCACTCAGTAAAGAAGCGGCCCTGGTTCATGAAGCGCTGGTTGCGCGAGGGCTGGAAACACCGCTGCGTCCGCCCGTGCATGAAATGGATAACGAAACGCGCAAACGTCTTATTTCAGGCCATATGACGGAGATCATGCAACTGTTGAATCTCGACCTGAGCGATGACAGCCTGATGGAAACCCCACATCGCATCGCGAAGATGTATGTTGATGAGATTTTCTCCGGCCTGGATTACGCTAACTTCCCGAAAATCACCGTTATTGAAAACAAAATGAAGGTCGATGAGATGGTCACCGTGCGTGACATCACCCTGACCAGCACCTGTGAACACCATTTTGTGACCATTGATGGTAAAGCGACCGTGGCGTATATCCCGAAAGATTCGGTAATCGGTCTGTCGAAGATCAACCGCATCGTTCAGTTTTTCGCGCAGCGTCCGCAGGTGCAGGAGCGTTTAACGCAGCAGATCCTGACTGCACTGCAAACTCTGCTGGGGACCAATAATGTGGCGGTATCGATTGATGCGGTACATTACTGCGTGAAAGCGCGCGGCATTCGCGACGCCACCAGTGCAACGACGACCACCTCGCTTGGCGGCCTGTTCAAGTCGAGCCAGAATACGCGTCAGGAATTTTTACGCGCAGTCCGTCATCACAACTGATTAAGGCAGGAGCTATGGAGCGTAATGTCACGCTGGATTTTGTTCGTGGCGTCGCCATCCTGGGCATCCTGCTGTTGAATATCAGCGCCTTTGGTCTGCCAAAGGCGGCTTACCTCAATCCTGCCTGGTACGGAAATATCACGTCTCAGGATGCCTGGACCTGGGCTGTTCTGGATGTTTTTGCCCAGGTCAAGTTCCTCACCCTTTTCGCGCTGCTGTTCGGCGCGGGTTTGCAAATGCTATTGCCGCGTGGCAAGCGCTGGATCCAGTCGCGTCTGACGCTGTTGGTGTTGCTTGGCTTTATTCATGCTTTACTGTTCTGGGATGGCGACATTCTGCTGGCCTATGGGCTGGTGGGGCTGATCTGCTGGCGACTGGTGCGTGATGCGCCGTCGGTGAAAAGCCTGTTTAACACCGGCGTACTGCTCTATCTGGCCGGTATTGGCGTTTTGCTGCTACTGGGGGCCATTTCGGGAAGCGAAACAAACCGTGCCTGGACGCCGGATGCCTCGGCTTTACTGTATGAAAAATACTGGAAGCTGAACGGTGGCATTGAGGCCATCAGCAATCGGGTTGACGCCTTATCGAACAGCCTGCTGGCGTTGGGCGCGCAATACGGCTGGCAACTGGCGGGGATGATGTTGCTCGGGGCGGCATTGATGCGCAGTGGCTGGCTGAAAGGGCAGTTTAGCCTTTCACACTATCGCCGCAGCGGTTTGGTACTGATTGTCGTCGGCCTGCTGATTAATGTTCCTGCCGTCATCGCGCAGTGGCAACTGGGCTGGAATTATCGTTGGTGCGCATTCCTGTTACAGGCACCGCGTGAGCTTAGCGCGCCGTTTCAGACGCTCGGCTACACCGCGCTGATATTTGGTTACTGGCCGCAGCTCAGCCGCTGTAAAATCGTCATTGCCATTGCCTGCGTAGGGCGCATGGCGTTAACCAATTACCTGTTACAAACCCTGATTTGCACCACGCTATTCTATCAGTTCGGTTTATTTATGAAATTTGACCGTCCAGAACTGCTGCTGTTTGTATTCCCCGTCTGGTTGGCGAATCTGCTTTTCTCGGTTATCTGGCTGCACTTTTTTCCACAAGGTCCGGTGGAGTGGCTCTGGCGGCAATTAACCCTCCGTGCCGCAGGGAGTGCATTGTCTCATACATCCAGATAACGATCTGGATCACAATCATTAACAAAATGGATGTAAGCGCTTTCATCGCTGTGACCGTACTCACGTAGTCCATTTCCCTCCGCTGACAAAATAGCCGCCAGTTATGCAGTGCACCACTGCAATTCCAGACAGGGTAGTGAATATGATCACCATTCGTGATGTGGCGCGTCAGGCAGGCGTATCCGTGGCGACGGTTTCCCGCGTATTAAACAACAGCGCGCTGGTCAGTCCCGATACGCGCGAAGCAGTAATGAAGGCGGTGACGCTGCTGGGCTACCGGCCAAACGCTAATGCCCAGGCGCTGGCGACGCAGGTCAGTGAAACGATTGGCGTGGTGGTGATGGACGTTTCCGATGCGTTTTTTGGCGCGTTGGTGAAAGCGGTGGATTTGGTCGCTCAACAGCATCAAAAATATGTGCTGATTGGCAACAGTTATCATGAAGCCGAAAAAGAGCGCCATGCCATTGAGGTATTGATTCGCCAGCGTTGTAACGCGCTGATCGTTCACTCAAAAGCGTTAAGCGATCGAGAACTGGGCGAGTTTATGGACCAGATCCCCGGTATGGTTTTGATCAATCGTATTGTGCCTGGCTACGCCCACCGCTGCGTGTGCCTGGATAACATCAGCGGCGCGAAAATGGCGACTCGCATGCTGCTCAACAACGGCCATCAACGCATTGGTTACCTGGCTTCCAGCCATCGTATTGAAGATGATGTCATGCGTCGGGAAGGGTGGAGCAGTGCGCTAAAAGAGCAGGGCATTGTGGCGCCTGAAAGCTGGATTGGCACTGGCTCGCCGGATATGCAGGGGGGAGAGGCGGCAATGGTTGAACTGCTGGGGCGCAACCTGCAACTGACCGCGGTGTTCGCCTATAACGATAACATGGCCGCCGGAGCGCTCACTGCGCTAAAAGACAACGGCATTTCCATCCCTTTACATCTTTCAATCATTGGTTTCGATGATATTCCCATCGCCCGTTACACCGATCCGCAACTGACAACGGTGCGCTATCCCATTGCTTCTATGGCAAAACTGGCGACGGAACTCGCTTTACAGGGTGCTGCGGGAACGCTGGATTCTTCCGCGACCCACTGCTTTATGCCTACCCTGGTACGTCGTCATTCCGTGGCGGTTCGGCAGAATGCGGCGGCGATCACTAACTTATGATGTCGCCAGATGTAACCGCTTTCAATATGTGAGTAAATTCACAGTATCTTAACATTGTGATAGCTATGATGGCACCGCTTGTCGCACTGTAACTACGATGTAACTGTGAGTAATCACTTTTACCGAGGTAAAGGCGCTTTAAGCGAAATTAAAGCCTATTTCTGGAGCGTTACCGGGCAAGGAAGAGAGATTTTTTTAAAATGAGCTTCGGCGTTTACATAACACTTCATTAACGTTTTGTCCCGCCGGGCATTTTCTTACGTACTACCCTGCATAATAAAACCGGAGTTACCATGAATAAGAAGGTGTTGACCCTTTCTGCCGTTATGGCAAGCATGTTATTCGGCGCGGCTGCGCACGCTGCTGATACTCGCATCGGTGTGACAATCTACAAATATGACGATAACTTTATGTCCGTGGTGCGTAAGGCTATCGAAGCAGACGCGAAATCAGCGCCAGATGTGCAACTGCTGATGAACGACTCGCAGAACGACCAGTCCAAACAAAACGATCAGATAGACGTGCTGCTGGCAAAAGGCGTGAAGGCGCTGGCGATAAACCTGGTTGACCCTGCGGCGGCGGGCACCGTTATCGAGAAAGCGCGTGGTCAAAACATTCCTATCGTATTCTTCAACAAAGAACCTTCCCGCAAAGCCCTGGACAGCTATGACAAGGCTTATTACGTGGGTACTGACTCCAAAGAATCCGGGATTATCCAGGGCGATCTGATTGCTAAACACTGGGCGGCAAACCAGGGCTGGGATCTGAACAAAGATGGTCAGATTCAGTTCGTGCTGCTGAAAGGCGAGCCGGGACATCCTGATGCAGAAGCGCGTACGACTTACGTTATCAAAGAGCTGAACGACAAAGGTATCAAAACCGAACAGCTGCAGTTAGATACCGCCATGTGGGACACCGCGATGGCAAAAGACAAAATGGATGCGTGGCTCTCCGGCCCGAACGCCAACAAAATTGAAGTGGTCATCGCCAACAACGATGCGATGGCAATGGGCGCCGTTGAAGCGCTGAAAGCGCATAACAAAACCAGCGTACCGGTATTTGGCGTCGATGCGTTGCCAGAAGCGCTGGCGCTGGTGAAATCGGGCGCGCTGGCCGGTACTGTGCTGAACGATGCAAACAACCAGGCAAAAGCGACCTTTGATCTGGCGAAAAACCTCGCTGACGGCAAGGGTGCGGCTGACGGCACTGAGTGGAAAATCGACAATAAAATCGTCCGCGTTCCTTACGTAGGCGTCGATAAAGATAACCTGGCCGAGTTCACCAAGAAGTAAGTTTGTTGGGCGCGAGCGTATCGCGCCCCTTTCACCACGCACTCTGCGAGGCCAACAAGGTATAATTATGGTCAGCACAACTACTCAGCCGTCAGGCGAATACTTGTTGGAAATGAGCGGCATCAACAAGTCTTTTCCCGGCGTTAAGGCACTTGATAATGTTAATTTAAAAGTCCGCCCGCATTCGATTCATGCATTAATGGGGGAGAACGGCGCAGGAAAGTCGACACTATTAAAATGTCTTTTTGGGATCTATCAAAAAGATTCTGGCAGTATATTATTTCAGGGTAAAGAAATCGATTTTCATTCTGCCAAAGAAGCGCTGGAGAATGGTATTTCAATGGTACACCAGGAGTTAAACCTGGTATTACAACGTTCTGTTATGGACAATATGTGGCTGGGGCGTTATCCCACCAAAGGCATGTTTGTCGATCAGGAAAAAATGTACCGGGATACCAAAGCTATATTTGACGAGCTGGATATTGATATTGATCCGCGTGCGCGTGTCGGAACATTGTCCGTGTCGCAAATGCAAATGATCGAAATTGCCAAAGCGTTTTCCTATAACGCCAAAATTGTGATTATGGATGAACCGACCTCGTCGTTAACCGAGAAAGAGGTCAACCATCTGTTCACGATTATTCGCAAACTGAAAGAGCGCGGCTGCGGCATTGTTTATATTTCCCACAAAATGGAAGAGATTTTCCAGCTGTGTGATGAGATTACCGTTCTGCGCGACGGACAGTGGATTGCGACGCAACCGCTGGAAGGGCTGGATATGGATAAGATCATTGCCATGATGGTCGGCCGTTCTCTGAACCAGCGATTCCCGGATAAATCCAACAATCCGGGTGAAGTGATTCTGGAAGTGCGTAACCTGACCTCGTTGCGTCAGCCATCGATCCGTGATGTCTCCTTTGATTTGCATAAAGGCGAGATCCTCGGTATTGCAGGGCTGGTCGGCGCTAAGCGCACTGACATTGTTGAAACATTGTTTGGTATTCGTGAGAAATCATCGGGCACCATTACGTTGCACGGCAAAAAGATTAATAACCATTCTGCGAATGAAGCCATTAATCACGGTTTCGCGCTGGTAACTGAAGAGCGTCGTTCCACCGGTATTTATGCTTATCTGGACATTGGTTTTAACTCCTTAATTTCCAATATTCAGAATTACAAAAATAAAGTCGGTCTGTTAGATAACTCGCGAATGAAAAGTGATACCCAATGGGTCATTGATTCCATGCGGGTAAAAACGCCTGGTCATAAAACGCAAATTGGTTCGCTTTCGGGCGGTAACCAGCAGAAGGTGGTTATTGGTCGTTGGCTGCTGACACAACCGGAAATTTTAATGCTCGACGAACCCACTCGCGGGATTGATGTCGGCGCGAAGTTTGAAATTTATCAGTTAATTGCGGAACTGGCGAAGAAAGGGAAAGGGATCATTATCATCTCCTCCGAAATGCCGGAATTGTTAGGGATAACAGATCGTATTCTGGTCATGAGCAACGGCCTCGTTTCTGGAATTGTTGATACTAAAACGACAACGCAAAACGAAATTTTGCGTCTTGCGTCTTTGCACCTTTAAGATCAGGGGCTCCTCATGAGTGCGTTAAATAAGAAAAGTTTTCTCACTTATCTGAAAGAGGGCGGTATTTACGTCGTTCTTTTAGTCTTGCTGGCCATTATTATTTTCCAGGATCCCACGTTCTTAAGTCTGCTTAACTTAAGTAATATTCTGACCCAGTCTTCTGTGCGTATTATCATCGCGCTGGGCGTGGCGGGTTTGATTGTGACGCAAGGAACTGACCTGTCTGCGGGGCGTCAGGTCGGGCTGGCGGCGGTTGTCGCGGCAACGCTGTTACAGTCGATGGAGAACGCCAATAAAGTGTTCCCCGAAATGGCGACCATGCCGATTGCGCTGGTGATCCTGATTGTTTGCGTAATTGGCGCGGTCATCGGTCTGGTGAACGGAATTATCATCGCTTACCTGAACGTAACGCCGTTTATAACCACGCTTGGTACGATGATTATCGTCTACGGGATCAACTCCCTGTATTACGATTTTGTCGGGGCATCGCCGATTTCGGGCTTTGATAGCGGCTTCTCGACCTTTGCTCAAGGTTTTATCGCACTGGGTAGCTTCCGGCTTTCGTATATCACATTCTATGCGCTGATCGCCGTGGCATTTGTCTGGGTGCTGTGGAACAAAACTCGCTTCGGTAAAAACATTTTCGCCATCGGCGGCAACCCGGAAGCGGCAAAAGTGTCAGGTGTGAACGTAGCGCTGAATCTGCTGATGATCTATGCGCTGTCCGGTGTGTTCTATGCCTTCGGCGGTTTGCTGGAAGCGGGACGCATCGGCTCTGCCACAAACAACCTCGGCTTTATGTACGAACTGGATGCGATTGCGGCGTGTGTCGTCGGCGGCGTGTCGTTCAGCGGCGGGGTCGGTACAGTATTCGGCGTGGTGACCGGGGTGATTATCTTTACCGTCATTAACTACGGCCTGACTTACATCGGCGTCAACCCGTACTGGCAGTACATCATTAAGGGCGGCATCATCATCTTCGCGGTCGCGCTGGATTCACTGAAATACGCGCGTAAGAAGTAACCCTTTCATGTCGAATCAAGCCGGTGCAGATGTGCTCTGCGCCGGCTTTTTATTTAATAAATACCAACCAGATGCCGACAAGCAGCGCGCCAACTGACAGACCAAAGTAAACGCCGATATAGCTCCAGTATGAGCCGGGTTCTTCAGCGCGTTGAATTAAGCGCGGAGTCTGCGAGCCTTTAACCGTTTTCTCGACAACGCCGGATCGCAGCCCTTTAATCCCTTCGCGAAGCGTCCAGGCGACGATCATCAGTACGCCAATCACGATAAAAAGCGTTTTGTCTTCCATGCTTATTTCCCTTGTTTTTTTTGCTGCTCAAGCAATTGTTCTGGCGTTACGGCCGGATAACCCTGCGCATCATCCGGCACCTGATGCAGCGTGGGGATGGGCACTAACGGGCCGAGGAATCGGGGTTCACGTTTAAACAGATACAGATCGGCCAGCGCGCCAAAGCGTGCGCCAAACTCGCGCACCCGAACCGTCAGCATATCTTTTGGCGACGGTACGGCGTAGCACTGCGCCTGAATGCCCATATGCAGCGCGATAAACAGCGCGCGCTCGCAGTGGAAGCGCTGGGTAATAATGATGAAATCATTGGTGTCGAAGACTTTACGGGTGCGGACAATCGAATCGAGGGTACGGAATCCGGCGTAATCTAACACGATATCCGCAGGATCGACACCGGCGGCAATCAGATCTTTGCGCATCGTCATCGGTTCGTTGTAGCTCTGCATGGCGTTGTCGCCGCTGAGCAGCAGATAATTGACCTTACCGCTGTTATAGGCGTTCAGCGCGCCCTGAATCCGGTAGCGGTAATACTGATTGATCACCCCGGTACGATAGTATTTAGCCGTACCAAGCACCACGCCAACCTGGCGGTAGGGCAGGTCCTGAAGTTCGTCGTAAATATAGGGGGCGGTTTTCCAGCTCATCCAGCGGTCAAGGCCCAGCACGATCAACAGCAGCAAGCCGATCAGGACCAACAGGCTGTAGAGTGCGCGCTTTAGCATGAAGAAAACTCTGTCACTGGATGAAATTTCAATCAGGCTACTGTACCCGCTGTCGAAGCGCAAGAAACAGCAGTCTGATTGGGGGGATTTTCAGCAATTCCAGAAAAAGGCGCCAGTCAGCGAGCGTAGACCTGATAAGCGTAGCGTCATCAGGCGGTTAGGCCGGATAGCGGTGAAAATGCCTTATCCAGCCTGTGAACGGACGCTATCCGGGAATTAAGCCAAAAGAACGCGATCGATGTTACTGCAACCCAGCGCTTTCAGTGTGGCGGCGGTGGCATCCCACTGAATAAGTGGCGCATCGGCTTTTTCCGCCAGCACCGCACGCTTAATATCGTCATAACCGTAGCCGTTGAGATTAAGCAGTATCAGCGCGCCCTGTAGCGGTGGGATGGTCGGGTTAAATGCGGCGTTTTCGCCATAGCTTCCGCTAAAGATACGCCCGTCTTTGCATTCCAGCGCCACACCACTCGGTGACTGGCTGTACGGCATATGACTGCGGCTCGCGGCGGCAATGGCCGCTTGCGACAGTGCATCACCCTGAGGGGCAAAACCGTGGTCCTGTTCGTCCATTAGCAGCGTTCTGATGTCGAGATCTTTCGGTCCGAACGCATCCGGTAAATAGTCACGCAGCGTATGCGGTTCGCGACCGGGCAGATGAATGCGCAGATCCAGTCCACTGTTCAGTTCATTCATGAACTGACGGCAGTGGCCGCACGGGGTGTAGTTTACGGTGATCGCCGCGAGGCCTTTCTCACCCCGCAGCCAGGCATGGCAGATGGCGCTTTGCTCGGCGTGAACGGTTTGCTGCATGGTCGCGCCGATAAACTCCATATTCGCGCCGAAATACCATGTCCCGCTGACACCGCGGGCGATGGCGCCGACGTTGAAATGAGACAGTGGCGTACAGGCGCAGGCCGCCGCCAGCGGCAGAAGTGCAAATGCCAGCGCGTCTTCGTCAAGTCCCGTTGCGCTTTTAAGCGTGGAAACTTGCTCAGCAGTCAGCGAAGCAGAAAAATGCGTTTCCGCCAGGATCGGCGCCAGCGCTGATTGCAAATTATCCGCGAGTTGGCTGAACGCAGTGTGAAAACGTGGGTGCATGGCGTTGCCTCATAACAATGTATTGGGATCGTAGTGTACGGGCCTGTTACAGCTATATGTGTGATCTAAATCTCATTGTTTATGCAACTAATGTAACTTAAATGAAAAATGCGCGACGTATCGCAAATTTTAGCCCACAACCGCGAGAATAACCGGAAACAGGAACGGGGCGATTAATGAGGTAATAATCCCGCAAATCACCAGCGCCAGCGAACTGAATGCGCCTTCCTGATAATCCAGCTCCGCGCAGCGGGCGGTGCCGAGAGCGTGAGACGCGGTGCCCATCGCCAGTCCGCGTGCGGCTTTGGTTTTAATGCGCATGGCGTTTAACAGAGTATGACCAAAGACGGCGCCGAGAATACCGACGAAAATCACGCACACGGCGCTGACCGCCGGGATGCCGCCGATGCTGCCGCCCACGGCCATCGCAATTGGCGTGGTGACGGATTTCGGTAAGACGGAGGCGGCGATTTCAGGCGTGGCGCCCATCAGCAGTGCTACCGTGGTGCCGGTCACCATTGCCACAATACTGCCGACGAAACAGATAGTAATGATCGACTTCCAGCGGGCGCGAATCTGATGCAGTTGTTCGTATAGCGGGTAAGCCAGCGCCACGACCGCCGGTTGCAGCAGGTCGTTGAGTATCTCGCTACCTTTAAAATAGCTCTCGTAGGAAATACCGGTCAGCAGGAGGAATGGGATAATCACCACCATCGCCACCAGCAGCGGATTCAGTAAAGGAAATTTAAACCGCGCAGCCAGTTTGCGCGCACCGAAAAAAACCGCCAGCGTCAGCGGTAAAGACCACCAGATTGACGACATCATTCTTCAGACCCTTTCTGTCCCACTACTTTACGTTCACCGTGGACCAGATGCGAACTCCAGCTCACTACCAGGAAAACCACCAGCGTACTAACGGCACACGACACCACCACCGGGCCGAACTGCGCGCGCAGCAGATCGAAGTACTGCATTACGCCGACGCCAATCGGCACAAACAACAGCGCCATATAGCGAATCAGCACATAGCAGCCAGGGTTAACCCATTTTGCCGGGATAATTTGCAGTGCCAGCAGTACAAACAGGATTAGCATCCCGATGATGCTGCCTGAAATGGCGACGGGCAGCAGGGACGCAATAAAAATGCCTGCATACAGACAGGCATAAATCAGCACGAAAGCGCGTAAGTATTGCCAGATGATATTCAGTGTCTTGCTCATGTTGAAATTCCTTGAAGCGACGGATTCATCATACAATTAAACCTTAAAACGTGCTATCGATCACATCATGAATTCTTAGCATACTGAAGATAGACAGCGGGAACATTAGGCAATGCCCCAGTCTGTCACGCTAAATTTGTGCCAGCAGCTGCAGGAAACGGCTCAGCGCACTGGATGGTGTTTCATTGTTGCGCCAGAACACCCCCACGCTGCCTTTTTGTTCAATCTTCGGCAGATTGAGGATCACCAGTTGCCCCTGGCTGGCATAGCGCTGTGCCAGCCGTAAAGAAAGAATAGAGATCATATCGCTGCTTTGCAGCAGGTTGGTGCTGACGTTCATCGAGGCCGATTCAATGGTATTTTCCGGCAACATTACCCCGTTATCGACCAGCGCGTTATCAATACTCAGGCGGATGGGCGTTCCCGTCGGCCAGACTATCCAGCGCCAGTGCGCAAGGTCGGCCCAGCTCAGGGTGTCAAACTTCGCTAACGGATGGTGTGGGCGGGCGACAAAACAAACGGGTTCGGTATACAGCACCTGATAATTGAGCGGAAGCTGCAGTGCCCGCCCCCCAACGCGACCGACCACCACATCCACGGAACCGGCCAGCAGGTCATGCAGCAGCGGGGTCATGACCTTTTCTTCAATGTTAAGATGCAGCGTCGGCATCTCAACGAGCAGATTGAGGATCGCCTGCGACACGCAGTCGGTTGCCACTGGCGAGCAGCCAATCTTCAGGCTCCCGACCAGTCCGCCTTCTTTAAAGCGTGCCATTTCATACTGCGAACGCTCCATGTCATTGATTAAACGCTGGGCATGTTGTAACAGCAATTTGCCGCCTTCTGAGGGGCGCAGGCCTTTACTGTGACGCTCAAAGAGCGTGATCCCCATCTCATCTTCGAGCTGTGACAACCATTTCGACAGCGCGGGCTGGGTGATATTCATCATTCGCGCAACGTGCGTCAGATTCCCTTGTTCGCCCAGCGCCACCAGCATTTGCAGATGGTGCAGCTTCAGTTTTTGCGCCCAGTTTGCCATCAGCGATAACCTCCAGGTTATGTCTCTGCATGAAATGCCATTGTACATTTTATCGCCCAGTCTACAAACTCGTAACATACCAAAAACAAAACAACATCTGTCCCTACCTGCACCGAGGCATTGACTATGACTCAACGACGTGAACTACAAGCCCTGATTGATGCTGCTCCCGTCAGCAAGACCCAGTGGCGGGTGATTATCTGCTGCTTTCTGGTGGTCATGCTGGATGGTTTTGATACCGCCGCGATTGGCTTTATTGCACCCGATATTCGTAGCCACTGGCAGTTAACCGCCGGAGATCTCGCCCCGCTGTTTGGCGCCGGTCTGTTAGGACTTACCGCAGGCGCTTTGCTCTGCGGCCCGCTGTCTGACCGCTTTGGTCGCAAACGGGTGATTGAGCTCTGCGTGGCGCTGTTTGGCGCGCTGAGCCTGCTTTCGGCTTTCTCGCCTGACCTCCAGACGCTGGTGTTCCTGCGCTTTCTGACCGGCCTGGGCCTCGGCGGCGCTATGCCAAATACCATCACCATGACTTCTGAATATCTGCCTGCCCGCCGCCGCGGCGCACTGGTCACGCTGATGTTTTGCGGCTTTACGCTTGGTTCCGCGATGGGTGGGATTGTCAGTGCGCAATTAGTATCGGCTATCGGCTGGCACGGCATCCTGGTGCTTGGCGGCGTCTTACCGCTGATGCTGTTCTTCGCTCTGCTCGTCGTCCTGCCGGAGTCTCCGCGCTGGCAGGTCCGCCGCCAGTTGCCGCAGGCGACCATTGCCAGAACGTTGAGTGCGATTACTGGCGAACGCTATGACAACACGCATTTTTATCTCAACGAAGCCGCAGCAATTGCCAAAGGCAGCATTCGTCAGCTTTTCGTCGGGCGTCAGCTACCCATTACCCTGATGTTATGGGTCGTGTTCTTCATGAGCCTGTTAATCATCTATCTGCTGTCAAGCTGGATGCCGACGCTGTTGAACCATCGTGGGATTGATCTGCAACAGGCCTCCTGGGTGACCGCAGCATTTCAGGTTGGTGGTACGCTCGGTGCGCTGGCACTGGGCGTGTTAATGGACAAATACAATCCGTTCCGGGTACTGGCTGTCAGCTACGCGCTGGGGGCGGTATGTATCGTCATGATTGGTCTGAGCGAAAACGGTTTATGGCTGATGGCGCTGGCAATCTTTGGTACCGGGGTGGGTATCAGCGGATCGCAGGTGGGTCTCAATGCCTTAACGGCCACGCTCTATCCCACACAGAGTCGGGCGACTGGCGTGAGCTGGTCCAACGCGGTGGGGCGCTGTGGCGCGATTGTCGGTTCGCTTTCCGGCGGCGTGATGATGGCGATGAATTTCTCTTTCGACACCTTGTTTTTCATTATCGCTGCTCCGGCGGTCATCAGCGCGGTGATGTTAGCCGTCCTGACGGTAGTCGTCCGCCAGTCAGCCTCTGTCCCTGACGTTTTGCCGCACGCAAGCGTCGTGAACGAATAAGGAGAATCCCTATGTCAGAACATAATCAGGATGTAAAAAACAGCCGTCAGCAGTTTTACCAGCATATTTCCGGGCAGAACCTGACCCCGCTGTGGGAATCACTGCATCATCTGGTGCCGCAGACGCCGAATCCGACCTGTGCGCCGGCGTACTGGAACTACCAGGAAATTCGCCCGCTGCTGCTGGAAAGCGGCAATCTGATTGGCGCGAAAGAGGCGGTACGCCGGGTGCTGGTCCTGGAAAACCCGATGTTACGTGGGCAATCCTCCATCACCTCAACACTGTACGCGGGACTGCAACTGATCCTGCCGGGCGAAGTCGCACCCAGCCATCGCCATAACCAGTCGGCGTTACGCTTTATTGTGGAAGGCAAAGGCGCGTTCACTGCCGTGGACGGCGAGCGTACCCAAATGCACGCCGGCGACTTTATTCTGACGCCGCAGTGGCAATGGCACGACCACGGCAACCCTGGCGATGAGCCGGTGGTCTGGCTGGACGGTCTGGATCTGCCGCTGGTTAACATTCTGGGCTGCGGCTTTGCCGAAGATTACCCGGAAGACCAGCAGCCGGTTTCACGTAAAGAGGGCGACTATCTGCCGCGCTATGCCGCCAACATGCTGCCGCTGCGCCATCAGAAAGGCAACTCATCGCCGATTTTCAACTATCGCTATGACCGCAGTCGCGATGCGCTGCACGACCTGACCCGTCTGGGCGATGCCGACGAGTGGGATGGCTACAAGATGCGCTATGTCAACCCGGTGACCGGCGGCTACCCGATGCCGTCGATGGGGACGTTCCTGCAACTGTTGCCAAAAGGCTTTACCTCGCGGGTGGCGCGCACCACGGACAGCACCATATACCACGTGGTTGAAGGGGCGGGCGACGTCACCGTCGGCAATGAGACCTTCCACTTTTCAGCCAAAGATATTTTCGTGGTGCCAACCTGGCACGGTGTGTCATTCAACGCCACGGAAGAGACCGTTTTATTCAGTTTTTCGGACAGACCGGTACAGGAAGCCCTCGGGTTGTTCCGTGAAGCCCGTTATTAATTTGGGAGAGAACCATGACTCAATATGTATTTGCACCACAGGCCCCCGTGACCGTACCGGTTGTCGGCAGCGATGCGCAGTTCCCCGTTCACCGCGTCTATTGCGTAGGACGCAACTATGCCGCCCATGCCCGCGAAATGGGCTTTGACCCGGATCGCGAGCCGCCGTTCTTCTTCTGTAAACCGGCCGATGCGATTGTGCCGGTTGCTGCTGGCGAAACGTTAGCGCTGCCGTACCCGTCGCAAACGGATAACTATCACTATGAAATTGAGCTGGTGGTCGCTATCGGTAAAAAAGGCAGTGATATTCCGTTAGAGAAAGCTCATGAATATATCTGGGGTTACGCCACCGGGCTGGATATGACCCGCCGCGACCGCCAGATGGAGATGCGTCAGATGGGGCGTCCGTGGGAAATCGGTAAAGCGTTCGATCTCTCCGCGCCTATCGCGCCGCTGCACAAAGCGGATGAGATTGCGGATATCACCGCGGCGCCCATCTGGTTACAGGTGAACGGCGACGATCATCAGCGCAGCGACATTCGCCATCTGATCTGGTCGGTGAATGAAACGATCAGTTATCTGTCCGGTTTCTTCGAACTGCAACCGGGCGACCTGATTTTCACCGGCACGCCGGAAGGCGTGGGTGCCGTGGTGAAAGGGGATGTGATCACCGGTGGCGTGGACGGGTTGACGCCTGTCGCTGTGAAGATTGTCTGAGGTGATGTATGAAGCTGTACAGTTTTTTTAACAGTTCGGCGTCGTACCGCGTGCGTATCGCGCTGGCATTAAAGGGTATCAACTACCAGACAGTGGGCGTCAATATTCGTATCGGTCAGCAAAATGAACTGGCCTACCGGCGGATGAATCCGGTGGGGCTGGTGCCGACGCTGGTGACCGACGACGGCGACGCGCTTGGTCAGTCGCTGGCGATTATCGACTGGCTGGACCGGCATTTTCCACAGTCGCGCTTGCTGCCCGTCAACGATCCGGCGCGCAGGCAGGTGCTGGAGATTGTCTATGCCATCGCTTGCGATATTCATCCGGTTAACAACCTGCGGGTGCTGCGCTATCTGAGCGAGGAACTGAAGGTCAGTGAAGAAGAGAAAAAACGCTGGTACGCACACTGGATCCAGCAGGGGTTAAGCGCTGTCGAGCAATTATTGCGTCAGAGTCAGTCGCAGAATTACTGCGTTGGCAATACGCCGACGCTCGCCGACTGCTGCCTGATCCCGCAATGGGCGAACGCGTTAAGAATGGGGTGCGATTTAAGCGGCTATCCGCGCTGCAAAGCCGTGTATGACGCCTGCACACAGCTACCGGCGTTCATCGCCGCCGCCCCGGAAAATCAACAAGATAAAATCTCAGCCTGAGAAGGAGAATGACAATGGCTAAAGTGACGAGCGCAATTATTGTCGGCGGCGGAATTGGCGGGGCAGCCACCGCGCTTTCGCTGGCGCGCCAGGGCATCAAGGTGATGCTGCTGGAAAAAGCCCATGAAATTGGTGAGATTGGCGCGGGCATTCAGCTCGGTCCGAATGCCTTCTCCGCGCTGGACAGCCTGGGCGTCGGTGAGGTTGCGCGCCAGCGCGCAGTGTTCACCGATCACATCACCATGATGGACGCGGTGAACGCAGAAGAAGTGGTGCGCATTGAGACCGGGCAGGCCTTTCGCGACCACTTCGGCGGTCCGTACGCGGTCATCCACCGGGTCGATATTCATGCTTCGGTCTGGGAAGCGGTACTGACCCATCCGAATGTTGAATACCGGACTTCAACCAACGTGGTCGATATTCGCCAGACGGCAGACGACGTGACCGTATTCGATGAACAGGGACACAGCTGGACCGCCGATATTCTGGTCGGTTGTGATGGCGTGAAGTCGGTCGTGCGCCAGAGTTTGCTGGGCGATTCGCCGCGCGTAACCGGACACGTGGTTTACCGTGCGGTGATTGACTGTGCGGATATGCCAGAAGATCTGCGCATTAATGCGCCGGTGCTGTGGGCCGGGCCGCACTGTCACCTCGTACACTATCCGCTGCGCGGCGGTAAACAGTACAACCTGGTGGTGACCTTCCACAGCCGCCAGCAGGAGGAGTGGGGCGTCAAAGACGGTAGCAAGGAAGAGGTGCTGTCGTATTTTGCCGGGATCCATCCGCGTCCGCGGCAGATGCTGGATAAACCCACGACCTGGCGTCGCTGGTCTACGGCGGATCGCGAACCGGTAGAAAAATGGGGCACTGAGCGCATCACGCTGGTGGGCGATGCCGCGCACCCGGTGGCGCAGTACATGGCGCAGGGGGCTTGTATGGCGCTGGAAGATGCCGTGACGCTGGGTAAAGCGCTGGAGCAGTGCGATGGCGATGCGGCGAAAGCCTTTGCCTTGTATGAGTCGGTGCGCATTCCGCGCACGGCGCGCATCGTCTGGTCTACCCGCGAAATGGGCCGCGTGTATCACGCAGCTGGCGTGGAGCGTCAGGTGCGTAATCTGCTGTGGAAAGGCAAATCGCAGGCAGAGTTTTATCGCGGTATGGAATGGCTGTACGGCTGGAAAGAAGATAACTGTCTGCTGCCGCGCTGAGAAAACAGGGCCTTCGCCGGGGGCGCTTCGCTTGCCCGGCCTACAGACAGGATGCCGTCTTCCGGCAAAAGGTTTTGCTCATCGCACAGAGGCGCTATGATAGCGCCTCTTTTTTTTGCGGATGACGATATGCGTGTTTTACTGGCGCCGATGGAAGGCGTGCTCGATTCCCTGGTGCGCGAGCTTCTGACGGAAGTGAATGACTACGATCTTTGCATCACCGAATTTGTGCGCGTGGTGGATCAACTGCTGCCGGTAAAAGTGTTTCATCGACTCTGCCCCGAACTGCTCAACGGTAGCCGGACCCCTTCCGGCACCTTAGTGCGCGTGCAACTGCTGGGGCAATATCCGCAGTGGCTGGCGGAAAATGCCGCCCGCGCCGTGGAACTCGGCTCTTACGGTGTTGATCTCAACTGCGGGTGCCCGTCAAAAATGGTCAACGGCAGCGGCGGTGGCGCGACGTTGCTGAAGGATCCCGAACTCATCTATCAGGGGGCGAAAGCGATGCGTGAAGCGGTCCCGGCGCATCTGCCGGTGACGGTGAAAGTGCGTCTGGGATGGGACAGCGGCGACAAAAAGTTTGAGATTGCGGATGCCGTGCAGCAGGCCGGGGCGAGCGAACTGGTCGTACACGGGCGCACCAAAGAGCAGGGCTATAAGGCGGAACATATCAACTGGCAGGCGATTGGCGAAATCCGCCAGCGACTGTCGATCCCGGTGATTGCTAACGGGGAAATCTGGGACTGGCAAAGCGCGCAGGAATGCCTGGCCGTCAGCGGCTGCGATGCGGTGATGATTGGCCGCGGGGCACTGAACATTCCCAACCTCAGCCGGGTGGTGAAATACAATGAGCCGCGAATGCCCTGGCCGCAGGTGGTGGTTCTGCTGAAAAAATATACCCGCCTGGAAAAACAGGGTGACACCGGGCTGTATCACGTTGCGCGCATTAAGCAGTGGCTGGGTTACTTGCGAAAAGAGTATGAAGAAGCCACGGACGTCTTCCAGTCTGTCCGTGCATTAAATAATTCACCGGATATTGCCCGCGCGATTCAGTCAATTGAAATTTAATATTATTGAGCTGCTTATATTCCGCTGGAATATATTTTGCCAGTTGTGACTTTTCATTGCCGAAGATGTTATGCCACGCGTAACTAAAAAAGAGCTCACAACAACGGGTAAGCTCCGCGCACCTTTTTTTACCAGAACTTCTTCATGAATCGTGACTCTTTTCACGCGCTGCACGCGTGTTTTCCTCTGCTCATTTTGCTGGCGGGATGTGCGCCCATGCACGACACCGCACCGACGCTGGCACAACAACTTCCGGCCTCACACGTCAATGCTGCGCTGCCTTCTGCACTGGCTCACGGCTGGCCAGGCAGCCAGTGGTGGCAGGACTACCATGACGCGCAGTTGAACAACTTAGTCAAGAATGCGCTGGCAAATTCGCCGGATATGCAGGTCGCGGAACAGCGGATCAGACTGGCCGAAGCGCAGGCTAAAGCCGTTGAAGCCCAGGACGGGCCGCAGATTGATTTCTCCGCGAATGCCGAACGGCAGAAAATGTCCGCGGAAGGCATCATGGGGCCGTTTGCCCTGAACGATCCGGCGGCGGGCACCACTGGACCGTGGTATACCAACGGCACCTTCGGCTTAACCGCCGGTTGGGACCTCGATTTGTGGGGCAAAAACCGGGCGGAAGTGACGGCGCGAATCGGCGTTGTGAAGGCGCAGGAAGCCGAGCGTGAACAGACCCGTCAGCTTTTAGCCAGCAGCGTGGCTCGCCTCTACTGGGAGTGGCAGACGCAGGCGTCACTCAGCAAGCTGCTGACGCAAATAGAACAGGAACAACGCACGATCATTAATACCGATCGCCAGCTGTACCAGAACGGCATTACCTCTTCCGTTGAAGGGGTTGAAACGGATATTGATGACAGCAAAACACAGCAACAGCTCAATGACGTCGCCGGAAAGATGAAAGCGATCGAGGCGCGTCTGAGCGCGCTGACTAATACCCAGTCGGCGGCGCTGAAGCTACATCCGGTGAGCTTGCCGAAAGTGGAAAGCCAGTTACCGACGCAACTGGGCTACTCCTTACTGGCGCGCAGGGCGGATTTGCAGGCGGCGCACTGGGTGATCGAATCCTCAATGAGCAGCGTGGAGGCGGCGAAAGCGGCGTTCTATCCTGACGTCAACCTGATGGCCTTTTTACAGCAGGATGCATTGCACCTGAGCGATCTGTTCCGCAGTTCCGCCCAGCAGATGGGGGTGACAGCCGGGCTGACGCTGCCGATCTTCGACAGCGGGAGACTAAATGCCAGCCTTGATATTGCCCAGGCGCAGAACAACTTGTCGATCGCCCGTTATAACAAAGCCGTCGTTGATGCGGTAAATGACGTGGCGCGCACGGCCAGTCAGGTGGAAACGCTGATGCAAAAAAATCAGCACCAGCAGCAGATTGAGCATGACGCAGAACGGGTGGTTTCACTGGCGCAGGCGCGCTTTAGCGCCGGGATCATCGCCGGTTCCCGCGTTAGCCAGGCTAAAATCCCCGCCCTGCGTGAACAAGGGAATGGCCTGATTTTGCAAGGTCAGTGGCTGGATGCCTCCATCCAGCTTACCAGCGCGCTTGGCGGTGGTTACCATCATTCCTGATTATTTCGGTTGCTTCGAAGAGAGTTTCTATACTTAAGGCTCAGTTCTGTTGCAACCGGAGGATGATATGGCAAAAGCGGCAATCGTGACGGCTTCCGATTCAGGTATTGGCAAGGCGTGCGCCCTTCAGTTAGCGAAAGCGGGGTTTGATATCGGCATCACCTGGCATTCCGACGAGCAGGGCGCGCGTGATACCGCCCGCGAGGTGGAAAGTCATGGCGTCCGGGCAGAAACCCTTCAACTGGACCTGAGCCAGCTGCCGCAAGGCGCGCAGGCGCTGGAACACCTGATCGCACGCTTTGGGCAGCTCGACGTGCTGGTCAATAACGCGGGAACAATGAACAAATCCGCATTCCTTGAGACCTCCTTTGACGACTGGCGGCAGATATTTACGGTCGATGTCGATGGGGCGTTTCTCTGCTCACAGCTGGCGGCCCGCCAGATGGTGAAGCAGGGGCAGGGTGGGCGCATCATCAATATTACCTCGGTGCACGAACATACGCCGTTACCCGAGGCCAGCGCCTACACGGCGGCGAAACATGCTCTCGGCGGACTCACCAAAGCCATGGCGCTTGAGCTGGTCCGCCACAACATTCTGGTTAACGCCGTAGCGCCTGGGGCGATTGCCACGCCGATGAATGATATGGATGACAGTGACGTTAAGCCGGGAACCGAGCCGTCAATCCCGCTGGGAAGACCTGGGGCGACGCGGGAAATCGCCAGTCTGGTCGCCTGGCTGTGCTCGGAAGAGGCGGGTTATACCACCGGGCAATCGTTTATTGTGGATGGGGGATTTATGCTGGCCAATCCCCAGTTCAGGCCGGAATAACCCGCTTACCCCACCTGTTTACGGCTGCGGCGTTTCAGCCACCAGCGGACGCCGATCACCAGCACCACCGCCAGAACCAGCCAAATCCAGTGTTTCAGGTGCTGGTCGAGGTTGTGCAACCATGGCGCGATCACTTCGCCACCCATATAGCCCAGGGTGGTGAAGATCAGCGCCCAGACCAGCGCGCCGAGGATATTCAGCGGTAAAAAAATTTTTGGCGGTAGATGGCTGGCGCCAATCAGCAGCGGGCCGATCACACGAAACCCATACATAAACCGGGTGCCAATCACGAACAGGTACGGGCGGCGCTGGATCATCTTCTGCGCATGACGAATTTTGTCACGGTGTCGCCCGAAGCGGCGCAGGATCCTGCCACCGAAGCGGCGTCCCAGCAGATAGAGCAACTGGTCGCCGATCATGCCGCCTAAGGCCACGGAAATAACCACAAGCGGGAATTTGAGTAAACCCTGATGAGCCGCCACGCCGCCCAGCAGAGTAATGGTTTCACCTTCAGCCAGACTCCCGATCACCAGCGCGGCATAACCGTATTGTGCAATAAAACTGTTTATATCCATACGTCTGTATGACCTCCACGTCTGTAAGCATACACCCTCAGAATACCGGTTGCCCAAAAAGGGCCCTCATGCGCGGCGGCATTTCTTCGTCTGTTCAATAAATAATCGAAAAGCTGAATTATACTTGAGGTGTTAGGTTCACGGCTGACAACAAGGGGGCGGTATGAACCATGTCTGGGGGCTGTTTTCCCATCCCAATCGTGAAATGCAGGTGATCAACAGCGAGAACGAAACGGTTTCGCATCACTATACCCACCATGTTCTGTTAATGGCGGCGATCCCGGTCATTTGCGCCTTTATTGGTACGACGCAAATCGGCTGGAATTTTGGCGACGGCACGGTCCTGAAGCTTTCTCTGTTTACCGGACTGGCACTGGCTGTCCTGTTCTATGCCGTGATGCTGGCGGGCGTGGCGGTCATGGGGCGTGTGATCTGGTGGATGGCGCGAGGGTATCCGCAGCGTCCATCCCTGACGCATTGTATGGTGTTTGCCGGTTATGTGGCGACGCCGCTGTTTCTCAGCGGTCTGGTGGCGCTGTATCCGCTGGTGTGGCTTTGCGCATTCGTCGGGACGGTAGCGTTGTTCTATACCGGCTATCTGCTTTATCTGGGCATTCCGACATTCCTCAATATCAATAAGGAAGAGGGGTTGAGTTTCTCCAGTTCAACGCTGGCTATCGGTGTACTGGTACTCGAAGTGCTGCTCGCGCTGACCGTTATCCTGTGGGGCTATGGATACCGTTTGTTCTGACTCTCGTGCTGCGTTGCTGGTGTAAAAGTCAGCAATGCAGCATTTCCTGACGAATCTCTTCTGGCGGCAATGTTCTTAGCTCGCTATGATTTGTCTGCTAGCCTGAGCCACCCTGACTCCGGCGGTGCGTGTCAACACGCGTGAATCATTTTTTGAAATCTCATCATGCTGAAATTCCGAGTTTCCATACTGAGCCTGGCGCTGATGCTGGCTGTGCCTTTTGCGCCGCAAGCGCTGGCAAAAACGGCGGCGACTGCCACGGCGTCTCAACCGGAGATCGCCTCCGGTAGTGCGATGATCGTGGATCTGAACACCAATAAGGTGATCTATGCCAATCATCCGGATCTGGTACGTCCGATTGCGTCAATAACCAAATTAATGACGGCGATGGTGGTGCTTGATGCGCGACTACCGCTGGATGAAAAACTGAAAGTGGATATCAGCCAGACGCCGGAGATGAAAGGGATCTACTCTCGCGTGCGACTGAACAGTGAAATCAGCCGTAAAAATATGTTACTGCTGGCGCTGATGTCCTCGGAAAACCGGGCGGCAGCGAGCCTGGCGCACCACTATCCTGGCGGCTATAACGCATTTATTAAAGCGATGAATGCGAAGGCAAAAGCGCTGGGCATGACCCGCACGCGTTTCGTCGAGCCGACCGGTTTGTCGATTCACAACGTCTCAACCGCGCACGATCTCACCAAATTGTTGATTGCCAGCAAGCAGTATCCGTTGATCGGGCAACTGAGCACCACGCGGGAAGATATGGCGACCTTCGCCAACCCGGCGTATACGCTTCCGTTTCGCAATACCAACCATCTGGTGTATCGCGATAACTGGAATATTCAGCTTACCAAAACCGGCTTTACCAATGCGGCGGGGCATTGCCTTGTGATGCGCACGGTTATCAATAACAAACCGGTGGCGTTGGTAGTGATGGATGCCTTCGGTAAGTACACCCATTTTGCCGATGCCAGTCGTTTACGTACCTGGATTGAAACCGGAAAAGTGATGCCGGTTCCGGCGGCGGCGTTGAGCTATAAAAAGCAGAAAGCGGCGCAGATGGCCGCTTCGGGTAGCAGCGCGGGTGAGCAGACCGCGCAAAACGACTGATGCTGCACCAGGCCGAAGAAGGCGAAGTCGTCGTTGAAAATAGCCTGATGACGCTTCGCTTATCAGGCCTATGAAGGTATCTCAGCCGTAGGCCGGATAAGGCAGTTATACCGTCTCCGGCATGGATAACAAAACCTTACTCCGGCAGCGTCCAGTCACCTTCATTGAGTGGGCGCTGCATTATCAACGTATCCCGCCAGTCTCCCTTCTTATAGCCGACGCTACGCAACTGCCCGGCAATCTCGAAACCGTGCTTTTTATGCAGTCGCAGCGACCCGGGATTGTTATGCCCGTCGCCGATCACCGCCACCATCTGCCGCCACGGGCCTTCTTCACAGCGGGTGATGAGCGTGTGCATCAGTAGGCTGCCGACACCGCGCCCGGTCATGCTGGCATCGACGTAAATCGACTCTTCGAGCGTATAACGGTAGGCCGGGCGGGGGCGGTACTGCGTCGCATAACAATAGCCAACGATCACGCCGCGATAGAGCGCCACCAGCCAGGGTAAACCGTATTGTTCAACCTTATGCATCCGCTGGCGCATCTCGGCCACCGTTGGCGGGATTTCTTCAAAAGAGGCACGGCCATTCAAAACGTGCCATGCATACAGCGAGGAGATCGCCTCTACGTCATCGGGCAGTGCGTCGCGCACCACAATATCGTTTTCAGAAAGCGTATCGGCAGCAGACATGATTCTCACCTTTGGCATAAAAAGCCGGAGCGAGAGCTCCGGCACATGTCATTACTTTTGCACGATATTTCGCGCAGATCCAGCCTGCGCCATCTGGCAGATTTACTGAACGTGTTCGGAGGATGGCGCTTTCCAGAATTTTTGCTTACTGGTCTTGCCAATTCCGGGATTCATACTGTTGGTGGGGTCATTTTCGCGATAAAAACGGGTCAGAGTTTCCGGGGCTTCGTACAGATGTCCGACGTTATGCTCCGCCGGATATTGCGCACCGCGCTGTTGCAGCAGTTCCAGCATTTTTTCTTTCAGCGCATGAGCATCCACACCTTTCTTCACGATGTAATCCTGATGGAAGACGTAGCACATGAAATGCCCGTAATAGAGTTTATGCACCAACTGGCTGTCGATTTCTGCTGGCAGATGTTCATACCATTCGGTGTCATTGCGGCGCAGGGCGATGTCCAGCGCCAGAATATCCTCCACCTCGTCAGCATGTACCGCCTGATAGCGAATAGCGGCACCCGCCGCTGCAAAGCGGTGCAGAAACGCTTTGCTCCCTTCTTCCGGCGTACAGGCAAAAAAGTCGCCTTCTGCGGTTTTGAAAAATTCACCGAGCCAGTTTTGCGCTTCAGCTACGCCATCGCCTGCCATTTTCAGCAGCAGATGATGTTCATATTTATCGCGCCAGCTTTTCATGCGCGCCGGAAGGTGGCTTGGGAACAGATGCCCAAACTTCTGCATCGCGCGATCGGTAAAGTGCGGACGAAAGATTTTCACCTTTTCCAGCAGCGCATCGGTGCGGCCCTTCAGAGTAAAGAAGAACGGCATTTTGTCGGTGCCAAGCTTATCAATCATCAGAAACGTATCTTTACCGTACTGCTCGGCAATGTCATAGATGTCGCGGTGCATGTATTCACCCGCCACTGGCAGATTATCGAACTTCGCCAGAATATGGCGGCGGATCTCCGTCAGCACCTCGGGTTGGTTGGTGCCGATGTAAAAGACCTGCTGGTTTTTTTCCGCTTCAAAGGTGTCGAGGCGCACAGCAAAGACAGCCAGCTTCCCGGCACAGCCCGAGGATTCGAACAGACGATCCGGATCGGCGTTATAGCGTGCGGGCGTATCGGCGTCGATATCTCTGACGCGAGTGATGTAGTCGTGGTCATGCGCGTGTCGCCCGTCGTGGCGCACGTTTTCTTCTTTAATCCGCTCATCGTCCAATTGACTGAGGATCTGCTCTGGCGTTTGCCCCAGGTCGATCCCCAGATGATTAACCAGTTGCAGCTTGCCATTTTCATCAATACGGGCAAACAGGGACATTTCAGTGTACGCCGGGCCTCTTTGCACCAGCGAACCGCCGGAGTTATTACAGATCCCCCCAATGACCGACGCGCCGATGCACGACGAACCAATCACTGAATGCGGTTCGCGTCCCAGCGGTTTCAGCGCTTTTTCCAGCGAATATAAGGTGGTGCCGGGATACGCCAGCACCTGCTCGCCTTTGCCCAACACATGCAGCTTGTCGAGGCGCAGGGTGCTGATAATCACAATCTCGCGGTCGTAATCATTGCCGTTAGGCGTGGAGCCTTCGGTCAGCCCGGTATTGGCGGCCTGCATCAGAATAATTTTATCGGCGTTGACGCAGGCGTTCAGTACGCGCCAGAGTTCCAGTAGCGAGCCGGGGAAAACCACAGCCAGGGCATCGCCCTGACCAGAACGGAAACCTTTGCGATAGCGGGCCGTTTTAGCCGGTTCAGTCAGCAGGTGTGAATGTCCCACCAGGCGGGCGAGCTCATTCAGGAAGGTTTTATTATCAGTTGTTGTAATGGAAGACATTCTCCACTCCTTGTGGTGGGACAAAATATCAGGTTCAAGCATAGCGCTTTGTATGACAATACGCTTTCTCATTCACGCTGTCTTTGAATTGGCGGCGTTGAAAATTAAGAGAATAACCTTAGCTTTCTGCGCCGCTGCCGTTTAGGCTTACGGCAAAATGCGGTTTTTGCTATATTTTCGCTGCCACGTCGGGCTTTAGAGAAAGAGAGAATCAACATGAAATGGCTATGTTCTGTAGGTGTCGCAGTCAGTCTGGCGGTGCAACCCGCGCTGGCGGAGGAGCTGTTCGGTAACCATCCGCTGACCCCGGAAGCGCGGGACGCGTTCGTCACCCAGTTGCTGACGAAAATGACCGTCGATGAAAAGATTGGTCAGTTGCGTTTAATCAGCGTCGGTCCGGATAACCCGAAAGAGGCGATCCGCGAGATGATCAAAGACGGCCAGGTCGGGGCGATTTTTAACACCGTCACCCGGCAGGATATCCGCAAAATGCAGGATCAGGTGATGGAACTGAGCCGCCTGAAAATCCCTCTCTTTTTCGCCTACGACGTGCTGCACGGCCAGCGTACCGTCTTCCCGATTAGCCTCGGTCTGGCGTCCTCTTTTAATCTCGACGCGGTGAAAACGGTTGGACGCATCTCGGCGTATGAGGCCGCTGACGACGGGCTGAACATGACCTGGGCGCCGATGGTCGATGTCTCCCGCGACCCTCGCTGGGGACGCGCCTCGGAAGGCTTTGGCGAAGATACGTATCTGACCTCCATCATGGGCAAAACCATGGTGGAAGCGATGCAGGGTAAAAGCCCGGCGGATCGCTATTCAGTGATGACCAGCGTTAAGCACTTCGCCGCCTACGGCGCCGTGGAGGGGGGCAAAGAATACAACACCGTGGACATGAGCTCGCAGCGCCTGTTTAACGACTACATGCCGCCGTACAAAGCCGGTCTGGATGCGGGGAGCGGCGCGGTGATGGTGGCGCTGAACTCGCTGAACGGCACACCGGCGACCTCTGACGCCTGGCTGCTGAAAGACATTCTGCGCGACAAGTGGGGCTTCAAAGGCATTACCGTCTCTGATCACGGTGCCATCAAAGAGCTGATTAAACACGGCACGGCCTCCGATCCGGAAGATGCTGTCCGTGTGGCGCTGAAGTCCGGCATTAACATGAGCATGAGCGACGAGTATTACAGCAAGTATCTGCCGGGGCTGATCAAATCCGGCAAAGTGACAATGGCGGAGCTGGATGACGCGGCGCGTCATGTCCTCAATGTGAAATATGACATGGGGCTGTTTAACGATCCGTACAGCCACCTCGGGGCGAAAGAGTCCGATCCGGTGGATACCAACGCCGAGAGCCGACTGCACCGCAAAGAAGCGCGTGAAGTGGCGCGTGAAAGTCTGGTACTGCTGAAAAATCGCCTTGAAACGTTGCCGCTGAAAAAATCGGGCACCATCGCGGTGGTCGGCCCGCTGGCGGACAGCAAACGTGACGTGATGGGCAGTTGGTCCGCCGCAGGGGTTGCCGACCAGTCCGTGACGGTTCTCACCGGCATTAAAAATGCGCTGGGTGCAAACGGGAAAGTGGTGTACGCCCACGGGGCCAACGTCACTAACGATAAAGACATCGTTACCTTCCTTAATCAGTATGAAGACGCGGTGAAGGTGGATCCCCGTTCTCCTCAGGAGATGATTGATGAAGCCGTCACGGCGGCGAAGCAGTCTGATGTGGTTGTCGCCGTAGTGGGTGAGGCGCAGGGCATGGCACATGAAGCGTCAAGCCGCACCGATATCACGCTGCCACAGAGCCAGCGTGACCTGATCGCGGCACTGAAAGCGACCGGCAAACCGCTGGTGCTGGTGCTGATGAACGGACGTCCGCTGGCGCTGGTGAAAGAAGATCAACAGGCCGATGCGATTCTGGAAACCTGGTTTGCCGGGACAGAAGGCGGCAACGCGATTGCCGACGTGCTGTTTGGCGACTACAACCCGTCGGGCAAGCTGCCCATGTCTTTCCCGCGCTCGGTGGGGCAGATCCCGACTTATTACAGCCACCTCAACACCGGTCGTCCGTATAACGCCGACAAACCGAACAAATACACCTCTCGCTATTTTGACGAAGCGAACGGCCCGCTCTATCCGTTTGGTTATGGTCTGAGCTACACCACGTTTACCGTCTCTGACGTGTCGCTTTCAGCACCCACGATGAAACGTGACGGCAGCGTGACCGCAAGCGTTCAGGTCACCAATACCGGCAAGCGTGAAGGTGAGACGGTGATCCAGATGTATGTGCAGGATGTCACTGCGTCCATGAGCCGACCGGTCAAAGAGCTGAAAGGCTTTAAGAAAGTGAACCTTAAACCTGGCGAAACGCAAACCGTCAGCTTCCCGATTGATATCAATGCGCTGAAGTTCTGGAATCAGCAGATGACGTTCGATGCTGAACCCGGCAAGTTCAACGTCTTTATCGGCGTCGATTCTGCCCGCGTGAAGCAGGGGACGTTTGAATTGCTGTAACTGATACAGGGGAACTCACCCGTGGGTTCCCCTTGTGAGTGCAGTGAAAAATCGGAAATGTTGGGTTAACAGAGCACTTTTCGACTATGCTTTTCCCTCAAGTCGCTGAAAAAGGCGACAAAAAGATGAGGAAAGCATCATGACAATCTCAAAGGTCTGGGCCGGTTCGCTGGCGCTGTTAGCGGCAGTGAGCTTACCCTTGCAGGCGGCATCGCCGGTGAAGGTTGGGTCGAAAATTGATACCGAAGGCGCACTGCTTGGCAACATCATTTTGCAGGTGCTGGAAAGCCACGACGTCAAAACGGTGAATAAGGTCCAGTTGGGCACCACGCCGGTCGTACGTGGGGCAATTACCTCGGGTGAACTGGATATCTACCCTGAATACACCGGCAACGGCGCGTTTTTCTTCAAAGATGAAAACGATCCGGCATGGAAAAACGCGCAAGCGGGCTTTGAGAAAGTTAAAAAACTCGATGCAGAGCAGAATAAGCTGGTCTGGTTAACGCCAGCACCGGCTAACAATACCTGGACTATCGCGGTGCGTAGCGATGTCGCACAACAGAATAAACTCACTTCACTGGCCGATCTCGGACGTTACCTGAAAGAGGGCGGCACCTTCAAACTGGCCGCCTCCGCTGAATTTATCGAGCGTGCTGACGCGCTGCCCGCTTTCGAAAAAGCCTACGATTTCAAACTCAGTCAGGATCAGTTGCTGTCGCTGGCGGGGGGTGACACGGCGGTTACCATTAAAGCCGCCGCGCAGCAAACGTCCGGCGTCAACGCTGCGATGGCTTACGGTACGGATGGTCCGGTCGCCGCGCTGGGGCTGCAGACCTTAAGCGATCCCAAAGGCGTACAACCCATTTATGCACCAGCCCCGGTCGTGCGTGAGGCGGTATTGAAGGAATACCCGCAAATGGCGGAATGGCTGCAACCGGTGTTTGCCAGCCTGGATGAAAAAACGTTGCAACAACTTAATGCCAGCATTGCCGTTGAAGGGTTAGACGCCAAAAAAGTGGCGGCGGACTATCTGAAACAAAAGGGATGGGTGAAGTAAAGGGACTGAAAAAGGTTGGGTGATGTGTCAAAAGTGAGTATTCAGCGCGTTCTGTTACTGCTGGTTGTGCTTTCTGCCGCCGCCGTCGCGCTGCCGTTTGTGAACTATGCCCCGAATCGCCTGGTATCGGGAGAGGGGCGTCAGCTCTGGACTCTGTGGCCCGGTTCGGTGTCGGTGCTCACCGGTGCGGGCTGCGCCTTGCTGACCTTGTGCTTCGTGCCGGGAAGAAAAGGGGCGGTAGGCACGCTGGCGGTGGCGCAACTGCTGGTGATCCTGATGTTGTGCAGCGTCGGCAAGGCGGCGACATATCTGGCTGAAACCGGGACACCGCTGGCGCGAACCAGTGTGGGAAGCGGTCTGTGGCTGGGGCTCGCGCTGGGATTGCTGGCCTGCAGTGACGCCATCCGGCGAATTACCGCACAACCCCTCTGGCGTTGGGTTTTACATGCGCAGATAGCGATCATTCCCGTCGCACTCTTGTTGACGGGGACCTTCGATAACCTCTCTTTACTCAAAGAGTACGCTAACCGTCAGGATGTCTTTGATGATGCGTTGGCTCAGCATCTTACATTGCTGTTCGGGACCGTGCTGCCCGCGCTGGTGATTGGCATCCCTCTCGGTATCGGGTGTTATTTTTTCCCGTCCCGCCAGGGGCCGGTGTTCACCGTTCTCAATGTTATCCAGACTGTTCCTTCCGTCGCTCTGTTCGGCCTGTTAATTGCGCCGCTTGCCGGGCTGGTTAAAGCCTTTCCCTGGCTTGCGACAATGGGCGTAGCGGGAACCGGCATGACTCCGGCGCTGATCGCGCTGGTGCTGTATGCGCTTTTGCCACTGGTTCGCGGGGTGGTGGCCGGGCTGAATCAGGTTCCTCGTGATGTTCTCGAAAGCGCACGGGCGATGGGCATGAGCACCGCCCAGCGTTTCCTTCACGTGCAGTTGCCGCTGGCGTTGCCGGTCTTTTTACGTAGCCTGCGGGTGGTGATGGTGCAGACTGTCGGGATGGCCGTCATCGCAGCGCTGATTGGCGCGGGTGGTTTTGGCTCGCTGGTGTTTCAGGGACTGCTCAGTAGTGCCGTGGATCTGGTGCTGCTGGGAGTGATCCCGGTTATCGCACTGGCGGTACTGATTGATGCGCTGTTTGACTTAGGGATCGCACTGCTGAAGGTAACCCACCATGATTGAATTTAGCCACGTTAACAAAGCCTTTGGCGAGCACAACGCGGTTCGCGATCTTAACCTGCACATCCGGGAAGGCAGCTTCTCGGTATTGATTGGCACCTCGGGTTCAGGGAAATCCACCACCCTGAAAATGATTAACCGACTGGTGGAGCATGACAGCGGCCGGATCCGCTTTGCCGGAGAGGAAATTCGCAACCTGCCGGTGCTGGAACTGCGTCGGCGGATGGGGTACGCGATTCAGTCGATTGGCCTGTTTCCGCACTGGACGGTGGCGCAAAACATCGCCACCGTGCCGCAGTTGCTGAAGTGGTCACGCCGAAAAATAGATGAGCGGGTGACTGAATTAATGGCGTTGCTCGGGCTGGAGGAGGGGTTACGTGGGCGCTATCCGCACCAGCTTTCCGGAGGACAGCAGCAGCGCGTCGGCGTGGCGCGGGCGCTTGCCGCCGATCCGCAGGTGCTGTTGATGGATGAACCTTTCGGCGCGCTGGATCCGGTCACGCGCGGGGCATTGCAGCAGGAGATGACCCGCATCCACCGTCTGTTGGGGCGCACCATTGTGCTGGTGACGCACGACATTGATGAAGCGCTGCGCCTCGCGGAGCACCTGGTGCTGATGGACGGTGGCGAGATTGTTCAACAGGGGACGCCGCTGTCGATGCTGACGGCACCGGCGGGTGACTTTGTGCAGCAGTTTTTTGGTCGCAGTGAACTGGGAGTACGATTGCTGTCACTGAGAACGGTGGCGGACTATGTTCGCCGCGATGAACAGATTGCCGGTGAGGCATTGACGGAAGAGATGACATTACGCGATGCGCTTTCCGCGTTCGTCGCGCGCGGTTGCGAGGTGTTACCGGTGATCAATCAGCAGGGGACTGTCTGCGGGACGTTACATTTTCGCGATCTGCTTGTGGAGAGGGCGGTGCATGAAACGACTGCGTGATCCGCTGTTCTGGCTGATTGTTTTCTTCCTGTTGATGCTGGTGGGGTTACCGCACAGCCAGGCGATATTCGCCAGCCTGTTTCCCGAACTCCCGCGTCCGGTTTATCAACAGGAGAGCTTTCTCGCGCTGGCGCTGGCCCATTTCTGGCTGGTGGCTGTGTCGAGCCTGTTTGCGGTGGTGATTGGCGTCGGCGCCGGGATTGTGGTGACCCGGCCATGGGGAAAAGAGTTTCGTCCGCTGGTGGAGACCATTGCCGCCGTTGGACAAACCTTCCCGCCCGTCGCGGTACTGGCGATTGCGGTACCGGTGATGGGGTTTGGTCAGCAACCGGCCATTATCGCGCTGATTCTGTACGGGATTTTACCGGTTCTGCAAGCCACGCTGGCAGGGCTGGGTTCCATTTCAGCAAGCGTGCGGGAAATTGCCAGCGGCATGGGAATGAGTCCGGTACAACAGTTACGCAAGGTTGAACTGCCGCTGGCGGCGCCGGTGATTCTGGCGGGTATTCGCACATCGGTAATCATCAATATTGGCACGGCGACGATTGCCTCAACGGTAGGGGCCAGCACGCTCGGTACACCGATTATCATTGGGTTGAGCGGGTTCAATACGGCGTATGTCATTCAGGGCGCGCTGCTGGTCGCGCTGGCGGCGATCATCGTAGACCGCCTGTTCGAGCGGTTAGTTCTGCACCTTAGCCGGCACGCAGGATGAAGGTATAGCCTGCCAGCATCACACCGCCAATGCCGCCGATGGCCATCAGTAAAAAGAGGGTGATAACACCGATTTTCGCTGCGCTCATGATGTTCTCCTTATGTTAACCCAGAGATTATACAGAGAAGCGTAGCTGTTAATGAATCATTAAATGCCAAGTGGGAAAATATCGTGCCCTTCCGCACGCCAGGCATTCAGCTGCTGTTGCTGCGCTGATGTCTGATTTTCGCCACACCACACCAGTAAGGTGCGTCCTTCGAACAGGTCCGGGCGAAACTGGCTTAGCGAATGGGCCAGGACGTCAATTCGCCATCCTTGCTGACTGGCAACCCATCCTTCCAGCCACAGACGCGTGGTATCGTGAATATTCCAGCCGACCACCAGCGCGTCTTTGCCCTGTTTTTTTCGGGCGGAGGCGAGGCAAATAGCGATGTAATTGATCAGCACGCCGTCAAGGATCCCCAGGAGCGCCTGTAACGTGGGCTGTTGGCAGTGTAACCGCCGTCGTAGCGGAAGAAAAAGATGGGTGGTGAGCGTCTGCGCGGGGTAATCCTGCCCACGCTCTTTCAGCCAGACCCGCAGGCTGTGCAGATTGTTGTTTTGCAGATAGTGCAGCAGGATTTCTTGTTGTTCACGCCAGCCGTTTTGCAGGTCTACGTTTTCATTGCTCAGCAGCATTTTGACTTTGCTGACCTGCACGCCGTTATCTATCCAGCGTTTTATTTCACGAATTCTGTCAATATCCGAATCATTGAACAGACGATGTCCGCCGTCGGTGCGCTGCGGTTTCAATAATCCATAACGCCGCTGCCACGCGCGCAGCGTGACGGGGTTAATATCACAAAGCAAAGCCACTTCACCTATGGTGTAAAGCGCCATCTTTTTATCCTTGCTCGCGAGGGCCCAGTCTAACTTTAGTCGCTCTTTTTCGAACCAGGTAGTTTTGTCTGTTTTTTAATCAAACGAAGGGTGATAGTGTATTCGTACGAGCACATTTGAGTGATCGTTCTCACGAATTCCTCTTTTTTTGCAACAGTTCAAAGAAAGATTAACGTAGTCGATGTATGTTACGCGGTTTTAATCGAAGTGTGGTTTGCGGGTATGTACGAGTTTAATCTGGTGTTGCTGCTGCTTCAGCAGATGTGTGTGTTCCTGGTTATCGCATGGCTGATGAGTAAAACGCGTTTATTCATACCGTTGATGCAGGTTACCGTTCGCTTACCGCATAAGTTACTGTGCTACGTCACCTTCTCTATTTTCTGTATCCTCGGCACCTATTTTGGTCTGCATATAGACGATTCCATTGCTAACACCCGTGCAATTGGCGCAGTGATGGGCGGTCTGCTCGGCGGGCCGGTTGTCGGTGGACTGGTCGGCTTAACGGGCGGGCTGCACCGCTATTCGATGGGGGGAATGACGGCGCTCAGTTGCATGATCTCCACTATCGTCGAAGGGCTACTGGGCGGGCTGGTGCACAGCGTGCTGACGCGACGCGGACGTACCGATAAAGTCTTTAATCCGCTGACGGCAGGGGCGATCACGTTTGTCGCCGAAATGGTCCAGATGCTGATCATTTTGCTGATTGCCAGACCGTTTGACGATGCTTACCGGCTGGTCAGTAATATTGCCGCCCCCATGATGGTCACTAATACCGTGGGCGCGGCGCTGTTTATGCGCATTTTGCTCGACAAGCGAGCCATGTTTGAAAAATACACCTCCGCCTTTTCCGCCACTGCGCTAAAAGTGGCGGCCTCTACCGAGGGGATCCTGCGCCAGGGATTCAACGAAGTGAACAGCATGAAGGTGGCGCAGGTGCTGTATAAAGAACTTGATATTGGCGCGGTGGCCATTACCGATCGTGAGAAGCTGTTAGCCTTTACCGGGATTGGCGACGATCATCATCTGCCGGGCAGGCCGATCTCCTCCGGTTACACGCTGCGCGCCATCGAGACGGGTGAGGTGGTTTATGCTGACGGCAACGAAGTGCCATACCGCTGTTCACTGCACCCACAGTGCAAACTCGGCTCGACGCTGGTCATTCCCTTGCGCGGTGAAAACCAACGGGTGATGGGCACCATCAAGCTGTATGAAGCGAAAAACCGGCTGTTCAGTTCCATTAACCGAACGCTGGGTGAGGGGATTGCGCAGCTACTCTCAGCGCAGATCCTCGCCGGACAATATGAACGTCAGAAAGCGATGCTGACGCAGTCAGAAATCAAGCTGCTGCACGCGCAGGTTAACCCGCATTTTTTGTTTAATGCGCTCAACACTATTAAAGCGGTGGTGCGTCGGGACAGTGAACAGGCGGGCCAACTGGTGCAGGATCTTTCCACTTTCTTTCGTAAGAACTTAAAGCGCCCGTCGGAGGTCGTCACGCTGGCTGACGAAATTGAGCACGTCAATGCCTATCTGCAAATTGAGAAAGCACGTTTCCAGTCACGGCTGCAGGTGAGTTTAAACGTACCGGACGCGCTGGCCCACCAGCAGTTACCGGCCTTCACCCTGCAACCCATCGTCGAAAATGCCATTAAACACGGGACGTCGCAACTGCTGGGAACGGGCGAGGTGTCCATCACCGCTCGTCAGGAAGGGCAGTACCTGATGCTGGATATTGAAGATAACGCCGGGTTGTACCAACCCACCACCAATGCCAGCGGTCTGGGCATGAATCTGGTGGATAAGCGCCTGCGCGAACGGTTTGGCGATGACTATGGCATCAGCGTGGACTGCGAACCGGATTGCTTTACCCGAATAACCCTACGATTGCCCCTGGAGGAGAACGCATGATTAAAGTGCTGATTGTGGATGATGAGCCGTTAGCGCGGGAAAATCTGCGGATCCTGTTGCAGGAACAAAGCGATATTGAAATTGTGGGCGAGTGTGCCAATGCCGTGGAAGCGATTGGCGCAGTGCACAGATTGCACCCGGATGTGCTGTTTCTGGATATTCAAATGCCGCGTATAAGTGGGCTGGAAATGGTCGGCATGCTTGACCCGGAGCATCGTCCGTATATTGTCTTCCTGACCGCTTTTGACGAGTACGCCATTAAGGCCTTTGAAGAGCACGCCTTTGATTATCTGCTGAAACCGATAGAAGAGGCGCGGCTGGAGAAAACCCTTAGCCGTCTGCGCCAGGAGCGCAGCAAACAGGACGTGTCGGTGCTGCCGGAAAACCAGCAGTCGCTGAAGTTTATCCCCTGTAGCGGCCATAGCCGGATCTATCTGTTGCAAATGGACGATGTCGCCTTTGTCAGCAGCCGCCTGAGCGGCGTTTACGTGACCAGTAGCGAAGGCAAAGAAGGCTTTACGGAACTGACGCTCAGAACACTGGAAAGTCGCACACCGCTGCTGCGCTGCCATCGGCAGTATCTGGTTAACATGGCGCATTTACAGGAAATTCGTCTGGAAGATAACGGTCAGGCGGAGTTGATTCTACGTAACGGACTCACCGTTCCGGTCAGTCGCCGCTACCTGAAAAGTTTGAAAGAGGCGATTGGCCTGTAAAACTGGTACACTGCGCGCCATTGCATCATCGACAGTTGAAGGCTCTATGCTTAGTAACGATATTCTTCGTAGCCTGCGCTACACCCTGAAAGTGAATAATAACGACATGGTGCGTATTCTTGCGCTGGCCGAGATGGAATCCACCTCCGCGAATTTCGACACCTGGGTGACCAAAGAAGATGAAGAGGGGTTTGTCCGTTGCCCGGATATTATCCTTTCCGGATTTTTGAATGGTCTTATCTATGATAAGCGCGGTAAAGATGATTCAGCGCCAGAGCTGGCGCTTGAGCGTCGGGTGAACAACAATACGGTGCTGAAAAAGCTGCGTATCGCCTTTTCGCTGAAAACGGATGATATTCAGGCGATCATGACCCAACAAAACGTTCGCGTTTCAATGCCGGAAATCACTGCGATGATGCGTGCGCCGGATCATAAAAATTACCGCGAATGCGGCGATCAGTTTTTGCGCTATTTCTTGCGTGGCCTGACGGTACGTTTGCACGGCAATAAAGCCTAAAAAAAGCGACGACCAGGTATGCTCCCTGGTCGTCGTGTGATTATTTCACTTCTTTAAAGCCAGAGGCTTCCAGCATTTTCTGACTCTGCTTCATACTGATACCTTTGCCTGGGTCACCCGAGAATTGCGTGCCCAACACGCCCTGCAGCTTTTTAAAGTCAACTTTTTCCATGTCAACAGAAACGGTTTCTTCTGCGTAGTCATCCTTATAGGTCAACTTTTCTTCCACGCCGGGAATGTTTTGATATTTTTCGCTGATCGGACCCAGGATTTTCGCCGCATCTTCTTTGGTTTTTACCCCGACAGAAGCATAGTTGATTTTGTTCTCTGAGGTCTGCTTAATAACTTTGTCACCCTTGTAGGTATAGGTCATCACGATCTCAGTGCCATTGACGTCCGCTTTGAATGTTTTGCTTTCTTCCTTGTCGCCACATCCTGCCAGAGAGAAAACGAGAACTGACGCAAAAGCGACCGAAAAAAACGTATTTAATACTTTCATGTAAAACTCCATTTTATGAAACGTCGGGTGCTCAAAAATAAACCTTGCAGGGTATGTATACCAGAAATGAAGCAGGACGGGGAAATCGGGCTAAGGGAACTGTCTGAAAATAACGGGGAAAAGTCTGAAACTACGCAATCAAACGTCATATGCACGTGTCACGTAAAAAGCGCCGCGAGAGCGGCGCTTGAGAGAGGAATTATTTCACCTGATGCCCAGGCTTTGCGCCTTCATCCGGGGTTAACAGGAAGATATCTTTCCCGCCAGGCCCCGCGGCCATCACCATCCCTTCCGAGATGCCGAAGCGCATTTTACGCGGCGCCAGGTTTGCCACCATGATCGTATGACGACCAATCAGCACCTGCGGGTCCGGATAGGCAGAGCGAATGCCGGAGAAGACGTTACGCTTCTCACCGCCCAGATCCAGCGTCAGGCGCAGCAGTTTATCGGAACCCTCAACGAACTCGGCGTTTTCAATCAACGCCACGCGCAGATCCACTTTCGCGAAATCATCAAAGGTGATGGTGTCCTGAATCGGGAAGTCAGCCAGCGGGCCGGTCACCGGCGCAGACATCGCTTTAACCTCTTCTTTCGACGCTTCAACCAGCGCTTCTACCTGTTTCATATCGATACGGTTATACAGCGCTTTGAAGGTGTTCACCTTATGGCCGAGCAGCGGTTGCGCAATGGCATTCCAGTTCAGCTCCGTATTGAGGAACGCTTCTACGCGTTCGCTCAGCGTCGGCAACACCGGCTTCAGGTACGTCATCAGCACGCGGAACAGGTTGATGCCCATTGAGCAGATGGCCTGCAGATCGGCGTCGCGGCCTTCCTGTTTCGCCACAACCCACGGAGCCTGTTCGTCAACATAGCGGTTTGCGACATCCGCCAGCGCCATGATTTCGCGAATGGCCTTGCCGAACTCACGGCTTTCCCACGCTTCACCAATCACCGTTGCCGCGTCGGTAAAGGTTTTATATAACGCCGGATCGGCCAGTTCCGCTGCCAGCACGCCATCAAAACGCTTATTGATAAAGCCGGCGTTACGGGATGCCAGGTTGACCACTTTGTTGACGATATCGGCGTTCACGCGCTGAACGAAATCTTCCAGATTCAGGTCGATGTCATCAATGCGCGAAGAGAGCTTCGCGGTGTAGTAGTAACGCAGGCTGTCGGCGTCAAAGTGGTTCAGCCAGGTACTGGCCTTAATAAAGGTGCCGCGGGATTTAGACATCTTCGCGCCGTTGACCGTAACATAGCCATGTACAAACAGGTTTGTCGGTTTACGGAAGTTGCTGCCTTCCAGCATCGCCGGCCAGAACAGGCTGTGGAAGTAGACGATGTCTTTACCGATGAAATGATACAGTTCGGCAGTTGAGTCTTTCTTCCAGTATTCGTCGAAGCTTACGGTGTCACCGCGCTTGTCGCAAAGGTTTTTGAACGAGCCCATGTAGCCGATTGGCGCATCCAGCCAGACATAGAAATATTTGCCCGGCGCATTCGGGATTTCAAAACCAAAGTAAGGGGCATCGCGGGAGATATCCCACTGTTGCAGGCCGGATTCAAACCATTCCTGCATTTTGTTCGCCACCTGCTCCTGCAGCGCGCCGCTACGGGTCCACGCCTGCAGCATTTCGCTAAACGACGGCAGGTCAAAGAAGAAGTGTTCAGAGTCACGCATGACCGGCGTCGCGCCAGAGACTACGGACTTCGGCTCGATCAGCTCTGTCGGGCTATAGGTCGCGCCGCAGACTTCACAGTTATCACCATACTGGTCCGGAGATTTACATTTCGGGCAGGTGCCTTTCACAAAACGGTCCGGCAGGAACATGCCTTTTTCCGGATCGTAGAGCTGAGAGATAGTGCGGTTTTTAATAAAACCGTTCTCTTTCAGACGCGTGTAGATCAGCTCAGACAGTTCCCGGTTCTCATCGCTGTGCGTGGAGTGGTAGTTGTCATAACTGATGTTGAACCCGGCGAAATCCGTCTGGTGTTCCTGACTCATTTCACCAATCATCTGCTCCGGGGTGATGCCAAGCTGCTGGGCTTTCAGCATAATCGGCGTGCCGTGGGCGTCGTCGGCGCAGATGAAGTTGACTTCGTGGCCGCGCATTCGCTGGTAACGGACCCAGACATCAGCCTGGATGTGCTCCAGCATATGGCCGAGGTGGATGGAGCCGTTGGCGTACGGCAGTGCGCACGTTACCAGAATTTTCTTCGCGACTTGAGTCATAGTGGGTATTACTTCTTCTCTATTGAAAGGGGGTTTTGATGTTACCTGAAAGGTAATAAGTACGCCAAGATTTAAGGGAGAATTAAGGGCATCAAACCATAAATGATTAATCATTACCGCTGGAGTACACTACCTCGCTACAATTGTATTTTTCAGAACAACAAAAAGGAGTCGGGATGAACGCACAATCCCAGGCCAAATCACCAGAGACCCTGCGCGCGATGGTCGCCGGGACGCTGGCAAATTTCCAGCACCCCACCCTGAAGCATAATCTGACGACGCTGAAAGCGTTGCACCACGTCGCCTGGATGGATGACACGCTGCACGTTGAGCTGGTCATGCCGTTTGTCTGGCACAGCGCGTTTGAAGTGTTAAAAGAGCAATGCAGTGCTGACCTGCTGCGCATCACCGGCGCGAAGGCCATTGACTGGAAGCTTTCGCACAATATCGCCACGCTGAAGCGGGTAAAAAATCAGCCTGGCGTGAATGGCGTGAAGAATATTATCGCTGTCAGTTCCGGTAAGGGCGGCGTCGGTAAATCGTCAACCGCAGTGAACCTCGCGCTGGCCTTAGCCGCGGAAGGGGCAAAAGTCGGAATTCTGGATGCCGACATTTATGGTCCGTCGATCCCAACCATGCTGGGGGCGGAAAACCAGCGTCCAACTTCGCCGGATGGCACACATATGGCACCGATTGTGTCCCATGGTCTGGCGACAAACTCTATCGGGTATCTGGTTACCGATGACAACGCGATGGTGTGGCGGGGCCCGATGGCCAGCAAAGCGCTGATGCAGATGTTACAGGAGACGCTGTGGCCGGATCTGGATTATCTCGTGCTGGACATGCCGCCTGGCACCGGTGATATCCAGTTGACGCTGGCGCAAAACATCCCGGTAACGGGCGCCGTTGTGGTGACCACGCCGCAGGATATTGCGCTGATCGACGCCAAAAAAGGCATTGTCATGTTTGAAAAAGTCGAGGTCCCGGTTCTGGGGATCGTCGAAAACATGAGCATGCATATCTGCAGCAACTGTGGTCATCATGAACCGATATTTGGTACCGGCGGCGCGCAGAAGCTGGCGGAGCAGTATCACACGCAGTTATTGGGGCAAATGCCGCTGCATATCAGTCTGCGTGAAGATCTCGATCGCGGTACGCCGACCGTCGTTAGCCGTCCGGACAGTGATTTTACGGCTATCTATCGTGAACTGGCGGACCGTGTTGCCGCACAGCTTTACTGGCAGGGTGAAGTCATTCCCGGTGAAATTGCCTTTCGTGCCGTCTGATTTAATCTGAACGACGTTATTTATCGCTATTCACCGCATTGGTTTTACATTAATGCGGTGAATGACTAATTTGGATAACGTGGGCGTTTTTCTTAAATCTGACTGACTGTCCGGGGTTATTCGGGTGACCTTAACGATAAAGTAAGCGTCTGAATTCCCCCTCATCGCGAGGGGGCGACTTTCAGCGGTGATAGAAAATCTCGCCATCGTAGGCTTTAATAATTTTACCGTCAGCGTCATTGATCAACACGTACGCGCCGCCCATATAGGTCCAGTGTGTACCGGTATCCGGTGCAGGTAAATTACGCAAATTCCACTGCTTGATGGTGTACTCGTCAGTACGATACATCTCTGGCACCGTATCGCCAGGTTTGAAGTGAGTGAAGTCAGCAATGAAGCCGCTGAGTTCATACTGATCAATCCCTTTCGCGGCGACGGTTGTGGCAGGTGCGGCCCAGACCGCGCTGGATGCGAGTAGCAGCGCGCCCATCACCAATCTATTCTTCATACTTCTACGCTCCACTGTTAGGATCCTCAAAATCAGCCGTGTATCTTTCCCGGCTTTCATGATAACTGACAAGCGCTGGTTTGTTAGATTCCCGGAAATTTCGTAAAAAATGTAAACTTACACTCTCCGCTAACCTCTCACTATAGAAGAATTCCGTTTTTGATGATGGCTTCTTATGCTGTTTATCTTTCCTGGATGCAAAGGTGCGGGCAGTAGCCCCACGGACAGACGGGGGGCTTTCAGCCATTATTTCTGAACAAACTGAACAATGCCATTAACGCGGCTATGCGCTTTTGTGTACGAGGCACTTTCCACACCTTCGGCATTCAATGAAATGGAGACGACATAACCCGCGCCGCTCAGTTCATAGTAGTTTTCGTTGAAGCGCTTTACCGTTGCTTTTTTATTGTTGATGGTTCCCTGAGTAAAGCCATTGTTGATGCTGGCCTTCACACCAGGCCCGGTAAATTCAGTCATCCGCAAAGGGTCAGCGACATGTTCTGCTTTCGCCGCTTGTGCATACTGCGCCGCGTTTTCCAGCGCCTGTTTTTCCGCCACGGCATTCATGCTCGCTTGTCTGTTTTGCTCAACGGCATAACAGGTATCTTTTGATACGCCTTCACTTTCACATTTCGCCATTCTTTCTGCCGCGGTGGAACAACCGGCTAAAGCCATCACCAATGGGACAATGCTAATCATCATTAACTTTTTCATACGATTACCTTTATTTAAAACGACTGACTGCGATAAGGAACTAACATAATTTAACCCCAGACGCAAAAATGTAGATTCTGGGCATACATGGCTCCGGCGACAAATCCACACAGTATCATCAAAAGATACAAACTGAGCTGGAGGACGAAAAACTTCATTTCAATACGCTCAGGCAATTAACATCAGGCGTCTCCGAAACTGTGCTATCAAATGCGTATAAACCGTTACTTTATAAAAATGTAAAAGTTAATTTGGATATCAACATAACATTAATGTCAACATACAGATTGCCTGATTCATAAACTATTGGTCAGGTGTGGGTTGACAATGTTGATACGGATCATAATTGTTGATAAATAATATAATGGTCAGAGATTCCAGTAATGCTGACATTAATATTATGTATACCGATTGTTTAATCAGTTCATCAAATAAAACAGATGACTGAATCGCTATGGATAAGACCCTTCCGAACTTTTTACATCGAATATTACCCGCTTTTTTTATAGGCGAAGTTTAAGAAAAAGCAGCAGAGATTATACGGTAACATAGCAAAGATTACTTTTTATCCTGGTTATTATGAGTTGCTTACCAGCCGACAGAAGCAGAAGCGGCTACGATTTCATCACCGTCAGAAGTACCAGAAGTCGAAAGGGTAGCAGCGACATTCTCTGCGAACTTATGACGATAACCTAATGCGTAACCTTGCTGATCTTTGAAATTAGCCGCACCGATAGCCACAGCGTTATCAGTATCTACATAATGCAAGCCAGCGATAGAAGCTGCTCCAGCGATACCCGCGCGATATTCTTTGCGATCGCTATTTTGCTGATCTTCAATGTTGCTCATACGCTCGTTAGCGTGTTGCGTCTGAGTGTTGAAGAACGACTTAGCGGCGTTCAGGTCAGCAGATTGTGTAGCGGCTTGAGTTGACAGCGTCTTAACCTTGCTAATAGTTGCGGTATCAACTTCTTTCTTAGTGATAGTTGTCGTCGCGCCTGTATCACCTTTATCGCCTTTATCGCCTTTATCGCCTTTTGCACCGTCTTGCGGCTTAGGTGCATTCTCAAGTGCCGTTATGCGGGTATTATTAGTAGCGCTTTCCTGGTACAGCGTTGCGGCATCACTGGACAAACCGTCTACTTGCCCCTGAATATTTTGCGCCCATTGAGTAGAACCGCTTACATCGGTTGCAAAATCGAAAGCATGCGCAACGTTTATTGAACCAGCAATAACAGCACCACACGTCATTACAGCAACAACAGATTTATTAATAGATATCATTTAAGGAGTCTCATTAACTTATTAAGGAATAAATATTAGCGTTATCGGCTCTCATTTCGTTGAGCAGTGATTACCCGGTTATGTTCATGTGCTCACGCAGGTATATCTTTAACCGTAACTTTTTTAGTAACGAAAATGAACTATCACTTAAGAGGTGTTTGGTGATGTTGATCTATGTCACATAAAGCACATATAGCTAACGTGGCTGGATATGATAAATAAAGTAAGTAATAAATGTGCCTTCAAATGAAAGAGGCGTTTACTTAACCTGAAAGTTAACTTTTAAAATGTAATTACAAAAATGTCTGAATGTTTAAATAACATGAATTAGATATGGTATCCCCCCTGGAAATACGATTCTTGAATATTCTTTAATTATTTGTTAAATATCTATCAAAAATATCACAGACTTGTTTTTCAGTATGGCGATAGTTAACTATAAAATATTTACAGCGACAGGTGATCCACTGCGTGATTAAGCTATTCCAGTCAGTGATAACGGCTGGGGTAAATCGAAAATTCTTGCGCCCTGCCTACGGCACCGGTTACACTAAAAAGTACAAATTATTGATGTGTAAATAATTGTTTTCTAAGTATGTTGACTCGGGGTGCCCCTTTTCACGAAGGGCTGAGAAATACCCGTACCACCTGATCTGGATAATGCCAGCGTAGTCTGGCAGTTATCCATTGAAAATTAAAAGAAATTATTAGTTTTAACGTCCTGTTTTGTTAGTTCATTACTCAATGAGGCTTTCAGAATGGGCCACAGGACCATACGCCACACCACCACACGCAACGGGATTTATTACGTTCGGTTTCGCCTGCCTGGTAATAAATATTTCCGCAAGTCGCTGGAGACTGACAGCCACGCCCTGGCGCAGTTGCTTATGTCTTTTGCATCTCCAGTCATTCCTTTGGTTCAACGTGGAACCATCGATCCGGTTCAGTTTGGTAATCGCCTTTCAGAATACGGCAACCACTTGAGGCAACAGAATGAAAGTTGGTTAACCCAACAATTTCTTGACGGTGACTTCCGTAAACCGCAGCCGCTGGTTGTGCAGGAATATCGGGAGGAGGTTACCCCAGTCATCACCGAAAAACCTGAAGAACAAAAGGAAGTTTTAACGCTGGCTGGCGCGTGGAGTATGTACAAAAAGGAAAAAGCCCAAAATTGGACGACGGCTATCACACAAGCCAACGAGCGCTTTATGGAAGTGCTGATGATTGTCTTGGGTGCCTCAACAGATGTAACGACCATTACAAAACAAGATATCAGGCAGGTGATGGAAGTTGTTGAAAACTTACCTAAGCGTGTTGTTCAGCCTTACCGATCGATGACCGTTCAGCAACTGATCGAGTGTGATGATGTGCCGCCTGAAGATTTAGTTGGTGCTGAGTCAATCCATAAGCATCTGAAGATTTACAAATCGCTATTCAAAACCTTTTTGACTGACAACAAGGATATTCTGGAGAAGTCTCCGACTGATGGAGTAGTCGCCGCACCGTCGAAAGCGAGGTTTGGAGCTTACAGTGCAGCAGAAATGAGAAAGTTTGTAGGGTGGGCGCTCAAGCAGCCTGATGGCTGGCAGAAATGGATCACCTTGTTGTTGGCGTATACGGGAGCAAGAAGAGGGGAGATCGCCAAGCTGGAGAAATCACAGATCAAATTTGATGAAGATAGCCAGCGGCACTATCTCCTGATCGCTGAAGGAGGACAGGGGAAAACCGAGAACGCTATAAGGCAGGTGGTGATCCATCCCAGACTGATCGAGTGGGGTTTCCTTGATTTTGTTAACCGCCAATGGAAAGAGAAAATTTTCTCGCCTGTGTCGGGTAAGAACATGCCAAAAATCGGCAAAGTCTTGGCTGATGTCCGTGATCAGCTTGGTATTCCGTACCTTGATGATTATGGGCAGCGCAGATTAGTGCATAGTTTCCGGCATACCATGATTTCAACCTGTTTAGCTGGTTGGGTTGGCAACCTGGCGCATTTGCAACAGGTGGTTGGTCATGAGAAGAGCGGCTCTGGAATCACCAGGCGTTATCTTCATACGTTCCCGCTTTCCACTGTTTGTTATGTGATTGACAATCTGGAATGGTATTAAGATGCTTTCGCCTAGCGGCTCTGCTTGTTATCTTACCATAAAAGGGGCATACACCCCTTTTATGTATGAAATTTTATTGATTTTCTACGATACTATCGTATTCTTTTATTGAATTTTCATTCTTGGCCTTTTCAAGAAGACCGTAAATATCAGTGTATTCGGGTTTTACGAGATGAGCGTATTTCGCAAAATTATTTATGTTATCACTTGTCAAGTTTTTCAGCGCTTCTGAAGTTTGTGAAGATAGTGAAGATAATTGTGGAAATTGTTCTTTAAGTGCTGCAATCTGTCGGCTTAGCTCCCCAATTTCTTTAAAGTTAGGATTGCTGAAAGCCGCTAAAGAACTTGCAGCTAACTTTGCTAAATCTGGATGAGGTGATAGCGATTGTTTGATTTGTTCATATGCTTTTTTATATTGTAATTCAGAAAACGGATTTTGAAGGCTTAAACCTGCAAGTGATGCTTTAGTTATATTCTCTAATGCAATCTTAGCATCTTCAACTGAAGTAGATTTTGATGAATAAGGATTGTTATTATCTATTTCTTTAAAAATTAATGAGATTTCATTTACAAAACGTTTTATTTCTTCATGGTTGCTGGGAGAGTTGTATTTTCTGAAAATACTGATTATTTGTTCTGTTTTGTTTTTGAGAACCGCTATTTCAGATTTTAATTTATCTTTGCGATTTGTATTTTCATTTATTTCTTCGCTAAGGGTTTTTATTTTCTTGCTCAATATTTCATGCTCTTTCATAAGCGATTCAGTTTTAAAAGGTAACTGTTTCTGTTCTTCTTCTATTTCTAGAAGTCGTTTTTGTTCTTTAGCTTCCGCTTGACGTGAGGCGAAATTTCTTTCCGCTGTTTTTTCCATAATATCAATTTCAATCTGCAAATTATTAAGTGAACGATCACGTTCAACATTGGTCAACTTTTTTTCTGCTTTTTTATGTATTATTGAAAGTAATAATTTAAAGTAAGGCGATAATGCAGCCAATATCGCACCAACAAGTACGGGAAGAAGAAAATAATGACTATAAAACCAACTTTGTGATGTAATAAGTTCAATTCTTTTTTCAACATCTTGCTGACTCATGAAGAGCCATGCAAGATTCTGCCAGTTAAAGCCGAGCCATGAAAGCATAATATAGCCCCATAAAGGGCTAGTGAATCGTTCTTTTATAGCTTGCGAAATTGAGTCTTTTACACTATCCATTTTGACCCCTATATTAAAACTTTCAATAAATATTCTTAAAAAGGGGGCGAAGCCCCCAGATGCATTATTTGATTTCAAACAGCTTTACAGTATGAATCACGGACACCATTACGATAGCCATCAGCAAATGCTGCCTGAGGGCTTTTATGACGAACGGTTCCTGCTTGGCTATCAGGTAAGGCAGATAAATCAACCCAAGGTTGGCCTGTTCGGGCTAAACCCGCACTGTAGCCCTGATCGTAAGCGCATCCACAACATTTATGGCGACCTTCACCACCTTGATCGTGAGGTAAGCTAATGAAAAGAGTGTTGTAACGATGTGACTGTTTACAAATAGTCATGTAATGCTCCTTATGAGCGTTCATTTTAAGGTTTACATGATCCTCTTTGCCTGGCACAATCAAGCCGTCAGAAATGAAGGCAAGGCTAAGATTCATACGAGTTTGGCGACTCCTATTGGTCATGCTTTGTAAGCCGGATTCGTGAAAATGAATCCGGTTTTTTCATGCCTAAAAATCAGGCATGGCACTACATGTGGGGGTGGTAAATCAATGTTAGCCCCACATAGTCGATATTTTAGAGATGATTCTGTTGTGTACAAGGGTTGATTTTGAAGTTAAATTGAGGCTGCGAGATGGTAAGAAAGGCTAAATGCGCGTCTTATAAGGCCTGGCGGGGATGTCAATAATACCTAAAAAAAATAGATATTTTGATCGAGTGCTGATTTCTTCAACATTATTTTGGACATGCGGAGTCATATTACTAGTAACCTTGAGAAAAACACATGAACTCTTCTCAGTTGCTGAAGATAGTAATCAGTCCACGTCGCAGTTGGATAACCGCCAAGCCGTCACTCCAGACCCTTCGCAAAAAGCATTAATCTTCACCAAATATCGCAGCGCCGACACATCCCGCAATGTGCTTCCTGCATTACGCATAACTTCACCAACTCATGAGAAAAATTGCTGTTACAAGAATTTTTATGCTCAATTTTTGCTCTATTTAACATATGATACGTAGTACGTACTTGACTGAAATGGTCAGGTATTGCTTTTCGGAACGTTGACGCGAAGCAGGTAATCAGTAGCGATTTTACAAAGTGAAGGGAATCATTCGGTAGGGTTTGAGGATAGTTATCTTGTTCAATGATTTTGTTTGAGTTTGCCAGTTCAACACACAATTTCAGGTTTCAGCCCTTTGACTCTGCCAGCGCATCAAACGCCATAAAAGCTCATTTTTCTTTTCGCAAGCAGATAGAAAGCCACTACAGCGACGTTATCACAACGGGTTGAAGGTCTGCCATCACCTGGCGATCTTCTCCCGTCCCGACAGTCACAGATGCGTACCTTTATCCACACAAGCGCAAGCAGTCCCACCAGTAGCCACGTAAGCTTCACCAGAAGCGCTACAGTGCATCATCTCCCACACAATGTAAACTGACAGACCGTTATCACAGCGCCCCGTTGAGAGGCATACAATAACCACCAGAGGGCATCTGTTTTGGTTTTTTTATGTTTTTTTATTTTCTGTGAAAAGGTGGTTCAGAAAGGTGATTATGCTTAGCCCTATACCCACCAACAGATTTAACGCACCCAGCACTGGCGCGGCTTTGTTCTGTAACGCATACCATAGCGCTCATACAGACAGTCTCTTGATTTGTACGCATTGTGACCAAAATAGAATAATTAACTGCGATTAATGGGGTATTCAAGGTGTATTTAAGTTCATTTGTGTACAAGATAACCAAGGTTGGAGGTCATCCACCAAATTTTGACAGAAAACCAGTAAGGGGTTGCCAATCTCCAGCCAGCGCGGAGAATGGTCGGTACCTTCAGATGAAAGCGGGGCAGGGAGATGATAATGCCTCTGGTCGCACGGCGAGCCATTAGTAAAAACTCTTAACCAACCATGCCGGAATTCCAGACATAAAGGTTCCAAACCATGTCGGAATTTCAGGCGCTAATAAGATCAATACTAATAACAGCATTAAAACCAATAAGATCATTAAAACATTAAGATCAACGGCTGGTTGAACATGCGTTCAATTGTTGGTGTTAAAGGAGTGATGCTTCTGTATCGCTCTGCTCTGAATGGCTTCGCCACTTCAGGATCTGTGTGGTAAGAAGCTCACCTTCGCTGACGTGAAACAGCCACGCCACCTCGTGACCTTCTAACCCTCGTTTGCCCATCGCTTACGCTCTGCGACTCGGGTACACCCAACAGCCTACGGCAACAGCGTTACACGCTGATTTGTGTGGGAGACAAGCCGCAAGGCGCGTCAGGAAATGTGGATCGGAGCACGGCGGAGAGGACTGCTCTGCATCTGTCCGGTTCACTCCGGGGCGGCACGGGCTAACTAAATGTCCACCTCAACGTCTCTCTACAGCGTTTAAATGGTGTGGGTAATACGATGGTACTGCTATAACGACAAGTCCCCGCATAACGCGATACAGAGCGATTTAGCCCTATTGACAAAGAAATCATGATGGGGTAAGGTTATTTTGAGGTATTATAAAATTTTTGCAAGAAATGCTTGCTATTCCGATGTTTATCCTATAAAATAACTGGGTAGGGCGAGAAATTGCCTGCGAATCCTCGAACGAAAAATCTGCCGTATTTCTGACACCCTCTGTCAATCCGACGGCAATACAAAATGGGTACAAAAAGACCTCCGCGAATAATTCTTTTAACAGAACGGAGAACCCAACATGAACAAACCAAAATCCCAACGCCTTGACCTGACCACCATGACAGGCGAGCAGATCGCTGACCTCATACTTTTCGGCAAATATACTAAATCAGCGCTATGGGCCTTTATTAGTAGAAATGGTGGGGCATCTGCTGTCCATGTCCGATACCCGCAGATCGCCGTCTGCCTACATATCCTGAGGCAGGAGCGGAAGAAAGCAAAGCAGGCGCGGGCGGTTACAACGATCCTCAAGCCTTTGAGCAATAAATATGCTGAGGGTAATTCTTTAACGCAAATCCTGAATCCAGTGTTACAGGGCTACCGTGAGCTATATAGAGATAAACTCAATTTGGACCTGACACCGGAACAAGTGATCCTGTTCCTGATCGCCACTGATGGTGTGGAACGTCTGGAATCTTACGGCTATGCCTGTGCGGGTGACTTCCCGACCGCAACCGCAGTCTAACAACACTGAACAAAACCTGAGCCGGTTCGCCTTTGGGCGACCACTGGCGGGAGTTCTTTTGTACCTAAAACGAGGAGGACAATTGATATGAATTTGAAGATTCAACAGCACGTTTACGCCGGACTTTTAGCAGAAGCGAAGCGCCGAGGAACGACTGTTCCAAACCTTGCACGCGAAGTGCTGGCAATCGCCGCTCATCTTTTTGATAACGGTGAAACTTTACCCGACTTGGGGACAATGAATGGAGACATTAATGACGGAATTAGAAAAAACTAAAGTTCAACCTACACCAGATGAGGCTTACGGCGTTGTTGAGATGCGTTTCTTGTGTGCCAGCAGGATTTTGATTCGCAGCACTGGCGAGGTTGTGAAAATAACTCCTGTGATGAAGCTCGCCTATCAATACATGAGGAATCAGTATATTGGATTCTCAAGTCGTGGACAGCAATTTTATACAGACCAGCGACAAATGGCGGCGGCGCTGGATATTTCACGCGACACATTCAGCAAAGCCCTGGCGGAGTTGAAGAAACTGGGAATTGTTGAGACTGCCGGATGGAGGGGGAATAGTGAAGCTTACACTGTCCATTTTTTCAATGATGTTGCAGATGCGCTTGAGGTGATCCACAAAAAGTACAAAGGCGCTCCAGCGTGGGACCATGAACGGGCGAATAAAAATTTTAAATCCATGGCCACGAGGAAAAAAGTAACACAGCCAAAAATCGAGGAGAGCGAAAATGGCGTACAGCAACAAGAGCACGAACAACCTGCTTCTGATAACCCTGAGACTGCCGCGCCTGCTGCTGGAAAGCCAGACGGTGTACCTGCTGTGGATATTCCTGTCGATGTTGATTTATCCGGTAGTGATGATCCATCACTGAGTGAGCCAGCCGGGGAAAATGTTGTCGGGATACCGTGGCTCGCCACCTCGTTTACCCCTCGTGGGCCTTTGGTTCCAGAGGCGCGACGCTGGGCGCAATCACAGGGCGCTACAACCTGGCAGGATGAGATCAAACTTGTGTGGAAACTAACAGGTAAAACCAATATGGGTGAGCCTGGAGAGACTATGCGGCCTGATGATATACCCGCAACAGAACCAGCGCCAGGAAAGCAACAAGTTAACGGGCCGGATATATTTCACTACGATGAAGATGATCCGGAGATCCCTTTTTGATACTGGAGGAATACTTGTGTGAGTACGTAAGCGGTGATTTGACCGCAGTTGAAAAACCAAACCAAGATTTAAAGCGCCTTTTCAAAAAACGCCGCCGTGACGAATCAATTGTCAAAACCGCAAAAACCCTCCTTGTGCATGGTGTCAGCCCTGGGAAAGTCGCCTTACTCCTCCGTCTCGATCCTGCATTTGTGACGGAACTGGCGGAAACTTGGAACCCCCGATTCCGTAGGGTGAAATACACCAGCCAGTACGCAACTAAGGTGACTGTTCGGCAATATTTCGACAGTGGGGCAATGCTCGAAAAAATCTGTCAGGATCTGCAACTACCATTATTCACCGTGGTGACGCTTCTTAAGCGTGAAGGCATCAGCGATCAGCAGATGGCATCACGGATGCCTGATCAAACCGACCCGCTATACATAGCTTATCGTGAAACGGTCGTCAGAAAACAGAGCAATCCACAGCGTCGATCACCACGCCTGCATTATTGACACCCGCCAGCGGGTTAACGGTTATTGTCGTTAATCGCCTTGCGATGCACTGACCCAACCCCAGCCGGGGAAAAATGAACATTGAAACGATCATATCTTACCTGCCTGTTACGTGGCTGGCGTATTGCTGCGCCCGTGATGGGCTGATCCTACTCTGGAGACACTATAAAATGACACTAATAAAAACCGTCCGTAATCGCATCTTTGCGGCAATGCACGGCATGACGCCGGGCGAGTACGAACTTCAAAAAGCGCGGAACAATCTGAAGAGCGTCACTGATAACTTTCTGGAACAACATCCGGAGTTGCTCAAATCAGCCTCGGCTGACACACCCACCAAACGGATTAAAAAATCGCTGGGTGCTGATAGTCGTCCAGTGGTTGCTCATACCACTGACCACATCGATCCTGATGCGCTCGAGAGGGCAAAGGCCGCTTGTCGGAAACTGGTTGCTGATAATCCTGAACGGTACGGCAACATCATTAATCAGGGGGCTGAATGAGTGGAACCAATAAAATTGTCACCTGCACCGTCAACGTCGTTAGCTGGGAAATTTCCCGCTCAAGTTATGAAGCAGCGAAGAAGAAAATTCTTTCACTTCGGCAGTTAACCGCCAAACCCGCTAAAGCGCTGGAGAAGGCACAGAAGCGTACTGTTCAAAGCGAAGGCAAAGCGGCTCTTGCAGCGGCTAAGGCTCAGACTGCGAAGCTTCGACAGGCGGAGCAATTATCAAAACAGCAACAGAAACAGGCAAAAATCCAGGCCAAAATGGAGCGGGACGCAATCGCCCACGCCAATAAGATGACTTCATTACAGGCGCGTCAGTTATCCCAACAGGAACAGGCAGCACGTCAATCTGCCAGACTCGCGGCAATTTCTGCAAAAGTGCAGGCCGCAGCCAGATCACAAGTTATGACCTACAACCCAGATATGGGCGGGAACTTCGCTGAACGTGGTCTTTTAGAACGTCAAAATGCAGCGATGCTACGCGGTCACGGTGCTGTTGCTGCTGACATCGCAGCACAAAAACGTGCTCTTGCCCTTGAAGAAAAGAAGGAGGCCGCTCTCAAGCGTGAAGTTGCTTATTACAACAGCCTCCGTAAATCAGCCTTAACTCTGGCTAACGTGAATGGTGCTGATGTGGCAACTCGTTATAAAGCCATCCGTGCAGCTAAAGAGGCGCTGAAGGCACAGAAGGAGGAGCGTTTCACCGTAGAAGAGACTCGCTTTGAAATGGCCCGTATCACAACAGAATTACGCAAACAGGCCCGTCTGCAACAGCGTATTACCCGTGAACAGAAAGCCGGAGGTGTTCGTGCTGGTCGTGTACGCACAGAGGGCAGGGGTGGACTTGCTGCCGCTGGTGTTATTGCAGGTGGTTCCCTGATTGGCTCAATGGGTGTTGCTCGTGTTGGTCAGACCCTCCAGGGGAGCCTAGAGCGCTCCAGAGAGGCGCAGCAATTAAAACAGTATGATATTAGTCAGCTTGAATTTAATGCTATCCACGACGTTGTACAGAAGCGTACAGGGTACGACCTGACTGTAGATAAGTACGCCTCAATGAATAAGGATTACTTCGAGAAAGCGGGTGAGTTACTGAATACCGGCTCATTTAAAACTAACAAGCAAGGGGTAACAACATTCAGCGGAGGCGGTGAACTTGCCGGGCTGGTGAATGCAGTCCTTAGCAAAACCAACCAGCGAACAGCACAAAAAGTAATTGGCGAGCTTCAGAAACTGGATATGGGAACCTTCGTTACCTTCGTCCGGCAGTTGGGCAAACAGTTTAATTTTACAGAGCGAGAAATGCGCTTTTTCCTTGAGGCTATCGATGACGGATCGGTCTTGATGGCGGGTATCAGTGGGGAAGGTGACGAAGTTATTGCCCGTATGCGTCAGCTTGCTGCTGAAGGATGGACCCTATCAGATGCACAACAAGCCAACCTTGAGAAACTCTCAGCGTTGAGCACTGAATACAGCAGGGTACAGACCAGCCTTGCAGATCACTTCTCAGCTTCGTTCGTTGCTGGACTGGGTGAATATGGTCAAAATACCGACAATTTGAGCAAGGGAATGGCTGGACTGATTCCGATTACCAACGAGTTGGGGAAATCTCTGGGTGAAATGTCGGCGGTAGTGCTGAAAATCACCTCCTGGTTTGGTGGTATCAACCCAGAAAACAAGCACGAGCAACTTTCCGACAACGGTCTTTACTATAAAGATTCAATGGTGGGGCGTGTCTGGCAGTCGTTCAAGAATTCTATTGAGGGTATTACTAGCGCCAGTACCATTCCGGGAGTGCAGGGAATGCCGTCTCAGAGTAACGGATCAGGCACAGCGTTTAACAATCCAGCGTTAGCGTTGAATGTGCCTGGTCTGAACTACCAGACACTACAACCGCAGCAGCCAACATTCACCGTCCCAACAATCGACAGTTTGGCGAAGCAACAACCGATCCCTGTCAGTGTTACCGGGCAGGCGAACATTAATCAGCAGATGGACGTCTTTGTACATGATGACAAAATTGCTGGATTGGTGGACACCAAGATCCGAGAGAACAACCAGGCTCAGAACAACCTGATTCTGGGGATTGCTCAATGATGAAACAGAAGGCGGCGAATCTGCCGCTATTATATCAATTGTGTCGGGAAGTCAATATTTTTCCGTCAAATTTGCCAAGTATTTATTGCAATTGATATAATCACGTGATAAAATAATATACAAGGAATAGACTACTGCCAAATAGCTTTTTCCTCATTTCTCCTTACGAAATATAAAGTGCGCTTCGCCAAGAGCGCCTTTTCTAAATACAGCCAATATCCGCACTCTCACGGGAAGGTTTTCGCCGACCACTGGTTGTATTCAGAAAAGAAGTACTACTCCGGGTTACCCGGATTAGGCTATTAACGCCCGTTTACGGGTTTACCGAAAGGTAAAGCGCTATGCGCCGTAATAAATCCGGCGCTCTCCTCGTCGGTCATCCCACCATGATGCAAACTGGCACTGAACAAACACCGTTTTCTAACGGCTGTGGATGTCCGCAATTTGGCGGTGTTTGTTCCCTCATTCCTACTGTCAGAAAATAACAATCAGATATAGATCATTATTATTTCTCCTACCACCTGGCGGGTTATTTCCCGCCACGGCTTTTCTGACAAGTAAAAAAACCGTTAAACGCCTTAGTTGGCGTTTTTCTTACCTGCCGTCTGACGAATATGTCGGATGAAAAATAATATAAAAATCTATGGAGTTAATGATGATTGTAGCTACAGAAGATCGCTCATTCCGTGATGTAGTGATTTACCGTGATGATCCTGTGTTCTCGCATAAAACGCGCGTTTTTACCACGCTGGCAATTGATACCGTTCCCGGCACTCTGTTAGCCAGTGATGGCACCGCCTACGCGTCAGGTAGTGACCTGTTGATCGCCCTTGATAGCCACAAGGCAGGCTCGAACGTCCCTGTGATTGTGGTTGACCGTGGCTGTGTCCTGAACCGAGCCGGATTGATCGGCACCGATGCAACCGCCGTTGCGAATGCTATCTCCCAGATTGAGGCCGATGGCCTGAATCGTGTTTCTGTTTCTGAATAATAATAACGATAAGGACATCAAAATATGACAATTTCTACCTCTGGCTTCAAGGTCAACTATTTCACTGGTGCGTATAAAGAGCAATTTGGGGATAATTTCCTGTTGCAGGCGCTAAATATTTTCAAAGATAAAACCTCTCCACTACCTAAGCTGGAAGTCGACGAGCTTCACGAAAATATGCAGGCCGTTTCTTCTAGTGTTAACCGCTATTCAACCGAAGTTGATTCGACAGAGCGCCCACTCGGAAAAAATCGTCTGATCGAAATTCCACATTTTGTAACCGTTGGAACAGTGAGCGCTGCCGATTTCCAGTCACGCCGCCGTATCTCAACTCAGCGTCAGACACTACGCGATGAACTAATTTCTGATGAAGGTATCCGCCAGTATCTGAAATTCCGTGCTACTAAAGAAGAGTACCTCGCCCGCGCATTATTCGCCGGAAAGGTTCTATCACCGTATACCCAAGACCGCCCCGTGCTGGATTTTGAGGAAGAATTCGGTCAGACCGTAGCAACAGCCACAATAGACGCCACCAAAACAGGTAACGGCCCGTTAGAAGATCTGGATACTGCTGCTAATAACATGCGTTTTGCCCTTGGTGGTTGGCTAAGTTCCATGCGTGGTGTGGTTGTTCTGTGCTCTCCGGAAGCGTACAAGGCGATCAAGTTTCACCCGTCTATGCTGAGCCTGATCAATCATGGTGTGCTGCCGGATAGCAATCTGTTTAACGACAGTGTTAAAGCGAGCCTGCCAGCGTTTCAGGCGATGACCATCGACGGCCTGACTTTTGTTAATACTGGTCTTCTGTATCGTGAATTCATTCCGGCTGGGCAGGCATTTATGGTTCCTGTGTTTGGTGCAAACAATATCGTTGGTAGTGACCTGCAACCATTCGAAATTTACCACGGTCCTGCATCACGAGATGCGCGTTTAGCGGCAGAGGAAGCAGAGAGTCAATTCTTCCAGTACTCATGGGAGGACCACCTTCACAACGTCACGATCCAATCCGAGTATGGCCTGCTGCCTATCTGTTACAACCAGTCGATGATTACCCGTCTGACTGTTAACACTACAGAAGCGTAACGGCGCATAAGATTATTTTAGTTTTCGGGGGGCGGTTTCGCTCCCCGCTTATTTAGAGAATGCAAAGGAAAGGATTTATGAAAATCACAATTTCTGGTGTAGGTAATGTGCCGTTGGTTGTCTCACACGTCAAGACACTGGAAGAAAACGACTTGATCAATATCAGTGGCCTGTGCAGGGCGCTGGGAGTGCCAAGAGCTTCATTTCTTGATAAGGTCGCCAGTATGGGGCTGGAAGGGGCTATACGGTACTACCTCACCGAACAGCGACAACGAAAAATCAAAACATAAGAGCCGGGTTAATCCCGGCTTTTTTTTAGCGCTTTTTATTAGATTGAGAAACAACCGAACCAGCCAAGGTTTTAGTAACCTCGCTTGAACGGGCGTTTTTCAATGCTGCTGATGCTTTGGCTTCCATATCTGCACCAGTCTGATTTTTAGTTCCTGCTTGTGATAGCACCGAACCCGCTAAACTTTTCTGAATCGCAGAGGCGTTTGGGTTGTTTAGAGTCTCTGCTGCCAGATGAGCTACATCTTTCGAGGATTGCTTATCATTGTTCGCCATTTCAACACCTATTCACAGGATGGATTTTTTGGATATATTGTATTTATTATATCAATAAGCACAATATGTAGTGGTTATGATAGAAGCGAAGCGGCAAAGTAGCAAGTTCGGGGAAAAGTTTTTACTGGTTTTATGACCAGTGTCAATTGTTTGATAACTGACCGTTTACGAAGCGGTAGAGAAGTCATATAGGTAGTGAGCAGGCATAAGCTTGTAATACTCAGGACAAAACAAATGGCAGATAACTTACAGCGTCGGCAGCCAGAAGATAAACGTTTCATCAGCTTGAGTGAATCTTGGGAAGTGGCATATTGGACCCAAGCGTTGGGTGTTACTGAATCTCAGCTTAGGGCTGCTGTCAAAGCTGTTGGTAATGGCACTGCTAAGGTAAGAGCACATCTAGGTAAATAGGTTTGTGAAGGCATCTTAAATTGTGCTGTTGAGGCTGGGGAAACCCGGCCTTTTTTGTGTTCGGTGTTTGGTACTGTGAGCCACAACTTGAGACACAAACTGGGACACAGAGCATTTTTTAAGGTTGAGTCTTTGGCTTTCCGCTGGCATGATCCTGATCAGGGATTAACGGGACGTTAATCGCAAGTTTTTGATTTTTTTAAATGACTCGGGGTGCCCCATCGCTGATGGGCTGAGAAATACCCGTACCACCTGATCTGGATAATGCCAGCGTAGGGAAGTCAGACACTGCTCGTGTCCCTTCTTCGCGCGGGCAGGAGCGTAACCATGCAGCCTGACCTGCACAGCCGCGAACATGCGGTTCGTACCTTACAAGATTTTCATACCTTTTCTCCGTTAACACATTGTATGACCAATGACGTCGTACAGAGTTTTACCGCCAATACGCTACTGGCGCTGGGGGCTTCTCCGGCGATGGTGATTGAGCCCGAAGAAGCTCGCCAGTTTGCCGCTCTTGCCAGCGCGTTGCTCATCAACGTCGGCACGTTGACACAACCGCGTGCGCAGGCAATGCGGGCGGCGGTTGAGCAGGCAAACAGCGCCAACACCCCCTGGACGCTGGACCCGGTTGCCGTAGGCGCGCTTGAATACCGTCGACGTTTCTGCCTTGAACTCCTTGCGTTAAAACCTGCCGCCGTTCGCGGCAATGCTTCAGAAATCCTGGCGTTAGCCGGTGAAAGCGCCGGGGGGCGCGGAGTGGATGCCACCGATGCGGTTGCAACGGCTCTGCCGGCGGCGCAGATTCTGGCACGCCAGACTGGCGCTGTTGTGGTGGTCACCGGCGAAGTGGATTACGTCACCGACGGCGAGCGCACTCTGGGTGTCACGGGTGGTAACCCGCTGATGACGAAAGTGGTGGGCACCGGTTGCGCCCTTTCGGCGGTAGTCGCGGCCAGCTGCGCTCTGGCTGGAGACAGGCTGCACAATATTGCTTCTGCCTGTTGCTGGATGAAACAGGCGGGAGAACTCGCGACAAAGACCAGTCACGGTCCCGGCAGCTTTATCCCGGCGTTTCTCGACGCACTCTACCATCTGGATGCGGAGGCGGCGGTATGAAACGGATCAACGCATTAACCATTGCCGGTACGGATCCCAGCGGCGGCGCGGGCATTCAGGCCGATCTAAAAACCTTCTCGGCGCTCGGCGCTTACGGCTGTGCGGTAATTACCGCGCTGGTGGCGCAAAATACCCTGGGCGTGCAGTCTGTGTATCGTATTGAGCCTGATTTTGTCGCCGCGCAGCTTGATTCGGTGTTCAGTGATGTACGCATTGACACCACCAAAATCGGCATGCTGGCAGAAACGGATATCGTCGAAGCGGTGGCGGAGCGCTTGCAGCGCCATCAGGTGCAAAATGTGGTGCTTGATACAGTCATGCTGGCGAAAAGCGGCGATCCGTTGCTGTCGCCTTCCGCCGTTGAGACATTGCGCAAGCGGCTGTTACCGCAGGTTTCTCTGATTACCCCTAATCTGCCGGAAGCGGCGGCGCTGCTGGATTGCCCGCACGCGCGCAACGAGAAAGAGATGCTGGAACAGGGGCGGGCGCTGTTGGGGATGGGCTGTGGCGCCGTGTTGATGAAAGGTGGTCATCTGGACGATGAGCAAAGTCCTGACTGGCTCTTTACAGCGACCGGTGAAGAGCGCTTTACCGCGCCGCGGGTAATGACGAAAAACACGCACGGCACGGGCTGTACGCTCTCCGCGGCGCTGGCGGCGCTGCGTCCGCGACATACCGACTGGGCCGGGGCGGTGCAGGAGGCGAAAGTCTGGCTGTCGGCGGCGCTGGCGCAGGCCGACACGCTGGAGGTTGGGCACGGCATCGGGCCTGTTCATCATTTCCACGCGTACTGGTAGCGTATATACTGGCAGCAGACGGGCTGTCAGGAAAAAGACTCATGGAACAAGCGCATACTCAGCTTATCGCGCAACTGAACGATCGTATTTCAGCGGTGGATAACACGCCGCTTTATATCAAGTTTGCCGAGACGGTGAAAAATGCCGTGCGCAGTGGCGTGCTTGAGCATGGCAATATTCTGCCAGGAGAGCGCGATCTCAGCCAGTTAACCGGTGTCTCACGCATTACGGTGCGTAAAGCGATGCAGGCGCTGGAAGAAGAGGGGGTCGTGACGCGCGCGCGCGGCTACGGGACGCAGATCAACAACATCTTTGAGTATTCGCTGAAAGAGGCGAAGGGGTTTTCTCAGCAGGTGGTGTTACGCGGGAAAAAACCAGACACCTTATGGGTCAACAAGCGCGTCGTTAAGTGTCCTGAAGAGGTGGCGCAGCAGTTGGCGATTGCCGCCGGCAGTGATGTGTTTCTGCTCAAGCGTATCCGCTACGTCGATGAAGATGCCGTGTCTATTGAAGAGTCGTGGGTGCCCGCGCACCTCATTCATGACGCTGATGAGATTGGCATATCGCTGTACGACTATTTCCGCAGCCAGCACATCCACCCGCAGCGTACCCGCTCACGGGTGAGTGCAAAAATGCCGGATGCTGAGTTCCAGTCGCATATCCAGATGGACAGCAAAGTGCCGGTGCTGGTGATCAAACAGGTGGCGCTTGACCAACAGCAGCGGCCTATCGAGTACAGCATCAGCTACTGCCGAAGCGATTTATACGTCTTTGTGTGCGAGGAGTAACTCCTCATGAAACGGCGCACAGTCACCGCCGCGATGTCCAACCACCCACGATGCCACCGCGTTACCGAGCAGCACCGCGTCCGCCAGCGACCAGCCCGACGCCAGCCCGGCCAGCATGCCGCCCGCGTGGCTGTCACCGGCACCAATCGTATCAACGACCGTCGTCGGGAAGGCCGGTACGCATCCGCAGGATTGCGGGCTGAAGTACCAGGCACCGTCTTTGTCATGGCGAACGATTAATGGTGCAGCAAATCGCTTCACCCACTGCGCGCCTAACTCTTCCACCACCTGGCTGAGACCCAACCGTTCCGCCGCGATTTCCGCTTCCTGGCGGTTAAGCGACACCAGAGGGCGACAGGCCAGAATGCGCGCCATCAGCACATCAGGAATATCGCCAATACGCGGGCCAAAATCGATAAACGGTGTCACCTGATCCAGCCCTTCCAGCCATTGCACCAGCAGCTCGCCGCAGGGCGAGGCTAACTGATAACCCGAGAGATAAATCAGGCTGTCAGGCGCGATGGTGAGCTGAGCCAGCCAGTCGGTATTCCATTGGTTCTCAACGCCGCTGAATGACATAAACGTGCGCTCGCCATCCGGTTCGACCAGCGCCAGGCACCAGCCGTTATCACCTTGCGCGGTCTCGATGAGGCTGTGTAACCCTTCTTTCGCCATCCGGTTACGAATGATCTCCGCCCATACGCCCTGGCCCAGCGGCAGGGCGTTACCGGCATCAATACCCAGCCGTTTCAGCGCCACGGCGATGTTCAGCGCGCAGCCGCCGACGTTAACGCCTTGCTGCTTCAGCTCAATGTCACACCCGCGCCAGGGCAGGGCATAGGCATCAGCAATCACATCGATGACCGCCGCGCCGACAACCGTGACCGGCTGGCGAGTCGTTAAACCTGGCAACAGTTCGGTTAAACGAGAAGTGTTCATGACGCCTCCCGACGTTGGCGCAGGCGCGTAAGCGCCGTCGCGTAGCGGCTAAAATCGAGCTGGTTTATCGTATCCAGCTCCTGTTTCCACACAGGATTGATGGCGTTGATGCCCTGTAATGCGCCACAAATGGCTGTCGCCATTGCCCCAATGGTATCGGTATCGCCGCCGAGATTGGCACACAGAATGGCGCAGCGATTGGGGTCCGTTTTTGCCAGTTCAACCATCGCAATGGCACACGCCACCGATTCAATCGTACTGGTTCCGGCACCGACTACCTGATACAACTGTTCGCTGGCCGCTTCGGCACCGTCGGCCTGGCGCACAATCTTCAACGCAATCTCCAGACGCGCAGAAAGCGAGGCGCTAAACGTGGTGATGCGTTTTTGTTGGGCGTGCAGGGCGATTGCGGGGAGGGCGTCAACAATATCACCCCACGATTCGCCATCGATCGCCCGTGAAATCGCCCATGCCACCACCACCGCACCGGCGATCGCCAGATCCGATTTGTGCGTCGGACTGGAGGCGAGCGCCACGTCATCGATAAACGCATCCAGATCGCGCGCCGGCAGCAGGCATCCCAGCGGCGACACACGCATCGCTGCGCCGTTGGTCACGCCGTTATTCTCCAGTTCCGCCACCGGTTTCCCGTCGCGAATGGCGTTCAGAGCGATTTTCGATGTCGGCCCGAGAACGTTTTTATTGAAGGCGTCAAAGCGCAGCGCCCAGTCGAGAATATTACGCCCAATCAGGTCCGGGTCGATCTTGCCGTCGCGTTCCAGCAGAGCATCCGCCAGACAGAGCGCCATTGAGGTATCGTCGGTAAATTCTGCGCGGCCAAAATAACAGGCCGCATTGTTCTCTTGCGGGCCCGGCAGAAAGCGGTCAATCCAGCCAAAGTGCGCTTTAACGCGGGCTCTGGGCCACAGTTCTGACGGCATCCCCATCGCATCCCCTAACGCCTGCCCATAAAGAGCACCGAGAATACGTTCTGCTTTCATTTTACTTCCCCTTGTGTCAACGCAGTCTCGCGAACCTCAATAGCGGTAATTTCTTTGTCTGATTCGCGAAAGAAAATCATAAATAGTACGGCTATCACGGCGATCATCACCGCCCCGAATGTCCACATGCCTGCCCAGTTAAAGGTCAGGCCGTTGACCGGCTCCGGATAAGCAAACATTTTTTCCATCATCACGCCGCCGAGACGGTAGCCCAGCAGGCTGCCGAAGCCCTGACAGCAGAGCGTAATCAACCCTTGTGCGGCGGTACGCATATGCACCGGCGCTTTTTTATCGACATAGATATATGCCGTTACGTAGTAGAAGTCGTAGCTCACGCCATGCAGCAAAATACCGAGGAACAGCAGGGCATAAGTGAAGTATTCGTCTGCGCCGCCGTAGATGAAGAAGCCGTAGCGGATCGCCGCCGTGATAAGACCAAGTAATAATACCTTCTTAATACCAAAGCGTTTCGTAAAGAAGGGCAACGCCAGCATAAAGAAGATTTCGGAGAACTGACCGAGCGTCATCCAGCCGGTGGCGTTTTTCATCCCGACTTCGGTCAGATAGCCATTGGCGAAGATGTAATAGAACGCCAGCGGCATCGCGAACAGGAACGAGCAGAAGAAAAAGACGAGGAAGTTTTTATCCCGCAGCAGGATAATCGCATCCAGACCCAGCATGACTTTGACGTCCATCTTGCCGGTGCTTTTCGGCGGGGTATCCGGCAGGAAGAAGGCGAATATACCCAGCAGCGCAGAGCTGGCGGCTGTCACCAGCAGTGGGATATTGGTTGGCGAGATGTCGTTATAGCCCAGCATCTGTGGCAGGAAGCCGCAGGCGAGACCGGAGGCAATCCAGCCGATGGTGCCCATAACGCGGATGCGTGGGAAGTCGCGCTCCACGTCCGGCACGTTGGCAAACGCGATGCTGTTCGTCAGTGCGATGGTCGGCATATAGGTCAGCGAGTAGGCCAGCAGCAGCGGGAAAAATCCACCGAACGTCGTTTGTTGAGCGGCAAAATACATCAGTACCGCACCGGCGAACATCAGCACCGCCAGTACCTTTTGCGCCGAGAAAAACCGGTCGGTCAGCGAGCCCACGAGGATCGGCGACAGAATTGCGGCAATCGCGGTACAGGCATAAGACCAGCCAATCTCACCGGCAGTAAAACCACTTTTACTCAACCAGAGCCAGAGCGGAACAAACCAGGCTCCCCAGATAAACCATTCAACGAACATCATGAACGACAGTTTCACTGTAGTTTTCATCTTTAAATCCTTCATGACAGGTAAGGTACATCATGACAGTACCATTAAATAATACCTTTTAAATACCTTTGAGGCGAAAACTTGACCGTCTTAACACTTTATCGTCAGTGAATCGTGCCAGCCGATTACGCTGAAAAATCCCCGAAAGATGGAAAAAACGCACGGTCAGTACCAGGCTTAAGGCTGCCCGCAAAGGCGGGTCAGGACAATTCACCTTCCGACGCATTCGGAACTTACGGGAGCATAACTATGACTGATATTGCGCAGTTGCTTGGCAAAGACGCCGACAGCCTCTTACAGCATCGTTGCATGACCATACCCTCAGACCAACTCTATCTGCCCGGACAGGATTATGTCGACCGCGTGATGGTGGACAACAACCGTCCGCCTGCGGTACTGCGTAACATGCAGACGTTGTATAACACCGGGCGTCTGGCGGGAACGGGTTACCTGTCCATTTTACCGGTCGATCAGGGGGTGGAACACTCGGCAGGCGCGTCGTTTGCCGCCAACCCGCTCTATTTCGACCCGAAAAATATCGTTGAACTGGCGATCGAAGCCGGATGTAACTGTGTGGCCTCGACCTATGGCGTACTGGCTTCCGTCTCGCGCCGTTACGCACATCGCATTCCGTTTCTGGTGAAACTCAACCACAACGAAACGTTGAGCTATCCGAATACCTATGACCAGACGTTGTATGCGAGCGTAGAGCAGGCGTTCAATCTGGGGGCGGTGGCTGTTGGCGCAACCATCTACTTTGGATCGGAGGAGTCGCGTCGGCAGATTGAAGAGATTTCCGCCGCCTTTGAGCGGGCGCATGAGCTGGGCATGGTAACGGTGCTGTGGGCCTATCTGCGTAATTCCGCTTTCAAAAAAGATGGCGTCGATTATCACGTTTCCGCTGACTTAACCGGGCAGGCGAACCATCTGGCGGCAACAATTGGCGCGGATATCGTCAAACAGAAAATGGCGGAGAACAACGGCGGCTACAAAGCGGTGAATTATGGTTACACCGACGATCGTGTTTACAGCAAGCTGACCACCGAGAACCCGATCGATCTGGTTCGTTATCAACTGGCAAACTGCTACATGGGGCGTGCCGGGTTGATTAACTCCGGCGGTGCGGCAGGCGGCGAGACCGACCTGAGCGACGCGGTGCGCACGGCGGTGATTAACAAACGCGCAGGCGGGATGGGATTGATTCTGGGTCGTAAAGCTTTCAAAAAATCGATGGCTGACGGCGTGAAATTGATCAACGCCGTGCAGGATGTCTATCTTGACAGTAAAGTGACGATTGCTTAACGCAGTAGCGGGCAGTCCGGTGGTAACCGGCAACGCAACGCGGCGGGCAGGATTTTGATATGAAATTCCTGTCCGCTGAGCGGTTCGCCATCAAGATTAAAGGTAATGTCATGCGGTGCCCGGATATCAAACCAGGCCGAAGCGCCGTCGATGATATTAGGATTTTCCTCCTGTGGCTTCAGGGTAGAAAACAGGGCTGGCAGGAGCTCTTCGCCGGTAAAAATACGCAGTTGCAGTAAACCGTCATTGATGAGCGCATCGGGGCACAGCTGCTGTCCGCCGCCAGCCTGACGCCCATTGCCAATTCCAATCACCAGCGCGTCGCCCTGCCAGTGGAAGTTTTCACCACGAATCTCGCAGCGGTCCGGTTTTAGCGTATCCATGCGCATCAGGCCGTGAATGATATATGACACGCCGCCCAGCGCCGCTTTCAGTTTTTCCGGCGTTTCAGTGGTGATGCGCGTACCAAAGCCGCCGGTCGCCATATTGATAAAACAGGTTTTATCGTTAACCTGCGCCATATCGATTTCAATGGCGTTGCCCGCGATCGCCAGCTTCAGCGCCTTATCTAACTCCTCGGGGATGCCGACGCTGGTGGCAAAGTCATTGGCGGTGCCCAGTGGCAGAATGCCCAGCGCGGGAATATCGGACCCCTCACACTGGATCAGCGCCGTCGACACTTCGTTAATCGTGCCGTCGCCACCACCGGCGATCACCGTTTCAACGCCCAGACGGCGGGCCTCTTCGACATAGCGCTGCGCATCGCCTTTTTCCCAGGTGACGCGAACGTGGATCTCTACGCCTGCATCGCGGAGCAGCCCAATGGCTTCCCGCAGTACGGGGTTATCAGCACTTTTGCCATTCAGAATCAATACGCTGGCGGGAAAATTTGCCATTCCTTTTTTGCCTGTTTGTTTTTGGAATCTATGAAGAAAGTGTATAGCAGAAACGAAAAGGGGAGGTCAGAACAGGCTTAAAATACGCACGCAATAGACTATTTTTGTAAACTAAATCGCGATACGGAAAGGCGGCAAATGAACGAATCCCTGGGGGCATAGAAAACCAGGTGACCAGGGTGAGTGAGTGCAGCCAGCGCATCAGTACCGCGATTTAGGCCACAAAAAAATAAGCCTGCGTAAGGGAGATTACGCAGGCTAAGGAGGTGGTTCCTGGTACAGCTAGCATTTATGGGTTATGTTTTTCAGCGAAACGGATAATACCCTTAAAGAACGAAGCGGTATGTGATCGGTTTCTAAGATTCCTCCTGGACTGAAAAAATAACCCTGATTAACTATTTAGCATGCGGATTACGCGTCGATTCGCCGGAAAAATTGCGCATTAACAGTGCATAATCCAGCATCAGATCCTGCGGCACAGGGATCCATACGGTATACCCGTCGCCTGGCGCCACCGGCATTGGTTCGCCTTTGGCGTTTTCCATCTGCGCTAACGTAAAGTTGACATTGCCCTGCGGGGTCATCAGTTCCAGGCTGTCACCGACGGAGAATTTGTTTTTCACCGCCACGGCTGCGAGGTCGCCTTTGCGCTCACCGGTAAATTCCCCCACGAACTGCTGACGCTCGGAAACGGAATAGCCGTATTCGTAATTCTGATAATCGTCATGGGTGTGGCGACGCAGGAAACCTTCGGTATAACCGCGGTGCGCCAGTCCTTCCAGTGTTTCCAGTAGTTGCGGATCAAACGGTTTGCCGGCAGCGGCATCGTCAATCGCTTTGCGATAAACCTGCGCGGTACGCGCGCAGTAGTAGAAGGACTTGGTACGGCCTTCGATTTTCAGCGAGTGCACGCCCATCTGAGTCAGACGTTCAACGTGAGCGATGGCGCGCAGGTCTTTAGAGTTCATGATATAGGTGCCGTGCTCGTCTTCGAACGCGGTCATGTATTCGCCCGGACGTTGGGCCTCTTCAATCATAAACACTTTATCGGTGGGCGCGCCGATACCCAGAGTCGGCTCCACGTTTTGTACCGGGATCGGCTCGTATTTGTGGACGATATTACCGACCACATCTTCTTTGCCTTCCTGAACATTATATTCCCAACGGCAGGCGTTAGTGCAGGTGCCCTGATTCGGATCGCGTTTATTGATATAGCCCGAGAGCAGGCAGCGGCCAGAGTAGGCCATACACAGCGCGCCATGAACGAAGATTTCAATCTCCATCTCCGGCACCTGCTGGCGGATCTCTTCAATCTCTTCCAGCGACAGTTCGCGAGAGAGAATCACGCGGGTCAGCCCCATTGAATGCCAGAATTTTACAGTCGCCCAGTTAACGGCATTGGCCTGTACCGAGAGGTGAATCGGCATTTCCGGGAAATTCTCGCGCACCAGCATGATAAGACCCGGATCGGACATGATCAGGGCATCCGGACCCATTTCCACCACCGGCTTCAAATCGCGGATAAAGGTTTTCAGCTTGGCGTTATGCGGCGCGATGTTGACCACCACGTAGAATTTTTTCCCCAACTCGTGGGCTTCATTAATGCCGCGCTGCAGATTCTCGTGGTTGAATTCATTATTGCGCACGCGCAGGGAGTAACGCGGCTGGCCCGCATAGACGGCATCGGCGCCATAGGCGAAAGCGTAACGCATGTTTTTCAGCGTTCCCGCCGGGGAAAGGAGTTCCGGTTTAAACATTATTTTCTCGTTCTGATGACAGGTCAGATCCGCTTCACCTGATGAAGCGGGTAGAGGAGAGTCCTCACGTTAAGGGCGGGCATTGTAGCGCTGCGGGGCAGGGAGGTAAAGGGTAACGCCGTCCCGATAAGCGCGGCATTGCCGGGCTACGGGCGGCGTTATTGCGTCAGACAATCCGGCAGGCATCCGCTTCCCAGCGATACCCGACGCCATACACCGCACGGATAAACGACTGCTCTTCGTCAAGCGCTTCCAGCTTGCGACGCAGGTTTTTGATATGGCTATCGATGGTGCGGTCGGTGACCACGCGATAATCATCGTAGAGATGATTCAGTAATTGCTCGCGGGAAAACACCTTTCCCGGCTCGTGAGACAGGGTTTTCAACAGACGAAATTCCGCGGGCGTCAGGTCAAGCATTTTACCGCGCCAGGAGGCCTGGAAACGGCTTTCGTCTACAACAAGCGGACTTTCGGCATCCAGTTGCTGCAGTTCACGCTGTGGCCTGCAGCGACGCAAAATGGTCTTCACGCGGGCGACCACTTCGCGCGGGCTGTAAGGCTTGCAGATGTAGTCATCCGCACCGATTTCCAGCCCCAGCAGGCGGTCTATCTCCTCAATTTTGGCGGTGACCATCACGATTGGCACCTCGGAGAAGCGACGGATTTCGCGGCACAGCGTCAGCCCGTCGGTCCCCGGCAGCATCAGATCCAGCAGGATTAAATCTGGCGGCGTCTGGCGCACATACGGCAGGACCTGATCGCCGTGGCTAATCAGCGTCGGGGCATAGCTCGCGGCGCGCAGATAGTCGATAAGTAACTGTCCCAGCTTGGGTTCATCTTCCACAATCAGGATACGTGGTGTGTTTTCATCAATGGGTAACTCAGTCATACGTCTCTCTGTAAATCGCGTTCCAGCGGTAATTCTACTGTAATGCTTACCCCGCCAAAAGGCGAATGGGCCGCGTGGATGCGGCCATTATGGGCGTCGACGATGTTGACGCAAATCGCCAGCCCCAAACCGGAACCTCCGCTGGCGCGGTTGCGCGAACCTTCGGTGCGGTAGAATCGCTCGAACAGTTTTGGCAACTGATCGTCACTGACTCCCGGCGCGGAGTCGGCGAAGGTGATCAGCACGCGCTTGTCGCGCTGCTCTGCGCTGATACGCAAGCCTCCACCGCTGTCGGTGTAACGAAGGCTATTTTCCAGCAGATTGTTGAATAGCTGCATCAGGCGATCGCGGTCGCCGAAGACAATCACGCTATCGGGCAGGGAAAACGTGACTGTCAGACCGCGACTGGCAAAACGCTCGCGGAATGCGCCGCCCGCCACTTCCAGAAGCGGGATTAAATCGACGGAGGTTTTTTGATAGGCCAGTGCGCCCTCGTCAGACATTGAAAGTTGATGCAGGTCGTCCACCAGTTTGGTCAGTGTACCCACTTCGGCCTGCAGTGAGGCTACCGATTCCGGCGTGAATTTCCGCACCCCATCCTGAATCGCTTCCAGCTCACCGCGCAGGACGGCCAGCGGTGTGCGCAGCTCATGCGAGATATCGGCCATAAAATCTCGACGCATCTGCTGATTCTTTTCCAGCGTACTGGCGAGCTGGTTGAAATCCTGCGCCAGCTTGCCCAGCTCATCGGCGCTGGTGGCGGTGACGCGGGTGGTGAAATCACCCGCTGCCAGCTTATGCGTGCCTTCAACCAGACGCTTAACCGGCGCCAGCAACCCACGCGCCAGCAGGAAGGTTGCCAGTGCCGCCAGCAGCGTAGCCAGTGCGACAATCAGCCAACTGGTGCGGCGTTGTTGCTTATCAAAATTAATGTCGGTGTTGCGCGTCAGACGTTCGACGGGGGAGGCGATTACAGCACCGACTTCCACGCCGTTCACCAGAATAGGCCGCCGCGTGCCATCTTTGGGAATCGGACCGCGGGGGCCGACCATCACATGGGCATCCTGGTCTACCACCCAGAACTGCGTGCGCCAGCCGTGGGGAGGCATACCGGGGCCAGCTTTGTCGTCGTCTTTATCATGTTCAAATGAACGGAGGATCTGGAAAACAAAGCGGTCATTATTGCGCAGAAAGCGCCAGTTACCGTGCTGCTGGTACTGTTCGCCTAACGCGTCACTGAGCAGGGTCAGGCGTTGTTCGTTGCCGTTTTTGATGTAATCAATGAACCCTCTCTCGAAGCTGACGCGCACCGCCCAATGCATGCTGATCAGCAGCACGATGCAGGTGGCGAAAATCGCCAGAAACAGTTTGCCGGTAATCCCCGGTCGCCAGAGCTTCATCAGGTTCTCCTTTTGCGTCGCGCAATGACGACATTTTTATGGGTATCGTTTGGGACGCGGGCAAAGATCAGGGCGGGCAGCGCGATAATAACGGCCATACACAGCCAGGTGTACATAAAGACGCTATGCGACGTTCCACTATCGATCGAAATGTGCTGCTGCCCGAACATGCCTAACAACAACCCGGCAACGGTCACGCCAATACTCATCGAGAGCTGCATGATCATCGACAACAGGCTGTTGCCGCTGCTGGCAAACTCATCCGGCAGATCTTTCAGGGTCAGGGTATTCATGGAGGAAAAACGTGTCGAGTTAACCATCCCCTGAACAAACAGCACCAGCGGCAGCACGTAATACCAGCCAAGCAACGCGCTGGACATAAACAGCAGGGTCACCATCGATAGGCCAAGCGTCGTGGCGACCAGCACCCGACGGTAGCCAAAGCGGTTAACCACCTGTACGACAATGCGCTTCATGCCCATGCTGCCCAGCACCATCGGGATCATCATCAACCCGGCGTGAAACGGAGAGAAACCCAGCCCAATCTGCAAAAAGACCGGCGTCATGAAAGGCAACATGCCGCTGCCTACGCGTCCGGCAAAGCTGCCGAGCAACCCCAGAGAGAAGGTGGGGGTGTGAAACAGGTTGAGGCTAAACAGCGCGCGCGGATTATCTTTCGCGTGTTTCAGATAGAGCAGAATGGCGGCGATGCCGCAGACGACCAGCCCACCGAGGGTAAGCGGTGAAATCCCCATGCCTTTACTGCCGTCCAGCGCGATGGTCAGTACTGCCATGCCCGCCGCTAATAGCAGAAAACCTGAGAGATCGAAGCGGCGGGTTTGCAGGGTGTAGTTGGGCATCAGCAGCAGCGTGGCGATAGCACCGACAATGCCGACCGGCAGATTAATCAGGAAAATCCAGTGCCAGGAGGCGTATTCCACCAGGATCCCGCCCAGAGCCGGGCCGAGCAGCGGACCGACCTGACCGGGCAAGGTCACAAAGGTCATTGCTGCCATGTACTGTTCGCGCGGAACGATCTTCATCACCGTCAGACGGCCAACGGGAACCATCATGGCGCCGCCGACGCCTTGCAGAACGCGTGCCATCACCAGTTCGTTCAGCGTACCCGACCAGGCGCAAAACAGTGAGCCCAGGGTAAACAGCACAATAGCGCTGAAGAAGATATTTCGCACGCCGACCTTATCTGCCAGCCAGCCGCTGGCTGGCAGCATCACCGCCACGGTCAACACGTAAGAGACGATGACCATGTGCATATGTAGCGGGCTTTCCCCGAGGCTTTTCGCCATTGAGGGCAGCGCGGTGTTGACGATAGTGGTATCCAGCGACTGCATAAAAAAGCCAAATGCCACAATCCACAGTTGCCAGCGGGTGCTGTTGGGAAGTTCTGTCATGTTTCAGTTATCGATTTACGCGAAAAACGTAGCCGCAGACGGTCGAAAAAGAGATAAACCACCGGCGTCGTGTAGAGCGTTAACAACTGGCTCATCACCAGACCACCGACGATAGTAATCCCCAGCGGCTGGCGCAGTTCAGAGCCATCTCCGCCGGAGAGTACCAGCGGCAGCGCGCCAAACAGCGCCGCCAGCGTGGTCATCATGATTGGGCGAAAACGCAGCAGGCAGGCCTGGAAAATAGCCTCTTCAGGCGTGAGGTTACCCTGCCTCTGCGCGTCGAGTGCAAAATCGACCATCATGATGGCGTTTTTCTTCACGATGCCAATCAATAGCATAATCCCTATCAGGGCGATGAGGCTGAACGGGGCATCGAAAATTTCCAGCGCCAGTAACGCGCCGACGCCCGCTGAGGGAAGCGTGGAAAGGATGGTCAGCGGGTGGACGTAACTCTCATACAGCATACCGAGCACGATATAGACCGTGGCGATCGCCGCGATAATCAGGATAACCTGGGAGTTCATGGTTTCCTGAAAAACCTGCGCGGTACCGGCAAAACTGCCGCGCACCGTGGATGGCACGCCAAGCTGGGTCATCGCCCGGTTAATGGCCTCGCTCGCTTCTGACAGCGAAGAACCGGTTGGCAGGTTAAAGGAGACGGTTGATGCGGCTGACAGCCCCTGATGATTGACCGACAGCGGCGCATTCGCTGGCTGCCATTTGGCGAAATACGAGAGTGGAATCACCTTTCCGTCGCTATTAATGACAAACATTTTCTCCAGCGCGCTGATGTCCTGGGTATAGCGCGGATCAACCTCCATCACCACTTTGTACTGGTTCATCGGCTGATAGATGGTGGAGATCTGCCGCTGACCAAAGGCGTTGTTTAACAGGCTGTTTGCCGCCTGCACGTCAATACCCAGCCGCGACATGGTTTCCCGATCGTACACCAGGTTCATCTCAGCGCCGTTGTCCTGTTGGTCGGAGTTGACGTCCGCCAGTTGGGGCAGGGCGGCTAAGGCTTTACGAATCTTCGGTTCCCATTCGCGCAGCGCCGCCAGATCGTCTGACAACAAGGTGTACTGGTAGCTGGCATTAGACTGGCGTCCGCCGACGCGAATATCCTGCACCGCCATCAGGAAAAGATTGGCCCCAGGCTCTTTCGCCAGTTTGACCCGCAGACGGTCGATCACCTGTTGCGCCGTTGCCTGCCGCTCGCCACGAGACTTTAGGGTGATAAACATCATCCCGCTGTTGACCCGCGAGCCGCCGGTAAAACCGGTCACGTTATCCACCGCCGGGTCGTCGCGAATGATCTTCATAAAATCCTGCAGCTTGCCGCGCATCGCCTGGAAAGAAATACTCTGATCGGCCTGAATCCCACCCATCAGAACGCCCGTGTCCTGCTCCGGGAAGAAGGTTTTTGGGATCGAAATATAGAGCCAGATATTCAGCGCAATCGTGCCAAGCAGCACCACGCCGACCAGTCGCGTATGGTTGAGCACCCATTTCAGCGACTTACCGTAGCCCTGTTGCAGCGCGACCAGCATGCGGCCAAATCCGCGCAGCCGTTTTTGTTCTCGCGGCTGGCTCGATTTCAGCATCCAGCCGCACATCATTGGGGTGAGGGTGAGCGACACCAGCAAAGAGATGCCGATGGCGACCGACAGCGTGACGGCAAATTCACGCAGTAAGCGCCCCGGCAACCCGCCCATCAACAGCAGCGGCAGGAACACCGCGACCAGTGAAAGGCTCATTGACAGCACAGTGAAGCCGACTTCACGGGTCCCTTGTAGTGCAGCCTGTAAGGGTTTCATTCCCGCTTCCAGATGGCGCGAGATATTTTCCAGCACCACGATGGCGTCATCCACTACAAAGCCGGTGGCGATGGTCAACGCCATCAGCGACAGGTTGTTAAGGCTGAAACCGCACAAGTACATGGCGGCAAAAGTGCCAATCAATGAAACCGGTACCGCGACCGCGGGGATCAGCGTGGCGCGACCGGAGCGCAGGAATAAAAAGACCACCAGAATGACCAGCGCCACTGAGATAATCAGCGTCTGCTCGACCTCTTCCAGCGAAGCGCGGATGGTCGGCGAGCGATCCTGGGCGATTTGCATATCAATCGAAGCCGGGATCGTGGACTGTAACTCCGGCAGCTTCGCACGAATGCTGTCGACGGTCTGGATAATATTGGCTTCCGGCAGTTTGCGAATCATCAGCAAAATGGCCGGTTTAGCATTGGTCATCCCGGCGTTGCGGACATCCTGTACCGAGTCGGTTACCGTCGCGACATCACCCAGACGTACGGCGCCGCCATTGTTATAGTGAATCACCAGTGGCTGATACTCTGCCGCCGTTTTGAGTTCGTCGTTAGTCTGAATCTGCCAGCGATGCGTGTTATCTTCCAGCGCCCCTTGCGGTTTGCGCACGTTGGCGTTGCTGATGGCAGTACGGACATCATCCAGCGAAACGCCCTGATTAAACAGCGCCTGTGGATTCAACCCGACGCGCACGGCAGGCAACGAACTGCCGCCCACGTCGACGTCGCCGACACCGTCTATTTGCGCGATAGTCTGCGCCAGTTGGGTTGAGGCAAAGTCGTAGAGCTCGCCCTGCGAGTATGTCTCCGAGGTCAGCGTCAGAATCATGATCGGCGCATCGGACGGATTGGCTTTGCGATAGGTCGGTCGGCTCGGCATTCCGCTGGGCAAGAGGCTCTGCGCGGCATTAATTGCGGCCTGCACATCCCGCGCCGCGCCATTGATATCGCGGTCGAAATTGAACTGTAAAATGATGCGCGTACTGCCGAGAGAACTGCTGGAGGTCATTTCACTGACTCCGGCAATCCGTCCCAGCGAGCGTTCGAGCGGTGTCGCCACCGATGAAGCCATGGTTTCCGGCGACGCGCCGGGCAGCGAGGCGCTGACCATAATCACCGGGAAATCCACCTGCGGCAACGGGGCGACGGGTAACAGTCGAAAGCCCAGCACACCGCACAGGGTAATGGCGAGAGAGATGAGAATCGTCGCCACCGGACGGTAAATGAAGAGGGCGAAAAACTTCATTTACGCCTCCTCTTCCTGCTGAGAGAAGCGTTTTTTCATATACAGCGACAGGCGGTCAAACAGCAGGTAAATCACCGGCGTGGTGAACAGAGTCAGCACCTGACTGACCAGCAGACCGCCGACCATGCCAATCCCCAGCGGACGGCGCAACTCCGCACCGACGCCGGTGCTCAGCATTAGCGGTAGCGCGCCCAACAGCGCCGCCAGCGTGGTCATCAAAATCGGACGAAAACGCAGCAGGCAGGCCTGGAAAATCGCCTCGCGCGGCGCCATGCCCTGTTCGCGTTCCGCAGCAAGGGCGAAGTCGATCATCATGATGGCGTTCTTCTTCACAATCCCGATCAGCAAAATAATGCCGATAATGGCGATAACATCCAGCTCGCTACCGGCAATCATCAGCGCCAGCAGCGCCCCGACGCCTGCGGTGGGTAAGGTGGAGAGAATGGTGATGGGATGGATAAAACTTTCGTACAGCACGCCAAGCACGATGTACATCGCCACTACCGCCGCCACAATCAGCCAGATGGTACTGCCCAACGCGGCCTGGAAGGCGAGGGTGCTGCCCTGGAACTGTGTGGTGATATCCACTGGCAGATTCAGCGTTTTTTCCGCGTCCAGTATTGCCTGCACCGCATCGCCCAGCGAATAGCCGTCCGGCACGTTAAACGAAATGGTGGTCACCGGGAACTGATCCAGATGGTTGATCGAGAGCGGCGCAAAGCGTTGTTCAACCTTAGCAATCGCACTGAGCGGCACGATGCCGCCGTCGCTGCTGGTCAGACGGATTGCATCCAGCGCCGCCAGTCCAGGCGTAGTTTCGGTATTGTGTTCCAGCACCACCCGATACTGGTTCGCCTGGGTGTAGATGGTGGAAATCAACCGCTGACCGAAGGCGTTATACAGCGCGTTATCGACATCCGCCATACTGATCCCCAGACGGCTGGCGCTGTCGCGATCGACATTGACATAGGCCACTAATCCCTTGTCCTGCCAGTCACTGCTGACGTCAGAAAGCTGTGGCAACGCCTGCAATTTTTCCATCAGTTGCGGCACCCAGGTACTGAGCGCGTCCAGCGACGTGGCCTGTAGCGTGAACTGATACTGTGTGCGACTCACCTGGGTATCGATAGTCAGATCCTGGGTCGGTTGCAGATAGAGGTCAACGCCCGGTACTTTCGCCACTGCATCCTGTAAACGGGCGATCACTTTTTGAACCCGGTCATCACGGTCATCCAGCGGTTTGAGGTTAATTTGCAGGCGTGCGCTGTTTAGCGACGGATTTGTGCCATCAACGCCGACAAAGGAAGTCAGACTTTCAACCGCCGGATCCTGCAAAATCATATCCGACACCTGCCGCTGACGCTGGGCCATACTGGCAAAGGAGCTGGATTGCGGCGCCTGTAGCGTGCCCTGGATGATGCCGTTATCCTGGATCGGGAAGAAGCCCTTCGGAATAAACACCCACAGCATGATACTTAATAGCAGAGTGCCGAGCGCCACGCTCAGCGTCAGCCACGGGTGATTAAGCACTTTTGCCAGCCAGTGGCCGTAGCCGGCAATGATGCGCTCAAACATTTTCTCCGAGGCGCGGGAAAAACGATTCTGTTTGCGCAATGATTCCTGGCTCAGCATCCTGGCGCACATCATCGGCGTCAGGGTCAACGACACCACGGCGGAGATTAAAATCGCCACCGCCAGCGTGACGGCAAATTCGCGGAACAGGCGCCCGACGATATCCCCCATAAACAGCAGTGGGATCAGCACCGCAATCAGCGAGAAGGTGAGAGAGATAATCGTAAAACCGATTTCCCCGGCGCCTTTGAGCGCGGCGGCCAGCGGTTTCTCTCCCTTCTCGATGTAGCGCGAAATATTTTCGATAACCACAATCGCATCATCGACCACAAAGCCGGTGGCAATGGTCAGCGCCATGAGCGTCAGGTTATTGATGGAGAAATCGAGAAATACCATCACCGCAAACGTCCCTATCAGCGAAAGCGGGACGGCGACGCCAGGAATAATGGTGGCGGGAATATTGCGCAGGAACAGATAGATAATCATCACAACCAGCGCAATAGCCAGCATCAGCTCAAACTGCGTGTCGTTGACCGAGGCGCGAATATTGGTTGTGCGGTCAGAAAGCACCGTGACGTTTACCGACTTCGGCAGGCTCTCTTTTAGCTGCGGCAACATCTGGTGAATGCTGTCTGCCGTTGAGATGATGTTCGCGCCCGGCTGGCGCTGGACGTTCATCACAATGGCCTGCTCTTTGTTTGCCCATGCGCCCAGCCAGCTATTTTCCGCGCCTTGCTCAACAATGGCGACATCGCCAAGACGAACCGGCGCACCGTTTTGGTAGGCGATAATAAGCTGGCGATATTCGTCGGCAGACTGCATTTGATCGTTTGCCGAGAGCGTAACCGCCCGGCTGGGGCCATCAAGACTGCCTTTGGCGGAGTTGACGTTCGCGCCAGTAATTGCCGTGCGGACGGTTTCGCTGGTCAGGCCCAGCGCGGCAATCGCCTGTGCATTGAGCTTCACGCGGACCGCCGGGCGTTGACCGCCGGAGAGCGTCACTAAACCCACGCCGGAGACCTGGGAGATCTTCTGGGCGACGCGGGTTTCGACCATATCTTCCACCTGGGTCATCGGCATGGCGGTAGAGGTCACCGCCAGCGTCATGATCGGCGGATCGGCCGGGTTGACCTTGCTGTAGACTGGCGGGTTCGGCAGGTCGCCCGGTAGCAGGTTAGTGGCGGCGTTTATCGCGGCCTGGACTTCCTGTTCGGCAACATCCAGTGGCAAGGTGAGCTGAAACTGCAGCGTCACGACGGAAGCGCCGCCTGAACTTTGCGACGACATCTGTTTCAGACCGGACATCTGGCCGAACTGCCGCTCCAGCGGCGCGGTGACGGCTGAGGTCATGACATCCGGGCTGGCGCCAGGATACAACGTCACCACCTGAATCGTCGGGTAATCCACTTCCGGTAGCGCGGAAACGGGGAGAAAACGATAGCCGATGATCCCCGCGAGAAGAATCGCCACCATCAGCAGCGTGGTGGCGACGGGCCGCATAATAAACAGGCGCGACGGGCCGCCTGTGCTGCTCGGAGGTAACACCTGCATCAGGAGCGCGCTCCTTTATTACCGTATTCACGGCGGGTGGCTTTTGTCTCAGTTGTGGCGGGGGCTTGCGCTTCCACCACTTCCACTTTCGCCCCTTCCGTCAGGCGGTCAATCCCGTCGGTGACGACGCGGTCACCCGCCGAGATCCCGGCGCTGATCACCACCTTCTGGCTGTCCTGAATCCCTGTTTTGACCAGATGCTTACTGACTTTGTTCTCATCGTTCAGCACCCAGACAAAGTGCCCCTCGTTGCCCATTTGCAGGGCGGCAGTGGGGATCACTACGGCGTTTTGTTCGGTGTCGACCAGCATTCGGGCATTTACAAACTGGTTCGGGAACAGTGCATCATCCTGATTCTCAAAACGTGCTTTCACTTTGATGGTCCCGGTGGTGGCATCGATCTGGTTATCCAGACTCAGCAGTACGCCCGTGCTGAGCTTTTTCGAATTGGTTCGATCCCAGGCTTCAACCACCAGCGGCTGTCCGCTTTTTTGCGCCTGCGCGACGGTGGCGATATCGCTTTCCGGCAGGGTGAAAATCAGGTCGATGGGGTGTGTCTGGGTGATCACCACAATACCGTTGGTATCACCACTGGAAATCTGATTGCCGACATCTACCTGTTTCAGACCAACCCGACCATCAACCGGTGCGGTGATGCGGCTCCAGTCGAGTTGCAGCTGCGCGCTGGCGACGCTGGCTTCATCGGCCTTAATCGTGCCTTCGGATTCGCTTACCAGCGCCTGCTGGGCATCCAGCTCCTGACGCGAGACCAGATTTGTTTTAACCAGTTGCTGGTAACGCGCTAAATCACGACGCGCGTTGGCGAGGGTGGCTTTGTCTTTTGCCAGGACGCCCTGCGCCTGTGCCAGTGCCACTTTAAACTGGCTGGGATCGATCTCCGCCAGCAGGTCACCGGCTTTAACCTGTTGACCCTCCTGGAAATGAAGCGCCAGCAGTTGCCCGTCCACGCGGCTACGTACGGTGACGGTGTTGGCTGCGGTAATCGTCCCCAGTCCGGTGAGATAGCGCGGAACGGTCTGTTCGGTGGCCGTCGCGGCCTGCACGGGCGCGAGGGGGCCGGAGCGCATACCACGACGACCTGCGCCAGCCGCTGGTTTCGCTTGTCCGGTTGCGCCGGGTGCGGTGTTTTGCGGTTCGCTCCGGTTCTGCCAGAACCCGTATGCGGCGATGGCGGCGATGACCACCACGATGGTGATTACCCAGCGGGATTTATGACTGCCTTTCATCGTTATGAGTTTCTCATCCTGAAACGTTTCGCGGAATGATACTAGTTTAGCCAGCCATCAAGGGAGAAAAATGGAGGAATTATGAAACCCTGTACGGATTCATCCGAATGGCGGCGTGCTTTGCGAGGCGTTACGCAACAATCATCGCCGAAAAAGGCGCATGAGAAATTGTGCGCTACAGTGGCGGCACGGCAAAAAGGAGGTAAGCCACGGATTTCAGCAGGACGCTGAAACGGGAAAGCCCCTCCCGAGGAAGGGGCCAAAATAAGGAAAGGGTTATGATGAAGGTAGTCATCATACTGGTGATACTCTTAGTGATTAGCTTACCGGCTTACTAAGACACCAGGGGGAGGGGAAACTCTCCCTAACCCTCACTCCTGAAACTAAGCCACATGAACCTTAATGTCAATCCATCTGCGTTCAGCTTGCGAGGCGTTTAGCGGAATACCACCTCAGCCCAGCGTGCCAGTCCTGCGGTAACGGAACCGAAGTCATCGCCACCCGCAATGGGAATACCCGGCAGTTTGGCGGTCAGCGCTTTTTTGATAAGCGGCGAGCGGGCGCTACCGCCGGTCAGATAGATGACGTCCGGTTTCTCCTGGGCGTTATCCAGCGCCAGTTGCACCTGCTCCAGAATCCGTGCAAGCGGCTGATCCAGCGCGTTCTCCAGCCCCTGTTGCGTGATGAGGGTGCCCAGATCGTCGCGGATAAACGAAAGCGTTGCGTTAACCTCAGGCTGTGCTGACAGGGCGATTTTGCTCTCTTCGGCGCTGCGGACCAGTCGATAGCCGAGACGCTGACGCCAGACTTTCAGCAGCAGCGCCACCTGTTCCGGTTCGCGGGCATCGCGTACCAGGTCGTTCAGCAGACGGCCCGTGGCGCTGCTGTAGAAATCGCTTTGCGCCGGAACGTCGTTGATCGCCACCGCGTTCCACCATGGCAACACCGGGAGGGCGATTCCTTTCTCGGTGTCTCCTCCCATCCCAAGCTGTGGCATCAGGTTTTTAAAGGCCAGCGCGATATCCAGATCGTTCCCGCCAACGCGACAGCCGCTGTGTCCCAACAGGCTGGACTCGCGATCGGCGCGGTGATGCCACTTTGGCCCCATCAGCAGTAACGAACAGTCGGTCGTCCCCCCACCGATATCCACCACCAGGACCCGTTTTTCTTCCTGCAATGTCGCTTCGAAATCCAGTCCCGCCGCCACCGGCTCAAACTGGAAGACAACATCCTCGAAGCCGGCGCGTTTTGCCGCACGTTCAAGAATGCCCTGCGCCTGACGGTTTGCTTCATCGCCGCCTAATCCCTGGAAGTTAATGGGGCGTCCAATCACGGCCTGGGTAATGGCTTCCGGCAGTTGGTTTTGTGCCTGTTGGCGAATGTGCAACATCATTGCGCAGACTAAATCTTCAAACAGCGCGACTTGCTGAGGCTTCAGCCCGTTGGCACCCAGAAAAGACTTCGGCGATTTAACGAAATACACCTCTTCCGGGTCGTCAATATAGTGGCTAAGCGAGGAGAGCCCAAACTGTACGCTGCTGACGTGAACGTCAATGTCCTCGTCGCGATTGAAGCGAATGGCCCGACGCAGCAGCGCCTGCGTTTCATTGTCTGGGGTCGGAACACCATGATGGCGGTAGAGCCATTCGCTCACCGATTCACGCGTCGGCGCGCAAAGCATGGAAGGCAGCAGCGTACTGCCATTTTCCATTTTCAGCAGTTGCGGCTTGCCGTCACGCATGATGGCGACAGAGCAGTTAGCGGTACCGTAATCAAATCCAATAAACACCTTAAAAATCCCCATGCCAGTGAAGAAGGGGCGTGACTTTAGCGAAATGTCGCCGTCGCGACAACTGGAATATGAAAGCAAAGCACAACGTCTGAATAGCGTTTATGCTGAAGGTTTGCAGAAAAAGGAGTTGAGGATGTTTACCCTGAGCTGGCAACCGCCATATGACTGGTCATGGATGTTAGGTTTTCTTGCCGCACGTGCCGTCAGCGGCGTGGAAACCGTAGAGGCATTACGTTACACGCGGAGCCTGGCAATAGGGCAACACAAGGGAATCATCGCAGTCGTTCCTGACACGGTGACGAATACGCTTCAGGTAACGCTGAGTGACGGGCTGTTGCCGGTTGCGGATATCTGCCTTGAGAAAATGGAGCGACTGTTCGATCTGCGCTGTAAACCACAGCAGATCAGCCAGGCTTTAGGTGAACTGGGGGCGGCGCGTCCGGGGCTGCGACTGCCAGGCTCGGTGGACGCCTTTGAGCAGGGCGTTCGTGCGATTCTGGGCCAACTGGTGAGCGTCGCGATGGCGGCAAAGCTGACGTCGAAGGTTGCGCGAGTGTATGGCGACACGTTAGCGGACGCGCCAGAGTATGTGTGTTTTCCGACCCCTGAACAGCTTGTTGCCGCCGATCCGCTGGAACTGAAAGCGTTGGGTATGCCGCTGATGCGCGCCAACGCGCTAATCCATCTGGCGCAGGCCGCGCAGAATGGGACGCTGATCGGTCAGCCGCCGGAAGATATTGAACAGGCAATTAAAACGCTACAGGGATTTCCCGGGATTGGTCGCTGGACGGCAAACTATTTCGCCCTGCGCGGCTGGCAGGCGAAGGATGTGTTTTTGCCTGACGACTATCTGATTAAACAACGTTTCCCTGGGATGACTCCCGCGCAGATCCGCCGCTATGCGGAACGCTGGAAACCCTGGCGCTCCTACGCGTTACTGCACATCTGGTATACCGAGGGATGGCAGCCGTCAGTTGATTGCGAAATAGCTGGTGTTGAGTAGCAGATCCAGCGGTTGCGCTTCGGCGATGATATCGCCATAAATCTGGTCGATACCAATACCTGACAGCGTATCCATGACGATCGGCGTTTGCACGGGTCCCGCAAGGGTTTTCATCCCCAGACGCTGGGCGTGCCCCTGAATAATCGACACCAGCATTTCATCCATCATATTGCCGTGAATGCTGGCGCTCAGTTCACTGTCGAGCAGCAGGTAATCCGCAATACCTTTCGTCATCAGATTGAAGATCTGCAGATCGCGGCCAATCTGGCTCAAAATGATGCGACACTCTGCCTGACGTAGTGTCTGCATGGCGGCAGTGCTCTCCTGCGGATGCAGTAACAGCGCTTCCGCAGGCACAATCAGATGCAGCAGGCGTCCCGGCAGAGCGCTCTGCTCCAGTTGAGCCAGAAGTTCGTCAATGAGCGTTGTGCTGATTAATCCCGCCGCCGAAAGCGGCAGGGCGACGCTGAGTCCTTTGCTGGCAACCGCCGGGGCGGCATGATGGAAAAACTCATGGAGTACGCGGCGATCCAGCGCATGGTTAAGCGCCGGATCGGCTAAGGTTGTGCGGAAGGCCTGTTCTTCCATGACTTCCCCTTCGCTGGTCCACAGTCGCAGCGAGAGAAGCCAGAAGTTGCGCGTTTCGGGAATGCGCGGGGAGGCCACACCGCGAGCGACCATTAACAGAGGGTTATCTTTAATCATCCGCCACTGTTCATCCAGCGACATCATCGCGCGCTCGTGATGCGCCTGCTCTTGTTGTGGTTCATACACGGTCACCTGACCGCGCCCGCCATTTTTAGAGGCATAGCAGGCGATATCTGCCTGCGACATCACCTCAACCGCCTGGCAGTTGTTCTCGTCAATGAGCGTGATTCCGGCGCTGGCGCCAATGCGATGCAGGCGGCCTTCCCACATAAAGTGGTAATCGTTGACGGCGTTAATGATCCGCGTGGCGATAAAGCGCGCGCTTTCAATATTGCACTCCGGCAGCAGCAGACCAAACTCATCGCCGCCCAGACGCGCCAGCACATCGCTGGAACGCAACATGCTGAGCATCAGTTGCGCCAGTTCCCGCAGCAGTGCATCGCCCGCCGCGTGACCGGCGCTGTCATTTACCGCTTTAAAACGATCAAGATCGATAAAGACCAGCGCGTGGCGCTGATGCGCAGTGCGCACGGTTTGCAGCAGCAGCTTCAGTTTGTTTTCAAAGCTAGCCCGGTTGGTCAGGTGGGTGAGGGCATCATGGGTGGCGCTGTAGCTCAGCTGACGCAGCATCTTACGCGACTCGGTGACATCCTGAATCACCAGCACCGAACCGATATTGCCGCCGTCCAGCGTGCTGAGCGGAGTTATGCTGTAGTGAATATCGTAACTGCCGCCGTTGCGGCAATGGAGAACCACATCCTGTTCAATGGCGGAACGGGACATATCGGCGCTGTAGATATTTTCCATCAGCGGGCCGTTGTCGCCAAAGGTGATCCGCAGTACCGTCAACAGCGGTACGCCAATGGCATTCTCTTGCTGCCAGCCGCTCATCTTCTCGGCGACCGGGTTCATAAAAGTGACCTTCATATCAACATCAATACACACCACCGCTTCACCGATGGAATCCAGCGTAATGTGCAGACGTTCTTTTTCCTGAAACAGCGCTTCATTCAACTGCTTCACTTCTGTCATGTCCATGTTGATGCCCAGCAACCGCTCGACCTCACCGTCTTTATTCAACACCCGGTTCGCCAGTGAGCGGATATGGCGGACGCCGTCTTTTACCGCAATGCGAAACTCCATCTTAAAAGGCTGGCGGGCGGCTAATGAGTCGCGAACCACTTTTTCTGCATACTCTCTGTCTTCCGGGATAACGCAGTCGTACCAGACAGACCAGGTGGGTTTAACATGGACGGGGACCTCATACAGTTCGAACATGCGCTGATCCCAACTGATAACGTCGGGTTGCAGTTCCCACTCCCAGATCCCAATGCCGCCCGCTTCATTAGCCAGGGTGATGCGTTCCATCAGCCGTTTGTTGACCCATTCGGTATGTTTGAGATCGTTGATGTCTTCAATCTGGGCAATAAAGTAAAGCGGCGTGCCGTCCGGGTGACGGACCAGCGAGACGGCCAGCAGCGCCCAGACCACCTCGCCCGCACGGGTGTAATAGCGCTTCTCCATCGAATAGCTATTGATGTCACCGTCCACCAGCATGGCGAGCTGTTCCAGATCTTTATTCAGATCTTCCGGCCAGGTGAGCTGCTGAAAGGTCAGCGAGCGTAACTCATCCTGCTGATAGCCCAGAAACTGGCATAACGCTTTGTTGGCCTGTAGCCATTGTCCTTCCGTACCGACCAGCGCCATGCCGATCGCCGAATATTCCATCGCATTGCGAAAGCGCTCTTCACTTTCTGTAATGTGCTTACGCTCAGCACGAAAGGCATACATCACCATCGTCATGACGTTTGCCGGCAGGAGAATCATTAAGAACGGCAGCCACGGCAGGTTGTTCATCACATGCACTTTGGGCGTGATCAGCAGCGTGGGGTCGGCAGCCATCATGAGCGACACCATCATGACGGTGGCGAGGAAGATAAGGAAGGCTTCCACCCGCGGTAATCGCACGGCGCTCCACATCAGCAATACGATCACCAATGTGAAGGGCCATGGAACATACTTCATGGCAAACCAGCTCAGGACTAAGGTCACCATCAGCGTGAGCAGCGTTTCAAGGAACAAACGCGGATTGCGGTGGCGCAGCAGGTAGTGCGGTTTGAACAACAGACCCAACGGCACCAGCGCCAGCGCGCCAATGGATTCTGACAGCACCCAAATCAGAAACGCTTTCAGCGGCGTCTCATGCGGCGATAACATCCAGACCAGAATACCACCCAACAGAGGTGGGATGACCGCACTGCCAAAGGCAAGACGTAGCCAGTCATTGAGATTCTGTAACGGGTTATACCAGGGTAATAGCTTACGCAGCAGCATGGCGCCGACGATGGCTTCAATAATGTTGATCGCGGTGTAGGTAAAATTCAACGCGCCAGGCGGGAACAGGACCAGCGATGCGCCAATGCTCCCTAACGAGCAGGCGAGCGCAATTCCCGGCCACATTCGTCCGGCGTGGCGGTAAAAGGCCACCATCATAATTGACGTCGGGAACCAGAGCGGGGCGAGCTGGGCGCCAAACTGGGATAATTCGAGCGAGAAAAGGGTAAAAATAAACGCCGCCAGTCCTAAACTGACGAAGCGCAGCAGAGGATGCGGCAAGGTAACTAAAACATGTTGGGATGGTTTACTCATTACCCTGCTTCCGAGTGGCCGGAACGTCGCGGAACGCCCGGACGCATCGTAGTTATCTCTGTTTATGCTAGTACAAACAATTTACAATTTATATCCCGGTTGCTCATAATTTGACATTATATGGCGATTAATTACTGCGAATTCGGGGTAATTCCGCGGGTTGCTCCAAATATGTACAAATAAATTTGCGACAGGGAATCATGGGGCGCTAAATACACTCCCTGCTATCTCGACTGGTATCGCACGGCTGAAATCCCTATAATTGCCGCGTTTGACGCCCGTGCGGCGTCCCCTTCCTAACCAGGTTATTCAGGTCGCTAAATTTATGACTGATCAGTCCCATCAGTGCGTCATCATCGGTATTGCTGGCGCATCGGCTTCCGGCAAGAGTCTTATTGCCAGTACCCTATATCGTGAGTTGCGTGAACAAGTCGGCGATGAACATATCGGCGTTATTCCCGAAGACAGCTATTACAAAGATCAAAGTCATCTGTCGATGGAAGAACGCGTCAAAACCAACTACGACCATCCGAACGCGATGGATCACAGTCTGCTGTTTCAGCACCTGCAGGCTCTCAAGCGGGGGTCGGCGATTGAACTGCCGGTTTACAGCTACGTTGAACACACCCGCATGAAAGAGACGGTTCGCGTCGAGCCGAAGAAAGTCATTATTCTTGAAGGGATTCTGTTACTGACCGATGCGCGTTTGCGCGAAGAGATGAACTTCTCTATTTTTGTCGATACGCCGCTGGATATTTGCCTGATGCGTCGTATCAAGCGTGACGTTAACGAACGCGGTCGTTCGATGGATTCCGTGATGGCGCAGTATCAGAAGACCGTGCGTCCGATGTTTCTGCAATTTATTGAACCGTCTAAACAGTACGCCGATATTATCGTGCCGCGTGGTGGGAAAAATCGCATCGCCATTGATATTCTGAAAGCGAAAATCAGTCAGTTCTTTGAATAAGCCCGGCGAATTGTGTACCGTTCAGTGATAACCTGGTTTGCCCTTAATGCACAATGCGTTAAGCGCCCGATGCACGAAAGGAGAAAGTGCCATGCGTCTGTGTGACCGAGATATTGAAGCCTGGCTTGATGAGGGCCGTTTGTCGATCAACCCGCGTCCACCCGTTGAGCGTATTAATGGCGCCACTGTGGATGTGCGTCTGGGCAATAAATTTCGCACCTTTAGTGGACATACCGCTGCTTTTATCGATCTCAGCGGGCCAAAGGCAGAAGTAAGCGCTGCGCTGGATCGCGTAATGAGCGATGAGATTGTACTGGCTGAAGGCGACGCATTTTACCTGCATCCGGGCGAACTGGCGCTGGCGGTGACCTATGAGTCGGTCACCTTACCGGCGGACCTGGTGGGATGGCTGGACGGACGCTCTTCACTGGCGCGCCTTGGTCTGATGGTTCACGTGACTGCGCACCGTATCGATCCGGGCTGGTCTGGCTGTATCGTGCTGGAATTCTATAATTCCGGTAAATTACCGCTGGCGTTGCGTCCTGGGATGTTGATCGGCGCGTTGAGCTTCGAACCGCTTTCGGGGCCTGCGCTTCGACCTTACAACCGTCGTGAAGATGCGAAATATCGCGATCAGCAGGGCGCTGTCGCCAGCCGGATTGATAAAGACTGAGTCTGGTCCATTGAGGATAGCATGAGACGATTTCTGACGACGCTGATGATATTGCTGGTCGTGCTGGTGGCCGGCTTCTCCGCGTTAGTATTGTTAGTCAATCCGAACGATTTCCGCGCCTATATGGTGCAACAGGTGGCTGCGCGAAGCGGTTATCAACTGCAACTCGATGGCCCGTTGCGCTGGCATGTCTGGCCGCAGCTCAGCATCCTCTCCGGGCGTATGGTGTTAACGGCGCAAGGGGCCAGTGAGCCTCTGGTTCGCGCGGATAATATGCGTCTGGACGTCGCGCTGTGGCCGTTGCTGAGTCATCAGCTCAGTGTCAAACAGGTGATGCTCAAAGGCGCGGTGATTCAACTGACGCCGCAAACGGAAGCGGTACGTCGCGAAAACGCTCCGGTGGCTCCGAGAGACAATACCTTGCCGGATGTCGCCGAAGATCGCGGCTGGTCGTTTGATATTGCCAGTCTGCGCGTGGCGGACAGCGTACTGGTCTTTCAACATGAAAACGACGAACAGGTTACCGTTCGCGATATTCGCCTGGAGATGGAGCAGGACGAACAGCATCGTGGTTCTTTCGAATTTTCCGGGCGTATTAATCGTGATCAGCGCGACCTTACCCTTGCCCTTAGCGGAACCGTTGACGCCTCCGACTATCCTCATAATTTAGCGGCCAGCATTCAGCAGCTAAGCTGGCAATTGCAGGGTGCCGACTTACCCAAACAGGGCATACAGGGGAAGGGGCAACTGCAGGCGCAATGGCAGGAAGAGAAAAAAACGCTCACCTTCAACCAGATTAACGTGACGGCCAACGACAGTGCGTTAACTGGAAACGTGCAGGTGACACTGAAGGAACAACCGGCGTGGTCGGTCAATCTGCAATTTGCCCGCTTAAATCTCGATAACCTGTTAGCGCCACCTGAAAATGCTGGCAGTACCAACGGCGTGACGGAACAGGGGGGAAGTCAGCCACCGCTGGCACGTCCGGTGATTTCAAGCCGTGTGGATGAACCGGCCTATCAGGGGCTGAAAGGCTTTAGTGCCGATATCGCGCTGAAAGCGAACACTGTTGTCTGGCGCGGGATGAATTTTACCGACGTCAGCAGCCGTATGACCAATCAGTCCGACGTGCTGACCATCGCGGAACTACAGGGCAAACTTGACGGCGGGACAATCTCGCTGCCGGGAATGCTGGATGCGCGTGCACAATCTCCCCGTGTGGTGTTTCAGCCGCGTCTGGAAGAGGTCGAAATCGGTACGATCCTCAGGGCGTTCAACTATCCGATTGCTCTGACCGGCAAGACGACGCTGGCGGGAGACTTTTCCGGGGCAGACATCGATGCGCAGTCGTTCCGTCACAGCTGGCAGGGGAAAGCGCATATTGACATGCGTGACACGCGGATGGACGGTATGAACTTCCAGCAGTTGATTCAGCAGGCCGTGGAACGCAGTGGCGGCGATGTGCAGTCAGTGGAAAACGTCGATAACGCGACCCGTCTGGCGCGCTTTGTGACGGACCTGACGCTGGATCACGGTAAACTGGTGCTGGATAACATGGCAGGCGAATCTGCGATGCTGGCGTTGACCGGGCAGGGTACACTCGACCTGGTCGGACAAACCTGTGACACGCAGTTTAACGTGCGGGTGCTGGACGGCTGGAAGGGCGAGGGTAAACTGATCGACTTCCTGAAGGCGACTCCGGTTCCGCTGCGGGTCTACGGCAACTGGCAGGCGCTGAATTACACTCTGCAGGTTGATCAGCTCCTGCGTAAGCATATGCAGGATGAAGCGAAGCGTCGTCTGAACGACTGGGCGGAGCGAAATAAAGACTCCCGTGACGGCAAAGATGTGAAGAAGCTGCTCGATAAGCTTTGATTAGGCTGATCGTGTTGTGCCGGATGGTGACGCTTCGCGTCTTATCCGGCCTGGACGCTTATCCGGCCTGGAAACGAGATTGTAGGCCGGATAAGCGATAGCGCCATCCGGCACCGTTTAGCGTTATACCTCGTAGTCCATTTCATCCCCGTTGTGTAGCGGAATGATTTGCACCTTCTGCACGCGGTGGCTTTCAACCTGTAACGTTTTGAGCAGGAAATCCCCCACCTGAACCTCTTCGCCCGTTTTAGGAATGCGCTGCAGATACTCCATCAGCAGACCCGCAATGGTGTGGTATTCCCGTTTGTCATCGAGCGGCAGCGGGATATATTGCACCAGGTCTTCCAGCGGCATATGGCCGTTGGCAGTCCATGATCCGTCCGGGTTTTTCTGAATGTCATGGCGGGCGTCGATCTCTTCCACTTCGTTGGGCAGATTACCGGCGATGGTTTCCATGACGTCACTCAGCGTCACAATCCCTTCCACCGAACCAAATTCATCCACAACAAAGGCGAAATGCGTGCGCGCATTACGAAACTGCTCCAGCGCCGGCAGCAGTGGCAGCGTTTCCGGGAACACCAGCGGCTGGCGAATCAGCACCCGCAGATCGAGCGGTTCACCGCGTAGCGACTGCTGAAGCAGATCGATAACGTGCACCACGCCCAGCAGATCTTCTTCATCGTGGCCCCCGGTCACCACCAGGCGCGTATGCTGGTTTTTCTCCAACAGCGCACGGATCTCCTCTTCTGGTGCGGTGAGATCGATATGCTCAATGTCGTGGCGTGAGGTCATAATACTGCTGACGGTACGCTGGTTGAGGTTGAGCACGCGCTCAATCATCCGGCGCTCCTGCGGGTTGAAGATCTGACTGTCGTCATGATCGACCAGCATAGAGGCGGTTTCGGCATCCAGCTCCGCGTCCTCTTTTTTCCCGCTCAACAGACGCATCACCGCTTCGGTCGTACGCTGGCGCAGCGTGTGATTCGCCGACAGGAAACGGCGACGGTTAAAGATAGCCAGCTGGTTAAGCGCTTCAATCATCACCGAGAAGCCAATCGCGGCGTACAGATATCCTTTCGGAATATGAAAGCCGAAACCTTCTGCCACCAGGCTGAAACCGATCATCAGCAGGAAACTGAGACAGAGGATGACAATGGTTGGGTGGCTGTTCACAAAACGCGTAAGCGACTTACTGGCCAACAGCATCAGGCTGATAGCAATAATCACGGCCGCCATCATCACAGCCAGGTGATCGACCATCCCGACGGCGGTGATGACGGAGTCGAGCGAGAAGATGGCGTCCAGCACCACGATTTGCGCCACCACGCCCCAGAATTTCGCCCCTTTGCGCTGGGTGGGGTTGTCGCTGTCCTTCCCTTCGAGTCGTTCGTTCAGCTCCATCGTGGCTTTAAACAACAAGAAGAAGCCACCAAACAGCATGATCAAATCGCGGGCGCTGAAGCTCAACCCGTGCACACTGAATAGCGGTTTGGTCAGCGTGACCAGCCATGAGATTGATGCCAGCAACAGCAGGCGCATCAGCATCGCCAGGATAAGCCCGGTGACACGCGCACGGTCGCGCTGAGCAGGCGGCAGTTTTTCTGCGAGGATGGCAATAAAGACTAAGTTATCAATGCCGAGGACTAATTCAATCACCACCAGCGTGACGAGTCCGGCCCAGATTGACGGATCGGCGATCCATTCCATAGTAAACGTAATACCTTTTGTTATATGACAATTGTCACATTTCGATCATGGATAATGTCGAGGGAAATTGCAATGTCGGGAAGGGATTTATCCCGTTTTCGCGTCGCTGAGGGTATTCATAATACCCATAAAGTTTCCGGCGGGAATAATTGACGGCGTCAGAATATATTTAGGAAATATCGCAGGGTGAGTCAAATAAATAGATATTGTCAACATCAAGTAATTCCTAAAAACTGGCGTTAATTGCGCTTAATATTAATCTTAAAAACAGAGAATAGCAGGCTTGTTACCTTGCCTGCTATAACGTTAGCTGTAACAATTCTTCCAGCGTTAATGATGGAAGAGTAAATATATTAAGTTGGATCCCTTTTCATTAATGACTGACATCCAGAATGCCTTAAGTATTCCTCTGTTATGACAAAGGGTGAAATAACAAGGCTGACAAAAAGATAATCTAATCAGTGCGTTGGTAGCTAAAAAGCCAGGGGCGGTAGCGTGCCTGAACGCCTGGTGACGAATACGCATTATTCTGTCAATAGCTTACGGATGAATTCAATTTTTTTAGGACTGATGCCAGTTAAATTTCTTTTCAATTAACTGCAATGTAAATGTGTACGGCGAAGTCGCTATTTAAATTGCACAGGATAATTACTCTGCCAAAGTGATAAATAATCAATGATGAAATCCAAAATGAAATTGATGCCATTATTGGTGTCGGTAACCTTGATAAGCGGTTGCACAGTACTTCCGGGCAGCAATATGTCTACGATGGGTAAAGACGTGATTAAACAGCAAGACGCTGATTTTGATCTCGACCGGATGGTGAATGTGTATCCACTGACACCGCGACTGGTTGAGCAATTACGTCCGCGCCCGAATGTCGCCCAGCCGAATATGTCGCTGGACCAGGAGCTCGCCAGCTATGAGTACCGGGTCGGGGCAGGGGATGTGCTGAGCGTGACCGTCTGGGATCATCCCGAACTCACCACGCCTGCGGGCCAATACCGTAGCTCCAGCGATACCGGTAACTGGGTTCAGCCCGATGGCACCATGTTTTACCCGTACATCGGCAAGGTCAGCGTGGTCGGCAAAACCCTGGCAGAAATCCGCAGTGATATTACCGGGCGCTTAGCGAAGTACATCGCTGACCCGCAGGTGGACGTTAATATCGCCGCTTTCCGTTCGCAAAAAGCCTACATCTCCGGGCAGGTGAATAAATCCGGCCAGCAGGCGATCACCAACGTGCCGCTGACCGTGCTGGACGCCATTAACGCCGCCGGTGGCCTGACAGAAGTGGCTGACTGGCGCAACGTGGTGCTGACGCACAAAGGTAAAGAACAACGCATTTCACTGCAGGCGCTGATGCAAAACGGCGATCTCAGCCAGAACCGTCTGCTTTATCCCGGCGATATTCTCTATGTACCGCGCAATGACGACCTGAAAGTCTTCGTGATGGGTGAAGTGAAAAAACAGAGCACCCTCAAAATGGACTTCAGCGGCATGACGCTGACCGAAGCATTGGGTAACGCCGAAGGCATCGATCTGACCACCTCCAACGCCAGCGGCATCTTTGTGATCCGTCCGCTGAAAGGCAAAGGCCCCGGCGGCAAGATTGCCAACATTTATCAGCTCGATATGTCTGATGCGACCTCTCTGGTCATGGCGACGGAATTCCGTCTGCAACCGTATGACGTGGTGTATGTCACGACCGCACCGGTTGCACGCTGGAACCGTCTGATCAATCAGTTGCTGCCGACCATCAGCGGTGTCCGTTACATGACGGATACGGCCAGCGACATTCATAACTGGTAATCGTCATGTTTAACAAAATATTAGTGGTTTGCGTGGGGAACATCTGCCGTTCCCCGACGGCAGAACGCCTGCTCAAACAGTATCACCCACAAATAACGGTGGAGTCCGCCGGTCTGGGGGCGCTGGTGGGAAAAGGCGCTGACGCTTCAGCGGTGAGCGTGGCGGCAAGTCACGACCTCTCTCTGGAAGGGCACTGCGCGCGTCAGGTCACCGGGCGACTGTGCCGTGACTACGACCTGATCCTGGCGATGGAAAAAAGGCATATCGCCTCTCTGCACGAACTGGCGCCTGAGATGCGTGGCAAGGTCATGCTTTTCGGTCACTGGGACAATGAGCGCGAAATCCCCGACCCGTATCGCAAAAGCCGCGAGGCGTTTGAAGCGGTGTATTCATTACTTGAACGGTCTGCCCGCCAGTGGGCGCAGGCATTGAACGCAGAGCAGGTAAAATAATGACAGAAAAAGTAAAACAGTCTGCCGCTCCGGTAACGGGCAACGATGAGATTGATATCGGCCGCCTGGTGGGAACCGTCATTGAAGCGCGCTGGTGGGTGCTGGGCATTACGGCGGTCTTTGCGCTGTGCGCGGTGATTTACACCCTCTTTGCCACACCTATCTACAGTGCGGATGCGCTGGTGCAGATTGAACAAAACACCGGCAACTCGCTGGTGCAGGATATCGGCTCTGCGTTATCCAACAAACCGCCTGCCTCAGAGGCGGAAATACAGCTAATCCAGTCTCGTCTCGTGTTAGGCAAAACGGTGGACGATCTGGACCTTGATATCTCGGTCAGCAAGAACACCTTCCCACTGTTTGGTGCGGGCTGGGAACGGCTGATGGGGCGCCAGAACGAATCAGTGAAAGTGACCACCTTTACTCTGCCAAAAGGGATGAACGAACAGACCTTCACCCTCAAGGTGTTGAGTGATAAAGACTACGAGCTGAACAGCGACGGCGGCTTCAGCGCGCGCGGACAGGTTGGGCAGGCCCTGAGCAAAGACGGCGTCACGATGGTGGTCAGTGCGATTCATGCTCGCCCGGACACGGAATTTACCGTCACCAAATTCTCCACGCTGGGGATGATCAACAACCTGCAAAACAACCTGACGGTCGTCGAAAACGGCAAAGATACCGGCGTGCTCAGCCTGAGCTTCACCGGTGAAGATCGCGATCAGATCCGCGACATTCTCAACAGCATTACCCGAAATTATCTGGAACAGAACGTTGAGCGTAAATCTGCCGAGGCGGCAAAAAGCCTGGCCTTCCTGGCAAAACAGTTGCCGGAAGTGCGTCAGCATCTGGACGTAGCAGAGAATAAACTCAATGCGTTTCGTCAGGATAAAGACTCCGTCGATTTGCCGCTGGAAGCAAAAGCCGTGCTGGACTCGATGGTCAACATCGACGCCCAGCTCAACGAGCTGACCTTTAAAGAAGCGGAAATCTCGAAACTCTTCACCAAAGCGCACCCGGCGTACCGTACGCTGCTGGAAAAACGTAAGGCGCTGGAGGATGAAAAAGCCAAACTGAACGGACGCGTGACGGCGATGCCGAAAACGCAGCAGGAGATTGTGCGCCTGACGCGTGATGTGGAGTCGGGACAGCAGGTCTACATGCAACTGTTGAATAAGCAGCAGGAACTGAAGATCACCGAAGCCAGTACCGTGGGTGACGTGCGGATCGTTGACCCGGCCATTGCCCAGCCTGGCGTGTTAAAGCCGAAGAAAGCGCTGATCATTCTCGGTAGCATTATTCTCGGCCTGATGCTCTCCATTGTTGGCGTGCTGTTGCGCTCGCTGCTCAACCGCGGTATCGAGAGCCCGCAGGTACTGGAAGAGAACGGCATCAGCGTTTACGCCAGTATTCCGCTGTCGGAATGGCAGAAAGCGCGGGATAGCGTCAAAACCGTCAAAGGCGTCAAACGTTACAAGCAGAGCCAGTTGCTGGCGGTGGGTAATCCGACGGATCTGGCGATCGAAGCCGTGCGCAGCCTGCGTACCAGCCTTCACTTCGCCATGATGCAGGCGCAAAACAATGTGCTGATGCTTACCGGGGTGAGTCCGTCTATCGGGAAAACCTTTGTCTGTGCCAACCTGGCGGCGGTCATCAGCCAGACCAACAAGCGCGTGCTGTTGATCGACTGCGATATGCGTAAAGGCTATACCCATGAACTGCTTGGCACCAACAACGTGAATGGCCTCTCGGAGATTCTGGTCGGGAAAGGGGATATCGCGACCTGCGCGAAACCGACGTCCATTCCTAATTTTGACCTTGTACCGCGCGGTCAGGTGCCGCCGAACCCTTCTGAGCTGTTGATGAGTGAACGCTTTGGCGAACTGATTCGCTGGGCGAGCAGCCATTACGATCTGGTGCTGATCGACACGCCGCCAATCCTGGCCGTCACCGACGCCGCGATTGTCGGGCGGCATGCAGGCACGACGTTGATGGTCGCCCGTTATGCCGTTAACACCCTGAAAGAAGTGGAAACCAGCCTGAGCCGTTTTGAACAAAATGGCATTCAGGTGAAAGGGGTAATCCTCAACTCCATCTTCCGTCGCGCCACCGGGTATCAGGATTACGGGTACTACGAGTACGAATACAAGTCCGACACAAAATAAAAAATCGTGAGGGGCCTGCTCATTGACCAGGCCTGATAAGCAAAGCGTCATCAGGCATCGCTGCCGGATGACGGCGTAAACGCCTTATCCGGCCTACACGCTGCGTCATCAGGCATCGCTGCCGGATGGCGGCGTAAACGCCTTATCCGGCCTACACGTTGGCCCTCCGGCATCACTTCCTGGGAAAAAAGCATGAAAACAGAAAATCCGCTGATCTCCATTTATATGCCAACCTGGAACCGGCAGCAGCTCGCTATTCGGGCGATTAAATCGGTGCTGCGCCAGGATTATCCCCATTGGGAAATGATCATCGTCGATGATTGTTCCTCCTCTTATGAGCAGCTTCAGCAGTTTGTTGAGGGGCTAAACGATCCGCGCGTGCGCTATACCCATAATGAAATTAACTCTGGTGCCTGCGCGGTGCGTAATCAGGCCATCATGCAGGCGAAAGGGCATTACATCACGGGTATTGATGATGATGACGAATGGACGCCAAACCGTCTGAGCGTATTCCTCGCCCATAAGCATCAACTGGTGACTCACGCCTTTTTGTACGCCAACGATTATGTCTGCGAAGGCGAGGTCTATTCTCAGCCGGCGAGCCTGCCGCTGTATCCGAAATCCCCTTACTCGCGCCGTCTGTTCTATAAGCGCAACATTATCGGTAATCAGGTCTTTACCTGGGCGTGGCGTTTTAAAGAGAGCCTGTTCGATACCGAACTGAAAGCCGCGCAGGATTACGACATCTTTCTGCGGATGGTGGTGGAGTACGGCGAGCCGTGGAAGGTGGAAGAGGCGACGCAGATCCTGCACATCAATCATGGCGAAATGCAGATTACCTCGTCGCCAAAGAAATTCTCTGGCTACTTCCATTTCTATCGCAAGCATAAAGACAAATTTGACCGCGCCAGCAAGAAATATCAGCTATTTACGCTCTACCAGATCCGCAACAAACGGATGACCTGGCGCACATTGCTGACGCTGCTTTCTTTGCGTAACGGCAAACGTCTGGCTGACGGTCTGCGAGGGCGTTAAGCATGCTGGAAGATATCCGCGCCAACAGCGGGAGCCTGCGCCCGTGCTGCATGGTGCTGGCCTACCGGGTCGCCCATTTCTGCTCCGTCTGGCGCAAAAAAAACGTGCTGAACAATCTGTGGGCCGCGCCGGTGCTGGTGCTGTATCGGCTGATAACCGAATGCCTGTTCGGCTATGAAATCCAGGCGGCAGCGACCATCGGACGACGCTTCACCATTCATCACGGTTACGCGGTGGTGATCAATAAAAACGTGGTGGCCGGCGACGACTTCACGATTCGTCACGGCGTCACCATCGGCAATCGCGGGGCGGACAACCTGGCCTGCCCGGTGATAGGCAACGGCGTAGAGCTGGGTGCCAACGTGATCCTGCTGGGTGATGTTCGCATCGGTAACAATGTGACCATTGGCGCAGGCAGCGTGGTGCTCGACAGCATCCCGGATAACGCGCTGGTGGTGGGCGAGAAGGCCCGGGTTAAGGTAATTAAATGAACATTCTGCAATTTAATGTGCGACTGGCGGAAGGTGGGGCAGCTGGAGTGGCGCTGGATCTGCATCAGCGCGCGCTACAAAAAGGGCTGGCTTCGCAATTTATCTACGGCTACGGCAAGGGCGGAAAGAAAAGTGTCAGCCATAGTCGTTATCCACACGTGATTAAACAGACGCCGCGTCTGACCTCAGTGGCCAATATCGCGCTGTTTCGTCTGTTTAATCGCGATCTGTTTGGCAATCTGAACAATCTTTATCGGACCGTGAACCGTACGTCGGGCCCGTTGGTCCTGCATTTTCACGTTCTGCACAGCTACTGGCTGAATCTGGCCGAAGTAGTGGCGTTCTGCGAAAAAGTGAAAAATCACAAACCGGACGTCACGCTGGTCTGGACGCTGCACGATCACTGGAGTGTTACCGGACGCTGTGCTTTTACCGATGGCTGCGAGGGGTGGAAAGCAGGCTGCCAGAAATGCCCGACGCTGAGCAATTATCCGCCGGTGAAAGTTGACCGCGCGCATAAGCTGGTCGACGGAAAACGCCAACTGTTCCGCCAGATGCTGGCGCTGGGCTGTCAGTTTATTTCGCCGAGCCAGCACGTTGCCGACGCGTTTAACAGCCTGTACGGGGTGGGGCGCTGTCGCATTATTAATAACGGGATCGATGTGGCGACCGAAGCGATTTTAGCGGAGCTGTCTCCGGTCAACGAGACCCAGGGTAAACCGAAAATCGCCATTGTCGCCCATGATCTGCGCTACGACGGTAAAACCAATCAGCGCCTGGTGCGTGACATGATGGCGCTGGGCGACAAGATCGAACTGCATACCTTTGGCAAATTCTCGCCGTTTAACGCAGAGAACGTGGTCAATCACGGTTTTGAAACCGACAAACGCAAGTTGATGAGCGCGCTTAACCAGATGGACGCACTGGTGTTCAGCTCCCGCGTGGACAACTATCCGCTGATCTTATGCGAAGCGTTGTCTATCGGTGTACCGGTGATCGCCACGCACAGCGAGGCGGCGCAGGAAGTTCTGCACAAATCCGGCGGCAAAACGTTTTCTGCCAAAGAGGTGCTGCCACTGGTGCAGATGAATAAAACTGACATCGCGCAGACGGTTTTTGGTACGTCGCTCAGTGAATTTCGCGAGCGCAGCCGCGCGGCATACAGTGGTCAACAGATGCTGGAGGAATATGTCTCGTTCTATCAGAATCTGTAGCTATCTGCTGCTGCCGCTAATTTACCTGCTGGTTAACGTCAAAATTGCCCAACTGGGCGAAAGTTTCCCTATCACCATCGTCACCTTTCTGCCGGTTTTATTGTTGCTGTTCGTTGAGCGCATCAGCATCAAAAAACTGATGATTGCATTAGGTATCGGGGCAGGGCTGACGGCGTTTAACTATCTGTTTGGTCAGTCGCTCAACGCCAGCAAGTACGTCACATCGACGATGCTGTTTGTCTATATCGTGATTATTATCGGTATGGTCTGGAGTATTCGCTTCAAAACCATCTCGCCGCATAACTACCGTAAAATCCTGCGTTTTTTCTATCTGGTGGTAGCGCTGGTGGTGATGTTGGCGGCAGCGGAAATGGCGCAAATCATCCTCACCGGCGGTAGCAGCCTGATGGAAAGCATTTCGAAATATCTTATTTACAGCAATAGCTATGTATTGAATTTTATTAAATTTGGCGGCAAGCGAACCACCGCGCTCTATTTCGAACCGGCATTTTTTGCTCTGGCCTTAATCTCAATTTGGCTCAGTATCAAACAGTTTGGTATCAAAACGCCTAAAACCGATGCTATGATTCTGGCAGGGATAATATTATCAGGATCGTTTTCAGGGGTAATGACTTTTATCCTGTTTTACCTGCTGGAATGGGCGTTTCAGTATCTGAATAAGGACGCGATAAAGAAAAAACTACCGCTGGCGATAATCTCATTAGCCGTATTTTTAGTAGGGGTGATATTTGCGTTCCCTTATATTTCTACGCGTCTGGGCGATTTAGGAACAGAAGGGTCCTCGTCTTATTATCGCATTGTCGGTCCGTTAGTGATGGTCGGTTATTCTTTAACCCATATTGATGGCGTAGTCAGATTTGGCTCACTTTATGAATATGTCGCATCATTCGGAATCTTTAACGGTGCGGATGTCGGGAAAACAATAGACAATGGTTTGTATCTACTGATTATTTATTTTTCCTGGTTCGCCGTGTTAATGACGCTGTGGTACATGTGGAAAATCGTTAAGATGACATTAAATGCATTTGGCGATAATCAAAACTTTCGGGTGCAGCTTTATCTTTTTACACCGGTGTCATTGTTTTTTACCGGTTCAATATTTAGCCCGGAATACGCGTTTTTAATTGTTTGTCCGTTTATTTTGCGCAAAGCGCTGAATATTACAAAAGTTTGATGAGGTTAATCCTATGCTGCTCAGCATTATCACCGTCGCGTTTCGTAATCTGGACGGCATCGTCAAAACTCACGCCTCTCTGGCGCATCTGGCGAAGGCGAACGACATCAGCTTTGAGTGGATCGTAGTGGATGGCGGTTCAAATGATGGTACGCAGGAATTTCTGGAAAACCTCTGCGGCAACTATCACTTACGCTTCATCAGCGAGCCGGATAAAGGCATCTATGATGCGATGAACAAAGGCATTGAGATGGCGCAAGGCAAATTCGCGCTGTTTCTCAATTCCGGCGATATTTTTCATCCGGATATCGCTCATTTTGTTCGCCAGCTTCGGACGCAAAAAGAAGACGTGATGATTACCGGCGACGCGCTGCTTGATTTTGGCAATGGTCAAAAAATGCAACGTCGCGCAAAACCCGGTTGGTATATTTATCACAGCCTGCCGGCGAGCCATCAGGCCATATTTTTCCCGGTCGCAGCGCTGAAAGTATGGCGTTACGACCTGCAGTTCAAAGTGTCTTCCGATTATGCGCTGGCCGCCAGACTGTATAAAGAAGGTTATGACTTTAAAAAACTGGACGGGCTGGTCTCTGAATTTTCAATGGGCGGCGTGTCAACGACGAATAATCTGGAATTATGCGAAGACGCTAAAAAAGTACAGCGTCAGATATTACGCGTGCCGGGTTTTTGGGCTGAATTATCGAAGCTATTACGCTTACGTACGACGGGTAAAACGAAAGCCTTATATAACAAAGCCTGAAATATAAGGATTAATGATGCAAGACTTACGTGGTTTCTCCGTACCGAAAGGATTTCGCGGCGGAAATGCAATTAAAGTGCAAATGTGGTGGGCTGTACAGGCAACATTATTTGCCTGGTCGCCACAGGTATTGTATCGCTGGCGCGCTTTTTTGCTCCGTCTGTTTGGCGCAAAAATAGGAAAAAACGTAGTGATTCGACCGTCGGTGAAAATTACCTATCCGTGGAAATTAACCCTTGGTGATTATGCCTGGGTCGGGGATGACGTGAATTTATATACGCTTGGCGATATTACGATCGGCGCCCATTCGGTGGTTTCGCAGAAAAGCTATTTGTGTACCGGCAGTCATGATTACGCGAGCGCGCATTTTGATATTAACGCCACCCCGATTGTGATTGGCGAGAAATGCTGGCTGGCAACGGATGTGTTCGTGGCGCCAGGCGTCACGATAGGCGATGGCGCCGTGGTAGGCGCACGTAGCAGTGTTTTTAAATCGCTACCGGCAAACACGATTTGCCGTGGCAATCCCGCAGTAGTAACACGCGAACGCGTTAAAAAGTAACCAGTTTCCCCGTCATATTTCGGGCTGTAGCTGTGTTGGCGCTCCTCGCTTACCCAGTCACTTACTTCAGTAAGCTCCTGGATAATCTGCGTTGCCGCCTTGCTACAACCCGAACTATTTAGGGGATAATAAGAGGTAATAAAATGTCTAAAGTCGCTCTCATTACCGGTGTCACCGGGCAGGATGGTTCTTACCTGGCAGAACTTCTGCTGGAAAAAGGTTATGAAGTTCACGGTATTAAGCGTCGTGCCTCTTCATTTAATACCGAGCGCGTGGATCATATCTATCAGGATCCGCATGCGAGCAACCCGAAATTCCATCTGCACTACGGTGATCTGACGGACTCCTCCAACCTGACGCGCATCCTCCAGGAAGTGCAGCCGGATGAGGTCTACAACCTGGGCGCGATGAGCCACGTTGCGGTTTCCTTCGAATCACCGGAATACACCGCCGATGTGGATGCGATGGGAACGCTGCGTCTGCTGGAGGCGATCCGCTTCCTCGGTCTGGAAAAGAAAACCCGCTTCTATCAGGCATCGACCTCTGAGCTGTACGGTCTGGTACAGGAAATCCCGCAGAAAGAGACCACCCCTTTCTACCCGCGCTCGCCGTATGCCGTCGCCAAACTGTACGCCTACTGGATCACCGTCAACTACCGTGAATCCTATGGTATCTACGCCTGTAACGGCATTCTGTTCAACCATGAATCACCGCGCCGTGGCGAAACCTTCGTCACCCGTAAAATCACCCGCGCGATTGCCAACATCGCCCAGGGTCTGGAGTCTTGCCTGTACCTCGGCAACATGGATTCCCTGCGTGACTGGGGCCATGCGAAAGACTACGTCAAAATGCAGTGGATGATGCTGCAACAGGAACAGCCGGAAGACTTCGTGATCGCCACCGGCGTGCAGTACTCCGTGCGCCAGTTTGTTGAAATGGCCGCCGCACAACTTGGGATCAAGCTGCGCTTTGAAGGCGAAGGCGTGAATGAAAAAGGGATCGTGGTTTCTGTCACCGGTCATGACGCACCGGGCGTAAAACCGGGCGATGTGATTGTCGCCGTTGACCCGCGCTATTTCCGCCCGGCGGAAGTGGAAACCCTGCTGGGTGACCCGACCAAAGCCCATGAGAAGCTGGGCTGGAAACCGGAAATTACGTTGCAGGAGATGGTCAGTGAAATGGTTGCGAAAGATCTGGAAGCGGCGAAGAAACACTCTCTGCTGAAGTCTCACGGCTACGAGGTTGCCATCGCGCTGGAGTCCTGAGAATGAGCAAACAACGCATTTTTATTGCCGGTCATCGCGGAATGGTGGGTTCCGCGATTGCCCGCCAGCTTGAACAACGCGGTGATGTGGAACTGGTATTGCGCACCCGTGATGAGCTGAATCTGCTGGACAGCAACGCGGTGCACGATTTCTTTGCCACCGAGCGCATCGACCAGGTTTATCTGGCGGCGGCGAAGGTGGGCGGTATTGTCGCCAACAACACGTATCCGGCCGATTTCATCTTTGAAAACATGATGATGGAAAGCAACATCATTCACGCTGCGCATCTGCATGACGTAAATAAGCTGCTTTTCCTCGGCTCCTCCTGCATTTACCCGAAGCTGGCGAAACAGCCGATGGCGGAGAGTGAACTGTTGCAGGGCACGCTGGAACCGACCAACGAGCCGTATGCCATTGCCAAGATTGCCGGTATCAAACTGTGCGAGTCATACAACCGCCAGTACGGGCGCGACTATCGCTCGGTGATGCCGACCAATCTCTATGGTCCACATGACAACTTTCACCCGAGCAATTCGCACGTGATCCCGGCGCTGCTGCGCCGCTTCCACGAAGCGACCACGCAGAACGCGCCGGACGTGGTGGTGTGGGGGAGCGGGACGCCGATGCGTGAATTCCTGCATGTTGATGATATGGCCGCGGCCAGCATCCACGTGATGGAACTGGACAGCGAGGTCTGGCAGGAGAACACCCAGCCGATGTTGTCGCACATTAATGTTGGTACGGGCGTGGATTGTACCATTCGCGAACTGGCGCAGACCGTCGCGCAGGTGGTGGGCTATAAGGGCCGAGTGGTGTTTGACGCCACCAAACCGGACGGCACGCCACGTAAATTGCTGGATGTCACCCGACTGCATCAACTGGGCTGGTATCACGAGATCTCACTGGAGGCCGGCCTTGCCAGCACTTACCAGTGGTTCCTTGAAAATCAGCATCGATTTCGGGGGTAAGCATGTTTTTACGTCAGGAGGATCTTGCCACCGTCGTGCGTTCTGCGCCGCTTGTCTCCATCGATTTGATCGTGGAAAACGCGCAGGGGGAATTTCTGCTGGGTAAACGACTGAACCGACCGGCGCAGGGTTTCTGGTTCGTGCCCGGTGGTCGGGTGCAAAAAGATGAACCGCTGAGCGCGGCCTTCGAACGCCTGACCGAAGCCGAACTGGGACAACGTCTCCCGTTGTCCGCCGGGAAATTTTATGGCGTCTGGCAACATTTCTATGACGACAACTTTTCCGGCGAAGACTTCTCGACGCATTACATCGTGCTCGGTTTTCGTCTGCGGGTGCAGGAAAGTGATTTGCCTCTGCCTGACGCGCAGCACGGTGCTTACCGCTGGCTGACGCCCACGGCATTGCTGGCGAGCGACAACGTCCATGACAACACGCGGGCGTATTTTTTGCCGGAACGTCAGGCTAAGGCACCGGGATTATGAAAATCCTCGTTTATGGCATCAACTACTCACCGGAATTGACCGGCATCGGTAAATACACCGGTGAAATGGTCGAGTGGATGGCGCGTGAAGGCCACGATGTACGGGTGATCACCGCGCCGCCGTATTACCCGCAGTGGAAAGTAGGCGAGCGCTATTCAGCCTGGGGCTATCGCCGGGAAGAGGGCGATGCAACCGTCTGGCGCTGCCCGCTGTATGTGCCGAAACAGCCGTCAACTCTGAAACGATTACTGCATCTGGGCAGCTTTGCGCTCAGTAGCTTTTTCCCGCTGATGGCGCAGCGTCGCTGGAAGCCGGATCGCATTATTGGCGTGGTGCCCACGCTGTTTTGCACGCCGGGGATGCGCCTGCTGGCAAAACTTTCCGGCGCCCGCACGTTGCTACACATTCAGGACTATGAAGTCGATGCGATGCTGGGTCTCGGTCTGGCGGGCAAGGGTAAAACCGGCAAAGTGGCGCAGCTGGCGAGCGCTTTTGAACGCAGCGGTCTGCATAACGTCGACAATGTCTCCACCATCTCCCGCTCAATGATGAAGAAAGCGCAGGAAAAAGGGGTGGCAGCAGAGAAGGTAATTTTCTTCCCTAACTGGTCGGAAGTGGCGCGTTTTCAAAAGGTTAACGACGACGCGGTTATCAGCCTGCGCCAACAGCTCGGTCTGCCGGATGACAAAAAAATCATTCTTTACTCTGGCAACATCGGCGAGAAGCAGGGGCTGGAAAACGTGATTGCGGCGGCGGAACGGTTGCGCGAACAGCCGCTGATTTTCGCCATTGTTGGTCAGGGGGGCGGCAAAGCGCGTCTGGAGAAAATGGCCCGCGAACGCGGCCTGCAAAATATTCTCTTCTTCCCGCTACAACCGTATGAGGCGCTGCCTGCGCTGCTGAAGATGGGCGATTGCCATCTGGTGGTGCAAAAACGCGGCGCCGCGGATGCCGTTCTGCCTTCCAAGTTAACCAATATTCTGGCGGTTGGCGGGAATGCGGTGATCACCGCAGAGCCTGAAACCGAACTGGGACAGCTTTGCGAAAGCTATCCGGGCATTGCCGTTTGCGTAGAGCCGGAATCGGTCGACGCGCTGGTGGCAGGGATCACCCAGGCGCTTGCAATGCCAAAAAACAACACGGTGGCACGTGAATATGCCGAACGCACGCTCGATAAAGAGAACGTGTTACGTCAATTTATGAATGATATTTCCCCAAAATAATTCGAGTTGCAGGAAGGCGGTGACGCAGTGAATCCCCAGGAGCTTACATAAGTAAGTGCCTGGGGTGAACGAGGAAAGACAACACACCTGCAACTTGAAGAATGAAGGGGATTCGGGGATTAATGATGAGTCAGACAACACTCTATCCGGTTGTAATGGCCGGGGGCTCCGGTAGCCGCTTATGGCCGCTTTCCCGTGTACTCTATCCCAAACAGTTTTTATGCCTGAAAGGCGATCTCACCATGCTGCAAACGACAATTTGTCGTCTCAATGGCGTGGAGTGTGAAAGTCCGGTGGTGATCTGCAACGAGCAGCACCGCTTTATCGTCGCTGAGCAGTTGCGTCAACTGAACAAACTGACTGAGAACATTATTCTCGAACCCGCGGGGCGTAATACCGCCCCCGCCATCGCCCTGGCCGCGCTGGCGACATTGCGCCATAGCCCGGACCGCGATCCGCTGATGCTGGTGCTGGCGGCGGACCATGTGATTGCCAACGAAGACGCTTTCCGCGACGCGGTTCGCAGCGCGATGCCGTATGCCGAAGCGGGCAAACTGGTTACGTTTGGGATCGTGCCGGATCTACCGGAAACCGGCTACGGCTATATTCGCCGCGGCGATGTCACCCCCGGCGTTAACGATGCCGTGGCGTTTGACGTTGCGCAGTTTGTGGAAAAACCGAATCTGGAAACGGCGCAGGCCTACGTTGCCAGCGGCGATTATTACTGGAACAGCGGGATGTTTCTGTTCCGTGCCGGTCGCTATCTGGAAGAACTGAAAAAATACCGTCCCGATATCCTGGAAGCCTGCGAAAGCGCGATGAGCGCGGTCGATCCGGATCTCGATTTCATTCGCGTGGATGAAGCATCGTTCCTGGCGTGTCCGGAAGAATCTGTCGATTACGCGGTGATGGAGCGCACGGCGGATGCGGTGGTGATGCCAATGGACGCGGGCTGGAGCGATGTCGGTTCATGGTCCTCACTGTGGGAGATCAGCGCGCATACCCCCGAGGGAAACGTCCACCACGGCGACGTGATCAGCCATAAAACCGAGAACAGCTACGTTTATGCCGAATCGGGACTGGTGACCACCGTTGGCGTGAAAGACCTGGTGGTGGTGCAGACCAAAGACGCGGTGCTGATTGCCGACCGTAACGCGGTGCAGGACGTCAAAAAAGTGGTTGAACAAATCAAAGCCGATGGCCGCCATGAGCACCACATTCACCGCGAAGTATACCGTCCGTGGGGGAAATATGACTCCATCGACGCCGGTGATCGCTATCAGGTCAAACGCATCACCGTGAAACCAGGTGAAGGGCTGTCGGTACAAATGCACCATCACCGCGCCGAACACTGGGTGGTGGTGGCGGGTACCGCTAAAGTCACCATTGACGGTGAGATCAAACTGCTCGGTGAAAACGAGTCTGTCTATATTCCGCTGGGAGCCACCCACTGTCTGGAAAACCCAGGAAAAATTCCGCTCGATCTGATTGAAGTGCGCTCTGGCTCGTATCTTGAAGAGGATGACGTGGTGCGGTTTGCGGATCGCTACGGCCGGGTGTGACGCCTTTATAGCGCCCGGGCATGCGATTTTGTTGCATGTAGGCCTGATAAGGCGCGTAGCGTCGCCATCAGGCGAAGACTGCCGGATGGCGCGTTGCTTATCCGGCCTACGAAGCTACGGAACTGCGCTTACCGGGCCTGTGATTTTGTAGGTCGGATAAGCGAAGCGTCATCCGACAACGATAAATAAACATTTTTTGGCCATTTTCTGGTCAGGGACAACTGTTGCCTGAAGAAGGGTAAAAACATGACAAAATTAACCTGTTTCAAAGCCTACGATATTCGCGGCAGGCTGGGCGAAGAACTGAATGAAGATATTGCGTGGCGGATTGGCCGCGCCTACGGCGAGTTTCTGAAGCCGAAAACCATTGTGCTGGGCGGCGACGTGCGTCTGACCAGCGAGGCGCTGAAGCTGGCGCTGGCTAAAGGTTTGCAGGATGCGGGTGTCGATGTGCTGGATATCGGCCTGTCGGGCACTGAAGAGATCTACTTTGCGACCTTCCACCTTGGCGTTGACGGCGGGATTGAAGTCACCGCCAGCCACAACCCGATGGACTACAACGGCATGAAGCTGGTGCGCGAAGGCGCACGTCCCATCAGCGGGGATACCGGTCTGCGCGACGTGCAGCGTCTGGCCGAGGCCAACGATTTTCCGCCGGTGAACCCTGCGCTGCGCGGAAGCTATAAGCAAATCTCCCTGCGTGATGCCTACATCGACCATCTGTTTGGCTACATCAATGTCAAAAACCTCACGCCGCTGAAGCTGGTGATTAACTCCGGAAACGGCGCGGCAGGCCCGGTCGTGGACGCTATTGAAGCGCGCTTTCAGGCGCTGGGCGTGCCGGTTGAGTTCATCAAAGTGCACAACACCCCGGACGGCAACTTCCCGAACGGCATTCCTAATCCGCTGTTGCCGGAGTGCCGCGCCGATACCCGTAATGCGGTGATTGAACACGGCGCGGATATGGGCATTGCCTTTGACGGCGATTTCGACCGCTGTTTCCTGTTCGACGATAAAGGCCAGTTTATCGAAGGCTACTACATCGTGGGGCTGCTGGCGGAAGCGTTTCTCGAAAAACACCCCGGTGCCAAAATTATTCACGACCCGCGTCTGTCCTGGAACACGGTGGATGTGGTGACCGCGGCGGGTGGCACGCCGGTGATGTCGAAAACTGGTCACGCTTTCATTAAGGAGCGGATGCGTCACGAAGACGCCATCTACGGCGGCGAGATGAGCGCCCACCATTATTTCCGCGATTTTGCTTACTGCGACAGCGGGATGATCCCGTGGTTACTGGTGGCGGAACTGGTGTGTCTGAAAGGGCAGACGCTTGGCGAACTGGTTCGCGACCGGATGGCGGCATTCCCGGCGAGCGGTGAAATCAACAGCAAGCTGGACGAACCGGCCGCGGCGATTTCGCGTGTGGAGCAGCATTTCGCCAGTGAAGCGCTGGCCGTGGATCGGACCGACGGCATCAGCATGTCGTTTGTCGACTGGCGCTTCAATCTGCGCTCCTCCAATACCGAACCGGTGGTACGCCTGAACGTGGAATCACGCGGTGATATTCCGCTGATGGAAGCGCGAACGCGTACTCTGCTGACGTTGCTGAATCAGTAAGGTCAGGTCTTCCCTTACCCGCTGGCGGGTAAGGGGCTAATAACAGGAACAACGATGACAAATCTAAAAAAGCGCGAACGAGCCAAAACCAATGCATCGTTAATCTCTATGGTGCAACGCTTTTCAGATATCACCATCATGTTTGGCGGGCTGTGGCTGGTCTGCGAAGTGAGTGGACTGCCTTTCCTGTACATGCACCTGTTGGTGGCGCTGATCACGCTGGTTGTTTTTCAGATGCTGGGCGGCATGACCGATTTTTATCGCTCATGGCGCGGCGTCAAAATTTCCACTGAGCTGGCGCTCCTGTTACAAAACTGGACGCTAAGCCTCGTCTTTAGCGCCGGTCTGGTGGCGTTCAATCAGGATTTCGACAATCGCCTCGCGGTCTGGCTGGCGTGGTATCTGCTGACCAGCGTCGGACTGGTTTTCTGCCGGTCGTTTATTCGCATCGGCGCAGGATGGCTGCGCAACCGTGGCTACAACACGCGCCGGGTGGCCGTCGCAGGCGATCTGCCTGCCGGACAGGCGTTACTTGATAGCTTCCGCAATGAACCGTGGTTAGGCTTTGAGGTGGTTGGCGTTTATCACGACCCGAAACCGGGCGGCGTCACCTCTGACTGGGCGGGTAACCTCGAACAGCTGGTAGAAGACGCGAAAGCATCACGCATCCATAACGTCTACATCGCCATGGCGATGTGCGACGGTGCGCAGGTGAAGAAACTGGTGCGCGAGCTGGCGGATACCACCTGTTCCGTGATCCTGATTCCGGACGTCTTTACTTTTAACATCCTGCATTCACGCATCGAAGAGGTGAGTGGCGTGCCGGTGGTGCCGCTGTATGACACGCCGCTGTCGGGTATCAATCGTCTGCTTAAACGTGCGGAAGATATTGTGCTGGCGACGCTGATCCTGCTGTTGATCTCCCCGGTGCTATGCTGCATTGCGCTGGCGGTCAAAATGACCTCCCCGGGCCCGGTGATTTTCCGCCAGACCCGTTACGGAATGGACGGTAAGCCGATAAAAGTGTGGAAGTTCCGTTCGATGAAGGTGATGGAAAACGACAAGGTGGTGACGCAGGCGACGCAGAACGATCCGCGCGTCACCCGCGTGGGGAACTTCCTGCGCCGGACCTCGCTGGATGAACTGCCGCAGTTTATCAATGTGCTGACCGGCGGAATGTCCATCGTCGGTCCGCGACCCCACGCGGTGGCGCATAACGAGCAGTACCGCCAGTTGATTGAGGGCTACATGCTGCGCCACAAGGTCAAGCCAGGGATCACCGGCTGGGCACAAATCAACGGCTGGCGCGGCGAAACCGACACGCTGGAGAAAATGGAAAAACGCGTGGAGTACGATCTGGAGTACATCCGCGAATGGAGCGTGTGGTTCGACATCAAGATCGTTTTTCTGACCGTGTTCAAGGGCTTTGTTAACAAAGCGGCGTACTGAGGAACGATCATGAGCTTACGTGAAAAAACCATCAGCGGCGCGAAGTGGTCGGCCGTCGCCACGGTGATCATCATCAGCCTGGGGCTGATTCAGATGACGGTGCTGGCCCGCATTATCGATAACCATCAGTTCGGGCTGCTGACCGTGTCGCTGGTGATTATCGCCCTGGCCGACACACTTTCTGACTTCGGGATTGCCAACTCTATTATTCAGCGCAAGGAGATAAGCCATCTTGAGTTGACCACCCTGTACTGGCTGAACGTGGGGCTGGGGATTGTGGTGTGTGTGGTCGTTTTCCTGCTGAGCGACGAGATTGGCGATGTGCTGAATAACCCGGACCTGGCGCCGCTTATCAAAACGCTTTCGCTGGCGTTTGTGGTGATCCCGCACGGGCAGCAGTTTCGCGCGCTGATGCAAAAAGAGCTGGAATTCAACAAGATTGGGATGATTGAAACCAGTTCGGTGCTGGCGGGCTTTACCTTTACCGTCATCAGCGCCCATTTCTGGCCGCTGGCCATGACCGCTATTCTCGGTTATCTGGTCAACAGCGCGGTACGCACGCTGTTGTTTGGCTATTTTGGTCGCAAGATCTACCGTCCGGGTCTGCACTTTTCGCTGGCGTCCGTTTCGTCGAATTTGCGCTTTGGCGCATGGCTGACGGCGGACAGCATCATCAACTACGTCAATACCAACCTCTCCACGCTGGTACTGGCACGCATTCTCGGCGCAGGCGTCGCAGGCGGATACAACCTCGCCTACAACGTGGCGGTGGTGCCGCCGATGAAGCTCAATCCGATCATCACCCGCGTGCTGTTTCCGGCGTTTGCCAAAATTCAGGACGACACGCAGAAGCTGCGCGTGAACTTTTACAAGCTGCTTTCCGTTGTGGGCATTATCAACTTCCCGGCGCTGCTTGGCCTGATGGTGGTCTCGAATAATTTTGTGCCGCTGGTCTTTGGCGAGAAATGGAACAGCATCATTCCCGTGATGCAACTGCTGTGCGTGGTGGGGTTGCTGCGCTCGGTCGGCAATCCGATTGGTTCGCTGCTCATGGCGAAAGCGCGGGTAGATATCAGCTTTAAATTCAACGTCTTCAAAACGTTTCTCTTTATTCCGGCAATTATTGTCGGCGGGCAGATGGCCGGGGCAATTGGCGTGACGCTGGGCTTCCTGCTGGTGCAGATCATTAACACCATTCTGAGCTATTTCGTGATGATCAAACCGGTGCTGGGTTCCAGCTACCGCCAGTACATCCTGAGCCTGTGGCTGCCGTTTTATCTGTCACTGCCGACGCTGGCGGTGAGCTACGGTCTGGGTATCGCGTTACAGGGACATCTGTCACTTGGCGTGCTGCTGGCGACACAGATTGCCGCCGGTGCGCTGGCGTTCGCGGTGATGATCGTGCTCTCACGCCATCCGCTGGTGGTAGAGATGAAGCGCCAGTTTTGTCGCAGTGAAAAAATGAAAACCTTGCTTCGTGCAGGATAAGTTTTGCCAGATGACGACGTTCACACGTCTTATCCGGCTTACGAAGTCAATGACCTGTAGGCCGGATCAGGCAACAGCCGTCATCCGGCAACGATTTTAAGAGGGTGAAATGAAATTATTGATTCTGGGCAACCATACCTGCGGCAACCGTGGCGATAGCGCGATTTTACGCGGCTTGCTGGATGCCATTAACCGCCTTGAGCCTGACGCGGAAGTGGATGTGATGAGCCGCTATCCGGTGAGTTCGTCCTGGCTTTTGAATCGTCCGGTGATGGGCGACCCGCTCTTTTTACAGATGAAACAGCACAACAGCGCGGCGGGCGTAGTGGGGCGGGTAAAAAAAGTACTGCGCCGTCGTTACCAGCACCAGGTACTGCTTTCCCGCGTGACGGATACCGGCAAGCTGCGTAATATCGCGATTGCCCAGGGTTTTACTGACTTTGTGCGTCTGCTTGCGGGTTATGATGCCATCATTCAGGTGGGCGGGTCGTTCTTTGTCGACCTGTACGGCGTACCGCAGTTTGAACACGCGCTGTGCACCTTTATGGCGAAAAAACCGCTCTACATGATTGGTCACAGCGTGGGGCCGTTCCAGGATCCGCAGTTTAATCAACTGGCTAATTATGTTTTCGGCCATTGTGATGCGCTGATCCTGCGTGAGTCGGTGAGCCTGGATCTGATGAAGCGTAGCAATATCACCACCGAAAAAGTGGAGCACGGTGTGGATACGGCCTGGCTGGTGGATCATCACGATGAAGATTTTACGCCGGGCTATGCCGTTCAACACTGGTTGAGTGTGGCGGCGCAGCAGAAAACAGTAGCAATTACCCTGCGAGAACTGGCGCCGTTTGATACGCGTCTGGGTACTACCCAGCAGGCTTATGAGCAGGCCTTCGCCGGTGTGGTCAACCGCATTCTGGATGAGGGCTATCAGGTTATCGCGCTGTCTACCTGTACTGGCATTGACAGCTATAACAAAGATGACCGTATGGTGGCGCTGAATCTGCGCCAGCATATCAGCGACCCGTCGCGTTACCATGTGGTGATGGATGAACTCAACGATCTCGAAATGGGTAAGATCCTCGGTGCGTGTGACCTGACGGTGGGCACGCGCCTGCATTCCGCCATCATCTCGATGAACTTTGCGACGCCCGCCATTGCCATTAACTACGAGCATAAGTCGGCGGGCATCATGCAGCAACTGGGCATGCCGGAGATGGCAATAGATATCCGTCATCTGCTGAACGGCAGCCTGGAAGCGATGGTGGCGGATACGCTGGGTCAGTTGCCGCAGGTCAACGAACGGCTGGCGCAGGCCGTTCGCCGCGAGCGTGAACAGGGATACCGCATGGTGGAGTCGGTATTAACGCGCATCGGGGAGGGGACATGAAGGTCAGCTTCTTTTTACTGAAATTTCCGCTGTCGTCGGAAACCTTCGTCCTCAATCAGATCACCGCGTTTATTGATATGGGCTTTGATGTTGAAATTATCGCCCTACAGAAAGGCGATACGCAAAATACCCACGCGGCATGGGAGAAATATGGGCTGGCAGGCAGAACGCGCTGGCTACAGGACGAACCGCAGGGACGGCTGGCAAAGCTGCGCTATCGGGCGTGTAAAACGCTGCCGGGATTGCACCGGGCGGCAACCTGGAAATCACTCAATTTCACCCGTTATGGCGACGAGTCACGCAATCTAATTCTCTCGTCGATTTGTGCGCAGGTGAGTAAACCATTGCGCGCGGAGGTGTTTATCGCCCACTTTGGCCCGGCAGGCGTGACGGCGGCGAAACTGCGCGAGCTGGGCGTTATTCAGGGCAAGATTGCGACGATTTTCCACGGTATAGATATCTCCAGTCGTAATGTGCTCAACCATTACACACCGGAGTATCAGCAACTGTTCCGCCGTGGCGATCTGATGCTGCCGATAAGCGAGCTGTGGGCTGGACGCCTGAAAAGTATGGGCTGTCCGCCCGAGAAAATTGCCGTGTCGCGCATGGGGGTGGACATGACGCGCTTTACCCATCGCCCGGCAAAAGCGCCCGGTACGCCGCTGGAGATTATCTCAGTTGCACGACTGACGGAGAAAAAAGGGCTGCATGTGGCGATAGAGGCCTGCCGCCAGCTGAAGGAGCAGGGCGTGGCGTTTCGTTATCGCATTCTGGGGATTGGTCCCTGGGAACGGCGACTGCGCACGCTAATTGAGCAGTTTCAACTCGATGATGTGATTGATATGCCGGGGTTTAAGCCCAGTCATGAAGTGAAAGCGCTGCTGGATAAGGCGGATGTTTTTCTGCTGCCGTCCATTACCGGAGCAGATGGCGACATGGAAGGCATTCCCGTCGCGTTGATGGAAGCGATGGCGGTGGGCATTCCTGTTGTTTCTACCGTCCATAGCGGTATCCCGGAACTGGTAGAGGCGGGTAAATCCGGCTGGCTGGTGCCGGAAAACGACGCCCATGCGCTGGCGCAACAGCTCGCCTCGTTCAGCCAGATCGATCGCCAGACGCTGGAACCGGTCGTCCAGCGCGCGCGTGAAAAAGTTGAACATGATTTTAATCAGCAGGTGATCAATCGTCAGTTGGCCAGCCTGCTGCAAACGATCTAAGCCGAGGGTGTATGCCAGAGAAGACGCTTTCCCGACGAACCTTCCTTGCGACAGGCACTGCGCTTGCGGCGCTGCCTGTCCTCCATTCTCCTTTTGCCCGCGCGGTGGCGTCATCCAGAACCGTCAATATTCAGGATTATAATCCACAGGACTGGATTGCTTCATTTAAACAGGCATTTAGCGAAGGACAGACCGTGGTGGTGCCAGCGGGACTGGTGTGTGAGAACATCAATACCGGCATTTTTATCCCACCGGGAAAAACGCTGCGCGTGCTGGGCCGCCTGAGCGGCAACGGTCGCGGTCGCTTTGTGCTCCAGGACGGATGCCAGGTTGTGGGCGAGAAGGGGGGGAGCCTGCACAACATCACGCTGGATGTGCGCGGTTCTGGCTGCGCGATTACGGGTCTTGCGATGAGCGGCTTTGGGCCGGTCACGCAGATTTATATCGGTGGAAAAAAGCCGCGTGTGATGCGCAATCTGGTCATCGATAATCTCACCGTGACCCAGGCCAACTATGCGATTCTGCGCCAGGGATTCCACAATCAGGTTGACGGTGCGCGTATCACCCACTGTCGTTTCAGCGACTTGCAGGGAGATGCTATCGAATGGAACGTCGCCATTAACGATCGCAATATCCTCATCTCGGACCATGTGATTGAACGGATAAACTGTACTAACGGCAAAATTAACTGGGGGATTGGGATTGGTCTTGCCGGGAGTACGTACGATAACAGTTATCCTGAGAAGCAGACGGTCAAAAACTTTGTGGTTGCCAATATTAGCGGCACAGATTGTCGGCAGCTGGTGCATGTCGAGAACGGCAAACATTTTGTCATCCGCAATGTGAAGGCGAAAAATATCACCCCGGATTTCAGCAAAAAGGCTGGCATCGACAACGCAACGGTTGCCATTTATGGCTGTGATAATTTCGTGATTGATAATGTCGATATGGTTAACAGTGCAGGGATGCTCATTGGCTATGGCGTGGTCAAAGGAAAATATCTCTCCATCCCGCAAAATTTTAAACTCAATCATATCTCGCTTGATAATACCCAGCTTGAATACAAGTTACGCGGTATTCAAATTTCCTCCGGTAATGTCACCTCTTTTGTCGCGCTGACCAACATCGAGATGAAGCGGGCGACGCTGGAGTTGCACAATCAGCCACAACATCTTTTTCTGCGTAATATCAAGGTGATGCAGGAGTCGGCAACGGGGCCGGCGCTGAAAATGCATTTTGACCTGCGCAAAGACGTGCGCGGTAAGTTTATGGCGAAAGAGGATACGCTGCTGTCGCTCGCGAACGTGCATGCGGTAAACGAAAAAGGGCAGAGCTCAGTCGACATCGATCGGATAAACCACCATGTGGTGAATGTTGACGCGATCAACTTCCGGTTACCGGAGAGGAGGGGGTGATGCAACCCGCCATAATCTTACTGGATATCATGTGTTAAAAGATTATAATTGCGAAATTACCGTTAAAGCTGGGGCTGGGCAGCGCTGACTACTCAGGGAAGATTCTCACCTTTATCTTGTGTTTTTATCTTATAACCAGACTAAGTGATTTATGAACGATAACGTTTTGCTCATTGGAGCCTCCGGGTTTGTTGGAACGCGCCTCCTTGAAACTGCTGTTGCTGACTTTAACATTAAAAATCTGGATAAACAGCAAAGCCATTTCTATCCGCAAATCACGCAAATTGGCGATGTGCGCGATCAACAAGCACTGGATCAGGCGCTTTCGGGGTTTGATACCGTAGTCCTGCTGGCGGCCGAGCATCGCGATGATGTGAGCCCAACTTCTCTTTACTATGATGTCAATGTCCAGGGTACCCGCAATGTTCTTGCTGCCATGGAAAAAAATGGTGTCAAAAACATCATTTTTACGAGTTCTGTTGCTGTATATGGTCTGAACAAAAATAACCCTGATGAAACACATCCACACGACCCGTTCAACCACTATGGTAAAAGTAAGTGGCAAGCCGAAGAAGTGCTTCGCGAATGGCATGCAAAAGCCCCTGATGAGCGTTCATTGACTATTATTCGACCAACGGTGATATTCGGTGAACGTAACCGCGGCAATGTTTATAATCTGCTCAAGCAGATTGCGGGCGGGAAATTCATGATGGTTGGGTCTGGTACTAACTATAAGTCTATGGCCTATGTTGGTAACATTGTTGAATTCATTAAATATAAACTTAAGAATGTACAGCCAGGATATGAAGTCTACAATTATGTCGATAAGCCTGATCTGAACATGAACCAGCTTGTTACGGAAGTTGAACAGAGTCTTAGTAAAAAGATCCCTTCGGTGCACCTACCGTATCCATTAGGCATGCTTGGGGGGTACTGTTTTGATGTTCTTAGTAAACTTACCGGGAAGAAATTTGCGGTAAGTTCTGTTCGGGTCAAAAAATTCTGCGCTACCACGCAGTTCGACGCGACTAAGGTTCACTCTTCAGGATTTGTTGCGCCTTACACCCTTTCTCAGGGGCTGGACAGAACGTTAAAGTTCGAATTTGTCCATGATAAGAAAGACGACATTACGTTTGTTTCCGAGTAATACATGACGTTTGAGTGATAACACTGCTACCTACGATAATTCGGAAAGCGACTAAGCTATTGTAAGCAGAGAAGGTTTTCCGAGTTATCTGAGTTAAACCTCACGTTGATGAAGTGTAGTGTGAGAAGACATTTTGTCTCAATGGTGAGATTTCGATCAAACCAAGCGAGAAGGAAGCCTGGAACTGTCTAGCTCATGGCAAAGACCCAGACTTCATCAGCCATTCAAAGGTAGGATAGATAATGACGAATTTAAAAGCAGTTATCCCGGTAGCAGGACTCGGCATGCACATGTTGCCTGCCACCAAGGCAATTCCCAAAGAGATGCTGCCGATCGTTGACAAGCCAATGATTCAGTATATCGTCGACGAAATTGTGGCTGCAGGGATCAAAGAAATCCTCCTGGTCACTCACGCGTCTAAAAACGCCGTTGAGAACCATTTTGACACTTCCTATGAACTTGAGTCACTTCTTGAGCAACGCGTTAAGCGCCAGTTGCTGGCGGAAGTGCAGTCCATTTGTCCTCCGGGCGTGACCATTATGAACGTGCGCCAGGCGCAGCCGCTGGGTCTGGGCCATTCCATTCTTTGCGCACGTCCGGCAATTGGCGATAACCCTTTTGTGGTGGTTTTGCCAGATATCATCATCGATACCGCCAGTGCGGATCCGCTGCGTTATAATCTGGCTGCAATGGTTGCGCGCTTTGAGGAAACAGGGCGTAGCCAGGTACTGGCGAAACGTATGCCGGGTGACCTGTCTGAGTACTCCGTCATCCAGACGAAAGATCCGCTGGATAATGAAGGCAAGGTCAGTCGCATTGTCGAATTTATCGAGAAACCAGATCAGCCGCAGACGCTGGATTCTGATCTCATGGCGGTAGGGCGTTATGTGCTCTCAGCTGATATCTGGGCAGAACTGGAAAGAACCGAACCAGGCGCATGGGGCCGTATTCAGTTGACTGATGCAATTGCAGAACTTGCGAAAAAACAGTCTGTTGACGCCATGTTGATGACGGGTGACAGCTACGACTGCGGCAAGAAATTGGGCTACATGCAGGCGTTTGTGAAGTATGGGCTGCGCAATCTGAAAGAAGGGGCGAAGTTTAGGGATAGTATTGTTAAAATGATAAGCAATTAATCTGTGGCAATTAATTAACTAATAAACTGATATCAAAGCAGTAGTCTTATAAGATCTAATAATTAGTTACTGCTTTTCTTTTTGCAAAATAGTGCACTGGTAACTGTTAAGCCAGGGGCGGTAGCGTGGGATTTTGAATGCGTAAAAACAAGGCTGCTGGTCATATGATTATATTAGCCGTTGGTACCCTATTAACGGCATTGTTAAATTTTGCTACGCAATTCATGCTTGCAAAACATATGTCACCAAGCGATTTCGGGATTTTTTCATCTGCTTTTTATTTAACAATGACTGTTGCTCCATTATGTGGTTTCGGAATACCACAATTTTGGTTGAAAGCGTTTGGAAGTGAGGGGTGGGGAGGTGTTAGATTTATTATTCCTGGTTTAACATTTACATTATTCACGACGTCAATCATAATTGTTACGCTCTCAGGTTGGTTTCTATACACGGAATATTATCATCAAAAATTATTATTTTTATTGTCATTTATCGTTGTGTCCCAAGTAATAATAGAGTTGCTAGGTGCGCTTTATCAATTAGAAGAAAACTATATAGCTGTTTCTGTAGTGCAAACATCAGTATATATTCTGCGTTTCAGTGTATTAATTATTATTTACCTGGTTTTTAATGAAGTTTCCATAAGTAGTATTTCTGTTGGGTACGCAATGATATCCTTTTTGATGGTAATTTCAACTTATAGAGTTATTGAAAGGCTAATTAAGAAGGATGTTTATTTAAAAGGCCATACTGAAAGAAAATTCATTAAACTCCAAAATGTTAATAAGCTTGAGATGATTAAAGAGTCTGCAATTTTTGGGGTTTCTGGTGTTTTCTATATGGTTTATTATCAAGTTAATATTGTCCTTGTTAAATATTTTATTTCCACAGAGGATGCTGGTTATTATAGTGTCGCGTTTTTATTCATTTCTGCAGCTATACTGTTCCCTACAGTGATATATCAAAAATATCTTCTTCCAAAACTACATCGATGGGCTTATCAGGATATCTCAAAACTAAAATCAGTATATAAATATGGCAATATATTAATGTTTATATTTGGAGTTATCGTAACAAGTGTCATATATTTTTTATCTCCATATATTATTCCACTCTTATTTGGATGGAAGTATAACGACGCAATAGAATTAATTCAGTTAATGGCGCTCAGTATTCCAATCATTTATTTAGCAAGTAATTCAGGTGCAATACTTGTTACTAAAGATAATATGCGATCCAAAGTGAAAATAATGTGTATCGCGAGTGCTATAAGTCTGATTAGCTTTTTTTTGTTCTACAAACATATCGGCGTTTATGCCGGAGTCCTTGCAACAATTTTAAGTAATTTATTCATATGCCTGGCATATAATTATAAAAGCATTCTTTTTTTTAGGGAGAGTGAATGAGTATTCAGAAGGTAATAAAGAATAACTACTGCATAGGATGCGGAGCATGTTCTTATAAAAATGATAAGATAACACTTGAATGGGATGAATATGGAATACTTAAACCGCATGGTAATATTGATGAACTTGATGATGAAATATGTCCATTCGCATCTCACCATAATGAAACTAGTATAGCAGATTCATTGTATAGTGAAGTAGATGGTTTAAGTTTTCATCAAAAAGTCGGCTATCATCATGAGATTTTCGCTGGATATGCTAGTGAGGGAAATTATAGGGAAAATGCAAGTTCTGGAGGACTCACGACATGGTTGCTTGTCGAATTGATGTCAAAAAAATTAATCGATGGTGTAATTCATGTTGGGGCATCAAAAACCAATGAGCAGTTATACTCTTATTCAATATCAGAATCTATTGAAGATATAAAATTAAAAACACGGTCTCAATATTATCCAACAAAATTTGATAATGCGCTGGAAAATATTGTTTTAGGGAAAAAATATGCTGTAGTCGGGATTCCTTGCTATATCAAAGCGATCCGCCTGTTGTGCAAGAAAAATGATGAACTCAATATCTCTTTGAAATATTTTATCGGCATATTTTGTGGGCATCTCAAGACAAAAGCATTCTCAGAACTTCTCTCTTGGCAGCAAGGTATCTTACCTTCAAATCTTAAGCACATAAATTTTCGAGTCAAAAATTCATTTGGGACAGCTAGCCGTTATAGCATAAAAGTCACATCATCAAGTGGTGTTGAAAGGATGGCTCAGACAGGACATCTATATGGAACAGATTGGGGATTAGGATTATTCAAACCTGAAGCATGTGAGTGGTGTGATGATATAGCAGCTGAAGTTGCCGATGTTGTCTTTGGGGATGCATGGCTTCCAAAATATGTCTCAGATCCAAAGGGGACCAATATAGTATTATCGAGAAACCTTGAAATATCGACTCTTTTAAAAGAGGCGGCTGGCGCAGAGCGACTATTTTTAGAGCATATTGACGTTGATGATGTCATACACGCTCAGGCAGGTAATTATAGACATCGACAGGAAGGACTTTTAATAAGAATTAAGGATGCAGATCTTGAAAAAAAATGGCATCCTCAGAAAAGAAATTTTTTACTACCTACAGAAGTTGATGAAAATCGCAAGGAAATCTATCGCATAAGGAAAATTATATCAAGTAAATCACATACAATATTCTTCGAAGCCAAAAAGAAGAATAATTTGATGTTTTTCTTTTATAAAATGGCATTCCATGAAGTTAAGTATCGAATTCTAACTAAATCATTAATTAAAAATAGCATTAAGCATATATATTTTATTGCTAATTATTTGAAGAGAAAAGGTGTCAAATGAGTAAAAAGATAGGGTTGCTCACGTTACCATTGATTTCTAATTATGGTGGCATTCTACAATGCCTGTCGCTAACTTTTGTTCTGAAAAAAATGGGGCATGATGTAACGCTAATTGATATAAGACCTGCGTTAAATCCAACAAGGCGTTTTTTGTTATATATATTAGCACGATTTCCATTTCAGAATATTCGTGGCATTCGTGAGAGATTTATTAAAGAAAAGCAAAATAAAAAAACCATTAAGAAGTACATAAATAAACATACAAAGAAAATTGAAAATTTAAATCAATTAAAAAATGAAAGCAAAACATTGGTTCTGGATGCTATGATCGTAGGTAGTGATCAAGTCTGGCGCTATGATTACATCAATAATGACATGTATTCCGCCTATTTCTTAGATTTTTATGAAGGCGAAAAATGTAAAAAAATATCATATGCAGCTTCATTTGGAGTTGATGTCTGGAAGCATGAAGACAAAAGACAATTAACCAAGTCATTACTTAAACAGTTCGATGCGATTTCAGTACGTGAAGATACAGGCGTTGATATTTGCCGAAATGAGTTTTCTATAGAGTCTGTAGTACATGTTCTTGATCCAACTATGCTTGATTTATCCTTCTATGATGATCTTCTTTCAGAGCATTCACCAAATCAGGATACAGGTTATTTACTTAAGTACATTCTAGATGAAAAAGAAACAGCGAGTGTTTTCTCAAGCATAATTAAAGATAAACGAGAGATAAAGTCAGAAAAAGACATACATGATGACAATAAATATTATACCCTTGCTGAATGGGTGCAGAGATTTAAGAATGCAGAATATGTAGTGACAGATTCTTTCCATGGCATGGTATTTTCAATCATCTTTAATAAGAATTTCATAGCAATAGGGAATAAATCCAGAGGGCTAAGCCGCTTTATATCTCTCTTAACACTGTTGGGGCTTAAAGAAAGACTCGTTTATCCAGAGGATATTAATAGTGGTACTGACTTAACTAATATTTTGTCAAATGATATTGATTATTTGAGAGTCAATGAAATTGTTGAAGCCTGGCGAAAGAAATCATTAAATTATTTGGCAGATAGTCTTAGATAATTAAAAGAAACCATTTAGAGATAATATATTTAAATGCATACAGCCCCACTTTCATATAAGTTAATCCTTTTATTAGGCGGTGTAAGTTTATTATCCATCCCTTTTTCACCAATTGCCAGTTTTGCCATTTCAATTTTAACTCTACTTACAATGTCAAAACATCTTATTGGCTATTTTCGTCAATGTTTAATATTGCTGGCATTCATTTCGCTTTTAATAATTATCGCGTCCAGAAATTACACTGATGAACTTGATCATGATTTAAGTCATTATTTCATGGTGTATAAAGCACTTTCCTCTGGATATTACAGTGAAATTTTTGGATTTTCAGGTGGCATCGAAGTTGGGTGGCCATTGATATATTTATTTATATCGAAATGCACGGTAAATATATCACCAGTGGGTCTTGCAGTAATTAATACTTCTATATGTCTCATTCTCCTGTACGTATGGATGCTTAAATATGCTTTCAAAAATGAGTTACATAGTCAGATAGGAGTAATCGCTGCGTTAATTATTCTGTTTGCATCAATTCAAACATATGGATATTTACAAAGACAAGCTATATCGACAGTAATATTACTCTTTGCGATATCGACGTCAGGTAAAAAAAGTTTCTTTTATTTAACCATAGCTACGTTATTCCATTTAACTTCACTTCCTATAGGTTTGTTTTATTTGTTCTTGAAGAAATACTATAGTAAAATAAGTTTGCGCCATATAAGTATAATTTTTATTTTTCTGATAGTGATAAAATTAAATTTGTATTTTATTCTCAACTTTTTATCTGAAGTTGGTGCAGGATTACCTGGTGTAAATAAATTAAACTTTTATTTGATGACAGCCACTGAATTCAGTTTTACATCTAAAAGATTTGCAATATTAATTTTCCCCTTAACGATTATAATTCTGTTATCCTGGAATAAAATAAGCAATAGCTACTGGAAAACTATCGCGATATTTAGTTGTCTGTCATACATTGGCTTTTTAGGAGTTCCATTGGGACCCGAGAGAATCAATTTCATATTGTTATATATTTATGGCTATTTTGTATATATGTATCTTTACAAGATGCTTCCATCTCTGACGAATTATTTTATATTGATTTATATTTTATTGTTTGTTATGGAAAAAATGAATATGTTCGGAAATTCTATAGATCCTTTTTGGTCCAGATATCCTTCCTTTTCATTTGAACCATTTTATTATCTCTACTAATTCATAATCTGCTGGAGACTGTAATGTTACTGTCAGTTGTAATCCCTCTTTTTAATAAAAGAGAATCGATCCGATCAACGATTACCTCAGTATTAAATCAAGACTACGCAGGATTTGAATTAATTATTGTGAATGATGGTTCAACTGATGGAAGTGAGCATATAGTCAGAGAATTTGACGACAAGCGCATCAGACTCATTAACATTAAAAACTCAGGAGTATCAGTAGCTCGAAATACTGGTATAGAAGCGGCTAAATCAGAATACGTTTGTTTATTAGATGCTGATGATTATTGGAAGTCCGCTCATTTGCTAAAAATAGCCAATCTAATTGCTTTGTACCCACAATGCGCACTGTATTCCTCTTGTTACTATGAAATATTAGAAGATGGAACTACGTTCATACCAAAGAACAAATACTCGAGAGATTATATGGGGATGTTAGAAGATTTCTTTCAGGATTATTCTCATTCCAGAGGTCTTATTAACTCTTCTTCTGTGTGTTTGAATAAATTTCTATTTCAAAAAATGGGAGGGTTTCCACGCAATATTAAACTCGGAGAGGACATCTATGTGTGGTTAAAAATGTCTATGCTTGGGGAGGTAGCATATTCTGGGGATCCCCAAGTAGTAATTCGGAGGAATGCTGAAAATAGAACATCAACCAGAGTGAACAATGATATTCTATACCATATTAAGTATTTCCATGAGCATCCAGATGAAAAAAATACGCTATCTTGCAAAAGGATTAAATCATTAAATATTTTTCTTAAAAAAAATATATTTATTAATGCACTTTACTCTTTATCTATAAAGGATAAGGGTACGTTCGATAAGTATTTGATTGCCTTAAAATCGATTAGTTTATCATACTATATATATCTTAGTGTATTAGGCAAAATACTTAATCCAAAGTTGCTAAGAATACTTAGAAAATTAAGAAATAGAATACAGAGTTCATAATGGGATCTTTCTTTGAGCATGTAATTATCGAACGGGTAAAGTTATGTCTATATTAGTTACAGGTGGTTGTGGGTATATCGGCATCCATACCGTGTATTCTTTGGTTTCCCAAGGACATTCGGTTATAGTACTGGATAATTTTTCAAATTCAACTATTGAGCCTTTGCGTAGAGTTGAATCTATGACTGGTCAGAATATTACTTTCTATGAAGGCGATTCTTGTTGTGAGAAAACACTGGAGAATATCTTCAGTAAAAATAATGTTACTGCGGTGATTCATTTTGCAGGGTTAAAGTCAATAGGTGAGTCTATTAAAAAACCTGTTGAATATTATGTAAATAATGTTTCAGGTACACTGACATTATTGAAATGTATGATAAAAAATAACGTCAATAATTTTATTTTTAGTTCTTCGGCAACTGTCTATGGCAAAACAACTAGTTATCCAATAAGCGAATCAACATCTATAGGTGGAACTACAAACCCATATGGAAGCTCAAAATTATTCATGGAGTTAATGCTCAATGATATATCACAAGCTCATGAACAACTGAAAATCACAATATTACGATACTTTAACCCTATTGGCGCACATGAATCCGGAAATATTGGCGAGCAGCCTAATGGAATACCAAATAACCTAATGCCCTATTTAACACAGGTCGCAATTGGCTCTTTGCCGTATTTAAATGTATATGGATTTGATTATCCTACACCCGATGGTACAGGTGTTCGGGATTATATTCATGTAATGGATCTTGCTGAAGCTCATGTACAGGCATTGTCTAAAATTTCTTCTTCAGATGGTCTACAAATCTATAATTTGGGTACTGGCAAGGGATACTCGGTTTTAGAGATAATTAATACGTTCGAAAGCGTTACTGGCATTAAAATCCCATATAAATTAGTACCTCGCAGAAAAGGTGATATTGCAGAGTGTTGGTCTGATAGTTCAAAAGCAAATATCGAATTAGGATGGAAGGCCAAGAGGGGGATCATCGAAATGATTCGAGACGCCTGGAAATGGCAGTCTGACAACCCTAATGGATATGGAAAATAATTCCCACTAAAATAATTATATGGTAACTGAATGAATTCCGTTAAAAAAAATCTTGTTTTTGTGATTACGAAGTCAGAAGTTGGCGGTGCTCAAAAATGGGTAAGCGAGCAAAAAAAAATTCTTGATAATTATTTCAATATATATCTTATTACTTCAGATAAAGGATGGCTAACAGAGCAATTTCCTGTTAGTAAGACATTTATTATTCCAAGTTTGATAAATGTAAAAAACATACTAAACATATTTCATGTTTTTAAGGCTTTAAAAAATATTAAAGCTGATATCGTTGTTAGTAATTCGGCAAACGCTGGTCTATATGCTCGCATTTCAAAACTAATTTGGAAGCACCGTGCTATTTATGTCTCACATGGGTGGTCCTGTATATATAATGGTGGTCGAGCACAAAAAATTTACTGCCTAATTGAACAATTGCTGTCTTATCTTTCTGATTCTATTTTATGTGTCTCAGATAATGACAGGAAAAATGCTATTAAAGTAATAGGTATAAAAGAGTGTAAACTGGCCCTTATAAATAATGCAACTCTTCCTGCTGAAACTATGGTTGACCCCGCTAAATATAATTCTGGGCCATTAAGACTGGTTTTTGTTGGACGGATGACATACCCAAAGAGACCCGAATTGCTTGCTGAAGCATTGCATAATAAAGAAGATGTCAATATGTTTTTTATTGGCGGTGGTGAGTACCTTGAGGCGCTTAGGGTGAAGTATAGAAATCAAGATAATATTCATTTTCTTGGTGAAGTTAAAGGGTTTTGCAACTACAGGGATTATGATGCCTTTATTTTGACTTCAGATAGTGAAGGGCTCCCAATGTCTGCAATAGAGGCTGGGGTCGTTGGCCTTCCATTACTATTAAGTGATGTTGGTGGTTGCAGTGAACTCATTTATGAATTTGATGGTGAAAAAAACGGAATTTTATTTGGGAACACTGTTGAGGAAGTTTCATCCGCTATTGATGAAATGCAAGCGCATTATAACAAATATAGATTCGTGGCAAATAAAGTTGCTCATCACTTTAATTTAAATAATCTAAAAGATGAATACATTAACTTATATAAAGGTTCGCAATAGTAAATTAGCCTACTCTGGCACCAAGGTCTGGTCATTACTTTTCCTCTGCTGTAAGATTTATCCACATTCAAGCTGCGCATACATCGCGCGGTGACCACACCTGACAGGAGTATGTAATGTCCAAGCAACAGATCGGCGTCGTCGGCATGGCAGTGATGGGGCGCAACCTGGCGCTCAACATCGAGAGCCGTGGTTATACCGTCTCCGTGTTCAACCGCTCCCGTGAAAAGACCGAAGAAGTGATTGCCGAGAACCCTGGCAAGAAACTGGTGCCTTACTACACGGTGAAAGAGTTTGTTGAATCCCTCGAAACGCCTCGTCGTATCCTGTTAATGGTGAAAGCAGGCGCGGGTACCGATGCTGCCATTGATTCTCTGAAACCGTACCTGGACAAAGGCGACATCATCATTGATGGTGGTAATACTTTCTTCCAGGACACCATTCGACGTAACCGTGAACTTTCTGCTGAAGGTTTCAACTTCATCGGCACCGGTGTTTCCGGTGGTGAGGAAGGTGCGCTGAAAGGGCCGTCTATCATGCCGGGTGGGCAGAAAGAAGCCTACGAACTGGTGGCACCGATTCTGACTAAGATCGCTGCAGTCGCAGAAGATGGCGAGCCTTGCGTGACCTATATCGGTGCTGATGGAGCAGGCCATTACGTGAAGATGGTTCACAACGGTATCGAATATGGCGATATGCAGCTCATCGCTGAAGCCTATTCCCTGTTGAAAGGCGGCCTGAATCTTTCTAATGAAGAGCTGGCCAGTACCTTTACGGAATGGAACAACGGTGAACTGAGCAGCTACCTGATTGATATCACTAAAGACATCTTCACTAAAAAAGATGAAGAGGGTAAATACCTCGTTGATGTCATTCTGGACGAAGCGGCAAACAAAGGTACCGGTAAGTGGACAAGCCAGAGTTCTCTGGATCTCGGCGAACCGCTGTCTTTGATCACTGAATCCGTTTTTGCTCGTTACATCTCCTCGCTGAAAGACCAGCGTGTTGCTGCCTCTAAGGTCCTGACCGGTCCGAAAGCGCAGCCTGCCGCTGATAAAGTTGAGTTTATTGAGAAAGTTCGTCGTGCGCTGTATCTCGGCAAAATCGTTTCCTATGCGCAGGGGTTCTCGCAGCTGCGTGCAGCGTCTGACGAATATAACTGGGATCTGAATTACGGTGAAATTGCGAAAATTTTCCGTGCAGGCTGCATTATTCGTGCGCAGTTCCTGCAGAAGATCACCGATGCCTATGCGAAGAATGCAGGCATTGCCAATCTGCTGTTGGATCCGTACTTCAAGAACATCGCTGATGAATATCAGCAGGCACTGCGTGATGTAGTTGCCTATGCTGTTCAGAATGGCATCCCGGTACCGACCTTCTCCGCAGCCGTTGCCTACTACGACAGCTATCGAGCTGAAGTGCTGCCAGCTAACCTGATCCAGGCACAGCGTGATTACTTTGGTGCGCATACCTATAAGCGTACTGATAAAGAAGGCGTTTTCCATACCGAATGGATGGATTAATTACATTCTATGTCAGAAGCCCGGTCTAATGATCGGGCTTTTTTTTATCCTGATTCTTATTGCATAATTTTCATTGCTTAATATTAACTTAATATTGTCCCTTTAGGATGATAAAGATAATCCTAATTGTATTAGGCTTCGTTGACACATTATTCGCTCAGGCGCTAAAACAATAATAACGTGTCAGGGTGCGAATACATCATGATGTCTATTTAAGTTAATTCTGAGAGCATGTAATGAAAATCACCATCTCCGGTACCGGGTATGTCGGCCTGTCTAACGGCCTACTAATCGCACAACATCATGAGGTTGTGGCGTTAGACATTATCCCTTCTCGTGTTGAAATGTTGAATGATCGGATATCTCCTATTGTCGATAAAGAAATTCAGCAGTTCCTGACGTCGGAGAAAATTAATTTCAAAGCCACACTGGATATGCATGAAGCTTATCGAAACGCAGATTATGTTATTATTGCGACGCCAACCGATTATGATCCAAAAACAAATTATTTCAACACTTCAAGTGTAGAATCCGTCATTCAGGATGTGATAGCGATTAATCCAGATGCGGTGATGATAATTAAGTCAACAGTACCGGTTGGCTTTACCGCAGCGATGGGTAAGAAATTTAATACGCAAAATATTATTTTTTCCCCTGAATTTTTGCGTGAAGGTAAAGCGCTCTATGACAACTTGTATCCGTCGCGTATTGTCATCGGCGAGCGCTCTGAACGCGCAGAACGGTTTGCCGCTTTGCTTCAGGAAGGGGCGGTGAAGCAAAATATCCCAACGCTGTTTACGGATTCTACCGAAGCAGAAGCGATCAAGCTTTTTGCTAATACTTACTTAGCAATGCGGGTTGCTTACTTTAATGAGCTCGATAGTTACGCTGAAAGTTTAGGTTTAAACACCCGTCAGATCATCGAAGGGGTTTGCCTGGATCCGCGTATTGGTAATCACTATAACAATCCCTCGTTTGGTTACGGTGGTTATTGTCTGCCAAAAGACACCAAACAGCTTCTGGCTAATTATCAGTCAGTTCCGAATAATATTATTTCCGCAATCGTTGAAGCCAACCGTACCCGTAAAGACTTTATCGCTGATGCCATTCTCGCCAGAAAACCCAAAGTGGTGGGAATCTATCGTCTGATCATGAAAAGCGGTTCAGATAACTTCCGTGCGTCTTCCATTCAGGGGATCATGAAGCGCATTAAAGCCAAAGGTGTAGAAGTGGTGATTTATGAACCTGTGATGCAGGACGAGACGTTTTTCCACTCGCGAATCGAACGTGATTTGACACAGTTTAAACAACTGGCTGATGTCATTATCTCAAACCGCATGGCTGAGGAACTCAAAGATGTCGCAGAAAAAGTCTATACCCGTGACCTTTTTGGCAGTGATTGATTAATCAACTGCAGGGAAGGGAATCCCTGATAATGAGTTAAAAACCTACCAGAATTTTCGCAATCCCACCAAATTTCCTATGGCATAAATTATGTTTCCCGATAAACTGTGGCGAGTTTAGACCTTTCTTGTTTAGGGCAATGATGACAGTGGAAAATAACAACCTATCCGGGCGCAGCAATGAACCGGAACAGATTGATTTGATTGACTTAGTGATTCAGATTTGGCGCGGTAAAGTGACAATAATCATCTGCATTATTGTGGCTATCGCTGTGGCCGTGGGTTATCTGGCGGTGGCGAAAGAGAAATGGACCTCAACGGCAATTATTACTCAACCTGACGCTGGCCAGTTGGCGACCTATACCAATGCCATGAGTATCCTTTACGGTCAGGATGCGCCAAAAGTAAACGATGTTCAGTCGGGTGTGATTGGACGTTTTAACTCGGCATTTTCCGCGCTTTCTGAAACGCTCGATAATCAGGAAGAGCCAGAAAAATTGACCATCAACGCGTCTGTAAAAGGTCAGCCATTGCCATTGAAAGTCACCTATCAGTCAACATCCGCTGAATCCGCGCAAAAAACGTTGGCGCGGTACATTCAGCAGGTTGATGAAGCGGTCTCCAAAGAAATTAATACTGACCTCGCGATGAGCATTAAAACTCGTGCTTCTGATTTAGAGCATTCGCTCGAGGCGCAGGAAAAAGTGGCTCAGGAACAAAAAGCACTGCGCATTGCGCAGATTAACCAGGCGCTTTCCGTCGCTAAACAGGCCAATATCAAGCTGCCGCAGGTTCAGCAAGCCGATCAAGTCTCCCAGGACACGATGTTTATGTTGGGAAGTGAAGCCTTGTCTTCCATGGTCAATAATGAAGCAACGCGCCCATTAACATTTTCTGATGATTACTACCTGACGCGACAAAATCTGCTGGCGGTCAACTCGCTTAAGATTAATCCAGATAGCATTCATGCTTACCGCTATGTAATGAAGCCGACATTACCTGTTTATCGCGATAGCCCGAAGAAATCGATCACACTGGTACTGGCGGTACTGCTTGGCGGAATGATTGGCGCCGGCGTGGTGCTGGGACGTAACGCGCTGCGTAACTACAAGCCAAAAGCGCAGTAATATTACCCTTCAATAAAAAGCCGGGCCAGTTGTGAACTGACCCGGCTTTTTTACGCCTTACGATCACTGATGGCGTTTGCGCAGGTTCTCAATGACCGTCGTCAGGTCGAGGTCCTGATCCTGCAACAGAACTAGCAGGTGATACATCAAATCCGACGCTTCGTTGGTCAGTTCGAATTTGTCATGTACCGTGGCTGCCAGCGCGGTTTCGACGCCTTCTTCACCCACTTTCTGAGCGATGCGCTTGGTGCCGCTGGCATACAGTTTCGCGGTATAGGAACTTGCCGGGTCGGCTGTTTTGCGTTCAGCGAGTAGCTGTTCAAGTTGATACAGGAACAGCCACTGGTGGCTGGTGTCACCAAAGCAACTGCTGGTGCCTTTGTGACAGGTGGGTCCGACAGGATTCACCAGTACCAGCAAAGTATCGTTATCGCAGTCTGGCGCAATGCTGACGACGTTCAGAAAGTTGCCCGACGTCTCGCCTTTGGTCCACAGTCGCTGTTTGGTTCGCGAGAAGAAGGTGACTTTGCCGGTTTCGAGGGTTTTATCCAGCGCGTCCGGGTTCATATATCCCAGCATCAACACTTCACCTGATACCGCGTGTTGTACGATGGCGGGCATCAGTCCGTCGGTCTTTTCCCAGTCCAGTTGGCTGCGCTGTTGCTCTGTTAACATATCCTGATCTCCACGCCCTGGGTTGCCAGGTACGCTTTTAATTCACCAATATTGATTATCTGTTTGTGGAAGACGGAGGCGGCAAGCGCGCCATCGACATCGGCATCGCGGAAAGCCTCGAGAAAGTGTTCCATGGTGCCCGCGCCGCCGGACGCGATCAGCGGTACGCGGCAAACGTCACGTACTTTTTTCAGCTGTTCCAGGTCGTAACCGTTACGCACGCCGTCCTGGTTCATCATGTTAAGGACGATCTCTCCGGCGCCGCGTTTTTGCACTTCCTGTACCCAGTCGAGGGTTTCCCAGGTGGTGACGCGGGTGCGGCTTACGTCGCCGGTATACTGATTGACATGGTACTTGCCGGTTTGAGCGTCATACCAGGTATCGATACCCACCACAATACACTGTACGCCAAAGCGATCGGCCAGACGGGTAATCAGTGTCGGGTCGGCCAGCGCCGGGGAGTTAATGGAAATTTTGTCGGCACCGAAGGAGAGAATTTTCGCGGCATCGTCTGCCGACTTAATTCCGCCCGCGACGCAAAAAGGAATGTCGATCACTTCTGCGACACGCGAAACCCAGCTTTTATCCACTACGCGTCCGTCGCTGGAGGCGGTGATATCGTAGAACACCAGTTCATCGGCACCTTCATCGGCGTAGCGTTTCGCCAGCGGGACGATGTCGCCGATGATTTCGTGATTACGGAACTGCACGCCTTTCACGACCTGACCATCGCGAACGTCGAGGCAAGGGATTATACGTTTTGCCAGCATTGGATAGCCTCCTTCACGGTAAATTTACCTTCCAGCAGCGCACGACCGACAATGACGCCGCGTACGCCGGTTCCGCGCAGGGCGGCAACGTCATTGATGTCGCCAATGCCGCCAGAAGACTGAAAGGCAATCTGCGGATATTTCGCGCAGACTTCTTCATACAATGAGACGTTAGATCCTGCCAGCGTGCCGTCGCGAGAAATATCCGTACAGAGCACATGTTTCAGGCCAACTGGCAGATAGGTTTCCACCAGTTCTTCGAGCGAAACGCCGGAGTTTTCCTGCCAGCCGCTCACCGCCACCTGTTTATTTCCCTGCTCATCAATACGCACATCCAGCGCGAGGACCAGTGCGTCGGCGCCAAAACGCGTGAACCAGCCTTTCACGATGTCTGGCGACTTTACCGCCGTAGAGCCAACCACCACACGAGCGACTCCCGCTTCCAGCAGCGCCGCGACATCCTCTTCGGTACGTACACCGCCGCCAACCTGCACCGGCACGTTTACACCCGCCACGAGCGTTTTAATCAGCGGGATCTGTCGTTTCGCCGGATCCTTCGCGCCGGTTAAGTCAACCAGGTGTAACACCTCGGCACCCTGCGCAGCGTAATCTTGTAAACGCGGTAGTGGGTCGGTGCCATAATCACGCTGCTGTGCATAATCGCCCTGATGGAGACGCACGACGGTGCCGTCGATCAAATCTAAAGCCGGAATAATCATCACATCTCCAGAAAGTTTTTCAGCAACTGTGCACCAGCGGCACCCGAGCGCTCCGGGTGAAACTGCACGCCGAAGAAGTTATCTTTTTGCACGGCGGCGGTGAACGGCTCGCCGTAGTGGCACTGGGCGATGGTCCACGGATTGACCGGCATCGCATAGCTGTGCACGAAATAGAAATAGGCCCCGTCTTCAATGCCCTGGAATAACCGGTTTCCCGCCTGCGGGTAGACGCGGTTCCAGCCCATATGCGGCAGCGGTAAACCGAAATCGGTCATCTTCGGCACATCCTGTTCGATAATGCCCAGCAGAGTGACGCCGTTCGTCTCTTCGCTGCGCCGCCCCAGGATTTGCATTCCAAGGCAAATGCCCAACACCGGCTGCGTGCAGGCTTTGATAAGCTCGATCAGTTCACGCTCGCGCAGCTGGTCCATTGCCGCCTGCGCCGTGCCGACGCCGGGGAGAAACAGTTTATCGGCCATTAACACCACGTCCGGGTCGCGGCTGACCACCGGATCATAGCCGTGACGTGCCACCGCGGATTTCACCGAGTTCAGGTTGGCACAGCCGGTGTCGAGGATCACCACGTTCATCACAGCACTCCTTTGGAGGAGGGAAGGGTATCACCCTCAACGCGAATGGCCTGGCGCAGGGTACGGCCAAAGGCTTTAAACAGGCTCTCCACGCGGTGATGGTCATTTTTGCCTTTGGTTTTCAGATGCAGCGTCACGCCCATCGTGTAGGAAAGCGAACGGAAGAAGTGTTCGATCATCTCCGTACTCAGATCGCCGACGCGCTGATAGGTAAACTCTGCTCGGTATTCGAGGTGCGGACGCCCGGAGATATCCAGCGCACAGCGCGCCAGACATTCGTCCATTGGCAACACGAAGCCAAAACGGTTGATGCCGCGCTTATCACCCAACGCCAGTTTTAATGCTTCGCCCAGCGCCAGACCGGTGTCTTCCACGGTGTGGTGATCGTCGATATAGAGATCGCCTTTGACGGTGATCTCCATGCGAAACCCGCCGTGTGTGGCAATTTGATCGAGCATATGGTCGAAGAAACCGACGCCGGTGTTGATCTTGCTGCCGCCTTCGCGGTCCAGCCATACTTTGACGTCAATCTGCGTCTCTTTGGTGACGCGTTCAACGTGGGCGTAGCGATCGCGTTTGGTCAGCTGTTCGCCAATCGCCGCCCAGCTCAGCGTTTCCCGGTCGTAACGCAGTCCGCGAATACCCATATTTTCCGCCAACTGGATATCCGTGGCGCGATCGCCAATGACGTAGCTGTTGGCGCTGTCCATCGCCTGTTCGGCAAGATAGCGTTCGACCAGCTTCACTTTCGGCTTCCGGCAGTCGCACTCATCTGCAGGCAAGTGCGGGCAGATCAGCACGTCATCAAACTGCACGCCCTGAGAGGTCAGAATTTGCATCATCAGATTGTGCGGGCCATCGAAATCGGCTTGCGGGAAGCTTTGCGTTCCCAGACCGTCCTGATTGGTGATCATCACCAGCTTAAAGCCCGCTTTTTGCAGCTTCAGCAGCACCGGCACAACGTCTGGCTCGAAGGCGAGTTTGTCAAAGCGATCCACCTGGAAATCGCTCGGCGGTTCGGAAATCAGGGTTCCATCACGATCGATAAAGAGATACTTCTGGCTCATACTTGCTCCGCACGTAAAGCGTCAATGACGCGCTGGCTTTCTTCACGGGTACCGACAGTAATACGCAGACAGCCGCTTAAAGAAGGTTGCTTGTTCTGGTCTCGTAAGATAATGCCCTGATCCCACAAAGATTTAAATACGCTACTGGAGGCGGTAAAGCGCGCCAGAATGTAGTTGGTTTCGGAGTCGAAAACCTCTTCGACACAGTCGATCTCTTTAAGCGCCTTCACCAGGTACTGGCGCTCAAGCAGGATCTGCGCCACACGTTCACGCATCGCAGTAATACCTTGTGGGCTGAGCGCCTGCGCGGCGATATCGGCAACGGGCGTAGAAAGCGGGTAGGGGGCGATAACCTTCAGTAACAGATTAATCACCTCTTCATTCGCCAGCGTAAAGCCGCAGCGCAGGCCAGCCAGAGCAAACGCTTTGGACAGCGTTCGCAGAATGACGAGATTTGGATACTCAGAAAGCCAGCCCGCCAGCGTCGCCTGCGGGCAAAACTCGATATAAGCTTCGTCGGCGACGACAATGGCTTTGCCACGTGTCAGTTCCAACAGCGTGCGCAAATCCTGCGGATTAATCAGCTGTCCGGTGGGGTTATTGGGACTGCACACATAGACCACCTTCACGCCTTCGAGATGGTCAGAGATGCCCTGCATATCCAGTTGCCACCCATCCAGCGCAGGAACGGTGCGGCATTCGACGCCAATGGTTTCGGCACTGACGCTGTACATGCCGTAGGTCGGCGGGCAGTAGAGAATGGCGTCTTTCCCCGGCTCGCAGAAGGCGCGGATAAGTAACTCAATGCCTTCATCTGCGCCGCGGCTGACCAGCACCTGCTCAGGTTTAACCCCGGCATACTGCGCGTAATTTTCGATGACCGCCTTCGGCTGGCATTCCGGGTAGCGGTTCAGCGTTTGCTGAGTCAACGGGTACTCGACCGCCGTCGGAAACTCATTGGCATTGAGCCAGACGTCGCCGTTGCCGCCCAGACGGCGAGCGGATTGATACGGCGTCAGATTGCGGACGTTTTCACGGGCTAAGTCGGTAACGCTGATCGTATTTTCAGTGCTCATGCTTGCTCCTTCAGGGCGTTAACACGCAGAGTGACGGCATTTTTGTGAGCGGTCAGGCGTTCAGCCGCCGCCAGTGTCTCGATGGTTGAAGCCAGCGCGGAGAAGCCCGCTTTCGACAGTTCCTGAACCGTCATGCGCTTCTGAAAATCCGCCAGTCCGAGGCTGGAACAGGTAGACGTATAGCCGTAGGTCGGCAGGACGTGGTTCGTTCCGGAGGCGTAATCCCCCGCCGACTCCGGCGACCAGTCGCCGAGGAACACCGAACCAGCGCTGGTGATGTTATCAACCAGCTCGCGGGCATTACGTGTCTGAATAATTAAGTGCTCAGGGCCATACTGATTAGAAATAGCAATACACTGGGCTAAATCTTGTGTGACGATAAGGCGGCTGGCGCTGAGGGCCTGACGCGCTGTTTCCGCACGCGGGAGTTCAGCCAGTTGACGTTCAACGGCTTCGGCAACGCGACGGGCGATGTCGGCATCCGGGGTCAGCAGAATGACCTGGGAATCCGGACCGTGTTCTGCCTGCGAAAGCAGATCGGAGGCGACGAAATCCGGCGTGGCGCCGCTGTCGGCAATCACCAGCACTTCGGAAGGACCGGCAGGCATATCGATCGCCGCACCGTCGAGACGCTGGCTCACCTGACGTTTCGCTTCGGTGACAAACGCATTGCCTGGGCCAAAGATTTTATCGACCTTAGGTATCGATTCACTGCCAAATGCCAGCGCAGCGATAGCCTGCGCACCGCCGATGTTAAAGACGTCCTGTACGCCACACAGTTGCGCGGCATAGAGAATTTCATCGGCAATCGGCGGCGGGGAACACAGCACCACCTTTTTACAGCCCGCAATGCGTGCTGGCGTGGCAAGCATCAGGACCGTTGAAAAGAGGGGCGCGGAGCCGCCAGGAATGTAAAGACCTACGGACGCCACCGGACGTGTCACCTGCTGGCAGCGGACGCCTGGCTGGGTTTCCACATCAACGGCCGGTAATTTTTGCGCGTTGTGGAAGGTTTCAATGTTTTGCACCGCGACAGCCATCGCCTGTTTGAGATCGTCGCTCAGTCGCTCGCTGGCGGCGGCAATCTCTTCTGCGGTCACCATCAGCGCCGCAACCTCGGTTTTATCAAACTTCGCGCTGTACTCGCGCAGGGCGTCATCCCCACGCGCTTTGACGTTCTCCAGAATCTCACTCACGGTACGGGTGATACTGTCAGAGGCGGAAATCGCCGGGCGCATCAGTAATTCACGCTGCTGCTCTGGGGAACAGGAGTTCCAGTTAATGATTGTGCTAAAGCTCATGTCACTTTCCTTATTATGCCGGATAACGCTTTGCTTATCCGGCCTACAGGTCCAGTAAGCGAATGCGCCACCGGGCGCCGTCGCGTGCAATTATTCCATCATCTTCTCAATCGGCAGCACCAGAATGGAGCTGGCGCCGAGCGCTTTCAGTTTTTCCATGGTTTCCCAGAAAAGGGTTTCGCTGCTGACCATGTGCATTGCCACGCGCTGCTGATCGCCGGCCAGCGGTAGAATGGTCGGGCGTTCGGCGCCTGGCAGCAGCGCGATCACCTCTTCCAGACGCTCGCTTGGCGCGTGCATCATGATGTATTTTGATTCGCGAGCCTGGATAACGCCCTGAATACGGGTCAGTAGCTTATCGACCAGTTGTTGCTTGGCGTCAGTCATCTCACCGTCGCGCTGAATCAGACAGGCTTTAGAACGGTAAATCACTTCCACTTCACGCAGGCCGTTGGCTTCCAGCGTCGCGCCGGTCGAGACCAGATCGCAGATGGCATCGGCCAGGCCCGCGCGTGGGGCCACTTCCACAGAACCATTCAGCAGGCAGGATTTAAAAGAGACGCCTTTCTGGTCGAGATAACGTTTGAGCAGGTGCGGATAAGAGGTGGCGATGCGTTTACCATCCAGCGCGGCGGGGCCATCCCAGACTTCATCCACCGGCGTTGCCAGGGAAAGGCGGCAACCACCGAAATCGAGGCGACGCAGGGTAAAGTAGCGCGGATCTTCACCCTGGGCGCGGCGGTTCAGCAATTCTTCTTCCAGTACGTTCTCGCCAATGATACCCAGGTCAACCACCCCATCCATCACCAGACCGGGAATATCGTCGTCACGCACGCGCAGAATATCAATCGGCATATTCTCTGCCATCGCAATCAGGCGCTGGGTGTGTAAGTTAATTTTAATCCCGCAGCGGGCGAGTAATTCGCGTGAGTCATCGCTCAAACGACCTGATTTCTGAATAGCTATGCGTAAACGGCTGTTGTCTAACATTCTCTTTTCCTCTTTATCCTGTCTGAACCTGTCTGAATTGCGCACCAAAAAAAAGCCCCCGGAAGATATCTTCCGGGGGCTTTCTCATACGTTCATGCACCACTGGAAGATCTGAATGTCTCCCAGCACACATCGCCTGAAAGACTAGTCAGGATGATGGTGATGATGGTGGTGTTTAAATTGAACGCGTGTCATAAAATTCTCGATGAATGCTTATTCATTTGATGCCTTTTAACCTAAACCACTTTAACGCCTTAAAGCAAGCGCTTTTTTTAATTCCTATTTATAGTATGAATTGTCAGTCTTAGAACGCTGGCGTAGCCTTATATAAATAGAGCTGGAGTCAGGAGAAAACGGATGAAAAAGGTCGCAATTGTCGGTTTAGGATGGTTAGGCATGCCGCTGGCGATGTCGCTTACTGCCAGAGGCTGGCAGGTGACGGGAAGCAAAACCACCCAGGATGGCGTGGAAGCGGCCAGAATGAGTGGGGTTGAAGGGTATCCGCTACGGCTCGAGCCTGAGTTGGTGTGTGAAACAGACGATCTGGATGCGCTGATGGATGTGGATGCGCTGGTGATTACTTTACCGGCCCGTCGCAGCGGTCCAGGAGAAGACTTCTATTTGCAGGCGATGCAGGAGCTGGTGGACAGCGCGCTGGCATACCGTATTCCGCGCATCATCTTTACCAGTTCGACCTCGGTCTATGGCGATGTACAGGGAACGGTCAAAGAGAATACCCCGCGCAATCCGGTTACCGCCAGCGGACGCGTATTAAAAGAGCTGGAAGACTGGTTACATAATCTACCGGGTACGTCAGTCGATATTCTGCGTCTGGCCGGACTGGTAGGGCCAGGACGACATCCGGGACGCTTCTTTGCCGGTAAAACCGCGCCGAATGGCGAACATGGCGTCAACCTGGTGCATCTTGAAGATGTGATTGCCGCCATCACACTGCTGCTACAGGCGCCGAAAGGGGGGCACATCTATAATATATGTGCGCCTTCGCATCCGGCGCGCAATGTCTTCTATCCGCAGATGGCGCGTCTGCTGGGAATGGAGCCGCCGCAGTTCCGCGATTCTGCGGACAACGGTAAAGGTAAAATTATCGATGGCAGCCGAATCTGTAATGAGCTTGGGTTTGAGTATCAGTATCCCGACCCGCTGGTGATGCCGTTGGAATAAGCATGCTTCCAGCAGTTAGCCGTCGTACACCGCAAGGGGGTATGTATGAAACCACTGCTGGATGTGCTTATCATTCTCGATGCTTTAGAGAAAGAGGGGAGTTTCGCGGCGGCGTCGGCCAAACTTTACAAGACGCCGTCTGCGCTTAGTTACACCGTTCACCGCCTCGAAAGCGACCTTAACATTCAAATCCTCGATCGCAGCGGCCATCGCGCCCGGTTCACCCGCACCGGACAAATGCTGTTAGAAAAAGGCCGTGAGGTGCTGCACACCGTGCGGGAGCTGGAAAAGCAGGCGATAAAGCTCCACGAAGGCTGGGAAAATGAACTGGTCATCGGCGTGGACGATACGTTTCCGTTTTCCCTGCTCGCGCCGCTGATTGAAGCCTTTTACCAGCACCACAGCGTCACGCGCCTGAAATTTATCAACGGCGTGCTGGGCGGATCGTGGGATGCGCTGACTCAGGGCAGGGCGGACATTATTGTTGGCGCGATGCACGACCCTCCTTCCTCCAGTGATTTTGGATTTACAAGGCTTGGCGAACTGGAGCAAGTCTTTGCGATTGCGCCTCATCATCCGCTTGCTCAGGAGCCGGAGCCGCTAAGTCGCAGCACCATCAGGCGCTGCCGCGCTATAGTGGTCGGCGACAGCTCGCATCTTTCTTCTACTGCGACACAACTGCTTGATGACCAGCAAGCGATTACGGTGTTTGATTTCAAGACCAAGCTGGAGCTGCAAATCAGTGGGCTGGGATGCGGTTATCTTCCGCGTTATCTGGCCCAGCGCTTCCTGGATAGTGGGGCATTGATTGAGAAAAAAGTGCAGGAGCAAATCCTCTTCGAACCCGTCTGGATCGGCTGGAATGAACAGACGGCAGGGCTTGCCAGCGCCTGGTGGCGGGATGCTATTTTAGCAAATAGTGCGATCGCTGGCGTTTACGCAAAAGTCGATGCTGACAAATCAAATGGTTAAGAAAAAATATTTAATGGCAAGGTCCTCATTCTCTTGTCATTTCGCCCCAATTTAGGGCACAATGCGCCGCTTGCAAAAAATGAGATTAACCGACGTTTTCATACGCGTCGGTTATTTTTTTGCATCAAACCAATCATTCATATAAAGAGGCCGGGCTTCGTACCGGATAGATATTTACTAAAAACCGACAGTTGTTGTCGCTGAGGAATCCAGAAGATGGGGCAATTTTTTGCTTACGCGACGGCATTCGCCGTAAAGGGGAATGACCATGTCGCATAACGCTACTCCAAAAACTTCTCGCGTGGAATTGCGTAAAACGCTTACGCTGATTCCGGTTGTCATGATGGGCCTTGCCTATATGCAGCCGATGACGCTGTTCGATACGTTTGGTATCGTTTCAGGCCTCACTGACGGTCACGTTGCAACGGCATATGCCTTTGCGCTGGTCGCTATTCTCTTTACTGCGTTGAGCTACGGTAAACTGGTTCGCCGTTTTCCGTCTGCTGGCTCGGCGTATACCTATGCTCAGAAATCCATCAGCCCGACAGTCGGCTTTATGGTGGGTTGGTCATCCCTGCTGGACTACCTGTTCATGCCGATGATCAACATTCTGCTGGCTAAAATTTACTTTGAAGCGCTGGTGCCGTCTGTACCGTCGTGGATCTTTGTTGTCGCGCTGGTGGCCTTTATGACCATCTCTAACCTGCGCAGCATCAAAACCGTGGCAAACTTCAATACGCTGATTGTGATCCTGCAAATGGGTATTGTGGCGGTCATTGTTGGCCTCATCATTCACGGTGTTACGAATGGTGAAGGTGCGGGTACGCTGACCAGTACGCGTCCGTTCTGGTCGGAAGACGCACACGTGGTGCCAATGATCACTGGCGCAACGATTCTGTGCTTCTCGTTCCTGGGCTTTGACGGTATCTCTTCGCTGTCAGAAGAGACCAAAGATGCAGAGCGCGTGATCCCGAAGGCTATCTTCCTGACTGCGCTGATTGGCGGTCTGGTGTTTATCGGCGCCTCTTACTTTCTGCAACTGTATTTCCCGGATATCTCTCGCTTTAAGGATCCGGATGCGTCTCAGCCGGAAATCATGCTGTACGTGGCGGGTAAAACCTTCCAGTGGGGCGTGCTGATTTTCTCCAGCGTCACCGTCCTGGCGTCTGGTATGGCCGCACACGCCGGTGTCTCTCGTCTGATGTATGTGATGGGTCGTGACGGCGTATTCCCGACTCGCTTCTTCGGTTACATTCATCCGAAGTGGCGTACCCCGGCATGGAACGTACTGCTGGTGGGGGCAATTGCCCTGATGGCGATTGAATTCGACCTGGTGACGGCGACGGCGCTGATTAACTTCGGTGCGCTGGTGGCGTTTACTTTCGTGAACCTGTCTGTGATTTCACAGTTTTGGATCCGTGAAAAACGCAACAAGACGCTGAAAGACCACTTCAACTATCTGGTGCTGCCGGTTTGTGGCGCGCTGACCGTGGGCGCGCTGTGGATTAACCTGGAAGAAAGCTCTATGGTTCTGGGCCTGATCTGGGCCGGTATCGGGCTGGTGTATCTGGCTTGCGTGACCAAAAGCTTCCGCAACCCGGTGCCGCAGTACGAAGATATCGCACAGTAATTCGTAAAATTTGTAGACCCGGTAAGCGAAGCGTTACCGGGCAGGAAGCCGGAGTTTACCCTCCGGCTTTTTTTATGTTGTTGGTTTATTTCCTGTCATTATTCATAACTATTCGTTCTAAATTAGAGAATTTGGTTATTGGTTCCCCGCCGCGTGGTCAGGAATAATTTCCTGATGGATATTCTTCAGGCTAACTAATTTATGTTTTCAATGATTTTAAGCGGCGTGATCTGCGGCGCACTGCTGGGCTTTGTGATGCAGCGTGGTCGATTCTGTCTGACCGGCGGTTTCCGTGACATGTATATCGCCAAAAACAACCGCATGTTCTATGCGTTGCTGATCGCGATTTGCGTGCAGAGCATCGGGGCTTTTGCGCTGATCCAGGCCGGGGTGATCCGTTATGACGCCGGGGCATTCCCGTGGCTCGGTACCGTTGTCGGTGGCTATATCTTCGGGATTGGGATCGTCTATGCGGGTGGTTGTGCCACCGGAACCTGGTATCGTGCGGGTGAGGGCTTAATTGGTAGTTGGATCGCGCTGGCAACCTACATGGTGATGAGTGCGGTGATGCGTTCGCCTCATGCCAGCGGTTTGAACCAGACGCTAAAAACGTACAGCACGGAGCACAACTCCATTGCTGACACGCTGAACCTCTCCGTCTGGCCGCTGATTGCCGTCCTGCTGGTGGTGACGCTCTGGGTCGTCAGTAAAGAGCTGAAAAAGCCAAAGCTGAAAGTCGCCTCTTTACCGCCGCGTCGTACCGGGCTTGCACATATTCTGTTTGAAAAACGCTGGCATCCGTTCGTGACGGCGGTACTGATTGGCCTTATCGCGCTGCTGGCCTGGCCGCTGAGCGAAGCCACCGGGCGGATGTTTGGGCTCGGGATCACCTCGCCGACAGCTAACATTTTGCAGTTCCTGGTGGCGGGAGACAGCAAATTCCTCAACTGGGGCGTGTTCCTGGTGCTGGGTATTTTCCTCGGCTCGTTCATCGCGGCAAAAGCCAGTCGTGAATTCCGCGTGCGGGCCGCCGATGCAGCAACCACGTTGCGCAGCGGCTTCGGTGGCTTACTGATGGGGTTCGGCGCCAGTATTGCCGGTGGCTGCTCTATCGGTAATGGGCTGGTGATGACGGCGATGATGACCTGGCAGGGCTGGATTGGCCTGGTATTTATGATCCTCGGCGTCTGGACCGCGTCGTGGATTGTGTTTGTTCGACCGCAGCGTAAAGCCCGTCTGGCAACCGCTGCGGCAAATTAAGCGTAAGGATTAATGATGGCGATTAAAAAACTGGACGTGGTCACGCAGGTTTGCCCGTTTCCACTGATTGAAGCAAAAGCCGCGCTGGCTGAAATGGCGAGCGGTGACGAACTGGTGATTGAGTTTGACTGCACCCAGGCGACCGAAGCGATCCCTCAGTGGGCGGCGGAAGAAGGGCATGCGATTACGGATTATCAGCAGGTTGGCGATGCCGCCTGGAGCATCACCGTTCAGAAAGCGTGATAACAGGCCCTCCGCCGTGGCGCGGAGGGCGAATCTCAGACGATCTCTTCCGCGTACTGCCACAGCGCCTTCAGCAGCGTCTGCTTCTCTTTATCATCCGCATATTCCTGATACAACATCTGCAACTCGTCGGCGTAGCGCTGTAAATATTCCGGCGTAAAGACCTGGCGGCGATGTTCCAGCCAGCGCTGTTGCTCTGCTTCATCCAGCGTGCCGGGGTAATTACGCGCCCGGTAGTTGAACAGCAGTTTCTCAATACGTGGATCGACAAAGGTAATATCCAGCGCCGGCAGGTTTTGCGGATCGGTTTCCAGCACTATCTTCATTGCCGCACGGTCAGCATCGCTAAAGAAGCCGTTATAAAGTTGGGCATCAACGTTGTCGGACGGCGTGAATGGTTCGGCTTCGGCAAAGATGGCGACCACTTTGTCACGCACCTGCGGATTTTCACGCAGAACTTTCAGATTATCGAGACAGTGCTGGCGATTAATCCCCAGACGATCGGCATCTTGCGGGCGCAGCGTGTTCGCCTGTGCCAGCACCGGGCATTTGTTGATATGTACCAGCTTCAGCGGCACGGCGGCGTTATCGCCCAGATCGGCTTTGGCGGTGTACAGACGTTCACGCAGGGTGTCGCTGTCCAGTTCCAGCAGCGGCGAAATATCCCCGGCTAAATCCACCATAATCACCGCGTTACGGTTATCCGGATGCCACGCCAGCGGCGCAACCCAACTGGTGTTGCCGCGCCATGCGCCAAACATGCCGGAGACATGCACCAGCGGCTTCATTTGCGGCACATCAATCAACGCGGCCAGCTTGTGTTTGCTACGGTGTGTATAGAGATACTCAAACAGACGCGGCTGCTGTGCCTTCACCCGTTGTGCCATCGCAATGGTGGCGTACACATCCGCCATCGCATCGTGCGCATTGCTGTGTTCGATACCGTTCGCTTTCGTCAGATGCTCCAGGCGAAAACTGGGAAGACCCTCGTCATTTTCCGGCCAGTTGATGCCTTCCGGGCGAAGGGCGTAGCAGGCACGCATCACATCGAGCAGATCCCAGCGCGAATTATCATGCTGCCAGCTCCAGGCATAAGGATCGTAGAAGTTGCGATACAGTACGTTACGAGTGACTTCGTCGTCGAAACGTACGTTGTTGTAACCGATGATGCAGGTGTTGGGCACGGTAAACAGCGCGTGGATCCGCGCAGCAAACGCAGCTTCATTCTCGCCTTTCTCACGCGCTTCCTGGGGGGTTATCCCGGTGACCATCACCGCGCCTGGCTGGGGCAAATAGTCGTCCGCCGGTTTGCAGTAAAAGACCTCAGGCTCGCCGATGACGTTGAACTCGCTGTCGGTCCGCAGGGCGGCAAATTGCGCAGGCCTGTCGAGCGCCGGATGCGTGCCAAAGGTTTCGTAATCGTGAAAGAGAAAGGTGGGTTGCTGCTTGCCGTCATTCATAAATAAGTGGGTTCCGTGACTTCTGGTTACGCGCTGCCTCGACAGCACAGAGTAGCAAAGTTCGGCGAGGTAATCAGCCAGACCCGCAGAGAAGAAACAAAGAAAGTGAGTGAGGATAAGTTGCGGTGGATCAATCAGACAGGAGATAACGTGCTGTAAGTCACATTTCCTTGCAATTAATCCCTGTTCGTTTATCAAGAATTCCGTAAAAAGGACGGCTCTTTTGTATACCTGAGGACATGCTGTTGAAACCCCGTCTGTTTATTGCCGCTTCTTTACTCGCGATGCATCTCTCTTCTGCCCTTGCTGCCGGTACGGCTGACTTTGCGCCACCACCACCGGTCATCGAAGCCAGCTCCTGGGTGCTAATGGATTACACTACGGGGCAAATTCTCACGGCGGGTAATGAGCATCAGCAGCGCAATCCTGCCAGCCTGACCAAGCTGATGACCGGTTACGTGGTCGATCGCGCCATTGACAGCCATCGCATCACACCCGATGACATCGTGACGGTGGGGCGCGACGCGTGGGCAAAGGATAATCCGGTTTTTGTTGGCTCTTCGCTGATGTTCCTGAAGGAAGGCGATCGGGTTTCCGTGCGCGATTTAAGCCGTGGGCTGATTGTTGATTCCGGTAACGACGCCTGCGTAGCGCTGGCGGATTACATCGCCGGTGGGCAGCCGCAGTTTGTCGCGATGATGAATAATTACGTGAAGAAGCTCAATCTGCAGGATACCCATTTTGAAACGGTTCACGGTCTGGATGCACCCGGCCAGCACAGTTCAGCTTACGATCTGGCGGTATTGTCGCGGGCGATCATTCACGGTGAGCCGGCGTTTTATCACATGTACAGTGAGAAAAGCCTCACCTGGAACGGCATTACCCAGCAAAACCGTAACGGACTGCTGTGGGACAAAACCCTGAACGTGGATGGGCTGAAAACCGGGCACACCTCAGGCGCGGGGTTCAATTTGATTGCTTCTGCGGTGGACGGTCAGCGCCGGCTGATTGCCGTGGTGATGGGGGCGAATAGCCCAAAAGGGCGCGAGGATCAGGCACGCAAACTGCTGCGCTGGGGACAACAACATTTCGACACGGTGCAAATCCTGCGCAGCGGAAAACAGGTTGGGATGGAGCGCATCTGGTACGGCGATAAAGAGAACATCGCGTTGGGTACGGAACACGATTTCTGGATGGCCCTGCCGAAGGCGGAACTGCCGAACATCAAAGCGAAGTACATTCTGGATAAGAAGGAACTGGAAGCCCCACTTGCCGCGCATCAACGGGTCGGGGAAATTGAACTCTACGACCGCGACAAACTGGTCGCCCACTGGCCTCTGGTGACGCTGGAGGCGGTGGGTAAGGGCGGCGTTTTCTCCCGTCTGAGTGATTATTTTCATCATAAAGCCTGACGATTTCTGGCAGGAGACTGGCAGGAATTCGGCTCTGCTCACATAATAATCACAAATTTCTTGTGGCTTTTATTTGGGCGTAGTTACACTGTATATAAATACAGTGTAACAATGGAGGCAACATGAACTACGAGATCAGAAACGCAGAGAAGCGCACCGTTGCAGGTTTCCACCTGGTGGGCCCGTGGGAGCAAACGGTGAAACAAGGCTTCGATCAGCTGATGATGTGGGTGGATGGCAAACAGGTTGTGGCGCAGGAGTGGATCGCCGTTTACTTCGACAATCCGGATGAAGTGCCCGCCGAAAAATTGCGCTGTAGTACGGTCGTTTCTGTGCCCGCTGATTTTGTCATACCGGAAAACAGCGAAGGCGTGACGCTCAGCGAAATCGAAGGCGGTCAATATGCGACGGCGGTTGCGCGCGTCGACAATAATGATTTTGCGACGCCGTGGAATCTGTTTTTCAATAGCCTGATGCAGGACAAGTCATATGAAATGGCGTGCAAACCCTGCTTTGAAGTCTATCTGAATAACGGTTGCGAGGACGGTTACTGGGATATCGAGATGTATATTGCAGTGCAACCTGCCATGAAGTAAGCATAAAACCAGGCGGACCGGCGATGAGCGACTACGCTTAGCGAGATGGCCTGTCCGCCACAGTGATCTTCTGTGCGGAAAAACAGGTACAATCTGCTTTTGTCTTTGCCTGACGGAGTGCATAAGTGCGTGCCGACAAGTCACTGAGTCCATTTGAGATCCGCCTGTATCGCCATTACCGCGTTGTGCATGGTATTCGCATCGCGCTGGCGTTCATCCTGACCTTTTTACTTGTTCGCCTGTTTGACATTCCGGAAGGGACATGGCCCTTGATTACTCTGGTGGTGATCATGGGGCCCATTTCGTTCTGGGGGAACGTGGTTCCCCGTGCGTATGAGCGGATTGGCGGTACGATCCTCGGGTCTGTTCTGGGTCTGGTGGCGCTGCGTCTTGAGCTATTCTCATTGCCGCTGATGCTGCTCTGGTGTGCGGTGGCCATGTTTCTGTGCGGATGGCTCGCGTTAGGGAAAAAACCGTATCAGGCGCTCTTGATTGGCATCACGCTGGCCGTTGTGGTGGGCGCGCCCGCTGGCGATATGGAGACCGCACTCTGGCGCGGTGGCGATGTCATTCTGGGTTCGCTCCTCGCGATGCTGTTCACCGGCATCTGGCCGCAGCGCGCCTTCATTCACTGGCGCATCCAACTGGCACACTGCGTGACGGCCTATAACCGGGTGTATCAGGCTGCGCTATCGCCCAATTTACTCGAACGCCCGCGTCTGGAAAAACATCTGCAACAGTTGCTGAGCGACGTGGTGAAAATGCGTGGCCTTATTACGCCGGCGAGCAAAGAGACACGTATCCAAAAATCCATTTTCGAAGCCATTCAGACCATCAATCGCAATCTGGTCTGCATGCTCGAATTGCAGATCAATGCGCTGTGGGCGACCCGTGAAAGCCATTTCGTCATGCTCAACGCCCATACGCTGCGGGAAACACAGCAAATAACCCAGCAGGCGCTCCTGACGATTGCCCATGCGCTGTTTGAAGGTAATCCGCAGCCGATTCTCGCGAACAGCGAAAAACTGAACGAGACCGTTAACGAGCTGCGCACGCTGATCCGTCAGCACGATGAGCACAATGTGGCTGAAACGCCGATTCATGGCTATGTCTGGCTAAGCCTGGAAACCGCCCGTCAACTGGAGCTGCTGTCGCATCTTATCTGCCGCGCACTGCGCAAATAAAAAGCGGATAAGGAGAATACGACGGGGTTGCTTCGATTCAGCAAGGAATAAGGGTATGATGGCGATAAGAATGAAGCCATTGTCATTTGTGGCTACGAAAAGTAATGTTAGCCCTATCGTTTAAACGAATCCGACTCTCACATTATTAGGGGTGTAAAAATGGAAACTACCAAGCCATCTTTCCAGGACGTGCTGGAATTTGTCCGTCTGTTCCGTCGTAAAAACAAACTGCAGCGTGAAATCCAGGACGTTGAGAAAAAGATCCGTGATAACCAGAAACGTGTTCTGCTGCTGGACAACCTGAGCGATTATATTAAGCCGGGCATGAGCGTTGAAGCTATTCAGGGCATCATCGCCAGCATGAAAAGCGACTATGAAGATCGCGTGGATGACTACATCATCAAAAATGCGGAGATCTCCAAAGAACGTCGCGACATCTCCAAAAAGCTGAAAGCGATGGGCGAAATGAAAAACGGCGACGCGAAAGCAGAGTAACGTTTTGCCCGCAGTGAGGATCCGTTATGCGATCCTCACTGAGGTTGTACGCCACCGCTGACCATCCGCAATAAGTGCTGTTCCGGCCAGTGTTCGGTCAGTTGGTTTCTCGTCAGTAGCCACTTAACGTACTCCACATCGTGTCGCTGCCTGTCGAGCATCAGTCCGACGACGCTGCCGCTGTGCGCCACGTTCACGCCGTATAAATCACACTCTTCAACCAGCGACAATAGCGCGTCGAAATCCGGTTTCGGCAACAGCATCTGGCTGGCGATGGCGCTCAGCGTCGCGGCTTCTCCCATCCGATAAGGATTCTGCTGCGCACAGGCTTCCTGCACTTTTTCCCATGCTCGCTTCAGCGCAGGCGCGCCAGCCTGCAAACCGGCTTGCCGGGGAATGCGGTGATAATCTGCGGTGCGTAAGGTTTGCGGGCTTTCCAGCACGAGGAGATCAAGCGCTGGTTGAGAATGACAGGGAATTTGCGTTGACGCGTCGTTGTGGTCAAACAGCGTCAGTTGCTGAAAAACGGTGCTGTCAGTGGGTTCCAGCGAGACGCAAAGCTGCGCGAGCGTAGTTTCATCCAGTTCATGGCCCAGATGATGCGCGGTGGCGACGGCGGTCGCGGCGATATCCGCTGTACTGCTGGCCATGCCTTTGGCAATAGGAATGGTTGAATGGATCGAAACACGGATATCCTGGCTCAGGTGAGCGGGGTAGTCCCAGTGTGCAAGAAGTTGGTTAACCATCGCCCGTGAAAGAGGGCGCTCATCGGCTAAAGGGGAACCGGTACTGACCTCAACGGTGCTGTACCAGTCAACCGGGCAGGAGACCAGTTTCTCGCTGCCCATAATCCAGCCCTGAATAAGTTCTCCGCACGATGCGGGGCACTGCGCAACAGCCACGTTATCACCTTTCTGCTCAGCAATCCTGGGCGCATAGTGTCATGGCGATTGCGCTATTACCATGATTTGCCGCAATTTGCGCGGTGCGAACTCAGGCCGACACGGCTAAAGTTTCTGATTCTGCGAGAGCAATCCGCATCACGTCCTGGGCTATCATCAACTCTTCGTTGGTATTGATCACCGCTACTTTAACGAGTGCGTTTTCCGCCTGAATAAAAGTTGCATTCCGTTGGTTTTTCTCTTCGTCTACGATAAGCCCGAGGAAGTGCAGATTCTGGCAGATAGCCGCTCTGGCGCGGGCCGAGTTTTCTCCGATTCCCCCGGTAAACACCAGCGCATCCAGCCCCCCCATCTGCATGATATAGCTGCCAATCGTGGCGCGTATACGCTCCGCAAACAGCGACAGAGCGAGCGTTGCGCGAGGATTTCCGTTGTCGGCGGCCTGCTCAACGTCACGATAATCATGCGAGACGCCTGAAACGCCAAGCAGCCCGGATTCATTGTTCAGCAGATGGTTGAGTTGCTGCGGTGTTTTGCCTTCACGCTGAGCAACCCACGGCAATATGGACGGGTCGATATCCCCGCTGCGGGTACCCATCATCACGCCAGACTGCGGGGTGAAGCCCATTGAGGTATTAACCGACTTGCCGCCTTTAATTGCGCAAATACTGCTGCCGTTGCCCAGATGGCAACACACCACCCGCAATGCGCTGAGCGGTACGCCAAGCTTTTCGGCGAGCGTCGCGCTGACGTACTTATGGCTGGTGCCGTGAAAACCATAGCGGCGGATACCAAACTCAGCGTAATACCGCCACGGAAGTGGATAGATATAGGCAGGTTCTTCCAGCGTTTGATGAAACGCGGTATCGAACACGGCAACCGAGGGCACATCGGGTAGCATCTGGCGAAACACGTTGATGCCGAGCAGGTTTACCGGGTTATGCAAGGGCGCCAGTTCGGCAAGACGCTCAATTTCCGCCAGCGATTCATCGGTCACGCGTACAGAATCTTTAAATGCTTCCCCGCCATGCGCCACACGATGGCCGACACCCTCGATATCCTGCAGGCTGGTGATAATACCGTGGCTGATCAGCATTTCGAGAAGCAGGGTCACCGCCTCGCGGTGATCGGCAACCGGCGTGGTTTGCTGCCATTTTTGATCCTGCGCTTTCAGGGTGATCCCGGCATCCGGCAGGCCGATGCGTTCAATCAGCCCCTGGCACAGCAAATCGCCCTGAGGCATGTCGAGTAACTGAAATTTAAGGGACGAGCTGCCCGCGTTGATCGCCATTATTTTGTGAGACATGAAGGTTCCTTTTTATTCAGAAAGGCAAACAGTTCATCGAGTCCGGACGCGTTGACGGCGCTGGTTACGAACACACGTTGTGCGCCAGCCTGTTCCAGCCAACCGCTGACCTGCGCAATTTTCTGCGGGTCCGCTAAATCTGATTTGGTCACAACGCCGAACGCCGGTCTGTTCATTGGTGCTGTAAAACCGGGGGAGAAAGGTGACCACTGCGCATCGCTATTGAGCACCAGTGCAATGACATCCGCCTCGCAGGCGCTTGCCAGCAGTGCGCTGTACAGGCAGCGGTTTTCCAGATATTCGCCCGGCGTGTCGATGGTTTCGGCAGACCAGACGATTGCCTGTGTTTTCTGATAATCGAGAGCCTCGCCGCGCAGACACTGGGTCAGCGAGGTCTTGCCGCACTGGCTGGGGCCAATTAACATCATGCGTTGCATCACATTACGTCCGCGTGATGGAACAGGTTGTAAAACGCATCATTTCGCCAAGCGTGCGTGTGACCTGTTTCAGGGCGTATTCCACCGCCGAGACGTCGCCGGTCAACACCACCGCACCGGTGAAGCGGTCAAGAAAGCCAATCTCGACCGCGCCAGATTTTGTCGCGATGTCACAGGCAATAATGGACGCTTCACTTGGCGTGATGGTGAGAATGCCAATCGCCGAGACGCTGTCCTGTAATCCCAGTTTCCTGAACAAATCTTTGCCAGGGTTCGCAATCAGATGCGCCAGCGTCACCTGTTTTCCCGGTACGTACTCCTGGATCATGCGATCCGTAGTCGGTTGTCTTTCCATCATCCCTCCACCATCTGACGCCACATCGCTTCGTGCGGGCGTGGGATCACTGAACGATAAACCAGCAGACCTTTTTCACCTGCGCTTTCACTGGCAACTGTGACTGCGTTGTTGACGTCGGAGACATCACCCGCGACCACCATGTAACATTTGCCACCAATGCCGAACGCCATATGAACGCGAACGAGCGTAACGTTGGACGCCTTCACTGCCCGGTCAGCCGCGCTGATGCACGCGGCAACGCTCCAGGTTTCAACAATGCCTACCGCCTGGCGTTTATCCACGCTGTTCAGGCCGCTGATTGCCGGAAGGACGCTGGCGTGAATATTGGGTAACACCAGACTGTCGACCAGCATCTCGCCAGCGAGCGCATTTCCGGTTTCGATCGCCTGTTGTACTGCGCCGACGTCGCCGCCCAGCATGAGCAGGAATTTACCCGGACAAATGGTTTTGCTGACCAGCAGATCCACATTGGCGCTTTTCAGCATGGCATCGCCCGCTTCCATCCCTTTGGCAATGCTGGTGAGTTCTAAAATACCTATGGCCTGAGACATGGTTAACCTCTTACAACGATGATGGCCTGATCTGTAACCTCACAGACAATGCCGTCAATACTGGCGTGAACAGGCGCGCCGAGCGCACCTTGCGGAATTTCAGCAACACACTGACCACGCGTGACGCGCTCGCCTTTCTGAACGCAAGGCACCGCGCTGGCACCGATGTGCTGGCGCAGCAGCAGCGTCGTTTTCTCAACAACGGGCTCGCTGTCGACTAGCGGCGCTTCCCGATACCACGGCGTTAATCCCAGTTTGGCGATGAGTCGTTTTACCGGCACCAGACGGTATTTCGCCATCTCATCGGCCGGATTGAGCGGCCCTTCGTAGCGCTGATTCTGTGCGCGCAACTCGCGCTTCAGCATGCGGTTAATCCGCATCGGCGAAATCCCTACCGGACAGGCCACACTTTCACAGACGTTACATTCAGAACAGGTGAGGGCGCTGAGCAGCAACTGTGGCGTGGCAGCCTGATGGAAATTGACCGCACGCACCAGCAGGTGCGGAGAGAGTTCGTGACCAATGAGATGCCTCGGGCAGAGATCGGTACACAGGCGACACTGTTCGCAAACCGTTCTCGCCACCGACAGCACGGTACGTTCATCTTGCATACGCCGCTGAATTAACGGATGTGATTTCGGCAGAACCAGCAGCCCGCCAGTGGTTTTCGTGACCGGCGCGTCCAGTGACGTCACCAGGCTTCCCATCATCGGTCCGCCGTTGATAAACCCGGGATCGTCGATGGTTGCGCCGCCCGCCATTTCCAGCACCTCGCGCAGGGACATACCGACGGGGACGGTGACGGTCTGTGGACGAGCAACGGCGCCGTTGATAGTGAGCGTGCGACGCGTCACGGGATAGTGCTGTTCGACCGCACGGGCGATATTCAGTACGGTCTGTACGTTGTTGACCACCACGCCCACGCTGACCGGCAGGGCAGCGGGGGGCACGCGGCGACCGGTCGCCATCCAGATTGTCAGCACTTCATCGCCCGCCGGATAGACGTCAGGCAGAATGTGCAGTCTGATCGCCGGAGGCAAAAGCGGCGTTAACGCTGCAATCGCAGGTTGATACTTTTCTTTCAGGGCGATGATCCCTTCGCGAGCACCGGTGGCCTTCATCGCGTACTGGACGCCGCGAATCAGACGCGCTGCCTGCTGCGCCATGAGTTGCTGATCGACTTTCAGCATCGGCTCACATTCGGCAGCATTAACCAGGAAAATCTCTACCTGAGCCTGCAGTTTGACATACGTCGGAAAGCCGGCGCCGCCAGCGCCGACGATGCCCGCTTCGCGAACGTGATCAACGATAGTCTGCGCATCAAGGGGAGTGAGCGCATCATTCAGGGCGGTATTCATAACAACTCCTCAAGCAGTTCCTGAATGGCTCCGGCATCTGCTGCTCTGGGGTTGGTTTTTAGCGTCACGTCCGCCAGCGCCGCCTGAGCCATTGCCGGAATGCGTATTGACCAGTCCTGTTTCTGTTCCTTAAGCGCAACGGTGAGGGTTGGAATAGCGCACGCTTTTTTCAGTTGCTCGATGTGCTGCACCAGCGCATTCACGCTCGCCGTATCATTGGCGTTGTCAGCACATAAATGACAGGCTTTCGCGAACCGGGCGTAGCGTTTAACTGCCCGCGGATCGTGCGCGTTGAAGCGGATCACCGACGCCAGTAGCAGGGCATTCGCCAGACCGTGGGGCAGATGGAACTGGCCGCCTAACTGATGAGCGATAGCGTGGTTTAATCCCAGTCCTGCCTGGCTGAATGCCATCCCCGCCAGCGTAGAAGCGTTGTGCATTTTGCCGCGTGTAGCGAGACAGTCACCTTTACGGACGGCAACAGGCAGATACTGGAAGACAATCTGAGCGGCTTTCTCCGCGAGCGCGTCGGTAAAGTCATTGGCGCGTGTGGACACGTAGGCTTCCAGCGCGTGCGTTAACACATCCATTCCGGTATTGGCGGTAATGGCGGGTGGGACGCTGACGACCAGCATCGGATCAAGGATCGCCATGTCCGGGTAGAGCGCGTTATTGAACAGCGGATATTTAATGCCTTTCTCCGGATCGCTTATCACGCAGGCGCTGGTCACTTCCGACCCGGTTCCGCTGGTGGTCGGGATCGCCACACAGGTTTCAATATCAGTATCAAACTGACGGCTGAACCAGACGATGGCCTTCGCCGCATCCAGCGCGGAGCCGCCGCCGAAACCGATCACCACGTCGGGGCGCAGGGACTGCATTTGTGCAATCCCCTGAACCACGGTTCCAATGGTCGGGTCTGGGGTGATCTCGCTGAAGACGCTGACCCGGTTATTCTCCGGTATCGCCTCGCGCAGCGTATCAATCAGCGGCGAACGGGCGAGAAAACCATCGCAGATAATCCAGATATGCTTATTCGTAAAACGGCCAAGTACCTTCAGGCTTCCAGGGCCGCTGTACAAACGGGTTTGCAGTGAAAAGGTATTCATCACAACCTCATTAGCGGATTGAGAAACCATTAGTCAGCACACAGCGGCGTGAGCGGGCAAACGTGCGCGCCGACGTTGTCCCTTCACCGGTCGGTGTAGCGATAGTGAAGGTGGTAAATCCTTCGCCGCCGACGCCGATTCCCGCATAGGAGGGGCCGTTTTTAACGAAAATAGAGGTCTGCAGAGTTCGTGCGGCCAGGTTCAGACGAGACACATTCTGCGAATGCATGATGGCGGTGTGGTGTAATCCTTCTTCCACTTTCAGCGCCAGCGACAGCGCAGCGTCAAAATCTTTCACCTTCACCACAGGCAGCATCGGCATTAACTGCTCGCTGGTTACCCAACTGTCGTCTGCGCTGACGACGCCCGTCAGCAGGCGCGGTGCTTTTGCCGGAACCGGAATGCCGGCGGCTTCAAGCATGGCGCAAGGACTTTTACCGACCAGTTTCTTATTGGCTACACCCTCTGGCAGGCAGGCCGCGCGCAATTTTTCGATATCTGTCGGATTCAGCAGCAGCGCGCCGAAACTTTGCATCTGCTGGATCAGTTGTTCAGCGACGGATTCCACCACAATCAGGCTTTTTTCCGCGATGCACGGCAGGTTGTAGTCGAAAGAAGCACCATTAATAATATCTTCCGCCGCCTTTACAATGTCTGCCGTCTCATCAACGATGCAGGGAGGGTTTCCCGCGCCTGCACCAATCACTTTTTTCCCGCTCTTCATGCCCATTGCCACAATGCCAGGGCCGCCGGTAATCGCCAGTACGGCAATTTTCGGATGCGCCATCATTTGCTGAGTGGCTTCAAACGTCGGTTCGGCAACGGTTACCACCAGATTGCGAATACCGCAGCTGCGAAACGCGATATCTTCAATCATGGCGATAAGCTTCAGTGATACCGCCTTCGCACCCGGATGCGGGCTGAAATAGACGCTGTTGCCCGCCGCCAGCATGCTGATGCTATTGTTGATAATGGTCTCTGTCGGGTTAGTACTGGGGGCGACGGAACCAATCACGCCAAACGGAGAATATTCAAACAGCACCATGCCGCCATCACCGGTGAGCGCGGTGGTGGTCAGGTCTTCGATGCCAGGGGTATTGTCCAGCGCCGCTTTGTTTTTGAGGAATTTGTCCTCTTTGTTACCCATTCCGGTTTCAGCGGCACTCTCTGCCGCCAGCGCAGCCAGCTGTGGCGTGAGCTCTTCACGAATGGCGCTGATTATGGCGCTGCGCGTTTTCAGCGGTGATTGCTGATAACGCAAGAACGCCTGGTGGGCAGCCTCAACTGCTTCACCAACAGACTGAAAGATTCCGTTTCCTTTGATCTCAGTTTTCGCAGGAGACAGTTGTTCACTTAAAATTGTGCGGATGAGGGTTTCCAGTTCAGTCGTATTCATTGATGTGTTCTCACGTTTATTGCCGCAATGGCGGTCTGTGCAATGTCCATGTCCTGTTCAACGCTTCCGCCGCTGATACCAAGACCCCCAATAAGCAGTCCATCACGCCATAGCGCGTAGCCACCACCAAAGGTGACGACTTTTCCCTGCATATGACTTTCCAGCCCGTACAACGGCGCACCGGGTTGAACCACCGACGCCAGTTCATGGGTCGCGGTTTTCATCGCCACGGCGGTCCAGGCTTTTTTCGGCGCCAGTTCGCTACTGACCAGCAAAGCGTCCGGCATCCGCCAGGTGACGGCTTCTGTGCCGTGGGCATCAACAATGCTGACGACTACCGGGACGTTTAAGGCTTGCGCCCGCTCGACGGCGGCGCGGGTTAGCTGATGAAGATCGCCAAAGGAGAGCGACATTGCGGATTCCTTTTTGACAGGGGCGTGACTCGCTGCCAGATAGCGCTTCGTCACTTCCCGGATAATCGTGTCCTGATGAGCGTCGTGATCTTCCGCGCGCGCCAGTGCGTACAGGCAATCTGACAGGCGGTTGATATAGCGCATCAGTACATGCCTGACGGAAACCTCGGCCGAGAGCTCAACCAGACGGCGTTCAGCCCGGCGTGCCAGCGTACGGGCAAAATGCAGGCGGCTTGCGGCTTCGCAGCGGCCAGGCAGAATGAAACTTCGCAAAGGTGCGACACGTCCCATCGCGGTGTCGATAGCCGCTTCCAGCGCGGCAATTTCCTCAGAGCTGATGTAGCGCTGATCCGGCGACGGCTGTTCGCTTTCGCTGGCAAGCTCGGCACTGAACCAGAAAATTTGCAGTTGTATGGCCTCCAGCAGCGCGCGATGCTGCGCGTTACGGGTGGCACAGCCGCACAGACTCAGCGCGGCGTTGAGTTCATCGAGCGTGCCATATGCTTCCACGCGGGGGTGTGTTTTACTGACGCGCTGTCCGGTAAAGAGCGCCGTGGTGCCTGCGTCGCCGGTGCGGGTATAAATCGCCATAACGCCTCCTTAGCGAGAAAGCGTGTCGACAATGCCGACAACGGCCAGGTCGATGGCCTCATTCGGCCCGGAAAAAACATGTCTGGCGCTGGAGCCGCTACTCAGGAGCACCAGCTCACCGATACCTGCGCCAACGGAGTCAACGGCGACTTCATCGCCTGCCGTTGGGTTCGCCGGCAGCTCACCGTCGGCACTGACCCGGCGCACCAGCAGAAGTTTTTTACCAACCAACGAGGGCGATTTTTGCGTGGATACCACCGCGCCTGTAACACGTGCCAGATGCATGGTTCACTCCTGCTTAATGAATTGAATGTGGCGTGCACTCGCGGTCTCGCGAGCCAGCGCGGTAACAACACATTTGCGACGCAGCACCAGCCACCCTGCGGGTAACCGGGCAACATCGGCATAACTTAACAGTCGGGTGGGGTGCAGCATGATCGGCTGCCCCTGTTCGTCGCAGAGAATCAGCGGCAGTCGGGCCAGTTTTTTCACCGGTACGGCGGGCAGTAACCGACGTTGCAGTGTGAGTTGGACCCGTAGGCCAAATGCCAGCGCCTCATGGATCATGACGGCGTCGGCATGTGACGAATCGTTGTTGGCGATCTGCTCCAGCAGGGGCAGATCGACCTGTAAAACATGCACAGAGGCATACTGAGAAAACAGGGCGCGGGGCGGTGTTTCCCGCAGTTGCGCGACGCTCAGCGTGACGGTGCTTTGCGCACGACGCTGCAGGCGGGAGACCACCTCCTCGACGATTCGCTGCAACCGATCGCCGTTCATCGCGGCGTTACCAGTGTGACGAAAGCATTGGGATCATCTGCCCCGGCGGCATTGGCCTCGTCGGTATCAATATGCATCTCCAGACGCATGTCGGGGGAGACGCGTACCGCAACGTTATCGAAGATCAGCCGACGTTCGGTGCCCTCAATGGCGACACTGACGCTATCGCCGTGAGCAACGCGCAGGATCAGCGCGTCCAGCGGCGACATATGAATGTGGCGCTGGGCGACGATCACCCCGGAAGGCAGTTCGATTTCAGCAAAGGGGCTCACCAGGCGAATCCCCGGCGTACCGTTGAGATTACCGGACATTCGCAACGGTGCGGCGATGCCCAGCGTCCTGGCATCCGTGCGCGAAATCTCCACCTGGCTGGTGCTACGCAGCGGCCCCAGCAGGCGGACATTTTTCAGTTGACCTTTTGGCCCCGCTAACGTGACAGTTTGCTCAGCCGCATACTGCCCCGGTTGCAGAAGCCCTTTTTTTTCACTAATCGGATGACCCGGGAAAAGCCGGGCATAATCCTCAGCGCTAAGGTGGATATGACGGTTGGAAACGCCCAGTGGAATAGGGCGATCCCGCAAGGCATTCAGCACTTTGCTGACCGTCGTTTCCAGAAGTTGCTTATCCATTACGCTTAACCTCGTTTACCTGAATGCAGGCAGAGCGACCGGGGTTCGCCTTTCTGGCGCTTACAGGCCGGATCCAGACATAAATTGCAGCTGATAATCCCGTCTTCAGGCGCCGCTTCCGGTGCAGACTCTTCTACAACGACTTCAGTTTCAGGTTCTTCAATGGGGGCGGGCACGGGCTCAGGTACAGACACCGTTACGGGGGTCGGTACAGGCGCCGGAGTGGCAGCCATCGCACGAGAGAGAATGCCCTCGCCGGGTCTGGCGATCACTTTATGCGCGACCAGGCCATCTTGCTGTTCGGCGAGATGAGCACCGGTGATGATGGCCGACTGTACTGATGCCACATCACCGGCGATCTTGATCACCGTCCAGCCTGAACCGTTGGTTTTTTCAAGGCCAACCAGCGTGATGGAAGCCGCTTTCGCCATGGCATCTGCGCAACAGATGGCTAATGCCAGACCACTAACTTCGAGTAATCCCAGTGATTGCTTCACGCTGTGCTCCTTTTCGATAATGCTCAGGCCGATTTCGGTAAAATAGCCTCAACGTCGCTGTGCGGACGCGGGATAACGTGGCTGGATTTCACCTCACCTACGACGCTTGCTGCCGCGCAGCCAGCATCGACGGCGGCCTTAACGGCGCCGACGTCACCGCGAACCATGACAGTAACCAGGCCGGAGCCGATTTTTTCGTAACCGACCAGTTGCACGTTGGCGGATTTCACCATGGCATCTGCGGCTTCAATCGCGCCGACCAACCCTTTTGTTTCAACCAGACCCAGTGCGTTATTCATACTGCAATTCTCCTGTGGATTAAGCATTGAGATCCCGGAAGGGGATCCCTTTGACTAACCTTGCCGCGTTGTTTCCAGTACTTCGCCGGTCAAGGCTGTTTTGGCGATACGTCAGCGTAAAAAGCGGCGCTGAAGTGGGTAAATTCTTGTAGTGCACGACCAGGGTTGCTTCGTTGCAGGCGATGCCGACCAGCAGCGGAGACTGGCGGGCAGCCTGCCATGCGCTCTGAACGACTTCTCCCGTCGCCTGGTGTTGGATCACAAACGGAATGCCTTCCTCTTCAATACCGAGCAGCACCTCTTTCCAGACCGAAAGGCAGTCGCCGATAGTCGAAATGACAATGGCAGGCGTGGTGACGCTACTGTCCATGGGCAAACTCCTTGTGCCAGGAAAGGATGAGACCTGTCGCCACCGCGTTTCGTGGGCCTTCGGTGCCGCGAATGTTTCCGCGTCCGGCCACCAGGCGATAATGCGCGAGGGCGTCCGTCACTAGTTGCGGGACTTCAAAGTCCAGCGAGGAGCCGCCGACCAGAACGACAAACGGAATATCGCGGATATTGCCCGTCGGGCTGACCTGCCGCAGTGCGCGCAGGGCGTTGGTGACAAATACGCGCTCTTTGGCGCTACGGCGAATGGCGCGAACTTTCTCCAGCGCGAGATCGCCGGGCAGGGGCACCAGTTCATCCGGTTTTACCACGCAGACGCGGGCAAACACCGCAGGGGGAAGGGCTGTCGGGAAGAACTGAACGCTGCCGTCTTCGTGACGCAGATGGAACAGGCTTTCGACCTTGGCTAACGGATATTTTTTGATCTCTTCCGCCAGATAGCGGTCATCAAGTCCCAGCTCCCGGGCGATGATCATGGTGACCATGTCACCAGCCCCGGCGAGGTGTGTGGCAATAATTTCGCCTTTGGGATTGATAATGGAGGCGTCAGTCGAGCCCGCGCCTAAGTCCAGAATCGCCAGTGGGCGCGTGGTGCCTGGCGTGGTGAGCGCGCCCAGAATCGCCGCTTCAGCTTCTGCGCCGCCGACCTGAACGTCCACGCTCAGCTTTTCTTTGATTTCGCTGGCGATCATCGCCATCTGCAGACGGTCTGACTTCACCATTGAGGCGATGCCGACGGCCTGTTCCAGAGAAAACTCACCGGCCAGTCCGCCGGTGACGCTGACCGGAACGGAGGTATCCACGGCCAGCAAATCCTGGATAAAAATTTCGTTACTTGGCTTATTGGTCAGTTCCGCCATCGTCTGGCGTACATGTTCCAACATGCCGCCAATATTGGTGCCCGCTTCACCGATGACGTTGTCCAGTTTCGGGCACTCGCCGACCGCTTTCATAATGGCATCGGCACCCGCGGCGACATCGACGCGTAGCGTTCGTCCCTGTGACTGCAGTTCAATGTTTCCGGCAGGAATGGCGCGTGCTTTAACATCGCCAGACGGGGTTTTCACCACCACGGCGGAACGGTTGCCAATCAGCGCCCGCGCCATCGGAACAATGTTTTTGGTCTCGTCCGCATTGAGATTAAACACGGTTGCAATGCCATATGGGTTAGAGAGTGTTTCAATCACTTTGCCTGGCACGGCAACTTCAATGGCGGCTAACATGCCCAACGGTATGCGATCGATGTACAGCACTTCGTCAACAATAGGCAGTGGCTTTTCCAGTCGGTTGCTGACCAGTACGCCATCGTCCTGTTGCAAAATGACACCGGTTAACTGATAACCGGCACGAACAGAGGCGTTAATCATGGTGGCGACATCAGCGAAATCGAAAGCTGATGACACCACCAGGATGAAAGGGGTATCCGCCGGTCGGGTGAGTAACTCTTCCGGCGTGATAGTGATCCCCACCCCCAGACCGACGCCGCCCGGTGTTTTCGGGTTATGACCGATCATGGTGGATTCGGTGATGATGGTTTCCGTGATGGTTTCCATCGCGACATCACCAATCACCGGGGTGGCTTCGTTGATACGGATAAGCGAGATATCGCTGACATTGATGCCTGCGTTGTTAGCCGCAAGCGTGAGCGCCTCCTGAATCCCAAACACATTACGCAATGTGCCTTTTATCCCGGTGGTTTCCGCCAGCGCGCTACCGGTAATGGTGAGCGCGCCAGCGTCATCCAGCGTCGCCAGCGCGACTTCTGTGGATGAGTTGCCGATATCAATGCCAGCTATATATCTCATGACCCTTCCTTAGTCGTCGCCTTTCAGTTTCTTACGCTCGACGTACAACACCGCAGCTTCACGAACAAACGCGGCGCAGATTTTGGCCTGATAGCGATTTTCAAGATCGTCCGCAATTGCGAGCAGTTCTTCTTTCGTAGAACGGTAAGGTCGCAGGGCGTTATAGATCTCAAGAATGCGATCGTCCGGTACTGCCGTCAGTTCCGCGGCACGTTCAAAGTTCATGGCCAGGCGATCACGGCCGGCATCTTTGGCGATAGCCGCCTGAATGCGCAGCGTTTCCGGCGTGATGCGCATATCCTGCGCGGTCACTTTGTTGCTCAGAACGTTTTCGAGGGTGAACTCATCCAGCGTTTTGTTGGTGGCCGTTTTGACCCACTCAGGGTGCTTACTGGCGAGCGGATAGTCGGTCACTTTTGCGGTCTGGGTCGTACTGCCCGAAGCTGCTGCCGGGGCTGATGTGTCGCCCTGCAGACTGTTCATGCGGCTCAACACATCCCGTACCATCGATTCGATTGCATCGGTATTCATAAAGGGATCCTTATTAAAGCGCCACGCGCAGTTCCTGCGGGTTTTTGCCCGTCACGACGTACTTCGTCTCTTTAATGTGCAAGATGGCGGATTTAGCCTGATATTTCGGACGTGCCATCTGATCGTTCAATGTAGGAACCGGCTGCGGTGACTCACGCTTGGCATAACGCGCAGCGTTTTTCCCAATCTGGCGATAGGTTTCCAGCGTCAGCAGCGGGGCCTGCGGAAACAGCTCCAGGTTGGAGAGCGGCGGCAGTCCCTGTTGGTGGATGACCGTCGTGCCTTTTGACTGAATACCGATAGAGATGCCGGAGCCGCTCAGACGGTTGCCTTCAACGGCCACGAACGCCACATCGGAGGATTTAAAGCAGCGAATCACACGCGCTTTAATACCTTCCTCTTCAATCCCGGCAATCACTTCGCGCAGAATGTTTTTATGCGGCAGACCGACGATGTTCACGGTCTGAGAGAGGCCAAATGCCGGGCCGACAGCAATGATCACTTCATCCTGTTGCGTGCCCTGTTTCGCCTCGCCAATTTCTGTCAGAAAACTTTCACCGACCTGTGCTGCAGGCGCGGCTGGCGTTCCTGGCGCGCGAAACGAGACGGGCTTATCGCTGGTCTGCATTTCGGACAGCACGTCTTCGATAATCTGGCGCAGCAATTTTTCATTAATTTCCATTGTTCACCCCTTAGCCAAGCTCGTTGGGATCAAGTGCGCCAGGGATGTTTTTAATTTCTTCCCAGCGTTCGCCTTGCAGGCGATAACCTGTTGCCGGACCGGCATAATCGTTGACGTCATTGACCGCCGAGAGCACTTGTCCGTCGCCGACGATAATGGCGGAGGTATGCAGATAGTCCCCGGTTAACTTGGCTTTCTGGATGTTGAGCATGTCCTGCGCGACATCGGTAAAGCCACCCTGAGCCAGCGCTTTCACCACTTCCAGGCCGTTACGGTTTTTGTTGATGATTTCCTGCGCAAACTTGATGTCTTCAACGATGTTACGTTCAGGCATATCTTTTGAGCCGTGTGCGTAGGTTGCGGCTTCGACTTCTTCATCCGTAATCGGCGGCAGGCCCATGCCAGCGAAAACCGCCTGCAGCGCGCGTGCAGCTTTGTTACGGATGGCGATAACGTCCTCTTCACGTACTGGACGCAGACCACCGTCCACTTTCAGGTCACGCTGGATGACGTTGTAGTCATCGAAGTCTTCCGCATCTTCGTTAGAGCCTGCGAACATGTTGTCGTAGTTCGGCACGGCGGAATAACCGGAAGAGATAAAGTCGGTACCCGGCAGGAACTGCATCAGCAGACGCGCGGTACGACGCATGTCGGAGTGGGTGAAGGTCTGGTCGTTACTGGAAGCGCATTCCAGATCCAGTGATGAACAGATCAGGTTTTCTGCCAGTACCGCACGGATCCCTGACGGCACTGCGGACGGAACGCCGATGCAGCTTACGGAGCCATTTTGCAAACCCTGTACGCCTGCCGCTTTGGTGATGTAAATGCAGCGCGCTTCCAGATAGAGCATGGATTTGCCTTCGGCATAGCCCATCTGCACTTCGGAACCTGAACCGGAAGTGAAGCGCATTTTCAAACCACGGGAGGCATAAGAAGAGGCGAGGAAACCTTTTGACCACGGCGTATCATCGCCGTCAGTAAAGACGGGTTCGGTACCGTAGACGGAAATGGTTTCAGCGTAGCAGGTGTGTCCCAGCATACCGAGCTTCAGTTCGGTCGCTTCTTCCAGTGAACACTGGGTTAACACGCCGGGGCGACCCACCTGGGAACCGACGAGTAGCGCAATGGCGTTGAATGGGGCATAGCGCGCCACGGCCACGGTGGTCTCTTGCTCGTCAAACCCGCGCCATGCGCCTTCTGCGGCATCGGCAGCAATCTGCACCGGGTTATCTTTGACGTTGGTGACGTGGGCTTGTTGAGACGGCGTGCGACGCGCGCGCATCTTTTGCATCGCCATCATCATCTCAACCACGTTCATGTGCGAAACCACTTCGACGATTTTTGCCGGCGTCATTGCCGTGGTCAACGGTACGATATCGCTGCGTTTTACATTCGGATCGCACAGCATGTTGGCGAGCTTAACAGAGTCCATCGCCATCACTTCTTCCGCACGTGCCAGGTTAATACCGTAGCGGGCGATGAAGTGATCAATCAGGTCAAACTGGCTGACCGATTTGCCATCGAGTTCGGTGACGGCGCCGTTAACGATTTTTATCGACGGCTTAGGATCGTTCGGGCTTTCCATCGCAATGAAGCCTTCTTCGATCCACTCCTTAACGAATCCGTCCTGATTGACAGGGCGTTTCGCCAGTGCTTCAAATCTTTTCGATCTCATGAATGAGCCTCACGGAGTTCAGATGTAGGACGGGCGATCGTTTTTCGGTTCAGCACCGAGGGTCGCAAGAACGGTTTTACCGATTTCTCGCGCTGAGATAACCGCCTGACGCACTGCGCCAGAGTCACCGGAGATCACCAGGATCGCTTCGTTACTGAAGCTGGTACCATGCGCCGGAGAGCTATAAGCCACAACTTCAACGTTTGCGGCTTTCAGGGCGGTATCTGCCATCAACACGCCGACGGAAGCCGGCGCGCCGACAATTACGCCGCAGGCACGGCCAACCGGCGCACCAAAGGCTTTTTCCAGCGCGTAACTGGCGCGCGCGGTGTACTGCAGTTCGATGTGTCCGGCTTCGTTGCCATACACATCACCAAAGGTGCGATCGAGTTCTTTCAGCGCTACTTCAATTCCGCGTTTGACGTCAGAAACGTCGTTACCGCCGATAATGATGAGCGAACCGTGGCCCGCGCCACCTTTGGTATCGCGTGGGAGTTCAATACTCACCACTTCGGTATTGGTGGCTTTGACCGCTTCGTCAGCCGCCATAATGTGCGGACCCGCGCCGGTACGCGCGCCCAGGATGCCAATGGAGCGATAGCGCTTCTCAAGCTTCATTGCTTCCAACAGGGCACTGTCCACGTTTGCAATCACCAGACCTACGGTGTCGCCAATCGCCGTGCCAACAAATTCCGTTAAACTGCAGCTCTTCTCTGCCATAGCCGTCTCTCGTTTTGGATGGGTTTTATCAGGGATACCCGCTTGATCAGGCTTTGCCACACGGGCAATGACCTGCGCCATGATCTGTTCAACCAGTTCATTGCTGCTCATGGGTTAATTCCCTTCGGTAAGATTTTTTCAACATCGGTATGAGGGCGTGGAATCACGTGTACGGCTTTCACTTCCCCCACGTTGCGCGCAGCAGCAGCGCCAGCATCGGTCGCCGCTTTTACGGCACCGACATCACCGCGAACGATGACGGTTACCAGCCCTGAGCCAATTTTTTCGTAGCCGACCAACATGACATTGGCTGACTTCACCATGGCATCTGCGGCCTCTATGGCGGCAGTTAAGCCCCTGGTTTCTACCATTCCTAATGCTTCTTGTTGCATAAAGACCTCGCCTGGGTTTGTCCCGATACTCATGACTATAAAAAGAAGCGAGGAAAAAGAATGGCTGACTTATCAGTCAGGGCGAAAAATTAGTGGGCTGCGAATGTGACAAACTTGCCTTGTTGTATTTTATCTTGCTGTTTTTATTGGTTTTGATAATTTTAACGGATGTGATATTTTGGTTTTTGCTATTCCATATTTACATTTTTGAGGGTGACAGTATTAATTTAATTTGTTATGCGAGAAAATCGATTTGTGACATTGATTGGAAAAGAAGAATCTGCAAATAACGAAATTTTATTATTCTGAATCGTCCTGGTTAATTACATTCAGGCACTCTGTGCGCTGCCTCTGAATAAATGAATGGCAAGAAATTGCTATAACAACACGATTTTTCCAGGCCTTAACCTGTTCAGTTTGCCAACAATTTTCAGCGACCTCTTTCTATAGTAGGTAGCGTTGTACTCTACGACCAGCAAGGGTCCGCTGGTAAGGACACGAACGCTTCTAAGAAGGTGTCACAATGAATGATTCACTGAAAGCGCAATGCATTGCCGAGTTTTTGGGTACCGGGTTATTTTTGTTTTTTGGTATCGGCTGCCTTAGCGCACTGAAAGTCGCAGGCGCCAGTCTGGGTCTCTGGGAAATTTGTATCATTTGGGGTCTGGGAATTTCGCTTGCGGTTTATCTGACTGCCGGGATTTCCGGAGCGCACCTGAACCCGGCAATCACGGTTGCACTCTGGTTGTTTGCCTGCTTCCCGGGACGTAAAGTCCTGCCTTACACCATCGCGCAGGTTGCGGGGGCGTTTGGCGGTGCGGTGCTGGCTTATCTGCTTTACGGCAATTTATTCATCGAGTATGAAACTGCCCACAATATGGTTCGCGGCAGCGCAGATAGCCTCTATCTGGCCAGTATTTTCAGTACCTATCCGGCGGCCGCGCTGAGCGTGTGGCAGGCGGCAGGGGTCGAAATCGTCATCACCTCTATCCTGATGGGGTTGATTATGGCGCTGACCGACGATGGCAACGGTGTGCCTAAAGGGCCGCTGGCGCCGCTGCTGATCGGTATTCTGGTGGCGGTGATTGGGGCTTCCACTGGCCCATTAACAGGGTTTGCCATGAACCCGGCACGTGATTTTGGCCCTAAACTGTTCGCGTGGATGGCGGGCTGGGGCGATATCGCAATGACAGGCGGACGTGATATTCCGTACTTTATTGTGCCGATCATTGCGCCAGTGATTGGCGCTTGTGCTGGGGCCGCTGTCTATAAGTATCTCATTGGCAAAAATTTGCCCTGCAATACCTGTAAAATTGAAGAGTCGGACGCGTAATTCCAACGCGCCGGGCTATTATCACGTCTTTAATTTTTATTTCGTGATCTGCTTTCACGAACTGACTAAAAAGTCTCCCCACTCCGGGAGACTTTTGTTATTGTCCCTTCTACTTTCTGTCATTTACAGGGATAGGGATGATAAAAAGTAAATGTGAAATTTATGTTCTATTTATAACAATGGATTAACTGAGGGATTTTATCATGATTTCTGCGAGCACCCTGGACTCAGAACTCATTAATAAAATCGCACAGGATTTTGCGCAAGCAACCAGCCTGGCAGTTGTGGTTGTCAATATTCACGGTGATGAAATTTCTGAACTCTTTAACTTTACACCGTTTTGTCAGTTGATGCGTCAGCATCCGCAACACAGTACCCGGTGTCGGATGAGCGACCGCTGTGGTGGACTGGAAGCGTCAAAATCGGATCAACCCTGTATTTATCGCTGTCATGCCGGGTTAACCGATTTCTCTATTCCTCTTGTGATCGCAGGCCATCTTGTTGGGTTCGTCTTGTGCGGTCAGGTGCGCTTGCGTAACGATGACGGTGTCGATCTGGTTGATATCCTTAACGTTGATGATCGCTGGCAGGCCGATCCTCAACTGCTCAGCGAATTCAGCAATGTCCCGGAGATGGACTATTCTCGCGTCATGGCTTCTGCGGATCTGCTCAAACTCATTGTTGAAAACTGCCTCAAAAAACAACTGAATTTTGTGGTGATCAAAGACAGTACACAACCTGCGGAACCGGCACGCCCGGCCCGTGCCGCCAGCCCGCATGACAGCAAAATGAAAAAGGCGTTGCGTTATATTGATGCACATCTGTCTGACGATCTTCGTCTTGAAGATGTGGCCTCGCACGTTTACCTGAGCCCTTACTACTTCAGTAAACTGTTCAAAAAATATCAGGGCATTGGTTTTAACGCGTGGGTCAATCAGCAGCGCATGGCCAGTGCCAGAGAGCTGCTTTGCCACAGTGACTGGAGCATTGCCAGTATTGCCCGCAATTTAGGTTTTTCGCAAACCAGCTATTTTTGCAAAGTGTTCCGTCAGACATATCAGATTACGCCACAGGCCTACCGGCAAAAAATTAATGAAAACTTGCCTGCTGAATCGGCATAAATAGCAATATTTTGCTATTGCCGATTTTTGTTATTCCCGTGCAGGACGGCCATTTATAATGGTTAAATGTTTTTAGTACAGCAATAAATTGTCATAGCGCAATAAAATATCGCTCTTTACGCAATAAACTTCACCAGTTTTTATTTATGTGATGAGATACAGTGTCATTGTTGAGTTGTTTCATTATTCTTTGACATGACATTTCATTAAGAATCGTCTTATTGCGGCATTCTTTGTGATGAAAGAAATGCGCAGTGAATAACTATTGATGTGATGAGCAGAAATTAATCTGCACATCGTTAAAGCCGACAGGTTTGACACATTTGTGTCAGGGAAGGGGGTGAAAATCCCCCGCAGCCCCCGCTGCTGTGATGCTGACAACCCCGTAAAGACCACTGATCGCAAGATTGGGAAGGACGGGCGAGGAAGACGCTAAGCCAGAAGACCTACCTGTCGGATACTACCAACAACTTCGGTGGGAAGTGGGTTGCTCAGACACGTACAGTCGGAAGACTGGGTGTCAGTACATCCCTACCACCCTGAACAGGATCAGGGTCATGGCGGCAAAGCAGTACGCGTTTGTTCTGGCAGGAACCGGTAGTGGCTGTGGTAAAACCACGGTGACGCTGGGCTTGCTGAACGTGTTGAAACAACGTGGCTTACGCGTCCAGCCCTGCAAAGTCGGCCCTGACTATCTCGATACCGCCTGGCACACGGCCATTAGCGGCACGGCTTCCCGTAATCTCGACAGTTTCATGCTCTCCGAACCGATTCTTAATGCGCTTTTCTGCGAACAGATGCAGCAGGCAGATATTGCGGTGATCGAGGGGGTGATGGGACTGTATGACGGTTACGGCACTGACCCCAACTATTGCAGCACCGCCGCAATGGCAAAGCAGTTGGGCTGTCCGGTTATTCTGTTGGTGGACGGAAAAGCCGTGTCGACTTCCATTGCCGCCACGGTGATGGGCTTCCGGCATTTTGACCCGACGCTGAACATTGCCGGTGTTATCGCGAATCGCGTCAATAGCGAGTCTCACTTCCAGTTGCTGAAAACGGCCATCGAGCGCTATTGCGCCATTCCTGTGCTGGGTTATGTCCCGCGTGTTGATGGCGTTGCACTGCCTGAACGGCATCTTGGGCTGGTTACCGCGCGTGAGTCAGTGGTCAGTCAGCAGCCATGGCAGGATTTCGCCGCCACGCTTGAGCGCACGCTGGATATCGATCGGTTGCTGGCGTTAAGCCACCTTCAGACACTGCCGCAAGGCGAATGGCCAGAAAGTCTTGCACCCAACGCCGGTGAAGGGCTTACGCTGGCGATGGCCGATGACGAAGCCTTTAATTTTTACTATCCCGATAACGTCGCGCTGCTGACGCGTGCCGGCGTCAGAATTATCCGCTTCAGCCCACTTCATGACAGCCAGTTACCCGAATGCCAGATGGTCTGGCTGGGCGGCGGTTATCCCGAACTGCACGCAGCGGCGCTGGCGGCGAATACGACAATGCTGGCAAGCCTGCGCGAGGCGCACCAGCGCGGTGTTGCCATTTACGCCGAATGCGGCGGGTTAATGTACCTCGGCAGTTTGCTGGAAGATGTCGACGGGGTCGAGCATCACATGGCCGATATTATTCCTGGTCGCAGCAAAATGGGTAAACGACTGACCCGCTTTGGTTACTGCGAAGCGCAGGCCCTTCAGCCCACGCTGCTGGCCGCCGAAGGTGATGTGCTGCGCGGTCATGAATTTCATTATTCTGATTTCTTTCCTGAAACGCCCGCCGTGCTGGCCTGTCGCAAAGTCCGTGACGGGCAGACATTGCAGGCGTGGTCCGGCGGCTGGCAAAACGGCAACACTTTTGCCAGCTATCTGCACGTTCACTTTGCTCAACGTCCATCAATGCTTAATCACTGGCTCAATGCCGCGCGGGAGTCGTTATGACGCTGCTGGCATGGTGTGTGGCCTGGATTCTCGATGTGCTGCTTGGCGATCCGCAAAACTGGCCGCATCCGGTTCGCTGGATTGGCAATCTGATCAATGCCGTGCAGCGGATTATTCGCCGCTACTGTCATAGCGACCGGGCGCTGCGTATCGGCGGTGGGGTGATGTGGCTGGTGGTTGTGGGGCTGACGTGGGCAGTTGCCTGGGGCGTTTTGCTGCTGGCGTGGATGATTCACCCGTGGCTGGGTTGGGTCGTCGAAGTCTGGATGATCTTCACTGTGCTGGCCGGGCGTTGCCTGGCGAATGCGGCGCAGGACGTTGAACGTCCGCTGCGCGCAGAGAATCTTGCGCAAAGCCGGGAAAAACTCTCGTGGATTGTGGGTCGCGACACGTCGCAACTTAAGCCGGCGCAGATTAACCGGGCGGTCGTGGAAACCGTCGCGGAGAATACGGTTGATGGCATTATCGCGCCGCTGTTTTTCCTCTTCATTGGCGGGGCGCCGCTGGCGATGGCTTACAAAGCGGTCAATACCCTGGATTCCATGGTGGGCTACAAGCACGAAAAATACCGGGCGATTGGTATGGTCAGTGCGCGACTCGATGACGTCGCGAACTTCATTCCTGCACGTCTGAGCTGGCTGTTGTTGAGCGCCGCCGCCGTTCTTTGCCGTCTCGATGGCTCGCGCGCACTGCGTGTGGGCTGGCGGGATCGTTATAACCACAGCAGCCCCAACTGCGCCTGGGCAGAAGCCTCCGTTGCCGGGGCGCTGGGCATTCGGTTAGGTGGTCCGAACGATTACTTTGGCGAGCGCGTAGATAAACCGTGGATCGGTGACGCGCAGCGCGACATTTCCGTAGACGATATTTCCCAAACGATTCGACTGATGTGGGTTGCCTCAACGCTGGCTCTGGCGCTGTTCCTTGTGACGCGCTGGCTGGTGGTGGGTGTGGCCTGAGGATAAATGACTATGCAATACATCCAGCAACCCCAGACGATTGAAGCCAAAAGTTTCGACATCATTGGCGAGATAATTTCTGAAACGCGCCCGGAGTATCGGTTTGCCAGCCCGCTGCATGAAGCGATCATCAAACGGGTGATTCATACCACCGCTGACTTTGACTGGCTGGATATTCTGTGGTTTTCGGACGATGCGCTGGAGCAACTCTGCGCAGCACTAAGTCGCCCATCGGTTATCTATACCGACACCACGATGGCGCTTTCGGGAATCAATAAAACCCTGCTGGCGAAGTCGGGCGCGCAGTGCCGCTGCTATATCAGCGATCCACGCGTCGTGGCGCAGGCGAAGGCGCAGGAGATCACGCGCTCTATGGCGGCAGTGGACATTGCCGTAACCGAAGAGAGCGAGAAAGTGTTTGTCTTTGGCAACGCGCCTACCGCGCTGTTTCGCCTGCTGGAACATGATGTGGCGGTGAGTGGCGTCGTCGGCGTGCCGGTAGGGTTCGTCGGAGCGGCGGAATCTAAAGAGGCGCTGACGCACAGCTCGTTGCCCGCCATTGCCGCTCTCGGACGCAAAGGCGGCAGCAACGTCGCAGCAGCGATTATTAACGCCATGCTCTATCACATGCAGGGGGCGCGATGAGCGATCAGACTTTCGACGCGCCCGTCTGGCATAACGGCAAAGCGCTGCGCAAAGGTTACACCACTGGATCGTGCGCCACGGCGGCGGCAAAAGTCGCCGCGCTGATGGTTCTGCGCCAGCATCTGATCCATCAGGTTTCGATTGTCACACCCTCCGGCGTCACGCTTTGCCTGAACGTGGAATCTCCACACATTGAAGGACAGCAGGCCATTGCTGCGATTCGCAAGGACGGTGGCGATGATGTTGATGCCACCCACGGGATGTTGATTTTCGCCCGCGTCACGCTGAACGACAGTGGGGAAATCACACTGCAGGGCGGTGAAGGCGTCGGCACCGTCACGCGTAAGGGGATTGGTCTGCCTGTCGGTAGCGCAGCGATTAATCGCACGCCGCGACAGACCATTGAGTCCGCCGTACGTGAGGCGATTGGTCCGGCGCGCGGGGCGGAGATCGAGATTTTTGCCCCTGAAGGCGAAACGCGGGCGCAAAAAACCTACAACTCGCGCCTCGGTATTCTCGGTGGGATTTCCATTATCGGCACCACCGGCATTGTGACGCCGATGTCTGAAGAGAGCTGGAAGCGGTCGCTATCGCTGGAGCTGGAAATTAAGCGTGCCGCCGGGCTGGAGCGGGTGGTTCTGGTGCCGGGTAACCACGGTGAACGTTTCGTTCGCGAGCAGATGGGCATCGACAGCAACGTGGTGGTCACCATGAGCAACTTTGTCGGTTACATGATTGAAGAGGCAGTGCGGCTGGGATTTCGTCAAATTGTGTTAGTCGGCCACCCAGGCAAGCTCATCAAAATTGCCGCCGGGATCTTCCATACCCACAGCCATATTGCTGATGCGCGGATGGAAACACTGGTGGCGCATCTGGCGCTGCTTGGCGCACCGATGGAATTGCTGACGCTGGTGAGTGATTGCGATACCACCGAAGCGGCAATGGAACATATCGAGGCTTACGGCTTCCAGCATATCTACAACCACCTTGCCGGGCGTATCTGCCAGCGCGTGATGCAGATGCTGCGTTTTACCAAAAATCCGCCGACCTGCGACGCGATCATGTTTTCTTTTGATAACGAGGTGTTGGGTAGCAACAGGCCGATCGAAGCGATCGCTCAGGAGATGCAATGCTGACGGTGGTCGGAATGGGGCCTGCCGGTCTGCACCTGATGACGCCGGCGGCGCGCGCGGCGGTTGAAGAGGCCGATGTGCTGGTCGGCGGTAAGCGCCATTTGCAGCAGTTCCCGGACTTTCGCGGCGAGCAGTTTGCGCTCGGCGCCAACATTCCCGAACTGCTGGCATGGATTGAGACACATCAGGACAGAAAGGTGGTGATCCTGGCTTCCGGCGATCCGCTGTTTTACGGCATCGGTACGCGGATGGTGGCGCATTTTGGCATTACCCAGGTCCGCATCATTCCAGGTATCAGCGCGGTGCAGTATCTGTGCGCGCAGTCGGGAATCGACATGAATGACATGTGGCTCACCAGTAGTCACGGGCGTCGAGTCTGCTTCGACACGCTGGCGCAGCAGCGCAAAGTGGCGATGGTCACCGACGGTCAGTGCGGGCCGCGTGAAATTGCCGCGCAGCTGGTTGCACGGGGAAAGGGGGATTGCTGGATGGTGATTGGCGAAAACCTGGCGATGGAAAACGAACGGATCCACTGGCTGCGCGTCAGCGAGGTCCATGCCGAATATGAGATGAATGCAGTGGTGATCCTTGATGAAAGATGAGCTTTTCCTGCGTGGTGAGAAGGTGCCGATGACCAAAGAAGCGGTACGTGCGCTCGCTCTCGCAAAACTTGAACTGCACCGGGCCAGCCACCTGATTGATATCGGGGCCGGAACCGGCAGTGTGTCCATCGAAGCTGCGCTGCAGTTTCCGTCGCTGCATATCACGGCTATCGAGCGCAATCCGGCGGCGCTGCGTTTGCTGGACGAAAATCGTCAGCATTTTGCCTGCGCGAATATCGATATTTTGCCTGGGGAAGCGCCGATGATGATGACCGAGAAAGCCGATGCTGTCTTTATGGGCGGCAGCGGCGGTCATCTGACGGAGCTCATCGACTGGTCGATGCGCCAGTTACACGTTGGTGGACGTCTGGTGATGACCTTCATCCTACAGGAAAACCTCAACACCGCGCTGGCCCATCTGCAACAGCTCGGGGTAGAGGAGGTGGACTGCCTGCAAATGCAGATTTCGTCGCTGACCACGCTGGGCGTGGGTCACTATTTCAAACCGAACAATCCCGTTTTTGTCATCGCCTGTCAGAAGGAAGAACGCCATGTCTGAGACATTTGATCCCCGTTGTGTGTGGTTTGTTGGCGCAGGTCCGGGTGACCGGGAGTTGATTACCCTCAAGGGTTACCGGTTGCTGCAACAGGCGCAGGTGGTGATTTACGCCGGATCGCTGATTAATACCGAGTTGCTGGAGTATTGCCCGGAGGACGCAGAGTGCCACGACAGTGCAGAACTGCATCTTGAACAGATCCTCGAACTGATGGAAACCGGCGTGAAGGCCGGGAAAACGGTGGTGCGCCTGCAAACCGGCGACGTGTCGCTGTACGGTTCGGTGCGCGAACAGGGCGAAGAGCTCACCAAACGCGGCATCCCCTGGCAGGTAGTGCCGGGCGTCAGCGCTTTCCTCGGCGCGGCAGCGGAACTGGGTGTCGAATATACCGTACCGGAAGTTTCGCAGAGCCTGATTATCACCCGACTCGAAGGCCGCACGCCGGTGCCGGAGCGTGAACAACTGGAATCCTTCGCCAGCCACCAGACCTCAATGGCGATTTATCTCTCCGTCCAGCGCATTAATCGGGTGGCTGAACGCTTGATTGAGGGCGGTTATCCGGCAACCACGCCGGTCGCGGTCATCTACAAAGCGACCTGGCCGGAAAGTCAGACCGTACGCGGTACGCTGGCAGATATCGCCGATAAAGTGCGCGATGCCGGGATACGCAAAACGGCGCTCATTCTGGTCGGAAATTTCCTCGGGGATGAGTATCACTACTCCAGACTCTATGCAGCGGACTTTAGCCATGAATACCGTAAAGCCTGAATCAATCGCGCTGTTTTGCCTGACGCCCGGTGGGGTCACATTGGCGAAACGACTGGCCGCGATGTTGCCGCTGACCTGTTTTACCAGTGAAAAACTGCTGGAAGAGGGATTTTTACCCTTCGACGGCGGGTTTGCTCAGGCCGCACGTGACGCGTTTTCTACGTATTCCGCGTTGATTTTTATCGGTGCGACAGGCATTGCCGTGCGCGTACTGGCTCCGCTGGTCAACGACAAGTTCAGCGATCCGGCGGTGGTGGTGATCGACGAGCGCGGCCAGCATGTGATCAGCCTGCTTTCCGGTCACGCGGGAGGCGCGAACGCGCTGACCCGTTATCTCGCCGGCATGCTGGGCGCCGATCCGGTGATTACCACGGCGACCGACGTTAATGAGATGGCGGCGCTGGACACTCTTGCATTTCAACTCAATGCCCGGATGACTGACTTCCGTGCCGCGGTGAAAATCGTCAATCAGATGCTGGTGAGCAACCAGCGCGTGGGGCTGTGGTGGGATGAAGAACTGGATGAAGACGTCCGCCACTGCGATCGCCGGGGGTTTATCACCGTGTCCTCTCTCCAGCAACTGCCTGAACTGGATGCGCTGGTGTGCGTTACGTTGCGTAATGAACTGCCGACTATCCCGGTTCAACACTGGAAACTGGTGCCACAGCGGGTGGTCGCTGGCATTGGCTGCCGTCGCGATACGCCGTTCCCGCTGTTGGCAGCGCTGCTGGCCCGTCAGCTTGAAGCGCAGCGCTTCGATCCGCTGGCGCTGAAAGCCATCGGCAGCGTGTCGCTCAAGAAAGACGAAGAGGGGCTGATTCAGTTGGCCTCCTGCTGGCGCGTGCCGTTTGAAACCTTTACCGCTGACGCGCTGCGTGAGCATGAACATCACTTTCCGTCCTCACCGTTTGTGCGTCAAACGGTTGGTGTCGGAAGCGTCTCGGGTCCGGCAGCGTGGCTGCTGAGTCATGGGCAACTGACAGGCGAGACCCTGCGCGAGCAGGGCGTCACTATCACTTTGGGAGTTTCACACTGATGTTAACCGTAATCGGAATCGGACCCGGCTCACAGGCCATGATGACCATGGAAGCCGTTGAGGCCCTACAGGCGGCAGAAATTATTGTGGGTTACAAAACCTACACCCATCTCGTCAAAGCGTTTACCGGTGACAAGCAGGTGATCAAGACCGGGATGTGCAAAGAGATCGAGCGCTGCCATGCGGCGATTGAACTGGCGCAGGCCGGGCACAATGTGGCGCTGATCAGTAGCGGTGACGCCGGTATTTACGGTATGGCGGGACTGGTGCTGGAACTGGTCAGCAAACAGAAATTGGACGTTGAAGTCCGTTTGATCCCAGGGATGACCGCCAGTATTGCCGCGGCTTCGCTGCTCGGCGCACCGCTGATGCATGACTTTTGCCACATCAGTTTGAGTGACCTCCTGACGCCCTGGCCGGTGATTGAAAAACGCATTATCGCCGCCGGGGAAGCCGACTTTGTGATCTGCTTCTACAACCCGCGCAGCCGGGGTCGTGAAGGTCATCTGGCGCGTGCATTTGAACTGCTTTCCGCCAGCAAGAGCGGGCAGACACCGGTGGGGGTGGTGAAATCCGCCGGGCGTAAGAAGCAGGAAAAATGGCTAACCACCCTGGGTGAGATGGATTTCGAACCGGTGGACATGACCAGTCTGGTGATTGTCGGCAACAAAGCGACCTATGTGCAGGACGGCCTGATGATCACGCCACGAGGCTACGTGCTGTGAATTTTGGTGAGGTTCTGGTCATGGGCGGCACCAGCGATGCCCGCGCGCTGTGCCAGCAACTGGATGCCGCCAACGTGGCGTACACCCTGTCGGTGGCGACGCCAACCGGAAAACAGCTGGCGGGTGATATTAAGGGCGAGGTGCGCTGTGGGCGCCTGGAGCAGGATGAAATGGTGAACTGGCTGAAGGAAAACGGCACGCGCTGGGTGATTGATGCCTCGCATCCCTATGCCGAAGTGGTAAGCCGCAACATCCTGCGCGCCTGCGAACGGGCTGGCGTGCTACTGAGCCGCTATCAGCGTCCGGAACAGCTTGATGACCTGACGCATCCGCTGCTTTTCGCCGTGCAGAACATTGATGATGCCTGTCAGTTAGCCCGGCGCTTCGGCGATCGCGTGTTATTGACCACCGGAAGCAAAGATCTGGCGCTGTGGCGCGCGGGGTTACCGGAAAAAACGCTGCTTGCCCGCGTGCTGCCTGTACCCGAAGTCATTCAGCAGTGCGTCGATCTTGGCTTTGGCGTCGGCGAGATATTCGCCCTGTGCGGGCCGTTCAGCGCCGAATTTAACGCCGTCTTTTATCGTCAGTGTCGGGCTGATGTCGTGATAACCAAAGCTTCCGGTGCGGAAGGCGGCTATCAGGAAAAGGTCCAGCCCTGTCTGGATGCAGGCATTCCCTGCATCGTGATTACCCGCCCGGCACCGCTGGTGACGGGAGATGAGTTACTGGAAAGTCAGGCCGCCTTTGCTCAGCGTTTAACGCGCTGGCTGGTCGCCGCTAAAGGAGTCCAAAAATGAAAAAAGCGCTTCTGGTGATTAGCTTCGGCACCAGCTATCACGAGACTTGTGAGAAAAACATTGTGGCCTGTGAGCGCGATCTGGCCGCCAGTTGTCCCGACCGTACCCTGTTTCGCGCCTTTACCTCCGGGATGATTATCCGCAAGCTCAAGCAGCGTGACGGGATCGACATCGATACCCCGCTTCAGGCGTTACAAAAGCTCGCGGAGCAGGGATATCAGGATGTGGCGATTCAGTCACTGCACATTATTAACGGCGACGAATACGAAAAAATTGTCCGTGAAGTGCAGAGCATGCGCCCGCTGTTCGCTCGTCTGACGCTCGGCGTGCCACTGTTGAGCAGCCACGACGATTACGCGCAGTTGATGCGGGCATTACAACAGCAGATGCCCGCGCTGGGTGAGCAAGAAAAAGTGGTGTTCATGGGCCACGGCGCCAGCCACCACGCGTTTGCCGCTTATGCCTGTCTCGACCATATGATGACGGCGCAACGCTTTCCGGCGCGTGTCGGTGCGGTGGAGAGCTATCCGGAAGTCGATATTCTGATTGAGAGCCTGAGCAAAGAGGGGGTCAAAGCCGTCCATCTTATGCCGCTAATGCTTGTCGCCGGCGATCATGCGATTAACGATATGGCTTCTGATGAAGAGGACTCCTGGAAAACTCGGTTTAATGCTGCGGGCATACCCGCCACGCCGTGGTTGAGTGGTCTTGGTGAAAACCCGGCGGTACGGGCGATGTTCGTCGCGCATCTGCAACAGGCATTGAACGTGGCGATGGAGGAAGCGGCATGAGCGGCAAACTGTATGCCCTGAGCACCGGTCCGGGAGCGGCCGATCTGATCACTGTGCGCGCCTCCCGCATTCTCGGTTCGCTGGATATCCTCTATGCGCCGGCGGGGCGAAAGGGCGGCGACAGCCTGGCGCTTTCCATCGTGCGGGAATATATCGGCGCGAACACAGAAATTCGCTGCTGCCATTTCCCGATGAGCGCAGACAGCGCGGAAAAAGAGGCGGTCTGGGATGAAGTGGCCGCGGCGCTGGTCAAGGAAGTTGAGGCGGGTAAACAAGTGGGATTTATCACCCTCGGCGATGCCATGCTGTTCAGCACCTGGGTCTTTTTGCTACAGCGCATCGGGTGCGCTGACTGGCTGGAGATCGTGCCTGGCGTGACATCGTTTGCCGCCATTGCCGCCCGATCCAAAACGCCGCTGGCGATGGAACAACAGTCGCTGGCGGTGATCTCCTGTACCGCGCCGGAAGCGGAAATTGCCCACGCGCTTCGCCAACACGACAGTCTGGTGCTGATGAAGGTCTATGGTCGCTTTGCGCGTATTAAAGCGCTGCTGGAGCAGGCCGGATTACTGAACTGCGCACTGATGATGGCCGAAGCGACGCTCCCTGGAGAGCAATGCTGGCGGCATCTCAACGAGGTCAGCGACGATCGGCCGTTGCCTTATTTCTCGACCATCCTGGTTAACAAACAGTGGGAGTATGCAGAATGAAACTCGAACAACAGCTGAAACAGCTGTCATTCAGTGGTCTGGCTGCGGCGCTATTACTGATGATTGTGCCGGAGCAGGCGTTCGCCATGCACATCATGGAAGGGTTTTTACCGCCGATGTGGGCGCTGGCGTGGTGGCTGCTGTTTTTACCGTGCCTGTGGTACGGACTGGTGCGTTTACGCCATATCGTCATGGAGGATAGCCACCAGAAGGTCCTGTTGGCGCTGTGCGGGGCATTTATTTTTGTGCTGTCGGCACTGAAGATCCCGTCGGTTACCGGTAGCTGCTCACATCCGACAGGCGTCGGGCTGGCAGTGATCCTGTTTGGACCGGGCGTGGTGGCGGTTCTCGGCGCTATTGTACTGTTGTTCCAGGCGCTGCTGCTGGCGCACGGCGGGTTAACCACACTCGGCGCGAACGGCATGTCGATGGCAGTCATTGGCCCGGTTGTCGGCTATATGGTGTGGAAGATGGCCTGCCGTGCGGGGCTCCGTCGTGATGTCGGCGTTTTCCTCTGCGCCATGCTGGCGGATCTGGTGACCTACTTTGTCACGTCGGTGCAGCTAGGTGTGGCCTTCCCGGATCCCGAAGCGGGTGCGACGGGGTCTGTCGTCAAGTTTATGGGGATTTTCTGCCTGACGCAGATCCCGATTGCTATCGCCGAAGGCTTGCTGACCGTGATGATCTACGACCAGCTGACGAAACGGCAACTGATTACCGCGCAAGGACATTAAGATGAAAAAGACGCTGATATTGTTAGCCATCGTGATTGCTTTGGTCGTATTGCCGTTCTTCATCAACCACGGTGGAGAATACGGTGGTTCGGATGGTGAAGCGGAAAGCCAGATTCAGGTGGTGGCGCCGCATTATGAGCCGTGGTTCCAGCCGCTATATGAACCGGCGAGCGGGGAAATTGAAAGCCTGTTGTTTACCTTGCAGGGCTCGCTTGGCGCGGCGGTGATTTTCTATATCCTGGGTTACACCAAAGGCAGACAACGCCGTGATGACCGGGCTTGATCGACTCAGTTATCAGAGCCGCTGGTTTCACGTCGCGCCAGAGCGTAAGTTCCTGTTCTGGCTGTTGCTGATGATTCTGGCCTTTACCCTGCCCGCCTGGGGACAGGGTATTGAGCTGGCGCTAATTGCCGGGCTGACCTGCTGGCTGCTGCGTATCTCCCTGCGCCGCTGGTGCCGCTGGATGGCGCTGCCGTTTGGCTTTCTGGTGGTAGGGGTGGTGACGATTCTGTTCAGCATCAGCCGTGACTCGCAAACGCTGCTGGTCAGTTTTCCGGTTGGCAGTTACTGGCTGGGCGTGACGTCGTCGGGGCTGCATACTGCAAATGAGACGTTCTGGCGCAGTCTGGCGGCGCTGGCCGCCACGTTCTGGCTGGTGCTTAACCTGCCGTTTCCGCAGCTGATTTTACTGCTTAAACGGGCGCGGATACCGCGTCTGCTGACAGAACAGATCCTGCTGACCTGGCGCTTTATTTTTATTCTGTTAGATGAAGCGATGGCCATTCATCGCGCGCAGACACTGCGTTTTGGCTATCGTAGTCTGCCGATTGGCTATCGCTCGCTGGCGATGCTGGTGGGCGTTTTGTTTACCCGGGTGCTGATTCGCTATCAGCAAATGGCGGCGACGTTAGATATCAAATTGTATCAGGGTGATTTTCACCTGTAAGGAATAGCATGCTTGCCACCACCGAACTCTGGTTTCGTTATCAGGATGCGCAGGTACTTAAAGGGCTGACGCTGGATTTTTCTCAGCATGCTGTCACCGGACTGGTGGGAGCCAACGGCTGTGGGAAATCCACCCTATTTATGAATCTGAGCGGATTACTGCGACCGCAACAGGGCGCGGTATTGTGGCAGGGAAAACCGCTGGACTACAGCAAGCGCGGCCTGCTGGCCTTGCGCCAGCAGGTGGCAACGGTATTTCAGGATCCCGATCAGCAAATTTTCTATACCGATATTGACAGCGATATCGCCTTCAGCCTGCGCAATCTTGGCGTGGAGGAGGGAGAAATTGCCCGACGAGTCGACGAGGCGCTCACCCTGGTGGATGCGCAACATTTTCGCCAGCAGCCGATTCAGTGTTTAAGCCACGGACAGAAAAAACGGGTGGCTATCGCCGGGGCGCTGGTGCTGCGGGCAAAATATTTATTACTTGATGAACCCACGGCCGGGCTTGATCCTTCAGGACGCAGCCAGATGATCGACATCATCAAACGGATTGTGGCGCAGGGAAATCACGTGGTGATCTCCAGCCATGATATTGATCTGATTTATGAAGTCAGCAATGCCGTCTACGTGTTACGTCATGGCGAAGTGCTGGCGCACGGCGAACCGGGTGAGGTTTTTGCCCGCACGGCGCTGATTGAAGAGGCCGGGTTAACGCAACCCTGGCTGGTAAAACTGCATGCGCAGTTAGGCATGCCGCTGTGTAAAACCGAAGATGAATTTTTCAGTTGCATGCGACAACGCGCAATCAAGGAGGCGTCATGACGCAGGCCATTATGTTGCAGGGAACGGCGTCTGACGTCGGTAAGAGCGTTCTGGTGGCGGGGTTGTGCCGCATTTTTTATCAGGACGGTCTGCGCACCGCGCCGTTCAAGTCGCAGAATATGGCGCTCAATTCCGGTATCACACCGGAAGGCAAAGAGATGGGACGGGCGCAGATTTTCCAGGCTGAAGCCGCGGGTATTGTGCCGGATGTCCGTATGAATCCAGTGCTGTTGAAACCGACCAGCGATCGCAAAGCGCAGGTGGTGCTGATGGGACAGGTTGCGACCGATATGGATGCCGTCAGCTATCACGAGTACAAACCGCGTCTGCGCGAGCAGATCCTTTCTGTTTACACCAGTCTGGCGCAGGATTTTGACGTGCTGGTGCTTGAGGGGGCGGGCAGTCCGGCGGAAATTAATCTGCGTGACCGCGATATCGTCAATATGGGGATGGCCGAAATGGCGCAGTGTCCGGTGATCCTGGTGGCTGATATTGATCGCGGCGGGGTGTTCGCGTCGATCTACGGCACGCTCGCGCTGCTGCATGAGCACGAACGTGCTCGGGTGAAAGGGGTGATCATCAATAAGTTTCGCGGTGACGTGGCGCTGCTTTACTCCGGGATCGAACAGATTGAAAACCTGACCGGCGTGCCCGTGCTGGGCGTAATGCCGTGGCTGGATGTCGATCTCGAAGACGAGGACGGCGTGGCGCTTCAAAAGGGGAAATACCTGCGCACGGAAAAACGCGATATCAATATCGCCGTGGTGCAGATCCCGCATATCTCTAACTTCACCGATTTTAACGCCCTCGCGGCGCAACCAGACGTACGTGTGCGTTATGTCCGCGATCCGCAAGAACTGGTGGACGCGGATCTGGTGATTTTGCCGGGCAGCAAAAACACACTTGGCGATCTGGTATGGCTGCGTGAAAGCGGCATGGCCCACGCGGTGTTGCAGGCGCACCAACAAAACATTCCCGTCGTAGGGATCTGTGGTGGCTACCAGATGCTTGGCGAGACCATTATTGATGAGGTTGAGTCTGGGCTGGGAACGCTGCCGGGCCTAGGGCTGCTTGATACGGTGACGCATTTTGCCCGGCATAAAACCACGACGCAAGTGACGGCAACGATGAGCCCATCACTGCCGGACTGGCTGTCGGCGGCGTCCGGGTTGCCGGTGCGCGGCTATGAAATTCACATGGGCGAAACGTCGCTCAATGGAGATTGCCAAACCGTGATGCAGATTCACAAGCACGGCGACAATGTTGCGGACGGCGCGGTCACCGCCGATGGACTGGCGTTTGGCACCTATCTGCATGGGTTATTCGACAGCGATGATTTCACGCGGGCGCTGATCAACGGTCTGCGCATACGTAAGGGGCTGGCTCCCCTGGATCCTGAGTTCCAATACGCGCAATATAAATCGCAGCAGTTTGATCTGCTGGCGGATGCGATGCGGCAACACATCGATATTGAGAAAATTTATACCATCATGCAACAACACCGGGAGTCCGTATGATGATTCTGGTCACAGGCGGCGCGCGCAGTGGTAAGAGTCGTCATGCCGAAGCCCTGATCGCTGATTTCCCACAGGTGCTCTACATCGCGACATCGCAGATTTTCGATGACGAGATGGCAGCGCGCATACAGCATCATCGCAAGGGGCGTCCGGCGCACTGGCGTACCGCCGAGTGCTGGCAGCATCTTGATGCGCTGATCACTGCGGATAACGCGGCGGATGAAGCCATTCTGCTGGAGTGCATCACCACCATGGTCACTAACCTGCTGTTTGCTTTTGGTGGTGACGGTGACCCGGATAGCTGGGATTACGCGGCGCTGGAAACGGCGATTGAGGCGGAGATCCAGACGCTGATCGCGGCCTGTCAGCGATGCCCGGCAACGGTGGTGCTGGTCACTAACGAAGTCGGAATGGGGATCGTCCCGGAAAACCGTCTGGCGCGGCACTTTCGGGATATCGCCGGGCGGGTCAATCAACGCCTGGCGGCGGCTGCGGATGCGGTGTGGCTGGTGGTATCCGGTATTGGAGTCAAAATTAAATGAGTAAGTTGTTCTGGGCAATGCTCTCTTTTATTACGCGTTTGCCCGTTCCGGGTCGCTGGTCGCAGGGGCTGGAATTTGATCAGTATTCACGCGGTATTGTGACTTTCCCGCTCATTGGCCTGCTGCTCGGCGCGTTGAGTGGGCTGGTGTTTATGCTCATCCAGGTCTGGTGCGGCATACCGCTGGCGGCGCTTTTCACCGTGTTAGCGCTGGCGCTGATGACCGGAGGCTTTCACCTCGATGGTCTCGCCGATACCTGTGACGGCGTTTTCTCCGCCCGCAGCCGGGAGCGCATGCTGGAGATTATGCGCGACAGCCGGCTGGGAACGCACGGCGGTCTGGCGCTGATTTTTGTTCTACTGGCGAAAGTACTGGTCATCAGTGAACTGGCGCTACGCGGCACACCCATGCTGGCCGCGCTGGCGGCGGCCTGTGCAGTGGGGCGCGGAACCGCCGTGCTGCTGATGTATCGCCATCGCTACGCCCGTGAAGAGGGGCTAGGCAATGTCTTTATCGGCCATGTCACCGGGAAGCAAACCTGCTTTACCCTGGGCCTGGCGGCGATTCTGGCGGCGGTCCTGCTGCCCGGAATGCAGGGCGTCGCGGCGCTGGTGGTGACAATGGTGGCGATTTTCCTGCTGGGGCAACTGTTAAAACGGACGTTGGGTGGGCAAACCGGCGATACGCTGGGTGCGGCAATAGAACTTGGCGAGTTGATCTTCCTGCTGGCTCTGCTTTGAGTCAGCCAACACAATGAGAACACTTATGCAAACGTTAACCTCTTTACTCCGCGAAATTCCGCCGCCAGACCGTGGCGCGATGACACGCGCACAACAGCACATTGATGGCTTGCTTAAGCCGCCCGGTAGCCTGGGACGGCTGGAGGCGCTGGCGGTGCAACTGGCCGGGATGCCGGGTTTGAACGGTGTCCCGCATGTTGGTGAGAAAGCGATACTGGTGATGTGTGCCGATCACGGTGTCTGGGATGAAGGGGTTGCCGTTTCGCCTAAGGTGGTGACTGCCATTCAGGCGGCAAATATGACGCGCGGCACGACGGGCGTTTGCGTGCTGGCGGCCCATGCGGGCGCGAAGGTACATGTGATTGATGTGGGGATTGATGCTGAACTCATCCCCGGCGTAGTGAACATGCGCGTAGCGCGTGGTTGCGGAAATATCGCCACCGGTCCGGCAATGCGACGTACGCAGGCGGAAGAGCTATTGCTGGAAGTTATTCGCTACACACGCGAACAGGCACAGCGCGGCGTGACGCTGTTTGGCGTTGGCGAGTTAGGGATGGCGAATACCACACCTGCCGCGGCGATTGTCAGCGTTCTGACAGGCAGCGAGGCGGAAGCGGTGGTAGGGATTGGCGCAAACCTGCCGCTTTCCCGTGTTGGCAATAAAGTGGAAGTGGTTCGCCGGGCGATTGCCGTCAACCAACCCAATCCGCATGATGGGGTGGACGTGCTGGCGAAAGTCGGTGGTTTTGACCTGGTGGGTATGGCAGGGGTAATTCTGGGCGCAGCGACCTGCGGTTTACCGGTGCTTCTGGATGGCTTTCTATCCTATTCCGCTGCGCTGGCCGCCTGTCAGATTGCGCCGGAGATCAAACCGTATCTGATCCCTTCGCACTTCTCAGCCGAAAAAGGCGCACGGATTGCGCTGGAGCATCTGGAGCTTGAGCCTTATCTCAATATGGGGATGCGCCTGGGAGAGGGGAGCGGCGCCGCGCTGGCGATGCCGATTGTAGAAGCGGCCTGCGCGATGTACAGCAACATGGGGCAACTGGCTGCCAGCAATATCGTGCTGCCGGATGGCAAAGAAGCGTGATAAGGCGACCTTGCCTGGCCGGTAAACCGCGCAGTTTGCTGGCCAGCGTGAGGGAAGAGGTTAATCGCCTTTAAAAACGCTATAATTTGCCCACATCTGCCGCGAATGAGGAAAGGGAAATGTTGCCTCGTGTAAAATTGTTTTGTTCATTATTCATGCTGTTTGCAAGCCAGAGCGCGCTGGCTGTCAGCTATCCACTGCCACCTGAAGGCAGTCGCCTGGTCGGAAATCCGTTGACGATTACCGTTCCCGACAAGAATACACAACCGCTTGAAGCATTTGCCGCTCAGTACGGGCAGGGGCTGAGCAATATGCTGGAAGCGAATCCGGATGTGGATGTGTTCCTGCCGAAGTCGGGTTCAACGCTGATTGTGCCGCAGCAAATCATTCTGCCTGCTACCGTTCGTCAGGGTATTGTCGTGAACGTGGCGGAGATGCGTCTCTATTACTATCCAAACGGCAGCGACACGGTTGAGATTTTCCCGATTGGTATTGGCCAGGCAGGACGAGAAACGCCGCGTAACTGGGTGACGAGAGTTGAGCGTAAGCAGGAAGCGCCGAGCTGGACGCCGACGGCGAATACCCGCCGTGAATACGCAAGCAGGGGAGAAAGCCTGCCCGCCTTCGTTCCTGCGGGGCCGGATAACCCGATGGGGCTGTACGCCATCTATATCGGCAAGCTGTACGCTATTCATGGCACCAACGCGAATTTCGGCATTGGTCTGCGCGTGAGCCAGGGCTGCATTCGTTTACGCAACGATGATATCGAGCATCTGTTCCAGAACGTGCCAGTCGGCACCCGCGTGCAGATTATCGATCAGCCAGTGAAAACCACCCTGGAGCCGGACGGCAGCCGTTGGGTAGAAGTGCATGAACCGCTGTCGCGTAACCGTGCGGAATATGAATCTGACAGAAAAGTCCCGTTGCCCATAACGCCCGTAATGCGTAGCTTCATGAGCGGTGAGGGTGTGGATGTGAATCGCGTCAGCGAAGCGCTTGAGCGCCGCTCAGGAATGCCGGTAAATATCAGCCACGGACAAACCAGCATTTAATGGCGCCGGAATGGTGTTCTGAAAAGCAAAAAGCCCGCTAAAAAGCGGGCTTCTTAAATTTGGCTCCTCTGACTGGACTCGAACCAGTGACATACGGATTAACAGTCCGCCGTTCTACCGACTGAACTACAGAGGAATCGTGTGAACGGGGCGCATATTAGCGACGCCCACTGCCATTGTCAAAGCCTGAATGCGACTTCGCGACTGTTTGCCGAAATATTCCTCATTTCGTTGTTTATTCGGACGCAACGGGTGATTTTGTCAGCTTTTCATGTTCCGGGCGCGGGTATTTCCACAGCCAACGTCCGCTAACCATACGCCAGTAAAATAGCGCTGCACGTACCGCCCAGTCGAAGAACATTCCCATCCAGACCCCGACAACACCCCAGCCAAGAACAATCCCCAGCGTATAGCCAGCGACTACCCGACAGCCCCACATTCCCAGCATCGATACCCACATAGCGAAACGTGCATCGCGTGCGCCTTTAAACCCTGAAGGTAAAACCCAGGAAGCAGCCCAGATAGGCATAAACGCTGCGTTGAGCCAAATCAGGATGACAACCACGTCTTTCACCTCCTGATCGCGGGTGTAAAACGATGCCATCAGCCCGGCAAACGGCGCGCTCAGCCAGGCGATAGCGGTCAGGCCAATCGTAGAAAGCCAGAACACGTGGCGCAATTGAATCTCCGCCTGGGCAATCTGTCCGTTTCCCAGACGTCTTCCGGTAATAATGGTGGATGCCGACCCCAGCGCGTTCCCCGGCAGGTTAATCAGCGCGGCAATGGAGAATGCGATGAAATTACCGGCAATGACGCTGGTGCCCATTCCGGCGACAAACATCTGCGTTAATAACTTGCCGCCGTTGAACAGTACCGATTCAATGCTGGCCGGGATGCCAATCCCCATCACTTCCCAGATAATGGCGAAGTTCAGCGGTTTAAAATAACTTTTCAGCGGAATGCGCAGCGCCGGGTTAAAGCCAATCATCAGCACCCAGATAATGGCAACCGCGCCGATATAGCGCGAAATAGTCAGACCCAGTCCGGCGCCGACAAAGCCGAGCCCTTGCCAAGAAAAGATCCCGTAAATCAGGATGCTACTAATAATGATATTAAGGATATTCATCCCACCATTTATCAGCAGCGGAATTTTCGTATTGCCCGCGCCGCGCAACGCTCCGCTACCAATCAGAGCAATCGCGGCGGCAGGATAACTAAGGACCGTTAATTCCAGATAGGTTAGCGCTAAAGCCTTCACTTCCGCTGTCGCTTCTCCCGCCACAACATTAATAATCTGTGCGCCAAAGTAGTGAATCACCGCCGCCAGAATCACGGCAAAGAGCGTCATAATCACCAGCGATTGCCGGGCCGCTGCGCGAGCGCGTCGGCGATCACGCTTACCGAGGCTAAAGGCCACAACAACCGTCGTCCCCAAATCAATGGCGGCAAAAAAAGCCATAATCACCATGTTGAAGCTGTCGGCCAGACCAACGCCCGCCATTGCCTCCTTGCCCAACCAACTGACCAGAAACGTACTGAGGACGCCCATCAGCAAAACACAGGTATTCTCAAGAAAAATTGGCACAGCAAGCGGGGTAATTTCGCGCCAGAAAAGTACCTTATAGCTCTTGCGTTTGGCATACCAGGGCGTGCGGGAGACGACCTGGCGTAGGGCTGCGGAGACGTTCAAAATGGACCTTAGAGAAGAAAGTTGAAACCTCATTTCAAATGATGAGGGAGAAACGGAAAAGCTGCAAAGTTTTTTCCCGATTAAATCTCTGCAATTGCAACAAATTGTTGAGAGAAGCGCCAATTAACCGTGAATGTCGGAAATGGGGTTTGACAAAAGATTTTTCGCCGCTAAGATAAGCCTCCACAACGATTCCTCTGTAGTTCAGTCGGTAGAACGGCGGACTGTTAATCCGTATGTCACTGGTTCGAGTCCAGTCAGAGGAGCCAAATTTAAGAAGCCCGCTTTTTAGCGGGCTTCTTGCTTTTCTGACTCTGGTTCTAATTAACGGAACGGTGGCTCGTTGAAGGTGCGCAGTTTGCGGGAGTGCAGACGGTCGCCTTCAGCACGCAGCAGGTCAATGGCGCGAATACCAATCTGCAGGTGTTCGGAAATGGCCCCTTCATAAAAACGGTTTGCCTGTCCGGGCAGTTTGATCTCGCCGTGTAAAGGTTTATCAGAAACGCACAACAAGGTGCCATAAGGCACACGGAAACGGTAACCCTGTGCGGCGATGGTGGCGCTTTCCATATCAATCGCCACGGCGCGACTCAGGTTAAAACGTAACGCTGAGGCGGAGTAGCGCAGTTCCCAGTTGCGATCGGAGGTGGTCACCACCGTTCCGGTACGCAGACGCTGTTTGACTTCTTCTCCAGGCATGCCACTGACCATCTTCGTTGCGTCATACAGGGCGCGCTGCACTTCTGCAATGCTCGGAATCGGGATATCCGGCGGCAGCACCGCATCCAGTACCTGATCGTCACGCAGATAGGCATGGGCAAGCACGTAATCACCAATCGTCTGGCTTTCACGCAGGCCGCCGCAGTGACCAATCATCAGCCAGACATCAGGGCGCAGGACCGCCAGGTGGTCGCAAATCGTTTTAGCGTTAGACGGGCCTACGCCGATATTCACCAGCGTGATCCCCTGACCGTCTGCTGTGATGAGATGCCAGGCCGGCATCTGGTGTTTCTTCCAGGCCAGATCTGAAATCGCTTCTTCGGGCGCTTCTGTTTCAGCCGTGATCCAGATCCCTCCAGCGCAGGAGAGCGCGATATACGGGCTCTCAGGATCGAGAATTTGACTGCATCCCCAACGTACAAACTCATCAACATAACGGGTGTAGTTGGTGAACAACACGAACGGCTGAAAATGTTCCACCGGCGTGCCGGTATAGTGACGTAACCGGGCGAGTGAGAAATCGACCCGACGAGCGTCAAAGTGCGACAGAGGAGAATATTCGACGGGATGATAGATGCCATCTGCGGTTTCATCGCCAATTTGCGCCAGCTCAGTGGTTGGGAAGTGGCGGGTTAGCCCGGCGCTCATGGAGCGATCAAGGGTGAGTTCAGAGCCGTCAATCACATAGGGGTAGGGGATTTCATGTTGCGAAGGTTCTACGGTGATTTGTGCATCGTAATCCTGATACAACAGCGTGAGCTGTTCTTCCAGATAGGGGCGGAACAGTCCGGGACGGGTGATCGTCGTGGTGTAGCAACCCGCATGGGTAAAGCGCCCATAAGCACGGGTTTTGGGGGGATTGGTGGCATTGCCATCCCAGCTGACAGAAAGCGATGGATAAACAAAAAGACCTTTACTCCGGGCGGTGAGATCGGGAAGCTCCCCCGTTTCAATATACTTGCCAATGGCACTGCGTAGCGCCTGAACCGACCGCTCGTAGAGTGCGTCAAGTTTTTCCAGCGCTTGTGCAGGCGTCAGGCTGGAGCCCTTACTCTTCATTTGTGTCTCCTTGTTCTACAGGTGTACTGCTCAACCGATAGTATGTCACCAGAATGTGAAACAAAAGACAGAGTTTTAGAGAAGAGGCGAGAGCCGAATGGCCCTCGCAGAGAACTCAGGCATGTTGCTTATCTTTCATCAGCAATGCGGTGCCGGCCGAAATCAGGCAACCGGCCAGCAGGTAGATGGCCACGTTGTGCCAGTCGCCGCCAGAGAAGGTGACCAGTGCAGCCGCGATGAAGGGGGTGAATCCTCCGCCCACTACGCTTGCGACCTGATAGCCTACGCCAGCTCCGCTGTAGCGATATCCTGCACCGAACATACCGGTGAACATCGGTTGCTGCACGCAGACCACCATGTCATGAGCGATGTTAGCAAGCATGATCGAGAAGAACACAATCCAGAAAATCGACTGTGAATCAAGAGCCATAAAGAACGGAAATGCGCTCAGCGTGCCAATCAACGCACCAGTAATATAAATGCGGCGACGGCCAAAACGGTCTGCGAGCCAGGCAAAACAAGGAATCGTCAGACAGCTGATCCCTCCGACCAGCAGGCCAATATTCAGAAATAGTTCACGCGGCAGGCCGAGGTTTTGCGTCGAATAGTTCAGGGCGAAAGCGGTCACGATGTACATGGTCAGCAGTTCGCACAGACGGAGTGCAATAATCTTTAAAAACGCTCCCGGATGGCGTGCGAGCGCTTCCATCACGGGCAGGCGCTTTTTCTCTTCAGGCGCCTGCTGTTTCAGTTGTTCAAATTCTGCGGACTCCTCCATCCCGTTTCTCACCCACAACGCGCCGAGCACCAGGACGATGCTGAACAGAAACGGAATACGCCAGCCCCAGCTCAGAAACTGCTCGTCGGTTGTCAGATAACTGATCAATGACACGAGCCCCGTGGAAAGCAGCAGGCCAACGCCATAGCCCACCTGGACGCCGCTGCTGTAGAATGCTTTCTTGTTTTCCGGCGCGCTTTCTACGGAGAGTAACGCAGCACCACCCCATTCACCACCGACGGCAAATCCCTGAATTGCACGCAGGAAGACCAGCAGTACCGGCGCCCACCAACCAATAGCGGCAAATGAAGGAAGAATGCCAATCAATGCTGTGGCAATGCCCATCATCCAGACGGTGAGCATTAGCATCCGTTTACGGCCTAAACGATCGCCGAAGTGACCGAAGATCACGCCTCCCAACGGACGGAACAGGAAACCGACGCCAAAAGTGGCAAACGCGGCCAGCGTGCCCATTGCCGGACTGACCTGCGGGAAAAATTCACGGTTAAAGACCAGTGCAGCGGTAATGCCATAAAGCAGAAAATCGTACCAGTCGACGACAGCACCGGCAAAGCTGCCCAGCGCAGCACGTCGGGCGCGGTTAAGCGGTGGAGTATTATCCTCTGCGGAGGGGGTGGAGATGAGGCTGGAATCCATAGTAATCCTGTCTGTACTGATTTTATTATTAGTATGGGAATAAGAGTCACACACATTGCGGCCAACCTATAAGTGGCTGTTATGAGACTACCGCGACAGACCGGAAGAGAAAACGATTTTTAATCCGCAGAGGGCAGAACAGGAAAATTGAGCGGATATGGCGTGCGGAAAAGCAAAAAGCCCGCTAAAAAGCGGGCTCTTCAAAATTTGGCTCCTCTGACTGGACTCGAACCAGTGACATACGGATTAACAGTCCGCCGTTCTACCGACTGAACTACAGAGGAATCGTGTGAACGAGGCGCATATTAGCGACGACGATTGGGGTTGTCAAAGGGGGAAATAAGATTGTGCGTCTGTTTGCTGACAAAATCAGCAAAGCGGTGAACTTTCGATCTGCTGCGTATTTTGCCCCATGTTGGTGCAGGCTACCCCGGATGGGGCAGATCGGAAAACGCTGACAGGATTGGAAAAAAACGATAGCAATCATAACTGCTTATTTTACGGAAGGTTAAGTCCAGTTTCTCCCTTTATCTGAAACTGGCAAGCATCTTGCAATTCACTCCTGACATCTCTGCCAGCATAGGTTCTGGCATTCCGGACAGGAGGCAAAATGAACTTCAGACGATTGAAATATTTCGTGAAAATTGTCGATATTGGTAGCCTGACGCAGGCCGCTGAAGTATTGCACATCGCACAACCCGCGCTGAGCCAGCAGGTTGCCACTCTGGAAGGTGAGCTCAATCAGCAACTGTTAATTCGCACCAAACGGGGGGTAACGCCCACTGAAGCGGGAAAAATTCTCTACACCCATGCGCGGACGATCCTTCGTCAGTGTGAACAGGCGCAGTTAGCTGTCTGTAACGTTGGGAAAACCTTAACGGGGCAGGTGTCGATCGGTCTTGCGCCAGGGACCGCCGCGTCGTCGGTCACCATGCCGCTGTTGCAGGCGGTGCGCGCAGAATTGCCCGAAGTGCTGGTTTATCTGCATGAAAACAGCGGTGCTGTGCTGAATGATAAACTGTTGAATGGTCACCTGGATATGGCGGTGCTTTATGAGCGTTCTCCGCTGGCAGGCATTACCAGTCAACCTTTGTTAAAAGAAGACCTCTTCCTTGTCGGTACCCGCGACTGCCCTGGACAGAGTGTCGATCTTACCGCTGTTGCGCAGATGAATCTTTTTCTCCCTCGCGACTACACCGCCGTTCGTTTACGTGTTGATGAAGCCTTCTCACTGCGTCGTTTAACGGCGAAAGTCATCGGCGAGATTGAGTCGATAGCCACACTGACTGCGGCAATTGCCAGCGGCATGGGCGTGACGGTGCTGCCTGAATCCGCTGCGCGCTCTCTGTGTGGTGCGGCCAACGGCTGGATGGCGCGAATTACTACGCCGTCGATGAGTTTATCGCTGTCACTGAATATGTCGGCAAGAGGAAGTTTGTCGCCTCAGGCGCAGGCGGTGAAAGAGATCCTGATGTCGCTGGTGAGCAGTCCGGCACTGGATAACCGCGAGTTGCAGTTAGTCAGTTAAGCGTTATTCCATGAAGGAATAAGATGCGGGTTTTTATTATTTGTTAAGCCGGACATCAGACTTTAACAATAGCAACATGTCTGATGTATCCGGAGCAACGAGTGAATTTCCAGCAGCTAAAAATTATCCGTGAGGCAGCCCGTCAGGATTATAACCTGACGGAAGTCGCCAATATGCTCTTTACCTCGCAGTCAGGGGTCAGCCGGCATATTCGCGAGTTAGAAGATGAGCTTGGGATCGAGATTTTTATCCGTCGGGGTAAGCGTCTGCTTGGAATGACCGAGCCAGGTAAAGCGTTGCTGGTGATTGCTGAGCGCATTTTAAATGAGGCCAGTAACGTACGCCGACTGGCGGATTTGTTTACCAACGACACCTCTGGGGTGTTAACCATTGCCACGACGCACACGCAGGCGCGCTACAGCCTGCCGGGAGTGATCAAAGCCTTCCGCGAATTGTTTCCGGAAGTACGTCTGGAATTGATCCAGGGGACACCGCAAGAAATAGAGGCGTTACTGCAAAATGGTGGGGCGGATATTGGTATCGCCAGTGAGCGCCTGAGCAACGATCCTCTGTTGGTCGCTTTCCCCTGGTTCCGTTGGCATCACAGCCTGTTAGTGCCGCATGACCATCCGTTAACGCAGGTTTCGCCGGTGACGCTGGAGTCGATTGCCCATTGGCCGATTATCACCTATCGACAAGGGATCACCGGGCGTTCCCGCATTGATGAAGCCTTTGCCCGTAAAGGCCTGCTGCCTGACATTGTTCTCAGTGCGCAGGATTCCGATGTAATTAAAACTTATGTCGCGTTAGGACTGGGAATTGGCCTGGTGGCGGAGCAGTCCAGCGGTGAACAGGAAGAGGGGACGTTAACGCGTCTGGATACCCGACACCTGTTTGATGCCAATACCGTCTGGCTGGGGCTGAAGCGTGGGCAACTCCAGCGTAATTATGTCTGGCGATTTATCGAACTCTGCAATGCGGGATTGTCCGTGGAGGATATCAAGCGGCAGGTAATGGAATCTGGGGACGTCGCGATTGACTATCAGATATAAAGCAAAAAGCCCGCTAAAAAGCGGGCTTCTTTAAATTTGGCTCCTCTGACTGGACTCGAACCAGTGACATACGGATTAACAGTCCGCCGTTCTACCGACTGAACTACAGAGGAATCGTGTGAACGAGGCGCATAATACTGACCTCATTACGGCGTGTCAACAGTAAAATTAGCACGCTTTTTCAAGTGGTTAATTAATCCTCAATATGAGGGATTAGTGGACCTGTACGGCGTTATTTGGCTCATCGTCTTCACCATCACGAAGGCGTTGTAGAGGATCCTGCTGATAGAAATGACAGAAACGTTGCCACAACGCGGGGAACCTGGGCGCGAAAAGCTCTGGGGCGCTGAAAAAGTATTCCGATAAAACGGCAAAACATTCCGCCGGATCGCTTGCCGCATAGGCATCAATGCTCGACGCGGTCTCACCCACCAGATCAATTTCATCCTGAATGTTGTTCATTGCGGCGTGCAGGTCATGTTCCCAACTGGCAACCTCCCGCAGGGGGATCAGCGGGATACCGCTGGCGCGATCGCCATTTCGCATATCCAGTTTGTGGGCCACTTCATGAATAATGAGGTTAAATCCGGAGGCGTCGAAAGAGTCCTGAATATCCAGCCAGTTCAGAATGATTGGCCCTTGTTGCCAGCTTTGCCCGGACTGCACTACGCGTTGGTTATGGACCAGACCAATATCGTCTTCCCATTCATCATCGACGACAAAGGGCGCAGGGTAGATCAGCACCTCATGGAAGCCATCCAGCCATTCGATGCCCAGTTCCAGAACAGGCAGACAAAAAAGCAGGGCGATGCGCGCGCTTTTCAGCGAGTCGAGTTCGAAACCCTGAAGGGCGACCAGCCTTTTTTGCTGCAGAAATCGTTCTGCCAGTGCAATGAGTCTGGCTTGTTCTTGCGCGGTTAAGGTCACAAGCAGAGGGATCGCAAGAGCTTCCTCCCACTGAGCAGACTCATGTTGTGCAGTGTCTTGTGCTTTCCAGGGCCACTTAATCATCGTTTTGCTCGCAAACTCGTCACTTGAACAAAATTGAAGGGACAGGGTCTGTTAAAATGCCAAATTACCTGGCATGATGGCAACCATCAAAACGGAGAGATGCCGGAGCGGCTGAACGGACCGGTCTCGAAAACCGGAGTAGGGGCAACTCTACCGGGGGTTCAAATCCCCCTCTCTCCGCCACTATTCAAGCACTTACCCTTCCTGTTGTCAGTGACCCACGTCCCGTTGAGAAAAACGAATAGAGATATAACGCCGAAGTTCCCTCCAGCGCCATTATTTTCGTCACATTTTCAATGCCTGTCACGAACAGACAAGAGGCTGGAATCACAGATTACCGGTTCCGCCATCCACCAGTAACTCCGTACCTACGGTGTAGCCCGACTCATCTGATGCCAGATAGAGTGCGGCTTTTGCCAGCTCAGTCGGAGTGCCCACACGCCCCAGAGGCACCAGGCTGGCAATATCATTTTGCAGCATGCGTTGTGCTTCTTCGCTGAGCCCGAGTTTATGGAGCGCGGGGGTGGCAACCGGGCCAGGGCTTAAGCCATTAACGCGTATGCTGCGCGGTAAGAGTTCTGCGGACAGGGTACGTGCGAGCGATAACAATCCGGCTTTACTGGCTGCGTATACGCTACTGGTTGGCAGACCAATACGTGCGCTGACCGAGCCGCAAAGAATAACGGAAGAGGGATTGTTCAGAAGCGGTAGTAGCGCCTGGAGTAAAAAGAAAGGTCCCTTCAGATTGATTTGCATCAGGCGATCCCACGCTGCTTCATCCCACTCCTCTATCAATCCGTGAGTGACGTCACCGGCGTTGACAAAAACGGCATCAAGCCCCGGCCAACGTGCTGCGAGAGTGGCAGACAGCGCTTTTTGTGCCTGGATATCCCCGGCATCGGTGGCAATCACCCACGCGCCGTCTCCCAGAATGCGTTGGGCTTGCGCGAGTGTGTCAGGATTGCGCCCCGTAACGGCGACATGCGCGCCCTCGGCAAGAAATTCCTGCGCAGTGGCCAGACCAATACCACTGGTCCCGCCCGTGATAAGCGTGTATTTACCTGTTAAGCGACCCATTTTTTCTTCTCCTGAATTGTCTCTGGAGAATGCACTATAGAAACGTTAGTATCTAAAAGAAACCAGGTACCAAATGGATACTAAAGAGGCAAGAGGTGTGCTATGGCGGAATCAGCCGACTGCGTAACTGAGAAAAATTTTCAGCATCAACCCTGTCCGATGACTCGCTTTGTCAGTCTGGTCTCCGGGAAGTGGGCTATCCCGATATTGTATCGTCTGATCGTTCTCAATGCCCCGGTGCGGTTTGGTGAGTTGCTGCGGGCAGCGGCACCCATCACGCAAAAAGAGCTAACAAAGCAGTTGCGCTTGTTTGAGCTACGCGGGCTGGTGTCACGAACGATTTATCCGGAAATTCCACCGCGCGTTGAATATCAGATAACGCCCCTGGGGTTGACTCTGCATGGCGCATTGGCGCCTCTGGCTGACTGGATGCGGGAAAATGGCGACAAGCTCAATACTGAGTGATATTTCAAGCACAAAAAAGCCCGCCGGAAGCGGGCCTGAAATTATTCTGGCGATTAGAACTGATACACTAAGCCCACAGCAACGATGTCATCGGTCGCGATGCCGTTGTCTGCATAGAAGTGATCATCGTTGTCCAGCAGGTTGATTTTGTAATCAACGTAGGTGGACATGTTTTTGTTGAAGTAGTATGTCATGCCGACATCAACATATTTCACCAGATCTTTGTCGGTGTAGCGTGGGTTACCATCACCATCGTGATCCTGACCACCCAGTTCCTTCCCTTTAGATACCAGGTAAGCGATGGATGGGCGCAGACCGAAATCGAACTGGTACTGTGCAACCGCTTCAAAGTTTTTGGTCTGGTTGGCAATACCGCCGTTTGTTTCGCCTTTACCGCCACCGTAATAGGTCATGTTGCGGGTTTCGGCATACATTGTGGCCAGATAGATATTGTTCGCGTCATATTTCGCGCCAATGGTCCAGGCTTCAGCCGTTTCGCCACCGGCGTAGTTGTTGGCACGGGAACGATCGCCATAACCACGAGTGACCTGAGCGTTCGTACGGTCAGATGAAGAATAGGCCGCACCCAGGCTCAGACCGAAGTCAAAGTCATAGGAGGTGGACATACCGAAACCGTCGCCGTTTTCCTGAGCCAGTTTACGGCTTCTGCTATTACCCGAGCCTTCCTGACCAAAACCTGCGCCTTCATTGTTGCCCTGGTACTGCAGCGCGAAGTTCAGACCATCAACCTGACCGAAGAAGCCTTTGTTACGGTAGGTGGCAACGCCGTTAGTACGACCCAGCATATAGACGTCGGTCTGGGTGTAGGTATCACCGCCAAATTCTGGCAGCATATCGGTCCACGCTTCAACGTCGTAAACGACGCCGTAGTTGCGACCATAATCAAAGGTGCCGTTCTGGCCAAAACCTAAACCGGCAAAGCCCAGACGCGTCCAGGAGTTACCGTGGTCGCTTTCGGTTGTATTTGCCTGGATATTGTATTCCCACTGGCCGTAGCCGGTCAGTTGATCCATGATCTGGGTTTCACCCTTGAAGCCAAGACGTGCATAGGTCATGTCGCCATCGCTGCCCGTGTCGTCAGAGAAGTAGTGCAGACCATCTACTTTTCCGTACAGGTCCAGTTTATTACCGTCTTTATTATAGACTTCAGCTGCATGTGCCGCGCCAGCAATAAGTAATGCTGGAACAAGCATTGCCAATACTTTTCTGTTCATTATGTCTTCCCTTAGGGTAATAATTATCGTGAATAAATGCTACTTTCCAAAAGAGCACGTTTGGATACTATTCTATAGAGTTCATTTTATTTTAAAAATAACATGTAACAATTATATTTTAAATATTTCTAAATGTTTCTTTTTGCCTTTTTATAATTCAGGTTATATGGTTTATTTAAAAACCATACACATTTATTATGATTTAATATCAATATGTTATGTTTTTCATGAAAAGATTCATGATTTGAATGATTGGCCGGGTAAACAAAACCCGTCACAGGAGGTAAATAATAAAAAAAACCGGCATAAATGCCGGTTATAAAAAAGGAAAATAAATGATAAAAAGGCTAATGACGCGATCATAATGACATATATAAAATAAAACAGAAACGGGATTTACGTGACGTATGTTTTATTGGCTTGTGATATGTATAAGTAAACGTGAGAAGGGTGTATTCATAAAATTTAGGGCGTTAACCGGGGTTTTTGTGACATAGCTAAAATTGCCCTGGATCAATACATATGCAAAATCAATGACTGTCGGGCTGGTTGTGACATACATAACAAAAAAGTGTGATTATAATCACAAAAAGTACAGTGAGTTTTTAGATTGACATCCCAGAAATGGAGTTTCCTTTGAACAGTATGGAAGAAAGAGCAACACGGAGTCTGGGCGGCAAACTGGCATTATGGGTATTTTACGCTTTCTGCGTCTATTTCATCTGGGCCATGCTGCGCTACGCCTGGGTGATCAGCCACATTCAGTCGATTCCGGTTGCCGGATTTGAAAGTTCGCTTGGCTCAACCAGCGGAAAATGGATAGGCGCGCTGCTGGGGTTTCTGGTGCTCGGACTGGTGGGATTGATCCTCGGTAGTATCGCCTGGTATACGCGCCCACGCCGTCAGCCTGGGTGAAGACGGCAGAAAAACTTGTTACTGTAGCGTTTCTTAACCTACGGGAGGCAATGTGGATCTTCAGCACTGGCAATCGCAATTTGAAGCCTGGTTATGCAACCATCACACCCGGCAGGATGCCGCGCATGATATTTTTCACTTCCGCCGTGTCTGGGCGACATCGCGGCAACTGATGGAAGGGCAGGAGGTCGATGGGCTGGTCGTGCTGACCGCCTGTTATTTTCATGACATTGTCAGCCTCGCCAAAAACCATCCGGACCGTCATCGCTCGTCTGTACTGGCTGCCGCTGAAACCCGTCGTATCCTCATCCGTGATTTTCCCGCTTTCCCCGACTCGCAACTGGCGGCGGTTTGCCATGCGATTGAAGCCCACAGTTTTAGCGCAAATATTGCCCCTTTAACGCTTGAAGCAAAAATCGTTCAGGATGCCGACCGGCTTGAGGCGCTCGGGGCGATAGGACTGGCGCGGGTCTTTGCGGTTTCTGGCGCCTTAGGAGTAGCGCTGTTTGATGGTGAAGACCCTTTCGCTGAGCGGCGAGCGCTCAACGATAAACAGTTTGCCCTCGATCACTTCCAGACCAAATTACTGGCGTTGCCCGATACCATGCAAACCGCGCGTGGACGTGAACTTGCCCGGTATAACGCTGAGTTCCTGGTGAACTACATGGCAAAGTTAAGCGCGGAACTAAAAGGTGAGTACGAATCTGTCGATCCGGCAGTGATCCGCGCATTTCGCCCCAGCCACTCGTGAGGCAAATTTTATGTTAACCTGACGCTACTCTTTTTTGGTCGGTTAACGATATGCAACAAAATCTTTCAGTAACAGGTTCATTGGTTCCCGCAACGGACAGCAATGCAGACGTTGCGCAGGGGCTATTGGCGAAATTGTTGGAAATTTATGATGTTAAAACGTTGGTGGCTTGCCTGAATGGAATGGGTGAGAACCACTGGAGTCCGGCCATTTTAAAGCGCGTGGTGGCGAATGCTTCGGCATGGCATCGATTAAGCGAGCGGGAGTTGGCGTTTTTGCGCACTCTGTTACCCACGCCGCCAGCACACCATCCGCACTATGCTTTCCGGTTTATCGATCTCTTTGCGGGTATTGGCGGTATTCGTCGTGGATTTGAGGCGATAGGCGGGCAGTGCGTGTTTACCAGCGAGTGGAACAAACATGCGGTGCGCACCTATAAAGCTAACTATTACTGCGACCCGGCCAGCCACCACTTTAATGAAGACATTCGCGATATCACGCTCAGCCATCGCGAAGGTGTCAGCGACAATCAGGCGGCAGAGCATATTCGCCAGCACGTGCCGCAACACGATGTCCTGCTGGCAGGCTTCCCTTGCCAGCCGTTTTCACTTGCCGGAGTGTCGAAGAAAAATGCGCTGGGACGCGCTCACGGTTTTGCCTGCGATACTCAGGGGACATTGTTCTTTGACGTTGTCCGTATTATTGACGCCCGCCGTCCGCCGATTTTTGTTCTGGAAAACGTGAAAAACCTGAAGAGTCACGATCAGGGCAAAACGTTCCGCATTATTATGCAAACGCTGGACTCTCTGGGTTACGACGTCGCCGATGCAGAGGATAATGGCCCGGACGATCCGAAAATCATTGATGGCAAACATTTCTTACCGCAGCATCGGGAACGCATTGTGCTGGTCGGATTTCGTCGCGATCTGAATCTGAAGCGCGACTTTACCCTGCGCGACATCAGTACGCGCTATCCGCAGCGGCGCATTACCCTGGCGGAATTACTGGAACCGGTAGTGGAAGCCAGATATATACTGACGCCCGTGCTGTGGAAGTACCTCTACCGCTACGCGAAAAAGCATCAGGCGAAGGGCAACGGTTTTGGCTACGGTATGGTCTATCCCGCAAATCCGAATTGCGTGACGCGTACGCTTTCCGCGCGCTATTACAAAGATGGCGCTGAAATTCTGATCGACCGCGGCTGGGATTTTGCCGTCGGAGAAGTGAATTTTGACGATCCGCAGAATCAGCAGCATCGTCCACGCCGCTTAACGCCAAGAGAGTGCGCGCGACTGATGGGGTTTGAGTCGCCGCAGGGATACCAGTTCCGCATCCCCGTTTCTGATACTCAGGCCTATCGCCAGTTTGGTAACTCCGTGGTGGTACCCGCGTTCGCCGCTGTGGCGACGTTGCTGGAAGAGAAAATTAAAGCGGCTGTCGCGTTACGTCAGCAAGAGATTGTGCATGGCGGATGTTCACGATAAGGCGACGCGCAGTAAAAACATGCGAGCCATCGCGACGCGCGATACCGCCATCGAAAAACGGCTTGCAGGTCTGCTGGCGGAGCAGGGGCTGGACTATCGCGTTCAGGATGCTTCGCTACCCGGTCGCCCTGATTTTGTAGTGGATGAGTATCGCTGCGTCATTTTTACCCACGGCTGTTTCTGGCATCACCATCACTGTTACCTGTTCAAGGTGCCCGCGACGCGTACCGATTTCTGGCTGGATAAGATTGGTAAAAACGTGGCGCGCGATCGCCGCGATATCCAGCGTTTAAAGGAAATGGGCTGGCGGGTGCTGATCGTCTGGGAATGTGCGCTACGTGGGCGGGAAAGGCTCAGCGACGCCGCGCTGTCGGAGCGTCTTGAAGAGTGGATCTGCGGCGGTGGCGCGCCCGCGCAGATCGACACTCAGGGAGTGCATTTACTGTAACGTTTTATCGTTTTCCGCAGGTTTTAGCGTCGGTTTCGCCGGAAAAAGATATTTCCCCAGAGTCACCAGAACCACCGCGAAGACGATGACGCCAAGCGCCAGCCATTCAATCGGTGCCAGACGTTCACCGCCCAGACTCGTCCCCAGTAACACCGCAACAACCGGATTCACATAAGCATAACTGGTTGCCAGAGCAGGGCTGACGTTACGGATCAAATACATATAGGCGTTGATGGCAATAATAGATCCAAATACCGCCAGATAACCCACCGCCAGGAAGCCTGACAGCGACGGCAGCGTGGTCAACTTTTCACCGCTCACCAGCGAGGCGCACATCAACACGATCCCGGCAGCGAGCATCTCAATTGCGCCGGCCATCATCCCTACCGGCAGCGTAATGCGAGAACCGTAGACTGAGCCAAACGCCCAACTGATCGAACCAATCAGAATGAATATCGCCCCCCACGGATTGCCGCTCAGGTTGCCGCCGCTGTTGAGCATCACGATGCCCGCCAGGCCAATGGCAATTCCCATCCACTCCAGCTTACGGGTTTTGATGCCAAAGAAATGGCTGAAACACAAGGTAAACAGCGGAACCGTCGCCACCACAACCGCCGCGATGCCGGAAGGGACGTCCTGATGTTCCGCTACCGTAACCAACCCGTTACCTACGGCCAGCAGCAAAACACCAATCAGCGCCGCATTCAGCAGCGGGCGAAGCGGCGGGAGTTGATGCCCGCGCAGCAGCAAAAAGGAGATTAACAGAATCCCTGCCGCGAGAAAGCGCACGCCTGCCATCATCAGCGGTGGCCAGCTTTCCACGCCGATACGGATAACGAAATAGGTGGAACCCCAGATGATATACAGCGCGAACAGCGCGCTGAAAAGCGGTAACAACTGCCTGAAACGCATAATCCCTCACGTGAGAAATGCTAACCAGCGACATAGTAAACGCGAAAACTATCGGGCTGGCGAGTAATATAATTCATCTCTCTTGTTAGAAAAATGTTGACGAATAACGCCGGTTTCAGCTTCGTGTGTTTTACTCCATACTTAACGCTTCAATAAGAAAAAAATGAGGGAATAATTTTGGCAGGAAGTAGCTTACTGACCTTGCTGGATGATATCGCCACGTTGTTGGATGACATCTCGATGATGGGGAAACTGGCCGCGAAGAAAACGGCTGGCGTATTGGGGGATGACCTGTCGCTTAACGCGCAGCAGGTCACGGGGGTAAGAGCGAATCGTGAGTTGCCCGTGGTCTGGAGCGTTGCGAAAGGCTCGCTCGTTAACAAAGTGATCCTGGTGCCGCTGGCGCTGCTCATCAGTGCCTTTATTCCCTGGGCTATCACACCGCTGTTAATGATTGGCGGCGCTTTTCTCTGTTTTGAAGGCGTAGAGAAAGTCCTGCACACCCTCGAATCGCGAAAACACAAAGTAGATCCGGCTGAGCGACAACGGCGGTTGGAAGCGCTGGCGGCTCAGGACCCGCTGGCGTTTGAAAAGGATAAAATCAAAGGCGCAGTGCGAACCGATTTTATTCTTTCGGCAGAGATAGTGGCGATCACGCTGGGGATTGTGGCCGAGGCACCGTTGCTCAACCAGGTGCTGGTCCTGTCAGGAATTGCGCTGGTGGTCACGATAGGCGTGTATGGACTGGTCGGGCTCATCGTTAAGCTTGATGACATGGGGTACTGGCTGGCAGACAAAACCAGCGTGCTGGCGAAGGCCTTAGGGAAAGGATTGCTGGTTGTCGCGCCATGGCTGATGAAATCACTGTCGGTGGTTGGCACGCTGGCGATGTTCCTTGTGGGCGGCGGGATTGTGGTGCACGGCGTTGCGCCGTTACATCATGCCATTGAGGCGTTTGCTCAGCAGCAAAGTGCCGTGGTGGCATTGATTCTGCCGACGCTACTGAATCTGGTGCTGGGCTTTATCATTGGCGCGATTGTCGTGCTGTTGGTGAAGGCCGTCTCCAGAGTGCGTGGGGTTGCGCACTAAAAGTCATCCCCTGAATGAGGCAAAACCAGACATCCTCGACTAAGGTGAAAACGTTCACTGTATACAGGAGGTAACATGGTTTTTTCGGTCTGTGAGGAAGTGACTGTGAAAGAGGGCGGTCCGCGCATGATTGTCACTGGCTATTCCAGCGGTATGGTGGAGTGTCGGTGGTATGATGGGTTTGGCGTCAAGCGAGAAGCATTCCATGAGAATGAACTTGTTACCGTTGATGCCAGGCAACCGTGTGAAGAAGCCTGATGCCTGAACGCCCGACTTACAGTCGGGCGTTTTCTTAAATTCAAAAATACGTGATGGCAACAATACGTAACGCACTGAATTATGCCAGGATTAGGAAAGTAATAGCGTGTAGGGAGTGGTCAGAGTGCCGCACGAAGCAACGATGGAAAACTGGGGCTGGCTGAAAATGTTGGCGCGGCGACTCGGCCCTGGCCACGTCGTGAATCTCTGCTTTCTGATAGTCATGTTCTTTTCGACCCTGCTGACCTGGCGTGAAGTGGTTGTCCTGGAAGACGCCTATATCTCCAGCCAGCGCAACCATCTGGAAAATGTCGCCAACGCTCTGGATAAACAGCTGCAATTCAATGTTGATAAATTACTTTTCCTGCGTAACGGAATGCATGAGGCGCTTGTCACCCCTCTGGCGTTTTCTGCCTTAAAAGAGGCGGTCAGCCAGTTTGAGCAACTACGTCATTCGCGCGTATGGCAACTAGAACTCGATAAGCACAGAACCTTGACGTTGAGTGGGGTTTCGGACGCGTTCGTGAACCAGACGTTGATTCTCTCGCGTGACAACGAATCGCTGGATAACGAACTGTCCGCAGCGCTGGAGGTCGGGTATTTGATGCGCCTGGCGCACAGGCGAACCTCTCTGTCACAACAGATAATGTACGTTTCGCGAGCCGGGTTTTACGTCTCCACGCTCTCGGCACCATTGTCCAGCGACATTACCACTCGCTATTACGACTACGTGATTCAACCCTGGTTTACCGAACAGTCGCAGCGAAAAAACCGGATGCGCGGCGTACGCTGGTTCACCACGCTGTCACCCGAACTCCGCGACGATCAGCAACGCGTGACCGTTAGCGTCCCGCTGGATAACGACCATTACTGGCTCGGTGTGCTGGCGATGACCATCCCCGTTTCTGCGGTAGAACACTTTATGGATGAAGCTATCGATAAGGACCTGGAAGGGGAGTATCAGCTCTACGACAATAAACTGGCGCTGCTGGCGGGTTCCACGCCGGAACTGAGAAACGCGAATACCTTTGATGAGCGCGAACTGGCGATGCTTGCGCATGATATCGAGCAGGATACGGTAGGCGGCTTGCGTATGGGAAGCCGTTACGTTAGCTGGGAACGGCTGGATCATTTCGATGGCGTACTGGTACGGGTACATTCCTTAAGCGAAGGGTTACACGGTGATTTTGGTAGCATCAGCATAGCGCTGGCGCTGCTGTGGGCGCTGTTCACCGCCATGCTGATCATCTCCTGGGTGGTCATCCGCCATATGGTTAGCAATATGTTTGTGTTGCAGAGTTCACTCCAGTGGCAGGCCTGGCACGATACGCTGACCCGCTTATATAACCGCGGCGCGCTGTTTGAAAAAGCCAAACAGCTGACCCAGCGTTGTCGAACGCAAAAGCAACCGCTGTCGGTTATTCAGATCGATCTGGACCATTTTAAAAGCATTAACGACCGCTTTGGTCATCAGGCCGGGGATCGGGTGCTGACGCATGCCGCAGGCTTAATCAGCGGTACATTGCGCGCTTATGATGTTGCTGGTCGCGTGGGTGGGGAGGAGTTCTGTGTGGTTCTGCCGGAAACCTCTCTGGCGCAGGCGGAGCAGATAGCCGAACGTATCCGCCTGCGGTTGAATGAGAAAGAGATTCTGGTGGCGAAAAGCGCCACGTTGTGGATTAGCGCCTCACTGGGCGTGAGTAGCACCCAGGAAACCGGAGACTACGATTTTGAGCAACTCCAGTCACTGGCGGACCGCCGGCTTTATCTGGCAAAACAGGCAGGCCGTAACCGGGTCTGTGTTACGGATAAAGGCTAAGGCGTGGCGAAAAAATGGCTCATGCCTTCATCCCAGCCCTCTGGCCCTTCATGCTGCGTGCGATAAACCTGCGGCGCAGCATCGGGGCGTAACATCACCCCTTCGCGACTTAACCCTTTCACGATAACGGCGTAATCCATCGCCTCCAGCAGTGGCGCGTCATTCGGGCCATCACCCAGCCCGACGGTAACCGGACGTCGTTTCCACTGTCGCTGATACTGCGCTATCAGCCAGTTTGCCGCCTGATCTTTTCCGGAGCTGGCATCCAGGACGTGCCAGAATCTCGCGCCCTGAACAAACTGTAAACCCAGGTCGTTTAGCTGTTGGGCGAACGCTTCCATGCGCTCGTCACTGTCGCGCCATATCAGCGTGACGGAAGCTTCATGCAGGCGTGTCAGGGTGGCCTGCGCGTGGCTCAGGCCCGTCCATTCGGCGATCGTGGTCTCATCGACATCATCAAAGGCAGTAAATTTAAAGCCCGTTTTATTGCGCAGTTTGTTCAGCACTGCGCTAATTTCATCATGCGATACTCCATTGATCTGGCGGGGAAAGTCGGGATGCGTCTGCCAATGGCTATCCAGTTCAACCACGGCACCATTCTCCGCAATCAGCGGCAATCCCTGTAAACCGAGCGACTTCTGGATTTGCAGCATTTCGGCAGCGGTTTTGCTGCTGCACAGGATCACCGGAATATTTTTCTCCCGCAGACGCATCAGCCAGGACGCCGCAGGTTGCCAGTCATAGGTATGGCTGTCCAACAGCGTGCCATCCAGATCGGTAAAAATCAGCAATGAATCATTGAGTGAAAGCATGGTGGAATCCCATAAGGTAAAACATTCAGTCCCAGAAAAATCCTAAAACCCATCAAGTAGTCAGCCAACGGGAATGGGATCGATTCCGCGCTCGCGAGCGCAGATAGCCTGTCCCGCTGAACGCCTGACAGGATTAATTAACGGCATTAATCATTCGTCAAAAAAATATTTGCTTGTCATACAAAAAAATTGCGGATAAGGTTTAGCGTACATCAGATTTCCTGGTGTAACGAATTTTCAAGTGCTTCTTGCATAAGCAAGTTTCATCCCGACCCGCCAGGGTCGGGATTTTTTTCGCTGCCGTCAGCGATTAATCTCCGTCACGCTAAAATCATGGATGTCCAGCTCAAACGCCTCAGCCAATTCATGCCATGTATGGTACTCACGACCATCCACGCTGACTTTGTCAGGGTCGTTTCCGCTGCGATGAATCTCGCTTTCGCTGATTTCATTAATCGCCGCCAGCAACGCGTCAACGTCGACGCTGACTTCACGTTTAGCGGTATCGCTGTACTCTTTCGCGGTCTTCATTTCAACCTCGTCATTAACCGTGCCACAGACTAAGTATAGACCGTTGAGAAAACCCGCAATCAAGCAGGTCAGACGCTGCCAGGCAGCGGATTTTGTTCTACACTGGCACAAAGCCACAGGAGGATAATGATGAAGGTGAATGATCGGGTCACAGTCAAAACGGACGGCGGTTCTCGTCGCCCTGGCGTGGTACTGGCAGTGGAAGAGTTTAGTGAAGGCACAATGTACCTGGTTTCGCTGGAAGACTACCCGCTCGGCATCTGGTTCTTTAACGAGTCAGGGCATCAGGATGGTATCTTTGTGGAGAAGGCAGAATAGGGTGCGATGGCCGATGTGAACCCGGCTGGTGGGACATCCACCAGTCGGGACGTCTCATCGCATATTCACAAAGATGCCGTTGGTCACGTTATCGGTCAGTCTGACGACATGATAGATAACCTGTTTGTTATGCGTCTTTATCTTTCGTTTTATATTCCCCTTATGGGACGAGACCGTTTTTGCCTTGATATTCATTTGATCTGAAATCTGAATTGTCCCCTGACCTTCCATCCACATGCGTAGCATGCTGGACTCAGTACGACTTAATGATAACGTCGGTAAATTTATTACCCCGGCGGTGTCCGTTTCTTTTTTCAGAATATCGCCAAGGAGATCGTCCAGTGATTCTGGCTTTATTGATTTTGAACTTATCAATAAGTTTTTTCTGACTAACAGATATTCATCAAAATGAACATTGGCAATAGCCATAAAAACAATAAATAACGTATTGGGATGCTGATTAATGATGTGCTTTATATGCTGACTGTTGGCTGGATCATGGATAAAACAGTCTTCATTAATAAACACCACAGAAGGTTGGTGTGTGTCACAAGCGATGTCGAGTTCGTCAACGGTTTCGATGTCGTTGATTTCCCTTTTTTTCACCCCTCTGCTTACCAGATACCCGGTCAAACCTAGCCGGGTGTAACTGCATAAATCCATAATAATCGTTGACATGGCTTACCCTCACTCAATGCGTAACGATAATTCCCCTTACCTGAATATCTCATCACAACTAAACGGAACCGAATGCTTCACCTAATGAGACGCGTTTGCGGTTTTTCAGGCGGACTAACTATCCCGTAAAGTTACGTATAATTTGCCTGGATTTGTCTTAAAGTAAAGTAAATGTTGCGTTATGTGAGTGAGATAAAAACATATAAAGCAGGTGAGCGTTATCCTGGTAGATGTTCGCCATGTTTGAATTTAGGATAATCCTTAGAAAGACTGGATAAATATTATGGATTATTATTAACGGGTAATTCACTAACAATATCAGCTAATAAATTGAAAATTTCGCTAAATAAATGTTCGCAGAAAGGAGCAATTAACGGCATTAATGCCGCAATTAACGATATGCCGACGGTCAACGTTAACGGGAAACCAATAACAAATACCGATAGCTGGGGAGCCATACGATTCAATAATCCTAGTGCCAGATTGAGCGTCAACAGCATTGTGATAACCGGCAGCGCCAGCATCAGTCCATTGAGAAAGATAAGACTTCCCGCTCTGGCTAACGCCAGGAACGCATTGCTGTTCACTGGATTGCCGCCAACAGGCAGGGTGTGGAAGGTGTCGACCAGCAGCGAAATCAACCACAAATGGCCGTCAAAGGTCAGGAACAGCAGCATCGCCAGCATATCAATAATTCGGGCGAGCACCGGCATATTCAGGTGGCTGGCCGGATCGACAAATGTGGCGAAGGAGAGGCCCATCTGCAGACCGATAATCTCACCCGCCGTACGCACTGCCGCAAAAGCAAACTGCATGGTAAAGCCCAGCGCGATGCCGATCAGGATTTGCTGCATCGCCAGCCATAACGCGTTAAACGAAAATATCGGCACATCAGCAGGCGGCAGGGAAGGGGCGATGACAAAAGTGATCATGACCCCCAGCCCCAGTTTTACCCGTTTCGGGACTGTGCGTTCACTGAGTATTGGGGCGGTGGAGATCAGCGCCAGTACGCGCAACAGCGGCCAGAAATAGAGGCCCAGCCACTGAAGCCATTGATCGCTGGTGACCTGTAACATCTGTCGTCTTATCCGATGATATACGGCAGATTGGTAAACAGCGTGCGCACGTAATCCAGCAGCAAATTCAGCATCCACGGCCCGGCCACGATAATCGCCGTAAACACCGCCACGATTTTCGGGATAAACGACAGCGTCATTTCGTTAATCTGGGTAGCGGCCTGCAAAATACTGATGATAAGCCCCGTCACCAGCGCAACCAGCAGCAGGGGAGCGGCAAGGGCGAGAGCAACTTTCATGGCCTCAGTGCCAATCATCATGACCGATTCGGGTGTCATTTCTCGCCTCTAACTGTAAAAACTTTGCGCAAGTGAACCCACCAGCAGTTGCCAGCCATCAACCAACACAAACAGCATGAGTTTAAACGGTAGCGCAATCGTTGCCGGGGGAACCATCATCATCCCCAGCGCCATCAGTACGCTGGCGATCACCAGGTCAATAATCAGGAACGGGATGAAAATCGTAAAACCTATCTGGAACGCGGTTTTCAGCTCGCTGGTGACATAGGCGGGCAGCAGAATGCGCATCGGTACCGCTTCGGGCCCCTGAAGCGGGCCGCTGTTTGCCAGACGGGCGAACAGGGCCAGATCGGCTTCGCGGGTCTGGCGTAACATAAATTCACGCAGCGGTTGCGCACCTTTTTCCAGCGCTTCCTGCATTGAGATTTTTTCTTCGCTGAACGGCTGATACGCCTCGGCATAAATCTTGTCGATGACCGGTGACATAATGAAAAAGGTCAGAAACAACGCCAGCCCCAGCAGCACCTGGTTTGGCGGCGCGGATGGCGTGCCAAGCGCGTTACGCAGCAGGCCGAAGACAATGATGATGCGGGTAAAACTGGTCATCATCAGCAAAATGGCCGGAATAAAGGTCAGCGAGGTGATGAAGACCAGCGTCTGTACGGGAAGCGACCAGCTCTGTCCGCCGCCGGGCAGCGGTTGGCTCACCAGGCCGGGAAGTTGCGCCAGCGCGGCGGGGCTGATAAGCCATAAACCGGTCAGCGTAAGGGATAACAAACGGCGCATCAGGATCTCCCGGAACGCTTAAGCAAACGCTTCATCATGTCCTGAAAATCGGCAGGAGCAGGCGGCGTCTCTTCTGGCACCACAGAGGCGGGTGGGAGGGTATGCAGGACATTAATGTTTGACGCGGTGACGCCAAGCACCAGCCGCGCATCTTCAACGTCAACAATCACCACGCGTTCACGCGGCCCCAGCGAGGTACTGGCAGAGACGTTCAGTCCGCGTGCATGACTTCCTTTCGGCGCGAAACCCAGACGTTTAATTATCCAGGCCGCCGCCAGAATCAACAGAATGATCCCCAACAGCGCGCCGCTGACCTGCATCAGAGGCGATCCCGGAACGGCAGATGGCTGTTGAACGGTGGTCTGGGTTTTCATGATTAACGACTCAGACGACGCATACGCTCGGACGGGGTAATGATGTCGGTAATGCGTACCCCGTATTTATCGGCCACGACCACCACTTCACCCTGCGCAATAAGATAGCCGTTGATCAGGATATCCAGCGGTTCCCCCGCCAGGCCGTCCAGCGCTACCACGGAACCCTGCGTCAGACGTAACAGCTCTTTAATGGTCATCCGCGTGCGGCCCAATTCAACGGTCAGCTTGACCGGAATATCCATGATCAGGTCGATATCCTGCAGCGTGCCGCTGACATCGCCACCACCAAGCTGCTGGAAAACGGCATCGGCAGCACTTTTGCTGGTCGTGGTTTTTTGCTCGTTCAACGCGTCAGCCCACAGATCGTCCAATGCGCCAGTGTTCTCATCAGACGGATTATTCATGTCACTCATTTGGGCTGTTCCTCATTCAGCGAATTCAAAATCGGGTTAATCAAATGTTCCACGCGTAACGCATACTGGCCGTTAACCGTGCCGTATTGGCTGGTCAGTACAGGCACGCCGTCCACATGAGCAATAATGCGGTCTGGTTTTTCTATCGGCAGCACATCGCCGGGTTGCAGTTTTAATATCTGAGAAAGGCGCAGCGGAATATCGGCAAAGTTCGCCACCAGCTCCAGTTCGGAATGTTGAACCTGACGCACCAGATTGTCGCGCCAGTTCTGATCTTCATTGCGGGAGTTTTCCAGCGGTGGGTTCACGAGCAGTTCGCGCAGCGGTTCAATCATGCTGAACGGCAAACAGATGTTGAACTCACCGGTCAGGTTGCCAATCTCGACGTGGAAAGGCGTGTTGACCACGATATCGTTCGGCGACGTGGTGATATTGGTAAACTTCACCTGCATTTCAGAGCGCACGTACTCCACTTCCAGCGGATTGATCGCCTTCCACGCGTCGCTATAGCCTTCCAGCGCCAGTTTCAGCATGCGGTTGATCACACGCTGTTCAGTGTGGGTAAACTCGCGGCCTTCCACTTTTGTCGGGAAGCGCCCGTCGCCGCCAAACAAGTTGTCGACGGCGATAAACACCAGGCTCGGTGAGAACACCACCAGACCCGTACCGCGTAGCGGCTTCAGGTGGATCAGGTTCAGGTTGGTCGGTACCGGCAGGTTACGGGCAAACTCGTGATACGGCTGAATGCGGATCGCACCTACGGTGATATCCGGACTACGACGCAGCAGGTTAAACAGCCCCATCCGGAACTGACGGGCAAAACGCTCGTTGATAATCTCCAGCGCCTGCAGACGCTCGCGCACTACGCGACGCTGGGTATTGGGGTCGTACGGGCGAATTTCGCTTTCGCCCGCGATACCCGGAGTCGGCTCGTCTTTCGTTTCGCTGTCGCCATTCAACAGCGCATCGATTTCAGCCTGAGAGAGAATACTGTCGCCCATGTCTTTACCGCAGAATGAAAGCTGTATACAGCACGTCGGTCACGTCCTGCTTAGGTTGTCCGGCAACGAGCGGAGGGGAAAGCGTCTCTTTAATCGCCGCGATCAATTTTTGCTTACCGTCTTCGGTAGACAGTGCGTTGGCGTCCTGACGAGAGAACAGCAGCAGCAGACGGCTACGGACTTCTGGCAAATATTCATTCAGGCGCGTGCGCGTGGCTTCATCCTTCAGACGCAGCGTCACGCCGATATAGAGTACGCGATCCGCATCGCCCAGATTGACGGTAAACGTATCCAGGGCGAAGAACACCGGCGCAGGCGGCGGTGGTGGCTCATTGGCCACCGGAGTGGGATGCTGCTGCATACGCCAGTAGCTATAGCCTGCGGTTGCGCAGGCGGCAAGGGTAATGATTACCAGCAGCGGGATCCAAATTGAGCGTTTGCTCTTTTTGCTTATCGCGGAATCAGTCATCTGATACGGGCTTCCTGTTTCGGTACAGCTTATCGGCTGATTATCCCGTGTCCTGACCACGGCAAAGCGTGGAAAAGACGCGGATAATCGTGCTACCTCTGGCGTTAGGCGAAGATATCGACGGCGCCGTTACCGCGTGCGGCGGACTGGAGCGAAGCGGGAACCACCAGTTCACTCTCATCGTCGGCCATGAGCCGATCCTGTCCCTGCATGCGAGCCGTCTGCTGCTGTTGGGAAGAGGAGTGCTGCTGGCCGGCGAAACTTTCGCTGCTGATACTGCTTTGTCCCAGTTGAATGCCGCTTTCCGCCAGTTGGGTGCGCAGCGTCGGCAAGGCGGCTTCCAGCGCCGCACGAACGTGGCTATGGGCTGAGACCATCTGCAGTTGCGCCTGGTTATCATCAAGCTTGAGCGAGATCTGCACCTGACCGAGATCCTCCGGATGCAGACGCAGTTCCGCGCTCTGTTGACCCTGACGGGTAAACAGCGTGATGTGCTGGCTCAGGGATTGCTGCCACTCATGGCTACCCAATGGTGCACTCAGAACCGGTGCGGCGCTGGTGGGCAGCGGCTGTGAGGCGGAATGTGTGGTTGTGGTCATCGCGATGCCTGGCGTCACAGGTGAAGGCGTACTGTCTATTTCCGCGTTGGCGGCAGCAGTAGCGACAACAGGCGTAGTGACTGGCTGACCTTTAGCGCTTTCCGCAGCGATCACCGGCGTGGCATTGTCCGTTTTACTTTTTTTCGCCTCGTCACGGGTCAAAGGACGGGTCGCGTCCTGCGCGAGCGAACGGGGATCGGTGCTCAGCGCACTCACTTTTTCTCCGGTGGTGACCGACGGTGTCGTCATTCCCGGTTGACCCGGCAGCACCGCGAAAAGGGCGCTCAGGCTGGCGAGATCGTCATCGCTGAGTGCAGAGCTGTCTTTCTCCGCTTGCGCGGACTGGCGCAGAGCCGCCAGCGCACTGTTCTTCTGCGTAGGGGTCAGCGTGGACAGCAGAGTCTGCGCATCGCTCAGGCCTTTTAGCATCTCGTCAGATTGCACGTCTTTGGCGGCAAGCAAGTCGGCCAGCTTCACGGCCTGTGATGTTTCGCCATCCTGCGTCAGCAGCCCTTTTTGCAGCTTGCTGCTGGCGGCCTGCAAATCGGCGAGGGTCAGCGGGGCGTCTTTGCCCGGCGCGTCGCCTGCGCCCAGTGCGCCAGCCAGAAGCGCGAGAAAATCGCCGCTTGAATCCGCAGATTTCCCGGACGGCAAGCCGGTGATAAGGTCCATGTCAGTGGTGACCTGTTGTGGCAAGGTGATCATTCGGGTTTCCTCATTGCTGCACGCTGAGCAAATTCATCCATTTTTTTCTGATCCAGGCGGTTTTCAGCCAGTAAGGCCGCCGCGTTCTGTCTGTCTTGTAAAGTCTGCCAGGCCTGAAGCCGTTGTTTTTTTTCACGCCAGCTGTTCAGCGCCACATCCACCTTTTGCGTCCACTGCGTTAACTGCTGGCGATGCTGTTCTACCGCTTTTTCCAGGGTCTGAATAAACTGCTGGTAGTTAATCCAGCGATTGCTGGCAATCCCCTCGCTCATATCGCTGTTGAGGTTATTGCGGTATTCATTCTGGTAGTCGAGCAGCATCGTGAGCTGTTCTTCGGCCTGTTGAAAACCGCGGCGCATTTCACCTAACAGCAGCGCAGCGTCATCTACCTCTTTTTCGGCGAGATCTTTCAGTGTTGCCAGTGCACCCTGTTCAGCCATGACCGTTACCCTCCTGCTTCATCACACCGTCGGGAAAATCAGATCGAGCGCCGACAGAGAATCCTCCCAGTCAGCGCGTTCGAAAATACCTTGCTGCAAAAACGCCTCCAGTTGTGGCCACAGCGCGATAGCTTTATCGAGCATCGGATCGCTGCCTTTGGCATAAGCGCCGACGCTGACGAGATCGCGGTTGCGCTGGAAGCTCGACAGCAACTGCTTAAAGTGACGCACTTTGGCGTAGTGTTGTTCCGTAATCAGCGCCGTCATCGCACGACTGATAGACGCTTCGATGTCGATAGCAGGGTAATGCCCGGCTTCCGCCAGACGTCGCGAGAGTACAATGTGACCGTCGAGAATGGCTCGCGCCGAGTCGGCAATCGGGTCCTGCTGATCGTCGCCTTCGGTCAGTACCGTGTAAAAGGCGGTAATGGAGCCGCCGCCGTGGATCCCGTTACCCGCGCGTTCAACCAGCGCCGGAAGCTTGGCGAACACCGACGGCGGATAGCCTTTGGTGGCCGGTGGTTCACCGATCGCCAGCGCGATCTCTCGCTGGGCCATCGCATAACGGGTCAGGGAATCCATGATCAGCAGCACGTGCTGACCGCGATCGCGGAAATCTTCGGCGATGCGGGTGGCATAAGCGGCACCCTGCATGCGCAGTAAGGGCGAGACGTCCGCCGGGGCGGCGATCACGACCGAACGCGCGCGTCCGTCGGCACCGAGAATGTTCTCGATGAAATCCTTCACTTCGCGGCCACGTTCGCCAATCAGTCCGACGACGATCACATCGGCGCGGGTATAGCGCGCCATCATGCCGAGCAGCACGCTTTTCCCGACGCCGGAACCGGCGAACAGCCCCATACGCTGGCCGCGACCCACGGTTAACAGGGCGTTGATCGGGCGCACGCCAGTATCCAGCACATGCTCAATCGGCGTACGCTGCAACGGGTTAAACGGCTGGGTAATCAGCGCGCCGGTTTCCGTGGTATCAGGGGAGGGCAGGCCGTCGAGCGGTTTGCCGCTGCCGTCGAGTACACGGCCTAAGAGGGCTGGACCCAGCGGTAGCTGCTTACTGCTTTGCAGCCCTTCGCCAGCGATATTTTTGGCGTAGACGCGTGCGCCGGGCAGAATGCCTTCCACCTCTTCCAGCGGCATCAAAAACAGACGCTGACCGTTAAAGCCCACGACTTCACTTTCCACTTCGCGGGTTTCCGTACCTTCCTGACGTTCAATCACGCAGGTGGCGCCGAGCGGCAACTGCAGACCCGTGGCCTCGAGCACCAGACCGGTGGCGCGGGTCAGTCGCCCATAGCGGCGAACCGCAGGAAGCTGCACCATTTTGGCTTCGAAGTTATCCAGCGTCGTCAACCAGCGGGTCAGGCGTGAGGTCATCAGATTACTCCCGGCGCGGCCAGACGACACAGTTCTTGCCAGCGGGTCGCCACGCTGGCGTCGAGGTCGCCTTCATCCGCAGAGACTTTGCAGCCGCCGTGATGCAGGGTCGGATCGCCACGCAAGCGCCAGCCGTGCAGGCTAAGGGTGGCGCCAAGCATCTCTTCGACACGCTGTAAATCATCCGGATGGACGCGCAGTTGCGGTTTGCCACTGAACAAGGGTTCCTGCTGTAAGAGCTGCTGGATCTGCTTAATCAAGGCGGAATTGTCCACCGCGGGCGTCTGACCAATCACCTGACGAGCCGCTTCCAGCGCCATTTGCATCAGGCGCGAGGCGATCACGCTATCCAGCGCGTCCAGCGTGTGCTGGAATTCGCTGACCAGTTGTTGCATCCGCGCATGAAGCGGGGCCTGCTGGGAGCGAGCCTGCGCCTGGCCCTGTTCCAGCCCTTGCGCCAGCCCTTCCTGATAACCCTGCTCGTGACCGGCTTTGCGTCCTTCCGCGAGGCCCGCATTGTAACCTTGCTCGTGAGCCTGAATTTTCAACTGGGCTAACTGCTGCTCAAGCTGTTGTTCCGCGCTGATTTCGGGTTCGTCCTCTTCAGACACGGGGTCATCGTTGTGCGCCATGGGCACAAACTCAGCCAGCGGCGGCGCGAGATCGTCCGGGGTCCAGATTTTCCACGGCAGCTCGTTAGACATAGGTATCCTCGCCGCTACCAATCATCATCTCGCCGGTCTCGGCCAGACGACGCACAATCAACAGAATGGCCTTCTGTTCGTTTTCCACCTGCGACAAACGCACCGGGCCACGGTTGGCGAGGTCGTCGCGCAGGATATCTGCCGCACGTTGCGACATATTGCGCAGGAACTTCTCGCGCAGCGGCTGTTCCGCGCCTTTCAGGGCGATCAACAGCGACTCGGAATCCACTTCCTGCAGCAAACGCTGGATGCTGCGATCGTCCACATCCACCAGGTTTTCGAACAGGAACATCTCGTCGATAATTTTTTGCGCCAGCTCGCCATCGAATTCGCGCACGGCGCTGATAACCGCTTCTTCCTGCTGTGTTTTCATCAGGTTGATAATTTCTGCCGCCGTTCTCACGCCGCCCATTTTGCTGCGCTTGAGGTTCTGACCATCGAGCAGGCCGTTGAGCACTTCGGTCAGTTCCGCCAGCGCGGCAGGCTGTACGCCGCCGAAGGTGGCGATACGCAGCATGACATCGTGACGCAGACGCTCGTCGAACAGCGCCAGAATATCCGCCGCCTGACCGCGTTTGAGGTGCACGAGGATGGTGGCGATAATCTGCGGGTGTTCGTCGCGGATAAGGTCGGCGGCGCTTTGCGGCTCCATAAAGTTGAGCGTTTCAATGCCGCTGGCGGTATCACGGGTTTCAAGAATATCTTCCAGCAGGCTGGAGGCCCGCTCTTCGCCCAGCGCCTTCACCAGTACCGAACGCAGATATTCGTTGGCATTAATGTTCAGGGCGGCGAACTGCTCGGCTTCCTGCTCAAACTCCGCCAGCACGTCGGTCAGCTGTTTGTTGGAGATCTGGCGGACGTTCGCCATCGCCGCGCTCAGGGTCTGCACTTCGCGCTGGGAGAGGTGTTTGAACACCTCCGCCGCACGATCTTCGCCAATAGTCATCAGCAGGATGACGCTTTTATCGGTACCGGAAAGAGCATTACTCATGATCGTTATTCATCCACTGGCGAATGACCAGCGCTACCACGCGCGGATCGTTATCTGACATTTCGCGAATGCGCTGGCTCATCACTTCTGCGCCCAGACGCTGATTTGCCCGACGCTGCTGAGTCTGTTCATCTTTACTCAGGCGAACCTCAACGGCTTCTTCGGTCTCCTGACGGATCTGCTCGCGTTCCTGCTGAGCTTTCGCTTCTTCAGCGCGACGCGTCAGTTGCGGACGAATCGCCTTACGCCACAGGATCCACGCCACCAACAGCACCAGCAACCAGCGACCGGCTGCGATTAACTGTTCGATAAACAGCGGCTGTTTCCAGAACGGCAGTTCACCTGCGTTGTCATCAGTGGCGGTGAACGGGGAGTTGACCACGTTCAGGGTGTCACCGCGCTTGTCCGAGAAGCCCATTGCCTCGCGGGTCAGATCTTCAATCTGCTTCATTTGATCGGCAGTGAGCGGCAGCGGTTTGCCATCCGGTAACGTTTTGTAGTTCACGACCACGGCGACGGAGAGTCGCTGTACGTCGCCAACGTTCATTTTTGTGTGGCGAATGGTGCGATCAACTTCATAGTTGCTGGTCTCGTTGCGCTGGGTATTGCGCGGACCGGCACTGGCGCTGGTGGCCGTCTGTTGCTGGGCGTTCTGTCCGTTTTGCGCATTCTGCGCATTTTGCTGATTCGCCGGCGGTGTGGTGATGGGCGCCGTGTTCGCAGGTGCAGGTTGGTTGGACAACGCGCCCGGCACGCCACCTGGCAGACCCGAGCCAATCTGCTCGCTTTCATTCAGTTGACGCGAACGCAGCACGGCCTGAGATGCATCGCCGTTTGGCCGATACTGTTCTTCTGTCTGCTCTTTATTGGCGAAATCCAGCTGCGCGGTGACCTGCGCGTGGACATTCCCGTTACCGACAATCGGTGACAGGATCGATTCGATGCGGCGCTGGATACGGCCTTCCACGTCGCTGGCGTATTTCAACTGCGCGTCATTCAGATCGCGACTGCTGGTGTTTGACTGGGTGAGCAGATGACCGGCCTGATCGACCAGCGTCACATTGCCCGGCGGCAGACCGGCTACCGCGCTGGAAACCAGATGTACAACCGCTGTGATTTGACCTTCATCCAGCGCACGTCCCGGTTCCAGATTAACGGTCACCGAGGCTGAAGGGGATTTCTGTTCACGCACGAACAAAGACGGCTTGGGCATTGCCAGATGTACGCGGGCGCGCTTGACCGGGCCAAGGGTTTCGATGGTGCGCGCAAGTTCACCTTCCAGCGCACGCTGGTAGTTTACCTGCTCGCTAAACTGGCTGATGCCGAACTTTTCCTGATCCAACAGTTCAAAACCTACCGCGCCGCCTTTCGGCAGCCCCTGTTGCGCCAGACGCAGACGCAGTTCATGGACTTTTTCTGCCGGAACTTCAATCGCGCCGCTGCCTTCCGAGAAGCGGTACGGAATATTCATCTGGGTCAGTTGAGTGACGATCGCGCCGCCATCCTGATCGGATAAATTGCTGAATAACGTACGATAATCAGGCGCTTTGGCCCACAGCACCATCGCCACAATAATGGCGACGGCCGCAGAGCCCGCCATAATCAGAGGAATTTTGGGATTCGCACGCAGGCGATTAAGCCACTCGAGAGGTTTAGATGGGGTTGCAGCCGATGCAGTCGCGTTCATCTCGCACCTCGTGACTGTTCGTGGACGGCTTTATATGCAAAGTGGAACAAGACTCACTCCCGGGTCAGCAAAATCGAAAAATTGACGGTCTCATTATTTGCGGTTTCGTTTTTTTCTATGCGGTAAAAACCGGGGTTTTTTATCGTTATTTAACGCCTTTATCTTATTGACAAACTGGTAATCTCTGCTGCGTAGAAAACCATCCAGAGGATTATCATGTCAGCGATACAGGGGATTGAAGGGGTTATCAGCCAGCTCCAGGCGACGGCGATGAGCGCCAGGGCGCAGGAGGCGCTGCCGCAACCGACCGTGAGTTTTGCCGGTCAATTGCACGCGGCGCTGGACCGCATCAGCGATACGCAAACCGCTGCCCGCATACAGGCGGAAAAATTCACACTGGGTGAACCGGGAATTGCGCTTAATGATGTGATGACCGATATGCAAAAAGCCTCAGTCTCTATGCAAATGGGCATCCAGGTGCGCAACAAACTGGTGTCGGCCTATCAGGAAGTGATGTCGATGCAGGTGTAGGTTTGAGTGCCGGATGGCGCTGGCGCTTATCCGGCCTACAATTCACACATCCTGTAGACCGAATAAGGTGTCGATGCCATCCGGCAAACCGTTACTTCTGAATCAAATAACGGATCGTCGGTCCATCCTGCTGAATATCGAGCACGGTGTAACCGTGGTTGCGCGCATCCAGCGGAATGTTATTGATCGACTGCGGACAATCGCTGACCACTTCCAGAATTTCTCCTTTCTTCAGTTGCGGCATCGCTTCCAGCGTTGCCACAGCCGGGTAAGGGCAGGGCTCGCCGACCATATCCAGGCGATAATGGGGAACGATATTTTTCATGCGGATTCCTTAGCGGGGGTCAGCCCAGCACGACGGAAGAAACGTTTTTCCCAGCCGATGATGAACATCAGGGCGGCAAACAACAGCAGATAGGTCACCAGCAGGCCGCCGAGCGGACCGAAGGTGTTGAGCAGGTTAATTTTATCCCAGTTGGTGGCCAGCGCAGGGGCGAAGTCATCCCAGTAATAGGCCAGAATCGTTGAGCCGATGACGTTACCAAGACCCACCCACCAGTAGTGGACCTGGCCTTCCACCGCACGGTACATCCAGCCGGTTTCACACCCGCCCGCCAGCACGATACCAAAACCAAACAGCAACCCGCCGATCACCGCGTTCGGGCCGGCCCACATGATTTTGGCTTCCACACCCAATTGTACGTAGCTGAAAATACCGATTGCGCTGACGCCCATCCCGAAGATGATCGCCTTTGCCATGTGGGTGCGCCCGGTGATCCACAGATCGCGGAAGGCGGAGGTGAAGCAGATTTGCGCGCGTTCGATCAGCAGGCCAAAACCAACGCCAAACAGCATCGCCAGGCCCAGCTTCGGCTGGTTCATGGCGGTCAGTAGCGCCCAGCCGATCATGCCGATAAACACCAGCATGCCGAGGCGGAAACGACGGCGCGCCTGATCCGGCTTCTGCGTCAACGGCGACGCAGCGGAGACTTTCTGCATTTTGACCGGAATGCGGAATATCGGCAGCAGAGTGAAGCGGGCGCCAAACCAGGAGCCGATGGCGGTAGCCACGGCAAAGAACCAGGCGTGCAGAGAGAACTGAGGAATACCGGTAAAGAATGCCGCCAGATTGCAGCCCATCGCCATACGCGCGCCGAACCCGGCGATGATCCCACCCAGCACCGCCTGCATGATGCGGATGCGACTGCGCGGCATGCGTAGTTTGACGTTATTGGCCCACAACGCTGCCGCGAAGCAGCCGCCGAACATACCGAGGATCATCATCCCGTCGATGCGCGTGAGCGGGGTGCCTTCCAGGTGGATCAGCTTGTAGTAGCCCCATTCTTCCGCATGGACGCCAAACAGTTGCAGGATTTGTCCGCCCCAACGGGTAAATTCACCCGTGACGGCCCAGAAGGTGCCGGTGATGCCAAAATAGTAAGTAGAGAGAATACCCGCCGCGATGACCGCAGGGATGGGCGCCCAGAATTTAATTAACCAGGCTTGTTTGAAGTGTTGCCATGACATGTGTTTTGCCTCTGAACTCAGAAGGTGTGAAACAAGAAAGCGGATAGTACACCACGGCGGTCATTTTGCCTGGTACTATTAAGCTGTAATCCCGACTGGATCAAAGTTCTGCTGGCACCGCGAAAGGCTGGCGGCAGCAGGGCTTTAATGCCACAATCCTCTTTTCTTCGCATGCAGGATGAATGATGAAAAAATGTGCAATCGTCGGGGCGTTACTGATGCTAGCAGGATGCGCCGAAGTGGAAAATTACAATGACGTGGTCAAAACGCCTGCGCCCGCCGGGCTGGAAGGGTACTGGCAGACGAACGGACCGCAGCGCAAACTGGTGAGTCCGGAAGCGATCGCCAGCCTGGTGGTGACCAAAGAGGGGGATACTCTCGATTGTCGCCAGTGGCAGAGGGTGATTGCGCTACCGGGTAAGCTGACCATGCTGTCCGGTGACTTAACCAACGTGACGGTCAAACGCGAACTCTACGAGATCGAGCGGGAAGGGAATACCCTGGAATATGACGGGATGACCCTGCAACGCGTGGATCGCCCAACGGTGGAATGTGCCGCCGCGCTGGAGAAATCCCCGCTGCCAACGCCATTACCGTAATGAGCTGCCCCCGACAGTCCTCTCTGTCGGGGCGCTTCATCAGATCACCTCTTCAATGACCCATACGCTGACGCTGCCGCCATTGCAGTAAAACGTGGCCTCGCCATTTTCGTCAGTGATGACGCTTTCCTCGCGGTTTCCCAGATAGTCTCGCCAGGTTTTATTGCCGTAATTTTCACCCAGCGTAAGCGTTTTTTCGCCGTCGTCGCCATTGGATAGCACCACCACGCAACCGGGATCGTCGTCCGTTCCGCTGCGGCTGAAAGCGATGCAATTGGGATGATCAAACCAGAGCGTCTGAATGCCGTGGGCGAAACGCTGACGGGCAAGAATGAGTAAATCGAGTTGTTCAATGATCGGCATGTCGATGGTATAGGTTTCCCCGTCGCCTCCGGTATCCTCATAATGCGCGCCATAGAGATCGGGATAGAATATCGACGGTACGCCATTTTCCCGCAGCAGGATGAGCGCGTAGGCCAGCGGTTTGAACCATGCTTCAACGGGGGCTTCCAGCGCCTGTAACGGCTGAGTGTCGTGATTAGCAACCAGCGTCACGGCGTGAAACGGATCGGCTTCTACCAGCGTACCGCTGAAGATCTGGCTCATGTCGTAGTCACGTCCCTGACGCGATGCTTCATGAAAATTGAGCTGTAGCGGGGCGTCGAACAGCATCGTTTTGCCTTCCACCTGGTCGATATAGGTTTGCAGCTTATCCACTTCGTGCGACCAGTATTCGGCGACGATAAACAGCGGCTTCGGCGCCACCTCCTGAACATGCTCGATCCACTCTTTATAGAACCAGGCCGGAATGTGCTTGACCGCATCCAGGCGAAAGCCGTCACACTGCGTTTGTTCCATCACCCAGCGCGCCCAGTATTTAATCTCCTCGGTGACGGCGTGATTACGAAAGTCAATGTTTTCACCCATCAGGTAATCGAAATTGCCCATTTCATCATCGACCTGGTCGTTCCAGCCCTCGCCGGTATAGTCGTTGACGATTTTAAAGATGCCGTCTTCGTCAGGGTTTTCGATGTGGTCGATGCCGCTAAAACATTTGAAATCCCAGATAAACTGCGAGTACTGACCGCCTCGCGCCGGAAAGGTGTAACGCGTCCAGCCTTCGCATTCGATGATCTCATCGGCAATCTGCGTACGATCGTCTTCGTTAACCCGCTGTACGCGGATGGCCTCTTTTTCGTCTGCCCCCATTTTGTGATTAACGACGACGTCGAGCAGCACCGCGATATCGTTTTTCTTCAGTGCGTCGATGGCCGTCAGCAACTGTGCTTTGTCACCATATTTGGTAGCGACGGAACCCTTTTGGTCAAACTCGCCGAGATCAAACAGATCGTAAGAGTCATAGCCGACGGAATAACCGCCAGATGCGCCTTTATAGGCAGGCGGCAGCCAGACCATGTTGATACCGATATCATTGAGGCTGTCCGCGCGCTCTGTCACTTCCTGCCAGAGTTTGCCGCCTTCAGGGTAATACCAGTGGAAGAACTGCAGTAACGTGGGGTTTTTCATCTTCCGTGCTCCAGAAGTCAGGTAAACGACCTCTGGAGTATGGAAGATTTTTGCCAACGTAGCGGGAATTTATTGCGGGGCTGTGGGTGCGTCGGGTACCAGCAGCATGCCAGAAAGCCGGCCATAAGCATTGTTGAGTGACTGCTGACGCGTCGATTGACCGATCAGACCACTGAGTTCATCGAGCCGTTGGCGCAGTAAAACTTTTAGAAGCTCTTCGTTATCCAGCGTCTGTTTGATATGGCTGGCAACGAGATCCTGAATACTGCGTGTCATACCCGGTGGAGTTTGCGTTTCAACGACCGCTTCAATACTTTGCAGATAGGTGACTTCCTGTTCCAGTAAAAGGTCCCATTCACCCCGCTGCGCAAGTTCGAGCAGCGACTGACTGAGCAGCGCGATGCGCTGCCAACGGTTGATAAACTCCACGGCTGAGGTCATTAACGAGACTCCTGGGAAGATGCTTTTGGTGAAATCTGCTTCCAGGCTTCTGCAATGTTGCCGAGTAACCCTTCCACTTCTTCAATGGCTTGACTGTCATTGCGCAAATTCGCGAGTAATAAACGGCGGATCATATAGTCATACAGTGAGGAGAGATGGCTGGCGAGTTCGCCGCCATTCTCCTGATCCAGTCCCGCTTTCAGACCGTTATCAATGATGTTGATAGCCTTACTGAGCGCTTCCCCTTTGGCGACAATATCCCCTTGCTCTAAAAACAGACGAGCACGTACCAGGGCACTGTTTGCGCCATCAAACAACATTTCGATCAACTGGTGCGGACTCGCACTCATTACGCCGCTTTCCACGCTGACTTGCGCATAAGCTTTGGTACCGCTCGCGGTATACATGTTTACCTCTGGTTATCAGGAACTGGTCATCGCCGTAAATTGCTGGCTTAAGTAGCTGCTGGTACTGTTGAGTTTACTCATCATGGTATCCAGTTGCGTGAACTGAGCTTTGTATCGCGCGATGGTATCGTCAATACTGCTGCTGACGGCCAGATATTGCTTGGTCAGCTTTTTCAGTGTGGCGTTAATATTATCTTGTGCGCTATCAATAATGCCGTCATCGGCCAGATAATCTTTAATTTGCTCTGCAATTTTGCTGGTGATGCCGGTTTCTTTACCGTCACCAACCAACAATTCGCGTGTGCCAGCGGTATTTTCATCCAGCGCTTTTTTCAGTTTGGCATCGTCGATTTTTAATTTACCGGTCGTGCCGTCGGATGTGATGCCAATTTCGCTCAGGGTTTTAAAGGCTCCAGTGCTGCCGGCATTAGAAAACTGAGCGCGAATACCCGTCTGAATCGTACGTACAACGCTATCGCCGAGCAGTGCACCGTTATTTTGATCCTGTTCTTCTGCGCCTGGATCCACTTCAGTGTACTTGGTCAGTGACGAGAAGGTATCAAGCAAGGAATTGTATGCATCCACCCAGCCTTTAATCGCATCTGTCGCTTTGCTATTGTCTTTGGTGACCGTCAGGCGTGCGTCGGTGACTTCTTTGGTCAGATTCAGCGTGACGCCCTGCGGCGCATCGGTAATCGTATTACTGGGACGTTCAATCTCGATACCATTAACGGTAAGCTGCGCATTTTGCGCACTAACCAGCTGTTTCATATTCCCACTGCCAGCGGTGCTGTCATAGGCTAATAAATCGTTAAGTTTGCTGTCGCCTTCAACCGAAATTGTCATCTTGTTTTCAGTGCCAGAGTCGGCAGTGAGAACTAACTGATAATCACCTTCTTTTACTTTGACGATACTGGCCGAAATACCACTATCGGCATCGTTAATTGCATCACGAATACCTTCCAGAGACGTCTGGTCTTTCGACAGTTTAATTTCCAGCGGTTCTTTACGCCCGGCTTGTTCAATTTTGATGGTGCGAGTGTCAGAAGAGGTATCACCCAACGCATCTTTCGTGGAACTGATGTCTACTGTGGTACTGAGTGACTGTGCTTGCGCCAACTTCGTGACGCTGATGGTGTAAGTTCCTGCTGCTGCGCCCGCAGTCGTCGTTGCGGTTAAATCTTCCGTGCTGCTGGTAATGGTTGTGCTCTTAAAAAGATCGGCACTGTTCAGCGTGGTGTTGGCGGTCTGAAACTTTTCCAGTGCGCTTTTAAGCGTGCCATAAGCCGTTAAGCGCGCGGTATTTGCGCTCTGTTGCTGTGTAATAGGCGTTAAGCGTTTTTTTTCTGCAGTGGTCAGGTTCGTCAGCAATGTGTCCAGTGGTAAGTTTGAGCCTACGCCCAATGATGTAAACGAAGCCATGCCTTATTCCTTTTGATTGCAAACAGTAGTTAAACGCGTTATCGGCAATCCCGGGGCAAAGTTTAATAATAGTTTTCGAAAAATAATGCCCGGAATAATGGCGTATAAAGAGGGTATTTCAATGGCTAAGAAAAAATGATTGGGAAACTCAAAATTCTCTAAAGTTCGAAATTCAGGTGCCGATACAAGGGTTACGGTGAGAAACCGTGGGCAACAGCCCAATAACATCAAGTTGTAATTGATAAGGAAAAGATCATGGCACAAGTCATTAATACAAACAGCCTGTCGCTGTTGACCCAGAACAACCTGAACAAATCTCAGTCTACCCTGAGCTCTGCTATTGAGCGTCTGTCTTCCGGTCTGCGTATCAACAGCGCGAAAGATGACGCTGCGGGTCAGGCGATTGCTAACCGTTTCACCTCTAACATTAAGGGCTTGACTCAGGCTTCTCGTAACGCTAACGACGGTATCTCCATTGCGCAGACGACTGAAGGCGCACTGAACGAAATCAACAACAACCTGCAGCGTGTGCGTGAACTGACTGTTCAGGCAACTAACGGAACGAACTCCGATAGCGACCTGACCTCTATCCAGAACGAAATCACCCAGCGCCTGAGCGAAATCGACCGCGTATCCGGTCAGACTCAGTTCAACGGCGTGAAAGTTCTGGCTCAGGACAACACCCTGAAAATCCAGGTTGGCGCTAACGACGGCGAAACCATCTCCATCGACCTGAAAAAAATCGACACCCAGAGCCTGGGCGTGTCTGACTTCCGCGTGAATGGCGCGCAGAAAGCTACTGCCAGCGATCTGATCTCTAAGTTCGGCGCGACCGGTACTGATAATTACACCGCTATGGTTAGCGATGGTACTAAAAATCCTGGGGATGCTGGTTATTCTGCTGAATCAACCAAAATTACTGTTGATGTTAAATCGCAGACGGTAATGAACGATGGTAAGGCACTGTATGTTAGTGCGAAAGATGGCAGCTTAATTGATACGGCCACAGTTGGTAATACAGCTTCCACCATTTATACAACCACTGCAGACCAAAATGATAGTGCTGAGGGCCTGGCAAAATTAGGTGCTGGTGCAAAAGCGGGTGATAAATTCACTTATGACGGCATGGAATTCACCGCAAAAGCTGACTCTGATGAGTTTGGTAATGGTATCTATACGGCGAAAGTCGATGGAAAAACCGTCACCTTCACTGTTGCTGATGAAGAAGTTACTGGAGATAAAGCGACAGTTAAGACTGACGTAGCACTGTATGCTTCTCAAAGTGGAACCTTGACCACTAACGCAACAACCGCCAACAAAGCCGCTACGCTGACTGACCTGCAGAATGTTAGTGCAACCAAAACAGGTAGCACGCTGAAGTCAAGCGGTGCAACCTATAACGTTGACGTTGACGGCGTTGTGACTAACGATGCTGACGATAAAGTCATGTACCTGACTACCGACAAAAACGGTAGCGCTAAACTGGTTAACGAAGACGTGGCGAAAGCCAGCACCAGCACTGAAGACCCGCTGGCTGTGATCGACGCTGCGCTGGCACAGGTTGACGCCCTGCGTTCTGACCTGGGTGCGGTACAGAACCGTTTCGATTCTACCATCACTAACCTGGGCAACACCGTTAACAACCTGACTTCTGCACGTAGCCGTATCGAAGATGCTGACTACGCGACCGAAGTGTCCAACATGTCCAAAGCACAGATCCTGCAACAAGCGGGTACCTCTGTACTGGCACAGGCCAACCAGGTTCCGCAGAACGTCCTGTCTCTGCTGCGTTAATTTACGCTTCTTGCGCAAACCCCGCTCCGGCGGGGTTTTTTCGTTCTGGCTTTACCGGTAACCCCTAAATAACCCCTCATTTCACCCACTATTCACCCGATTAAAACCCCTGCAGAAACGGATAATCATGCCGATAACTCATTTAACGCAGGGCTGTTTATCGTGAATTCACTGTATACCGCTGAAGGTGTAATGGATAAACACTCGCTGTGGCAGCGTTATGTACCGCTGGTGCGTCACGAAGCATTGCGCCTGCAGGTGCGTTTGCCCGCGAGCGTAGAACTGGACGATCTGCTACAGGCGGGCGGTATCGGGTTATTGAATGCAGTTGACCGATATGACGCTCTGCAAGGAACGGCATTTACCACTTACGCAGTGCAGCGTATTCGTGGGGCGATGCTGGATGAACTACGCAGCCGCGACTGGGTGCCGCGTAGTGTCCGGCGTAATGCCCGCGAAGTGGCACAGGCGATGGGGCAACTGGAACAGGAATTAGGGCGCAACGCGACGGAAACTGAGGTGGCGGAGCGGCTGGCGATTCCTGTAGAAGAATATCGTCAGATGTTGCTTGATACCAACAACAGCCAACTCTTCTCCTATGACGAGTGGCGGGAAGAGCATGGCGATAGTATCGAGCTGGTGACAGAAGAACACCAGCAGGAAAACCCGTTACAACAGCTCCTTGAGAGCAATTTGCGCCAGCGCGTGATGGATGCCATTGAAGCACTTCCGGAACGTGAACAACTGGTGCTCACGCTCTATTACCAGGAAGAACTCAATCTCAAAGAGATTGGCGCGGTTCTGGAAGTCGGGGAGTCACGGGTCAGCCAGTTGCACAGTCAGGCCATAAAACGGTTACGCACGAAGCTGGGTAAGTTATAGCGAACGACGTTGTCGATGCTGAAAAATGCCGCACAACGTATTGACTACCAGGAGTTCTCATGACGGTGCAGCAATCAAAAAGACGGCCTCTAAGCCGCTACCTCAAAGACTTTAAACACAGCCAGACGCATTGCGCCCATTGCCACAAGTTACTGGATCGGATCACGCTGGTGCGCAAAGGGCAGATCGTCAACAAAATCGCCATTTCCCGACTGGATACCCTCATGGATGAAGCGGCCTGGCAGCAGGAGCAGAAAGAGTGGGTCGCACTCTGCCGTTTCTGCGGCGATTTACACTGCAAAACCCAGAGTGACTTCTTCGATATCATTGGTTTTAAACAATTCCTGTTTGAACAGACCGAAATGAGCCACGGGACCGTACGCGAGTATGTCGTCCGTTTGCGTCGTCTCGGTAATCATCTCAGCGAGCAGAAAATTTCTCACGATCTGCTCCAGGACGGTTACCTTGATGAAAACCTGGCGCCGTGGCTGCCGGAGACCAGCACCAACAACTATCGCATCGCGCTGCGCAAATACGCGCAATATAAAGCGCATATCCGCCCCGATCCGCAACAGAATTCCTCCCTCCGGATGACTTCTGATATATATTAAAAATGAATAAGATGTAGCGGAGTGGTTTATGTCGTTACCCATAAACGCTTTACACTACGGGCATTCATAACAACATTCGGGGTAAATATGAAATTAGCACTTCTGGGGCGTCAGGCGCTGATGGGCGTGATGGCTGTGGCGCTTGTCGCAGGAATGAGCGCAAAAACGTTTGCAGATGAAGGTCTGCTGAAGAAGGTTAAAGATCGCGGCACGCTGCTGGTGGGACTGGAAGGCACTTATCCGCCATTCAGTTTCCAGGGGGATGACGGTAAATTGACCGGTTTCGAAGTGGAGTTTGCCGAAGAACTGGCAAAGCATCTGGGCGTGAAAGCGACGCTGAAACCGACCAAATGGGACGGGATGCTGGCCTCACTGGACTCTAAACGCATCGATGTGGTGATCAACCAGGTGACTATCTCCGATGAGCGCAAAAAGAAATATGATTTCTCTACCCCTTATACCGTTTCCGGTATCCAGGCACTGGTGAAAAAAGGCAATGAAGGCGCAATTAAAACCGCCGCCGATCTGAAAGATAAGAAAGTGGGCGTGGGTCTGGGTACCAACTATGAAGAGTGGTTGCGCCAGAACGTACAGGGCGTTGACATTCGCACTTATGACGATGATCCGACCAAATATCAGGATCTGCGCGTAGGCCGTATCGACGCCATTCTGGTGGATCGTCTGGCAGCGCTGGATCTGGTTAAAAAGACCAAAGATACGCTGGCGGTGACTGGTGAAGCTTTCTCCCGTCAGGAGTCCGGCGTTGCGCTGCGTAAAGGCAACGACGATCTGCTCAAAGCCGTGGATGCAGCGATTGCCGAAATGCAGAAAGACGGTTCGCTGAAGGCGCTTTCTGAGAAGTGGTTTGGCGCGGATGTCACTAAATAGTCCGAACAGTGAGAAAAAAAGGCGCTTTCATCAGCGCCTTTTTTATTTCATGCGTTTGAACGTGCATAATAAAAAAGAACATCACAACAACGAATAACCGGAGGCTTTATGCCACTGCACAACCTGACACGCTTTCCGCGTCTGGAATTTATCGGCGCGCCGACGCCGCTGGAATACCTGCCGCGTTTTTCGGACTACCTGGGACGGGATATTTTCATCAAACGCGATGATGTGACACCGATGGCGATGGGCGGCAATAAGCTGCGCAAGCTTGAGTTCCTGGCCGCAGAGGCGCTGCGCGAAGGCGCTGATACGCTGATCACGGCAGGCGCGATTCAGTCTAACCACGTGCGTCAGACGGCGGCGGTCGCGGCGAAGCTGGGTCTGCATTGCGTGGCGCTGCTGGAAAACCCCATTGGCACCACGGAGGAAAACTATCTCACCAACGGCAACCGACTGCTGCTGGATCTGTTCAACGTACAGATTGAGATGTGCGATGCGCTAAATGAACCGGATCCCCAATTGCAAGAACTGGCCACCCGAATCGAAGCGCAGGGCTTTCGTCCTTACATTATTCCGGTCGGCGGTTCAAATGTCCTGGGGGCGTTAGGTTATGTCGAAAGCGCGCTGGAGATTGCGCAACAGTGCGAAGGCGCGGTGCAGCTCTCTTCGGTGGTGGTAGCATCTGGCAGTGCAGGAACGCACGCCGGGCTGGCGATTGGCCTTGAACAACTGATGCCAGATGTCGAGCTGATTGGCGTAACGGTCTCTCGTAAGGTCGCCGAACAAAAGCCAAAAGTGGTGGCGCTACAGCAGGCTATCGCCCGCGAACTGGAACTGACGGCGTCGGCGGAGATTTTGCTGTGGGATGACTACTATGCGCCCGGTTACGGCACGCCAAATGAAGAGGGGATGGAAGCCGTGAAGCTGTTGGCGCGTCTGGAAGGGATCCTTCTCGACCCGGTATACACCGGAAAAGCGATGGCCGGACTGATTGACGGAATCAGTCAGAAACGCTTTAAAGACGAGGGCCCGGTTCTCTTCATCCATACCGGTGGAGCGCCTGCGCTGTTTGCCTACCATCCTCACGTGTAATTTCGGATAAGCTCATGCAAGAAAGTATCCAACTGGTCATTGATTCCCTGCCGTATCTGCTCAAAGGGGCGGTATTTACGTTGCAGTTAAGTATTGGCGGAATGTTCTTCGGCCTGCTGCTGGGGTTTATCCTCGCGCTGATGCGCCTGTCGCCGCTGCTGCCTCTGCGCTGGCTGGCGCGTTTCTATATCTCTATTTTTCGCGGTACGCCGCTTATCGCACAACTGTTTATGATCTACTACGGTCTGCCGCAGTTTGGTATTGAGCTGGATCCGGTGCCGTCCGCAATGATTGGCCTGTCGCTCAATACGGCAGCCTATGCCGCAGAGACGCTGCGCGCGGCGATTTCATCGATTGACAAAGGGCAGTGGGAAGCGGCTGCGAGTATCGGGATGACGCCGTGGCAGACGATGCGTCGCGCCATTTTACCGCAGGCCGCCAGAGTAGCGCTGCCGCCGCTGAGCAACAGTTTTATCAGCCTGGTGAAAGACACGTCGCTGGCGGCCACCATTCAGGTGCCAGAACTGTTCCGTCAGGCGCAGTTGATCACCTCGCGCACGCTGGAGGTCTTCACCATGTATCTGGCGGCCTCACTGATCTACTGGATCATGGCAACCGTCTTGTCTTCGTTGCAGAACTATTTTGAAAATCAACTGAACCGCCAGGAGAGAGAGCCGAAATGAGTGCGATCGACGTAAAAAACCTGGTAAAAAAATTCCATGGTCAGACGGTGCTGCACGGCATCGATCTGCAAGTGCAGACGGGCGAGGTGGTCGCGATTATCGGCCCCAGCGGGTCAGGAAAAACGACGCTACTGCGCAGTATTAATCTGCTGGAACAGCCGGAAGCGGGTACGATCACCGTCGGTGATATCACCATTGATACGGCGCGATCGCTGAGTCAGCAACGAACGCTTATTCGCCAGTTGCGTCAGCATGTCGGCTTTGTATTCCAGAGCTTTAATCTCTTTCCCCACAGAACGGTGCTGGAGAACATCATTGAAGGTCCGGTTATCGTTAAGGGGGAGGGGAAAGAAGAGGCCATGGCTCGGGCGCGCGAACTGTTGGCGAAAGTCGGGCTGGCCGGGAAAGAGACCAGTTACCCCCGGCGATTATCCGGCGGGCAGCAGCAGCGTGTGGCGATCGCCCGCGCGCTGGCGATGCGCCCGGAGGTGATTTTGTTCGATGAACCGACCTCGGCGCTTGACCCTGAGCTGGTGGGGGAGGTGCTGAGCACTATCCGCCAACTGGCGCAGGAAAAACGCACCATGGTGATTGTGACGCATGAAATGAGCTTTGCCCGCGATGTTGCGGATCGGGCGATATTTATGGACCAGGGGCGAATTGTGGAACAGGGCCCGGCCAAAGCGCTATTTGCCAATCCACAGCAACCGAGAACGCGTCAGTTCCTTGAGAAGTTTCTGCTTCAATAATCGGTTTTTCTCCACTCGCCCGGGATTATCACATTTCGGGCGAGTGGAGATGCATAAATAGTAATATCAAACGCATGACTATGAACACATTTCTGCGGGCGAAATACGCCTGTTGAAACAAGACTCAAGTAATTGGATCCCTGACCGATATTTTATATATCTATCGTAGGTTTATGTGATAGGTTATTTCTTACATTAAAAATGATTATCACTCTCAAGGCGCGAATACTGAGTATGCAGGATTTAGATTTCTTTACCTGGCGACGGACGATGTTGCTACGCTTTCACGAAATGACCAGCGCAGAGGACGTCTACAGCGAATTACAGCAGCAGACACAATTGCTGGAATTTGATTATTACGCGCTGTGTGTCAGACATCCGGTTCCGTTTACCCGCCCTAAAATTTCCCTTCATACCACCTATCCCGATGCGTGGGTTTCGCAATATCAGGCGGAAAATTATTTCGCCATCGATCCGGTGTTAAAGCCAGAAAACTTCATTCAGGGACATCTTCCCTGGAATGACGCATTATTCAGTGATGCGCAGACGATGTGGGATGCTGCCCGTTCGCACGGATTACGCAAAGGGGTCACGCAGTGTCTTATGTTGCCGAACCGTGCATTGGGCTTTCTCTCGGTCTCGCGGTCGAGTCTGCGTAATACGCCTTTTGCAGGTGATGAAGTGGAATTGAAACTGCAACTGCTGGTTCGCGAAAGCTTAACCGTGCTCTCCCGACTCGAAGATGAGATGGTGATGGCGCCGGAAATGCGGTTTAGCAAACGGGAAAAAGAGATTCTGAAATGGACGGCGGAAGGAAAGACTTCTTCTGAAATTGCGATGATTCTGTCGATATCAGAAAACACCGTTAACTTTCATCAGAAGAATATGCAGAAGAAATTCAACGCACCGAATAAGACACAGATTGCATGCTATGCCGCGGCGACCGGTCTTATCTGAAACAATAAACGTTCTGCGTGGCAGACAATAAACCGGCTGAAAGCACTGCTCTCAGCCGGTTTTTCTTTACTGACGATAAGCTTGTTTAATTTGCTTAACAGTGCTGGAAAATACTGCAGCCTGCGCGTCGTCTTCGACCAGCGCTATCTGTTTTTCCATTTTAAGAATCACGCGGCCTGCATCGGCCTGGCCCATAGCTTGTAGCATCAGCGTTAACAGCGCCTTCAGGCAGGTGACTTCATTAGCCAGTTCTTGATTATTCTCGGCAGTGGAAAAATCAGGCGTACTCATTTATTTTCCTCGTAATGTTTCAGTAAAAATGTGCGATGGTAAATGTTAAGGCCGCGGAGTATACCATAAGCTGAGGGAAAAATAGCAGTGGTTGTTTTTCGATCGGAAATCACACCAGCGGAGTTAAATTAAACAACAACATAAGAAGTCTATATTTTCCTCATTTATTGTTTATTCCGAGTATTTTACTCGTTAATTATTGTTACAAACTTACCTGTCTATTTAGCATTTAAGCGAGAGAAAGCGAGTTTTTGTCACTATTGTGAAACCTTGTTTCTGAAATAGCGCGTGTAACTGGCTGTTCTTAGCGTAAGTTTCCACAAAGCGTACAGACTAATTTCCGAAAACGAGAGCAAAATCGGTTACCGGACGTTTTTTACGTTTTAAAGTTGAGATAAAACCCGCTAATATAGTGGCGATCCACTATCAGTAGCGTTATCCCTATTCTGGAGATATTCCTTTGATCAACGTTCTTCTTGTTGATGACCACGAACTGGTGCGCGCAGGGATACGACGCATTCTTGAAGATATAAAGGGTATAAAAGTTGTCGGTGAAGTCGGTTGCGGTGAGGATGCCGTAAAATGGTGTCGCGCCAACACCGTCGACGTTGTGTTGATGGACATGAACATGCCCGGTATCGGTGGCCTTGAGGCCACGCGCAAAATTGCGCGTTCAACTGCCGATATTAAAGTGATTATGTTAACCGTCCACACGGAAAACCCACTGCCTGCAAAAGTGATGCAGGCCGGAGCTGCAGGTTACCTGAGTAAGGGCGCTGCGCCCCAGGACGTGGTAAATGCCATCCGCCTGGTTTATTCCGGGCAGAGATACATTGCTTCTGACATCGCCCAGCAAATGGCATTAAGCCAGATTGAACCCGAAAAAACGGAAACCCCGTTTGCTAGTTTGTCTGAGCGTGAATTGCAGATTATGCTGATGATCACCAAAGGTCAGAAGGTTAATGAGATTTCGGAGCAGTTGAATCTCAGTCCTAAAACGGTGAACAGCTATCGCTATCGTATGTTCAGTAAACTAAACATTCATGGTGATGTTGAGCTGACTCACCTGGCAATTCGCCATGGCCTGTGTAATGCGGAGACGTTAACAAGCCAGTGAGTAATCAGTTTGACGCGAAAGCGTTTCTAAAAACCGTAACCAGTCAACCCGGCGTTTATCGTATGTATGATGCCGGTGGTACGGTCATCTATGTGGGTAAAGCGAAAGACCTGAAAAAACGGCTTTCCAGTTATTTCCGCAGCAACCTGGCTTCGCGTAAGACCGAAGCGCTGGTGGCGCTCATTCAGCAAATCGATGTGACGGTGACGCACACCGAAACAGAAGCGTTGCTGCTTGAGCACAACTACATCAAGCTTTATCAACCTCGCTACAACGTGCTGCTGCGCGACGACAAATCTTACCCCTTTATCTTTCTCAGCGCGGACACGCATCCCCGACTGGCGATGCACCGTGGGGCGAAACATACTCGTGGCGAATACTTTGGGCCGTTTCCCAACGGCTATGCCGTGCGTGAAACGCTGGCGCTGTTACAGAAGATTTTCCCGATCCGCCAGTGTGAAAACAGCGTTTATCGCAATCGCTCACGACCGTGTCTGCAGTATCAGATTGGCCGTTGCCTGGGGCCCTGCGTCGAGGGACTGGTAAGTGAAGAAGAGTATACGCAGCAGGTAGACTACGTCCGGCTGTTTTTATCCGGTAAAGACGACCAGGTCCTGACCCAACTGATCGCGCGGATGGAGAAGGCCAGTCAAAATCTGGCGTTCGAAGAGGCCGCGCGGATACGCGATCAGATCCAGGCCGTGCGTCGGGTGACGGAGAAACAGTTTGTTTCCAATGCGGGTGACGACCTGGACGTGATCGGCGTGGCGTTCGATGCCGGTATGGCCTGTGTACACGTGCTCTTTATCCGCCAGGGGAAAGTGCTGGGAAGCCGCAGTTATTTCCCGAAAGTGCCGGGAGGGACTGAACTGGGCGAAGTGGTGGAAACCTTCGTCGGGCAATTCTACCTCCAGGGCAGCCAGATGCGCACATTGCCTGGTGAGATCCTGCTGGATTTCACTCTGGATGACAAAACGCTACTGGCAGATTCACTTTCTGAACTGGCCGGGCGCCGAATCAATGTGCAGACAAAACCCCGCGGCGATCGCGCACGTTACCTCAAGCTGGCGCGGACCAATGCCGCCACGGCACTGACGACGAAACTGTTGCAACAGTCGACGATTACCCAACGTCTGACGGCGCTGGCGTCCGTGCTGAAATTGCCAGCGGTCAAACGGATGGAATGTTTCGATATCAGCCACACGATGGGCGAGCAGACGGTGGCATCCTGCGTAGTCTTTGATGCGAACGGGCCGCTGCGAGCGGAATACCGGCGCTACAATATCACCGGCATCACGCCGGGTGACGACTATGCGGCAATGAACCAGGTTCTGCGTCGTCGTTATGGCAAGGCCATTGAAGAAAGTAAGATTCCGGATGTGATCCTGATCGATGGCGGAAAGGGGCAACTGGGGCAGGCAAAGGCCGTTTTTGCTGAGCTGGATGTGCCCTGGGATAAAAATCACCCTCTGCTGCTGGGCGTTGCGAAAGGCGCTGACCGTAAAGCTGGTCTGGAAACGCTGTTCTTTGAACCCGAAGGCGAGGGGTTCAGTCTCCCGCCGGATTCGCCGGCGCTGCATGTCATCCAACATATCCGCGATGAGTCACACGATCATGCTATTGGCGGTCACCGTAAAAAAAGGGCGAAGGTGAAAAACACCAGTACGCTGGAGACTATTGAAGGCGTAGGGCCGAAACGTCGCCAAATGTTGTTGAAATATATGGGGGGTTTGCAAGGATTACGTAACGCCAGCGTTGAAGAAATTGCAAAAGTGCCGGGTATTTCGCAAGGTCTGGCAGAAAAGATCTTCTGGTCGTTGAAACATTGAGTCTGCTGTAGCAACATAGGGGTAAATTCTCTGACAACAGATAGTTACCCGTCACTATGCAATTTAATATTCCAACGTTGCTTACGCTGTTTCGCGTCATACTTATCCCATTCTTTGTCGTGGTGTTTTATCTGCCATTCACCTGGGCACCATTCGTTGCCGCGCTGATCTTCTGTATCGCTGCGGTGACCGACTGGTTTGACGGCTTTCTGGCGCGTCGCTGGAATCAGAGTACGCGTTTTGGCGCGTTTCTCGACCCGGTTGCAGATAAAGTTCTGGTGGCGATTGCGATGGTGCTGGTGACCGAGCACTATCACAGTTGGTGGGTGACACTGCCTGCGGCCACGATGATCGCACGGGAAATCATCATCTCTGCTTTGCGTGAATGGATGGCGGAACTGGGCAAGCGTAGCAGTGTAGCGGTCTCCTGGATAGGCAAAGTCAAAACCACCTCGCAAATGGCGGCGCTGGCCTGGCTGCTGTGGCGTCCAAACATCTGGGTAGAGTACGCGGGTATAGCGCTGTTCTTCGTCGCTGCCGTGCTGACGCTATGGTCGATGTTTCAGTATCTGAACGCCGCACGCGGAGATTTGCTTGATCAGTGATCGTTTCGCCGTAAATTTCAGCAAACGAGCGTCAGTGGCGAAAAATATCGTTGACTCATTGCGTCAGGTAAGTAGAATGCAACGCATCGAACGGCAGCTCAGATTGCCAGACGACAGTAAAATCAAGTGATTAACGATTTACTTGATGATGCGGGAATAGCTCAGTTGGTAGAGCACGACCTTGCCAAGGTCGGGGTCGCGAGTTCGAGTCTCGTTTCCCGCTCCAGTTTAAGACATCGGCATTTGCGGGTGTCCGTCGCAAGACAAAGATTTAAGGCGCGTTAGCAAAGCGGTTATGTAGCGGATTGCAAATCCGTCTAGTCCGGTTCGACTCCGGAACGCGCCTCCACTTTCTTCCCGAGCCCGGATGGTGGAATCGGTAGACACAAGGGATTTAAAATCCCTCGGCGTTCGCGCTGTGCGGGTTCAAGTCCCGCTCCGGGTACCATGGGAAAAAGCAGAATAATCAAAGCAATAAGCAGTGTCGTGAAACCACCTACGGGTGGTTTTTTTGTGTCTGAAATTCCATTTCCTGAAATCCTTCCTGACAGAAAACGTTATCTTGACCGCAAACAACCGGAACAATTTTGATTTTTCCGTATACTGATCTCCTGTCTGCCGATTCGCAGTGAGGCGAAATCATGTTAAGCAACGAAGCTCTGTGTAAAAGGGAAGAACTCATCAGGAATTATGCGAGCAATATAGATTTTGTGCTTAACACGCCGCTTCATGAGCAAAGACGAATATGGGAAGAAGGGGCAATGAATGCGCCGTTACCCGAAAATATCAGCACAGAAATAATCGATGAAGAGGGAATTTCAGCGGAGTGGGTGCGACATTCGCAGGCCGAAAGCCGTAAAGTCATCCTGTATCTTCATGGCGGCGGTAACAGTCAGGGATCAAGCATCACACACCGGAAACTGGTTGCACATATTGTCCATTGTGCAAAAGTAAATGCTCTCACGCTCAACTACTCATTAGCGCCTGAAAATCCCTTTCCCGCCGGTTTGATGGATGCCAAATATGCCTGGCAATGGCTATTAGCGCAGGGGTATCGCCCTGATGAGATCATTCCTGGTGGTGACTCAAGCGGCGGTGGATTGGTTTTATCTCTGCTCCTGCTACTCAAAAGCGAAAATTCTCCATTGCCGCGGGCAGGTTTTTTGCTATCTCCTATGCTTGATTACACCTTATCGGGTGCCAGTATTTCCTCTTGTGCAGCGAAGGACCCGGTGATTTGTATTGAGGATCTGCGACAAACCGTTGCTTATTACTGTTCTGAAGCGGAAATAGCGAATCCCCTGGTATCACCCCTTTATGGCGATCTGACTGGGCTTCCCTCCCTTCTGATCCAAACCGGAAGCGAGGAATTACTTCTTGATGACTCGGTTCGCCTGGCAAAACAAGCCACAGAGGTCGGTGTTAACGTTCAAATAGAAGTCTGGAACGGCTTATGGCACGTATTCCAGTCATCCGCAGGTAAGATACCGGAAGCAAATAGCGCAATACGTCGAATTGCTTCTTTTATTCATTCTCAGCCGCTTGAAACAGTGTAGATGAGATACCTGACAAGGCGCGTTAATATAATGCGCAACAGAGATATAATCGGGGCTGCGAAAACCAGGAATAATCCAGTCTCTATTTAACAAGTAAATGATAAAAATAACATGACATCTTTACAAATAAATAATCCTATACATTTGGTATTTTTCTGACTATATTTGACACGGGTGATTTCTATTTTTCTACTTTAAGTAGATGAAATCATCTGATGTCACGAGAGTATTTTATCATTCAAAATGAAGCCATTATTCTGAAACGTACAGTTTTGGTGGCTTTCTGTGCATCTAATTTTATATTCTACCGGTTTCTACATGACACCCGAAAAACAATATTTCTTTTAAAAACAAAGAGGATTGTTGTCAGGAGTAATGGGATTTTAATAAATCGGAATAATGGGAATTGGATGCTGATTATCTTAATTAGCAAAGTGACACTCTGTTATTAAGAACCTGTAATGATGAAATATATCCTGGTGAAAAGGTAATGTTATTGTTTGATTTAAAATCATTAGCGGGGAAATGTTCTTTCTGGCTAGCGAAAATTTTTGCTGTGGCGCCGGGAATGAATGCGCTGGATTAGGAGGACAGACAAATGATTCAAGGGATATTGAAAAAGATATTATTAGCAGCTTCAGGTTGTACCGTTATAGTCGCTTTTCCTGTCTACACGGAAGAATTAGTCAGCCGGAATTACACCACCGGTATAAGCCAGATTTCTGCGGGTGATCATACCGTAACGGCGGGTGATGTGTTGCTGGATGCCAGCGGATATAGCGGGCTGTATTATTACCAGCGTTCTATACTCAATACAACTAATGGGAGGATGAATATTGATATTGCTCAGGGCAAGACTTTGAGCATTATAGGATTTAATGATAACCCTGTTGATAACAGTTCGGCGGTTTATGCCTGGAAAAGAGGGGCACTTAGCGGAACGATGACCTTCACCGGAGGCAATGTTGTTGTCAGCAATGTGGTTACAGGCAGCTATTCCAATATCTATGGACTCTTTGCCGGGCCTGGAGGGGTACTAAATTTTGAGAGCGACGGTGAAAATAAAATCAATCTCTCTGTGCTCGTGCCTCTTGTAGATGAGGTTTCTACGCACCGCCATGGTATTGGTCTTTATGAGGGGGAACTCAATTTTGACGGAGGGCAGTTTTACATCAATGTTGATGGCGATCCGGGGAGTTACTCGATTGACAGACGCATCGGGATACTGATATCCGGAGGCAGTTCATTGAACGTCAGGGCGGATAACATTCTGATTGATACAAATGAATCTGCAATCATGGTCGGGAGAAAAGCAGGATCGAGTGATTATCCGCAGGCCAATAATGTCGTCAACAGCGCAAATCTGGAAGCAAATTTCATCCATCTGAAAAGCAGCCAGGGTATTTTATCCAGAGTGGGTAGCGATTCCCTCACCCGCTCGCGTTTCACCTTCACCGGCACTACGCTCATTGAGGCCATTGTCCATGGAGGTATAGACAATCTTTTTGGTGACAATGTTGGGGGGGACATTCTTTCTGCTAACTCGACAGATTTTGTCTTTAACAGCGACACGACCCTGATTGGTGAAAACCTGACGCCACTTGGCACGAGTGCCGGATATGAACACGAATATCTTGGATGGGTAGATGGGCACTGGCTTATAGGCGTCGCGCTGATGGATACCTCATCATTAATCGCCAATGCGGATTTCAGCCTCCAGAGCAACGGGGGATATTACAACACGGGACTCTACGTGTGGGAAAGTCAGGCCCTCTTCAAAGGGAGAACGTCTGTTTCCGTATTGAACGGCGTGGACACAACCCGGGGTGTCTATCTTTATGGCAGTCCTGAAGAAACGACTTACGCTGAATTTCAGGACGACCTGACGGTTTCCACTTCAGGTTCTCAGGCGGAGTATATTTCCGGGATTGAAGTTCTTGCCGGAGGTAAAGCAGACATTCAGAAAGGGTTATTTATCAATGATAATCCGGCGATAACCTGGTCGCTATTCTCATCAGGCACTGGCAGCCAGATTGATGTGAACACCTCAGAAACCGGAACCGTTCAGGTTGACGGCGATATTGGTGCGACAAACGGCGGCACGCTGAATCTGACACTCAATAATGCCAACTCCTGGTTAACCGCGGCCAGTTATACCGCAACAACAACGTCGACCAGCCCTGGCGTCGTAGACATGAATATCACTAACGGTGCGGTATGGAACATGACCGGCAATTCGCATGTCACTAACCTGTCGCTGTCGGGCGGGCGCGTGAATATGCTGGCGCCGGGCAATACTGGCGCGTTTAAGTCTTTGACTGTGGAAGGCGATTATACCGGCGGTGGCACCCTGATGATGAACACGGTACTCGCTGGCGATAACTCCGCGACGGACAAACTCATCGTAGAGGGAAATACTTCCGGCCACACGCTGGTAGCAATCAATAATATTGGTGGCATGGGCGCGCAGACGGTCGAAGGGATTGAAATCGTCAATGTGGCAGGAAACTCCAGTGGGACTTTTGAGAAAGAAAGCCGCATTGTTGCCGGGGCATATGATTACAATGTGATCCGCCGCGGCAACAACTGGGTTTTAAGCAGCACTGTTGATCTGAGCGACCCGATTGACCCCATTGATCCGGGGGTGCCAGCTTCGCCAGAAATCCCGCAGGCACCGGTTCACCCTGGTGGTCCTTCACAGGTTCGCCCGGAATTTGGCAGTTATCTGGCGAATAACCTGGCTGCCAATACCCTGTTCATCTCGCGTTTGCACGATCGTCTGGGCGAAACGCAGTATACCGATGCGCTAACCGGTGAGAGTAAAACCACCAGCATGTGGTTACGTAACATAGGGAGTCATACGCGCTTTAACGACGATAGCGAACAGTTGAAAACCCAGAGCAATAGCTATGTGTTGCAACTTGGCGGCGATCTGGCGCAGTGGAGTTCGGATGGTCTTGACCGCTGGCATCTTGGGTTGATGGCGGGCTATGCCAACAGCCGTAGCCGCACCACGTCAACGTTAAACAACCATCATTCCCGTGGTACGGTCGACGGTTACAGTGTGGGTCTATATGGCACCTGGTATGCCAACGCACCTGATAAATCCGGAAGCTATGTGGACACCTGGATGCTCTATAACTGGTTTGATAACGCCGTCAATGGTCAGTATCAGGCAAGTGAAGAGTATAAATCCAAAGGGATTACGGCCGCGATTGAGGCGGGTTACAGCCTGAAGGTTGGCGAGAGCCAGAAATTAACCTACTGGATCCAACCGAAAGCACAGGCAGTCTGGATGGATGTGCAGGCGGACGATCATCGGGAACGCAATGGTACGCAAGTGAAAGCGGACACCACCGGCAATCTGATGACCAGTCTGGGCGCCAGAGCGTACATCAACCGTAAACCCACTGGCGAAGGGAACAAAATGGCAGACATCCAGCCATTTGTTGAAGCGAACTGGATCCACAACTCACACAGTCCACGAGTGACAATGGGCGAATTGCAAAATAATGTTCATGGCGTGAAAGACCTGGCTGAATTGAAAGTGGGTGTGGAAGGGCAAATCACCCCTCGATTGACCGTCTGGGGAAATGTCTCCGGGCAGGTGGGGAACGACAATTATCGTCATGCTCAGGGCATGGTAGGCGTGAAATACAACTGGTAAACAAGGGCCCGTTATTTTATGAGAAGGGAGAGGAGCAGGGGAAACCTGCTCCTTTTTCATTCGGGCCTGAATGGGGACTGTTCCAGCTAATCACAAAAAATCGGTCGTCCGTCTTCGTTTCAGAGGGTATCTTGAGAGAGTCGATGTTTACCTCCATCGTTACCATGAGAAAACGACCATGAAAAAAGACGTTCATCAGGTGAAGCTGTACCGACGTGTGGTGCCTGATGTGGAAATACTGTCGCTATATTCAGCGCGCGCATTCCCGCGCCATTCGCATGATCAATTCGGTATCGGGGTTTTCGCTCAGGGCAGTCAACGCTCATGGAGCAATATCGGCAATGTGAATGCGGTGACAGGGGATATCATCATGGTCAATCCCGGTGAAATTCACGACGGGATCCCAGCGGGTCCGCGAGGTTGGCATATGCTGTATATCAATCCTGATGTCTTTATAAATGAATGGAATAGCGACTTACCCACAGATGCGTTAATCCTGAAACCGGTGGTTCATGATCCTGTACTCGGTTTGATGATTCGGCAGTTTTTTCGCCAGTTGACGAACAACGAGTCGGATACGATGGCGCTTGAAGAGAGGATCCTGCGCTGTCTGATGCAGGCCGGAAAGCATCACACTCTGACTGCCACACGGGGTATCCCATACTCGTCGACGGTACGGCGGGTAAAAGAGTTCATTGATGATGCTCCAGAGGAGAACATGACATTGACAGGGTTAGCGACTCTGTGTGATATCTCCCGATTTCAGCTCATTCGCCGTTTTTCCAGGGAGGTGGGGATGACGCCGCATGCCTATCTTCTACAGTCCCGGGTCCGACTGGCAAAAAAACTGTTATCGCAGGGCAAGAAAACGGTTGATGTTGCAATAATGGCCGGTTTTACCGATCAGAGCCATCTCACTCATGCGTTTCAGAAGCAGACGGGCATCACACCGGGGCAATATCGCACCGCTGTGGTTGAGTAACCGTCTGCAATTTTCTACAAGATCTGCAGGCTTCTCCTGATAAACACTGACTCTCCTGTTATGTATTTACCAGAGATAATGCCATGCTAATCAACATCGAGTTCTTATTAACCTCTTTAATAGTGATTATTTCGCCGGGCACCGGCGCTATCTACACCATCGCGATGGGGCTATCGCGGGGTACAGCGATGAGTTTGCTGGCCGCCGTGGGATGTACGTTGGGGATTGTTCCGCACATGTTAGCCACTATAACGGGATTGGCTGCCATTTTCTACTCCAGTGAAATTGCGTTCACTCTCATCAAATATGCGGGTGTCGTGTGGCTGTTATATATGGCGTGGAATATCATGAAAGAGAAATCGATATTACAACCGGATGATTGCGACATTACTCAGTCAGGAGTAAAAGTGATCCTGCACGCGATATTTATCAATTTGTTAAATCCCAAGTTGTCATTGTTCTTTTTGGCCTTCCTTCCTCAGTTCATTCAAATCTCATCAACCGCACCCGCAACCGACATGCTGATATTGAGTTCGATATTCATGATAATGACGCTACTTGTGTTCATCTTTTATGGCGTGTTTTCATCCTTCATGCGCACGAAGGTATTAAACCACCCGATGATTTTGTCAGGATTACGGTTCCTGTTTTCATGTGGCTTTGTAAGTCTGGCAGTGAATTTATTTTTAACACAGCGCGGGTAATACCGGGTAATGTCAACGGCTTGCTATTTCTGTATGCCGCTTATTCCTGAGAGTGTTCTTGCGGTGTGCTTATTCATAACGCCGCAAGAACGCTCTGTAATATGATGGGGATATCATCGGTAAGCAATAGCGTCAAGTTGAAATAGCATTCCTGTTGCTCCGCCGCGATGAGCAAATTCAGTCTGAATGGATTTTCTGGCCGGAAATTTACCCTTGAAGCGCTGCTTCATGACGTTTTCCATCACCGGAATATCCCATACGTCCCGGAACAGCGCATCAATTTTCACGACTGACTCCAGTGTCAGGCCGATAGTGCTTAGCCTTTCACTCAGAACATCAAACGCGCCATTAATTTGTGCTTCAATGGGTTGCCCGATGTTTCCAACACAGTAACTCACAAAGACAAAATCGCCAGCCTCAACCATTCCGGCAAGCGCCCAGTCTTCATTTATTTCATACCTTGTTATCGTCGTCATAATGTATGTCATTATCCTTTAGTGTACATGGATTCGTTTCTGTCACCATACTAGCTTCAGACATTCACGTAATAAAGGGATATTTCAGGGATGAGAAATAAAAAAGGTCAAATGTCCTTAAAGACATTTTTATTATGTCTTCAAAATACGCCGTCGTGGCCATTGCCTTTCGCCAGAGGGGGTACTTCTTGATTCTGTTAATAGATTAATATTATTTTTAGCAAGTAACATTCTGTGTTAAGAATTAGCAAAGCATTTAAACTTCTTATCCTTAGTGAGAAACGTTGGATCCTTATCCCGGCGTCATTGCCGGAGACAGGCTAGCTCAGGACTGTATCACGCATCAATATTCCCTTAATATCATTTCATTGTGTGCTGATAACTTAATATTTTGCCATATCTCCATATAAATCATATGGTTATAAGCCTCACTTTCACCTGAGATGACTGATATATTTCATTTAAGGTCGTTTAAGGCTATTTAAAATGACAATTTAAGATATTTACAGCAATAATCAATATCACAAAGACGTAGCTGTCTTTATTGTATGGTTATTTGATTTTTTCAATTAATTTTCAGAAAAATATCACCAGGCGAAAGGAATCGGCAATGGCTGTGGAAACGATAAAAAATAATGTTGTAATAGATGAATTTACTATGCACTTTTAAATCCTGGAAATATCGCTGTTATGAGTGGAGCTAATGAATAATGTATATATTCTCACATGATCAGTACTTTACTTCTGGTCTGCGGCAAATCCTGTTCTTTACTGATCTTGCTAAATCGCATGATATTGTCGTTTTTGATCCGGGAGGGGGTAATGTTTATATTACAAACAGTATGGAATGTCTTCGTGCGGATACAATGGATACGCTTACGCATTTTACACAACTACGATGCTATTCATTGACCAGAAATGCGCCCTTAACGGAGTACTTTTACGTAATTGATCAGCTAAAACAGAATAAGCGCATTCCTATGCATACCCGGTCATTGTCGAACAGGGAACGGATAATCATTGAATATTATCTGGCGGGACTCGGAAAGCGTGCCATTGCACGAAACATGTTGCTCAGCGAGGGCGCTATCAGCAATAGTCAGTTAAGAGCGTTGCGAAAAATGAACATGAAAAATATTGCATTGTTTCTGCAGGTTATGCGCAACTGGTGCGTTTTCAGGGCCAAATATTCCTGTGAACGCAGTATCACATTTCTGCCATAGGTTTGCTTATCCTGCATTGATAGCCAGATACCCATCAGGAAAAATACCCCGGAGACGATACGTCGATGACAGCGTCTTTTGTCCAGTGAAAAGAAGTGACAAAGGCGTGATGTTATGTCATCAATCAGGTAGCCCTTGAAGATGGCAGCAATAAAAGCCACTTTAAAAGCGAAAAACATCATTGATATCTCAAATCTAATCGTGCCTTGAAAAACGACGCAGTAATAGCGTGTACGATACCGGTGATGAAGGACTATTTTAGGGGGATAACAGGATTTATCCAAAGGACATGGCGATGATATTGTACTTAATTAATGGAACAGTAGAGTTCAATCCGCAGACCCGAAGCCTGAAAAATCAATTAACTGGGGGTGTTGTTTATTTACAGCAACCCGCTACAGCATGTTTCCTTTATCTTATTGTGAATCAGGGGAGGGTTGTCGCGCAAAAAGAATTGGTAGGTGAAGGCTGGAAAGCGCGTGATGTTGTGACCCTGCCAAATACGTTTTATCAGACCATTTTAACATTGCGTAAGGCACTGGAAGAGATAGGTTTACCAAGAGACATGGTAAAAACTATTTCCCGTCAGGGATTAACACTGTCATCAACCATCGTGGTCGAGCCGATTCCTCTTCAGAATATGGCTGGATCTGAAAGTGCAGCAATCAAAACGGTGAGCATCGAAAAAGAATTATCCGAAAATACGCCAATGAAAAACTCCCGTTGGCTCGGTATTGGGAGCGTCTTTTTCTGTGCTGTGACGTTAATCAACTGCATTTTCATGTATCAAAATCGATTGAAAATGCCATTCCAGGACTTTGTGGCACTACCCATTAATAATAAGACAGACATGAACTGTCATGTTTATTACGAAGTGACGCAGCCGAACACAGATAATTATACTTCATTAATTAAAAAGCATCCGAATTTTTGTCAGGACAGTAATTATCTCTTTCTTTCTGGCTACGCAAAAATGGGGCGTGTTGCGGCATTTGTCTGTAATAAAGATGTCCGGTCTGACACAGATGCATTCTGCTCTTCTCATTTTTTCTGGAATCTAAGCCAATGAGTAAAAATACGGCAGCATCGCTTCTGATCGCGTTTTTCAGTACGACGCTTTTTTCCAGCGTTTTTTTGTTTTACCTGATTTTTAAGCCGTCATACCTGGATTGCATTGGTGATGCCGACTGGAATATTGACGATGCGCGCTTCGTCGGCACGGTTTCCTTCCAGATGCATAAGAAAGAGGGGTTGGCTGTGATTACGGGGAAAGTCGATGGAGAAACAGAGACGAATGTGAATCGGCTGGTCTATTTTAACTATACCCAGCAGTTCAGAACGCGAATTTTACATACGATACGCATTGTTAAAACCTTTTCCGATACCATTGATGATGAAAAACTCGAAGCGATACTCTCCCAATTTTATCTGAAGAAGGGAGGTGAGTTAACGCTGACTGTGGATGAATATCACTCAGCGTATATTTTTTCAGAAGCCAATGTGCCCTATCTGTATTGTAGAAAAAAAGGATAAGGAGTCTGAGTACCAGAGATGCGGTTTCCCACGCGGCAATCAGTATCCGTTTCCTCGCTCGCCATGTAAGATAGCCGCTGGCGAGAGTGTTTACCGAGGACAAGTATGATGAAAACGGGACCGTTAAACGAAAGTGAACTGGAGTGGCTGGATGATGTATTAACCAAGTACAACACCGAGCATGCCATTCTGGACGTAGCAGAACTGGATGGGCTGCTGACGGCTGTACTCAGTTCACCACGTGAAATTGAGCCAGAGCAGTGGTTGGTTGCCGTATGGGGTGGGGCGCAATATGTGCCGCGCTGGTCCTCTGAAAAAGAGATGACGCGTTTCATGAATCTCGCTTTCCAGCATATGGAGGATACCGCTGAGCGGTTGAATAATTTCCCGGAGCAGTTCGAGCCGCTGTTTGGTCTGCGTGAAATTGAAGGGAGTGAGATTACCATTGTAGAAGAGTGGTGCTTCGGCTACATGCGCGGCGTCGCGCTTTCCGACTGGTCTGCGTTACCCGATACCCTTAAACCCGCTCTGGACGCCATTGCGCTGCACGGTACGGAAGAGAATTTCGAGGTCGTTGAGAAACTGACCCCGGAAGCGTTTGAAGAAAGCGTTGAAGCAATTCGCCTTGCGGCGCTGGATCTCCATGCATACTGGATGGCGCACCCGCAGGAAGCACCGGTACAGGTGCCGGTGAAAGCGGAAGTGAAAGTCGGCCGCAACGATCCATGCCCGTGCGGAAGCGGAAAAAAATACAAGCAGTGCTGTCTGCACTGATCAGAAAGGGGCTGACGCCCCTTTTTCTTTATCCCACTTCAGGCAGCAACCCGGCGGCAATCAGAAATTGTACGCCAATCACCACAATGCCACAGGTAAACACCAACGCCAGGGCGGGAAGCCCGCCCCGCACGCGGTAACTCGCCTGCGAATTCTGTTTGCGGCTCTGCCATGCCAGCAGCGAAGGGATGATCAGCGCCAGTACAGCCAGCGCGACGCCGGCATAGCCCAGCGCCATGACAAAACCACGTGGATAGAAGAGGGCGAAGGCCAGCGGCGGCAGAAAGGTAATCGCGCCCGTTTGCAACCGGCCAGAGGCTGTATTGCGGCGCTGAAACAGATCGGCCAGATAATCGAACAGGCCCAGTGCGACGCCGAGGAAGGAAGTCGCCAGCGCCAGGTCAGCAAACAAATGTACCGCCAGCTCAACGTGCGGTGAGGCAACGACCTCCCGTAACGCCTGCAATAAACCATTCAACCCGGCATGATTTGCCAGCAATCCCATAAACGTTGTGGAGTTGATGCTACCGAGCGTCGCCAGTTGCCAGAAAATATAGGCCACTAACGGAATCGCGCTGCCGGTAATAAACACCCACCGCAGTTTGCGGATATTGCCTTCCATGTAGCTCACGATGCTGGGAACGCTGCCATGAAAGCCGAAAGAGGTAAAAATGACCGGGATAGCCGAAAGCGCCAGCCCCTGTTCTAGCGGCAGGGTCAGGAGATTGACTTTATGAATGTGCGGCATCAGCAGCGCCAACATCACCACCAGGAAAATAATCTTGGCGCTAAACAGAAAGCGGTTAAACAAATCGACCAGCGAGGTACCCACGCAGACGACGCCGCCGGCAACAAAGGTGAACAGTAATACTCCAGCGCTGGGAGACATTTCGCTTCCGGTCCAGTCGCTGATACTGGAGGCGAGTAACTCGCCTGCACCGCTGATATAGGCTGCGGTCAGCGCATACATCAGGAACATCATACTGAAGCCTGTGACCCACTGACCATAGCGTCCCAGGTAGCGTTTTGCCAGCGTGCCTAGCCCGGTATCGGCCGGGACATGTTGATAGACCTCAAGCAGCAACAGCGCGGTGTAGCACATCAATGCCCAAAGCCCAATGAGTAACGCAAAAGTGACGCCAAAACCGACCCCGGCAGCAGCCAGCGGCATCGCCAGCATCCCTGCGCCAATCGTGGTGCCCGCCACGATGAAAACACTTCCCAGAGTTCTATTCTTCACGCTTTACACTGTCCCAGAGATAAACAACGGTTAGATCTGCGGCGCAGGGTAAGGCATAACGCTATTTTCGTCAAATGACCGTTACATTGGATGTATAAAAATATTTACACTCTTGAATGAGACCAACCTGCGTTAACGCAAAACAGTGGATGTCGTATCGGCGTAGGCTACGCATTTTATTGAGGAGGAATGATGGATTCTGTTCACGGTCACGAAGTGTTAAATATGATGATTGAGTCAGGCAAGCAATATTCTACTGCGAGTCTGGAAGCCGCGATCAAAGCGCGATTTGGCGAAGCGACACGTTTTCATACCTGTTCCGCGTCGGACATGACGGCGGGAGAGCTGGTGGCGTTTCTGGCGGCGAAAGGGAAGTTTATTGCTCAGGATGACGGTTTTTCTACGCACGAAAGCAAGATCTGCCGTCATTAAGAAACCGGTGAGGAATTTCCTCACCGTTTATGCTTAATTTGCGGTATCGAGCGTAGAGAGTTCTTTATCAATAAAATACAAACCTTCGCCGCTTTTCCCTGCCAGCGTCAATTTATCAATTACCGATTTGAATAATTTCTCTTCTTCATGCTGTTCGGCAACATACCATTGCAGGAAATTAAAGGTCGGGTAATCCTGACTGGTCATTGCAGCATGCGCCAGTTCGTTAATTTTCTGGGTAATCAACTGTTCATGTTCATAGGTGACACGGAATAATTCGTCCAGCGAAGCATATTCTGCAAAAGGCGATGAGACGGTATTAATACGTGGCAGGCTGCCGGTATCGGTCAGATAGTCGAACAGACGCTGCATGTGAGTCATCTCCTCCTGCGCGTGGCGGCGCAGGAACGCGGCGGCCCCTTCGAAGCTGTGGTAGCTGCACCAGGCACTCATCTGCTGATAGAGCAGGGAGGAATATAATTCCAGGTTCATTTGCTCGTTCAGTTTGTCGATCATTTCTGTTTTCAGCATGATTTCGCTCCACAAAATTCATAAATATGTTGATGTGGCGTCACTATAATTTGTTATTTAATTATTTGCAAAAGGTAAAATAATAAATTTAATTATTAAAAATACGAATGGGAATAAAACGCATTTCCGCTATAAGATAATTAGCGTGTGATAATTCGGGCCAGTCAATACTGGCCCGTAAATTAATAATAATGAGGAATCGCGGGTGAAATGGCGACGCCCTGACACTGCCATGAAAGGGTGATTTTTGTGTTCAGGCACAGCGAGCCGGCGTAAACACTACAGGTGCTGACGGGTTGACCAAACGACACGGCGCTGGCATAGCCTAATTGCTGACACGCACGAGTGGCGGTGCCCTGGGCGATATAGTTATCGGTATGGGCGTTTTGCAGCATAGCCTGATCGTAACTCAATCTCACCACACCGGTCGTCGCACTGACATCACTCACCTGCGCCTGTCTGTTGATCGTACACCCCGCCAAAAGTAAGAGTGAGAAGGCAATTAAAAGAGTCTTCATGGTATCGCTCTGAATGTTCGGTGATGCGCTATCCTAATTCACGCATCGGCGTTTCAATGGCCTGAATAACTTATAGATCAGCCACGACTAATCCACACGACGAAAGGCATTTTGCGGTTCGCAGGTGAAATTGTGAAACCACTCATCATTTTTAAAACCATCTTTCATAAAATTTGAAAGTGAGTTTGCGAAGTAGTACTGTGCGGTATCGTGATTGACTCAAGGCGGGCTTTCCCGCATCGCATTCAGGAGAAAACAGAATGAAAATTGCACTGATGATGGAAAACAGCCAGGCAGGCAAAAACGCCATCATTCACCGCGAACTCAAAGCGGTTGCGGATGAAAAGGGGTTTCCGGTATTCAACGTTGGTATGAGCGACGAGAATGACCACCACCTGACCTATATCCATCTTGGTATCATGGCGAGCATTCTGCTGAATTCAAAAGCAGTTGATTTTGTCGTGACTGGCTGCGGTACGGGTCAGGGCGCGCTGATGTCGCTGAATATTCATCCAGGTGTTGTGTGCGGTTACTGCATTGATCCGGCGGATGCGTTCCTGTTTGCGCAAATTAATAACGGAAATGCGCTGTCTCTGCCATTTGCGAAAGGATTTGGCTGGGGAGCAGAACTGAACGTGCGCTTTATCTTTGAAAAGGCCTTTACAGGTCGTAACGGCGAAGGTTATCCGCCAGAGCGTAAAGAACCGCAGGTACGCAATGCCGGTATTCTCAACCAGGTCAAAGCGGCAGTCGTTAAAGAAAACTATCTTGATACGCTGCGTGCGATCGATCCAGAACTGGTGAAGACGGCAGTGTCCGGTCAGCGTTTCCAGCAGTGCTTCTTTGAAAACAGCCAGAGCGAAGAGATCGAAGCGTTTGTTCGCGAAATCCTCAGCTAATTTTGCTCAAAAGCCGGATGTGGCAATGCGCATCCGGCGTCAGGTATTACTTCCTTGTCGATACCGCACTTCCCGCATCTTTCGTCAGTCGCAACGTATCCACCATACCCATCAGGCAGATAAGCGCGATAGCCACAAACGCCAGGCGAAAACTGATGCCTGGTATTGCACTCAACCCCAGCCATTCACTGACGTTCGCGCCAATGCGAATACCGATCGCCCCCAGTGAAATCCCCAGTCCAACGGCCAGCTGCGTGGCCGTGCTGAACAAGGTATTGGCGTAACTCATCTGGGCGGAAGGAACGTCGGCGAAAGCCAGGGTGCTGATGCCGGTAAACTGAATCGACCGAAACACGCCGCCGAGGTACAGCACCAGCAAAATAATCCAGACAGGCGTGCCGGGGGTGATCAGCGCGCAGGCGAGCAGCGCCAGCACATTGAGCGTCCCGTTAATCAGCAGCAGCTTTTTAAAGCCGAGCCAGCGGATAAGTGGCGTGGTTGCGGGCTTAATGGTCAGATTACCGACAAATACTGCCAGTACCAGCGAACCGGCCTGAAAGGCATTCATACCAAACCCTACCTGAAACATGAGCGGCAGGAGAAAAGGCACGGCGCTAATAGAGGCACGAAACAGTGACCCTCCGTACATGGTGACGCGAAATGTTGGCACTTGCATCGCGTCGAGACGAATCATCGGCCAGGCGGTTCGCCGGAAATGTCGCAAAGAGAAGGCAAACGCCCCCACGCCAAGCCCTAACAGAGCTATCGTCAATCCGCTTTCGGGATGTTGAGCTCCCAGCAACTCCATCGCATAGACCAGGCTGACCATCGCAACAGCAGTCGCGACGAAGCCCGGAAGATCAAAAGGACGCCGATCGTTATCACGGATATTGGGAATACATCGCAGCGCCAGCGCGATCGCCAGCAGGCCCAGCGGCACGTTAATAAAGAATATCCACCGCCAGTTAGCGTAGCTGGTAATAAAGCCGCCGAGCGGTGGACCAATAATCGGCGCCACCAGTGCCGGCCAGGTTAGGGTGGCGATGGCCGTAATTAACTGATGCTTTGGTGTGGTACGCAATACGGCTAAGCGTCCCACGGGAACCATCAGCGCGCCACCCACACCCTGCAGGATACGCATTGTCAGAAAACACTCCAGCGTCGTGGAAAGACCGCACAGCACTGAGGCGAGAGTGAAAATGGCAAGGGCAAGCATAAAGATTTTGCGTGCGCCAAAGCGGTCGGCTATCCAACCGCTGGCCGGGATGAGTACCGCCAGAGTAATCAGATAGGCGCTGATGCCAATGTTCAAATCAACCGCCTGCACACCGAAACTTTTGGCCATATCGGGCAGGGCGGTCGCGATCACCGTACCGTCAATAAACTCCATGAAAAACGCCCCGGCGACGAGGAGAGCGGCAGGGGAGATGCCTCGTTTGCTTTCTGTAATCCGGTCTTCTTGCATGTTGGACTTGCCGTTAAAAAAAATTATAAAATTTTACCGGAACTGATAATTCTGTAGTTGATTGATTTATCAGCCGAATAACATAAAATGCAAAGAATTTGTTAATTTTAAATCGTGATGTAAATCACATGTATGTTGATTTTTGTGACGGTGATCATATTATAAGGGCGTAGATGATAACACCTGCATAACAACATAGACGGAGTCATGCCATGAAACTGCGCAAAATCCTGAAAAGCATGTTTGAGAACTATTGCAAAACGTTTAAAGACGTACCGCCGGGCGATATGTTCCGCTGATAAAAAAACCTGCTCCGGCAGGTTTTTTTATACCCGTCGTTCACTGCGTCAGGTGCGGCTATCGTTTCGGCGTGTGAATCGGTACTATGTCGGCCTTCATCACAATCAGGAGCGCATACTATGTCCCAACCGCTGAATGCCGATCAGGAACTGGTCTCTGACGTTGTCGCCTGTCAGCTCGTCATCAAACAAATTCTCGATGTTCTCGACGTGATTGCTCCCGTTGAGGTTCGCGAAAAAATGACCAGCCAGCTGAAAAATATTGATTTTTCAACGCATCCCGCTGCTGCTGACCCCATCACTCGGCGCGCTATCCAGAAAGCGATCGCGCTGATTGAACTGAAATTCACACCGCAGGGCGAAGCTCACTAAAATAAACCGTTGTTTTAAATTTTAGAAATGCTTTTTACGATACCTCCCCAAAGTGGGAGGCATCGGACAGAAAGGGCTTTGCGAATTGGCCTGTCGGGGGAGTGAAATGCAGGCCAATGACGGGGTCACTTAATGCTGTTGGTAATTCACCACATTGAGTACATGCTGATCGGTCTGTTCCGGGCAAAGGCCTGCACGCCTGGCGCTACGCACTTCATCAAGAATCGTTTGTAACAGCAGTCCATCTTGCTGCTGTTCTTTTTCCAGATCGTGGAGAAAATTGAGGGTTGGTGCATCATTCAGCGCTTCTGCTTCGTTGGTCAGCTGTGAAAGCGTGCTGGCGCGCTGCTCATAATCTTCCATTGTTTTCTGAAACAGTTCTTCCAGCGAATGTAAGTCTTCGCCGGGTACATCAATGGCCTTAACGACCGGATTCGCCCCGGCATTTTTCATGAAGTTAAAAACGCGCATCATTTGGGTGACGTTACTCTGAGCCTGAGCACGTAAGAAAGTCGCTGTACCCATCAGACGGTGCTCGGAACACCACTCACTCAGATGGAGGTAGAGATTGGAAGCATAAAACTCAAGATTCATTTGATTATTGAGTTTGTTTACCATTCCAACTGCAGCCATATCAATATCCTTATTTCCTGATAGAAGGGATGTGCAGAACGCATCCGCACAACTTACTGTTAGCAGAATAAGTCCATTCTGCCAGTCCATTATGTGATCGAAGAGTCAATTTCGTTGCTTATCTAAAATAAGCATACCTTCATAAATGAAATAAGAAAATCCTTAAGTGCGATTGTTTATGTTTTTTTACATATTACTGAAGGTAATACATCAAGTCGTATTTGGTAAACATAATGTGAAATTATATATCTTATTGATTTTAATGGCTGATGAATGATTTATTTTCTTTTGAAATGCTGTTTCAAGTCACAGGTTTGAATGGTTTCATAGGGTAATATCAGATTATTGATAATTTTCCTGTCCCTGTTGCGATAATAATCCAGTGAAACCGTATGGGCGGAAATAACGCCGTTTTATCTCCTGCGGAAAACCAGGCAGCGACGTCTTATCAATTATAACCGAATGATTATTTCGTTATTTTCAGTGTTATCAGCCTGTAATAAATGAGGAAAGTTGAATGAAAAGAGTGGCAGTTTTGTTGGCATCGGGTTTCGAGGAAGCGGAAGCCATCGTCACTATTGATATCTTGCGTCGGCTGGACATCGACGTTGACACGCTGGCCTGTGCAGAGTCTCGTGCAGTGGTGAGTTACCACAATCTCCCGATGGTGACTGATTACACCCTGACAGGGCAACAGGAGAGTCTGTATGACGCGGTGGTGCTGCCGGGAGGACCGCAGGGAAGCATGAATCTTGCGGTGAATCCACAGGTTATCGCGTTCATCACGCGCCATGATGCCGCCGGGAAATTAATTTGCCCCATTTGCTCTGCCGCCGCACGCGTATTAGGCGGTAGCGGCTTACTGAAGGGGCGTCGCTATGTCTGCTCAGGCGATCTCTATGAAACGGTGACCGACGGGGTGTATGTCGATGCGCCTGTCGTTGAGGATGGCAATCTCCTGAGTGGTAAAGGATTAGGCCATATTTTTGATTTTGCCCTGGCGCTGTCAGCCCGTTTATTAGGGGATGACAAACCGGTGCGCGATCACGCCGCGCATATCTATTATCCGTGGTAATTCGTTTGTTCCCGAATACAGGCATATTCGGGAACAAGGATTTGTGAGCTGACCTTATGGATTAATGTGCTACTCCACTTTTCATTTGTCGGACAATTAACCCATTTCTTATGTCATTTTCCGCTGAATTTATGTACGCAATTACTGTAATTCTGCGGTGTGATGCCGCTCTCCTATGGAGAATCAATTTCCCGCTACAACTATTCCAGAACTGGCACTTATCTTGAGCTCTTTTGGTAATGCCTTGTTTTTTGTCCGAATTACATAAAGTCGTTGAATATTACCCTACATAAAATGACGCTAAAGCTGGAGTTAACCATGCACAAATTCACTAAAGCGCTGGCAGCCATCGGTCTGGCTGCCGTTATGTCACAATCCGCTATCGCAGAAACCATGAAGTTAGGTTTTCTGGTGAAACAGCCGGAAGAACCCTGGTTCCAGACTGAGTGGAAATTTGCCGATAAAGCCGGGAAAGACCTGGGCTTTGAAGTGATTAAAATCGCCGTGCCGGATGGCGAGAAGACGCTGAATGCGATCGACAGCCTGGCAGCAAGCGGGGCGAAAGGGTTTGTGATTTGTACACCGGATCCGAAACTGGGTTCCGCCATTGTCGCTAAGGCGCGCGGCTACGACATGAAAGTGATCGCGGTGGACGATCAGTTCGTCAATGCCAAAGGTAAACCGATGGATACCGTCCCACTGGTCATGATGGCGGCCACTAAAATCGGCGAACGTCAGGGCCAGGAACTGTATAAAGAGATGCAGAAACGTGGCTGGGATGTCAAAGAGAGCGCAGTGATGGCGATTACCGCCAACGAACTGGATACCGCACGTCGTCGTACCGGCGGTTCGATGGATGCACTGAAAGCCGCAGGCTTCCCGGAAAAACAGATCTACCAGGTCCCCACCAAATCTAATGACATTCCCGGCGCATTTGATGCCGCCAACTCTATGCTGGTTCAACATCCTGAAGTGAAACACTGGCTGATTGTCGGTATGAACGATAACACCGTCCTGGGCGGCGTACGTGCCACTGAAGGTCAGGGCTTCAAAGCCGCGGACGTGATCGGCATCGGCATTAACGGTGTAGATGCGGTGAGCGAACTGTCCAAAGCGCAGGCAACCGGCTTCTACGGCTCTCTGCTGCCAAGCCCGGATGTTCATGGCTATAAATCGAGCGAAATGCTCTACAACTGGGTGACCAAAGGCGCTGAGCCACCGGCCTTCACCGAAGTGACCGATGTGGTACTGATTACCCGTGACAACTTTAAAGAAGAGCTGGCGAAAAAAGGGTTAGGCGGCAAGTAGTACGACAGCAAGTGAAAGGCCGGATGGCATCGCTCATGTTGCCATCCGGCAACCGGTTAGAACGATACTGAATCACGGAGACGTTATGCAACAGTCTACCCCGTATCTCTCATTTCGCGGCATTGGTAAAACCTTCCCCGGCGTTAAAGCGCTTACGGATATCAGTTTTGACTGTTACGCCGGTCAGGTGCATGCGCTGATGGGTGAAAATGGCGCCGGGAAATCAACACTCTTAAAAATTCTCAGCGGTAACTATGCGCCAACCACGGGCTCTTTGGCGATTCGCGAGCAGGAAATGAGCTTCGCGGATACCACCGCCGCGCTGAACGCTGGTGTGGCCATTATTTACCAGGAATTGCATCTCGTGCCCGAGATGACCGTCGCCGAGAATATCTATCTCGGTCAGCTTCCCCATAAAGGCGGTATTGTGAACCGCTCTTTACTCAATTATGAGGCGGGTCTGCAACTCAAACACCTGGGGATGGATATCGACCCTGCGACCCCCCTGAAGTATCTCTCAATCGGTCAGTGGCAGATGGTAGAAATTGCCAAAGCGCTGGCCCGCAACGCCAAAATTATCGCCTTCGACGAACCCACCAGTTCGCTCTCCGCACGGGAGATAGAGAACCTGTTTCGGGTGATCCGCGAACTGCGTAAAGAGGGGCGCGTCATTCTGTATGTCTCGCACCGCATGGAGGAGATCTTCGCCCTTAGCGATGCGATTACTGTGTTTAAAGATGGTCGCTACGTGAAAACCTTTACCGATATGCAGCAGGTCAACCACGATGCGCTGGTACAAGCGATGGTGGGGCGCGATCTGGGGGATATCTACGGCTGGCAGCCACGCCCCTATGGTGCAGAGCGCCTGCGTTTGCATGAGGTTAAAGCGCAGGGCGTGCGCACGCCGATTAGCCTCACGGTACGTAGCGGTGAAATTGTCGGGCTGTTTGGCCTGGTCGGTGCGGGCCGCAGTGAGTTAATGAAAGGCTTATTTGGTGGCACCCGTATCAGCGAAGGGCAGGTGTATATCGACGAAAAGCCGATCGATATCCGCAAGCCGGCGAACGCCATTGCGGCGGGAATGATGCTGTGCCCGGAAGACCGAAAAGCGGAGGGGATCATTCCGGTGCATTCAGTACGCGACAACATCAACATCAGCGCGCGTCGTAAGCATGTGTTGGGTGGATGCGTGATCAACAACGAATGGGAGGAGAGCAATGCCGACCATCATATTCGTTCCCTGAACATCAAAACACCCGGTGCCGAACAGTTGATCATGAATCTTTCCGGGGGAAACCAGCAAAAAGCCATTCTCGGTCGCTGGCTGTCGGAAGAGATGAAGGTGATTCTGCTCGACGAACCGACGCGCGGCATTGACGTTGGCGCGAAGCACGAGATTTATAACGTTATTTATGCCCTGGCCGCGCGCGGTGTTGCCGTGCTGTTCGCCTCCAGTGACCTGCCGGAAGTCCTCGGTGTGGCTGACCGCATTGTGGTCATGCGGGAAGGCGAGATTGCCGGGGAATTACTTCACGAGCAGGCGGATGAGCGCCAGGCGCTGAGCCTCGCTATGCCTAAAGTCAGCCAGGCTGTCGCCTGAGAAAGGAGAGAATGATGTCTTCCGTAACTACTTCTGGATCGGGCGCGCCGAAGTCGCCATCGCCATTTAGTCTCGGACGTATCTGGGACCAGTATGGCATGCTGGTGGTATTCGCCGTCCTGTTTCTGGCCTGTGCGATATTTGTGCCTAACTTCGCTACCTTTATCAATATGAAGGGGCTGGGGCTGGCCATCTCCATGTCGGGGATGGTGGCCTGCGGCATGTTGTTCTGTCTGGCGTCAGGGGATTTCGACCTCTCCGTCGCGTCGGTGATCGCCTGTGCCGGGGTAACCACGGCGGTGGTCATCAATATGACCGAAAGCCTGTGGATGGGCGTAGGCGCAGGCCTGCTGTTGGGGATTCTGTGCGGGCTGGTCAACGGCTTCGTGATTGCACGGCTCAAAATCAACGCCCTGATTACCACGCTGGCAACGATGCAAATCGTCCGTGGCCTGGCCTATATCATTTCTGACGGTAAAGCGGTGGGGATTGAAGACGAGCGCTTTTTCACCCTCGGCTACGCGAACTGGCTCGGTTTGCCGGCGCCAATTTGGCTGACAGTGGGCTGCCTGATCATTTTTGGCTTGCTGTTAAACAAAACGACCTTCGGGCGCAACACGCTGGCGATTGGCGGTAACGAAGAAGCGGCGCGTCTGGCAGGGGTGCCGGTGGTGCGCACCAAGATCATTATTTTTGTGCTCTCTGGTCTGGTCTCTGCGGCCGCCGGGATTATCCTCGCCTCACGCATGACCAGCGGACAGCCGATGACCTCCATCGGTTATGAGCTAATTGTCATTTCAGCATGTGTTCTGGGCGGCGTTTCCCTTAAAGGCGGCATCGGAAAAATCTCATATGTGGTGGCCGGTGTCCTGATCCTGGGTACCGTTGAGAATGCGATGAATCTGCTGAATATCTCGCCGTTTGCCCAGTACGTTGTCCGTGGCTTGATCCTGCTGGCGGCGGTGATCTTCGACCGTTATAAACAAAAAGCGAAGCGTACGGTTTGATAACAAAAAGCCGAACGTTTTAGCCTGGTTTTTCCTCTATGCCAGCCGTTAACCCGGCTGGCAATGGTGTTTGCAAATGGCGAGCACCGTCACACTGTCTATACTTATCGTTGCTATTGAGGTGCGATCCACGTGCCCAGAGATAATGAAAAGGAGGAAGACCGGGTGGCAGAACCGTTAACCGAAACCCCTGAACAATCCAGACACTACGCGTATTTCTTCGATCTTGATGGGACCCTTGCGGAAATAAAACCGCATCCGGACCAGGTGGTGATACCCCCCACGATCCTTCAGATTCTCCACCGTCTTGCAGAGCGTAATGCAGGGGCGCTGGCATTGATTTCAGGGCGCTCAATGGTCGAACTTGACGCGCTGGCAAAACCCTTTCGCTTTCCGCTGGCAGGCGTACATGGGGCTGAACGCCGTGATATCAATGGTAAAACCCATATTGTGCACCTTCCGCAGGCCATAGAGCGCGATATCAGCGTGCAGTTGCATACGGCGCTGGCGAAGTTGCCTGGCGCCGAGCTTGAAACCAAAGGGATGGCCTTCGCGCTGCATTACCGTCAGGCGCCGGAGCATGAAGCGGCGCTGCAGGCGCTGGCGTTGCGGATCACCCAAATCTGGCCGCAGCTTGCGCTCCAGCAGGGGAAGTGTGTGGTCGAAATTAAACCGAAAGGGACCAACAAAGGCGAAGCCATCGCCGCGTTTATGCAGGAAGCGCCGTTTGCCGGGCGGATCCCGGTTTTTTTGGGAGACGATTTAACCGATGAGACGGGATTTGCCGTGGTAAACAACGCGGGTGGCATATCCGTTAAAGTCGGTAACGGTGAAACGCAGGCGAAATGGCGATTAGCGGGTGTGCCTGACGTCTGGCGTTGGCTGGAATCTATTCACACGAAAGAACAACAACAAGAAACAACCATGAATGACAGGAGAAATGGCCATGAGTCGTTTAGTCGTAGTATCTAATCGAATTGCGCCCCCCGATAACAAAACCAGTGCAGGCGGCCTGGCCGTTGGTGTGCTGGGCGCGCTGAAAGCGGCGGGGGGACTTTGGTTCGGTTGGAGTGGCGAGCTGGGTAACGAGGATCAGCCATTAAAAAAAGTCACCCGGGGCAATATCATCTGGGCATCGTTTAACCTGAGCGAAAAAGACCACGAGGAGTATTACAACCAGTTCTCTAATGCCGTGTTGTGGCCCGCCTTTCACTATCGCTTAGATCTGGTGAATTTTCAGCGCACCGCCTGGGAAGGCTATCTACGGGTGAACGCGTTACTGGCAGATAAGCTGCTGCCGTTGCTGAAAAAAGATGACATCCTCTGGATTCATGATTATCACCTGCTGCCGTTTGCCAGCGAACTGCGTAAACGTGGCGTGAATAATCGTATTGGTTTCTTCTTACACATTCCTTTCCCGACGCCGGAAATCTTTAACGCGTTGCCGTCATCGGAAGAACTGCTTGAGCAGTTATGCGATTTTGACCTGCTGGGATTCCAGACTGAAAACGACAGGCTGGCCTTCCTTGACTGTCTCTCCAGCCTGACGAGAGTTACGACTCACGATACGCGCAGCCACACGGCCTGGGGAAAGACCTTCAGCACCGAGGTGTATCCCATCGGCATCGAGCCGCAGGAGATTGCTCAGCAGGCTTCTGGTCCGCTGCCGCCGAAACTGGCGCAACTGAAAGCGGAGCTGAAGAATTTAAAGAACATCTTTTCTGTTGAGCGACTGGATTACTCAAAAGGGTTGCCAGAGCGTTTTCAGGCCTACGAGGCGCTGCTGGAGAAATTCCCTCAGCATCACGGAAAAATCCGTTATACGCAAATTGCGCCCACTTCCCGTGGCGATGTGCAGGCGTATCAGGATATTCGTCATCAACTTGAGACGGAAGCCGGTCGCATCAACGGCAAATACGGACAACTGGGCTGGACGCCCCTGTTCTATCTCAACCAACATTTCGACCGCAAATTACTGATGAAGGTGTTTCGCTATTCAGATGTGGGTCTGGTCACGCCGCTGCGTGATGGTATGAATCTGGTGGCGAAGGAATTTGTTGCTGCTCAGGATCCCGCCAATCCAGGCGTTCTGGTGCTGTCGCAGTTTGCCGGTGCGGCAAATGAGTTAACCTCCGCGCTGATCGTCAATCCCTACGATCGTGATGAAGTGGCGGCTGCGCTGGATCGCGCCCTCACGATGCCGCTGGCCGAGCGCATTTCACGTCATGCTGAGATGCTGGAAGTGATTGAGAAAAACGACATCAATCACTGGCAGGAGCAATTCATCTGCGACCTAAAGACGATTTCCCCTCGCAGCGCTGAAACTCTTCAGCAACGCAAAGTCGCGACGTTTCCAAAGCTAGCCTGAACGGTGTTCTGAAAGGGTCAATCACCCTCAAGTGGAACCAGCAGAACGTCCACCAGGCTTGAACTCACCACACTTTTCGCTGAGCAGGAGGCTCGCGAAAAGAAGCTATGGTTGTGGTTGCCGCAGATGACCAGATCGATATCGTGTTTGCGACACACGTCAAGAATATGCTCGCTTAACTCACCGTAGGTAATGAAGGTCTGCGCAATCGGATAGCCCGCATCTTTCCCCAGTTTTTCAAGAAAATCAGTGGTCTCCTCATGCATCACCGCGCGTAAATCTTCCAGCATCGGGGCGGCAAACTGATTGTATAACTCAGGATCTGAGGCGAGGGTGATAAGGCTAATTTGCGCGTTGACAGGGCGGGCAATGGAGACGGCTTTTGCCAGGAGTTGCTGACTTTCCGGGGTTACCGCCACGGCGACAAGAATGTGTTTGTAACTCATAACTCGCTCCTTATTGCAAGGATATGAGGTGGTTCTTCAGCATTACTCCGATTCGCTGATAACTGCAATGCTTCAATATGACAATAATGTGAAGACTATCATAATTATTCATTAATATTCCTTATATGTGAATCTAAGGAATAACCAAAAGTACTAACCAAATGGGTTGACTTAAATTAAATCGTGGAGTCAATCAAAATTTGGTTTAACAAATTCGCATTCGTTATTAATAACAGCATAATCATCAATGCCTTGCATTGATAAAAAATAAGAAACAATTAAGTTGTTGTTTTAAATCGATAAAAAATAAATTTGTTTCGGCGCAAGATAACTGCATTTTGATTATTTTCAAGAGGTGATTTTAACGCATGTTGCGTAAAAATATTCTGCATATCAGTCACCCGATCTTATACCCATGAGAATAAAATGGAGTTTCACTGGTTAATTTACCAGCAAAATAAAAGCTCAACTGATGGATTTATGTTAACGATTAAGTTAATTTGTGTGATGAGCATCACATATTTTCCAAATTCGCAGCGTGGCTTTGTTGTATGTCCAGGTTCTCACGAGTACAGTTGCGTCGAATTAGGAAAAATCTTAGGCATTTGTAAGAAATCATGTGCTCGCGTTACAACCTGGCAGGGGACCAGTGTAGCGCGTACGTCTATGTTTCTGCGCCTGAGTTAGGGTATGTGTTTGACCTATTTGCTTTTTTTACCGGGAATTCCCGGCGACATCACGGGGTGCGGTTTTACCGCATAAAAATAAAAGTTGGTTATTCTGGATGGGAATAATGCATACATCCGAGTTGCTGAAACACATTTATGACATCAATTTGTCATATTTACTCCTTGCACAGCGTCTAATCGTTCAGGACAAAGCGTCCGCTATGTTTCGTCTCGGGATCAATGAGGAAATGGCGGTCTCACTAGGGGCGCTGACCCTTCCACAAATGGTAAAACTGGCAGAAACGAATCAGCTTGTGTGTCATTTCCGTTTTGACAGCCATCAAACCATTACGCGTCTGACTCAGGATTCAAGAGTAGACGATCTCCAGCAAATTCACACCGGTATCATGCTGTCCACTCGACTGTTAAGTGATGTCAATCAGGCTGATGAAACCGCGCGTAAGAAAAGGGCCTGATGATGAGTGAAAAAAGCATTGTTCAGGAAGCTCGTGATATCCAGTTAGCGATGGAACTGATCACACTGGGTGCCCGTTTGCAAATGCTGGAAAGCGAAACGCAGTTAAGTCGCGGTCGCCTCATCAAGCTGTACAAAGAACTTCGTGGTAGCCCGCCGCCAAAAGGTATGTTGCCGTTTTCGACGGACTGGTTTATGACCTGGGAGCAAAATATTCATGCTTCCATGTTCTGCAATGCCTGGCAGTTCTTACTGAAAACGGGCTTGTGCAGTGGCGTTGATGCCGTCATTAAGGCGTATCGGCTGTACCTCGAGCAGTGTCCACAGGGCGACGAAGGGCCGCTGTTGGCGCTGACTCGCGCATGGACACTGGTGCGTTTTGTCGAAAGTGGACTGCTTCAGTTATCCAGTTGTAACTGCTGTGGCGGCAATTTCATTACCCACGCTCACCAACCTGTGGGCAGTTTTGCCTGCAGTTTATGTCAGCCGCCTTCCCGTGCGGTAAAAAGACGTAAACTTTCCCAGGATGCTGCCGATATTATTCCACAACTGCTGGATGAACAGATCGAACAGGCTGTTTAACCGATACGGTGTGGACGAAACACTCCAGCAGCGGTAAGCGATTACCGCTGCTTTTTTTTGCCTCGCCAACGCGTTAACGCCCCGACTGCACATCCTGTCATAGTCAACAGCAGAAGGATGATGTCGTGCTTATCTTATTAGGTTACCTGGTGGTTATTGGTACAGTTTTTGGCGGTTATATGATGACCGGCGGAAACCTGGGGGCACTCTATCAACCGGCTGAATTTGTCATCATAGGTGGCGCGGGAATAGGGGCATTTATCGTGGGTAACAACGGTAAAGCCATCAAGGGGACGTTGAAAGCGCTGCCGCTACTGTTTCGCCGCTCGAAATACACCAAAGCGATGTATATGGATCTGCTCGCGCTGCTCTATCGCCTGATGGCCAAGTCTCGCCAGCAGGGGATGTTCTCGCTTGAGCGTGATATTGAGAACCCGAAAGAGAGCGAAATTTTCGCCAGTTACCCGCGTATTCTGGCCGACGCAGTGATGCTGGAGTTCATCGTCGACTACCTGCGCCTGATCATCAGCGGCAACATGAATACCTTCGAGATAGAAGCGCTGATGGATGAAGAGATTGAAACGCACGAAAGCGAATCGGAAGTGCCGGCCAACAGTCTGGCGCTGATGGGGGATTCGCTACCGGCATTTGGTATCGTTGCCGCGGTGATGGGGGTCGTACACGCGCTCGCATCCGCTGACCGACCCGCCGCTGAACTGGGTTCACTGATTGCCCATGCGATGGTCGGTACGTTCCTCGGCATTTTGCTCGCTTACGGTTTTATTTCGCCGCTCGCCAGCGTTCTGCGCCAGAAGAGTGCGGAAACCAGCAAGATGATGCAGTGCGTGAAGATAACCTTGTTGTCAAATCTGAACGGTTACGCGCCGCCGATTGCCGTCGAGTTTGGGCGTAAAACGCTGTATTCCAGCGAACGTCCGTCGTTCATCGAACTGGAAGAACATGTTCGCGCCGTGAAAAACCCGAACCAACAGCAGCAGACGACGACCGAGGGCGCATGAAGAATCGGTCTCATCCTATCGTCGTGGTTAAACGGCGCAAACATAAGGGGCACGGTGGCGGAGCACACGGATCGTGGAAGATTGCTTACGCTGACTTTATGACCGCCATGATGGCCTTTTTTCTGGTGATGTGGCTCATTTCCATCTCCAGCCCTAAAGAACTGATTCAGATTGCCGAATACTTCCGTACGCCGCTGGCGACGGCGGTGACGGGAGGAAATCGAATTTCCAACAGTCAGAGTCCGATTCCCGGTGGTGGTGACGATTTCACCCAGCAACAGGGCGAAGTGAACAAGCAGCCGAACATCGATGAACTGAAAAAGCGCATGGAGCAAAATCGCCTGAGCAAACTGCGCGGCGATCTCGATCAGCTTATTGAATCCGATCCAAAACTGCGGGCGCTGCGCCCGCACCTGAAGATTGACCTGGTGCAGGAAGGGTTACGTATTCAGATTATCGACAGTCAGAATCGCCCCATGTTCAAGACCGGCAGCGCCGAGGTTGAACCCTACATGCGTGACATCCTGCGGGCGATCGCCCCGGTGCTGAACGGCATTCCAAACCGTATCAGCCTGTCCGGGCACACGGACGATTTCCCCTATGCGAACGGTGAAAAGGGTTACAGCAACTGGGAACTTTCTGCCGAACGCGCCAATGCATCGCGGCGCGAACTGGTGCAGGGCGGTCTGGACGACGGGAAAGTATTACGGGTGGTCGGCATGGCCGCCACGATGCGCATGAGCGATCGCGGTCCTGATGACGCCATCAACCGCCGAATCAGTCTGTTGGTGCTGAACAAACAGACCGAGCAGGCCATTTTGCATGAAAACGCTGAAAGCCAGAACGAGCCGGTAAGTGTATTACAACAGCCTGCGGCCAGTCCGCAGGTAAGCGTTCCCACATCGCCACCAGCCAATCCGAGGTGATAGCGTGAGCATGGATATAAGCGATTTTTATCAGACCTTTTTTGATGAAGCTGACGAGTTGTTGGCCGACATGGAGCAACATCTGCTTGATCTGGTGCCCGAAGCGCCGGATTCCGAGCAACTGAATGCCATATTTCGTGCAGCGCACTCCATCAAAGGGGGTGCCGGCACATTTGGCTTCACCGTTTTGCAGGAAACGACCCATCTGATGGAGAACCTGCTGGATGATGCACGTCGCGGTGAGATGCAGCTCAATACCGCCATTATCAACCTGTTTTTGGAAACGAAAGATATTATGCAGGAACAGCTCGATGCCTATAAAAGTTCGCAGGAGCCGGATGCCGACAGCTTCGAATACATCTGCACGGCATTACGCCAGTTAGCGCTGGAAGCGAAAGGCGAAACCGCGCCAGCCGTGGTGACGAATGCCCGACTGAGCGTGGTCGACAATACGATGCCTGAAGAAGGGGTTGCGGCGGAAGAAGAAAAGTTGCGCATTGTCCTTTCGCGTCTGAAGGCCAGTGAAGTGGCCCTGCTGGAAGAAGAACTGGGCAATCTGACCCCCTTATCGGATGTGGTCAAAGGTGAAGACAGCCTTGCGGCAACGCTTGATGGCGACATTGCCGAGGATGACGTCATTGCCGTCCTGTGCTTTGTGATTGAAGCTGATCAAATTGCCTTTGAGAAAGTCGTTTCGACGGCGGTGCCCGCGGTTCAGCCAGAGACGGCCGAGGTGGTAGCCATCGAACAACCCGTTGCCGCAGTGCCAGCGGTAAAACCCGTTGCCAGCGAAGCGCAATCTGCCCGTGCTGAGCGGGAAAAACCGGCGCGCGTCAGTGAATCCACCAGTATTCGTGTGGCGGTGGAGAAGGTCGATCAGCTTATCAACCTGGTCGGTGAACTGGTGATCACGCAGTCTATGTTGGCACAGCGTTCAAATGAACTGGACCCGGTCAATCATGGCGATCTCATCACCAGTATGGGGCAGTTACAACGTAACGCCCGCGATCTGCAGGAATCGGTAATGTCGATTCGTATGATGCCGATGGAATACGTCTTCAGTCGCTTCCCGCGTCTGGTCCGCGACCTGGCGGGCAAACTTGGCAAGCAGGTCGAACTGACGTTGGTCGGCAGCTCGACGGAACTCGATAAGAGCCTGATTGAGCGCATTATCGACCCGTTGACCCATCTGGTGCGTAACAGCCTCGACCACGGTATCGAACTACCGGAAAAACGCATGGAGTCCGGTAAAAACGCCGTCGGTAATCTGATTCTCTCCGCCGAGCATCAGGGCGGCAACATTTGCATCGAGGTCACGGATGACGGGGCAGGGCTGAACCGCGAACGTATCCTGGCGAAGGCAATCTCCCAGGGGATGGCGGTCAACGAAAACATGACCGATGACGAAGTGGGAATGCTGATTTTCGCGCCTGGCTTCTCGACCGCTGAGCAGGTGACCGACGTTTCCGGGCGCGGTGTGGGCATGGACGTGGTGAAACGGAATATCCAGGAGATGGGGGGGCACGTTGAAATCCAGTCAAAGCAGGGCTCTGGCACAACGATCCGCATTTTGCTGCCGCTGACGCTGGCGATCCTCGACGGCATGTCGGTGCGTGTCGCCGACGAAGTATTCATTCTGCCGCTCAATGCGGTGATGGAATCCCTGCAACCGCGTGACGATGACCTGCATCCATTAGCCGGAGGCGAGCGCGTGCTGGAAGTGCGCGGTGAGTATCTGCCGCTGGTTGAGTTGTGGAAAGTCTTTGAAGTAGAAGGGGCGAAGACCGAAGCCACCCAGGGCATCGTAGTGATCCTGCAAAGCGGCGGACGCCGTTACGCACTGCTGGTCGATCAGCTCATTGGTCAGCACCAGGTGGTGGTTAAAAACCTGGAGAGTAATTATCGCAAAGTGCCGGGTATCTCAGCCGCCACCATTCTGGGCGATGGCAGCGTCGCGCTGATTGTGGATGTCTCCGCCCTGCAGGGTTTAAATCGCGAACAACGTATGGCGATCACCGCCGCCTGATTGAGTGAGAAAGGGTAAAATATGACCGGTATGACTAATGTGAGCAAACTGGCTGGCGAGCCGTCAGGTCAGGAATTCCTGGTGTTTACGCTGGGAGAGGAAGAGTACGGCATCGACATTCTGAAAGTACAGGAGATCCGTGGCTACGATCAGGTCACGCGCATTGCCAACACGCCTGCGTTTATCAAAGGGGTAACGAACCTGCGCGGCGTGATTGTGCCGATTGTCGATCTGCGTGTGAAGTTCTGCCAGGGCGATGTTGACTATAACGATAACACCGTAGTGATTGTGCTGAACCTGGGACAGCGCGTCGTGGGGATTGTTGTGGATGGTGTCTCTGATGTGCTGTCGCTGACCGCGGAGCAGATTCGCCCGGCACCGGAATTTGCCGTGACGTTGTCAACGGAATACCTGACCGGACTCGGCGCGCTGGGCGATCGGATGCTGATCCTGGTCAACATTGAGAAACTGCTGAACAGCGACGAAATGGCACTGCTGGATATGGCAGCCACTCACGTCGCCTGATTCTCTTGCCGGATGTGGTTACCATGCTTTAATGCCGGATGACGCTGTGCTTATCCGGCCTACGGCTGAAGGTGGTTGTAGGCCGGATAAGGTGTTTACACCGCCATCCGGCAATCACCGGAACCGTTATGCTTCAACCTGCTGTGACCCATCTTCCTCATTACTCTCTTCCAGCAAGCCTTCGTTTTGAGCCAGCATCGCCGTCGCAATACCGTTGCCCAACACATTAATGGCGGAACGGCCCATGTCGAGAAAATGGTCGATGCCCATCAGTAGCAAAATGCCGGCGACGGGAATGTTAAAGCTCGGAATCGTTGCCGCCAATACCACTAACGCGGAACGCGGGACGCCGGCAATACCTTTTGATGCCAGCATCAGCGTGAGCATCAGGACGCTAATCTCGGCAAATGACAGAGGGATATTGTAAGCCTGCGCGATAAACATCGACGCGAATGAGCAGTAGACCATCGAGCCGACCAGGTTGAAGGAATAGCCAATCGGCAGCACGAAAGAGACGATGTTGCGCGAGCAGCCAAACTTCGTCAGTTGCTCCAGGGTTTTCGGATAGGCTGCTTCAGAACTGCTGGTGGTAAAGGCGACCAGCACCGGATCTTTCAGCAGGCTGACGAGACGAAAGATTTCTTTCTTCAACACCAGATAGCCTATCGCCAGCAGCACCAGACAGGTCAGCAAAATCGCGACGTAATAGCCGCCAATGAATGAAGCGTAATTAAGCAAAATGCCCAATCCTTCGGTGGCGATCACCGAGGAGATGGCGGCAAAAATCGCCAGCGGGGCGACGTACATCACGTAGCCGGTTACTTTCAGCATAATGTGGGAAACCACGTCCAGCGCCGTCACCAGCGGGGCATTGAATTTTTCGCCCAACGACGCGCCGCCAATCCCGAAGAACATCGAGAACACCACGATTTGCAAAATTTCGTTATCGGCCATCGCACCGGCAATGCTGGTGGGAATGGTATGCGACAGAAAGCCTTTCAGGCTCATCCCGCCGACGGCGAGACCGGTATCGACCGCTTCTTTAGGGATAGCCAGATTGAGCCCGCTGCCGGGTTGTTCCAGAGTGACAATAAACAGACCCACCAGAATGGAGAGAATAGAGGAACTGATGAACCAGATCATCGCTTTGCCCCCCACACGCCCGATGGTGGACGTCTCGCCAAGACGCATAATGCCCACGGTCAGGGTGCTGAACACCAGCGGAGCGATAACCATCTTAATCAGACGTAAGAAGATGTCGGTGAGAAGGGTGATGTTATCCGACCAGGCGGCAATAACGCTTTCGGATGTATAAGAGTGAATAACCGCACCAGACACAATACCTGCCAGCATGAAAATCACGATGAATATCGTGAGCTTATTTGCATTTGCCACTAAAAGTCCCTCGGGCTGAATTTAACAATTTCTTATCAGCGATCCATATTTTTTATGTATATAACAGCGCTGAATCATTTCCTACCTAACCTGGAGTATTCCGCCGCGGGTTACAACTATTTTTTATTATTTGCTTGTTTTGTTGCACTCATGACCGCGTATTTTTATCCACGGGGTGGCATAAAACGTCTGTGACTGGCAGCCATGCGTCTGCTATCTCAGTGACAGGGTTGAGTGGATATCGCCTTCTGCGCGGGATTTCCCTTTCGCAAACGTAAAGTTCTTATCAAGGGTGCCGATAACGTTGATAACTCGTTTTCAGGAAGGTGCCTTATGTTTAACCGTATCCGCGTTGTCACAATGCTGATGATGGTGCTGGGGGTTTTCGCACTGCTACAGCTTGTCTCTGGTGGTCTGCTGTTTTCGTCTTTACAGCAGAATCAAAAAAGTTTTGTTATTTCCAACGATCTACGCCAACAGCAAAGTGAACTGACCTCGACATGGGATCTGATGCTGCAAACGCGTATTAACCTCAGCCGCTCCTCCGCTCGCATGATGATGGACGCGAACAATCAGCAGAGTAGCGCAAAAAATGACCTCCTGAAGAGTGCGAAAGCATCGCTCGCGCAGGCGGCGGAGCATTACACCAGGTTTAAATCTATCGATCCTCTGCCGGAGATGGCGGAAGTCAGCAGTAATGTGGACGAGAAATACCAGAAATATTTCGCGGGGTTAACGGAACTGGTGCAGTTCCTCGAAAACGGCAACATGGATGCCTTTTTCGCGCAGCCCACGCAAGGGATGCAAAACGGTCTCGGCGAAGCGAAGAGCAAATATGCCAGCGTCAGCGAAAAACTCTATCGCCAGGCATTTGATGAAAGCGCTCGTGATTACCAGTTTGCGCAGTGGCAGCTTGGCATCCTCGCGGTGGTGCTGGTCCTGATTCTGGTGGTGGTGTGGTACGGCATTCGTCACACCTTGCTCAACCCGCTCTCAAGAGTCATCGCGCATATTCGTGAGATAGCTGGCGGCAACCTCACTAACACCCTGACCGTTGCCGGACGTAATGAGATTGGCGAACTGGCCGGTAGTGTCGATCACATGCAGCGCTCGCTGGTGGAAACCGTCACCCAGGTGCGTGAAGGCTCTGATGCCATCTACTCCGGTACTACGGAAATCGCCACCGGTAACACCGATCTTTCATCGCGGACCGAACAGCAGGCGTCGGCGCTGGAAGAGACGGCGGCCAGCATGGAAGAGTTGACCGCGACGGTGAAACAGAACGCCGATAACGCACGGCAGGCATCGCAACTGGCGCAGAGCGCGTCGGAAACCGCACAGCACGGCGGAAAAGTAGTGGATAACGTCGTCAAAACGATGCACGAAATCGCCGGCAGTTCGAAGAAAATTGCCGACATTATCAGCGTCATCGACGGGATTGCCTTCCAGACCAATATCCTCGCACTGAACGCAGCGGTGGAAGCTGCACGGGCGGGCGAGCAGGGCCGTGGCTTTGCCGTGGTAGCGGGTGAGGTTCGAAACCTGGCCAGCCGCAGTGCCAATGCGGCAAAAGAGATCAAAGCGCTGATTGAAGACTCCGTCTCGCGTGTGGATACCGGCTCGGTGCTGGTAGAGAGCGCGGGCGAGACCATGAACGATATCGTTAATGCGGTGACCCGGGTGACCGACATTATGGGCGAAATTGCCTCAGCTTCGGATGAGCAAAGCCGCGGCATCGATCAGGTGGCGCTGGCGGTTTCTGAAATGGACCGCGTGACGCAGCAAAACGCCGCGCTGGTGCAGGAATCCGCCGCCGCCGCTGCCGCGCTGGAAGAACAGGCCAGCCGCCTGACGATGGCGGTATCCGCATTTCGCCTTGCCGCACGTCCTTATGCGGTAAAAACCAAAGAAGAACGGACTTCTGCTGACGTGCCCCGCACCGCGCAGAAGCCCACGTTAAGCATGGAGCACGATACTCACTGGGAAACATTTTGACTGATATTTAATACTGCGGCCGTTGCCGCCTGATGGGAGCGTTGATGTTTAATCGTATTCGAATCTCGACCACGCTGTTTTTAATTTTGATCCTCTGCGGTGTATTGCAGATTGGCAGTAATGGCTTGTCTTTCTGGGCATTTCGGGACGGTTTTCAAAGCCTGAATCAGGTCGAGCAGAGTAATCAGCAACGTGCGGCGCTGGCACAAACGCGCGCCGTTTTATTACAGGCGAGTACCGCCCTCAACAAGGCCGGGACATTAACGGCGCTGAGCTATCCGCCCGATGACATCAAAAGCCTGATGGTTATCGCGCGCGAAAGTCTGGCGCAGTCCGCCACGCTGTTCAGTAGCTTCAGGGCTATCGAGGCGAATACGGAATCAGGCAAAGCGCTGCAGGACGCAACGGAGAAAAGCTTCACTCAGTGGCACAGCGATCTGGAGCATCAGGCCACCTGGCTTGAAAACAACCAGCTGTCAGACTTTCTGACCGCGCCAGTGCAGGCGTCGCAGGATGCCTTTGATGTGAACTTCAACGCCTGGCAGCAGAACATTAATCATGTGCTGCTGGTGGCGGGGCAACAGAGCAAAAACAACTATCACATGTCGGCGGCGATCTTTATCAGCATGGTCATTATTGCCGCGCTGCTAACCACCGGCGCGCTGTTCTGGTCACGCAAAATGATCGTCCAGCCGCTGGCGATTATCGGCAGCCATTTTGACAGTATTGCCGAGGGGAATCTGGCGCGTCCGATTGCGGTTTACGGACGTAATGAGATTTCGGCGATTTTTGCCAGCCTGAAGGCGATGCAACAGGCGCTGCGGGAAACCGTGAGTGACGTGCGTCAGGGCAGTCTGGCGATGCACAGCGGGATTTCTGAAATCGCGATGGGCAATAACGATCTCTCCTCCCGCACCGAACAGCAGGCGGCTTCGCTGGCGCAGACGGCGGCCAGTATGGAGCAGTTAACCGCAACCGTCAGTCAGAACGCCGATAACGCGCGTCAGGCTTCCGGTCTGGCAAAAAGTGCGGCTGACACCGCGAAAACGGGCGGCGATCAGACCACGAAAGTCGCCAGCACGATGCAGGCCATTGCCGCCAGTTCGCAAAAAATTGGCGACATTATTGGGGTGATCGACGGCATTGCCTTTCAGACCAATATTCTGGCGCTCAACGCGGCGGTTGAAGCGGCGCGTGCCGGCGAGCAGGGGCGCGGGTTTGCCGTGGTTGCCGGCGAAGTACGTAACCTGGCGAGCCGCAGCGCCCAGGCGGCGAAAGAGATTAAAGGCTTGATTGAAGAGTCGGTGAACCGCGTCCAGCAGGGATCGCAACTCGTCGATACGGCTGCCCACACCATGACGGAAATCGTCAGGTCGGTCACGCGTGTGAACGACATCATGGGCGAGATCGCCTCGGCGTCAGATGAACAGCGCAGAGGAATCGAGCAGGTGGCGCAGGCCGTCACCCAGATGGATCAGGTGACGCAACAAAACGCCGCGCTGGTGGAAGAAGCCGCCGCCGCGACCGGACAACTCGCGCATCAGGCCGACACGCTGTCCGCCCGAGTAGCGGTATTCAAACTTGAAGAGCATGTGGTAACACACCAAGAATCGGCACCGCCGCAGGCTGTGCCCGTTGTATCCTGAATGTGATTGAGAAGGCGCTATGACATCATCTCTGCCCAACGGGCAAACGTCATTATTGTTACAGATGACCCAGCGCCTTGCGCTGTCCGACGCGCACTTTCGTCGGATATGTCAATTAATCTATCAGCGTGCGGGGATCGTGCTGGCGGACCACAAGCGGGATATGGTCTACAACCGCCTGGTTCGTCGACTGCGCACGCTGGGAATGGATGATTTTGGTCACTATCTCAGCGTGCTGGAGGCGAATCAAAGCAGCGCAGAATGGCAGGCTTTTATCAACTCGTTGACCACTAACCTGACCGCTTTTTTCCGCGAAGGACACCACTTTCCGGTGCTGGCTGAAAGCGCCCGTCGCCACAGCGGCGAATACCGGGTCTGGAGCGCGGCGGCATCGACCGGTGAAGAACCGTACAGTATCGCCATTACGCTGGCTGATACGCTGGGTATGGCGCCTGGGCGCTGGAAGGTTTTTGCCAGCGATATCGATACCGAAGTGCTGGAAAAGGCCCGCAGCGGGATCTATCGCCTGGACGAACTGAAAACGTTGTCGCCACAGCAGTTACAGCGCTATTTCATGCGCGGAACGGGCCCGCATGACGGACTGGTTCGCGTGCGTCAGGAGCTGGCAAGCCACGTCGAGTTCGCCGGGATTAACCTGCTCGATAAGCAGTACAACGTGCCGGGGCCGTTCGACGCTATCTTCTGTCGTAATGTGATGATTTATTTCGACAAAACGACGCAGCAGGACATTTTGCGCCGTTTTGTTCCTCTCCTTAAGCCTGATGGTCTGCTGTTTGCCGGGCATTCAGAAAACTTTAGTAACCTCGTGCGCGACTTTAGCCTGCGCGGACAAACGGTTTATGCGCTAAGTAAGGGTAAAGCATGAGTAAAATCAGGGTGTTGTCGGTCGATGATTCTGCATTGATGCGTCAAATCATGACTGAAATTATTAATAGCCATAGCGATATGGAGATGGTGGCAACCGCACCCGATCCGCTTGTCGCTCGTGACTTAATCAAAAAATATAACCCTGACGTGTTGACGCTGGACGTCGAAATGCCGCGGATGGATGGTCTCGATTTTCTCGAAAAGCTGATGCGGCTGCGTCCGATGCCGGTGGTGATGGTGTCGTCACTGACCGGGAAAGGGTCGGAAGTCACGTTGCGGGCGCTGGAACTGGGGGCGATCGATTTTGTCACCAAGCCGCAGTTGGGGATCCGCGAAGGGATGCTGGCCTACAGCGAGATGATCGCGGAGAAAGTGCGCACGGCGTCACGTGCAAGCCTGACGGCCCATAAACCACTTGCGGCGCCGGTCACCCTAAAGGCGGGACCGCTGCTCAGTTCGGAAAAATTGATAGCGATTGGCGCCTCGACAGGCGGTACCGAGGCGATTCGCCATGTGCTGCAACCGCTGCCGCTCTCCAGCCCGGCGGTCATTATTACGCAGCATATGCCGCCGGGCTTTACCCGCTCGTTCGCCGAGCGTCTGAACAAGCTGTGTCAGATCAGTGTGAAAGAGGCGGAGGACGGCGAGCGCGTTCTGCCAGGTCATGCCTACATTGCGCCGGGCGACAAGCATATGGAGCTGGCGCGCAGCGGGGCAAACTATCAAATAAAAATTCATGACGGTCCACCGGTTAACCGGCACCGACCGTCGGTGGATGTGCTGTTTCATTCGGTTGCGAAATATGCGGGGCGCAACGCCGTCGGGGTGATCCTGACGGGGATGGGCAACGACGGAGCCGCCGGAATGTTAGCGATGCACCAGGCGGGCGCCTGGACGATTGCGCAAAATGAAGCAAGTTGTGTGGTGTTCGGCATGCCGCGCGAAGCCATCAATATGGGTGGTGTCAGCGAAGTGGTCGATCTTAGTCAGGTAAGCCAGCAGATGCTGGCGAAAATCAGTGCCGGACAGGCAATACGTATTTGAATCAGGAGTAATTTTTTATGGCGGATAAAGAGCTTAAGTTTTTGGTTGTGGATGACTTTTCCACCATGCGTCGCATTGTGCGTAACCTGCTTAAGGAGTTGGGATTTAACAACGTGGAAGAGGCTGAAGATGGCGCCGATGCGTTGAATAAACTGCAGGCAGGTGGGTTTGGCTTTGTCATTTCCGACTGGAACATGCCGAATATGGATGGTCTCGAATTGCTGAAAACTATTCGCGCGGACAGTGGAATGTCATCCTTGCCGGTGCTGATGGTAACGGCAGAAGCGAAGAAAGAGAACATCATCGCGGCGGCGCAGGCCGGAGCCAGCGGCTACGTGGTGAAACCGTTCACCGCGGCGACGCTGGAAGAAAAACTCAATAAAATCTTTGAGAAACTGGGCATGTAAGGGGCTGACCATGATGCAACCACAGATTAAACCCGTAGATGAACATTCTGCCGGGGATATCATTGCCCGCATTGGTAGCCTGACCCGTATGCTGCGTGATAGCCTGCGCGAACTGGGGCTGGACCAGGCCATCGCCGAAGCGGCAGAAGCCATTCCCGATGCCCGCGATCGTCTGGACTACGTGGTGCAGATGACCGCGCAGGCCGCTGAGCGAGCGCTGAACAGCGTTGAAGCCTCTCAGCCGCATCAGGACGAAATGGAGAAAGGGGCGAAGGCGCTGAGCAAGCGCTGGGACGAGTGGTTTGAAAACCCGATTGAGCTCTCTGACGCCCGCGAACTGGTGACGGATACGCGCAAATACCTCGGTGATGTGCCCGGACATACCAGTTTCACCAACGCGCAACTGCTCGACATCATGATGGCGCAGGACTTCCAGGATCTGACCGGTCAGGTTATCAAGCGCATGATGGATGTGATTCAGGAGATCGAACGTCAGTTGCTGATGGTGCTACTGGAAAACATTCCGGAGCAGAGTTCCCGACCCAAACGCGAAAGTGAAAGCCTGCTGAATGGCCCGCAGGTCGATGCGACCAAAGCGGGCGTTGTCGCAAGCCAGGACCAGGTGGACGACCTGCTGGACAGCCTCGGGTTTTAGCTCTCATTGCCCGGTGGCACTTTGCTTATCGGGCCTACACACCTCATGTAGGCCCGATAAGATGCGCCGCATCGCCTCCGGCATTCACCATTAAGGCCATAAACCCCGCCTTTTTTGCTGCTTACTCTTGCCATTAACTCAATGCTGTTCTGGCATCATTTTCGCTCATAAGCCCATCCAGGATCTGATGCGTGTCCGAAGAGAACGACGACAAAACAGAAGCCCCCACTCCCCACCGACTTGAGAAAGCGCGGGAAGAGGGGCAGATCCCCCGTTCCAGAGAATTGACCTCACTGCTGATTTTGCTGGTGGGCGTCTGCATTATCTGGATTGGCGGCGAGTCGTTGGCCAGACGGTTATCGGGCATGCTGTCGGCGGGATTGCGCTTTGACCACAGCATGGTCAATGACCCCAACCTGATCCTCGGGCAAATTATTCTGCTGATTAAAGAAGCGATGATCGCGTTGCTGCCGCTGATCACCGGCGTGGTGCTGGTGGCGCTGATCTCGCCGGTCCTGCTCGGCGGTCTTGTTTTTAGCGGTAAATCGCTACAACCCAAATTTTCCAAGCTCAATCCACTACCCGGCATCAAACGCATGTTTTCCGCGCAGACCGGGGCGGAACTGCTGAAGGCGATTCTGAAATCCACGCTGGTGGGCAGCGTGACGGCACTCTACCTGTGGCATAACTGGCCGGAGATGATGCGCCTGATGGCGGAGTCTCCACGCACGGCGATGGGCAATGCGTTGGATCTTGTTGGCCTGTGTGCGCTGCTGGTGGTGCTGGGAGTGATCCCGATGGTCGGATTCGACGTGATTTTCCAGATCATGAGCCATCTGAAAAAATTGCGTATGTCACGCCAGGATATCCGTGACGAATTTAAACAGAACGAAGGCGACCCGCATGTGAAGGGGCGTATCCGACAGATGCAGCGCCAGGCGGCGAGTCGACGCATGATGAGTGATGTCCCGAATGCCGATGTCATCGTCACCAACCCGACTCACTACTCGGTGGCGCTGCAATACGACGAGAATAAGATGAGCGCGCCGAAAGTCGTGGCGAAAGGGGCCGGACTCGTGGCCCTGCGCATTCGTGAGATCGGCGCCGAGAACAAAATTCCCACCCTTGAAGCGCCGCCGCTGGCACGTGCGCTTTATCGCCATGCTGAGATTGGTCAGCAGATCCCTGGTCAACTCTACGCCGCCGTCGCGGAAGTGCTGGCCTGGGTGTGGCAGCTTAAACGCTGGCGACTCGCCGGTGGGGAACGTCCACCACAACCTGCAAATCTTCCGGTGCCTGAGGCTCTGGATTTTATGAACGAGAAGACTACCGATGGCTAATCTGGTCGCGATGCTGCGCCTGCCCAACAACATGAAAACCACGCAGTGGCAGATCCTTGCCGGGCCGATCCTTATCCTGCTGATCCTGTCGATGATGGTTCTGCCATTGCCGGCGTTCATCCTTGACCTGTTGTTTACCTTTAACATCGCGCTGTCGATTATGGTGCTGCTGGTGGCGATGTTCACTCAGCGCACGCTGGAGTTTGCCGCGTTTCCGACCATCCTGCTGTTCACCACGCTGTTGCGTCTGGCGCTGAACGTAGCCTCCACGCGTATCATTCTGATGGAAGGGCACACCGGCGCGGCGGCGGCAGGCAAGGTCGTTGAAGCGTTCGGCCACTTCCTGGTTGGCGGTAACTTTGCTATCGGTATCGTGGTGTTCGTTATTCTCGTCATTATCAACTTCATGGTTATCACCAAAGGTGCCGGGCGTATCGCTGAAGTGGGCGCGCGCTTCGTCCTTGACGGGATGCCGGGTAAACAGATGGCGATTGACGCCGACCTGAACGCCGGTCTTATCGGTGAAGATGAGGCGAAAAAGCGTCGTTCTGAAGTGACCCAGGAAGCTGATTTCTATGGCTCGATGGACGGTGCGAGTAAGTTCGTTCGTGGCGACGCCATCGCCGGTATTCTGATTATGGTGATTAACGTCGTGGGCGGTCTGCTGGTGGGCGTGCTGCAACACGGGATGACCATGGGGCACGCTGCGGAAAGCTATACCCTGCTGACCATCGGTGATGGTCTGGTTGCGCAGATCCCGGCGCTGGTGATCTCAACCGCGGCGGGTGTCATCGTCACCCGCGTCAGTACCGATCAGGATGTCGGCGAGCAGATGGTCGGGCAACTGTTCAGTAATCCCAGCGTAATGTTGCTCAGCGCCGCCGTACTGGGGTTGCTGGGGCTGGTGCCGGGCATGCCAAACCTGGTGTTCCTGATGTTTACCGCCGCGCTGTTGGGGCTGGCCTGGTGGATCCGGGGACGTGAGCAGAAGGCGCCTGTCGAGTCGCAACCGACTAAAGTTCCGGAAAACAACTCGGTGGTGGAAGCCACCTGGAACGATGTGCAACTGGAAGATTCTCTCGGTATGGAAGTGGGCTATCGCCTGATCCCGATGGTCGATTTTCAGCAGGACGGCGAACTGCTGGGGCGTATCCGCAGTATTCGTAAAAAGTTCGCCCAGGATATGGGCTTTCTGCCGCCGGTGGTGCACATCCGCGACAACATGGATCTGCAACCCGCGCATTATCGCATCCTGATGAAAGGGGTGGAGATTGGCAGCGGCGACGCCTACCCGGGACGCTGGCTGGCGATAAACCCAGGCACAGCGGCGGGGACATTACCCGGCGAACAGACGGTGGATCCGGCATTTGGTCTGGACGCTATCTGGATCGAAAGCGCCTTAAAAGAGCAGGCGCAGATCCAGGGCTTTACCGTGGTGGAGGCCAGTACCGTGGTCGCCACCCATCTCAACCATCTGATTGGTCAGTATGCGGCTGAACTGTTCGGTCGCCAGGAAGCGCAGCAACTGCTGGATCGCGTATCGCAGGAGATGCCGAAGCTGACCGAAGATTTAGTGCCGGGCGTGGTGACCCTGACCACGCTGCATAAAGTGTTGCAGAACCTGCTGGATGAAAAAGTGCCGATTCGCGATATGCGTACCATTCTGGAGACGCTGGCGGAACATGCGCCATTGCAGAGCGATCCGCATGAACTTACGGCGGTGGTCCGCGTGGCGCTGGGGCGCGCCATCACCCAGCAGTGGTTCCCGGGTAATCATGAAGTTAATGTGATTGGCCTCGATACCGCGCTCGAACGTCTGCTGCTGCAGGCGCTACAGGGTGGCGGTGGACTGGAGCCGGGCCTTGCCGATCGTCTGTTGGCGCAAACTCAGGAGGCGCTGTCCCGCCAGGAAATGCTGGGGGCGCCGCCGGTGCTGCTGGTTAACCATGCGTTGCGTCCACTGCTGTCGCGCTTCCTGCGTCGCAGCCTGCCGCAACTGGTGGTGCTGTCGAATATGGAACTGTCCGATAACCGTAACATCCGCATGACGGCAACGATTGGAGGTAAATAATGCGCAAACTGCTTTGGCTGTTACTTTTTCCGCTGGCGGTACAGGCTGCCGGGGAAGGGGCGTGGCAGGCCAGTAGTATCGGCATAACCCTGAATCATCGCGGTGTGGCGGCCTCGTCGGCACCGCTTTCATCCAGCCAGCCCGTCTCCGGTCTGATGACGCTGGTCGCCTGGCGATATGAACTTAATGGCCCGACGCCTGCCGGTTTACGCGTGCGCTTATGTTCACAATCGCGCTGTGTAGAGATAGAAGGGCAGAGCGGCACCACGCTGGCTTTCAGCAACGTACCCGCCGTTGAACCACTACGTTTTATCTGGGAAGTCCCCGGCGGTGGTCGCTTAATTCCTGCATTAAAAGTCCAGAGCAATCAGGTGATTGTGAACTATCGTTGACGGTTGTTTTCCTCATCAGGCAGGGGTGAAACTGCTGCCTGACTCGCATTTTTGACCTTGTCTTTTGATTGAAAAGAAACGCTGTTTTATAAATCGGTGACACGTGTTGCCGGTCTCTTTGTGTTTTTGCCATTTCACTCCCGCAGGTGGCAAAAACGAAAAGGTATCCCACTTTGTAAGCTTCTACTGTAGCCGTGTAAGAACTCCTTTGGCGCAGCCAACCGGCCGGGAGTCCCCCAACCATTTGCAGGGTTAACGGCAATGAAAACACGTAAAATTGGATTGGTGAATTATTTCGCCTATGGTTCAGGTGATTTTCTGGGAGCAGGCACGACGGCGCTCACGGCGGCCTGGCTGCTCTATTTCTATACGACGTTCTGTGGGCTTTCTCCTATTGAAGCGACCTTCATCTTTGCGGCTGCAAGGGTGCTTGATGCTATCGTCAGTCCACTGATGGGCTTTTTGACTGATAACTTCGGTTCCACCTGGTTCGGTAAACGCTTTGGTCGGCGTAAGTTCTTTATCTTGCTGGGGATCCCATGCGTATTCAGCTACTCGCTGATGTGGGTAGGGGATATGAGCTTTTGGTATTACCTGCTGACCTATCTGCTGTTTGATATCGTCTATACCATGATTCTGGTGCCTTACGAGACGCTGGTGCCGGAGATGACCGATGATTTCAAACAGAAAACCAAGTTTTCCGGCGCGCGTATCGGTATGGCGCAAATGTCCGCTATTCTGGCCTCTTTCCTGCCCGGTATTTTGTTAACGGCGTTCGGGAAGGACAACCCAATCTCTTTCTTTTATGCCAGCCTGGTGTTTTCGGTGCTGTGCGCACTGATGCTGACCTTTGTCTGGTTCTTTACCTGGGAACGCCCGCGTGAAGAGTGGACGGAAGCGGCGCTGCGGGCGGAAGAAGAGAAAAAAAGTCTCACCTTCGGCCAGAGCATGAACCGCCTGTTCGTAGAGTTAAGTTCTACACTGCGGATTAAGATTTTCCGTCAACATCTGGGGATGTATCTCGGTGGTTACATCGCGCAGGACGTGTTCAACGCCGTCTTTACCTACTATGTGGTGTTTGTCCTGATGCAGGAAGCGTCAATGGCGTCGAATTTGCTCGGCACGATGGCGATTTTCCAGTTCATTGCGGTTATCGCCATGATCCCGCTGTGCATCCGTTTTGGGCCCGCGCCGTCCTATCGAATGGTTGTGGTGTTGTTCGGTCTGAGCTCGCTCTCTTACGCGGTGCTTTACTACGCCGGATTGAGCGACATCTACTCTCTGTTGCTGCTGGTTTCTGCGGTAGCCGGTCTGGGCCGCGGCGGTATCAACTATGTTCCGTGGAACACCTACACCTACATTGCGGATGTGGATGAAGTCATTACCGGCCAGCGTCGCGAAGGGATTTTCGCCGGTATCATGACTCTGACGCGTAAAGCATCGCAGGCAGGAGCGGTGATGCTGGTCGGGATTGTCATGCAGATGTCGGGTTTTGTCTCCGGGCAACATACGCAACCCGAATCGGTCAGTCATACCATTTTGCTGATCCTCAGCTGCGGTACGCTGCTGGTGCTGGCCTGCGGCTTCCTGGTCTCCCTGCGCTTTAAACTGAATTTGCAGACTCACTGCACGCTGCGCGAAGAGACGGTGAAAATGCGCGAATCCGGTCGCGCAATGCCGGAAAGTATTACTCCGCAGGCACGCGCCACCGTCGAGATGCTTGCCGGACTGCCGTATGAATCACTTTGGGGTAACAACAACATTGGTTACCTGAATCGTAATAAACCCGCGGCTCCTTCGCTGAAGCAGGCCGCGATATGGAATTCGACTTATCACAGAGGTTAAAAATATGAAGGTTTGGCCTGTCAAACATAGCTCGTTACTGCGTCAGCCGGAACGGTTTATCTCACGGGAAGCGCTGAAAGCGTTAATTCAGACGGTGACGACCAATCTGGTGAATATCAAGGACGAGACGGGTCAATTTCTGCTGCGCCTGGACGACGGACGTGTGATAGACACCAAAGGCTGGGCAGGGTGGGAATGGACGCACGGCGTCGGGCTGTACGGGATGTATCAGTACTACCAGCAAACCGGCGACGAAACGATGCGCGACATCATCGACAACTGGTTTGCTGACCGTTTCGCCGAAGGGACCACCACCAAAAACGTCAACACGATGGCGCCGTTCCTGACGCTGGCGTATCGCTACGAGGAGACGCGTAATCCGGCGTATCTGCCGTGGCTCGACGCATGGGCGGAATGGGCGATGTATGAGATGCCACGCACCGATCACGGTGGTATGCAGCACATCACGCTGGCGGAAGAGAACCATCAGCAAATGTGGGATGACACCCTGATGATGACGGTACTGCCGCTGGCGAAAATCGGTAAGTTGCTTAAGCGTCCTGAATATGTGGAAGAGGCGACCTATCAGTTTTTGCTGCACGTACAGAATCTGATGGATCGGGAGACCGGCCTGTGGTTCCACGGCTGGAATTACGACGGGCATCATAACTTTGCCAGCGCCCGCTGGGCACGCGGCAATAGCTGGCTGACCATTGTGATCCCGGACTTCCTCGAACTGGTGGATCTGCCGGAAAATAACGCCGTGCGCCGTTATCTGGTGCAGGTGCTGAATGCGCAGATTGCCGCGCTGGCAAACTGCCAGGATGAGAGCGGGCTGTGGCATACGCTGCTTGACGATCCGCACTCCTACCTGGAAGCCTCCGCCACTGCAGGGTTCGCTTACGGAATTTTAAAAGCGGTACGCAAGCGTTATGTCAGTGCGGACTATGCCGACGTGGCGGAAAAAGCGATTCGTGGAATTGTGCGCAACATTTCCCCGCAAGGGGAGCTGCTGCAAACGTCTTTCGGTACGGGAATGGGCCACGATCTCGACTTCTATCGGGCGATTCCGCTGACGTCCATGCCCTACGGCCAGGCGATGGCGATGCTGTGTCTGACGGAGTATTTACGGAAGTATTTCTGATAGCCTGAATACGTACGGATTCGCGTTTAGGCCGGGTGACGGCTATGCCTTACCCGGCCTACAAACTACACGACATCAACCAGTGGTCCGTAGGCCTGATAAGCGAAGCGCCATCAGGCAGAGGTGTGTCATCATCCTCAACCCGACGTACGCTGATTTTTACCCTTTACATCCGCTCTACGGTTTCGATACCCAAGGTATCCAGACCCAGCTTCAACGTTTTTGCCGTCAACAGCGCCAGTTTCAGGCGGCTGTTACGGACTTCTTCGTTTTCTGCGCTCAGGATTGGGCAGTGTTCGTAGAAGCCTGAGAACAGACCGGCGACGTCATACAGGTAGGCACACATTACGTGCGGCGTCCCTTCACGCGCAACAACGGTCAGCGTCTCTTCGAACTGCAGCAGACGGGCAGCCAGTTGCGCTTCGCGATCTTCGCTGAGCTGCACCTTCGCGTTCGCCAGATCATTTTCATCCAGACCGGACTTACGGAATACCGACAGCACACGAGTGTAGGCGTACTGCATGTAAGGCGCGGTATTGCCTTCGAAGGCGAGCATGTTGTCCCAGTCGAAGATGTAGTCGGTGGTACGGTTTTTGGAGAGATCGGCGTATTTCACCGCGCCAATCCCGACGGCGTTGGCCAGTTTTTCCAGTTCGTCTGCCGGCATATCCGGGTTCTTCTCACTTACCAGACGACGGGCGCGTTCCAGCGCTTCGTCCAGCAGATCAGCCAGCTTCACTGTGCCGCCGGCGCGGGTTTTGAACGGTTTACCGTCTTTGCCCAGCATCATGCCGAACATGTGGTGTTCCAGCGGCACGGAGTCCGGAACGTAACCGGCTTTACGCACGATGGTCCACGCCTGCATCAGGTGCTGATGCTGACGGGAGTCGATGTAGTAGAGCACGCGATCGGCATGCAGCGTTTCATAACGGTACTTGGCGCAGGCAATATCGGTGGTGGTGTACAGATAGCCGCCATCTTTCTTCTGAATGATGACGCCCATCGGTTCGCCTTCCTTGTTTTTATACTCATCAAGGAATACGACGGTGGCGCCTTCGCTTTCGACGGCCAGACCTTTGGCTTTCAGATCGGCCACGATCCCCGGCAGCATTGGGTTGTACAGGCTTTCGCCCATCACATCGTCGCGGGTCAGGGTCACGTTCAGACGGTCATAGGTGATCTGGTTCTGGGACATGGTGATGTCGACCAGCTTGCGCCACATCTGCAGGAAGTACTCGTCGCCGCCCTGCAGTTTTACCACGTAGCTACGGGCGCGCTCGGCGAAGGCTTCATCTTCGTCGTAATGTTTTTTGGCTTCACGATAGAAACCTTCGAGGTCCGCCAGCGCCATTTCACCGGCGTTTTCCTGCTGCTGTTTTTCCAGATACGCGATCAGCATGCCGAACTGAGTGCCCCAGTCGCCGACGTGGTTGGCGCGAATAACATGGTGGCCGAGGAATTCCAGGGTACGCACGGCGGCATCACCGATAATGGTGGAACGCAGGTGACCGACGTGCATCTCTTTCGCCACGTTTGGCGCGGAGTAATCGACAACCACCGTCTGCTTCGCCGGTTTTGCCACGCCGAGACGATCGGAGGTCAGCGCCTGTTCTACGTGTTCCGCCAGGAATGCCGGGTCGAGGAAGATATTGATAAAGCCAGGGCCCGCGATTTCAACTTTGCTGGCGATACCGTTCAGATCCAGATGAGTCAGCACCTGCTCAGCCAGTTGTCGCGGCGCCATACCCAGTTTTTTAGCAACTGCCATCATGCCATTGGCCTGATAGTCGCCGAACTGTACTTTTGCTGACTGACGAACCTGCGGTTCGCAATCTGCAGGCGCGCCTGCAGCAATCATGGCCTGACTGACTTTTTCTGAGAGAAGAGCCTGAATATTCACCGGAATACCTTACGTTGATGAAGCGGGTTGATGTTGACCGCACCAGTTTAAGAATTAAGGGCGGGAGTATACTGCAAATGCCGCACTGCGTCAGCACCGCGCAGCCGTAAGCACGTACAGAAAATAAGCGTTAAAGGAGTGCATAAGCATGCATACCGCAAATCCTGCAATCTGCGGTTGGTTGCGAGAGGTCAACGGAGTAAATTAGCGGCTTTGAACACCGATAAGAGCTCTTATTATGGCGAACTGGCAGACCATTGACGAACTGCATGATATTTCCGCAGATTTACCGCGATTCACTCAGGCGTTCACAGAACTTTCCACTCGCCTCGGTCTGGATGTTGCACCGCTTGAGGCCGATCACATTTCTTTGCGCTGTCATCAGAACGCCACTGCTGAACGCTGGCGTCGAGGATTTGAACAATGTGGCGAGTTGCTGTCGGAAAATACCATTAACGGCAGACCGATTTGTCTGTTCAGACTGCATGAGCCGGTGTGCGTTGCGCACTGGCGTTTAAGCATTGTGGAACTGCCGTGGCCAGGCGAAAAGCGGTATCCTCATGAAGGGTGGGAACACATTGAGATTGTCCTGCCAGGCTCTCCTGAAACCCTGAATGCACGCGCACTGGCACTGCTTTCCGATGACGGGCTGAGCCAGCCGGGCATTTTTGTCAAAACCAGTTCACCGAAAGGGGAACACGAACGTCTGCCGAACCCGACGCTGGCGGTCACTGACGGGAAGGTCACCGTCAAGTTCCATCCGTGGTCGATTGAGGCAATTGTCGCCAGTGAACAGCAACAGGAGTGAATATGACATTGCTGGAAATCTGTTGTTACAGCATGGAGTGCGCGCTTACGGCGCAGCAAAACGGCGCGGACCGCATTGAACTGTGCGCCGCGCCAAAAGAAGGAGGCTTAACGCCATCACTGGGCGTGCTGCGCTCGGTTCGTCAGGCGGTGACGATTCCGGTGCATCCGATCATCCGGCCACGCGGTGGCGATTTTTGTTATACCGACGGTGAGTTCGCGGCGATGCTGGATGATGTACGAACCGTGCGTGAACTGGGTTTTCCCGGACTGGTGACAGGTATTCTTGATCCTGACGGTCATGTCGACATGCCACGCATGCGGCAGATTATGGACGAGGCGGGTCCTCTGGCTGTGACCTTCCATCGCGCGTTCGATATGTGCGCTAATCCGTTAAATGCGCTGAATAATCTTGCGGAGCTGGGTGTCGCCAGAGTGCTGACGTCAGGGCAAAAATCCGATGCGGTGCAAGGTTTAGCAAATATTATTGAACTTATCGCTCAACCCGGTGCTCCAATCATTATGGCCGGAGCGGGGGTTCGCGCAGAAAATCTGCCGCGTTTCCTGGATGCCGGAGTACGGGAAGTACACAGCTCCGCCGGAACCTTGCTGGTTTCACCCATGCGCTATCGCAATCAGGGGCTGTCGATGTCGACAGACAAGCAAGCGGATGAATATTCCCGCTATGCGGTAGACGGCAAGTCGGTTGCTGAGATGAAAGGAATCATTGTTCGCCATCAGGCCAAATGATTTTACCGTTGCATCATGTCGCCCAATATGATGCTTGCTCGTACCAGGCCCCTGCCCATTCAACAGGGGCCTTTTTTTACGCTAAATTTGCCTGATGAATGACGTTGTAGGCCGGGCAAGCGAAGCGCCCCGGCAAAATGCCGGATGCGGCTAATGTCTTATTCGGCCTATGACTCTTAACATCACGGCTTACGCGCAATTAATACGGCACGTAACGGGGCGGGGTAGCCTTCAACAGTTTTGCTGTGATCGTTCGGGTCGAGGAAATCGGCCAGCGACTCGGTGACCATCCACTCGGTACGACGCTGCTCTTCGGTCGTCGTCACGCAGACATCCGCGATGCGAACATCAACGAAGCCGCATTTTTCCAGCCAGTTTTTCAACGCCAGCGCGGAAGGAATGAAATAGACGTTGCGCATCTGCGCGTAGCGATCACCCGGCACCAGCACAGTGTTCTCATCGCCTTCAACGACCAGCGTTTCCAGCACCAGTTCGCCGTCTTTCACCAGTTGATCTTTCAGTTGCCAGAGATGCTCCAGTGGCGAACGACGATGATACAGCACGCCCATCGAAAAGACGGTATCAAACGCATTCAGAGCCGGAAGTTGTTCTATCCCCAGCGGCAGCAGATGCGCCCGCTGATCGCTGCCCAACAGTTTACGCACCGCTTCAAACTGGCACAGAAACAGTTGCGTCGGGTCAATGCCGACAGCCAGATGCGCACCCGCGCCAATCATGCGCCACATATGGTAGCCGCTGCCGCAACCCACATCCAGAATCGTGCGACCGGTCAGATCCGACAGATGCGGCAGTACGCGATCCCATTTCCAGTCAGAGCGCCATTCGGTATCAATGTTTACGCCATACAGCGAGTATGGCCCTTTACGCCATGGCATCAGATTTCGCATCAGGGTGTCGATACGCTTGATCTGCCCCGGGCTCAGCGGCGCTTCACTTTCCGCCGTCACGCTGTGCAATAAATCCAGACGGTATGGCGTCAGTTCCGGCAGAAACTCCACCGCGTTTGACCACTGCTTAAACAGGCCATGCTGATCGCGCTGCCAGGCGGCAATCTGCGCGGGTAGCGTTTCCAGCCAGTGGGAAAGGTGATTTTTGGCAATCAGCTGATAGAAGTTACCAAAGTCGATCATGCGCTCGCCTCAGCTTTTAATGCCACCAGTGAGCCAAAGTTAAAGCACTGGAACCACAGTTCGCTGTGCTCAAAACCGGCCTGATGCAGGCGCGCTTTATGGGTTTCGACGGAATCGGTCAGCATCACGTTTTCCAGCATGCTGCGCTTCTGGCTGATCTCCAGTTCGCTGTAGCCGTTGGCTCGCTTAAAGTCGTGGTGCATGTTGAACAGCAATTCGCCCACTTTCGCATCTTCGAAGCTGAATTTTTCCGACAGCACCAGCGCGCCGCCCGGATTCAGCCCCTGATAAATCTTATCCAACAACGCCTGGCGCTCCGGTGGCTCAAGGAATTGCAGGGTAAAATTCAGTACCACCATTGAAGCGTTTTCGATGTCGATAGTGCGAATGTCGCCTTCCACCACCTCAACTGGCGTGGGTGCCTTGTAAGCATCAATATGACGGCGGCAGCGTTCGATCATCGCCGGGGAGTTATCAACGGCGATAATTTTGCAGTTTTCATGATGGATATTGCGACGCACCGAGAGCGTCGCCGCACCCAACGAACAGCCCAGGTCGTAGACCTGCGTATCTGGCTGTACAAAGCGCTCGGCAAGCATGCCAATCATCGAAATGATATTGGAATAGCCGGGAACAGAACGCTGGATCATATCCGGGAAGACTTCGGCTACCCGTTCATCAAAGGTCCAGTCGCCCAGGCTGGCGATAGGCGCAGAAAAAAGCGTGTCGCGGTGAGACATAACGTAAAAATCCGGGAAAAATAAAGTGGCGTATTGTGCGCTAATGCAGGGAGAAAACCAACTCCCAGGGCATATACCAAAGGTTTGCCAGCACCATCAGCAACAAGGCGCACCAGGTGGCGCTGATGCCGGAGCGACGCCAGCGGAACAGACGGTGATGGAAACCGTAATAATGCATCAGCCGACCCACGAGCAGAATAGTGCCGCAGATATGCACCATCCAGGTTTCAGCGCCGTTCATTTCCATAAACAGCAGCAGCACTAACGCGACGGGAATATATTCCACCGCATTACCATGAATGCGAATAGCAGTCTGGAGTTCACTGAAGCCGCCGTCACCATAGGCAACGCGGTATTGCATCCGCAGGCGGACAACGTCAAAAGAAAACTTCATCAACAACAACGCACCCAAAACGGCATACAGCGCGCTTACCATACAAACTCCCTTTAAAATGGCTGATGGCACTGTCTATGATAGGTGGCAATTTCAGAAAAGAGAAGATTGCTGTGGAATGGACGGAGCAGTTCCGATATCCGGTAAGACGTCTTGCAAGTCCTGCCACAGGGTATCGACCAGTTCCGGAGCCTGTGCGATATCCGGGGTATGCAAAAAGAGATACGGCGTGGTGGCCTGTTCCCAGAGCGGTAATTTTTTTAGCCAGTCGGCAAAGAATTCCCGGTTTTGCTGCATATCATCGCTGCCGATAAAGCGCACCAGCGGATGGTTCGCGGTCACTACCGCATGAACCGGCAGTTTCGGTTTCTTGCGCTGGGCGTCGCGGATGGCTTCATTATGTGGACGGGCCGCGTGTACCGGACGGCTGTCGAGGATAACCCGATTCACCCCGCGCTGATGCAATCCGCTATTGAGCTGCTGTTCAGCGTCACCTTTAGCGAAAAATTCAGGATGGCGGACTTCGACGCCGTAGGTAAACGCCTGTGGTAAGGCATCAAGAAAATGCCAGAGAGCAGGGAGATCGCGTGGGCCAAAGGTGGCGGGCAATTGCAGCCAGTACTGACCGATGCGGCTTTCCAGCGGCGACATCCGGGTCAGGAATTCGTGGAGCAGATCATCGCAATTGCGCAGAGCCGCCTGATGGGAAATGGTCGCCGGGAATTTAAAACAGAAACGAAACGCATCCGTGGTCTGGGCGTACCAGCGTGCCACAATCTCCGCTTTTGGCAGCGCGTACAGCGTTGTATTGCCCTCCACACAGTTGAAGTGGCGGGCATACTCTTCAAGACCGGTGATCCCAAGACGCACCCATTTTGGGTGCGACCATTGCGGCAGACCAATGTAGATCATAAGGCGTTGACGATCTCTTCTGTGCTGCGCACACGCGCAATACGAGGGAAGATATGCGTCAGGCTGTTCTGATGCTGGTCGGCGCTGGCGGCGCTACAGGCGTCTTCGGCAATCACCAGGCTAAAGCCCAGTTCCCAGGCGTTACGTGCGGTGGACTCGACGCCGATGTTGGTCGAAATCCCGCACAGTACGATGGTGTCGATACCGCGGCGGCGTAACTGAAGCTCAAGATCCGTGCCATAGAATGCGCCCCACTGGCGCTTGGTGACTTCCAGATCGCTGTCGGCTTTGCCCAGCGCTGGCGGATAGGCCCACCAGTTTTCCGGCAACGTTTTGGCTGGTGCCTGTGCATCAACGGGTTGTTTAAGCGCTTCGGCGTAATCATCAGACCAGCCCACACGGACCATCACCACCGGGGAGCCGTTAGCACGAAACGTCTGTGCCAGACGGGCGGCGCGCGCGACCACGTCACTGGCGCCATGAGGGCCGCCGGCAAAGGGCAGGATCCCTTCCTGCAGGTCAATAATGACCAGGGCTGTTGTTTTAGCGTTCAGTTGTAACATCATAACTCCCGTCATAAATCAAAGTTCCGATACACCTTAATCGCGATTGGGTGTGTAAGGAGCGACAATTTTTGTTATTTTTTGTGAGAATACGCAATGCCCGTCCAGGAAACAGGCGTACAGTCAGTACCGGGCTTATCGTGCGGCTGAATTTCCAGTATAATAGCCGCCTTTTTTCATTCAGTTGTGACATACAGTTAAAGCTGCGACATCGTGGCCTGCAAGACAGGCGACAATCCGCCTGCGGCTAATTAAGGGATATCTCATGCGTACAGAATATTGCGGACAGCTCCGTTTGTCCCACGTGGGGCAGCAGGTGACTCTGTGTGGTTGGGTCAACCGTCGTCGTGATCTTGGTAGCCTGATCTTCATCGACATGCGCGATCGTGAAGGTATCGTGCAGGTGTTTTTCGATCCGGATCGTGCGGACGCGTTAAAGCTGGCCTCTGAACTGCGTAATGAGTTCTGCATCCAGGTGACGGGCACCGTGCGTGCGCGTGACGAGAAAAACGTCAACGGTGAGATGGCCACCGGCGAAATTGAAGTGCTGGCCTCTTCGCTGACGATCATCAACCGTGCAGAATCACTGCCGCTTGACTCTAACCACGTGAACACCGAAGAAGCGCGTCTGAAGTACCGCTATCTGGATCTGCGTCGCCCGGAAATGGCTCAGCGCCTGAAAACCCGCGCGAAGATCACAAGCCTGGTACGTCGCTTTATGGACGACCACGGTTTCCTCGATATCGAAACCCCGATGCTGACCAAAGCCACACCGGAAGGCGCGCGTGACTATCTGGTTCCTTCGCGTGTACACAAAGGTAAATTCTACGCGCTGCCGCAGTCTCCACAGTTGTTCAAACAGCTGCTGATGATGTCCGGCTTTGACCGCTATTATCAGATTGTTAAATGCTTCCGCGACGAAGACCTCCGTGCTGACCGTCAGCCTGAATTCACCCAGATCGATGTGGAAACCTCCTTCATGACTGCCGAACAGGTGCGTGAAGTGATGGAAGCGCTGGTGCGCAGTCTGTGGCAGGACGTAAAAGGCGTGGACCTGGGCGACTTCCCGGTCATGACCTTTGCCGAAGCCGAGCGTCGTTACGGCTCCGACAAACCGGACCTGCGTAATCCGATGGAACTGGTGGATGTGGCCGACCTGCTGAAGGCCGTAGAGTTTGCTGTGTTCTCCGGACCGGCGAACGATCCGAAAGGCCGTGTTGCTGCGCTGCGTGTACCGGGCGGGGCGAGTTTAAGCCGTAAGCAGATCGACGACTACGGTAACTTCATTAAGATCTACGGTGCAAAAGGTCTGGCTTATATCAAAGTTACCGAGCGAGCGAAAGGCCTGGAAGGCATCAACAGCCCGGTGGCGAAGTTCCTCAACGCGGAAATCGTGGAAGCCATCCTTGAGCGCACAGGCGCACAAGATGGCGATATGATTTTCTTCGGCGCGGACAACAAGAAAGTGGTGGCCGACGCGCTGGGCGCGCTGCGTCTGAAACTGGGTAAAGACCTGGCTCTGACTGACGAAACGAAATGGGCGCCGCTGTGGGTCATCGACTTCCCAATGTTCGAAGACGACGGCGAAGGCGGCCTGACCGCGATGCACCACCCGTTCACCTCACCGAAAGACATGACGGCTGCAGAACTGAAAGCGGCGCCAGAAGGCGCGGTGGCGAATGCCTACGATATGGTTATCAACGGCTACGAAGTCGGTGGTGGTTCCGTGCGTATTCACAGCGGTGAAATGCAGCAGACCGTGTTTGGCATTCTGGGCATTAATGAACAGGAACAGCGTGAGAAGTTTGGCTTCCTGCTCGACGCGTTGAAATACGGTACGCCGCCGCACGCGGGTCTGGCCTTCGGTCTTGACCGTTTGACCATGCTGCTGACCGGCACCGATAATATTCGTGATGTTATCGCCTTCCCGAAAACCACCGCTGCGGCGTGTCTGATGACCGAAGCGCCGAGCATCGCTAACCCGGCAGCACTGGCTGAACTGGGTATCGACGTGGTGAAAAAGGAAGAGAAAAACTGATATGGCTTATAAGCGTCCCGTTTCGGTTCTGGTCGTTATCTACGCGCAGGACTCGAAACGGGTGCTGATGTTGCAGCGACGCGACGATCCTGAATTCTGGCAGTCGGTTACCGGCAGTGTGGAAGAGGGAGAGACTGCGTCGCAGGCCGCCATGCGCGAAGTAAAGGAAGAGGTCGCCATTGACGTTGCGGTTGAGCAACTGACCTTAATTGACTGTCAGCGCACGGTGGAGTTTGAGATTTTTTCTCATTTACGTCATCGCTATGCACCGGGTGTGTTGCGCAATACAGAATCCTGGTTCTGCCTTGCGTTGCCGCACGAGCGTCAGATCATTTTTAGTGAACATCTGGCCTACCAGTGGCTTGATGCGCCAGCTGCGGCGGCGCTCACCAAGTCATGGAGCAACCGGCAGGCGATTGAAGAATTTGTGATTAACATCGCCTGAGAGGGCGTGCTTTTTGAGGAAATATTTATGGCAGGTCATAGTAAATGGGCCAACACCAGACACCGTAAAGCGGCGCAGGATGCGAAGCGCGGCAAAATCTTCACCAAGATCATTCGTGAGCTGGTGACGGCGGCCAAACTGGGCGGCGGCGATCCGGATGCGAACCCGCGTCTGCGTGCGGCTGTCGACAAAGCGCTGGCGAACAACATGACCCGTGACACGCTGAACCGTGCAATCGCCCGCGGTGTGGGTGGTGATGATGATGCGAACATGGAAACCATCATCTATGAAGGTTATGGTCCTGGCGGCACGGCAGTGATGATTGAGTGTCTGTCTGACAACCGTAACCGTACCGTTGCCGAAGTGCGTCACGCCTTCAGCAAAACCGGGGGTAACCTGGGGACGGATGGTTCTGTTTCCTATCTGTTCAGCAAAAAAGGCGTTATCTCTTTCGAGAAAGGGGACGAAGACGCCATTATGGAAGCGGCGCTGGAAGCGGGTGCGGAAGACGTTGTGACCTTTGATGATGGCGCGATTGATGTCTACACGGCATGGGAAGAGATGGGTAAAGTGCGTGACGCACTGGAAGCCGCCGGTCTGAAAGCCGACAGCTCTGAAGTCTCGATGATCCCATCGACCAAAGCGGAAATGGATGCGGAAACCGCGCCAAAACTGTTGCGTCTGATCGACTTACTGGAAGACTGTGACGACGTGCAGGAAGTTTATCACAACGGTGAAATCTCTGATGAGGTTGCCGCGACATTAGAATGACCTGGCTTAATCCCGTTACAACCGGAGGCGCGTGATGTCCATCATTCTCGGTATTGATCCGGGCTCTCGCATCACCGGTTACGGCGTGATACGTCAGGTCGGCAGACAACTGACGTATCTTGGCAGCGGCTGCATTCGTACCAAAGTTGACGATCTTCCGTCGCGCCTTAAGCTGATTTATGCCGGCGTGACGGAAATTATCACCCAGTTTCAGCCCGACTACTTTGCCATCGAGCAGGTATTTATGGCGAAGAACGCCGATTCTGCGCTCAAACTGGGGCAGGCGCGCGGGGTGGCGATTGTGGCGGCGGTCAACCAGGAACTCCCTGTATTTGAGTACGCGGCACGACAGGTGAAGCAGACGGTGGTTGGCATTGGTAGTGCAGAGAAAAGTCAGGTGCAGCACATGGTGCGAACCTTGCTGAAACTGCCGGCCAATCCGCAGGCGGATGCGGCAGATGCGTTGGCCATCGCCATTACCCACTGCCACGTCAGCCAGAACGCGATGCAAATGAGCGAGTCGCGTCTCAATCTTGCGCGAGGTCGCTTGCGATAATGACAAATGAGGCTGGATATCTATCCAGCCTTTTTTTATGATACAGCTTTATTTTCGGCCCCAACGCAGGAGCGTAACGTGATTGGCAGACTCAGAGGCATCATTCTGGAAAAACAACCCCCGCTGGTGTTACTCGAAGTAGGCGGCGTCGGCTATGAAGTACATATGCCCATGACCTGTTTTTATGAGCTCCCGGAATCCGGAAAAGAAGCCGTTGTCTTCACCCATTTCGTGGTGCGTGAAGACGCGCAGTTGCTTTACGGCTTTAACAATAAACAAGAGCGCACGCTGTTTAAAGAGTTGATTAAAACCAATGGCGTGGGGCCAAAACTGGCGCTGGCGATCCTCTCCGGGATGTCCGCGCAGCAGTTTGTTAACGCCGTTGAGCGAGAAGACCCGGCCGCGCTGGTGAAACTGCCGGGCATCGGCAAAAAAACCGCTGAGCGACTGATTGTCGAAATGAAAGACCGCTTTAAAGGTCTGCATGGCGATCTCTTTACCCCAGCCGCCGATCTGGTCCTGACTTCGCCAGCAAGCCCGGCCACGGACGATGCCGAACAGGAAGCGGTTGCGGCGCTGGTAGCGCTGGGCTATAAACCACAGGAAGCCAGCCGTATGGTGAGTAAAATCGCTCGCCCGGATGCCAGCAGTGAAACACTGATCCGCGAAGCCCTGCGCGCCGCGTTATGAGGTAAAGGATGATAGAAGCAGATCGCCTGATTTCGGCAGGTGCTACTCTCACAGAAGAGGTCGCCGATCGCGCCATTCGCCCGAAATTACTCGAAGAGTACATCGGTCAACCGCAGGTGCGCTCGCAAATGGAGATATTCATCCAGGCGGCAAAACTGCGTGGCGATGCGCTCGATCACCTGCTGATTTTTGGTCCTCCCGGACTGGGGAAAACCACGCTTGCCAACATCGTTGCCAATGAAATGGGCGTCAATCTGCGCACGACGTCTGGTCCGGTGCTGGAAAAAGCGGGCGATCTGGCCGCGATGCTGACCAACCTTGAGCCGCACGATGTGCTGTTTATCGATGAGATCCATCGACTGTCGCCGGTAGTGGAAGAGGTACTCTATCCGGCGATGGAAGATTATCAACTGGATATTATGATTGGTGAAGGGCCGGCGGCGCGATCGATTAAAATCGATCTGCCGCCGTTTACGTTGATTGGCGCAACGACTCGCGCGGGGTCACTGACCTCACCGCTTCGCGATCGCTTCGGCATTGTGCAGCGTCTGGAGTTTTATCAGGTGCCGGATCTGCAGTACATCGTTGGGCGCAGTGCGCGCTTTATGGGGCTGGAAATGAGCGATGAAGGAGCGCTGGAAGTCGCGCGTCGCGCGCGGGGTACGCCACGTATCGCTAACCGTCTGCTCAGGCGCGTGCGGGATTTTGCCGAAGTGAAACATGATGGCACCATTTCCGCCGATATAGCCGCTCAGGCGCTGGATATGTTGAACGTTGATGCTGAAGGGTTTGATTACATGGACCGCAAGCTGTTGCTGGCGGTTATCGACAAATTCTTTGGCGGGCCGGTCGGGCTGGATAACCTGGCGGCAGCCATCGGCGAAGAGCGTGAAACGATTGAGGACGTACTGGAACCGTATCTGATTCAGCAAGGCTTTTTGCAGCGCACGCCGCGAGGAAGAATGGCGACAGTACGCGCCTGGAACCACTTTGGCATTACGCCGCCGGAAATGCCCTGAGCGGGGTGTCGGATGGCGATGCTGGCGCATCTTATCCGACCTACAAAAACCACGAAAATGTGCGAACTGCTGTGTGTCGGATGATGATGCTGGCGCATCTTATCCGACCTACAAAAACCACGAAAACGCGCGAACTGCTGTGTGTCGGATGGCGATGCTGGCGCATCTTATCCGACCTACAAAAACCACGAAAACATGTGAACTGCTGTGTGTCGGATGGCGATGCTGGCGCATCTTATCCGGCCTACAAAAACCACGAAAACATGCGAACTGCTGTGTGTCGGATGATGATGCTGGCGCATCTTATCCGACCTACAAAAACCACGAAAACGTGCGAACTGCTGTGTGTAGGATGACGATGCTGGTGCATCTTATCCGACCTACAAAAACCACGAAAACGTGCGAACTGCTGTGTGTAGGATGACGATGCTGGTGCATCTTATCCGACCTATAAAAACCACGAAAACGTGCGAACTGCTGTGTGTAGGATGACGATGCTGGTGCATCTTATCCGACCTACAAAAACCGCGAAAACATGCGAACTGCTGTGTGTCGGATGACGATGCTGGCGCATCTTATCCGACCTACAAAAACCACGAAGACGTGCGAACTGTAGGCCGGATAAGCGTAGCGTCATCCGGCATCCTTACTGGGTCTGCTTCTTCATCATGCTAAAAATAAACAGCACTGCCGCGCACAGTACCACTGACGGCCCCGCCGGGGTATCATAGAAGGCAGAGAAGGTCAGTCCGCCTGTAACCGCTATCATCCCAACCCCTACCGCAACGCCCGCCATCTGCTCCGGCGTACGGGCAAAACGACGCGCTGTGGCTGCCGGGATAATCAGCAATGAGGTAATGATCAGCGCCCCGACAAATTTCATCGCCACACCAATGGTTAACGCTGTTACCAGCATCAGTAAAAGCTTCACGCGCTGCAACTTCACGCCGTCAACAAACGCCAAATCGGGGCTGATGGTCATTGACAGCAGATTGCGCCATTGCCAGCCGAGGATTGCCAGCACGATCACCACGCCTGTCGCGATAGAAATCAGATCTTCCGGCGTAACCGCCAGCAGATCGCCAAACAGATAAGCCATTAGATCCACGCGAATATTTGACATCAGGCTGACCACGACCAGGCCCAGCGACAGCGCGCTGTGTGCCATAATGCCCAGCAACGTGTCGATGGCGAGGTGAGGGCGCTTCTCCAGCCATACCAGGCCTGCTGCCAGCATCAGCGTCACCGCAATGACTGCATAGAAAGGGTTCACATCCAGTAACAGGCCAAAGGCGACGCCAAGCAGTGACGCATGCGCCAGCGTATCGCCAAAATAAGACATTCGACGCCAGACGACAAACGAACCCAGCGGGCCCGCCGCACAGGCCAGCATGATCCCGGCTAACCAGCCAGGCAGCAATAATTCAATCATGAGTGACCATTTCCCCGGCGCAGCACGATACGACCCTGCAGGTCGTGGCGATGATTATGATGATGACGATAAATTCCCAGTTGCTCCGCGCCGCGGGGGCCGAACATCGAGATAAACTCCGGGTGCATGGAAACGATTTCAGGGGTTCCGGAACAGCAAATGTGGTGGTTCAGACACAGCACTTCGTCGGTTTTTGCCATCACCAGATGCAGGTCATGGGAGACCATCAGCACGGCGCAATCCAGCTCGCGACGTAGCTGATCGATAAGGTCATACAATGCGACCTGGCCGTTAACATCGACACCCTGGGTAGGTTCGTCCAGCACCAGCAATTGTGGCTGATTGAGAAGCGCGCGCGCTAACAGGACGCGCTGGGACTCGCCACCGGAAAGCTTTTGCATAGGCGCGTCAATCAGATGCCCGGCTTGCACGCGCTTGAGGGCGGGCAGGATGTCATCTTTCTTCGTCGCGGGGCGCAAACGTAAAAAACGGCTGACGGTAAGCGGCAGGGTGGTATCGAGATACAATTTCTGCGGAACGTAGCCAATTCGCAGTTTGCCGTTACGCTTGATCACCCCCTCATCGGGGGCTACCAGCCCGAGAACTACCCGAACCAGTGTTGACTTCCCGGCACCGTTTGGGCCGAGTAGCGTTAAAATTTTTCCGGGTCTCAGTTCGAGCGAAACGTCAGAAAGGACGCGGCGCTGACCGAAGGAGACCGAGACATTTTCCAGTGAAACCAAACTTGTCATGTTAATTTTAGTCTTGCAGATGCCATGGAATGTTATAATATCACATTTCTCATATTCATTACGATGATTGGTCGCATTATGTTACATAAAAATACGCTTCTTTTCGCTGCATTATCCGCCGCTCTTTGGGGCAGTGCAACACAGGCGGCAAATGCCGCTATCGTGGCATCTCTTAAGCCAGTAGGGTTTATTGCTTCTGCAATTGCTGATGGCGTCACGGATACACAAGTTCTCCTGCCGGATGGGGCATCCGAGCATGACTATTCATTACGTCCATCGGACGTAAAACGCTTACAGGGCGCGGACTTAGTTGTCTGGATTGGTCCGGAAATGGAAGCGTTTATGGAAAAGTCCCTCAGTAATATTCCCGAGACGAAACAGGTAACGATTGCGCAACTCAAAGATGTGAAACCGCTGCTCATGAAAGGGGCAGATGATGATGATGATGATCACGACCACAATCATGGGCACGCTGAAAAAGGTGACGCGCATCACCATCATGGTGATTACAACATGCATCTTTGGCTTTCCCCAGAGATAGCGCGGGCCTCAGCGGTTGCAATTCATGAAAAATTAGTGGAACTTATGCCGCAAAGTCGAGCCAAACTTGACGCCAACCTGAAGGATTTTGAGGCACAATTAGCCGCAACCGATAAGCAGGTTGGTAACGAGCTCGCACCGCTCAAGGGTAAAGGTTATTTCGTTTTTCATGACGCTTACGGCTATTACGAAAAACATTACGGACTCACTCCGCTGGGTCACTTCACCGTCAACCCTGAGATACAACCTGGTGCGCAGCGTTTACATGAAATAAGAACACAGTTGGTTGAGCAAAAAGCAACCTGCGTTTTTGCTGAGCCACAGTTCAGGCCAGCGGTCGTTGAAGCCGTTGCGAGAGGGACATCCGTTCGAATGGGAACGTTGGATCCCCTCGGGACAAACATCAAACTGGGTAAAACGAGCTATTCAGCATTCCTGAACCAACTAGCGAACCAGTATGCGAGCTGCCTGAAAGGAGATTAATGAGGACGTGAATACGTGCAACAGATAGCCCGCTCTGTCGCCCTGGCATTTAATAATCTGCCCAGACCCCATCGCGTTATGCTGGGGTCGCTGACTGTTCTGACACTGGCCGTCGCTGTATGGCGGCCTTACGTTTACCACCCGGAATCTACCCCCATTGTTAAAACGATCGAACTGGAGAAGAGCGAAATCCGTTCACTGCTTCCGGAGGCCAGCGAACCTATCGATCAGGCGGCACAGGAAGATGAAGCCATTCCTCAGGATGAGCTGGACGACAAAACCTCAGGGGAAGCGGGCGTTCATGAATATGTTGTTTCAACGGGCGATACTCTCAGCAGCATCCTGAATCAGTACGGCATTGATATGGGTGATATCGCTCAGCTTGCCGCGTCCGACAAAGAATTGCGTAATCTGAAAATTGGTCAACAGCTCTCCTGGACGTTGACTGCGGACGGTGATTTGCAGCGTCTGACGTGGGAAATGTCGCGACGTGAAACCCGTACCTATGACCGTACGGCAACAAACGCCTTTAAGATGAGTGCGGAAACGCAGCAGGGCGACTGGGTCAATAGCCTGATGAAAGGCACCGTCGGCAACAGTTTCGTGGCCAGTGCGAAAGAGGCCGGACTGACCAGCGCGGAAATCAGCACGGTGATCAAAGCGATGCAGTGGCAGATGGACTTCCGTAAGCTGAAAAAAGGCGATGAGTTCTCTGTGTTGATGTCCCGCGAAATGCTGGACGGCAAGCGCGAGCAGAGCCAGCTGTTGGGCGTGCGTCTGCGTTCTGAAGGGAAAGATTACTACGCTATCCGCGCCGAAGACGGTAAGTTCTACGACCGTAACGGTACCGGACTGGCGAAAGGTTTCCTGCGTTTCCCGACGGCGAAACAGTTCCGAATTTCATCTAACTTTAATCCGCGTCGAACCAACCCTGTCACCGGTCGTGTTGCACCGCATCGAGGAGTGGACTTTGCGATGCCGCAGGGCACGCCGGTGCTGTCAGTGGGTGATGGTGAAGTGGTTGTGGCGAAGCGCAGTGGGGCCGCCGGGTATTACGTGGCGGTTCGCCACGGCCGTACCTATACCACACGCTATATGCACCTGCGTAAGTTGCTGGTGAAACCAGGGCAGAAGGTCAAACGTGGCGATCGCATTGCGCTCTCCGGTAACACCGGACGTTCTACCGGCCCACATCTGCACTATGAAGTGTGGATCAACCAGCAGGCGGTTAACCCATTGACAGCGAAACTGCCGCGTACTGAAGGCCTGACCGGTAAAGATCGTACCGATTACCTGGCGCAGGTCAAAGAGGTTCTGCCGCAGTTACGCTTCGATTAATCATTCATGACGATAAAGCCGGTACGCAGCGCGCGTGCCGGCTTTTTTATTTTGTGCGCGGCAGGGTGCGCCGCTACACTATCATCAGATTTACTTTTCGCGTCATCAGGCACTGGATAAGCATGGAAACAAAAAAAAATAACATTGAGTACATCCCTGAGTTTGAGAAATCCTTTCGCCATCCGCGCTACTGGGGCGCATGGCTGGGCGTCGCGGCGATGGCGGGTATTGCCTTAACGCCTGCATCCTTTCGTGATCCACTGCTGGCGAAACTGGGCCGTTTTGCCGGAAAGTTGGGTAAAAGCTCGCGTCGCCGGGCGCTGATTAACTTATCTTTATGTTTTCCTGAACGTAGCGAAGCCGAACGTGAAGCGATCGTCGATGAAATGTTTTCGACCGCGCCGCAGGCGATGGCCATGATGGCGGAACTGGCGATTCGCGGCCCGGAGAAAATTCAGTCGCGCGTTGACTGGGAAGGTCTTGAGATCATTGAGGAGATGCGCCGTAACGATGAGAAGGTGATCTTTCTGGTGCCGCACGGCTGGGGCGTCGATATTCCGGCGATGTTAATGGCGTCTCAGGGCCAGAAGATGGCGGCAATGTTCCATAATCAGGGAAACCCGGTGTTTGATTATGTCTGGAACACGGTTCGTCGTCGCTTTGGTGGTCGCCTGCATGCGCGTAATGACGGCATCAAGCCGTTCATTCAGTCCGTTCGTCAGGGTTACTGGGGATATTATCTGCCCGATCAGGATCATGGTCCTGAGCACAGTGAGTTTGTTGATTTCTTTGCCACCTATAAGGCAACGCTGCCAGCCATTGGTCGGCTGATGAAAGTGTGCAGGGCGCGTGTGATCCCGCTGTTTCCGGTATACAACGGTGAAACCCACCGTCTGACCATTCAGGTGCGCCCGCCAATGGACGATCTACTGACCGCAGACGACAACACCATTGCTCGCCGAATGAATGAAGAGGTAGAAATTTTTGTTGGCCCGCATCCCGAGCAATATACCTGGATCCTGAAACTGTTAAAGACCCGCAAACCGGGGGAAATCCAACCGTATAAGCGCAAAGATCTTTATCCCATCAAATAAAAAAGGCCTCTCACATGAGAGGCCCTTTAACATCAGCAGAGGATTACTCGACGGTCAAAATACGCGTGGTATTGGTCGAACCGATGGTGCTCATCACATCGCCCTGGGTCACGATAACCAGGTCGCCGGAGACCAGGTAGCCTTTATCACGCAGCAGGTTCACCGCTTCGCTTGCCGCGACAACGCCTTCTGCTGCGCTGTCGAAATGCACTGGCGTGACGCCACGGTACAGCGACGTCAGGTTCAGCGTACGTTCATGACGGGACATGGCGAAAATCGGCAGACCGGAACTGATACGAGAGGTCATCAGCGCGGTACGACCAGACTCCGTCATGGTAATAATGGCGGTGACCCCTTTCAGGTGGTTTGCCGCATACATGGCGGACATCGCAATCGCTTCTTCAACATTGTCGAACTGCACGTCCAGACGGTGTTTAGAAACATTGATGCTCGGGATTTTTTCTGCGCCCAGGCAGACGCGAGCCATTGCCGCAACGGTCTCCGCCGGGTACTGGCCTGCGGCTGTTTCAGCTGACAGCATCACCGCGTCGGTCCCATCCAGCACGGCGTTCGCGACGTCCATTACTTCGGCGCGAGTTGGCATTGGGTTGGTGATCATCGACTCCATCATTTGGGTCGCGGTAATCACTGCACGGTTCAACTTACGTGCACGACGAATCAAGGTCTTCTGGATGCCGACCAGTTCCGGGTCGCCAATCTCAACCCCGAGGTCGCCACGTGCGACCATCACCACGTCAGAAGCCAGAATAATGTCATCCATCGCATTCTGATCGCAGACCGCTTCGGCACGCTCAACTTTTGCCACAATTTTGGCGTCGCAGCCTGCATCGCGTGCCAGACGGCGAGCGTAGTTCAGATCTTCTCCGCAGCGCGGGAAGGAGACGGCCAGATAGTCAACGCCAATCTGGGCGGCGGTTACGATATCGGCTTTATCTTTTTCGGTCAGGGCCTCAGCGGAGAGTCCGCCGCCCAGTTTGTTGATGCCTTTGTTGTTGGAAAGCGGGCCGCCCACGGTCACTTCCGTGAACACTTTCATGCCCTGAACTTCCAGCACTTTTAGCTGTACGCGTCCATCGTCGAGCAGCAGGATATCGCCAGGTACGACATCCGCCGGGAGACCTTTGTAGTCAATACCGACTTTTTCTTTGTCGCCTTCACCTTTACCCAGGTTGGCATCGAGGAGAAATTTGTCGCCGATATTGAGGAATACTTTGCCTTCTTTAAAGGTAGAGACGCGAATTTTTGGCCCCTGGAGGTCTCCCAGAATAGCCACGTGGCGTCCCAGTCTGGCAGCAATCTCACGAACTTTATCCGCACGCATTTTGTGATCTTCTGGCGAACCGTGAGAGAAATTCATTCGCACGACGTTAGCGCCAGCGGCGATAATCTTCTCAAGATTGTTATCGCGGTCGGTAGCCGGGCCTAATGTCGTAACGATTTTGGTTCTGCGAAGCCTTCTGGACATGTAATACTCCGTTGACTGAAACAACTAGGTGTTGCGTGAAAAATGATCCGGCAGTTCTGAAAACCTTTTCATAGCATAGCGAACAAAACCGGATGACGAAGTTAAGTCGAACTTATTATTGCTGTTAGCGGTCATTACTCTTGATGAGCAGTTCTTTATCAAAACGCGATTCCTTGAGCGCTTCTTTGACACGCTTCAAGTTATCTCTGAATTTTGCCCCACGGCGCAAAGTAAATCCCGTTGCCAGCACATCTATCACGGTCAATTGCGCAAGTCGAGAGACCATGGGCATATAAATGTCAGTATCTTCCGGCACATCGAGCGTAATTGCCAGCGTTGCTTCACGCGCCAGCGGCGTTCCGGCAGAGGTGAGTGCAATCACCATGGCATCGTTTTCACGTGCGAGCTGCGCCAGCTCGACCAGACTTTTGGTGCGGCCGGTATGTGAAATCAGTACCACCACGTCATCATCGCTACAATTCATACAGCTCATCCGTTGCAAAACAACGTCGTCTGAGTAAATCACCGGAACGTTGAAACGGAAAAATTTGTTCATGGCGTCGTGCGCGACCGCGGCGGAGGAGCCCAGCCCAAAGAACGCGATTTTCTTTGCCTGCGTCAGCAAATCTACCGCGCGATTGATTGCCGATTTGTCCAGCGACTGGCGAACGTGGTCAAGACTGGCCATCGCCGATTCGAAAATCTTCCCCGTATAGGATTCGACGCTGTCATCTTCATCCACATTACGATTAACATAAGGAGTACCATTTGCCAGACTTTGTGCCAGATGCAGTTTAAAATCAGGGAAACCGCGGGTTTCCATGCTACGACAAAAGCGATTCACCGTCGGTTCGCTGACGTTGGCTTCCTGCGCAAGCGTGGCAATACTGCAATGGATGGTCCGTTCAGGCGAGGCAATGATGACATCGGCGACTTTGCGTTCAGATTTGCTCAAATGTTCCAGTTGAGACTGGATCTTTTCCAGCATATTCATGATGTAGACTCAAGGATATGACGATTTCAGCGATACAAGAAATCGAGAGGCAATTTTGGTAGATAGTACCCCTGCTCGTCTGAGAAGGGGGCAAAATGGTCAGAAGAGTTGTTGTTTTTTTTCATAACATGATCAACATCGTGTTTTGACTCAACCTCAAGCATCGCAAACAGACGACGATTTTGACCATTTTGCGCCGTTAAGCGCCAATCGCACGGGGGGTTAAGCGTTTACGGTTTCCGGAATCTCGTAAAAGCAGTACAGTGCACTGTAATAAAATTACAAGTAATGCCTGGCAAAGTACCAGGATAGCTAACTAAGGAGAATGACATGGCGGTAACGCAAACAGCCCAGGCCTGTGACCTGGTCATTTTCGGCGCGAAAGGCGACCTTGCGCGTCGTAAATTGCTGCCTTCCCTGTATCAACTGGAAAAAGCCGGTCAGCTTAACCCGGATACCCGTATTATCGGGGTAGGCCGTGCCGACTGGGACAAAGAAGCCTATACGAAGGTGGTGCGCGAAGCGCTCGAAACCTTCATGAAAGAGAAAATTGATGAAGCGCTGTGGGACACCCTGAGCGCTCGCCTGGATTTCTGCAATCTGGATGTGAACGACACCGCGGCATTTACCCGTCTGGGGGAGATGCTTGACCAGAAAAATCGCACCACGATCAACTATTTCGCCATGCCGCCAAGCACCTTTGGCGCCATCTGTAAGGGACTGGGCGAAGCGAAACTGAATGCCAAACCGGCGCGCGTGGTGATGGAAAAACCGTTGGGTACCTCACTGGCGACGTCCCGTGAAATCAACGATCAGGTCGGTGAGTATTTTGAGGAGTGCCAGGTTTACCGTATTGACCACTATCTGGGGAAAGAGACGGTTCTCAACCTGCTGGCGCTGCGTTTTGCCAACTCTCTGTTTGTGAATAACTGGGATAACCGCACGATCGATCATGTGGAAATCACCGTGGCGGAAGAGGTGGGCATTGAAGGTCGCTGGGGCTATTTCGACCAGGCCGGCCAGATGCGTGACATGATCCAGAACCACCTGCTGCAAATTCTGTGCATGATTGCGATGTCGCCGCCGTCCGATCTGAGTGCCGATGCCATTCGTGATGAAAAAGTGAAGGTGCTGAAGTCGCTGCGTCGCATCGACCGCTCGAATGTCCGTGAAAAAACCGTTCGTGGTCAGTACACCACCGGCTTCGCGCAGGGCAAAAAAGTGCCGGGCTATCTTGAAGAAGAGGGCGCGAACAAGAGCAGTAACACCGAAACGTTTGTGGCGATCCGCGTGGACATTGATAACTGGCGCTGGGCGGGTGTGCCGTTCTACCTGCGTACCGGTAAGCGTCTGCCAACAAAATGCTCTGAGGTTGTGGTTTACTTCAAAACGCCTGAGCTGAACCTGTTTAAAGAGTCCTGGCAGGATCTGCCGCAGAACAAACTGACCATCCGTCTGCAGCCGGATGAAGGTGTGGATATCCAGGTTCTGAACAAAGTTCCGGGTCTTGACCACAAGCATAACCTGCAAATCACCAAGCTGGATCTGAGCTACTCCGAGACCTTCAACCAGACGCATCTGGCGGATGCTTACGAGCGTCTGTTGTTGGAAACCATGCGTGGCATCCAGGCGCTGTTTGTGCGTCGTGATGAAGTGGAAGAGGCGTGGAAGTGGGTCGACTCCATTACCGAAGCGTGGGCGATGGACAACGATGCGCCGAAGCCGTATCAGGCAGGCACCTGGGGACCGGTCGCCTCTGTGGCAATGATTACCCGTGATGGTCGTTCATGGAATGAATTTGAGTAAAAAATCGGCTACCACTTCTGTGTTATTTTACCGGTAACATGATCTAACACAGATTGTTGAACAATTTTTGCACTTTTAAGCCTCGCGTGGATTCACCCGCGAGGTTTTTTTTATTACACTGCCTGAAACGATTTTGCCCCTGAGCTCCGGTGAACAAGCGTTTTCTGTGTTTATACCCATAGTAAATTAACTTGCCAAACCCACAGCTCTGACAGATAAATTTCAGGAGCCTCTATGAATCCGAATTTGTTACGCGTAACACAACGTATTGTTGAACGTTCCCGCGAGACCCGTTCCGCCTACCTCGCTCGTATAGAACAGGCTAAATCCTCGACCGTTCATCGCTCACAACTGGCATGCGGTAATCTGGCGCACGGATTCGCGGCCTGCCAGCCAGAGGATAAAGCCTCACTAAAAAGCATGTTGCGTAACAATATCGCGATCATCACCTCCTACAACGATATGCTCTCCGCCCACCAGCCTTACGAACATTATCCGGACATCATTCGCAAAGCGCTGCATCAAGCCAATGCGGTCGGGCAGGTTGCGGGCGGCGTTCCGGCAATGTGCGACGGCGTGACTCAGGGGCAGGATGGTATGGAGCTTTCGCTGCTGAGCCGCGAAGTGATCGCAATGTCCGCTGCGGTAGGGTTGTCCCATAATATGTTTGACGGCGCGTTGTTCCTCGGCGTCTGCGACAAAATCGTCCCGGGCCTGGCGATGGCAGCACTGTCATTCGGTCATTTGCCTTCCGTCTTTGTGCCGTCAGGTCCGATGGCGAGTGGCCTGGCAAATAAAGAGAAAGTCCGTATTCGTCAACTCTATGCTGAAGGGAAAGTGGATCGCATGGCGCTGCTGGAATCCGAAGCGGCCTCCTACCATGCGCCTGGCACCTGCACGTTCTACGGTACCGCCAACACCAACCAGATGGTGGTGGAGTTCATGGGCATGCAACTACCGGGCTCGTCTTTTGTTCATCCGGATGCGCCGCTGCGTGAAGCGCTGACGGCGGCGGCGGCGCGCCAGGTGACGCGCCTGACCGGTAACGGTAACGAATGGATGCCGATCGGTAAAATGATTGATGAGAAAGTGGTGGTGAATGGGATTGTCGCGCTGCTGGCGACCGGCGGTTCCACGAACCACACTATGCACCTCGTGGCGATGGCCCGCGCGGCGGGTATCCAGATCAACTGGGATGACTTCTCTGATCTCTCTGACGTCGTGCCGCTGATGGCGCGTCTCTATCCTAACGGTCCGGCGGATATTAACCACTTCCAGGCCGCGGGCGGTGTTCCGGTCCTGATGCGTGAACTGCTGAAGGCGGGTCTGCTGCATGAAGATGTCAATACTGTGGCTGGCTTCGGTCTGAAGCGCTACACCCTGGAGCCATGGCTGAACAATGGCGAACTCGACTGGCGTGAAGGCGCAACCCAATCGCTGGACAACAGTGTGATTGCCTCCTTTGACCAGCCGTTCTCCCATCACGGCGGCACCAAAGTGCTGAGCGGTAATCTCGGGCGCGCAGTCATGAAAACGTCCGCTGTGCCGGTCGAGAATCAGGTGATTGAAGCGCCAGCCATTGTTTTTGAAAGTCAGCATGACGTTTTACCCGCCTTCGAAGCCGGCCTGCTGGACCGTGACTGCGTGGTTGTTGTGCGACATCAGGGGCCAAAAGCGAACGGAATGCCAGAATTACATAAACTCATGCCGCCACTTGGTGTATTATTGGACCGTCGTTTCAAAATTGCGTTGGTTACTGATGGTCGACTCTCCGGTGCGTCCGGTAAAGTGCCTTCAGCTATCCACGTTACTCCGGAGGCCTATGATGGCGGGCTGCTGGCAAAAGTACGCGATGGCGACATTATTCGGGTGAACGGACAGACAGGTGAATTGACGCTGCTGGTGGATGAGGCGGAGCTTGCCGCCCGCCAGCCGCATATCCCGGATCTGAGCGCATCGCGCATCGGAACGGGGCGTGAAATGTTTAGTGCGCTGCGTGAGAATTTATCCGGCGCGGAACAGGGCGCAACCTGTATTCATTTTTAAGGCATATTTTGTAATCAGGCGAGAGAAAAACTCTGATGAAAAACTGGAAAACAAGTGCAGAAGCAATCCTGACCACCGGCCCGGTTGTCCCGGTGATCGTAGTGAATAAACTGGAACATGCTGTGCCGATGGCAAAAGCGCTGGTTGCGGGCGGGGTGCGCGTACTGGAAGTAACGTTACGTACCGCCTGCGCGATGGATGCTATCCGTGCTATCGCCAAAGAAGTCCCGGAAGCGATCGTGGGTGCCGGTACGGTGCTTAATGCGCAGCAACTGGCAGAGGTCACTGCTGCCGGTGCGCAATTCGCTATCAGCCCCGGTCTGACCGAGCCGCTGCTGAAAGCGGCAACCGAAGGTACGATCCCGCTAATTCCGGGCATCAGCACCGTTTCTGAACTGATGCTGGGTATGGACTACGGTCTGAAAGAATTCAAATTCTTCCCGGCAGAAGCGAATGGCGGCACCAAAGCGCTGCAGGCCATTGCCGGTCCGTTCTCTCAGGTGCGTTTCTGCCCGACCGGCGGCATCTCTCCGGCTAACTACCGTGATTACCTGGCACTGAAGAGCGTGCTGTGCATCGGCGGTTCCTGGCTGGTGCCGAATGACGCGCTGGAAGCCGGTGATTACGATCGCATCACCCAACTGGCGCGCGAAGCGGTAGAAGGCGCGAAGCAGTAATCTACCCATGTGTAAGCCGTAGGCCCGATCAGGCGCGCTAGCGCCGCCATCGGGCTTTGCCGGATAGTGGCATGACTGCCTTAACCGGCCTGCGGCTGCTGTTGTTTACCCTGTCACTTTCACCTGCGCGGCGGCATTCTTCGCGCGTTCAATCGCTTCATCAACGCTGTCAGCCGTTGCCAGCGCCACACCCAGACGGCGCGTTCCCTCGATTTCCGGCTTGCCGAAAAAGCGCACCTGCAAACCCGCGCCGACGGCGGCCTCAACATTATCAAACGTCACGTCCTGACTGTTCAGTCGCGGTAAAATCACCGCAGAAGCGGCCGGACCATACTGACGAATGGCCCCCACGGGCAGTCCGAGAAAAGCGCGTACATGCAGGGCAAATTCGGACAGATCCTGAGAGATCAGCGTAACCATGCCGGTATCATGCGGGCGAGGGGAGACTTCGCTGAAGATAACCTCATCCCCGCAAACAAACAGCTCTACGCCAAACAGACCGTGACCACCCAGCGCTAACACCACTTTACGGGCAATCTCCTGCGCGCGTTCCAGCGCCAGCGCGCTCATCTGCTGCGGCTGCCAGGATTCACGATAATCGCCGTCTTCCTGACGATGACCCACCGGAGCACAGAAATGGACGCCATCGACAGCGCTGACGGTGAGCAGGGTGATTTCAAAATCAAACTTTACCACGCCTTCAACGATCACCCGACCGGCACCCGCGCGACCACCCTGTTGGGCATAGTCCCAGGCTTGCGCCAGCTGCGCTTCGGAACGAATAAAACTCTGCCCCTTACCGGACGAACTCATCACCGGTTTGACAATGCAGGGATAACCAATTTCAGCCACGGCGTCACGGAAAGTGGCTTCGCTATCGGCAAAACGGAAGGTCGAGGTGGGTAGCGCCAAATCTTCTGCTGCCAGACGGCGAATACCTTCACGGTTCATCGTCAGCTTTGTCGCGCGGGCGCAGGGCACAACGTTTAATCCTTCCTGTTCCAGTGTTACCAGCATATCGGTAGCGATGGCTTCAATTTCGGGCACGATATAGTGCGGTTGTTCCTGCTCAACCACGCGACGAAGCGCGTCACCATCCAGCATATTAATGACGTGTGAGCGATGCGCGACATGCATGGCCGGCGCGTCGGCATAGCGGTCCACCGCAATCACTTCGACACCGAGACGCTGGCACTCTATAGCCACTTCTTTACCCAGTTCGCCGGAACCCAATAACATCACCCGAGTTGCTGCCGGACGCAGCGCTGTGCCTAATAACGTCATGAATATATCCCCCAACAAATTTGGCCGCAGTATATACGAAAACGTTTGCGTCTGTCTTTATTGCCAGGTTGATTTCAATGGTAAAATAGAATATACTGTACATAAATACAGTAATATTGAGAGGCTGCATCATGGCGGTTGAAGTTAAATACGTAGTCATTCGGGAAGGTGAGGAAAAAATGTCATTTACCAGCAAAAAGGAAGCCGATGCGTATGACAAGATGCTGGATACGGCAGATCTGCTCGATACCTGGCTTGAACAGTCACCGTTAGCGCTGGAAGACGAACAGCGTGAAGCCCTGTCGTTGTGGCTGGCGGAACAAAAAGATGTGCTGAGCACCATCCTCAAAACCGGTAAGTTGCCTTCTCCGCAGGCCGTTGAGAATGACGCCTCTTCCGGGGACGATACGCAGGCAGCCTGAAGCTGACTTGCGCTCCTGACGTTTTGTACCATGCTTTTCCCTGTATCACTGTGCTATGGAGAAAGGGAAAGTATGAAAAGAACGGGCGTGTTAGCCTGCTTGCTGTTGTTATGCACCAGTGTATCGGTGTCGGCGGCAGGTACGGACAGTAAGACAGTTAAGTTCCTTAACTGTGAAGGTCTGGATACCGAGGGTATTGCAGCGAGCGTTAAGCGCGATTATCAGCAGAATCGCATTTCGCGTTGGGCCGACGATCAAAAGCATGTGGGGCAGGCCGACCCGGTGGCATGGGTTAATCCAAAAGAGATCACCGGTGGGGAGGGTAAGTGGGTGGTCCCGCTGACCGTGCGCGGAAAAAGTGCGGATATCCACTATCGGGTGACCGTGGACTGCAAAGCAGGTACCGCAACGTATCAGCCCTCCTGACGTAATATTTGCGCATCTTTTGTCGTAACAGACATTTCCTGACACCCCCTCGGGTACGCTTTGACAATTCATTGTCAGTACTTGAGGGGCAAAAATGGCTAACTGGCTAAATCAATTACAATCTCTTCTCGGACAAAACGGATCCTCTTCATCTGCTTCCGGTGAACAAGGCTTAAGTAAACTGCTGGTTCCCGGTGCGCTCGGCGGTCTGGCGGGATTACTGGTCGCCAACAAATCCTCACGCAAACTGCTCAGCAAATATGGCACCAGCGCGCTGCTGGTCGGCGGCGGTGCGGTGGCGGGGACGGTCTTGTGGAACAAGTATAAAGATAAAATCCGTGCGGCGCATCAGGGTGAACCGCAGTTCGGCGCACAGAGTACGCCGCTGGATGTGCGTACCGAACGGCTGATCCTCGCGCTGGTCTTTGCGGCGAAAAGCGACGGACATATCGATGCCAGTGAGCGGGCCGCAATCGAGCAGCAACTGCGTGAAGCCGGTGTAGAAGAGCAGGGACGCGTTTTCATTGAACAGGCGATTGAACAACCGCTCGACCCACAGCGCCTTGCGCAGGGGGTCCGCAACGAGGAAGAAGCGCTGGAGCTGTATTTCCTGAGCTGTGCGGCGATTGATATCGACCATTTTATGGAACGCAGTTATCTCAACGCGCTGGGCGATGCGCTGAAGATCCCCCAGGATGTCCGTGATGGCATTGAACAGGATCTGAAACAGCAAAAACAGGCATTACCTGGCTAACGAAATACCTCGCGCAGCATGTTTCGCTTGCATCATTCGTGACTTTTGCCACCCTTAGAGGATGTATAAAGACGAAAGAAACAGACACATGCTGCCAAAAGCAAATCGTATCCCCTATGCCATGACGGTCCATGGCGACACGCGCATTGATAACTACTACTGGCTGCGGGACGACACGCGCTCTCAGCCCGAGGTGCTTGACTACCTGCAACAGGAAAACCGCTACGGACATCAGGTTATGTCTACGCAGCAGGCATTGCAGGATCGCGTGCTAAAGGAAATTATCGATCGTATTTCTCCCCGTGATATTTCAGCGCCATACGTGAAGAACGGTTATCGCTATCGTCATATCTACGAGCCCGGGTGCGAATATGCCATTTATCAGCGCCAGTCGGCACTCAGTGAAGAGTGGGATGAGTGGGAAACGCTGATTGATGCCAACAAGCGGGCGGCGCACAGCGAATTTTATACGCTGGGCGGGTTTGCGATTACACCGGACAACAGCATTATGGCGCTCGCGGAAGATTATCTCTCGCGCCGCCAGTACGGGATCCGCTTTCGTCACCTGGAGAGTGGTAACTGGTATCCGGAGATGCTGGATAATGTGGCGCCAGAATTTGTCTGGGCGAATGATTCCCTGACCCTTTACTACGTCCGTAAACATGCCACGACGCTCTTACCTTATCAGGTCTGGCGTCATACCGTTGGCACGCCATCAGCCGAGGACGAGCTGATTTATGAAGAGAAAGACGACACCTTCTACGTCGGTCTGCACAAAACGACTTCCCAGCATTACATCGTCATTCATCTGTCGAGCGCAACGACCAGCGAGGTCCTGTTGCTGGATGCCGAAATGGCTGATGCTGAACCGCTCATTTTCCTGCCTCGCCGTAAAGACCACGAATACAGCCTGGATCACTATCAGCAAAAATTTTATCTGCGCTCTAATCGCGACGGAAAAAACTTCGGCTTATATCGCACCCGCGTGCGTGATGAAAAGAAGTGGGAAACGCTGATTCCGGCGCGAGAAAGCATCATGCTAGAAGGCTTTACACTTTTCACCGACTGGCTGGTGGTGGAAGAACGCCAGCGCGGGCTGACCAGCCTGCGGCAAATCAATCGCAAAACGCGGGAAGTGGTGGGGATTGCGTTTGATGATCCCGCCTATGTCACCTGGCTTGCGTACAATCCGGAGCCAGAAACGTCCCGTTTGCGTTATGGCTATTCGTCGATGACCACTCCCGATACTTTGTTTGAGCTGGATATGGACACTGGCGAGCGACGCGTCATCAAACAGACCGAAGTGGCGGGCTTTGATGCCAGCCAGTATCGTAGTGAACACCTGTGGATCACCGCCCGTGATGGCGTCGAGGTTCCGGTATCACTGGTTTATCACCAGAAATACTTCCGTAAGGGGCAAAATCCACTGCTGGTGTACGGCTATGGTTCCTATGGTTCCTGCATGGATGCCGATTTCAGCAGTAGCCGATTAAGTCTGCTGGATCGCGGATTCGTCTATGCCATTGTTCATGTGCGCGGCGGTGGAGAATTGGGCCAGCACTGGTACGAAGAGGGCAAGTTCCTCAAAAAACGTAACACTTTTAATGATTTTCTTGATGCCTGCGATGCGCTAATCGAGCAGGGGTACGGCTCGCCTTCACATCTGTACGCCATGGGCGGCAGCGCGGGTGGAATGTTAATGGGCGTGGCCATCAATGAGCGTCCCGACCTGTTTCATGGGGTGATTGCCCAGGTGCCTTTTGTTGATGTCGTGACGACCATGCTGGATGAGTCGATTCCGCTGACGACCGGGGAGTTTGAGGAGTGGGGGAATCCCAAAGATCCGCAGTATTACACTTACATGAAAAGCTACAGCCCGTACGATAACGTCATCGCGCAGGCCTACCCGCATCTTCTGGTGACCACGGGGCTACATGACTCACAGGTTCAGTACTGGGAACCCGCAAAATGGGTGGCAAAATTGCGCGAACTGAAGACCGATGACAACCTGCTGTTGCTTTGCACTGACATGGATTCCGGGCATGGCGGTAAATCGGGTCGTTTTAAATCGTATGAGGGCGTCGCGCTGGAATTTGCATTTTTGATTGCCCTGGCGCAGGGAACATTGCCAGGGCAGGGGCAACACTACGCGTTATCCAGATAATGTTTCAGCGTTAAGCGCAGCTCCGGGCTCATACTGTCCAGATTATTGAATAACCAGCGCAGGTAGCCCGGATCGCGTTCAGCCACTTCCGATACCGCTTTTCCACGATATTTCCCGAAGGTGAAGGTGGACAATAGCGCCGGGCGGCCGGTGATATCGGCCATCTGTTCCGCCGACCAGCCGGAGGTGTTCATAATATCGATGAGCAGCGCGGCGGTGATGTAGCAATCATATAAAGCACGGTGGTGATGCAGTCCCGCTGGGGTCTGTACATTCAACTTACGTGACTTATACAGCGCCATGTTGCTGTATTTAATTCCCGGCCAGAGTCGACGGGAGAGCTTCATGGTGCAAATCCACTCACCGGGCATGTCGGGGAGCACACGGCGGTCAAAACTGGCATTGTGTGCCACGTACCATTCGCTGCCGTAATAATGCGGGATGACCTCTTCGATCCACGGCTTATCGGCTACCATCGCTTCGGTAATACGATGAATGGCCATCGCCTGCGGTGAAATAGGGCGATCAGGACGTACCAGATGACTCATGGGATTGACAATTTTACCGTCAACCACATCGACAGAGGCGATCTCCACAATCCCGCCCTGCAGGCCACAGGTCTCTGTATCGATGATGCGCAGCATGTAACACTCCTGACCGAAAACGATTAGCGTAATGGAATGATATCACCTTGCCAACCCTGTGCCGTGCGCTGTCCCGTTAATAACAGCGAACCGCAGTCGGCGCGGACAATCAACTGCCCGTTTTCATCCCATAATGCGCTACTTCCCCGCGCATTGGCCATCAAAACCGCAATCGCAAATTTATGTGAGAAGCGCTGTAATCGCGAGGTAGAGCTTAGCAACTCGGGTTCTCCCACACTCTGGCTGGTGGTAAAGAGAGAATACTCAGGAGCCAGATCGAGCGCATCCGGCTGTTCATCCACCACACTGATGGTTTTCAAATCTTCGCCAAGACAGGCACCGTGGCTATGATGAAACATGCGCGGCGCGGTCATTCCCGGCGCAAAGACGGCGATTCCTTTAACAAACCGGTTGTTATGTTCGACCGGCAGACCCGCAATGATCGTCATGCGATGCGTCGTTGCAGCATAAGACAACGGCTGTAACAGGCTCGGATCCGGCGGCGCGGGCAATGATTGTGGGTCGTTGATACAACCGAGTAAGGAGAGTGAGGGAAAAACCAGGAGTTCGCATTTTTGCCGGGCTGCCGCGTTTATGAAATTGAGATGGTGAGCTATGTGTGCATCAAACGAGGCTTTTAGTGGTTCGTACTGCGCGGCAGCTATTTTCCAGAGTGACATAATGACTTCCTTTTCATAGTGTCTACAATCGTCCTTAAATCATAGAATAAGAATCGACTTATACTGTAGCAGGCAATATGTAAGGATATGTAACTTTACATCAAAGATGTTATTTCGGTTTTGGCTCGTAGGGTAGACGTGACAATGATACGGAGGCCAGTCGATGGGCGATCAGACGTTCGCGAAACCATTCACGCAGGTGTTCAGGTTGTTCGCGCTCTACCACTTCGGCGACGACAGGCATGTTGTAGCGCTCTTTAAACGCCACGCCGGCGGCGGCCAGGTCCACGTTTACCTTGTCCATCTCCGCTTGCTCAAGTTGAGCCAGATTTTTATGCATGGGCTTCTCCTCCTGTTTAGCGCGCAAAAGTTACTAAGAGTCCGCCATAATGGCAAGCCGCAATTGATGATTCTCGACTCGAACATTATAGAAGGTTATCCTCTAAAAATAAGGCATAACAAAAAGGAATAGTTAATATGGTTTCTCCTGCACGTACTGTTCGCAATACGCTCCTTCTCCTCGCATCCGTTCTGGCAGCCCCGACGGTGTGGGCGCATGCGCATTTGACACATCAATATCCGGCCGCTGATGCTGAGGTGTCTGCCGCACCGCAGGCGCTGACCCTCAATTTCTCTGAAGGTATCGAGCCCGGATTCAGCGGGGCGACGATTACTGGTCCAAAACAAGAGGGAATTAAAACCCGGCCGGCAAAACGTAACGAGCAGGATAAGAAGCAACTGATCGTTCCGCTTGATGAAGCACTGAAGCCGGGTCAATACACGGTGAACTGGCACGTGGTTTCCGTCGATGGACACAAAACCAAAGGGCAGTACACCTTTAGCGTGAGATAAACATGCTGACGCTGACCTGGGTTTCACTCCGTTTCATCCATTTTACCGCTCTGATGCTGGTGTTCGGCTCTGCGCTCTACGGGGCGTGGTTAGCGCCGGCATCTGTCCGCCGTTTGATGAGCAGACGCTTCCTGCGCCTGCAACAACATGCTGCGCTATGGAGTTTTCTGAGTGCGTTACTGATGCTGGCGATCCAGGCGGGGCTCATGGGCTCCGGCTGGCAGGATGTTATCTCCATGTCTGTCTGGAGAGCGGTGTTACAAACTCAATTTGGCGGAGTGTGGCTCTGGCAGATCGTTCTGGCGCTGGTGACACTAATTGCCGCACTGCTGATGCCGCGCAATTTATCGCGACTCTTCGTGCTCTTAACCCTCGCGCAGTTTGCGCTGCTGACGGGGATTGGACATGCCACACTGCACACGGGCGTTATCGGTGCGCTGCAGCAGACAAACCATGCGCTGCATCTGATTTGCGCCGCAGCCTGGTTTGGTGGCCTGTTACCGGTGATTTATTGCATGCGCATAGCGAGAGGACGTTGGCAGCAGCAGGCGGTTTACACCCTGATGCGTTTTTCCCGCTATGGGCATCTTGCCGTAGCAGGTGTTTTGCTCACCGGTATTGCCAATATGCTGTTTATCCAGGGCGTTGCACTTCCGTGGCGAACAGCCTGGGGGCAACTGCTTTTGCTAAAATGTGCACTTGTCCTGCTAATGGTGGCAATCGCACTGGTGAATCGGTATCTTCTCGTACCACGTATGCGGCAGGAGAACCGCCGCGTTACGGTGTATTTTATTTGGATGACGAAGATCGAATGGGGAATTGGCGCCGTTGTGCTGGCAATCGTCAGCGTATTTGCGACGCTGGAACCATTCTGAGGGACAGGCAAAATTCATGAAAAAAATGATTCTCTCTGTGTTGCTTCTGACCAGTTCAGGGGTTGCGATGGCGGCGCCACAGGTCATCACCGTGAGCCGCTTTGAAATCGGCAAAGATAAGTGGGCGTTCAATCGCGAAGAGGTGATGCTGACCTGTCGACCGGGGAACGCGCTGTATGTGATTAACCCCAGCACGCTTGTTCAGTATCCGTTAAACGATGTGGCGCAGCAGCAAGTGGCCAGCGGCAAAACAACCGCGCAACCCATATCGGTGATTCAGATTGACGATCCGGCAAATCCGGGGGAAAAAATGAGCCTGGCGCCGTTTATCGAACGCGCGGAAAAGCTCTGTTAATATCCAAAAACTCTCTCTGCTTTCCAATAAAAAACCGCAAGCATCCTGAAGATGATCTTGCGGTTTTTGCATTTCAGCCGGTGACAATCGCCTTTTTTCCAGCCACATTCGTCGTGGACTGGAAAAGCTGGCGTCGTCATCTATTCTTAAAGGGCAAGGCGACTTAGCCTGCATTAATGCCAACTTTTAGCGCACGGCTCTCTCCCAAGAGCCATTTCCCTGGACCGAATACAGGAATCGTATTCGGTCTCTTTTTATCGGTCTTTAATTTCAGACACTTAAGGCTCCATGTCCGAAAATGTCCGAAATTTGTCCGAATTCTAATATTCGGTATTTGTCCGTTATACCACACCATTTTTAACATTCACAATTCATTTACGAAGAAAAATTAAATCATCACATACTCTTTTTTTCTCGTATCAAGATACTTCTCAGTCATTTTTTCCGACTTATGGCCCAGCAGTTTTTGCGCAAAATCTTTCCCGCATTCCTTCTCATACATCCTACCCGCAAGACTCCGAATTTCATGAAACGATGGTGGATTTTCTGAAAATTTTAAACCTGAAAAATTCCTCGCTTTCACAAATCCTTTCGTCAGACTATCCAGGTTGATGCTTCCGTCTTCGCTATTTTTTCTGATGCCAGGGCTGATGAGGAAATCACAGCGGCTTACTAGTTTACAACGATCAATCACTGTTCCAAGTCGTAAGTTAGCTGTCTTCAGTGTTAGTGATAGTGGCAATGCAAGGCATGCCCCAGTTTTTTGCTGTTCGATATATAAACGGTTATCTCTGATATCAGAAAATTTCATCCCTGCTATATCTTCACGGCGCTGGCCTGTAACCAGAGCAAGATCAAGTGCCAGGTTGAACCATGCCGGCATTCTCTCTGCACCGGCACGTACGGCCACAAACATTTCATATTCGAGACGTTCGCGCAGTACTTCTATCTTCGGTGCGCGGGTAGGTGTTACAGGGTTATTCTCCACACGCCCTTCAACCACTGCTTCCCTGAAAACATCAGACAGCACCGATCGCATCGTTCCCGCCATTGTTGTTTTACCATTGACTATCCAGCGCTCCAGAAACTCGGCAATATCGCGGGTGGTGATGCTGGCCAATACCGTTTCGCCAAAATGCTCGCCAATTGTCGCAAGTTGCCCGGTTCTGACTTTATAGGTATTCACTGCCAGTTTTCGGCGCTGGAGGATCACTTCATAGCGATCAAGCCAATTTTTCATTGTGTATTCGTTAACGCCTTTCAACTGCTCAAGCAAAGCAATTGGAGTGTAATTTTTATCGATGTAGTGATTTGCTTCGATTGCCTGGGAGATCGCATCCCTGCGCGATATTTTACCCAAGGAAATTTCTTTACCGTCGAGAGGGTTGCGCCAGGAATATGTCCTCCTGGCTTTACGGTATGTCAGATTCTTAGGTAAATTAGCGTCATACTTGTCCGGCCTCGCCATCGATAATCCTCTCCACTAATCGACGTTTTAAAGGGTGTCTGCTTTGGTTTGTGCTGATCGTTTTGCAATATTTGTTTGGTCTAATGAAAACGGCATCCGGCCTGACGCGATACTGCGTACCTTCCTTTTCTGGCGCAGGGTAGATATTTCCATTACGTGCCCATTTCCTGAGCGTTCCTATTGGCGGCGGCACTTCGTATCTGAGTTCCGCCCAGCGTTCGAGAGATACAAGCTTCACTTTCACCTCGGTAGCCAGCCATTACGATACACGTAACAGCTGGCGCTGGTTGATTCTCAAAAATCAGTAATTCCCTGGTAGCCTTTGAATATGGCGGGCACCGGTCATTGCGGTTGCTACGTAACTTCGACGGCGATTGATAACTTCGACAGTTACTTTTTTTTCCTGAATCAGAACTGTGTACATGGTCTGGGTATACTGCTTCCCATGCTCACCAAATTTTTCAGCATGCGCCTTGAGAGCAGCAGCGCATGCCTCGCCGGAAACAGGATCGTTTTTACTGCGATTTATCAGTCGCACGCGGCATACCCCGGTCAATAACAGTTTCCATTCGACGGACACAATCACGTATGCGGGCTATTTGTGTTTCAGGGAACTGGCTCTTACTCATCGATTCCAGTGTTTCCCGCAGACGTTCATGCTGAACCTTGTTCTGCAATACGCGGGCGCAAGCCCGCAGTGACTCACCGACACGGCGCTTTTCTCGTTGAGCGAAAACACGGCATAACTCCAGCGTGACCAGCGTGTCCGGAAACTCGCTGAATCTGCTCACGGCGATCGCCTCTTTTGCTATGCTCACAGGCTTTTCTCCGCAACAATAATGTCGTTGGCCATCGCCACCGCCATAAGCGCCAGTTCGTCGAAGTCTCCCCTGCATGCTGGGTTGGTGCACATTCCCTGCAGAGCTGCGACCGTCAGTTGCTGGCGGTAGGTCAGGGTAGTAGCCTTAGCGAATGGCGCGGGTTCTGGTTCGTTTTTAGGTTTGACGGTAATAACTGGCGGATCAATAACTACTGGCTTCGGTGGTTCAGGGCGACGGTATTCCACAATTGCATCGAGGGCGATTTTCTGGCGCACCGCGGCATCATCAGACCAGCCATCAAGAATTGTCGTTGCGACATCGTAAATTTCTTCATCAGTAAAATCAGGTGACAGGCAATATTCAGTGACTACGATATCGATGATCAGCAGCGGAATAACGTCAGCGATGAGGTTGCCGGCGCAGATCACAACACCTTCCGCATCTTCTTTGCCCATAATGTCGGTACGTCCGGACAGCAGGTCATTAAGCGCGTGGGCAATCTCAATCTCGCGGGTGTCCATTGGCAGGCGGTCGTCTTCCCGCTCGTTCAATTCCGTTTTTTCACCCTCATTTGAGGCATTGCCGGCCATGCTGTCCCATTTTGGGTCGGTCGGGTCATCGCCTAATTCAGGTATGCACTCGCCGCGCTGCTGCGCCAGCATCAGGCTGGTTTTATGGCGCAGTTCTTCATCATTAAATGGTTGAAGTTCTTCGCCCTCTGCTGGCGTGCTGTCGGCAAATGCTGCTTCCAGTTCCCTGTCGAGTTCCGCGGCGCGAGCTGGACAGGCTGCTGGTGGTAAATTTTCGTTCCGTAACGCCTGTTCGGTTTTACCATCAGTTTTTGCTCCATCATTTTTTTGTGGCAGCGGGGTAGACGTACGACTGCAGGCAATATCAATGACCAGTTGCGGTGGATTAACGCAATCAAAACCCGCAATGCACTTATCGATGTATTTGCGGAGTTCTCCCGGATAAACACAAAGCTTTTCTTCCGCAGTTTTTATCATTGCGATAATTGATGCTGCGTTGAAATCATAAATTCCAGGTGTACGGGAAAGTGGCAGCAACCACGCGGTAATTTCCGTATCTTTCTTATCGCTCAGCATTGAATTGGCGCGCATTTCAATACCTACAGGAGTGCTGTTAATATCAAAATCCATCGAGCGGGAGATAATACCTCTTGCTATATTGTAACGGAGCATCGTCTGATTGTTCCGCTCGATGTTTGCAGCGTTGTCTGCATCAATGTTGCCGCGTTTTTCTGACGGGGCATCTAGCCACTTCGTAATTGGCCTTTTTATATCGGTCCATTGCGCTGTCTCTTTGACGGTCTCACGCAGATGCGCCAGCAGTTCTTCCTGGCGTTCCGGCGGCAGTTCCAGTGCACGAGGTTCCCGTGCGATGGCTTCCGCCAGTTCCCGGGCAAAGCTGCTTTCATCATCATTAACCAGATCCATCACCCGGCCATATTGAATTGTGGTAATTTCAGGCACTGACCCAAACAGCACCAGGCTGGCGGCTCGGTAGTTCGCTGGCAGCGGCTTAACTGCCGTCATTTTTTCTTCTGTCTGGTCTTCGCTCTGTTGCTTGCTGTCGTCGGTAAGTTCCGGCTCAGCCAGTACGCGCTCAGGTTTGCCGGTTTCAGCATTCCAGACAATTTCATCTGAGAAAAAATCAGGAGTTAATACGCCCATAAGTTTAGGGCGTGGGACGCCTTCGCTATCCTCCCATACTTTAGGCTTGAAATAATCATCAGCAAGTTCTGGCGCAAATTGCAGGAAAATTCCGTGTAACATTACTTGTGCAGCGGATTTGTTTTTTGCTCTCACGGTGCCAGCGTAAACAGGAAGATCTTTATTTTTCTCAAGTGAACCCTTTTTAGGTTCTAATATTCCAGAAAAAATATTTAACTCAATAGTCATAACAACCTCATTAATATTTATGTGAGCGGCGTGTGTTGCTGTGTAATTGTTTTCTTACTCTCTGGCTTAGTGATTTGAGCTTTAAAAGATGAAGTTTTTTTTCATTACATTTATCGCAGTAATACCAATCGCGTTTAAAACCATTCACATATTCCGGCCTGTAGTGCATGATTGATTTGTCTGCGCTGAAGCCACAACCGCCAGCGCAGTGCTTAATTTCGTCGCTCATATTATTTAGACTCTTTGATGCTCAACCATGCAGGGCGCTCACCTTTCCCGAGGTAGAAATCAATAATATCCAGCAGGTGAGGATAAAATTTCAAAGCGTGGCGACCATCCATTTCTGCAATTTCATCTTTAGAAAAAGATCTCCAGTCCTCTGATTTGTGATTCTGGCATCCAGCGCGGACATATTCACCGTTCGTAATTGTGATAACGTATTCCTCTCCCATGATGACGTAAGTTAAGTCTGGCAGGTTGGCACCACGCAGGTTGGCACCACGCAGGTCGGCACCACACAGGTTGGCATCACACAGGTTGGCACCACGCAGGTTGGCACCACGCAGGTCGGCACCACACAGGTTGGCATCACACAGGTCGGCATCACGCAGGTTGGCATCACACAGGTTGGCTTTCTTTCCATCCTTGCCGAATGTTGTTACATATACCTTATGAGACTCAATAATATTATTTAAATCGGAAATGTTCATTTGGTTTATCCTGTATTATGTATGTGTGAATCCCTGCCAGCTAAGGCATAAATAATTGTGTTAATGTTTATTTAATTGTTAGTTTTGTCTAAATAACCAGTGCGAATGTTTTTTTCAACTGGAAGACAATTTGCGTAAAAATAGCGCTTTTCATATACCTCTCGCTCGCATTGAACTTTGGTGGTGTAAATGTCTTTTACAGCATCAGTACAATTATTGTTTGCTGAGCAAATCGTTAAAACGAGCGCGAATAACTGAGTCATTATTACAGACCTCTGCGAGGATGAGTGCTTTTTCAATACGGACTTCATTAATCATTTTCTGGTCGTTAATGAATTCAGCGATAGTTTTTTTATTCTCAATAGCTGCGATAGCATTACGTATCTGTGCGGCGCTGAAATTAATCATGCTGTACCGCCAGACGTAAATTATTCTCAGCAATGCGCAAGGCTTCTGCTGCTGCGTCGTATTCACGTTGTGCGGCAGCAATGCGGCCAGCACGTTGCAGATCTGCTGTGCATGATGCGTGACATTCAGCACAGATAACCACCGGGCAGAACGGCGCAGAACTAACTACGGGAACTTTGTTTTCCACAATTGTCTCCATACTTTTATAAACAGACTTTAAGGTGCAGTGCCGGGTGCCTCCCGGTGAACGTAACCAGCTCATTACGTTCGGTGACATTCCACCCATCTCTAACAAGGACTTTGTAATTCAACTGTACCACGTGCGCTTAGCCGCATTCACCGCACCTTAAAGCCTGCTATTCATATCAATGATTAATACTCAAAAAACATAACTAAATTGCATTAATTCGTTGAATTTATTGATCATTTAGTGCGCCCTTTGTTTTGCCACCCGGGCCAGGTGGTATCCTTCTTAGCTCTCACACATAGAAGGTAATTTTTAATGCAACTTAATGAGTGCCCAATTTGCGGCATCAACTCAGAGAAAACTCGTATCTATTTAGGCACCGGAGAAGAGGCTATTCTGTATAAATGCCCTCTTGAGGGTCTGTACTCTTTATCTCCAAGCCTGAATGAATACCTGCTTAGCAAAGCAACACCGGATGAGAAGGCTATTTTCCAGTATCACGTTACTTCGAAAACCAACTCATTACTTAAGGATAAAACCCCACCGGAACAGCCTCCGCACTTCACAACCCTAACGGATTAAGTCAAAGCGCAAGGATGCGCTTCCTTCCTGCATGTCCTCCAACTCTTACCCTTAAGGCCGGGTAGGCCGAACTTAACCTGAATCGTCACGCGCTGTAACTTGATGAGATGGAGTTTATAGTTTAGTAAACCTTGCTGTAAAGTAAAATATAAACCTGATGGTGTAAAAAACAATTAACTAATTGATTTTTAGTTATTTGTTTTTTCTTTTTGAAGTGGGTTTGGCTTGTTTTACTCGGTGTTACTTTGTTGTTTTTTTAATTAAATCCTTGATATTTCTGGATTTTAGCATTTCATTGAAAAGTTTATCGTAATTTTCGACCATCGCCGCGAGTGATGCTATGTGAGGCTCTTTTTCACTTTCGGGCAGGCGGTCGAAGAGATTGAGCAATCGCTGCTGTTGTTCTGTAAGGAGCGTTTGTGAAGGTGCCTGATCATCATCAGGCGGCGTGTCGAGATACCCTGGACTCATACCATAGTCACCCTCAAGCCTACGCGCTGCGCGTTCTCCAAACGAAGTCTTACCACTCATCAACTGTGATAGGTAGCTCTTCTCTCTTTCAGGTATAGAACGGCTAGAGAACCATTCCTTAAGGCGCTGGCGCCGAATCTCTTTCATATCCATGAAGCTATTTTGATTAGTAAATAATTAACAAGCAAATACTTGACTTGCCAGTTTAGTAAACTATAAACTCGCTTCATTCGAACGCAGGAGTTTATATGCAGTTAAGTGATTATCTCGAGAACCAAGAGCGTGGATACGCCAAGCAACTGGCTGAAATTTTGGGTGTTTCAAAATCGTACCTCTCACAGTTAGCTACCGGGAAGGCTTCTATTTCTCCTGCTCGCTGTATTGAGATCGAAGCTGCAACCAAGGGGCTTGTCACTCGCGCCGATATGCGCCCAGACGATTGGAGAAAAATTTGGCCTGAGTTTGTACCAAGTAATTTATAGAAATTAAGCAAGGGAGCCTGATTAATGGAAATCACACACGATCAAACCGTTTCGCTATTGCTGTCTATGGCGGCAGAGATGGGACAAGCTGCAGCGGCTGCATCCATCACAGAGCATTACCACGCCCAGGGTGGCGGAAATCTTCCGCTGGTGGTCGGCAACGTCTGGAATAACCAGCAGAACATCTTTCACCGCTGGATTGAAGGTCGCACGCAGATGCAACGCGACAAGATCCGCGAACTGATGCCTGCCATACGCGCTGCAATGCGAGCAGAGCAGGGGAAACGTACCGATGTTCAGAGCCGTGTTGCCACTGCGAACCGCGAGTGCATCGAGGCAACGAACGCAGCGCTGACAGGACAGCCATCAGCATTTGTCCGGAAAGAAGCGTTTGAAGCCATCGATGCGCTAGCACAGCTGGCAGGTTTAGTGGTCCATATCGCGCATGAACGGCGTGCAGCGTAGGTTTTGAGGTTTTGTTATGAGTATGGATCTGATGGTTCGGGTTATGAAAGTTAAAGTTGGCGACCCGCTGAGCAAGCTTGCGCTGCTTAAACTGGCAGACAACGCCAGCGATAAAGGTGAGTGCTGGCCGAGCTATCAGCATATTGCAGATCAGTGCGAGATCAGCAAACGCACTGCGGTAAATCACGTCGCCAAGCTGTGCGCGTGTGGTTTTCTCCGAAAAGAGCTGCGTAAAGGCCCGAACGGTAACACCAGCAATATTTATTTTATCACCCCTGAAAACGGCAACGCCGCGATGCTGGCGAAATTCAAATTACCCAAGAAGCCCCGCGCGCAGGGTAGTGCACCAGATTCACTACCCCCTAGTGCACCAGGTGCAACAGGGGTAGTGCACCAGATTCACCAGGGTAGTGCACCAGATTCACTACCCCCTAGTGCACCAGGTGCAACAGGGGTAGTGCACCAGATTCACCAGGGTAGTGCACCAGATTCACTACCCCCTAGTGCACCAGCTGCACCCGAATCAGTCACTCTTTTGAACCAGTCACTGAACCAGTCAAAAGAGATCTCTACGTCGGAGAATTCTGGCGAATCCCCCGACCAGGACAAAACTGAAAAATTTCTATCTCGTCATCCTGATGCTGCCGTGTACACACCCAGCGGTAAATCTTGGGGAACACAAGCTGATCTCGACTGCGCAGCCTGGATTTTCGAGCGAGTCAAAATTATTAACCCTACTCAGCGTCAGCCCAACTGGACCGAGTGGGCGAACGACGTGCGCCTGATACGCCAGATCGACGGATTCACGCACAAAGAAATTTGCAAATTATTCAAGCGCGCCAATAAGGACAGCTTCTGGCGCACGAACATCCTATGCCCGTCAAAGCTCCGAGAGAAGTGGGACACCCTGACGGCGAAATTCCAGACTGGAGAACCACAGCATGTACAGAACACCGGGGAATCAACCGCAACACGCCAGATCCGCGAGGCCCTCGACCGCTGGGAGCAGGGCGACAGCCCGGCGGCTATGGGAGGTGATGGGGAAAATTTACGGGCAACAGTGGATTGCGAAGAATGGAGCTGTGCCGGACGAGCTCTGGATGGCGCAGATTGGGAGTTTGACCAGCGACCAGATGACGAACGTCTGCAACTCCCTTGTTAGCCGTTGCTCTGGCGGTAATACGTGGCCCCCGAGCCTGGCTGAGTTTGTTGCTCTAGTTGCTGACGCTGGCGGCGGTCTGTTGGGATTAACCACGTCGGATGTGATGGCGGAATACAAGCGTTGGCGCAACGAGTCGTATCGCTATAGCTGCTCAGAGGAATTCCCGTGGCGCCACCCTGTCCTGTATCAGATTTGCACTGGGTTACGCCGCACCGGAGTGGAACGTCAGATGACCCAGCCAGAACTGGAGAGACATGCGGTGTGCCAGTTGACTAAGTGGGAAAAACACCTCTCTGAGGGAAGGCCGATCCCACCAGTGAGAAAACAAATTGCGGCTCCCCGGCATCCATCCGGACCAACGCCAGCACAGCTGCTACTTGAACAATACAACTGTCGTAAAGCGACTGGACTAATTTAACCAGGAGAATTTTGTGAAACAGAATGAATTACCAAAATGCCCGGATTGCGGAAACACACCGGAATATCTGATGAAAACCGACAGATTTGGGTTGTGTCGCGGGGAGATGAAGTGCCCGTATAACTGCCGTCGGGTGGGGCTTGAAAGTCCTGCTGGCAGCCGGAATGCAGCGCTGGAAAAACTGCAGCAAAACTGGTGCGGACTGGTTGAAAAATTACGCGAGGACAAAAACGATGACAGTCAAAAATCAGGTCATTGAGTTATTGAGCAGTGGCGGTGAATTCAGTGTGAATCAGGTAGCTGAACAGATAGGCCGCAAACGTACCGCAGTTTGCAACGCAATAACCCGACTCAGAGATAAGGGTGATCTAACGGTCACTCGGAAAGTAGGAAACACACTGTATTTCCGGGAGAAGAGAAAGGGCTCTCTGGCCTGTGAACGCACAAAACCAGACATCTTCGAACAATGCCGCCAGAACTGGAGCGGATACAAGATTCACAAGATTTTCGGTAGCGCATCACGCGCCACAGCCTAACGGAGACGCCCCGCAAGGGGCGGTAACAACATGCATAAAGTATTTAACTTGTTTATGTGGGGGAATGATTGTGGGTGGCTTGCTGATGAAATTCGCGCTTGCGCACGGCTGGACTCACATTTAAGGGGTGGTAACAGAATGATAACCTCAAAAGGCGAAAAATGAATGAGCTGGCTCTTTTCGCAGGCGCTGGCGGAGGAATACTCGGAGGGCACATCCTTGGCTGGCGAACGGTTTGCGCAGTTGAACGTGATGCCTACGCCGCACAAGTTCTCGCGCAACGACAAAACGATGGAATTCTCCGACCTTTCACGATTTGGTCTGATGTGCGCAGTTTTGACGGAAAGCCATGGCGAGGAATTGTTGACGTCATTTCTGGCGGGTTTCCCTGCCAGGACATCAGTTCGGCCGGCCGCGGCGCAGGAATCGATGGTGAAAAATCAGGCCTATGGAAGGAAATGGCAAGAATCATCGATGAGGTACGACCTAAATACGTCTTCGTGGAAAACTCACCGCTCCTTATTGGAAGAGGACTTGTGCGAGTCATCAGTGACCTTGCCGAAATTGGGTTTGATTGCCGATGGAGTCGTGTTTCAGCAAAAGAACTTGGTGCGCCTCATAAGCGAGACCGTTTGTGGCTGGTCGGGAGAAATGTTCGCGACACCACAGGCGAGGGATTACCGGTCTGGCTCTCTGGACAGATGGAACGATCCGCGACGCTCACGGAACCTCAACGACCAGGTTGGTGGCCTGTTGAACCCGAGGTGGGAAGAGTGGCTAATGGGGTGGCCCATCGGGTGGACCAAATTAAAGCCCTTGGCAATGGGCAAGTTCCGAGAGTGGCTGCAGCAGCATTCGCCGCACTACTAACGGACCCGCAATTCACACAATCAGGCTGAGTAAGGGAGATTGATTAAATGACCAATAACAAACAATGCGGGATTTGCGCTGACTGCGTACCGCAAATTAACGGCGGTTCCGGTTTTAATAATTGCGAGGAGGCTCATGCAGCCATGAGTGAGATACCAGTAAGGACCGATGTGATCATCCGAATGGAGGAGGTGCCTCGCGCAAATCTGAAGGATCTGGGCGAGATTATTGAAAGGGCGAAGGAGCGCCTCAAGGCTGACGAGGTTAATAAATCCTAATGAACACTCTATATTTCCTCATGGCAGAATTTGAGACGGTGACCCCGGCGCTATCTGATATCTGTGAAAAGTATCTGGGTATAAAGCCGTCTACAGCAGAGAAAAAGGCGCTACGAGGTGAGTTGACTTTGCCAACGTTTCGGATCGGGGAGAGTCAAAAAGCGCCACGGCTTGTGCATCTGAGTGACCTGGCAGAACAAATAGACAGGGCAAGGAAAGAGGCGCGAGAGCTTTACGAACATATCAATAGTTAACGTCCATGACCCGCTACGGCGGGTTTTTTATGCATACTTGATCAATCCTGAAAAAATGATACTGTATATTTATACAGTGTTTTGGGTGTGCATATGGGCGTCAAGGATACGAATTACCAGATTATCTATCGGGGACAGAGCCTTGAAAGCTATCTTCCTGGGCAATGGGCGTTTTTCCAGCGCCCGAAGGAATGCGGCGGTGGGTATTGGCTGGGCAGGGTATACGACGATTGTTTCTGGCTTGAACTGGAGCAGCCCGTGTCTCTTTTTGACGGCCTGCGGTTCATTGATGGGTTGGATATCGTACAGAGAAAGGCATGGGATTTTGACGACGATTTTCAGCTCGAACCATAGGATTTCTCATCTTTCGTATGATTACTTTGCGCGTAGAATAATTCATAATTTGAATTATATTTTTTGATTTATGAGTTTTAATGATGAAAGATGTTTACAAAAATTGGCGACGATCCTTTGTCTCCGGATTAGATTTTATCAGAACCAGAGATAGCGTGATTATTGAGCATCCGGTATACGTTAGCCGCATTTCTGAATTATTCCAAACCCTGTCAGCAGGAATTATGGAGCTTGCCGCCACCAGGCCAAATTTAAACTTCTCTGAAATTACCTGCGATTCACTTTATGACTATCACCAGGAAGAGCGCTCGGGGGATCCTGCTATGGATTTCATGATCGTGACGGCAAAACGATTATGTGACTCTCTCCGTGTGTCAGAAATTTTTTACGATATTGAGGCGTTGTCATTTTGTCTGCTGGTGGTGCAGGGGCGGGATAAGTACGCAATGAAATACCTGCACAGACTGATGCGGCCAGCGGTGATGTTGTATCGCATCCGAGATGCTTCGCATTTTACTGGGATGCGTGGTGGTAAGCCAAAACACAAGCTGTACAGAGAAGCCATGGAGCTGGCCGGCGAGTATATGCGACGCCATCCGGAGGCGACCGGACCTAATGTTGCACGTGATGTAAGAAGTAAACTTTCAGTTAATTATGAGCGACCTCCTGCAGAAGAAACCATAAGAAAATGGTTGCGTAGTTTTTAATTTTTCTCGTGTTTTCTGGTACAAACCCCTTTGTCCCAACTTTTTGAGGCTTTAAGTCTTTTTTTGGATACTAATTCATCGTACAAATAGCCCCAGATATTTTCTGGAGGTTTTATGAGCGATTTTCTAAGTTTATTGCCTGATAATGGCAGAGCTGTGCTGACTATTATCAACGGGGCTGTAACGGCTGTTACCGTCATTTCCGGCCGACACAGAATTGCAACTTTGGAGAGCCTGATTGAGCTGCTGCAGGCAGCTGGTTATACAGTGACAAAGGAATAATTAGCAGGCTATAATACTCATCCGGCATGAACAACCGGAACTGAATCGTCGCGCCTAACCAGGATTAGTTATGGCGCACCTACAAAGTAGTACCCCGTACCGCGCTGCAGTAATCATCTGCGGTGTTTCTGTTTGTCTGCACCCAGGCGGTGCGGCATGAGGCAACCTCGTCGCAAGTGCAAAAATGCATCCTGCCGCCAGTGGTTTAACCCGGTCCGTAGCGGGCAGATAGTTTGCTGCTTTGAGTGCGCCAGTGTGGTCGCCAAAGAGCAGACTAAAAAGGCTCGTGAAGCCACGCAAAGAAAGGCTGCTGCCCGGCAGCGCGAACAGCGCAAGAAAGATCGTGCTGCCTGGCGTCAGCGTAAAGACGCAGTAAAACCCCTCAAACACTGGATCGACTACACCCAGCGCGCGGTGAACGACATACGCCGTGAAACCGATCTGGTCAACGGTGAAGGCTGCATTTCCTGTGGAACGAAAACGGCATTCGCATGGCATGCAGGCCACTATCGTACGACCGCCGCCGCCAGCCACCTCCGTTTTTCCCGCATCAATATTAATCTCCAGTGTGACGTCTGCAATGTTCATAAGTCAGGGAATATTGAGGCTTACCGCATCGGGCTGGTGAAAAAATACGGTGAACCAGCTGTTCTGGAACTGGAGAACGACAACACCACACACCGGTGGACCGTAGAAGAGTTGAAGGAAATCCGTCTGCAGGCGCTGGCAGATTTACGCGCTCTGAAAAAGCGGGGGGCAGCACGATGATTGTTAATCGCCTTGTGGTTACATCGCTGCGAGAGAAATGGCGTTTACTGCGCCTGTACCGTTTTGCTGGTTCTGTACTGGCTGACTATCGAATTTTACAGAATGAAGCCCGTCGATTACTGAATGTGCTGGAGAAGAAATCATGAATTTAGAATCTATCGTTAAATATTTTTCTCCGAAATCGATGATGCCTGGTGCGATACCATGCGGTATTACTGCGGAAACTCTGACCATTACTGATGTGATGGCATCGCTTGGTCTGGTCACGGCAAAAGCTGCGATCGGCATAGAGCTTTATCTGGCAAAAGCTGGAGTTCTGCCAGTAGACAATATTATTAATTATATCGAGCAGCTCGCCACCGAACGCGGCCACCGTAACCGCGCATTACAAAAGATAGAAGGATCCCGGCGGGCTGAACTCATACGCATACTGGCGCGTTACGTCTTCCGAGACTATTCATTGAGTGCTGCCAGCCTGGTAACGTGCAGCAACTGCAACGGCGATAAGTTTATTAATGCTGAGGTGTTCACGATGAAAATTGCCTCCCAGCGAACAAGGGCGCTATCGGTGGTTAATGAGCACCGCCGTGAAGTTCGCGAGCAGGTAAAAGTGCTGTGTAAATCCTGCGAAGGAAAGGGCCAGGTTAAAAACGAATGCCGCTGCCGTGGACGAGGTGAGGTTGTCGATAAAAAGAAAAGTGAACAGCAGGGAGTTCCCGTTTATAAGACATGCCCCCGTTGTACCGGGCGTGGGTATCCACGAATGAAGGATACGGAAATTTTCAAGGCGCTTGGCATTCCCGAAACCACGTGGCGGAGAAGCTATAAGCTCTTCTTTGATCGCCTGGTAACCCACTGTCATGAAGAAGAATCGTATGCAGAGAGGATGCTGAACATGGTTACGCGGTAATGTTGGCGAGCAAATAACGACCCTTAAGAAAATGCACTATTGCAAAAGTGGCGGAAATTGGTTACGCTGCTTCTAACGATGGGCTATTACGCCTGTAACGTTTTAAAATTTAAAACCTCGCTTCGGCGGGGTTTTTTGCTTTTTACAGCTACATATCATCCAGCCCTGGCATATCCCGGGGCTTTTTTCATATCCGCGCCCGTTACGAAGCTTCCCCACGCAGCGCTAACGTTCAGGCATATCGCGAACTGGCTGATGTAGCCAACACGCCTGACGCTGAGTCTGTTCTGTGTCTGTGTATCGATATCGCGGATCAGGACGGTATCGGCGATGAGGAAATGGCGGTACTTAAGAAAATTGCTGGCGCGCTGCAACTCAATCTGGATGCCTATCTGTGAAACGTTACGCGGCTGCGCTGGTTGCCGCGCTGCTGCTGGTGGTGATTCTGGTGCATTTTGCCGGGGCGGTGTTGCATACACTGGCTGAAATGCTCCTGGCCGCTGGGGTCGCTGCCATCGTTGTTGCCGTCTGGCGGCTTCGATATCGTTAAATAATAACGCCCCGAGGGGCGTTTTCTGCAAACCTCATCGGTAACTTCTCACTATCGGTGTGTCGTTAAATCCTCCCGGTGGGGTTTGCAGAAAACATTGCTTTGATTCGTTTTCCCGGTCACTTCCGGGGTTTTTTATTCGAATACGCGCCCGCCCAATCATCCTCAGATACTCCGTGTACGCAGTGGGCGAGGCGCTACTTATACAGGAGGCACTTATGCCGCATCGAGTGCCGACGCTGTTTTACGCGCTAATGCAGTTGTTCGAGCGCTACAAGGAAGATGTTTATCTGTCGCTGATCATCTTGCTGGTGGAATTGGGACGGTTATTATATTTCGGCGGGAAATGGCGAAAGGCGACAGGTGAGGGGTTGATTAGTCTCGTTCTTATCCACGTATTTCGCCCACATATCCCGGCACTTCCTGCATTTCTTGGCATCCACCTTTCCAGTTACGACGTGGCTTTTATTATTGCCGCCTGTGGTGTTCGTGGGATCCGGCGTTCAATTGAGTGGGCGATTCATCGCTATACCGGCGCTAAAGTGAAGATAGACTGATTTTATAAAATTCTGCAAAGTGGTGATGGCCAACACGCAAAACCAGTGAATTATTCCGACGCCATTGAATGGTAGTTGAAAAATTACCGGGGAAATATCCATTCATCCGAAATAGCACCAGCATAAAACTCTAAATAAGCCTCGCATAAGCGGGGCTTTTTGTATCTGCGCTGTCGCAAGCGCCAAAAACTCAGAACCTTTCAGGATGACCCTTGAGGAACCGGCTGGCTATCGGTTGCCTTCTGAGGGCCGGATCTCCTGTGCGAACAAGGTTCATCACTAAAAGGCTTAATCGATGAAAGAACTATCTGTAACCAGCAACATAACGATGTTCAGCCGCGAAATTGCGGATCTTGTCGAATCCCGCCACGCTGACGTGTGTCGAACAATAGAGCGACTGATGGCTGGTGGGCTGATTGAGGGGTATGCGCCGACGGCGTACACCCACCCGCAGAATGGGCAAGAATACAGCGAGTACCTTATTGGGAAGCGCGACAGTTATGTCGTTGTCGCCCAACTGTCCCCGGAGTTTACCGCCAGGCTGGTTGATCGCTGGCAGGAGCTGGAAGAGAAGAGTGCCAAGCCGTCGTTGCCCGGTGATTACCTATCGGCTCTGAAGGCTCTTACTATCGAAGTTGAGCAGCGTCAGCAGCTCGAAAGCCAGCTCGCACTTGCCGCTCCTAAAGTTGAGTTCGTTGATAGCTACGTTACCGCCAAGGGTTCTCTCGGCTTCCGTGAGGCCTGCAAGCTGCTGAAGGTGAAAGAGAATGAATTCCGTTGTCTGCTGGTGGATCAGAAAGGGATGTACTACCTTGCTGGAAAGCTAACCCCATACTCGCAGCACATCGATGCAGGTCGATTCACTGTGAAAACGGGCGAGGCTGGCAACGGGCACGCTTTTACTCAGGTTAAATTCACGCCTAAGGGGATTCAGTGGATTGCTGAAATCCTTATGGCAAAGCAACTGGATGCGGCTTAGGCCGCTCCTCACACCTCTATTAAGGTAATCCCAATGAAGAAAATCGTACTCGCCATTATCGCGGGCGCTTCGCTGTGCGCGCTGTCTGCCTGTTCCACCTATACCGAGGCAACTGGTACTAACGGTACCACTGTGAAGCGCGTCGCTATCGCACCGGGAACCAGTATCACTACGCCGAATGGCTGTATTAATTCTGCTGGTGGTTCGTGTGAACAGCAGTCAACGACCGCAGAGACTGAGTAATTATTACAGAGCGTCATTGCGATGGCGCTCGATAGTGAGTTATTACGTTAAGAGTTGAGAGTAAAGGTGAGGGCAAAGGTTATCAGTTGGTTAAAAATGATCTTTGATCCCTCTGCTCCAACATTTTTGAGATGCTCTGTGAAGGTTTTCCCAACATTAGGCTTAAGGTTATCAGGAACTTTTTTCAGACACTCAAGCCCTTTCACAGTAAGCACAGCGTTATAAAAATAGTTTTCTGAAATGGCACTTGCATTTAGCAGGCCGGCTTCCTTAAGTCGCTCAATAGATTCTGCAATAAATCTTTTTTCTCTACTTCTTTTTGCCCATGCAGTAACAGGGCAATCCGGCTCATCAAGGTTAACGATGTAGTTATAGGTATCTAACCTGGTCGGCTCAGGGTAGGCATCGTATAAATTTGCCAGCACCAATCCAGCAATTGTATTAAATTTTTCAATATTTGGCTGAGACATCTTAATTTCCCTGTAAAAATGGAAATTTTACCGAGCTATCTCTAATCCTTTGTCTCAAATCGTGTGGCGGTAAAGTAATCAGCACCCAGCCAGAGCTGCGTAGTGATTATTGAGAGGACATATCGAAGGGACGCAAGTTGCCCATGCCACGCCCACCAGAGGCACCGGCCCGACGACCGGATCCGCCACCACCTAAGTGATAACAATTATCAATTTATAAAGGTACTTCCCGAGGGGGTGGCACCGTGGGGGCCAACGCACCGCAGCTTTCGCGTTGTGCGTGGAACTTTGGATCTGACTTTCTTCTTCTTCCGTTAACATTTTGATTATCAATATGAAAATACAAATTCAAGAAGAAAGTAAGCCATGTTTTTTATTTTAACTATTTGATTTTTAATGGATTGTTGTTTTCTTCTTGGAGGGTAAATGAGTGAGATTGTTGGCATTAAGGCTAATCGTGCTGAACTTTCCAGTATTTGGGGGGTATCTCTCCCGACAATCACCAGTTGGATTAATGCCGGTTGCCCTTACGTTGTAAAGGGAAGCAAGAGCCGGGCGTGGGTGTTTGATACCGCAGCAGTAGCGCAGTGGCGAGAGGATCACAAGGTCAAGGCTGCAACCGGTCAGACCACGTTAACGGAAGACGAACTCAAGCTGAGAAAACTTGAAGCCGAAACAGTGATGGCTGAGCTTGAGTTGGCAAAGGCTCGGGGTGATGTTGCCCCGCTGGAACTAATGTCGGGAATGATGAGTCATGTGTTTGCTCAGGTTCGCGCTGGTATCCGCAATTTACCGACTCGCTGCGTTTCACAACTGATTGGCGAATCAGATCCCCGCAAATTCAAGCAGGTGATGCTGATGGAGATCGATATCGTTCTGGAGGAACTGGCTAAAGCTGATTTAACGGACGGTTATACGGAAGGTGACAGCAATGGAGGTGACGGCGACCCGCAATAACCAATCGCAATTTTACAACCTCGATGCCGTAGCTCTTGCTGCGCGACCTCCGCTCAAGCACCTGTTGCCTCCCCCCAAATTAAAACCATCGGAGTGGGCTGAGAAGAACGTCAAAATTCCTGCAGGCAACGCCGTTCCCGGCCTGCTGCGTCTGGATAACGCACCGTACCAGCGCGAACCCATGGACATGGCCGTTAACCCGGACTGCTACCGCATCACGCTGATGTGGGGCGCGCAGGTTGGCAAGACCATGCTGGCGCTCTGTATTCAGGGTTATCACATCGCCGCCGAGCCGGCGAGTCAGATGATGATGCAACCGAGCCAGGACGATTTGCGCACCTGGCTGGAAACCAAATTTAACCCCATGGCCGAAGAGTGCACGCAGATTAGCGGCGTGCTGGCGAAACCACGCGGACGCGATGGGGTGAACAACCAGAAGATGAAATCCTACCCCGGCGGCTTCCTGATGTTCGCCTGGGCAGGCTCGCCGAAAACCATGCGTGGGCGCTCGGCGCCGAAAATTGTTTGTGATGAAGTTGACGGCTATTTACGTACGGTCGAGGGGCATCCTGTCGGCCTGCTTTGGCAGCGTTCTGCAACGTTTGGCGACCAGCGTTTTCTGGTCGAAATCAGCACTCCAACGATTAAAGGCGCATCGTATATCGAGAGCGCTTACGAGATGGGCGATCAGCGTCATTTCTTCGTCTGCTGCCCGCATTGTGACGAGCATGTGACGATTGAATGGGAGAATGTCCGCTGGGATGGCCAGCGCGAAACCCACGAAGAAACGCTGGTGGCCATCGATGAGCAAAAGCCTGACACCGCTCATCTGTATTGCCCGTCATGCGGCTGCCAGTGGAGCGAGGGGGAGCGTATTACCGCTATCCGCCAGGCTGAATCAAAAGGTGCGGGCTGGAAAGCGCTCCGACCGTTTGACGGTCACGCCAGTTACCACCTCAACGAATTCTATAGTGTCTTCCGCACCGTACCGGCAATCGTCCGTGATTACCTGGACAAGTTACGTACCGGCGATCTGCAGACGTTTACCAACGTCAGCCTGGCCCGAACGTGGGAAGAGGCGGCAGAAGAAATTGATCCGGATAGCCTGATGGCCCGGCGCGAAGAATATTCCGCTGCTGCACCGTTGGGGGTTCTCTATATCACCGCCGGCATCGATATGCAGCCCGATCGCCTTGAGGTTGAAATTGTGGGCTGGGGCGTGGGTGAAGAGTCATGGTCTCTCGGTTACGTTGTCATATGGGGCGACCCCATGATGCCTGACCCCTGGAATGATTTAGACGATCTTCTCGCTGAAACGTGGGAGCACGAATCAGGCGCTGTTCTGCCTGTTAGTGCGGCGTGTCTCGATACGGGCGGTAACAAAGGTTATACGCAGGCCGCATACGACTACGCCGCCGGGCGCACCGGGAGGCGTCTTTTTGCCATCAAAGGTGTTGCAGGCTGGGACCGCCCCGTTGTGGGCAAAGCTCAGCGAAAACAATCCGGGAGAAAACGCAGAAATGTGGACCTGTTCCTGGTTGGCGTGGATCAAGTCAAGCTGGTGGTTTCCCGCCGGCTGCAGCTGACCGTTCCCGGTCCGGGATATTGCCATTTTCCCGCAGATCGTGAAGCGGAGTGGTTCCAGCAGCTAACCGCGGAAAAACTCACATTGCACTACGTGAAAGGGTTCGCTGTTCGGCAGTGGAAGAAACCAGATAAGGCGCGAAATGAAGCGCTGGACTGTCGTGGTTATGCCTATGCAGCGCTGAAGATTATGTCACCTTCCTTTAAGCAACTCGCGAAGCGCCTGAAGATAGAGGGCAGCGAAAAAATACCCGATCGCCGCGTGCGGCTGCCGGCTGCAAAAATCACTATCCCGGAACCGGAAGAAGTTACTGAACCGGCCGAGAAGTCAGGCGTACCGGAAAACGCACCTGCCACCGTTGAGGTAAGGATCAGGAAAAGTCACTCACTCGATAAACAAATAAAAACCCGCAAAGCGGGACGGGGAAGAAATGGGCGTTAATTTTATCCCGACCGTTATTACGGCCGGTCTCACCTTCAAAATAAAACTGAGCTTCGATAACTTCCCGGCATCCAGCTGGCAGGGAACGTTAATGTTGCGGGGTCCATCCACTATCAATATTCAGGCAACGGCTTGCGGAGACAGCTTTATTTTTTACGCTGAAGCCGCCACGACCGCAGCCTGGAAGCCAGGCGACTATTGGTTCGCCGTGCGCGGTAGTAGCGGAGATGATGTCATTGAAATGCGCAAGGGTGAGATAGCCATTGCGCCAGATATCGCGAATGTCCCCACCGGTTTTGATGGCCGGACATATGCCGAGCGCGTGCTCGAGGCGATTGATGCTGTTATCGAAAAACGCGCATCGATGGACCAGCAAAGTTACCGAATTAATGATCGCGAACTGAGCCGAACACCGATTGCTGACCTGCTGGCCCTGCGTAATCAGTTCCGCGCCGAGGTGAACCGGGAGAAGTCCCGGCGGCTCGGTAAAAACCCATTTAACCGCAGAATCATGATGGTGATGAAATGAAGTGGCCATTCAGTTTTGGTGCACGTGCGGCTGCGCCTCCTGATCCGGTACCGGCAACAAAACCCACCAGCAGACGCCGCCCGTCAACGTCAAAGCGCGCGCTGGGTGCTGCCTTTATCGATGCCGGTGAAACCGATCGATTTACAACCGGCTGGAGTACGCAGCCGGTGTCTGCTGACTGGATTGTCGAGCGCTTTCTCTTGTCGCTGGTGGCCCGCTCCCGGCAGCAGGTCGCTGGTAACGGCTATGCGCGAAAGTACATCAAATTATGCACAAACAATATCTCTGGCCCTGACGGTATCCGTCTGCAGGCGAAGGTACGCACGCGGAAGGGGGCGCTTGACCAGCAGGCAAACGCTGCGCTGGAAACAGCATTCCAGGCGTGGGGCGACCGTCGTAATTGCGATATTCGCGGGCGGTTATCATGGCGCGGTATTCAGGCGGCATGTGTTGAAAGTGCGGCTAAAGATGGTGAGTTCTTTGTCCGAATGGTGTGGGGGGCTGATGCCGGGCCGTGGGGATTTGCCCTACAGGTAATCGATCCTATGCGTTGTCCGGTCAACATGAAGCGGTCCGGTCTCCCCGGCGGCGGATTTATCCGCCAGGGGATAGAGTTCAACGCTTACGGGCGCGCCGTTGCGTACTACTTCAGCACGATGGATAACGCAACGGATAACTATCAATACAACGGGCAGGACTATTTGCGCGTGCCGGCGGAGGAGATTATTCATGGCTTCGTCGAAGAGATGGCAAATCAGCGCCGTGGACTGCCCTGGCTGTCCAGCGTGCTCTATCGTCTGCGCCAGCTCGACGGTATGGAAACGACGGCGCTGATTAACGCTCGAGCCAGCGCCGGCAAAATGGCGTTTGCAAAATATGCTGAGGGTTATACCCCTGACACTGACGAACCTGAAGAGATCCTCGTTGATGGCGGTCCTGGTGAGATACCCATTCTTCCTGAAGGTGTGGATATCGCCTCCTGGGATCCTCAATACCCGAACGGGGAATTTGCATCCTTCACCAAACAAATGCTGCAGGGTGCGGCCTCCGGCCTTGGTGTTTCATATCCCTCGCTCGCCAGTGATTTGGAGGGCGTTAATTTCTCCAGTATTCGCCAGGGCGTACTCGAGGAGCGTGAACGCTGGAAAGAACTGCAGGAATGGTTCACCGAGAACTTACTCACCCCCGTATACGAGGCGTGGTTGCGCCGGGCGCTGCTCACTGGCCGTGTCGTCAATAAAAAAGGGCGCCCGTTACCAGCAGAAAGACTCGCATCCTACCTCTCTGTTAAGTGGCAGGCGCGCCGCTGGTCATGGGTAGATCCCCGCGCCGATGCCGATGCCCAGCAGAGTTCAAAAAACAATCTACTTACCTCTCCGTCACGCATCATTCGTGAGGCAGGTGGAGACCCAGAGGCCATCTATCGCGAAACGGCCGCCGACGTTCGGCAGCAAATTGAAGCGCTGGTGGCTGAGGGGATTAGCCGGGAGACGGCGGAAAAACTGGTCATGCAGAGTATGGGCATGGACAAACACCTCCTGACAGGAAAAGACAATGGAGAAACAGATGGCGACCCCGCCACTACAGCCAAAACCGAATAATCCCGACCGAACCCCAGAATGGCTTGGTCGTTCTTTTACCCGTAGTGCCCCCCCCCAGCAACTTCCCGACTTCAACAAAGAACCACCCACCCGCCAGATGCCAATGGAGATCCGCAATGTGGATCTCGAAGCACGCACGGTAGAGCTGGCTTTTTCGTCTGAGGCCGAAGTGCCGCGCTGGTACGGTATCGAAATTCTTGATCATTCCCCCGCCAGCGTCCGAATGGACAGGCTGAACAATGGTGCATCGTTACTGATGGACCATAACTGGGAGGATCAGATTGGCGTAGTTATTTCATCGACTATTGATGCTGACCGCGTAGGGCGTGCGGTAGTGAAGTTCAGCCGCAGCGCCCGGGCGAGTGAAATCCTCCAGGACGTAGCGGACAAAATCCGCACCAAAATTTCAGTCGGTTATCGAGTCCTGAGCGCTCAACTGGATGAAACCCGTGATGGTGATACCCACGTCTACCGCGTCACAGACTGGGAACCCTATGAAATCTCGTTTGTGAGCGTACCTGCTGATGACACCGTCGGCGTAGATCGTGATGCGAGCAACACCTCAAATAAAAACCAACTGCCGAAACCCGGCAATGAAAATAAGGCAAGAACAATGAAGGAAAAAACTCTTCGCGATAACGCCGGCAATCTGGTCCGCGCAATGGTAGATGAAGCAGGAAATATTACCCAGGTGCTGGAGGTTATCGAGAGCGCCAGTGATGAAGCGCGCAACGCTGAAAAACGCGGCATTGAGGCGGAAAAAGCTCGCGTTCGCTCTATCGGCGAAATGGCCGAGGCATATGATGCACGTGATCTGGGCATGACAGCTATCACCGAAGGGACCACAGCCGAAGAATTTCAGCGCCAGTTGCTGGAACACATCAATATTCGCTCGAAGGGCGGCAAGCCGGAACCGGCTAAACCGGCAGATCATCAACGCGACGGTAACAAGCCTCTGGATGATGCCGGCGCGCGCGATAACGGCATCGGTATGAGCGAGGACGAGATCCGTCGTTATTCCATTTTTAACCTGGTCCGCGCGCTGGCTAATCCGCTCGATCGTCGCGCCCGCGAAGCGGCTGAATTTGAAATCGAATGCAGCTATACCGCAGAGAAACAGTACGGCCGCACCGCGCAGGGCTTCATCGTCCCGGAAGATGTCCTGCGTAACTTCAGCAAGCGCTCGTTTAGCACTACTGCTGGCGGTGGCAACATTGTTGCAACTGAACTGCTGGCCGGCTCGTTTATCGATATGTTGCGCCCACGCTCAACCATCATGCAGCTGGCGCACTCCATGGGCGGTCTGGTTGGGAATGTGGATATCCCGAAACAAACCGGCGGAGCGACCGCGTACTGGGTTGGTGAAGGCGCGGACACGACGGAAGGCGATCCAGTTACCGGTCAGGTGACGTTGGCGCCGCACACGGTAGGTGCGTACACCGATATCACCCGCAAACTGCTCCAGCAGTCCACTCCGGACGCTGAAATGCTGGTACGTAATGATCTGCTGGCAGCGGTGGGGCTGGCGATTGACCTGGCGGGTTACTACGGTACCGGCGCGAGCAATCAGCCAACGGGTATCTCCAAAACCACCGGGGTTAACGCTGTTGCCTTTTCCGCCTCCAGTCCGACTTATCAGGAGCTGGTGGCGATGGAAACCGCCATTGCAACGGATAACGCCGATGTCGCTGGTATGGCCTATGTCGTGAATGCCGGAATGCGTGGTTACGCCAAAAGCACGCTGAAATTCGCTACTGGGGGCGTACCTGGCACCATTTGGGAGCCTGGCAACCAGATTAACGGCTACGGTGCGCAGGTAACTAACCAGATCACTGACGGTGATGTTTTCTTCGGGAATTTCAGTGATTTGATTGTTGGGATGTGGGGTGGCCTGGATCTGAACGTCGATGATAAATCTCTGAGTAAATCAGGCGGGCTGCGCCTGGTTGTTCTGCAGGATATCGATTTCGCTGTCCGTCACGCAGAATCCTTCTGTGTTGGTCGCTACACCGCCCCGGACGCGTAATATCTACGGGCCGCTAGTGCGGCCCGCTTCACATGATGGAGTAATGAAGCAATGCGAATTAAAAAGCCTGAAATTTATCGTGGCGTTGTCACCAAAATTTTCATGATTGACGGTGAAATTGCCGAGCCTGGCGATATTGTCGAATTATCGAAATCTGAGTATGGCAGCCTGAAGTATAACGAAAAAATCCGCGACCTCACCGCCGACGAACTGGCGGCTGTGGAGTCGACTGAACAGGTAGAAGGCCAACCCGAAGTAGTGTCTTGCCAGGCTGGTACCTCATATGCGGATAGCGATAAAAAGGGTAAAAAATAATGCCAGCGCCAGCGTGGGAAGACCTCACCGCGTTTTTTGATACTGACGATGACGGCGGTTTTGCCGTGGTGGCCAGCCTGACGCTGGCGGACGGTACGAAACGCGATATCAACGTTATTTATGACGAGCCGTTCTCCCGGACGAGAATGGACGGCGGCGGCGAAATTGATGGTGATGATTATGTGTTTACCGCACCGGATACCGATATCACCGGCCTGAGTAAAAAATGTGCCGTATCGGTTGCCGGCAAAACGCTGTACGTGCTGGCCATCGAGCAGGATGGTACCGGCGTAAGCCGTGTTTATCTGGCCCCGTATCAGGCCTCCCAGCTCGACCGCCGGGGGACCCGGCTATGAGTGGTTTCTATGTTGATGCCAGCGAGTTTGACGCGCTCCGCGCCGCGCTGGGCGCAACGGAGGAGCAATGCAAGGCAGCGTATAACAAAGCCGTCAGACAGACCGCAGCGAAGCTAGAGCGTCTGGCGCGCGCCACCATGATTTCGGGGACGGGTGTCAAGGGGCGGCATATTGTCCGGGGCCGTGTCCATGTATTCGTCAGTAAAGGAAAGGGCGATAAACCCGGCGGCGGCAAAATCTGGTTCGGGCTGGATAGCCTCCCGGTGAGCTCGTTGCGAGGCAAAATTAAACCCCAGAGCCGGCGAAAGCCGAAGCGCGGATCTGATGGTCGGTTTATTAAAGGCCGTGGCGCAGCTGGCGCAGCTGGCGCATCATTCACGCCACAGGCCGCCGATATTCCCCCGCTATCATTCCCGAATTCTTTTGTCGCTAAGCGCGACGGCCGCCGCACCATCTGGGTCCGAAATACGGATGGCCGTGTTAATGAGGCGCGGGTACCCATTTACGAGCCGATGTTAGGCCAGATTGATTCTGATGTGTTTGTCGGTGCCGGCGACATGCTGCTGGATTATTTTTCAAAAGACCTGCGCGGGCGCGTGGCGGGAGGTGTTAAGTGAACGGCGTTCAATGGCTCGATGATTACCAGGATGCGGTTGTTGCCAGATTGCTCGAGATCCCCTGGGTGGTGACCGCCGGCCTTTATCCTGATATTCCCGCCGGCTTTGCGTCACCGGCGGTATTCTTCAATGTTGCGTCATGGGAGCGAGCAGAGCGAGAGCTGGGCGGCAATGTTACCCTGAATCTGACGTGTGAAATCTATATTCTGCGCAGCTTTATGGCAGGTGAAATTAATCAAGAAGAGGGTGATCCTGAAGTTCTGGTACGTAATGCCGCGTTGAAAATGTCCGACTGGATCCATGGCCGGCAATTTGGTCCATGCATGGCTCCGGCGGTGATGGTGTCAGCCGAGCCAGTGCAATGGGCCGATAACGATAAGAGCACGTATGCCAGCTGGGCTATCACGTTTAACCAGTTGCTGGCCGTCGGTACCGATCCGTTTGAGGTTGCCGGCAATCCGACCGCGAAAGAGTTCTGGTTCGGTATCTTCCCGAATATCGGACCGAAGCATAAGGACGATTATGAGCTGGTGGCCAGCGCGAAGGAGGGCGATTAATGTCACTTTACCGCGGCTGCTCCCTGATGCTGAACGGCTTCGACGTTCCCAACATGGTGAACTACATCCCGCCGGAAATTGCGACCGAAACCCGCTGGTTTAAAGCCGGTGCGATGAACGCGCCGGTACCGGTGGACTGTGGTACAAAAGCGATGACAGCGACCTATAAATGTGTCGGCATGGATTACGGTTCGATCCTGCTGTTTGGCGCAATTCCAGGCATCCGGGCGAGGCTGTCAGTCCGGCGCGCCTATCGTGGCGTGCTTAACGATTCTGGGGTCACTTATCTCGATGAAGAGGTGGAAGGGATGATCACATCGGTGAAAGCGGACGACCAGGGGAGCGACAATAAAGCCGAAGTCGGGCAATTAATCGCGGTCTCCGCGTCGTACTACAGAGTTTCTACAAATCTGGGTGTGCCGCTGCTTGAAATTAGCCCGATCCACGGTTTGAGAAAAATTCTCGGTATTAATGTGCTGGGCATACCTAACAATATTCTGAACCTGATTCTATGAAAATTGACCCGCTGGCGCTGATTGGCGCGAACCTGCGCGACCAGGTGGAAAACTATCTCGATCAGCTCCCACCGCTGATGATGTGGGGCGACTTCATCTTTCAGCTCGATACGATGGCCTACAAGCAATTAACAACGCAAGAGTCGTGGAACTGGGCGGCTCAATCCCGTTTCGGGCGTGCAGACCGTTTGCAATATACCGGTAAAAAACGCCCAACCATCAAATTCGATTGCGAGATCTACGCACACCTGGTTAATCAGACGATTCTTACGATGGTCCTGAAAAAGCAGGGTGTGGTAAATGAAGTTGTCGTGAATCCGATTACAGCGCTACGCCTACAGGCAAACAGCAAAATTCCCCAGATGCTGGTAACTGGCGCGGGTGAGGTGAAAGGATTCTGGGTAATGACAGATATGAGCCGGACCATTGATGAGTTTAAGCTCAATAGCGAGGCAAAGCACCAGAACGTGGCTCTGACGCTACAGCATTACGGCGCGCGTCTTGAGCAGGATCAGGCGGTACCGGATACCGTTTCCCTGGGATTCACCACCAAAGGCTCAAAAATCAAATCCGCCTGGGCGGAAATGAAGTCGTTTATTGAGGAGCATTCCTGATGGCCGACAGCCTGCTTTATCAGGTGTCAGCGCTCCAGCAGCAGGTCAGAAACATGGTTAAGCGTGGCTCGATTCATAGCGTACAAGCTGCGCCACCGCGCTGCCGTGTTACGTTCGGGAAAGACCCAGTGAACGGTGATGAACACGTTTCCGATTGGTTGTTGTGGTGGGCTGCATCGGATAGTGAAAAAACTACCTGGAATATGCCGGCAGTTGGTGCGCCAGTGATCGTCTTCAGCGAGGGCGGCGTGCTAAAAAATGGCATTGTTTACCCGCTGGGCATCACAGATAACCAGACTGCCGCCGGCAGCACGGCGACCGAGCATGTGACGAAATACAGCGATGGCGCCAGTGTTTCTTATGATACATCAACGCACGCCGCCGCCGTGTCATTACCTGATGGTGGCACCGCCAGTGTCAAGGCGCCGGGAGGCATCACGCTTGATGGCCCGGTGACGATTACCGAGACACTGACCGTTGAGAAAACAGCGGAGGTTAAGGGCGACCTGTCCTCCGGAGGGAATATTTCCGCGACCGGTAATATTTCTGACCAGGGCGATTCCAGCAGCTCGATGGCGAAAATTCGCGAAACCTACAACGAGCACGACCACCAGGAAAACGGGGACGGTGGTGGCACAACGAACCCGCCAAATCAGAAATTCTAACCAACCCGCTCCGGCGGGTTTTTTATGCCTGGAGAACTTCATGCAGGGAATGAACCGCAATACCGGGCAGCCGTTGTCTGGTATCGACCACATTCGGCAATCGGTAAACGATATCCTGACCACGCCACTCGGTAGCCGGGTGATGCTGGAAACGTACGGCAGTGATTTACCTGATCTCGTTGATAACCCTTCCGACACTGTAACCCAGATTCGCATTGTGATGGCTACTGCGGTGGCACTAGCACGTTGGGAGCCGCGTATACGTGTGAACTCTGTAAAAGTTGCGTCGCCAATGCCGGGGAAAATTGCGCTGACAATTTCAGCGACGGATGTGGAGACAGAGCGCACTGTATTACTAGAGGATGTTGGCCTATGAGCGTCATTGATTTATCTCAGTTACCGCCGCCGTCGATCATTGAGATGCCGAAGTTTAAAGACCTGAAGGCCCAGCGCCTGGCGGAACTGCAGGCGCTTGACCCAACGTTTAACGCGCTGGTGGAAAGCGACCCGGCGATGAAGCAGCTGGAAATTCTGGTTTATCGCGAAATGGTCAATATTGCCCGTTTTAACTCGGGTGTACTGGCTGTTCTGGTAGCGTACGCCAAAGGCGCGGATCTTGATCAGTTGGGAGCCAACTTCGACGTTGAACGTCTGGTTGTTACTCCTGCCGACAATACCACAATCCCTCCAACTGCAGCTGTAATGGAATCCGACGACGCGTACCGCCGGCGCATACGTCTGAGTTGGTACGCACTCAATACTGCAGGCTCTATTGAGGCGTACGAGTATTACGCGCTGTCCTCTGACGGCAGCATCCTGGACGCAAAAGCATACGGGCCGCAACAGTGGCCAGACGCAATATCACCTGGTGAAGTCTGGGTGTATCTCCTGGTAAATACGGGAGACGGCACACCCGATCAGGATTTGCTGGATAAGGTCACAGGTATTTTATCTGGTGATTTTGTCCGGCCGCTGACAGATTACGTCACTGTCAAAGCCGCAAAGATAATCCCGTACCAGATTTCTGCCACGCTGGAAGTTGGAGCGGGGCCAAGTGCAGATACTGTGCAACAGGCCTCACTGGAGGCGACGCAAAAATACGCCGACAGCACACACCGTATTGACACTCTGGTATCTATTTCAGGGATATATAAAGGTGCCAAATCGGCAGGCGTTGACGATGTGAAGCTGGATTCACCGACCGCCAATATTGACCCTGGCCCGGGTGCCGCCACCTACTGCACGTCAATCACCTTAGCGGTAGAGCAACCAGACACATCCACTCAAGCGCCCCTGATAGAAGGGAAACTGTCATGAGTTACCCAACATTGCTCCCCCCGAACGCTACAGATCCGGAAAGAGCGCTTGAGCAGGTCATGGCACACATCAGCGATGGACCTGTCGATATCAGAACGGTTAAAAATGCGGAAACCTGCCCCATTGAATTATTGCCCTGGCTTGCCTGGGAAAACGCGATTGCGAACTGGGATACCGACTGGACTGAAGAGCAGCAGCGAGACGTTGTAAAAAATGCCGCGCTGGTGAACAAAACACGCGGTACACCTGGTGCGGTAAAACGTGCGCTGGCCTCTCTCGATGTGGTCACCGACATCGTCGAATGGTTCGAGGATGACCCAAGGGCAGATCCTTACACGTTCCGGGCAACTATCCACGGTAACGACATTACCCAAGACCAAATCGCAGAGGTTAGTGCGCAAATAGCGAGTGTTAAAAACGCCCGCAGCTATCTCACCGGGATACTGATAAACGAGCAAAAGGTATTCGGTAACTATTATATCGGCGGCGCTGTTTACGTCCGCCAGTCCGTGACTATAAAGGCCAAATCCAGAGATGAGTGATTACTACATTCTTATAACCGATGCTGGAGCAGCGCTTGAGGTATCGGCGCACACCAGTGGGACGCCCGTAGAACTGAGCGAGTTCGGGGTCTGTGACGGCGGGGTTGATTTTATCCCTGATCCCACGCAGACCACTTTTGCTAACGAAGAGTATCGCGGGCCGATCAGTTCATTAACGCCCAGTTCTGACGATAGCTCTGCGTTGGTAGCACAGTGCGTCATCCCTGCTAAAAGTGGAGGATATACGATCCGTGGTATCGCGATTTACACATCCGACGGTACGCTGTACGCTACCGGGAATTACGCCAATCAGGATAAACCCGCACCAGACAGCGGATTTGCTGTATCGCTGGAAATTCTGGCTCAACTGGCTGTTTCAGACACAGCAGACGTTACGCTAACCGTTACAGATGCCACGTATCTGACGGAGAGTGAGGCGGATACCCTGTATTTACGGCAGGACAAATACTTAAGCGAAATTGCTTCTGCAGGCAGTTCTGCGCAGTCAGCGGCGCGCGGGTATCTCGGGCTGGGAAACTCCGCCACAAAAGACACCGGCACTGCGGACGGAACTGTAGCCGCTGGAGATGATAGCCGAATAACAGGTGCACTCCAGAGTAGTAAAAACCTGTCCGATTTGGATGACGCCGCAGATAGTAGAAAAAATATGGGCCTGAAAACAGCTGCGGTTCTGGACGTTGTAGAGTCGGATACTGACGTTACAACTGGCCGCGTTCCCGTTGTTGGCTGGTTGGGTATCGGCCTGACAAGCCAGGACTCAAATACCATTGATTTTGACAGTAATAGTTTTATTGCAGGACAGCATCAACTCGTTAATATGAGCGAAAGTAAAAATGTTCCTGCAGCTATTACTAATTATCTGGATGGAATTGCGTATCTTACTTTTTACACTTTGGCGGCGGATTTTAACTCAGGAGACAACTGTCAGCAGTGCGTTTTATTTGCGTCAGCATATGGAGCTTACAATACAAGTAAACCCATGGTGCTGCTCTGTCGAGATGCTGACGGCGCGTGGACGGGGCAGTCATTTTACAGTACGTCATACGCCCCTCCTGCAACGGATTTATCCGGGTATCAAAAACTGAATACTGCGTCGCTGGGTGCTCGTAGCTGGTTCCACGATACCAGTACAGGTTTTATTATCCAGACGGCGACAGATTCAGTGTGGCAGGGTAGTTCTTTCAGTTATCCAATCGCGTTTCCAAATACACGTGTCGTTATAAGTGGTACAAACAGAACTACCGCTGAATTTAAAATAGATCCGGGTGTTGTCGGTTTTTACGATATAACAGAAACTGGGGCGTCACTATCCGCTGACAACGGTTCGATTGCGGTAGGTGTTGATTGGATTGCAACTGGAGGCACTGCTCCGGCTGCGGCGAAATCACTGCTTGAGTTGCCGGAATTGACGTCGCAATACTACTACTCGGCAGCAAATAACGCGTTTTATGCAGCGAAGCTATACGCTGATTATATCTATTTCAATACGTGGCCCGATGATGCCATTTCGGTTGATGATTCTGTTTTTGCGGAGTTTGCAGCCAGCTCCGCACCTGACGGCAAATATCGCGTAGCGGGTGATGACGGTATGCCGACGTGGAGTGATATCCCCGCGCCGACTCAGGAACAAGTAGTTGCCAGTAATATGCGAACTTACAACCGTCTCTTGCGCGCGTGTATTGATGCCGCGTTCCCGTTGCAATCTGCTGTTGCGCTCGGCATAGCTACAGTAGAACAGCAATCAGCGCTGGCGGAGTTGCAACAGTACGCTGTTGAACTGACTGACCCGGCAATCGTCGATTTAACTCAATCTCCGGTATTGTGGCCCACGCCGCCCGTCTAAGTTAACAGCCCACCGCGAGTGGGCTTTCTTATATCTCAATTCAACCTACCCGCTACGGCGTTTTTTTATTGGAGACGACTATGGATGTACATGGCGCGGTCACGAAAGAATCTGACTCGCAAACTCAGGCAATCACAACTGTCAATATGTCGGTGATTGGCCTCGTTGGTACCGCTCCTGACGCACTGTCCGGAACGGCGGCAACATTGACGCTCGGCAGCACGCTGGTGAATAACTCGATTGTGTATACCGCGGCGGCTGTCGGTACCGACGGCAACCAGCTACAGGTTACCGCCGTCTCTGGCGTGCCGGATACTTCCGATCCGGATGCGCCAGTGGGCGCGACGACTTCCGCAGTATTCGCTGACGATTTGCTGACTATTACTCTCGGCACCGACGAAACGGGGGCCGTTACTGCCACGGCGGTGGATGTTGTCGCCGCGGTTACCGCTGTGGCCGACTCCGGTATTACCGCCGCGCTCTATTCCGGCACCACCGGCGCGGGCGTTGTCGCTCCTGTTTCGGCAACGAACCTGACCGGCGGCGCCGCCGAGCCGTTTCCTCTGTATACCCCGGCACTGATTTCCGGTAGTCGCAGCAAGGCGAAGCAGCTGGGATACAGCGGCACACTGTATGCCGATATGAATGATATTTTGAACAATATCGGCGCGCTGGTGGTGGTGGTCCGCGCTGAGGACGATGATGACCCCGAACAGCAGACCGCCAATATTATCCAGGGGATTCAGGCGCTGCAGTTGGGGCAGGGGACGCTGAACTATCAGCCCAGAATCCTGATTGCTCCGGACTGGAGCACAGACGACGGCGTGGGTAAGGCGCTGGAGAGTATGGCCGCAACCTTACGCGCGGTGACCTACCTCGACTCGCCCTCGATGGCCACCGCCGAAAGTGTCGCAATCCGCGCGCAGGAGTATGGTGCCCGCGTAGAAATCCTGCGTCCGCGCATCATGGTGACGAGCGATATCACCGGCAAAAACTCTGCCCGTCCATACTCAGCGGTCGCGGCGGGACTTCGCGTAGCCACTGACAGTAATTACGGTTACTGGTGGTCGAAGTCTAACAAGGAAGTGCTGGGCTTCACCGGGCTGGAGCAGGTGGACGATTATGTCATCGGTAGTGATACCTGCACCGTTAACCAACTGAACCAGGCGAACGTCAGCACCATCATTATGCAGGACAGCTATAAACACTGGGGTAACCGCCTTTGCTCCTCCGATCCTCAGCTGCGCTTCGAGGCGGTACGCCGCACAATGGACGCCATTGAGGACTCCATCCAGTTGATGATCACCAAAAATTACACCGACCGCCCCATCGATGCCGCCTTTAGCGACTCGCTGCTCGGGTCCATTAACAGCTATATCCGCCAGAATACCGGCTCTGGCCGTCCGCTGAACGGCGGGCGCGCATGGGCTGACCCGGACCTGAACACCGAAGAAACGCTGGCCGCCGGCCAGTTCTATTACAACGTCGCGCTCGGTACCAAATCGCCGGCAGAAGAGATCATCGGGACGTACTCGATCGATAACTCTTACACCGTCCAGGCGCTGGGCCTGTCATCTTCATCCTCGACCACAACCGCATAAGGAGCAGTAAATGGACGCAGGTTTTATTTATTCGAAGTCCGGCCTCTGGCTGCAGGACAACGTGAGCGTCGGCGGTATCAAATCCATCACGCCGCCGCCACTGACCGCCACCATTGGCAGCTATAAACCCGCCTGGATGGATATGCCGATCCCGGTGGACACCGGCATGGAGGCGATGCAGCTGGAGTTTAAAACCGCCTGCGATCAGGACGTGCTGACGCTGTTCGGTTTTGTGCAGGGCAATACCACCCGCGCGCAGGTGCGCCGGACGTTCAAAGACACGAACGGTGATTTTCACACCTGGGTGGATGAGTTCGAGGGCATCATCGCCACCATCGAGCAGGATGAAACAGCCACCGACGGCCAGGAGAGCGTCGGCATGTCGGTCACCATGAACCTCAGTTATTACAAACTGACGGCAGACGACAAAGTGCTGATTGAAATAGACCCGGCGCATATGATCCGCAGCATCAACGGCGTGAACGCGCTGGCGTACGAAAAGAGCGCGCTGCGCAAATAGTGGTGGTGTCGGAACAAGATGTTTTACGGCTGACAGCCTGAAAGAATAACCCCAATAAGGGGCATAAAAGACAAAACCCCGCATGTTGACGCATGGCGGGGTTTTTTATTGGCATACAAGGAGCATTGAATGCACAACAACAATAGCAAACTTGATTCTAAACGGAGTTTACAGCATCCATGAAGAAACTCAGCGCCATCTATATTAGCAAAATTCTCAGAGAGGTGCGAATTATGAGCGAACGTCTACCAAATTGGCGATTTATCTTGCTGTGGCTTATCCCCTTTGTCTGGGTTTTGTCCAGTTTCATCACCGCTGTAAAAAGTTAACTAATTATTTAATAGGGAATAAATCATGAATTACCCAGCTGATACCGTCGTTATTACTCTGTCCCGTCCGTTCTCCATCGATGGCAAAGAAGTCACCGAGATCACCATGCGTGAGCCTACCGTACGCGACCGCATTATGCTGAATAAAGCGAAGGGCGACGCCACCGAACGCGAGCTTAATATGGTTGCCAGCCTTTGCGGTCTGGCTCCGGTGGACCTGTATACCCTTCCTGGGTATGACTATGACCAACTGCTGACGGAAGCCAACCGTTTTTTGCTGCCCCCGGACCAGAGACAGACCGAGCGCTGATCGATAGCCAGGGCATTATTACGCGCTGGTGTAAGGTCTCGCTGACCGAGCAACTGGATCTGCCGGTCAGCATCCATAACCTCTATCGGGCCAAAGCCCAAAGGTTGAGCAAAGAACATGGCTAAAAGTGAACAGTTTAACGCGTCGGTTAACTTCGGCGGCTCCATTGATAGCTCGCTGGGCCGTTCCCTGAAATGGCTGACCACCAACATTCAGGAAAGCGAGAAAGTCACGCTCAAAACCATGGGCGTACAGACGAAATGGATGAAGGAGCTGCAGGAGGGCTCCACAACCACCACCAGCAAGCTGAATCTCATGGGTAAAAGCATGGCCGCGCTGACGGCCAAGCAAGCTAACCTCGAGAAGAAGATCCGCGCCGGCGTTAAGGCCGGTGAGGACGTATCGAAACTGACCGCCGAATATAAAACCGTGGCCGTCGGTATTAGCCGAGCTGAAAAAGAGCTGGAAAAGCTCAACGCTGAACGCAAAAAAGAGCAGGAAATTGAGGCGAAAGCGCAGCGAAGCGCCAAGCGCCGGCAATCCTTTTACTCTGCTGCAGGGCGAGGGGGATTATCTGTAGCTCATGGTATTGGGCATGGTCTGAAATGGGGTGCCGTTGGCGCAGCTGGCGCGGCGGTCGGTTTACCCGGCATGATCATTGCAGCCAATAAGAAGCTGGCCGAAGAGGCCGGCGTGGCGAAAAGCTACGGCCTGTCATATGAGAAATATAAGGCGGGTAGCATTCTGGCCGAGCAGGCAGGTCTGAACGGGGAGAACTTTGGTGATCTGGCTGAGGAACTCAGTAATAAAGTCGGCGCGCAGGGGAATGATAAAACCCTCAACCTGATGCTTGGTCAGATTGGCACGGTGAAATCTCGGCTGCTGGCCATGTCTAAATCTCAGCAGTTCGACACGGTTATGCAGGCGATTACCAGCCGCGTTAGGTCCAAGGATTTGACGGCGACACAGGGGGAGTCACTAGCAGACCAGTTGATGGGCGGTGAAGCGAACAAGCTGGCAACCTATATCATCGGCCTTAATCAGACCTATGATGAAGTGATGAAAAGCTCTGCCAGGCTGAACAATACCACCAACGCAGAGGCCGAAGGTGCGATCGAGGCATCGCGTACGCTGAGCAACATCTGGACGTCTGGCGAGACTGCATTAATGGGGATGGCGGGGGAGGTTGGCAAGGCTATGGAGCCTCAGTTGAAATCCCTTGAAGATAGCGCCTTAACATGGATTAAAGAGAACAAGGAGGAAATCGCCAAATCAATTGGCGATTGGGCGACAGGTGGAGGTCCCAAAAGGCTGGTTGATGGCCTCGAAACTTTTGGTGAAGAGGTGATCGCGGTTGGGGAGAAACTGAAATGGCTTTTGCCCGACGAACGTACAGCTGCACAAATGGATACGATTCAGGATGCCAGAACAAGAGCCTTAGAAGTTGAGGCAAAAAAAAGGGGAGTATCGACTGCCAGCTTTGGGTATCAGGAATCAATCGATATTGCCAATGCTGGTGAGATTGCATGGCGTGAAGAGCACTCCAATACAGACCAGACGGCATATACTAATTATGCAGATGACTCTTTGAACGAAGTCCCTAATATACCCAAGACTGAAACACAGAGCACTGTGACCCACTCTCCGACTTTCAATTTCACTGTGAATCTTGCGCCAGGATCCTCAGCGGATATGGCGCAAGATTTGTATGAGCAATCGCAAAAACTATTAGGTGGTGTAGGGTTTAGCCCGACAGTAGATTTTCAAGGATAGTATTATTTATACAAATTCATAAATCTATTTTTTGCTTCAGTCTCTCGCTTTTTTGCTTTTTGATAAGCAAGAGTTTCTTCTTCAGTCATTTGATTACTAGCGGTTTGATCTTCGCTTTCACTTTGTTCACCAAACGCTGACCAAATTACGAGGATGAACCAGAGCAAAAATATCCATCCGAATAGAATTCCGATAATTGTTATTACACCAGCATTTTTATGATGTCTGATATTTGCAATTATAATGGGAAGTAAATAAATCACAATTCCAATAATTGGGTTGTGAAATAGCCATATATAAACTCCAAAAATGGCGGTGATTACATCCAATCCTGACATAGAACCCTCGGCGATATTATGAAATACACAACAAAAGACGGTGAAAGACTGGACGCAATATGCGCTAAGCATTATGGATTTACAAACAATTCTTTTGAACAGGTACTTTATGACACAAAAAATTACGACCTGACAACGAGTGAGGTTTTTAGTGCAGGGGTAACGATTGAGTTACCAATAATTCAGGCTGATAAAAAGAATGATACATATTCACTGTGGGATTGAATTCCCCGGTCATATGCCGGGGTTTTATCTTATCTTTGTCGAGCCTCTTCTCTTGCTGCGTTATCGCACAGAGCGATAATTTCAGGTGCAGCCAGGAACCTAAGTTCGCTATGGTGAATCGGTATTATCCCCATTCGCTTGAGCATGGCGCACGCATCTGACGAATCCATAAGAACCTTTCCCTGCGGAACAATTCGTGCACTGACAGCCGCACCATTGCGAAAGCAGGTATAGAGGTCGAAGTCTGAATTAGCTGGAAATATAGGCATCACAGCCGGCGCTGGTGGCTGCGTATTTCGCCTTGCGATCTCGGCCTCCATTTCGTTGAAGGCGGTGATGTAGTCGATTTTCCACCGGAGGGCTTTTTTGCCAGTAAAGCCCATGACTATCAGGACAAAGGCATCGCGGGTGAGTTCGAAGTAGGGTGTTTTACGGACTGCCCCCTTAGCCACCTCAACATCCTGGAACATCTCCGTAAAATTGCGGAGATGATACGCAGGGTCGCAATCTCCTATCGTTAAGCGGATCTTGCGTAGCACATCGTCGTGGCGTTTCTGGAAGTATTCAGCCACGGCGAGTGACGTGGTTACCGCGCGATTGTCGGAAATTTTTACTTCGGGGATTACCGTTGCGAGCGAGTCGATCATGGGGTGATTCCTTACTGTTTTTTCGAATTTAATGCCAAAAATGGCGTCGGGAGGTTCGAAACGGCAGTAAGACCGTGGACTTATTCCCCGCAAGCGGGTGTTGTATTAGTCGCCCTCCCGACATTGATCGGGGTAGTGTCCGCGCAATGCGTCCACTGAATGATAGGCATAAAAAATCCAACACTGACGGGGTTGGGTCTGATCCGCTTACTGGAGGTTTCGACACCTCGTGCTTCGCACTATAACTTAACAAAGAGGTACTATGCAACACGTTACATCTGGCGGTATGCCGTGGGAGCCTAATTTCTCAATATCTGCCGAAGGCAGTGATATTACCGATGAAATCCGTAATAACCTGGTTAATCTTACAATTACAGATTATGGCGGCGACCAGAAAAAGAGTGATCAGGTATCGATCACCATTGCCTCTGAAAAGCTGGACCTCCCAAAAAAAGGGGCAAAACTTGAGGTCGGGATCGGATTCGGGCAGGAGCTGGTGGACAAAGGGACTTTCGTTGTTGATGCCGTTAATTCCGGCGGTTCAGGTAGCGGCCCCCGTCTGATTCAGATTGTCGCCCGGTCGTTCTCCAAGTCAAACGCATACGGCCACAGCACGGTCCAGTCTCAGCGGTTGCGCTCGTTTTCCAATATCACGCTCGGCGACCTGCTGAATACCATCGCGACGGAACACGGTCTGACGCCCCGCGTACCCGATGCGCTGGCCAGCAAGATGCTGGTGCATGTTGACCAGCTTCATGAGTCAGATATGAATCTGGTAACCCGGCTGGCCGCCGCCGCCGGCGCAGTGAGTAAAATCTCTCATGGCTATTGGATATTGTCGCCCCGCGATGCGACAACCACGATCAGTGGCCAGGACCTGAAAAAATACACGGTCCAGCGGGACATGACCGACAGCTGGTCATATCACAGTAACAGCGATCACCCGGATAGCAGTTCGAGCGGCAGCGGTACGCAGGTTATCAGCTATTACGATCTTGGTACCGGGACAAACAAAAGCATCACGATCGGCAGCGGTGAACCTGTAATACATCTTGATGAGCCAACACTGGCAGATGCGCAGGAGCTGGCGTCCTCATTCTCCACCCACAGCAAAAAAAAGCTGGTCGGCATGAGTGTCTCGATGCCCGCCGAGCCGGAGATGATGGACCTCACTGCACAATGCCTTATCACGACCGCTGATTTCGGTACCGTAGAAGATCGGGACTGGCATATCAGCAAACTGGACTTTTCGCTGACCCCATCGGGGCTGGTCGTAAATATGGAGCTGGAGTAATGGCGGCTATCTCAGGAATTTTTAATGATCCGTTCGGTAACGCGCTGGCCGGAGTGACGATAACGTTAACAGCCAGGACAACAACGGCAGAAACGCTATCCGGGACAACAGCCTCGGTAACGACCGATACTGACGGCAGTTATTCGATGAACGTGCTGACCGGTTGTTTTGCAGTGTCAGCAACAATAGGAAAGCACGTGGATTATCTCGGGGTTATTGAGGTATCCGCTGATAGTGCCGATGGCACGCTCAATGATTTTTTGAGCCAGTAAACGCTAAATCTATGATCAGGAATCGTTATCCATGGAAGGAAAAAACGCCCGAATCCGGTCCGAAAATGTCCGAAATTTTAGCTAACTATATGATTTTTAGTGCCTGAAAATACACCTTTATTTGTACGTTTTTGGTACTGGAGATTGGTTATTTAATTGAAAATAAAGAAGAAAAATAAATTTTGGAATAAACAGGAATCGTATTCGGTCTCTTTTTATCTGTAGAACGCGTGCTTTTCCTGAGCCTAATGGCATTTCGCACATATCATTCTGAATAAACCATACCCACACCCGGGCATAAACGTCCAGCGTTTTTTGCTGCTATTGTTAAATTTGTGTTAGGGCGTGACTGAGGACAAGAACTCTCATGAAACAGCCTGAAAATAGTTATCAAATGATCGATGGGGCACACTGGCGGCACATCTGGGTGGTCGGAGATATCCACGGCTGTTTTACGCTGCTGATGGCAAAGTTGCGGACCTGTCGCTTTGATCCCTGGCAGGATTTACTGATCTCCGTGGGCGATCTCATCGATCGCGGTCCTGACAGTTTGCGCTGTCTGCAACTACTGCGTAAGCGCTGGATAGTGGCGGTCAGGGGAAATCATGAGCAGATGGCACTCGATGCTCTGCGCACGTCACAGTGGTCGTTGTGGACGATGAATGGCGGTGGCTGGTTTTCGGCGCTGCCGGAGCAGAAACGGCATCAGGCTACGCTGGCGCTGGAATATTGCCAGCAATTGCCATGGATCCTGGAACTGCACTGTCGTGAGGAGACGCATGTCGTCGCCCACGCCGATTACCCGCAAGAGGTCTATCAGTGGCAAAAGCCGGTTAATCTCCAGGAGGTATTGTGGCGACGTGCACGACTGAACGCGCATCTTGCGGGAGGGGGGAGCGCCATTACCGGGGCTGACCATTTCTGGTTTGGGCATACCCCGCTGCGCGAGCGTTTCGATAGCGCTAATCTGCATTACATTGATACGGGCGCGGTATTCGGCGGCGAGTTAACGCTGGTACAACTACAGTAATTAAAAATCACTGTATTGCTGCGCAGGGGCCCAGAAGCTATCGATAAAGTCCTCTACCGGAAAACAGCCACCCTGGCGAATCCGCTGATCGTCCATATAATACAGGCACTGCTGCTCTGTATCGTAAACATCCACGACGATATCTTCGCAACCGCCATCCAGATAACAGACAAACAAAACCAGTGCGAACATCCTATCCTCATTTTGTACAGCCATAACAAAAGTGTAGGAGGAATTAACGCAAGCGGGAAGGGAGAATAAATAACCCGCCGGCAGACGGGTTCTTTTTGAATCAGGCAAGACGCATGATCCAGGCATCAGACTTACGGTCGTAGTGTTTACGGAAAAGAACCGAATGTTCGCCATTCAGTAGGGCTGGAACGCTGGTTTCATCGTCCCAGGCATCCAGTTGCATGCATAAATCCGGGTCAGATTTACATGGAATGGTTAACGTTCGGTCTCCCGGCGACTCGCCGTGTAACTCGGCATCGTCAATTTCAAAAGCGCCAATGCGCACACTGGTTTTCATCATCGTGCTCTCCGTTGATTCGCTGATTGTGGTACGACCAGTCAGGACGTCCATTTTTCAGCGTAGTCAACGCAGGCAAAAGCGCCAGTCAAAAAATGCGCAAATTTTCCGATTTCAGATGTTACCGGTAAACAATTTTCCATCTCTCACCAGTTCGCGCGGGTAGCTGTTTTTCAGCCGTGAACCGATCCGCTTAGCAAGACCTATTGGCTGATGCTGAAAGGTCACCAGCACATCGTCCGTGGCAGGAGCAGTCTGGGGGTAGACATCGCGACCACGATACCACTCTTCTGCCTCCTGGGGAGACAGTTCAAACGCACAGCGGTGATTTATATCAGCCAGCGCGATAACCGCTTCGTGCTGCCAGCGATAACCTTTGTTATGGGTTTCTGCCAGCTTCACACCAAGGCGGGAGAAGCGCACTTTACCGATCAGCGTTTCAATCTCCGCCGGGAAAAGCCAGATCTCTTTATCGCGCTGCCAGAGATGCAGATTTTCACTCCAGTGCAAACCCATGGCGTTAGCGGCCTGGTTAATGTTTGTGGCTTCGCGGCCTTTGACGGGGGTAAAAGGGAAGTTGCCTACTTTGTACTTCGGCGCAGGCAGCGCGGGAAGGGACGCCGTTTTACGCAGACGCGCGACGAAAAACCCTTCGCAGTCATAAATCTGCGGGAACACATGCAGGAAACCTTCTGCCGTCAGCGCCTGATTCGCCTCAGGAAAAAGATCGCCTAACGGTAAAAACTCAACTGCATCAGCATACGCCTCTTTTAGCCAGGTCAGTACGGCTTCGTTCTCTTCGCGATTTAATGTACAAGTGGAGTAAACCAGCGAGCCCCCCGGTCGCAGCGCGTGAAAAGCGCTGTCGATCAGTTCGCGCTGGGTTGCAGCAATGGCAAGATTGCTCTCAACGGACCAGTTTTTTAGCGCATCCGGATCTTTTCGCACGACGCCTTCACCCGAGCAGGGGGCATCGAGCAAAATCGCGTCGAACATTTCCGGCAGCGCTGCGCCGAATACGCGGCCATCAAAATGGGTCAGCGCGACGTTGCTTATCCCGCAGCGACTGATATTGGCATGCAGCACTTTCACCCGACTGGCTGAGTACTCGTTCGCGAGAATCGCCCCCTGGTTGCCCATGCGTGCCGCGATTTGCGTGGTTTTTGAACCCGGCGCGGCGGCAACATCCATCACGCGGTTCGGCGAAGTATTGTCGGCAAACAGCGCGGCGACCGGCAGCATGGAGCTGGCTTCCTGAATATAGAACAGGCCGCTAAGATGCTCGGCAGTACTGCCCAGCGGGTGTGCATCCTCATCCTCGCGCTCAATCCAGAAGCCTTCTTCACACCAGGGAACCGGCGTCAGCGACCAGCCATACGGTGCGGTTAAGGTGAGGAAATCGGCAACCGAAATTTTAAGCGTATTCACGCGAATGCTGCGGCGTAACGGGCGCTGGCAGGCGGCGAGAAAGTCATCAAAGGAGAGGTGTGCGGGCATCGCCTCGCGCATTTGTGCCAAAAAGGCGTCAGGAAAATAAACAGCGTGTTGAGTCACGGGGGGGCACCACCGGCAATAAAACAAGCGCGCAGTGTAGCATAAAGGCTCCGGCGCGAGCACGCCGGAGCCTGACTTTAGCGTGGCAGTGCGGTTCCCCATTCACGCCACTCTTTCGGCTCACTTTCGAGCAGCAGGAAGTGTTTTCCGGCCTGCGCTTTCGGCGCCAGCGGGGTGCCCGGCGGCGTGGCGAACGCAATACCGCCGCGAATGAACTGATTAAACGTGCCAGTCTTCACGACGCCGCCGGTCAGACCAAAGTCCAGACTGTATCCTGAGGCCAGCCAGAAGACGGAGTTGTTACGGACCAGGTGCTGATAGCGTTGGCTGATGCGTAAGGCAATCATCACACGGTCAGACAAGGTGCCGAGCGTCATGCCGGTGACCGTACCGACTTCAATCCCACGGAACAGCACTGGTGTACCGATCGCCAGCGAGCCTGCTTCGGGGACTTCAAGCACAATACTCAACCCGTCAAGGTAGCGTGAGTCAGTAATGGTCGCTTCCTGTAGTTCAAAGTCACGGCGCGGATTACCCCGGCCCGGCTCGACGTTGATGTAGGGTTGCAGGATGGTGTCGAGGTGCTCCACACCTGCGGCGGAGATTTGCGGCGTAATCACGGAGAAGCGCGTACCCCCACGGGCGAATGTCTGCACATATTCCGGGTACAGTACCGCTTTCGCCTGGACCTCGTTGCGTGAGGTGAGCAGTTCAAGCGTCTGAATCTGCCCAATATCAATGCCGAGATAGCGAATGGGCATACCGGCAGCCAGTTTCCCGGCATCAAAAGCGTGGAGAGTAATTTGTCCGCCGACCGCGCGTGCAGCGGTCTCAGAGGCATACAAAATACGCTTGTCGCCTTTACGCTGGCTGGCGCTGGCACCGCTCAGGTTGTCAAAACTGATCGCGCCCTTCAGCGCGCGCGACAGGGGAGAGGCCTGCACCGTCAGCCCGCTGCCGTTGAGTTGCACTTTAGCGCCGCCTTCCGCCCAGAAGACGCTGTTGCTGGTCAGCAGGTTGCGGTACTCCGGCTTAATGTGCAGATCGATATCAAATGCGTCGGCACGTGGGCGCACGGTGATCACTTCACCGACTTCAAATTTACGATACAGCACGACAGAACCGGCCTGCACGTCCGGCAGCGTTTCCGCACGCAGAGTCAGGGTGGTGGTCGGCAGATCGCTCAGGCTGTTCTCCACGGCTTTTTCCAGATTGGCATACAGCGGATAAGTGGACTTCATGGCCCCTTTGCTGCCCGGCAATATGCGAATACCGCCGTTGATCCATTCGCTGGCGCTGGCACCGAGGAACTCAACGCCATCAAGACCGACTTTGACATCCACACGGCTGTTAACCACGAATTTACTGTCGCCCTGCACCAGGTCGCGATGTTGCGGATCGACTGCGACGGTAAACGTTACGCCTTTGCTGGTCAGCTTGCGTTCGATAACCTGACCGACCTGCACACCGTGCAGGATCAGCGGCTGACCGGCATCGATGCCATAGCTTTCCGGCGCGGTCAGGGTAAAGGTCAGGACGTCCGGTTCGTGCAGCAGCGCTCTTTCACCGGGAACCACCACATATTCGTTGCGTGGTTCACCCGTACCGGGCACCAGTTCAAAGGTTTTGCCTGTGAGCAATGCGCTGACATTGGCATCACTCAGCGAGAGTTTAGGACTGCGCAGTTCAATGCGCGTCGTCTCACGTAACAGCGTGACCACGCTCGGATCGACGGTCATTTCACCGGTCACTTTGCCACCGGATTGTAAATCCAGTTTGGTGAGTTGGCCGACTTCGAGCCCCTGATACATCAGGGGCGTAGAATCGGCCTTCAGTCCTTCGCCGCCCGGCAGTTCAAGTTTAATAATGACGCCGCGCTGACTGTGGGCCAGATCTTTATACAGGCCGAAGGTATCATCTTGCTCTGCGGTTTTTGAGTCATCGGGCGAGTCAAAGGCGATTGCACCATTCACCAGGGCCGCCAGACTTTCCAGTTTAACCTTCGCGCCACTCAGACTAACGTCAGCATCCACGCCGGAAACGTTCCAGAAGCGACTGCCTTTTTTCACCAGATTGGTAAAGCGACGCTCCACCAGCACGTCGATGGTGACGCCCTGTTTGTTCGGATTAATGCTGTAGTCGTAGACTTTACCGACCGGGATTTTGCGGAAATAAACCAGCGAGCCGCTGTTCAACGAGCCCAAATCCGGTGCGTTGAGATGAATCATCAGATCGCCGTTATCCAGTCGATATTTCGGTTGGGTATCCAGGGCGACAAAGTGATCTTTTTCCGCGCCTTTGCCGGGCATCATGCCGATATAGTTCCCGCCCACCAGCGCATCCAGGCCAGAGACGCCTGCAAGCGACGCTTTGGGCGTTACCAGCCAGAACTGCGTCTCTTCACGCAGGGCGTCTTTCATATCGGATTTAATGCTGACGCGAACCTCGATTTTACGCAGATCCTTACTCAGGCGGATATCCTGCACCGTGCCGACTTCCACGCCCTGATAGCGAACGGGTGTACGGCCAGCGACGATACCGTCTGCGGACTGAAAGTCGATGGTCACGGTGTTGCCGCGATCTTCATAACTGTTCCATATCAGCCATCCCGCAATCATTAACGCAATCAGCGGCAGTAGCCAGAACGGTGAAATACGACGTTTTGTTTTAATTTGCGCTTCAGTCTGCGAAGCGGGCGTTTCCTGACTCATGTGCATCCCAAAGTAAGCGGCTGTCCAGCCATTCCACAGCAAGAATAGTCAAAATGACCGCTGAGCCGAAATAAAACGCAGCCGGTCCCATAGTAAAAGCAAGAATCTGATCGCGGTTGATTAGCGACATGGTTAAGGAAATCACGAACAGATCCAACATCGACCAGCGCCCGATCCACGTGACCAGACGCAAAAGTTGCATACGCGTGCGTAAACCCTGCTCACATTTGAAGTGAATACTGAGCAGCAGGGTAAACATGACAATCACTTTGGTAAACGGCACCAGAATACTGGCAATAAAGACCACCGCGGCAACGGCGATATTACTGCTCGCCAGCGACATAATGCCTGACATGATAGTGTCTTCCTGGCGTCCGCCGTTGACATAGATAACCGAGATTGGCATCAGGTTAGCAGGCAGCAAAAAAACAATCGATGCCAACAGCGCCGCCCAGCATTTCTGGATGCTTTGTTTTCGGCGCTCGCGCAAGGGAATATGGCAACGCGGACAGCGGCCACGGATATCCGGATAGCCGGTAAAATGACAGCCGAGGCAGACGCGGAGCTTCTCGTCCGGGCGTTTGGCCGGGCGTTGCGGATAGAAACGCTCCCACAGTTGTTCGATGTTCAGATGCGAAAGGGTCAGAATGCTGAGAATGACCAGCGCAACAAAGGCAAAAAGCCCCACGCCCGGTTGCAAAAAAGCGTAATCCTGAACTTTGATTGACGCCACGCCAATACCGACCAGATAAATATCCAGCATCACCCACTCTTTAAGTTTCTCCAGCATCAGCAACACCGGGCGCAAATTCATGCCGAGAATGTTGCCAAAGCACAGGTAGGCAATCGCACTGACCAGGATCAGCGGGGCGCCCGCAACGCAAAACAGCACCATTGCCGCGGTGATTGGATCGCCTTGCTTCGTCATCTGCCAAATGCCCTGCATGACGTTGGCGTCAATGCGAATGCCCAGCAGATAGATATGCAGTAGCGGTTCGCCCCAGGCGAAAGGCATCAGCAGCAGCATGGTGACCGCCATCGCGCCGAGTCGCGTGAGCGACCAGTCCCGACCATCGCGAATTTTCGCCTGGCAGCGTGGGCAATACGCGCTCTGATGGGAACGCATCTTCGGCAAGCTAAACAGCATGTCGCATTGCGGACAACGCTGATAGTGCGCACGCGGCAGTGCTTCGCTGATGGACCGAATCGCTATTTTTTTTGCAGGCGTTATATGTTGAGTCTTAAGAGCCATGTATCGCGAATCAAAATGTTAGATTTATGTAATCTTAACTCATGACGGGAATGATCTTGAGCATTAACGCATTTAATGCTTATTTTAATAGGCTGCAGTATCGGAGTAAGACAACTAAGTGATTATATAATGAACAAGACAGAGCTATACGCGGATCTGAACCGCGATTTCCAGGCTTTAATGGCAGGTGAAACCAGTTTTCTGGCGACGCTGGCGAATACCAGCGCACTGTTGTATGAACGTCTTTCAGATGTTAACTGGGCAGGATTTTACCTGCTCGAAGGCGATACGCTGGTATTAGGTCCGTTTCAGGGCAAAATTGCCTGTGTGCGGATCCCGGTGGGGCGCGGCGTGTGCGGTACAGCCGTTGCCCAGAACCAGGTTCAGCGAATTGAGGACGTTCACGCATTTGATGGTCATATTGCCTGCGATGCGGCCAGTAATGCGGAGATTGTTCTGCCAATAAGCGTCAAAGGTCATATTATTGGCGTACTGGACATCGACAGTACGGTATTTGGGCGCTTCACCGTTGAGGATGAAGAAGGTCTTCGTCGGCTCGTTGCGCAGCTTGAAACCGTGCTTGCAATGACGGATTACAAAAAATTCTTTGCGAGCGTCGCAGGATAATCAACGGATAACGTAGCAATTACTGATGGCGTCATTATAATGACGCCTGTTCATGCCTGCTGCTTGTTGGCTACGTCCGTTGTAATCAGGAAATTTCATGGAAAATCAACCTAAGTTGAATAGCAGTAAAGAAGTCATCGCGTTTTTGGCCGAGCGTTTTCCGCAGTGTTTTAGTGCGGAAGGCGAAGCGCGCCCACTGAAAATTGGCATTTTTCAGGATCTGGTAGAGCGTATTGAGGGCGAAATGAACCTCAGCAAAACGCAACTTCGTTCCGCTTTACGTCTTTATACTTCAAGCTGGCGTTATCTGTACGGCGTTAAGCCGGGCGCAACGCGTGTCGATCTCGACGGCAACCCTTGTGGAGAGCTGGATGAGCAGCACGTTGAACATGCGCGTAAACAGCTTGAAGAAGCGAAAGCTCGCGTTCAGGCGCAGCGTGCAGAACAGCAAGCGAAAAAACGTGAAGCTGCCGCTGCCGCAGGGGAAACCGAAGAGTCTCCTCGCCGTGAACGTAAGCCGCGTCCTGCACCACGCCGCAAAGAAGCGACTGAGCGTAAACCGCGTGCTGAAAAACCCGCCGCAAAAGCGCCTCGCGCACCTCGTGAAGAGAAATTGACGCCGGTTTCGGATATTTCAGCGCTGAGCGTTGGACAGTCTCTTAAGGTGAAAGCGGGTAATGATGCGATGGATGCCACCGTATTAGAAATCACCAAAGATGGCGTCCGTGTACAGCTGAATTCGGGTATGTCTTTGATTGTACGCGCAGAACACCTGGTGTTCTGAAACGGAGGCCAGGCCTGGCATGAACACATTTTTTAGGCTTACCGCGTTAGCTGGCCTGCTTGCAATAGCAGGCCAGACCTTCGCTGTGGACGATATTACGCGTGCCGATCAGATTCCTGTCCTTAAGGAAGAGACCCAGCACGCGACGGTGAGTGAGCGCGTCACGTCACGTTTCACGCGTTCTCACTATCGTCAGTTCGATCTTGATTCGGCCTTTTCCGCCAAAATTTTCGACCGCTATCTGAATTTACTCGACTATAGCCACAACGTGCTGTTGGCGGGGGATGTTGAGCAGTTTGCGAAGAAGAAAGGGCAGTTAGGCGACGAATTGCGTTCGGGTAAGCTCGATGTTTTTTACGATCTCTATAATCTGACGCAAAAACGCCGTTTCGAGCGTTTTCAGTACGCACTGAAAGTACTGGAACGTCCGATGGATTTCACCGGAACTGACACCTTCAATCTCGATCGCAGCAAAGCGCCCTGGCCGAAAGACGAGGCTGAGCTGAACGCGCTGTGGGATGGCAAGGTGAAGTTCGATGAGTTAAGTCTGAAACTGACCGGCAAAAACGATAAAGAAATTCGTGAGACGCTGACACGGCGTTATAAATCCGCGATCCGTCGTTTGACGCAAACCAACAGTGAAGACGTCTTCTCACTGGCGATGACCGCATTTGCGCGCGAAATCGATCCGCATACCAACTATCTCTCGCCACGCAATACCGAGCAGTTTAATACCGAGATGAGTCTGTCCCTTGAAGGGATTGGCGCCGTGCTGCAAATGGACGATGACTATACGGTCATTAACTCCATGGTGGCTGGCGGTCCGGCGGCGAAGAGCAAGGCAATTAGCGTTGGCGATCGCATTGTCGGCGTGGGGCAGACCGGTAAGAGCATGGTCGATGTGATCGGCTGGCGTCTGGATGATGTTGTTGCGCTCATCAAAGGGCCAAAAGGTAGCAAGGTTCGTCTTGAGGTTCTGCCTGCCGGTAAAGGAACAAAAACCCGTATTGTAACACTGACGCGTGAACGCATCCGTCTGGAAGATCGTGCGGTTAAGATGTCTGTGAAGACGGTGGGTAAAGAGAAAGTCGGCGTACTGGATATCCCGGGCTTTTATGTTGGTCTGACTGACGATGTCAAAGTCCAGTTGCAGAAACTGGAAAAACAGAACGTCAGCAGCATCGTCATCGATCTGCGGACTAACGGCGGCGGGGCACTAACAGAGGCAGTTTCTCTGTCTGGTCTGTTTATCCCTTCCGGTCCGGTGGTACAGGTTCGCGACAACAACGGGAAAGTTCGTGAGGACAGTGACACGGACGGCGTTGTTTACTACAAAGGGCCGCTGGTGGTGCTGGTTGATCGCTTCAGTGCGTCGGCATCGGAAATTTTTGCCGCGGCCATGCAGGATTACGGTCGTGCGCTGATTGTTGGTGAGCCGACCTTTGGTAAGGGCACCGTACAACAGTATCGTTCCCTGAACCGGATTTACGATCAGATGCTGCGCCCGGAATGGCCGGCTCTGGGCTCTGTTCAGTACACGATTCAGAAATTCTATCGTGTAAATGGTGGTAGTACTCAGCGCAAAGGCGTTACGCCGGATATCATGATGCCAACCGGTAACGAAGAGACCGAAACCGGTGAGAAGTTTGAAGATAATGCGTTGCCGTGGGATAGCATTGAAGCGGCAACGTATGTGAAATCAGACGATCTGACGCCATTCGGACCTGAGTTGCTTCAACAGCATAATGCCCGTATCGCAAAGGATCCTGAATTCCAGTACATCATGAAGGATATCGCGCGTTTTAATGCGATGAAGGACAAACGCAACATTGCGTCTCTGAATTACGCGCAGCGTGAAAAAGAGAATAACGAAGATGATGCGATGCGTCTGGCGCGTATCAATGATCGGTTTAAACGTGAAGGAAAACCGGTGCTGAAGCAACTCGATGACCTGCCAAAAGATTACCAGGAGCCTGATCCGTATCTTGATGAAACGGTGAAGATTGCGCTGGATCTGGCGAGGCTTGAGAAAGCGAAGCCCGCGGAACAACCCTCCGCGGCGAAGTAAATGCAAACAGGCACAAGAAATTGTGCCTGTTTTTTTTAACATGCGTATGGGTGGCGTCAGCCTGGTACAACAAAATGTAAAGTTGTGTCTTTCTGGTGACTTACCGCCTGTTGATGCTTGAAAATAGCGGGACGACCCATACGATGTGGGTAATCGCATAGTGCGTTTTGTTAAGTTGAGGTTAAAAGAAGATTATGATGCGAATCGCGCTTTTCCTGTTAACGAACCTGGCTGTCATGGTCGTTTTCGGGCTGGTGCTGAGCCTGACAGGGATTCAGTCGAGCAGCGTTCAGGGCCTGATGATTATGGCGCTGCTGTTCGGTTTTGGTGGTTCCTTCGTTTCACTGCTGATGTCCAAATGGATGGCATTACGTTCCGTCGGTGGGGAAGTGATCGAGCAACCGCGTAACGAAAGAGAACGCTGGCTGATGAATACGGTCGCCACGCAGGCGCGTCAGGCGGGCATCGCCATGCCGCAGGTTGCTATTTACCATGCGCCGGACATCAACGCGTTTGCCACCGGGGCTCGCCGTGATGCCTCTCTGGTCGCGGTCAGTACCGGTTTGCTGCAAAACATGAGCCCGGATGAAGCGGAAGCCGTTATTGCTCACGAAATCAGCCATATTGCGAATGGCGACATGGTCACCATGACCCTGATTCAGGGCGTTGTGAACACCTTTGTTATTTTCATCTCGCGTATTCTGGCGCAGATTGCCGCCGGTTTTCTCGGTGGCAACCGTGATGAAGGCGAAGGCAGCAATGGCAACCCGATGATCTACTTTGCGGTCGCAATGGTCCTGGAACTGGTATTCGGTATTCTGGCGAGCATTATTACCATGTGGTTCTCTCGTCATCGCGAATTCCACGCCGATGCGGGTTCCGCTAAGCTGGTGGGTCGTGAAAAGATGATTGCCGCGCTGCAGCGTCTGAAAACCAGTTATGAACCACAGGAAGCCTCCAGCATGATGGCGTTCTGCATTAATGGTAAGGGTAAGTCGCTGAGCGAACTGTTTATGACTCACCCGCCGCTGGATAAACGTATCGAAGCGCTGCGCAGCGGGGAATACCTGAAGTAAGCCTGTCGGTATGCAATAAAGACGTGTCCACGGGCGTAATGCTGATGAGTCAAGGATCGGTTAATCGAGCCAGTGGCGGTGTAAAAATCCGGAAATGTCTCCCGTTTCCGGATTTTTTTATGCATATTTCTCAGGCGCTGGGCTTTGTTTCCAGAGGACCGTAAAGCGGAATCATTTTAACGGTATCCTCTTCAATGACGCGCTTGATTTACGCGCTGAAATGAGAATAATTAGCATTCCAATTTAAGCTGATAATTATTCTCACTATGACAACTTTCTGCTTTCGACTTTGTGCACTTTCTGGGTGTGTCTCGTTGGCGCTGACAGCGCCGCTACATGCAACGCAAACTAATGAATCCACCATCGTGGTCTCAGCAAACGGGCAGGAGAGCCTGTTGCCCGCCTGGACCAACAGCGCCACCAAATCTGCTGTGCCTGAAAGTAAAACGCCTCAGGTCATTAATACTATCGATAACAAAGAGATCGCTTTGCGTCATGCAAATTCCGTCAACGAGATCCTGCGCTATGCGCCGGGTGTGTCAACGGAAGTGCGCGGCAATACCTCCTATATGAGCGAATACAAGATTCGCGGTTTCTCCGTCGATCAGGAGTACTACAACGGCCTGCAGTTGCCGTATAACGTCACCGGGAATACTAAAGCGCGTATCGACCCGTTGCTGGTGGAGAGCGTGGATATCCTGAAAGGGCCAGCCTCTGTGCTGTATGGCAACGGTTCGCCGGGAGGGCTGGTGAATATTCAGGGCAAAAAACCGCAGGCTGAGCAAAAAACGGAAATCGGTTTTAATACGGGTACGCGGCATCTGAAAGAGGGCTATCTGGATTCCACCGGCAAAATCAGCGACAGCGACTGGAACTATCGTCTGCTGGGTAAGGCAACTGAAGGGGATGACCAGCCGCGTACGACCCGCTATGAAGATTATCTGTTAGCGCCATCCGTCACCTGGCAGCCGGACAGTCAGACGCGCCTGACGCTGGAGGCGCTGGCGCAGAATACGCCGTCGCTATCGCCATCGAACCCGTTACCGATTGCCTATTTACGCTCGGGTTATGCCGATCGTCGCGATTACGCCGGTGACAAGTGGAGTGGTTTTAAGCAGCGCCAGTGGATGGTGGGTTATCATTTCGAGCATGAATTTGATAATGGCTGGGGATTCAACCAACAGGCGCGATATTTTGACATTGATACGCACCAGCGCAGCGTCTATTCAACCGGTAACGGGGCAAACCCGGTCTGGATGCTGGACCGCTTTGCCTATACTACCAATGAAGACCTGAAGAGTTTCAACATTGACAACCAGGTGACGAAAACGGTCACTCTGGGCGACTGGCAGCACCATATTCTGGCTGGATTTGACTACCAGAAACTCGACAGCCACTATTTCTACCGTTACGCCAGCGCCACGCCGGGAATTGACATGCGCGACCCGGATTACCATCAGGTACACACCGCCGATCTGGGGCTGTACACCGCGCAGAAAAATCGTCTTTCTTATCAGCAGAACGGTTACTACCTGCAGGATCAGGTTGAGTTTGGCGGTCTGAACCTGCTTGCCAGTCTGCGTTATGACGATTATCGCTCCACCACCACTGATGCGATGCAAAATGACGAGAAAACCTGGATCTCACAGGACCGGGTGACAAAACGCTTGGGTGCACTCTACGCCTTCGAAAACGGCATTTCGCCGTTCATCAGCTACTCGGAAGGCTTTAAACCGATTTCACCGCAGGGCACACTCACGGCGAAAGACGTCAAGCCGACGACCAGTAAACAACTGGAAGGCGGGGTGAAATACCTGCTGGTTGATTACGCGACGACGCTGACCGTGTCAGTGTTTAACATTCGCCAGAAGAATGTCCTTTCCGCCACGCCAACCTGGGATTATCGGCAGACCGGGGAAATAGAATCAGAAGGGGCTGAGCTTTCAATCATCAGTCGACCAGGTGACAACGTCACGTTGATCGCCAATTACGCTTACACCCATGCGATCAATACTAAAGATGAAACCTATGAAGGCAAACGCCCGACACAGGTGCCAGAGAATGCGTTTAATCTGTGGGGCGATTACACCTTTGATGCAACTGTATTGCGTGGGCTGACCATGGGGGCCGGGGCGCGCTACACCGGGCCAATGGAAATTACACCGGATAATAAGGGCGGTAAGCTTGGGGGGACAACGCAGTATGATCTCGCCGTGTCATATCACTTAGGCGAGGCTCTACCATCCTTGAGCGGCGTGACGTTAAAAGCCAGTGCCCAGAATATCACCAACAAAGAGACCTTCAGTTGCTATGACAGCACTAACTGCTGGATTGGTCGTGACCGCACGATCCAGGTCGGGGCAAGCTACCGTTTCTGATTGCTAAGGAGATAACCGGCCTGTGATGACAGGCCGGTATACGACACCGCTTACGGCGTTGCCTGTTTTTGCGGCTGTTCAGCAGAGGCAGAGCTGGCGGCAGGGCGTTTATCCGGCACGCTGTCGCACGGTTTTTCCTTCGGACAGATAAGGTCGAGCATTTTCAGCGTGACGCCGTTACTCCAGCCAAAACCATCCTGCAAAGGATATTCACCACCGCCACCGCCTGTCCCGGTGCTGCTAACGTCATACTTTTCCACCAGCTTTTGTTCGCGATCGTAGGTGTGCTGCACATTAGTTAAAAAACGCCAGCTCACTTCCATTGCGACGTCATTCTGCCCATAGTTCTGTAAACCCTCGGTGGCGACCCACTGGAGCGGTGCCCAGCCGTTTGGCGCATCCCATTGCTGTCCGCTTTTTACCGATGTGGTGGCAAGACCGCCTGGCTGTAGCAGATGTACGCGGGTGGCGGTGGCCATTTTGCTGGCGCGATCTTTTGCAGCGGCGTTCACATACAGCGGGAACAGCGCGGCGGCGGTCAACTGATTGCGCACCTGTTTGCTCTTCAGATCGTAATCCGCATACCAGCCCTCTTTATCATTCCACAGGTAATGTTCAATAGCTTTCTGTCTGGCGCTCGCCAGCGTATCGTACTGGCTGGCTTTTGCCTCATCCCCCACGGCTTTGCTTGCACGTGCAAGCATTTTCTCCATTTTGAACAGCAGGGCGTTGAGATCGACCGGAACGATGCTGGTGGTCCGGATCGTGCCGAGCTGCTGCGGGTTATCCATCCAGCGTGAGCTGAAATCCCAGCCGGACGCAGCCGCTGATCGCAGATCGCGATAAATGTCGGTTGCCGGGCGATTAGGATTGCTTTTTGCTGTCGCAATGTCTTCGACCCAGGATTCTGGTCGCGGCGTATCTCGCTCATCCCAGTAGCGATTGAGAAGGGTGCCATCGTCCAGCTTAACCACCCGTTTGTTTTGTTGACCCGGCTGCAATGTTTCGACGCCTTCCATCCAGTACGTGTACTCTTTTTGCATTTGCGGCAGGTATTTTTTCAGCGCATCGTCACCATCATGCTGCGCCAGCAGTTCGACCATCAGTGAAAAGAAGGGCGGCTGAGAGCGGCTCAGGTAATAGGTACGGTTGCCGTTAGGAATATGACCGAAGGTATCAATCTCCCAGGCGAAGTTCGCCACCATATCGGCAATTTTGTCCCAGTGATCGCTTTCGGCAAGTCCCAGCATGGTGAAGTAGCTGTCCCAGTAATAGACTTCCCGGAAGCGTCCGCCGGGTACGACGTAAGCTTCAGGCAGCGGCAGCAGTGAATCCCATTTTCCGGCGCTTTCCGTCGATCGGGTTAACACTGGCCATAGTCCGTCGATATGTTCACGCAGCGATTGTCCTTTCGGGGGAACATATTTTTCCCCTTCTTTCGGCAGCGTAAAGTTGACGCTCACGAAGTGGCGCAAATCGAAACTGGACTGATTCTTTTGCATCCGGTAATCCGCGAGGATCATCAGCGGATCGCTATTAGGCACGGCATCAGCAAAGGTTTTTTGATCGGGGAATAATCTGGCATTCTGCACATCGTTAAACAGTGGGCCGAGCAGGATATCCGGTGGTTGCGGCGGGGAGACCGGCATCTCTTCGGCGTTCGTCGACAGCGAAGAGAAAGCAAGAAGCGAGCCTGAAACCGCGAGTTTTATGATCAGTGACAGTGAACCAGACGTGCGAAAAGCAGGGGTATGCATGGATTCATCTCCTTAGTGCGTACCGAAAAACGGTATCTACCATGAGAAAATCGTAGTCGAGGATTGCACCCGGCGCGTTGTTACCCCTCTTTTTTTGCGACGCTACAGCGGTTTCCTGTCCCTGATAACACGATTGTGTACCACATCGAGGGAGAGTCGTTCGCCCATTTTCACTTCGTTAAGCGCGTCGCCCTGCTGGCATACCCAGGCGATACCCATTTCCCTGGCGATCAGCGCGCCATGCGAGAGCGGACTGCCTTCCCGCAGGCAGATGCCTTTCACCATGCGCGGGTCAAGCTCCGGTACCACTGATGGAAACAGATTGTCAGCGACCAGTATCGCTGGCGCAGTAACCTCAGGCAGCACCTGCGGGCTATGTAGCAAATGACGTAGTGTGCGGTGCAGGAGATCGTCGATATCGATGTAACGCGCCTGCAAATAGGCATCATCCAGCTGACGATACTGCATGCTGAGGCGGCTCAACACCTGCTGCCAGGCATATTCCGCTGTACAGTGTTCGCTACGCAACAGTCCGCATGCGGTATCAAACAGCTCCGGATCGTCCAGCAACATATGGTGACCGGAGAAAATGGCCGTGAGATCGCCTGGCCAGTTTTCTTCCACGCGGGTAATCAACGTCATCAGGTCGAGCAGCGTGAGATCCAGCGCGTTACGTAATCGCATCTGCTCTTCACCCGGACTGCGATCGGACGCGTGTCGAACCGGCAACGGCATGGGTGTGTAACTGAACGCGTTGCCGATGGTATTTCCCTTTGACGATGCGTTAACCGCGGTATCTTCCAGTGACTCACCGAAATTCTCCGCCGCCAGTTGGCGAAACGCCGCCAGTGCATCATCCGCCTGCTCCCCGCTCGCCAGCAGACGTACCGTGTCATTACAGCGAACCTGCAGCAGCGAAATCTGATTAAGGCTGTCCGGCGTAACGCACTTACCGTTTTTTTCCAGCAGCAGATCGGCGTTAAAGGCTGACAGCGCTGTCACCAGCCGTGACGCCGGACGAACATGCAGACCGTTGGGATTTTTGATCACCACCGTCACCGATTTTGCCGACGCATTTTGCGTGCTAAAGGCCGGGCCGATACGGGTTTCAGAAGCAGAAGAGGGTAAACCCAGTTGCTCACGCTTGGCTTCGAGGGCGTGGGTCGCGTCGGCAATGACCTTATCGATAGCCGCACCCGCGGCAGCACTCACCGTTGCCGCCAGCGTCCCTTCAACCAGCGGCGCGGCGCAGAGCCGCACTTTCGCGGCGATCGTCGGGTCAAGAAGTTCCAGCGCCGTTTCTGCGCTGAGCAGGGCGCTGCCGATGTCCATCATCACCAGTACGTGGTCGGTATCGGCAACAGACTCGATCGCCTCCATCACTTTGATGGGATCGGTGCCGATGGGATTTTGCGGATCGTCGATACCGGCGGCAACGGCAATTTTACAGTTGCCGCCCATTAACATCTGTTGTGCCAGTTCGCCCACACCTTCACCGAGGCGGGCGCTGTGAGAGACGATGACCAGGTTTACCATCTTACTGTCCTTACTCTTTTGCTGCGGCTGCCAGCATCTGGATCATAAACATCACCGAGGTCGCACCCGGATCCTGATGCCCGATACTGCGCTCGCCCAGATAGCTGGCGCGGCCTTTACGGGCCTGCATGGTAATCGTGCTTTGCGCGGCGGCTTCAGCCTGAGCGGCGGCAGCGTCCAGCGCGGCGGTGACGGAGAGATTCTGCTCGCAGGACTGGCGCAATGACTCCGCCACCGGCAACCAGACATCACACATCGTTTTATCGCCCGGCTCGGCTTTACCGCGGCTTATCACGCCATCGGCACCGTCGCGCATCATTTGCCAGAGCTCATCGAGTGACAAACTCTGATGCGCCTGAGTGACTTGCGCGGCGCGGATGAAAAAGGTGCCGAACAGCGGACCACTGGCTCCGCCGACGTTTGACAGCAGCGTCATCCCGGTATTTTTTAAAATAAAGCCGATATCTTTATCCGCAATGGCCGGCAATTTTTCGACCACTTTGCTAAAGCCGCGATGCATATTCAAACCGTGGTCAGCATCGCCAATCTCGCGATCCAGTCCGGTGAGATAATCACTCTCTTTGCTGAATATCTCCCCGCAGCGATAAAGCCAACTCACAATCTGCGCTCTGTTAAGTGACATGACTCTCTCCTTAGTTTCCCCAGTTCAGGGCCGGGGTGTGAACCGGTGCGTCCCAGAGCGCCAGCGTCTCATCATCCACTTTTAACAGCGTGATGGAAAAGCCGGTCATATCCAGTGACGTACAATATGAACCGATCAGATTACGTTCGATGACAATACCCGTCTGCTGGCAGCGTTCGTCAAGACGGTTATAGACGCCATACAGTTCAGAAAGCGGGGTGGCGCCGAGGTTGTTGACCAGCGCGATGACGCGATCGCCGCGTTGTAATGGCTGTTTGCTTTGCTTATCTTCCTGCCAGGCTCCCTGTGCGAGATCCCAGTGGCGAAGTGTGCGGTGATAAGTGCCGTTTTCCAGCAGCGTATCAAACATCTCGTCAACGGTCTTATCGAGCGAGATGAAGGCGCGACGGTCGATGCCTGGCTCGCCGTGGATCCCCACGCCGAACTCCATTTCATTGTCGGCCAGGGTAAATGAGGGTTGCCCGGCTGCCGGAACCGTGCAGGCGGCGAGAGCGATGCCGATTGAATGACCTTGATTGTTAAGCTTGCGTCCGAGTTCGGCACAGGCTTCCAGGGAATCACCGCGTTCTGCGGCGGCCCCGACCAGTTTTTCAATCAGCACCGTATTCGCAACGCCGCGTCGTCCGGCGGTATAGAGGCTGTCTTTGACCGCCACATCGTCATCCACGACCACCGTGGTGACTTTCACACCACTATCGTGCAGCAGTTCGGTCGCGGTTTCAAAGTTGAGAATATCGCCGGTGTAGTTTTTCACGATCAACAGCACGCCTTCACCGCCGTCAATCTGCATGGCGCATTCGAACATTTTATCAGGGGTTGGGGAGGTGAAAATTTCCCCAGGGCAGGCACCGGAGAGCATGCCCTGGCCGATGTAGCCACAGTGCATCGGCTCATGTCCGCTACCGCCGCCGGAAAGTAGCGCGACTTTGCCCGGGACGGGGGCATCTGAGCGGGTCACATATACCGGATCCTGATGCAGGGTCAGTGACGGATGCGCTTTTGCGAGGCCAGCTAGTTGTTCACTCAGTACGTCTTCCACACGGTTAATCAGCTTTTTCATTCTTTTGCTCCGGGTCTTTAGCTCCAGGGGAACGGTTGTGTTCAACGCCACGGCGACCGCTCGCTGCCGATACCGTAATTGTGCCCTGGCACGCGAAAAAGAAAATTCATCAATGCTATGTTTCATAAGGAAACATTAATTCCGGTAAATGATTCATAACGGAACGTGAAAGCGTTAAATAGGGCAAAATTGCGAGCAAACGCACCCGGTATCGCGGAGAAAGCGACAGTGAAGAGCAGCGAAATAATAACGACCACCGCAGACGTTCCTGAATATATTCGCGCCTCCTGGCTGCGCTGCGGCAAAATGATGCAGCGCGAATTCTGGGCGCAGCCGCACCGGGCACAGGGGTTAACGTTCGACTCAATTTGTCGGCGCAAGACGGCGATGCTCACGCTTGGACAGGCGGCGCTGGAAGATGCGTGGGAATACATGGCACCACGAAAGTGCGCACTGTTTATTCTTGATGAGAGCGCCTGCATGCTGAGCCGCTGCGGCGATCCGGATACGCTCCGACAACTGGCGGATCTCGGCTTTACTGACGGCACCTATTGCGCGGAAAGCATTATTGGCAGTTGTGCGCTGTCGCTGGCCGCCATACTGGGACAGCCGGTTAAAACACGACCCGATGACCATTTTAAACAGGCGCTCGGTGCGTGGAGTTTTTGCTCGACGCCCATTTTCGACAACCACGGGCGCCTCTTAGGATCTGTTGCGCTGGGCTGTCCGGCAGACGACGCTTCGCCTGCCGATCTGCCTTTAACGCTGGCGGTCGCGCGTGAAGTGGGAAACTCGTTGCTCACCGACAGCCTGCTGGCTGAATCAAACCGTCATCTCAATCAACTGTACGGTTTGCTGGAGAGCATGGATGATGGCGTGATGACCTGGAACGCGCAGGGAAGCCTGCAATTTATCAATGCGCAGGCGGCCCGTTTACTGCATCTTGATGTGACGGCTGCCCATGGCAAAAACCTCAATGAACTCCTGACGCTGCCCAGCGTGCTGGTGCGTGCGATCCGCCATCAGCGCCCGTTGCATCATGTTGAAGCAACATTTGAAAGCCAGCATCAGTTCGTTGATACCGTGATTACCCTCAAACCGATTGTCGAAGCGCAGGGCACCAGTTTTATTCTGCTGCTGCATCCGGTGGAGAAGATGCGCCAGTTGGTGACCAGCCAGTTGGGTAAAGTGAACCATACCTTCGCGCAGATGGCGCAGGACGATCCGCAGACCCAGCGACTCGTTCATTTTGGCCGTCAGGCGGCGCGGGGCAGTTTCCCGGTGTTGTTATGTGGCGAAGAGGGCGTAGGAAAAGAGTTGCTGAGTCAGGCAATTCATAATGCCAGCGAACGGGCGGAAGGTCCGTATATTGCGGTGAATTGTCAGCTGTATGCCGATCAGGTACGGGATTTTATCGCCAGTACGGAGGATGACGACAGCGAAGGGCGGTTGAGCCGCCTGGAACTGGCGCACGGCGGTACGCTGTACCTGGAAAAAATAGAGTATCTGGCGCCTGAACTGCAGTCGGCGTTATTACAGGTGATCAAACAAGGGGTGATCACTCGCCTGGACGCACGGCGGGTGGTGCCTGTTGATGTGAAAGTGATTGCCGCCACGACGGTGGATCTGGCGCGACTGGTGGAACAAAATCGCTTTAGCCGCCAGCTCTATTATGCGCTGCACGCTTTCGAAATTGCCATTCCACCGCTACGACAGCGGCGGAACAGCATTCCTGTACTGGTGAATCACCGCCTGCGTCGTCTGGAAAAACGCTTCTCGACCCGCTTATCCGTTGACGACGACGTGCTGACGCAGTTGATTGCCTGCGACTGGCCTGGCAATGATTTCGAACTCAATAGCGTTATCGAAAATACGGCATTAAGAAGTGATAACGGGCGTATTCATCTGAATCTTCTGCCGGAGTATCTTTTCAACGAGCTCCGGACCTCAGAGCCCACGGCCGATCGCTTCTCAGCCAGCGTCTCTTTCAGCGACATGGAGAAAGATGCCATTATTCACGCGGCAAGGGTGACCGGTGGACGTATTCAGGAGATGGCGAGTCTGCTGAAAATTGGCCGCACCACGTTATGGCGAAAAATGAAGCTGTACAATATCAACGCGGCTCATTTTAAGTTGAGCTCCTGATACGTGCGCTGGATGCGGGATGTTGCAGGAGGGCGGCCTGGGGGCGTATTGGACGGCGCACCAGCTCTCCACCGCAATAGGGGCAGTTACCTGCCCACTATTTCATCAGACACTTCTGGCATTAAGCCTCCAGGCCCAGCACTACAGGGGTGGAGCGATATCCAATGCCCATTCGATCAATTCCCATATCAATCAATTGCAGGAAATGTTCACGCGTACGAATGCATCCGGAACCTTTTACTTTACAGCGTCCTTTTGCTGCATCCATCATCACCTGAATCACCTCCGGTGTTGCCCCTTTACTTTCGCCACCGGTATAGAAACCTGTAGAGGTTTTGACGAAATCTGCACCAGCACGACAGGCGTATTCTGTGGCCATAGCTACCTGTTCCAGCGTTAACGCATCAGTTTCAAAAATCACCTTCAACAGAGTACCGTAGCGGTGGGCTACGGTCGCTACTGCCCGGATGTCATCTTCAAATGCCTGCCATTGCCCACTACGGATAAAACCATAGTTAGCCACGATATCGAGATCTTCAACTTCGCCGTTTTGACAGATAATGTCGGCTTGCTTAACTTTGGATGCCGTTGACGACGCACCAAAAGGGAAATCACACACTACACAAATGCCGGTGTTTGTCCCTTCGCACATCTCCCTGGCAACCTCAAGATATGCCGGGTTGATGCATACGGTTTTACAATTAAAATCAATACCTTCCTGGATATATTTCTGAACTTCCGCCAGCGTAAATTCTGGTTTGAGAACTGACTGATCAATGTAGCGCCCCAGTTCCTGAGGTGACATCTCTGCGGCTTTCCTTGGCGTCTTCATCTGCGAACCTCACTTATATGTATCATTTGTATGATACATATAAGGCGGTGGAAACGTATTGTCAATACACTGACAGATGCCAGATGTTAATGTCATTGAAGCTCGCGGATGAGGGGGGAGAGATGTTACCGTTTTTGACCAAGGTGAGAGAAAGGCAATCAGCGTTTTAACTGACGGGAAAAATCGACCCTGGCTTTCGCTGAATTCTGCCCGGCATTAAACAGGTCAATTTTAAAATTGCATTTATCTGCACGGGTCACGGATGTCGTATATTCAAAGACAAAACCGTTCTCAAGGAATGAAACACGTTCAATTTGATAACCTGCCATGACGTTTTCTGAGCATTGCAGATAATGGGCGGCCGATTTACTGATAATCACTGCCTCAATATGTTCGGTGGCATGTGAAATATTCAGCCCAAACTCATTTTTGAGAACATCGTAAAGGGAGTGGGTCGTAAAGTCGTAATGCTCAATACCTGGGCACAGACGCCAGGGAATAGAGGTTGTTTCCAGCAGCAGGGGAGTATCATCACCCAGTCGGACCCGTTTCAGGGTGAAAACCTTATTCTGCATTTGCGGCAGATTTAGTTTGTCTACCACGATCTCATCAGCATCAGTCACTTCCGATTGCAGCACCAGTGAGCGCGGCTTTATTCCCTGTTCGCGCATACTCTCAGTGAAGTTATAGAGCGAATTGAGCCGGCGATTAATTTTTTTATCGGCAATGAAAGTACCTTTACGACGCTGGCGAACAATAAGTCCTTCCTCAAGAAGTTCATTGAACGCCAGTCGAACGGTTGTCCGACTGATGTTAAGAATGTCACACAACTCGTTCTCAGTAACGAGCTTATCATGGGGACTAAATACGCCGAGCTTAATTTGATGGCGAATAAACGAGGCCAGTTGCGAATACAGAGAAGCACTGGTGCCTTCGGAGAAGCGGAAGTTATCTTTTATAAAGCGTCCAGTGTTCATTGCATTCTCTTCTGACCCATTCGTATTGCTCAAAAGTATCATACCATTAAAGAGCCAGCGATGGCTGTCGAGGATATCTGAATGGTATAGAAAGAGTAAAAAAAATCCACGCAATTGCGTGGATTTTATAGGGTTTTTTGATTTTCATGAGATTCTATACAACCTCATGAGACAACAAATTTTATTTAGACGTTGAACAGGAAGTTCATCACATCGCCATCCTTAACGATGTAATCTTTCCCTTCAGCACGCATTTTACCGGCTTCTTTCGCGCCTTGTTCACCTTTATAGGTGATGAAATCGTCAAATGCGATGGTCTGTGCGCGAATAAAACCCTTCTCGAAGTCGGTATGGATTTTACCCGCTGCCTGCGGAGCCGTTGCGCCGACAGGAATGGTCCATGCACGTACTTCTTTCACGCCAGCGGTGAAGTAGGTCTGCAGGTTCAGCAGTTTATAGCCTGCACGGATCACACGGTTCAAGCCCGGTTCTTCCAGTCCCAGTTCCTGCATGAACTCGTCACGCTCGTCATCGTCGAGTTCAGCAATGTCCGCTTCAACCGCCGCACAGACTGGAACGACGACGGAACCTTCTTTCGCTGCAATTTCACGCACCTGATCGAGATACGGGTTGTTCTCGAAGCCGTCTTCGTTGACGTTCGCGATATACATCGTTGGTTTCAGAGTCAGGAAGCTCAGGTAGCGGATCGCCGCTTTGTCTTCGTCCGTCAGGTCCAGAGAACGCAGCATACCGGCTTCAGAGAGCTGCGGCAGGCATTTCTCCAGCGCCGCCAGTTCGGCTTTCGCGTCTTTATCGCCGCCTTTGGCTTTCTTCTGCACACGGTGAATGGCGCGTTCGCAGGTATCAAGATCCGCCAGTGCCAGTTCGGTGTTGATCACGTCAATATCTTCCGCCGGGTTCACTTTGCCAGAAACGTGAATAATATTGTCGTTTTCAAAGCAGCGTACAACATGACCGATCGCTTCGGTTTCGCGAATGTTGGTCAGGAACTGGTTGCCCAGACCTTCACCTTTGGAGGCGCCTTTTACCAGACCGGCGATATCGACGAATTCCATGGTGGTCGGCAGGATACGCTGCGGTTTGACGATCTCAGCCAATTGATCCAGACGCGGGTCGGGCATTGGCACGACACCAGTATTCGGCTCAATCGTACAGAATGGGAAGTTGGCCGCTTCAATACCGGCTTTGGTCAGCGCGTTGAACAGGGTAGATTTCCCGACGTTGGGCAAACCGACGATACCGCATTTGAATCCCATGATTTAAATCACCTTAATATCTTGATAATCAACCTGTTACAGAAAACAGATTGTAGAAATGGAAATAACTCCGCCTATTATACACAGCGGATGACAAAAATGCCGCACATCACTGCTTATTGCGCTTTAAAGGCGTGCAATCGGTTCGTTGCTTTGGTCAAACCGTCTTTGAACCACAGTTCAGTGCAACGAGCCGCTTCGTCAATTGCGTCGTCAATTAACTTCTGTTCAGAAACAGGTGGTTTGCCCAGAACGAAGCCAACAACTTTGTTTTTGTCGCCCGGATGACCAATTCCGACGCGTAAGCGGTGAAAGTTAGGGTTATTACCGAGTTTACTGATGATGTCCTTTAACCCGTTGTGGCCGCCATGACCGCCACCGAGCTTGAATTTCGCGACGCCGGGTGGAAGATCCAGCTCATCGTGGGCGACTAAAATTTCATCAGGATTGATGCGATAAAAACTCGCCATCGCACCGACCGCTTTACCGCTCAGATTCATAAACGTGGTGGGAACTAATAAACGGACATCTTCACCTTCCAGAGTGACTCTGGAGGTGTAGCCAAAGAATTTCGGCTCTTCCCGTAGGGGCGCGCGCAACCGCTCTGCCAGTAAATCGACATACCATGCGCCCGCATTATGTCGGGTGGCTGCATATTCAGCGCCGGGGTTCGCCAGGCCGACAATCAATTTAATCGTCACGTTTCTTTCCTGAGTGTGTCTGTAACTGGCGCGTAGTTTACTGTCTGTCGTCCCGCTTGACAAAGAACCGTGTCAATTCATGCGAAAACTGAATAATTGCATTTATTGATTATTATAAAGTCAAGGTGTTCAGCAGGTTATTTGTAAAGTTTTGTTGAATAATGAGTTGTAATTGTGATCGCAGGCGCACTACCCACATGGTGTGTTGTCTATACTTTACACATAAGGATTAGGGGTATTCCCTGAGGTAACCCAAAAGTTCCGGAGGTGACATATGAAACGCAAAAACGCTTCGTTACTCGGTAATGTACTCATGGGGTTGGGGTTAGTGGTGATGGTTGTTGGCGTGGGTTATTCAATTTTAAACCAGTTGCCGCAATTTAACCTGCCACAATTTTTCGCACATGGTGCAGTGCTCAGCATCTTCGTCGGCGCCATTCTGTGGCTGGCCGGCGCCCGCGTAGGGGGGCATGAGCAGGTCTGCGACCGTTACTGGTGGGTTCGTCATTACGACAAGCGTTGCCGGCGTAACGACAATCGTCGTCACAGCTAACGGATTTCGCCAGATTAGATAGTCGTGGTTTCCGATACACCTGCGTCCAGTCCTGGTGGCTGGACGCAGGTGTTTTTTATTTCAGTAAATCTTCCAGTGCCGCATCGCGGTTCGGGAAGAAGGCCAGGCGCCCCGGAATCGGCTTAATACCCGCACGCGCCATCGTGCGCAGTGGCTGAAACTCCAGGTTGCTGACGCGTAGCTCGCAGCCTTCCGGCAGACGTTTCACAAAGCGCTGGAAGGCATCCAGACCGCCGGCATCCAGCACCGGTACGGCATCCCATTTCAGCACCACAACGCGTTTGCCCTCAATGCGTGATTCCAGATCGGTAAACAATCCTTCAGCGGCCGCAAAGAACAATGGGCCGATCACGCGTAGCACCAGTACATCATCCGGCACTTCCACGTTAACCGCCGCCAGGCGCGTCATGCGCGCGATACGACGCATAAACAGTAACGAGGCCAGCACGATCCCAACGCTAATGGCAATGACCATGTCAAAGAGCACCGTTAATGACATACACATCATCATCACAATGATGTCGTCTTTGGGCGCATGACGCAGCAAATCGACCACTTTGTGGGCTTCGCTCATGTTCCACGCCACCATCAGCAGTAAGGCCGCCATCGCTGACAGCGGCAGCCAGGAGAGCAGCGGCGCCAGCGCCAATAGCGCAAGGATGACCAGCAGCGCGTGGATCACCGCAGAGATGGGCGACGTTGCCCCGGCGCGGACGTTCGCCGCCGAACGGGCAATCGCCGCCGTTGCGGTAATCCCACCAAAGAAGGGAGCAACAATATTACCCAGGCCCTGACCAATCAGCTCGCTGTTGGCTTTGTGCTTGGTGCCGGTCATGCCGTCGAGCACCACGGCGCAGAGCAGCGACTCAATCGCCCCCAGCATGGCCATTGAGAACGCGGCCGGAAGCAGGGCGCGCAGGGAATCCCAGCTTAGCGTGAAATCGGAATCCGGCAGGTTCCACGGCAGCACCAGTTGCGGCAGCAGTTGCGGGATCCCGTTGCCCTGTGAGCCGTCGGCCAGAATATAGTGGAACTGAGAACCAATGGTGGCAACGTGGCCGCCCAGCAGGTTAACGATGCCCATGACGGCGCAGCCAGCAAGCAGAGCAGGCAGGTGACCTGGCAGACGAATGCCCAGACGCGGCCACATCATCAGCGTGCCCAGCGTGACCACGCCGATGGCGGCATCACCCGGATTAACGGTTGGCAGCGCCATAAACAACGCGCCGACTTTCTGCAGATAATGCTCCGGGACGTGAGCCATCTGCAAACCGAGGAAATCTTTGATCTGCATGGTACCAATGGTGATACCAATCCCTGAGGTAAAACCTAAGGTAACCGAAACCGGAATGTATTCAATCAGGCGGCCAAAACGAGCCAGGCCAAAGAGGATCAGGAAGACCCCGGACATCAGCGTCGCCACCAGCAGGCCTGCCAACCCAAACTGTTGCGAAACGGGGTAGAGTATGACCACAAAGGCGGCGGTCGGGCCGGAGACGCTGAAGCGCGAGCCCCCGGTTAAGGCAATAACGATCCCGGCCACAGCGGAGGTATAAAGTCCGTACTGCGGCGCGACACCACTGCCAATTGCCAGCGCCATTGCCAGCGGGATAGCAATAATCCCGACGGTGATCCCGGCAATCACATCACGGGTAAACCGTGAGGCGGTATATTTTTCTTTCCAGCAAGCGTCGATGAGGGCGCGGAAAGGCATCACATGTGAGGAAAAAATTCTGTTCACAATAATGTTTCATCCATGAGCGCATCATCTGTCAACTCAATGAAATGGCGGGTTGGCAGGTGAAGGAGGCATAAGTCATACAAATAAAGGTTACAGACAAAAAAACCCGCCGCAGCGGGTCTTTGAGCCGGGTTCGATTAATGCTCGAACATAGCAGAAATCGATTCTTCGTTGCTGATACGACGAATCGCTTCGGCCAGCATACCCGACAGGGTCAACGTACGCACGTTCGGCAGTGCTTTGATTTCGTCAGTCAGCGGGATGGTATCGCAGACCACGACTTCATCAATCACAGAGTTACGCAGGTTGTTTGCCGCATTGCCTGAGAAGATCGGGTGAGTGGCGTAAGCGAATACGCGTTTCGCACCACGTTCTTTCAGCGCTTCAGCTGCTTTACACAGCGTACCACCGGTGTCGATCATATCGTCAACCAGCACGCAGTCACGGCCGGCAACGTCACCGATGATGTGCATCACCTGAGAGACGTTTGCACGCGGACGGCGTTTGTCGATGATCGCCATATCGGTGTCATTGAGCAGCTTAGCGATAGCGCGGGCACGCACGACGCCACCGATGTCCGGAGAAACCACAATCGGGTTATCCAGATTCAGCTGCAGCATATCTTCTAACAGAATCGGGCTACCAAATACGTTATCAACCGGTACGTCAAAGAAGCCCTGGATCTGTTCAGCATGCAGGTCAACGGTCAGAACGCGGTCAACGCCGACGCTGGACAGGAAGTCAGCGACAACTTTTGCCGTAATCGGCACACGAGCGGAACGGACACGACGGTCCTGGCGCGCATAGCCAAAGTAAGGGATAACGGCAGTGATACGGCCTGCGGAAGCACGGCGCAGGGCATCAACCATAACGACCAATTCCATCAGGTTGTCGTTCGTTGGAGCACAAGTGGACTGGATGATGAAAATATCACCACCGCGTACATTTTCGTTAATTTGTACGCTGACTTCGCCGTCGCTAAAGCGACCTACAGCGGCGTCGCCGAGAGAAGTGTACAGGCGGTTGGCAATACGTTGTGCTAGTTCCGGGGTGGCGTTACCAGCAAAAAGCTTCATATCAGGCACGAGAAGAACCTCAGGCATGCGTCCATTGGTGGAAAGAGTTTGCCAAAAACTGTGCGGGCCAGGCAGGACTCTCTCCATGCGGTGTATTAAAGAGCGCGATGCAACGTCTGGAACAGGGTGACGTTGTCACCGAAACTCAGCTTGCCCGGCTTACCCATCCTCATTCAGCTTTCAGAACCGCTGACTACAATGGCTCAAACCCGTCACACAAAGCGATGTGACCGGCAATGCGTCATTTTGCCATCTTCCTGAAATCTCAATGATTCAGCGTAACGCTCGATGCAGTGGGGAGAGGTTGACACCCTTCGCCACAAAGGCATTGAGCCATTCCGGGGCTTGCTCAAGCACCTGCCGGGCACGAAACTCTGTATCGAATTCAGCAAAGACACAGGCCCCTGTACCAGTCAGGCGCGACGGCGCGTATTCTAACAGCCAGGAAAGCGCCGCATCAACCTCGCGAAAACGTTTTCTTGCGATAACCTCGCAATCATTGCTGAATTCACAGTTTAATAACGTTTCTATTGACCTTTTTGGCGTATTACGGGGGAGGTCGGGATCGTTAAAAATCATCGGTGTAGGAATACTGACGCCCGGATGCGCCACCAGATACCATTTTTCGACGGGCTCTACCGGCGTCAGAATCTCCCCGATACCTTCGGCAAAGGCGGCGTGCCCGCGGACAAACACCGGCACGTCTGCGCCAAGCGTTAAGCCTAAGGTGGCCAGTTCATCCAGTGACAGCCCACATTGCCAGAGGTGGTTCAGCGCGACCAGCACGGTTGCCGCATTCGACGATCCGCCACCCAGGCCACCGCCCATCGGCAGGCGTTTTTCGATACGGATATCCACGCCGCTGCCGGCAGGCAAACGTCCACTTTCTGCGGCTGTTTTCAGCAGCAGTCGCGCGGCGCGGACGATCAGGTTGTCTTCATGCGCCACGCCGTCAACCGGCGTTAAGAGACGAATTTCACTATCGCTGCGCGGCTCGAGACAAATCGTGTCGCCATAATCGAGAAACTGAAACAGCGTTTGCAGCGTGTGATAACCGTCTGCACGTCGTCCGGTGATGTATAAAAACAGATTCAGTTTTGCCGGAGAGGGCCACTGGGTCATCATTTTACAATCCAGTTATCCATTTTCAGCTTGATACGCTGATCGCCGTCGGAGAGTTCCATATTGGCCGGCATTGCCGGGGAGGTTTTGCTGTCGTACGCGCTGTAGACCACCTTCCATTTTTTTCCGTCCTGGCGGTAGTTCACTTCGCTCAGACGGTACTGGTCGTCGAGTTTATAGTCGGTCGCGTCGCCCGGCAGGCCAAGGATCCACTGACGCAGGCTGTTCAGCGGAATCGGCATGCCGGTCAGCTTGCCGATCATCTCTTCGGCATCGTCAGCGGTATAGCGCTGGCCTTTATTGTCCACCAACTGCACGTTACCTGGCTGCGCGTTCAGTTCAAGCTCGGTGCTACCCAGCGGATTGGTCAGCAGCAGGCGATAGCGATCCTGACCGGTCTGTTGCCAGAAAAAGCGAGCATAGACTTTCTGTTCGTCGGAAATATAAGCAAACGCGCCGCGCGTCTGATATTGATTCAATTGACGGACCTCCTGCTGATGCTGCCGCCATTGAGGAGAATCCGGGCTCTTACCCGGGCCTTTCGGCGCGTTGATCGTACAGGCGGTCAGAACCAGGCTTGCCAGCGGAAGCAGGCGGATCAGGCGAAAATCGGGCAGGGTCATAATGATGACGAATCCTTGTGAGACGTTGCAATAATAACCCTTAATGCTAGCGCCGCACGGGTATATCGTCTACGTTCACGTTATCTTAATTTAAGCGATAAGCGATTACTCCAAAAGGGGGCACTCTCTTTTATTGATTACGCGCATCCTGTATGATGCGAGCAGACTAACCATATCAACGCTGGTACTACTCCCGCAGACATGACCCTTTTAGCGCTCGGCATTAACCATAAGACGGCACCTGTATCGCTGCGAGAACGCGTAACGTTTTCGCCGGATACGCTCGATCAGGCGCTGGAAAGCCTGCTTGCGCAGCCTATGGTGCAGGGTGGCGTGGTCTTGTCGACGTGCAACCGCACGGAGCTGTATCTCAGCGTGGAAGAGCAGGACAACCTGCAGGAAGCGCTGATTCGTTGGCTATGTGATTACCACAATCTTAATGAAGAGGAGCTGCGCAGCAGTCTCTACTGGCACCAGGATAACGATGCGGTCAGCCATCTGATGCGTGTCGCCAGCGGTCTGGATTCGCTGGTACTCGGCGAACCACAGATCCTCGGTCAGGTGAAAAAAGCTTTTGCGGATTCGCAAAAAGGCCACCTGAACGCCAGCGCGCTGGAACGTATGTTCCAGAAATCGTTCTCCGTCGCTAAACGGGTCCGTACCGAAACCGATATCGGCGCCAGCGCCGTGTCCGTTGCGTTTGCCGCCTGTACGCTGGCGCGCCAAATCTTTGAATCACTTTCCACGGTCACCGTGCTGTTGGTCGGCGCGGGCGAAACCATCGAACTGGTGGCGCGCCATCTGCGCGAACACAACGTGCAGAAGATGATTATCGCCAACCGCACCCGTGAGCGGGCGCAGGTGCTTGCTGATGAAGTCGGGGCCGAAGTCATCGCACTCAGCGACATCGACGAACGTCTGCGGGAAGCCGACATTATTATCAGTTCAACCGCCAGCCCGCTGCCCATTATTGGTAAAGGGATGGTGGAACGTGCTCTGAAAAGCCGTCGCAATCAGCCGATGCTGCTGGTGGATATCGCCGTTCCGCGCGATGTCGAACCGGAAGTCGGCAAACTGGCTAACGCCTATCTTTATAGCGTTGACGACCTGCAAAGCATCATTTCGCACAACCTGGCGCAGCGCAAAGCCGCGGCGGTAGAAGCCGAAACGATTGTCGCGCAGGAAACCAGCGAGTTTATGGCCTGGCTGCGCGCTCAGGGCGCCAGTGAAACCATTCGTGAATACCGGAGTCAGTCTGAGCATGTACGGGATGAACTGACTGCAAAAGCGCTTGCTGCTCTGGAACAGGGCGGCGACGCGCAGGCCATTATGCAGGATCTGGCATGGAAACTGACCAACCGCCTGATCCATGCGCCAACCAAATCTCTTCAGCAGGCCGCCCGTGACGGGGACGACGAACGCCTGAATATCTTGCGCGACAGCCTCGGGCTGGAGTAGCAATACACCCCTCTTTTTACAAGGTGCATTTACGCCTATGAAGCCTTCTATCGTTGCCAAACTGGAAGCCCTGCATGAACGTCATGAAGAAGTTCAGGCGCTGCTGGGTGATGCGGGAACCATCGCGGACCAGGAACGTTTTCGCGCATTGTCGCGCGAGTATGCACAACTAAGCGATGTTTCTCGCTGTTTTACGGACTGGCAACAGATTCAGGACGATATCGAAACGGCACAAATGATGCTCGACGATCCTGAAATGCGTGAAATGGCGCAGGAAGAACTGCGCGAAGCGAAAGACAAAAGTGAACAACTGGAACAACAGTTACAGGTGCTGTTATTACCGAAAGATCCTGACGATGAGCGCAATGCGTTTCTGGAAGTTCGCGCCGGGACCGGCGGCGATGAAGCCGCCTTGTTTGCCGGAGATTTGTTTCGTATGTACAGCCGCTATGCTGAAACACGCCGCTGGCGCGTGGAAATCATGAGCGCCAGCGAAGGTGAGCACGGCGGTTATAAAGAGATTATCGCCAAGATCAGCGGCGATGGCGTCTATGGTCGACTGAAGTTTGAGTCCGGCGGGCATCGCGTGCAGCGCGTACCAGCAACGGAATCCCAGGGGCGTATTCACACCTCTGCCTGCACCGTGGCGGTGATGCCGGAGCTACCGGAAGCCGAACTGCCGGATATCAACCCGGCCGATCTCCGCATTGATACCTTCCGTTCCTCCGGGGCGGGTGGTCAGCACGTTAACACCACCGACTCCGCGATTCGTATTACCCACCTGCCGACCGGCATTGTGGTGGAGTGTCAGGATGAACGTTCGCAGCACAAGAACAAAGCCAAAGCGCTCTCGGTGTTGGGCGCGCGTATTCGTGCGGCAGAAATGGCAAAACGTCAGCAGGCCGAAGCCTCAACACGTCGCAACCTGTTAGGCAGCGGCGATCGCAGCGACCGCAACCGGACCTACAACTTCCCGCAGGGGCGTGTGACCGATCACCGCATCAACCTGACGCTCTACCGGCTGGATGAAGCAATGGAAGGCAAACTGGACATGCTGATTGAGCCGATCGTGCAGGAATATCAGGCCGATCAACTGGCGGCGCTGTCCGAGCAGGAATAATGGATTTTCAGCACTGGTTACGTGAGGCGATAAGCCAGCTGGCGGGGAGCGAAAGCCCGCGTCGCGATGCCGAGATTTTACTCGAATTCGTGACCGGAAAAGGGCGTACGTATCTGCTGGCATTTGGTGAAACGCTGTTAACTGATGCCCAACTGGCACAGCTGACAACGTTACTGGCTCGTCGCCAGCGGGGTGAGCCGGTAGCGCACTTAACCGGCGTGCGGGAGTTCTGGTCGTTGCCGCTGTTTGTCTCACCGGCAACGTTGATCCCGCGCCCGGATACGGAGTGTCTGGTAGAACAGGCGCTGGCACGACTGCCAACAAACCCGTGCCGTATTCTCGATCTTGGTACTGGCACCGGCGCGATTGCGCTGGCGCTGGCGTCTGAGCGCCCTGACTGCGACATCACGGCGGTTGACCGGATGCCAGATGCCGTTGAGCTGGCGCAGCGTAATGCCGCGCATCTGGCCATCAATAACGTTCGCATCCGGCAAAGCGACTGGTTTAGCGCCTTGCCGGGGCAGCGCTTTGCGATGATTGTCAGCAATCCGCCGTATATTGACGAGCAGGATCCGCATCTGGCGCAGGGCGATGTTCGCTTCGAACCTCTGAGCGCGCTGGTCGCGGGTGACTGCGGAATGGCCGACATTGTGCACATCATCAGGCACGCTTTCACGCAGCTGGAAGAGGGCGGTTTTCTGCTTCTCGAGCATGGCTGGCAGCAGGGTGCAGCCGTGCGTGACGCCTTCAATCGCGCGGGCTACCAGGCGGTAGAAACCTGCCGCGATTATGGCGGCAACGAGCGCATTACGCTCGGACGAAAGCCTGCATGAACAGCGTTACGTTCCTGCTCGGCGTTCACCTCATTACTATTGCTGTTTCTGTTAGTCTGTTTGTGCTGCGCTATGGGTGGCGTGAATGTCACTCTGCGCGGGCTCAGGCGCGCTGGACGCGTGTCGTGCCGCCGATTGTTGACACCGTTTTGTTGCTCAGTGGTGTGGGGTTGATCGCTAAAACGCACATCCTGCCATTCACGGAACAGGGGACATGGCTGACTGAGAAGCTGTTTGGAGTTATCATTTACATCGTTTTGGGTTTTATTGCGCTCGATAACCGTCGGGCGCGCAGTCGGCAGACACGATTAATCGCGTTCCCGCTGGCGCTGGTGGTGCTGTACATCATCATTAAACTCGCCACCACAAAAATACCGTTACTGGGGTAAGTCATGAGGTCGTTAGCTGATTTCGAATTTAATAAAGCGCCATTGTGCGACGGGATGATTCTGGCATCGGAGTTGATCCGCCTGGATTTTCCTTCACAAACTGTCTATGACGAGCTGGAACGTCTGGTCAGCCTGGCGCAAGAAGAAATTAGCCAGCTTTTGTCTCAGGATGAGCAACTGGAAAAATTGCTGGCACTTTTCTACGGCGAGTGGGGCTTTACTGACACCCGCGGCGTTTACCGTTTATCCGATGCATTATGGCTTGACCAGGTACTGAAGAACCGCCAGGGCAGCGCTGTGTCGCTGGGGGCAATTTTATTGTGGATTGCCAACCGTCTGTCATTGCCGCTGGTACCGGTGATTTTCCCGACGCAGCTTATTTTGCGTATTGAGTCGCTGGAAGGCGAAATATGGCTCATCAATCCCTTCAATGGTGAAACGTTGAATGAGCATACGCTGGAAGTGTGGTTGAAGGGGAATATCAGCCCGGTCGCTGAGCTATTTAATGAAGACCTCGACGAAGCGGATAACGCGGAAGTGATTCGCAAGCTGCTGGACACGCTGAAATCTTCCTTAATGGAAGAACAACAGATGGAGCTGGCGCTGCGTGCGAGCGAAGCGTTACTGCAATTTAACCCGGAAGATCCGTATGAAATACGCGACCGCGGATTAATTTATGCGCAACTGGAATGTGAACATGTCGCGTTGACCGATTTAAGCTATTTCGTTGAGCAGTGTCCGGAAGACCCGATCAGCGAAATGATTCGTGCGCAGATTAATAACATCTCGCATAAACAAATTGTCCTGCATTAATTTATCGACATTCTTACTCATCATTAAGGCGATCCTATGAAACAAAAAGTGGTTAGCATTGGCGACATCAAGGTAGCAAACGATCTGCCGTTCGTGCTGTTTGGCGGGATGAACGTGCTGGAATCGCGCGATCTGGCGATGCGCATTTGTGAGCACTACGTGACCGTTACCCAGAAACTGGGTATCCCTTACGTGTTCAAGGCCTCTTTTGATAAAGCCAACCGTTCCTCCATCCACTCCTACCGTGGACCGGGCCTGGAAGAAGGGATGAAAATCTTCCAGGAACTGAAACAGACTTTTGGCGTGAAAGTGATCACCGACGTTCATGAAGCCAGCCAGGCGCAGCCTGTGGCTGACGTTGTGGATGTGATTCAGTTACCGGCGTTCCTCGCGCGTCAGACCGATCTGGTGGAAGCGATGGCGAAAACCGGCGCGGTTATCAACGTGAAGAAACCGCAGTTCGTGAGCCCGGGTCAGATGGGTAACATCGTGGATAAATTCCATGAAGGCGGCAACGACAAGGTGATCCTGTGCGACCGTGGGGCAAACTTCGGTTATGACAACCTGGTTGTCGATATGCTGGGCTTTAGCGTAATGAAGAAAGTTTCCGGCAACAGCCCGGTGATCTTCGACGTGACCCACGCGCTGCAGTGCCGCGACCCGTTTGGCGCAGCGTCTGGCGGCCGTCGTGGTCAGGTGACTGAACTGGCGCGTGCCGGTATGGCGGTCGGTCTGGCCGGTCTGTTCATCGAAGCGCACCCGGATCCGGACAACGCGAAATGTGACGGCCCGTCCGCGCTGCCGCTGGCGAAGCTGGAACAGTTCCTGGTGCAGATGAAGGCGATTGACGATTTGGTGAAAAGCTTCGACGAGCTCGATACCGAGAACTAATTGAAAGATTGTGTGCCCGATATTGCATCGGGCAAGATGTAGGCCCGATAAGCGTGTTAGCGCCATCGGGCTTTTTTATATCAGGCAAATATCGTCATCAGATAAGCGACAAACAGCGCCAGATGCGCCGCACCGTTCAGCACATTGGTGCGCCCGGTTGAGAACGAGATCTGGCACAGCACCAGCGACGCCACCATTACCACCATTTCCGGTGCACCTAAGCCGAACACCAGGTCATTCCCCGTTGTCCATGCAATCAGCGTCACTACCGGCACGGTCAGCGAGATCGTCGCCAGTACCGAACCAAAGAATAAGTTCATGGCGCGTTGCACCTGATTACTGAGCACCGCTTTCAGTGCCCCAAGCCCTTCCGGTGAGAGGATTAACAGTGCGACCAGGAAGCCGGTAAAGGCGACCGGGGCGTTCAGTTCAGTCAGTAGCGTCTCCAGCGGATTCGCGTTCATCTTGGTGACGGCAATCACCGCAATCAGGTGGATCACCAGCCAGGCTGCATGCCACACATTGCTGTGCGCAGAGGGCTTACCGTGATGTGGGTCATCATCGTCGCCGTCATCTTCATGCTCATAAACAAACAGACTCTGGTGCGTTTTAGTCTGAATCAGCAGGAACACACCGTACATCGCGGCAGAGATTAAGGCCACTAACAGTGCCTGACCGGTGGTAAAATTCGCACCGGGCAAGGCCATAGGAAAGACCAGCACAATAATTGCCAGCGGAAACAGGGCGATTAAATACTGTTTAATACCGAACAGATTCATATACTGAGTGGCGAATTTACGCCCACCCATTAATAACGAAAAACCCACCAGACCGCCGGTCACAATCATAATGATGGAATAGAGCGTATCACGCATCAGCGTGGGCGCTGCATCACCGGTGGCCATTAACGCAGAAATCAGGCTGACTTCGAGAATAACCACAGACAGACTCAGAATGAGTGATCCGTAGGGTTCGCCGAGGCGGTGGGCTAATACGTCAGCGTGACGAACCACGCTAAAAGCACTGCTTAAAATACCAATCAGGGCAAGGATATTGATTCCAGTCACCGCTGGTAGTGAATGGCTGCCTCCCCAAAGGAACAGCACTACCAGCGCCACAACCGGGAAAATAAGCGATGTCTCCTTATGGCGGGTTTTCACCGCCTCATGTGCATGTGTCATAAATGCTCTCCCTCTCTGCAGGTCAGTTTTAGTTATAAATATAATAAAGAGTGCGAAAAATAACAGAAAACGTGGGTTTACAGGTGATATTTTACGAAATTTTACGGCATTGCAGTGTTTTCCCTTTAAAACAACAAAAAAGGTGAGTCTTGTTGAGTGAATAGTTAAATAACAGAGGCTTATATTCTGGTTATCGCTAATAAACCATTTTTCAGTGGCAGGAGGAATCATTGTTGACCACACTTAAGGTTTAGCGAGAAGAGGAGCCAAAGATGCCGTACAAATCGAAAAAAGATCTGCCTGACAGCGTGCAACATGTATTACCCGCCCACGCGCAGGATATCTATAAAGAGGCGTTTAATAGCGCCTGGGATCAATATAAAGACAAAGAAGACCGCCGCGATGACGCCAGCCGTGAAGAGACGGCACATAAAGTGGCGTGGGCTGCGGTAAAAAATGATTACGAAAAAGGGGACGATGATAAATGGCACAAAAAATCCTAATCCCCTAACGCGTAAGCGATAAATTTCCGAAAGTGATTATTGTGTAGGCGAATCGTGCTACCCGCCCCCGTTGCTGCCTTGCAAGCGGCCTGGGAATTGCATATTGTCATGCTATTGGTTTCAAAATGAGCAGTTAAAATGCCCGGAAGGCGTCAAAAAGTTGTCGCAGGGATGTATGCAGTGGCGGAGGTGTAAGGTGTTAACGCGTGATTTCTTGATGAATGCCGATTGTAAGACGGCATTTGGCGCTATTGAAGAATCACTTTTATGGTCAGCAGAGCAACGTGCAGCGTCCCTTGCGGCGACGCTGGCCTGCCGACCGGATGAGGGACCGGTGTGGATCTTCGGTTATGGATCGTTGATGTGGAACCCGGCGTTAGAGTTTGAAGAGTCATGTACCGGTACGCTGGTGGGATGGCATCGGGCATTTTGCCTGCGCCTTACCGCAGGGCGTGGAACCGCGTGTCAGCCGGGTCGTATGCTTGCACTAAAAGAGGGCGGGCGCACCACCGGCGTCGCCTATCGTCTCCCGGATGCGACGCTTGAGCAGGAGTTAACACTGCTGTGGAAGCGCGAAATGATCACTGGCTGCTATCTGCCAACATGGTGTCAGCTGGCGCTGGACGATGGTCGAACGGTGAGTGCGTTGGTGTTTATTATGGACCCGCGCCATCCGTTGTATGAGTCGGACACGCGCGCGCAAATCATCGCCCCGTTGATTGCTGCTGCCAGTGGGCCACTTGGCACCAACGCGCAGTATCTGTTTTCACTCGAGCAGGAGTTGCAGAAACTGGGAATGCAGGATGAGTGTCTTAATGACCTGGTGACCAATGTACGCGGTTTGTTAGAGGGACCGTTGCCAGAAGGGGTTATGCGCCCGGGCTTCGCGTGAGGTTTCTGTTGGCCCGGCAGGCGCAAGCGCTACCGGGCAATTCACGTATCAGGCTGCGATATAACTGATGGAATGTTCAAGCGACTGGCTGTGGCTGTCGATCAGGACGTTCCAGACGCCGGTATACGGTACGGTCAACCATGCGTTATCACGGTTCTGCACGCTTAATATGTCGGTCTGCGTGTCTTTAACGTGATTTTTCTCGCTCATCAGATGGATGTGGCAACGCTCCGAACAGCGTACGACCACGGTGTCCCCACCAAATAACTTCAGACTTGCCTTTACTAATGCCATTTCTCACCCCGTATTGAAAACAACGTACTTCCTTTCGGAAGTGCTGCGTGATGTTGTTCACATTTTACCCATGAGGCATAACACCAAAGAGTTAGGCTTCGGATGCTGATTTTGATCAAAAAATGGCATAACGATTAAACAATAGTGACAAAATCCCGGCGAAAAGCGTGATCGGGCGCACTTACTTTGGGTAAAGATACGCCCCAATAAGATTAAATTCGGAAATAACCGGCTGTTTCAGCAAGCTCGCCTGAAAAGGGGGATTAGAAGGTGAGCACTTTATCGGCGGCCAGCGTCCATTGCGCCAGCTCCACCAGCGTGCCGACTTCCACGCCGTCAATCAGCGGCAGCGTCGTGATCCCGCGTCCGTCGGTGCAGGTTTTGCACAGCTTGACCGGCACATTCTGAGCGGTCAGGATCTCCAGCATCTGCTGGATATTGTAGCCTTCTGCGGGCTTCTGACCGCGTAATCCCGCCGTGACGGCATCCGACATCAGGAACAGACGAAGGTCAAGATCGCCCGCCTGTTCACGTAACGCGATCGCCAGTCGCAGGCTGTTGAATAACGATTCGCTACCGTATGCCGCACCGTTGGCAATGATCACAATCTTTTGCATGTTAACTCCTGTTAGCGGGGGAGGTTTGATTTGTCAGCACGTTATGTTACCGCGCAAGCGGGGTGTTACCAATGGAAGAGTGGCGAAAAAGGCATGCCTGGCAGGCATAAGGATATTCCTGAAAGCGTGAGAAAGCCTGCAAAATGACGCTGAGTCAGGTAAGCTTTAAGCGTGTTAGTTAATTGATCTCCCTAAAAGCCATCGTCGATTTGAGCCGTTTTGTATCGCATTTCCTCCCTTTCTGGATACTCTTGCTGCTGGCAGGCGGTACGGCCAGTGCACAATCTTCTTTTATGCAACAGGCCGAAAATCCCTTTGATAATAACCAGGACGGATTGCCCGATCTGGGTATGGCTCCCGAATCGCATGAAGGTGAAAAACATTTCGCCGAGATGATGAAAGCCTTTGGCGAGGCAAGCATGAACGACAACGGACTGGACACCGGCGAGCAGGCAAAACAGTTTGCTTTTGGTCAGGTTCGCGACGCCGTCAGCGAGCAGGTGAATGAGCACCTGGAGTCCTGGCTGTCGCCCTGGGGCAAGGCCAGCGTGAATGTTCAGGTCGATAGCGAAGGCAATTTCAACGGCAGTCGCGGAAGCTGGTTTGTCCCCTTGCAGGATAACTCGCGCTACCTCACCTGGAGTCAACTGGGTCTTACTCAGCAGGATGACGGGCTGGTGAGTAATGTGGGTATCGGCCAGCGCTGGGTGCGCGACGGCTGGCTGCTCGGCTATAACACCTTCTACGATAATCTGTTGGATGAAAACCTTCAGCGTGGCGGACTGGGCGCTGAAGCGTGGGGGGAATACCTGCGGCTGTCGGCCAATTATTACCAGCCGTTTGCCTCGTGGCGCGCCCATACGCCGACGCTGGAGCAACGCATGGCGCGCGGTTACGACGTCACGGCGCAAATGCGCATGCCCTTCTACGAATATCTCAATACTAGCATCAGTGTGGAACAATATTTTGGCGACAGCGTGGATCTGTTTGATTCCGGGACGGGCTATCACAATCCAGTGGCGGTGAAGCTGGGGCTGAATTACACCCCGGTTCCGCTGGTGACAGTAACCGCCCAGCACAAACAGGGGGAGAGCGGGCTCAGCCAGAACAACCTTGGACTGAACCTGAACTACCGCTTCGGCGTGCCGTTGAAAAAACAGCTGGCCGCCAGCGAAGTGGCAGAGAGTCAGTCGCTGCGCGGAAGCCGCTATGATCAACCCCAGCGCAATAACCTGCCGACGATGGAATACCGCCAGCGCAAAACGCTGAGCGTATTTCTGGCGACGCCACCGTGGGATCTGCACTCGGGCGAAACGGTGCCGTTAAAACTACAGGTACGCAGTCTGCATGGCATTCGCCATATTACCTGGCAGGGGGACACGCAGGCACTGAGTCTGACGGCAGGGGCTAACGCGGAAAGCGCCGAAGGCTGGACGGTGATTATGCCCGCCTGGGACAGCAGTGAAGGGGCGAGCAACCGCTGGCGACTGTCGGTCGTGGTCGAAGATGACAAAGGGCAGCGTGTCTCTTCCAATGAGATCACGCTCGTGCTGACTGAACCGTTTATGGCGATGCCAGAAGACGACCCACGCTGGAGGTTGCTGCCGGAGGAGTGATCAGAAGATGCGTTCCTGATGCACCCACACTGCCGCTTCAACGCGTGACTTCAGCTTCATTTTCTTCAGCATATGCTTCACGTGGACTTTCACCGTACTCTCGGTGATATCCAGGCGACGGGCAATCATCTTGTTCGGCAAACCCTGAGCGATAAGCTTGAGAATGTCGCGCTCGCGCGGGGTCAATTGCGTGACATCGCGATCGGAAGTGGCGCGGTTGGCGCGCAGGCTGGCAGCCAGCACGGGCGTTAACGCTTCGCTTAACACCATCTCTCCGGCGGCAGCCTGCTGTAATGACTTAAGCAGATCTTCCGGCTCCATATCCTTTAGCAGATAACCATCAGCGCCGCGCTTGAGCGCCGTCACCACATCTTCTTCATGATTCGATACGCTGAACACCACGATACGCCCGGAAAGAGCCTTTTCACGCAGTTTGTCGAGGGTTTCCAGCCCGTTCATCCCCGGCATGTTCAGGTCAAGCAGGATCAGATCCGGGTCAAGCGATTCGGCCAGTTCGATACCCTGTTCGCCGTTGCTGGCCTCACCGACTACGGTAATATCCGGCGCCATGCTGACAAGCTGTTTGACGCCGGTCCGCAGCATCGGATGATCGTCGATGAGCAGGATAGTTGCCGGTTCCTGATTATTCATGGGTATCTCCTTGAACTTCTGTGAAGTATGTTTCGGGAATAAAGGTGACAGCGACTTCAGTGCCTCCCGTCTCGCGGCGGCGTACCTGGCAGTCTCCACGCAGGCTCTGTGCCCGGTCGCGCATAATGATCATGCCATAGTGGTTACTGCGTTCGGCGTTCTCAGGAACGCCGCAGCCATTGTCTTGTACAGTCAATTTAACCTGCTTGCCTTTCAGCGCCACGGTAACCACGACCTCATCAGCGTGAGCGTGTTTTAGCGCATTGCTTAAGGCTTCACGGGCAATTTGCAGCAGGTGAATCGCCTGATGCGAAGGCACCAGGCGTGGTGGTAGCTGGTAATCCAGTTTCACCGTAAAACCAAAACGGGTGCTGTATTCCTGGCAACTGGCTTCCAGCGCCGGGCGCAGACCGGGTTCGGTCAGCCGTAAGCGGAACGTCGTCAACAGTTCGCGCAGTTGCGCCCATGAGGCGTTCAGTTCGTTACGGATCTGGCTCAGCAAATCACGACTGCTGTCTGGCAATGCGTCTCCCTGCATTTGCAGGCAACTGATCTGCATCTTCATACAGGACAGTGATTGTGCAATAGAATCATGCAGTTCGCGTGCGATGGTGGCACGCTCTTCCATGACAATCAACTGCTGCTGGCGTTCCTGATTGCGATCCAGCGCCAGCGTGGCGGTGAGCTGTTCCACGACGGTATCCACCAGTTGCTGCTGATCGTGACTCAGGTGACGTCCCTGCGGCAGAGTTGCCAGCAAAATGCCGTACTGGGTATGGGTGTCCGTTAAGCGCCATTTCAGCGTCATTCCGCCTTCCGTGGTCGGTAGCACTTCGCGCGGGCAGAGGTGACACCCTTTATCATCACAACTGAGATCGGACTGGCAGGTGAATTCCTGATGGTTCTCTTCATCTTCCTGGTCATAAACCCGCAGTTCGATGTCATGCATTTGGGTCAGATTTTGCAGACCGTTCAACACCGGGGAGAGACGTTCGCAAAGCGGAACCGGCGAATGCAGGCGACGATTCGCCTGCCAGAGAAAAGAGAGGATCTGGTTTTTCTGCTCCAGCCCGGCCGTTTTTTCTCTGACGCGCTGTTCAAGCACTGAATAGCTTTCCGCCAGTTCGTCGGACATGTTATTTAGCGCGTCGCCGAGCATCGCCATCTCATTACGCCCGCCGATCTGCGCGCGCTGAGTAAAGTCGCGCTGGCTGATGGCCCGCGCCATCGACAGCAGTTGTTTCCACGGCTGAAGCAGACGCGCACGCAACCAGATAATGGTAAACACCAGTAGCAGCGCCATAAAAATCGCCATCACCCGGTGCACCATCACCACACGTTCAATGCGCATTTCGGTGGTGTGATCAAACGCGGAGACGAGCCGATCGAGGCCAGCGACAAACTGGCTGACGTCGGCGGCGACAGATTCTCTGCTTTTGGCCTGTAGCAGGCCGGGGGAGAGTTCGCGGTGCCAGTAATCCTGAAGGGCGCGCAGTTGCTCCTGCTGACCGTCGCGTTCTGCGGCACGGGTCAGTTCCGGGCTGAACGCCGTTTGCTCCATTTCATTAAGCAGTTTCTGATCCTCAGCGCTTAGCGGCACGCTGGCGAGCAGGCGGTAGCTTTGCATCCGCAGTGAACCCGCTTTATTGATGGCGTGCGCGCTGCCCTGTACGCCCTGAACCAGCCAGCCAGAGACCGCCATACCGGCTACGCCAATGGCCGTCGAGAGCATCACAATGAGCGCCACCTGGTTAACCAGCGTGAGTGGAGAAAGACAACGTTTTAGCATAAAACCTTCTTCTTTCAGGTCCCCGGCGAGCAAATCGGGGAACCTTGATGAATGACGAGAGTGCCGGGCAGAATCAGACAGTGGCGTTATTCTCGACCATCCCCTGGAGTATACCCATACCTAAAACGAGTTACCTCTTAATTGCCGTGATCGCAGAGGATTCAGGGAAGGGGGAAAGTGCGGCGAGCAGTGCTGTGAAAAACCACGTATTTTTTGGCGAATTATTCTACTCACTTAGGGTGATCATGATTTTTTTGCGCTGATATTGCCTCCTTTTCCTTTGATTTATATCAACTTACCTCGCGCTGTAAACCCTAAGGTTGCAGGCATCGAATTGCGTATCAGAGGTGTCTATGAGTCACTCATCCGCCCCCGAAAGGGCATCTGGAGCTGTAATCACCGAATGGCGACCGGAAGATCCGGCGTTCTGGGCACAGCGGGGTCAACGTATCGCCAGCCGCAACCTGTGGATTTCCGTCCCCTGCTTGCTGCTGGCGTTTTGCGTCTGGATGTTGTTCAGTGCTGTTGCGGTGAATCTGCCGAAGGTCGGCTTCAACTTTACCACTGAGCAGTTGTTTATGCTGACGGCGTTACCGTCGGTCTCCGGCGCGTTATTACGTGTGCCTTACTCCTTTATGGTTCCGGTCTTTGGCGGTCGCCGCTGGACCGCATTCAGCACCGGGATCCTGATTATCCCGTGCGTCTGGTTAGGATTTGCCGTGCAGGATACCGCCACGCCGTTCAGCACCTTTATCGTGATTTCACTGCTGTGCGGCTTTGCCGGCGCAAACTTTGCCTCCAGTATGGCGAACATCAGTTTCTTCTTTCCAAAGCAGAAACAGGGCGGTGCGCTGGGGCTGAATGGTGGCCTGGGGAATATGGGCGTCAGCGTGATGCAACTGGTTGCGCCGCTGGTGGTCTCGCTGTCGATCTTCGCTGTCTTTGGCAGCCATGGCGTTGAGCAACCGGATGGTTCGCAACTGTATCTGGCGAATGCCGCCTGGATCTGGGTACCGTTCCTCGCCTTCTTCACGCTGGCGGCCTGGTTTGGTATGAACGAACTGGCGACCTCAAAAGCATCGCTGAAAGAGCAATTACCGGTTCTCAGGCGCGGTCATCTGTGGATCATGAGCCTGCTCTATCTGGCGACCTTCGGCTCGTTCATTGGGTTTTCCGCGGGTTTTGCGATGCTGTCAAAGACCCAGTTTCCGGAGATTCAGATCCTGCATTATGCATTTTTTGGCCCCCTGGTCGGCGCGCTGGCGCGTTCTGCAGGTGGGGCGATCTCTGATCGTTTAGGCGGGACGCGCGTCACGCTGGTGAACTTTGTGCTGATGGCGATTTTCAGCGGCCTGCTGTTCCTGACCTTACCGACCAATAGTGCCGGCGGCAATTTCATCGCCTTCTTCGTGGTCTTCCTTGCACTCTTTATGACGGCCGGGCTGGGCAGTGGTTCTACCTTCCAGATGATCTCCGTTATCTTCCGTAAGCTGACGATGGAGCGTGTAAAAGCTGAAGGCGGCTCTGAAGAGAAAGCGATGCGTGAAGCGGCGACCGACACGGCAGCGGCGCTGGGCTTTATTTCGGCGATAGGCGCCATCGGCGGCTTCTTTATCCCGAAAGCATTCGGCACTTCGCTTGCGTTAACTGGTTCGCCAGTTGACGCGATGAAAGTTTTCCTGATCTTCTATATTGCCTGCGTGGTTATCACCTGGGTGGTATATGGACGGCATTCTAAAAAGTAAAAAAGCATTGTTGATTATCCGTTGCGCGGCGTTAGACCGCGCTTTTTTTTGCATCTTATTAGTTACAACATACTCTTGTTTTTATTGTTGCGCCGTTCTGCCAGTCCGTTGCGAAAAGATGTCAACCAGGGGGAATACCCCTTAATACCCACTCGTTAAGAATTTATCATTTACGGAAAATGTGATTGAAGAAATAGTCTTTAAAAACAGTTGTATACAATTAAATTTCAAATCCCCCGAAAGGAGTATGTCAAAAATTTCCTCCCGTTTTCATCCCTGTATGCCTTGATCGTTATCAATTCCCACCTCCTTTCAGAGCGTTACCTTCGCCTCAATCAAGCAATGTCGATTTATCAGAGAGCCGTCAGGCTCCAACAGGAGAGAACCGATGAGTAAATTCCTGGATCGGTTTCGCTACTTCAAGCAGAAGGGCGAAACCTTTGCCGATGGGCACGGCCAGCTTCTCGAAACCAACCGGGACTGGGAGGACGGGTATCGCCAGCGCTGGCAGCACGATAAAGTTGTGCGCTCAACCCACGGGGTTAACTGCACCGGCTCATGTAGCTGGAAAATCTACGTTAAAAACGGTCTGGTGACCTGGGAAACCCAGCAAACCGATTATCCACGTACCCGTCCGGATATGCCAAATCACGAGCCGCGTGGCTGCCCGCGAGGGGCCAGCTATTCCTGGTATCTCTACAGCGCCAACCGACTGAAATATCCGCTGATGCGCAAACGTCTGATGAAGATGTGGCGTGAAGCGAAGAAACTGCACAGCGATCCCGTAGACGCCTGGGCCTCTATCATCGAAGACGCTGATAAGGCAAAAAGCTTCAAACAAGCGCGTGGTCGCGGCGGATTCGTCCGTTCCTCCTGGCAGGAAGTCAATGAACTGATTGCCGCATCTAACGTCTATACCGTGAAAACGTACGGTCCGGACCGCGTGGCTGGCTTCTCGCCAATCCCGGCGATGTCGATGGTTTCCTATGCTTCTGGCGCACGCTATCTCTCGCTGATCGGCGGGACCTGCCTGAGCTTCTACGACTGGTATTGCGACCTGCCACCGGCATCTCCACAGACCTGGGGTGAGCAGACCGACGTGCCGGAATCCGCTGACTGGTACAACTCCAGCTACATTATCGCCTGGGGATCCAACGTTCCGCAGACCCGTACACCGGACGCTCACTTCTTTACCGAAGTTCGATACAAAGGCACCAAAACCGTTGCCGTGACGCCGGACTACGCCGAAATCGCCAAGCTGTGCGATCTCTGGCTGGCGCCGAAGCAGGGCACCGATGCGGCGATGGCGCTGGCGATGGGCCATGTGATGCTGCGCGAGTTCCACCTCGATAATCCGAGCCAGTACTTTACCGACTACGTCCGCCGCTACACCGACATGCCAATGCTGGTCATGCTGGAAGCACGCGACGGTTATTATGCCGCGGGCCGTCTGCTGCGAGCTGCTGACCTTGTGGATTCACTGGGTCAGGAAAATAACCCGCAATGGAAAACCGTTGCCATTAACAGCAATGGTGACATGGTGGCGCCGAACGGCTCTATCGGTTTCCGCTGGGGCGAGAAAGGCAAATGGAACCTCGAGCAGCGCGACGGTACGACCGGCGAAGAGACTGAACTGCAGCTGAGTCTGTTAGGCAGTCAGGACGAGATTGCAGAAGTTGGCTTCCCGTACTTCGGTGGCGAAGGCACTGAACACTTCAATAAAGTAGAGCTTGAAAACGTACTGCTGCACAAACTGCCGGCTAAGCGTCTGCAACTGGCAGATGGCACGTCTGTGCTGGTCACCACCGTTTACGACCTGACGATGGCCAACTACGGTCTGGAACGCGGTCTGAACGATGCCAACTGCGCCACCAGTTATGATGACATCAAAGCGTATACCCCGGCGTGGGCAGAACAGATTACTGGCGTGCCGCGTGCACAAATCACCCGCATCGCGCGTGAGTTTGCCGACAACGCCGATAAGACGCACGGCCGTTCAATGATTATCGTCGGTGCCGGTCTGAACCACTGGTATCACCTTGATATGAACTATCGCGGCCTGATCAATATGCTGGTGTTCTGTGGCTGTATTGGCCAGAGCGGCGGCGGCTGGGCCCACTATGTCGGCCAGGAAAAACTGCGTCCGCAGACCGGCTGGCAGCCGCTGGCATTTGCCCTTGACTGGCAGCGTCCGGCGCGTCACATGAACAGCACCTCATATTTCTATAACCACTCCAGTCAGTGGCGTTATGAGACGGTGACCGCGCAGGAACTGCTGTCACCGCTGGCGGATAAATCCCGCTACAGCGGTCACCTGATTGACTTCAACGTGCGCGCTGAACGTATGGGCTGGCTACCGTCCGCGCCACAGTTAGGCACCAACCCGCTGACCATCGCAGAAGAGGCGAAAAAAGCGGGAATGACGCCAGTGGATTACACCGTTAAGTCACTGAAAGAGGGCTCGCTTCGCTTTGCGGCAGAGCAGCCGGAAAACGGGAAAAACCATCCGCGTAACCTGTTCATCTGGCGCTCCAACCTGCTGGGCTCATCCGGTAAGGGGCATGAATATATGCTCAAATACCTGCTGGGGACTGAACACGGGATCCAGGGGAAAGATCTGGGCCAGCAGGGCGGCGTGAAGCCAGAAGAAGTGGAATGGCATGACAACGGTCTCGACGGCAAGCTGGATCTGGTCGTGACGCTGGATTTCCGTCTGTCGAGTACCTGCCTGTACTCCGATATCGTGCTGCCAACGGCGACCTGGTATGAAAAAGATGACATGAATACCTCGGATATGCATCCGTTTATTCATCCGCTGTCCGCCGCCGTTGACCCGGCCTGGGAATCGAAAAGCGACTGGGAAATCTACAAGGCTATCGCGAAGAAATTTTCAGAAGTCTGCGTGGGGCACCTCGGGAAAGAGACGGACGTGGTCACGTTGCCGATTCAGCACGACTCCGCCGCCGAACTGGCGCAGCCGCTGGACGTGAAGGACTGGAAAAAAGGCGAATGTGACCTGATTCCGGGCGTCACCGCGCCGCACATTATGACCGTTGAACGCGATTATCCTGCGACGTATGAGCGGTTTACCTCAATCGGCCCGCTGATGGAGAAAATCGGTAACGGCGGTAAGGGGATCGCCTGGAATACCCAGAGCGAAATGGACCTGCTGCGTAAGCTTAACTACACCAAAGCGGACGGCCCGGCGAAAGGTCAGCCGATGCTCAACACGGCGATTGACGCGGCAGAGATGATCCTGACCCTGGCGCCGGAAACCAATGGCCACGTGGCGGTGAAAGCCTGGGCGGCGCTCAGCGAGTTTACCGGACGCGACCATACGCATCTGGCGACGAACAAAGAAGAGGAAAAAATCCGCTTCCGCGATATCCAGGCGCAGCCGCGCAAGATTATCTCCAGCCCGACGTGGTCTGGTCTGGAAGACGAACACGTCTCTTACAACGCCGGTTATACCAACGTACATGAGCTGATCCCGTGGCGCACGCTGACCGGCCGCCAGTCGCTGTATCAGGATCACCAGTGGATGCGTGATTTCGGTGAAAGCCTGCTGGTCTACCGTCCGCCAATCGACACCCGCTCCGTGAAAGCGGTAATGGGCGCGAAATCGAACGGTAACCCTGAGAAGGCGCTGAACTTCCTGACGCCGCACCAGAAATGGGGTATCCACTCCACCTACAGCGACAATCTGCTGATGCTGACCCTGTCGCGCGGCGGCCCGATTGTCTGGATGAGTGAAACCGATGCCAAAGATCTGGGCATTGAAGATAACGACTGGATCGAAGTGTTCAACAGCAACGGCGCGCTGACGGCGCGTGCAGTAGTGAGTCAGCGTGTACCGGCCGGAATGACCATGATGTACCACGCGCAGGAACGTATCGTGAACCTGCCGGGTTCCGAAATTACTGAGCAGCGCGGCGGGATCCACAACTCCGTGACCCGCATTACGCCAAAGCCAACCCACATGATAGGCGGCTATGCGCAACTGGCCTACGGCTTTAACTACTACGGTACCGTCGGTTCAAACCGTGATGAATTTGTGGTGGTTCGTAAGATGAAGAACATTAACTGGCTGGATGGCGAAGGCAATGACCAGGTACAGGAGAGCGTAAAATGAAAATTCGTTCACAAGTCGGTATGGTGCTGAATCTCGATAAGTGCATCGGCTGCCACACCTGTTCTGTAACCTGTAAAAATGTCTGGACCAGCCGCGAAGGGATGGAATACGCCTGGTTCAACAACGTGGAAAGCAAGCCCGGCGTTGGTTTCCCGAACGACTGGGAAAACCAGGAGAAATGGAAGGGCGGCTGGATCCGTAAAATCAACGGCAAGCTGCAGCCGCGTATGGGGAACCGTGCGATGCTGCTCGGTAAAATTTTCGCCAACCCGCATCTGCCGGGGATCGACGACTATTACGAGCCGTTTGACTACGACTACCAGAACCTGCACAACGCGCCGGAAAGCAAACACCAGCCGATTGCCCGTCCACGCTCGCTGATTACCGGCAAGCGGATGGACAAAATCACCAGCGGTCCGAACTGGGAAGAAATTCTGGGTGGCGAATTTGAAAAACGCGCCAAAGACCAGAACTTCGAAAACATGCAGAAGGCGATGTACGGCCAGTTCGAAAACACCTTCATGATGTATCTGCCGCGCCTGTGCGAGCACTGTCTCAACCCGGCGTGCGTGGCGACCTGCCCGAGCGGCGCCATCTACAAGCGTGAAGAAGACGGCATCGTACTGATCGACCAGGATAAGTGCCGTGGCTGGCGGATGTGCATCACCGGCTGCCCGTACAAAAAAATCTACTTCAACTGGAAGAGCGGCAAGTCCGAGAAGTGCATTTTCTGCTATCCGCGTATCGAAGCCGGTCAACCGACCGTGTGTTCTGAAACCTGCGTGGGGCGTATTCGTTATCTCGGCGTGCTGCTGTATGACGCGGATGCGATTGAGAGCGCGGCGAGCACCGAACACGAGAAAGATCTTTACCAGCGTCAACTGGATGTGTTCCTCGATCCGAACGACCCGGCAGTCATTGAACAGGCGCTGAAAGACGGCATTCCGCTGAGCGTGATAGATGCGGCTCAGCAGTCGCCGGTTTACAAAATGGCGATGGACTGGAAGCTGGCGCTGCCGCTGCATCCGGAGTATCGCACGCTGCCGATGGTGTGGTATGTGCCGCCGCTGTCACCGATTCAGTCGGCGGCGGATGCGGGTGAGTTGGGCAGCAACGGCATTCTGCCGGACGTTGACAGCCTGCGTATTCCGGTTCAGTACCTTGCTAACTTACTGACCGCAGGCGATACCCAACCTGTGCTGCTGGCGCTGAAACGGATGCTGGCGATGCGTCACTATAAACGTGCGGAAACCGTTGACGGTAAAGTGGATACCCGCGCGCTGGAAGAAGTTGGCTTAAGCGAAGCGCAGGCACAGGAGATGTATCGCTACCTGGCAATTGCTAACTACGAAGATCGCTTTGTGGTACCGAGCAGCCATCGCGAACTGGCGCGTGACGCCTTCCCGGAGAAAAGCGGCTGTGGCTTTACCTTCGGCGACGGGTGCCACGGTTCAGACACCAAATTTAACCTGTTCAACAGTCGCCGCATTGACGCCATCGATGTGACCAGCAAAACGGAGCCGCACCAATGATTGAACTCGTCATTGTTTCGCGTCTGCTCGAGTACCCGGATGCTGCCCTATGGCAGCATCAACAGGAACTGTACGAGGCACTCGCGTCATCTGAAAATCTTGATAAAGAGGATGCGCATACGCTCAGCGTTTTCCTGCGGGATTTAACCGCGCAGGAGATGCTGGACGTGCAGGCCAACTACAGCGAACTGTTTGACCGCGGGCGGGCGACCTCACTGCTGCTGTTTGAGCACGTCCACGGTGAGTCCCGCGATCGCGGCCAGGCGATGGTTGACCTGATGGCGCAGTACGAGCAGCACGGTTTACAACTCGACAGTCGTGAATTGCCGGACCATCTGCCGCTGTACCTGGAATACCTGGCGCAGTTGCCGAAGCGCGAGGCGCTGGGCGGGTTGCAGGACATCGCGCCGATTCTGGCGCTACTGAGTGCGCGTCTGCAACAGCGTGAAAGCCGCTATGCGGTGCTATTCGATCTGCTGCTGAAGCTGGCAAATGCGGCGATCGACAGTGACAAAGTTGCCGAAAAAATTGCCGATGAAGTTCGCGACGATACGCCGCAAGCGCTTGATGCGGTCTGGGAAGAAGAGCAGGTGAAATTCTTTGCCGATCAGGGCTGCGGTGAATCTGAAATCGTTGCTCACCAACGTCGTTTTGCCGGAGCCGTTGCGCCGCAATATCTGAATATCACCACCGGAGGACAGCAATAATGCACTTCCTGAATATGTTCTTCTTTGACATCTATCCGTACATCGCCGGGTCCGTGTTTCTAATCGGGAGCTGGCTGCGTTATGACTATGGTCAGTACACCTGGCGTGCCGCGTCCAGCCAGATGCTGGATCGCAAGGGGATGAACATGGCCTCAAACCTGTTCCACTTTGGGATTCTGGGGATCTTCGCCGGTCACTTTCTCGGTATGCTGACGCCCCACTGGATGTATGAAGCGTGGCTGCCTGTTGAAGTGAAACAGAAGATGGCAATGATTGGCGGCGGCGCGGCGGGCCTGATGTGTCTCGTGGGCGGCGTGCTGTTGCTCAAGCGTCGTCTGTTTAGCCCACGCGTGCGGGCGACCACCACCGGGGCTGACATCCTGATTCTCTCGCTGCTGGTGATCCAGTGTGCGCTGGGGCTGTCGACCATTCCGTTCTCCGCCCGGCATATGGACGGCAGCGAAATGATGAAGCTGGTAGGATGGGCGCAGTCTGTGGTGACATTCCACGGGGGGGCATCAGCGCATCTGGAGGGGGTGGCGTTTATCTTCCGTCTGCACCTGGTGCTGGGGATGACGTTATTCCTGCTGTTCCCGTTCTCCCGCCTAGTGCACATCTGGAGCGCACCGGTCGAGTACCTGACGCGCAAATACCAGATTGTACGCGCCCGTCACTGATTGCGTCTGACGTTATCCTTGTCAAACCCTGCGTCGCAGGGTTTTTTTGTTGATGCCGGATGGCGGCGTTGACTTATCCGGCCTGGCGTGAGTTCCGTCTCTGTAGGCCTGATAAGCGAAGCGTCATCAGGCGATGAAACAGGGCAAGGACTGTTGAAAAGAGATGATCGTGTTGGGGGAAGGATTACCCGGTGCGTTGCGTCTCGCCCTTCGGGTCGTTGCCTGCGGCAACGTTCTCTCGCTTTTGCTCGAGTCGAATCTTAATCGAAGCTTCTCATCCTTCCCCGCATGGGCAGAATATAGGGCAACGTCGATTGATTTGGCAAAGGTGTAACAGGGAAGTGATGGTGGTGGGGGAAGGATTACCCGGCGCGTTGCGCCTCGCCCTTCGGGTCGTTGCCTGCGGCAACGCTTTCTCGCTGCGCTCGAATCGAACCTTAATCGAAGCTTCTCATCCTTCCCCGCATGGGCAGAATATAGGGCAACGTCGATTGATTTGGCAAAGGTGTAACAGGGAAGTGATGGTGGTGGGGGAAGGATTACTCGGCGCGTAGCGCCTCGCCCTTCGGGTCGTTGCCTGCGGCAACGTTCTCTCGCTTTTGCTCGAGTCGAATCTTAATCGAAGCTTCTCATCCTTCCCCGCATGGGCAGAATATAGGGAAACGTCGATTGATTTGGCAAAGGTGTAACAGGGAAGTGATGGTGGTGGGGGAAGGATTACTCAGCGCGTTGCGCCTCGCCCTTCGGGTCGTTGCCTGCGGCAACGCTTTCTCGCTGCGCTCGAATCGAACCTTAATCGAAGTTTCTCATCCTTCCCCGCATGGGCAGAATATAGGGCAACGTCGATTGATTTGGCAAAGGTGTAACAGGGAAGTGATGGTGGTGGGGGAAGGATTACTCGGCGCGTTGCGCCTCGCCCTTCGGGTCGTTGCCTGCGGCAACGTTCTCTCGCTTTCGCTCGAGTCGAACCTTAATCGAAGCTTCTCATCCTTCCCCGCATGGGCAGAATATAGGGCAACGTCGATTGATTTGGCAAAGGTGTAACAGGGAAGTGATGGTGGTGGGGGAAGGATTCGAACCTTCGAAGTCGATGACGGCAGATTTACAGTCTGCTCCCTTTGGCCGCTCGGGAACCCCACCAGGGGTAAACATATTGTCAGAACGTACAGTGTGAATGGTGGTGGGGGAAGGATTATTCGTCGCTTCGCTCCTCACCCTTCGGGCCGTTGCCGTTGGCAACGTTCTCTCGCTTTCGCTCGAGTCGAACCTTAATCGAAGGTTCTTAACCTTCCCCGACAAGCACAAACTTCTGGATTGCTCATTGAGTTAACTACATCACTGTAGTGAATAATGGTGGTGGGGGAAGGATTCGAACCTTCGAAGTCGATGACGGCAGATTTACAGTCTGCTCCCTTTGGCCGCTCGGGAACCCCACCACGGGGTAAAGATATTGCATGCATTCGATAACAGTGAAGGATTATTCGGAGCTAAAGCTCCTCACCCTTCGGGCCGTTGCCGTTGGCAACGTTCTCTCACTATCGCTCGAGTCGAACCTTCGAAGTCGATGACGGCAGATTTGCAGTCAGCTCCCTTATGATCGCTCGGGAACCCCACCACGGGGTAATGCGTTTTACTGGCCTGCTTCCGTTTCGGGAAGCGGGGCGCATCATATCAAATGACGCGCCCCTGTAAAGCATTCCGGTGATAAAAATAAACTGGTTGCCTGATTTTTACCCGCTAAGCCGTAAAGGTAACCAATTCATTTCTCAGTCGATTAAAGAATAATCGTCCGGTTGCCGTACACAAACACGCGCTGGGCAAGTACCTGATACAACGCGCGGCTCAGAACGTTTTTTTCGACGTCACGACCCGCGCGCATCATGTCTTCCGCCGTGTAGGTGTGATCCACATGGATGACGTCCTGCATGATGATCGGACCTTCGTCCAGATTGTCATTCACATAATGCGCCGTCGCGCCGATGATTTTCACCCCGCGCTCATAAGCCTGATGGTAAGGCCGCGCGCCAATGAACGCTGGCAGGAACGAGTGGTGAATATTAATAATCTGGTTCGGGAAGCGCGCCACAAATTCCGGCGTCAGCACACGCATGTATTTTGCCAGCACCACGTAATCCGGTTGGTGCGCGTCAATCGCGTCCGCCATTTTCTGATCGTGCTCTTCGCGGGTTAACCCTTCATGACTGACCAGTTCGAAAGGAATTTCAAAGCGCTCAACCAGCGAACGCAGCGTTTCGTGATTACCAATCACGGCCGCGATATCCACATCGAGACCGCCATAGTTGGCTTTCATTAACAGATCGCCCAGACAATGCGCTTCTTTGGTGACCAGAATCACCACGCGACGACGTCCGGCAGGATTTAACTCACGAACAGAGCCTTCGGGCAAGGCGCTGTCCAGATCGGCCAGCAGCGTGGCGTCGTTGAAAATCCCTTCCAGCTCGGTGCGCATGAAAAAACGCCCGGTGCGGTGGTCTACAAACTCATTGTTCTGCACGATATTCAGTTCATGTTTGTAGCAAATATTCGTAATACGCGCGATAAGCCCTTTCTGGTCAGGGCAGATGGTACGAAGCACTTTTCGTTGTAAAGAATGCATTGCAGCGGTAATCCTGTTGATGATGTTTGCTGAGTGAATACTGTCGGGCAGTTGACTAGCCGCAGCATTTTTTAAATTTTTTACCTGAGCCACAAGGGCAGGGGTCGTTGCGTCCGAATTGCGGGCGTGTGCCGTCGATATAGTACCACTGACCGTTTTCTTTTAAAAAACGAGAACGTTCAATGATTGCCCCCGGTTTGTCGTGTTCGCGAAAACGGGCGACAAAACTGACGTAACCGGTGTTGTCTTTCTCAGACACGGTGTGTTCGAAAACGGTCAACCCCAGCCATTCAGTGGTGGCAAATCCGGCACCGATCTCATCCCGGAAGCTGGCTGCGTGACAGGATGGATGCCAGGTCCGTATCAAATAATCTGCGTCTTTCATCACAAAAGCGCAGTAGCGCGAACGCATGAGGTGCGATGGAGCGGGTGCAACTTGCTCACCAGACAGATATCGGTGGCAACATAGGCTATACTCGACAGCGCTACCACAGGGACAAAGCTGAGACACAAAAAAACTCCCTGATAAAAAAAGGCGGATAAAAAAGCCTGAGTAGCGCTATGTTAACTGAGCGTTGGAGATGTTGCTACGCCCGTAAGCCAGGGGAAGTCTGTCGGTCACATGAGAAAAATGAAAATAGGTCTGGCGCTAGGTTCTGGTGCAGCGCGAGGCTGGTCGCATATTGGTGTCATCAAAGCCCTCAAACACATGGGCATTGATATTGATATCGTCGCAGGGTGTTCCATCGGTTCGCTGGTCGGTGCCGCCTACGCCTGCAATAAATTGCCCGCGTTAGAAGAGTGGGTCTGCTCGTTCAGCTATTGGGATGTCCTGCGTCTGATGGACGTGTCCTGGCGAAGGGGGGGACTGCTGCGCGGCGAACGCGTCTTTAATCAATACCGCAACGTTATGCCAGTCGCTGAAATTGAGCAGTGTAGCCGTCGTTTTGCAACGGTGGCGACCAATCTCAGTACCGGGCGCGAATTATGGTTTACGGAAGGCGATCTCCATCTCGCCGTTCGTGCCTCCTGCAGTATTCCCGGCCTGATGTCGCCCGTCGCCCACAATGGCTATTGGCTGGTGGACGGCGGCGTCGTTAATCCGGTTCCCATCTCACTGACCCGCGCGCTGGGTGCGGATATTGTGATTGCTGTCGATCTGCAACACGACGCACATTTGATGCAGCAGGATCTGCTGTCATTGAACGTCAGTGATGATGCTCCGGAGGGGAGCGATGAAGGGCTTCCCTGGCATGCGCGCCTGAAAGAACGGCTGGGCAATATTACCGCACGTCGCGTGGTGACGGCGCCCACCGCGATGGAAATCATGACCACGTCGATTCAGGTGCTGGAAAATCGCCTGAAGCGTAATCGCATGGCGGGCGACCCGCCGGACATATTAATCCAACCGTTCTGTCCACAAATCTCCACCCTGGATTTTCATCGTGCCAGTTCTGCCATAGAAGCAGGGCGGCTAGCGGTTGAGAAAAAGATGGACGAACTTTTACCTCTGGTGCGAGCCGGCGTTTGACGCACCATTTTTAACTACACTTAAGCATATTCTGACAGGCGTGTGTGGCAATAGCATGCCACTATTGAGTAAAGCCAGTCAGGGGAGAGAACATGACGCAGCCATTGGTCGGAAAACAGATTCTAATCGTTGAAGACGAGCCAGTTTTTCGCTCGCTTCTGGATTCGTGGTTTTCCTCTTTGGGAGCGACAACGGTACTGGCGAGCGATGGGATTGAGGCTCTGGACCGTTTAGCCGATTTCACACCTGATCTCATGATTTGCGATCTCGCCATGCCGAGAATGAATGGCCTTAGTCTGGTGGAACATTTGCGCAACCGCGGTGACCAGACGCCGATTCTGGTGATCTCGGCGACAGAAAATATGGCAGATATCGCCAAAGCCTTACGTCTCGGCGTGAATGATGTCCTGCTGAAGCCGGTAAAAGACCTGACCCGGCTGCGGGAAACCGTGTTTGCCTGTCTGTATCCAAATATGTTTAATTCCCGGGTTGAAGAAGAAGAGCGTCTTTTTCGTGACTGGGATGCGATGGTGGATAATCCTGCTGCCGCTGCAAAATTGCTTCAGGAACTTCAGCCTCCGGTGCAACAGGTTATTTCGCATTGTCGGGTCAACTATCGACAACTGGTTTCGGCAGATAAGCCCGGACTGGTTCTGGATATTGCGCCGCTTTCGGAGAATGATCTCGCATTTTATTGCCTGGATGTTACCCGTGCTGGCGACAACGGTGTGCTGGCGGCGTTACTCCTGCGGGCGTTATTTAATGGTTTGTTGCAGGATCAACTCATGCATCAGAATCAGCGTCTGCCGGAACTGGGAGCATTATTGAAGCAGGTCAACCAACTGCTCCGTCAGGCGAATTTACCCGGACAGTTTCCGCTATTAGTTGGCTATTATCATAGTCAGCTTAAAAATCTGATTCTGGTTTCAGCCGGACTCAATGCGACATTAAATACCGGTTCGCATAATGTGCAAATCAGTAACGGCGTTCCACTGGGAACGCTGGGGAATACCTACCTCAACCAAATTAGTCAACGCTGCGAGGCCTGGCAGTGCCAAATTTGGGGGGCAGGAGGTAGGCTGCGTCTTATGTTGTCTGCAGAATGAACAATCGAGAAGGCGGATGCAAATTGCCGTATCTGCCTTTCTCAGCGGGTGTTACTATCTGCGCCAGTTTTATACGTATTTATCTTAATTATACGAACGCGCATCCTTTTCGGACCTGAGGCTTGTGTCAGTCCTGATATACTCGATGCGATACAGATTGATGAACACGTTCAATACATGAACAGTCCAGGAGAATTTAAATGGCTGCCATTAACACGAAAGTCAAAAAAGCCGTTATCCCGGTAGCGGGATTAGGAACCAGGATGTTACCGGCGACGAAAGCGATCCCGAAAGAGATGTTGCCGCTGGTTGATAAGCCATTAATTCAGTATGTCGTAAATGAGTGTATTGCGGCGGGCATCACTGAAATTGTGCTGGTGACGCACTCCTCGAAAAATTCGATCGAAAACCACTTCGATACCAGTTTTGAACTTGAAGCGATGCTGGAAAAACGCGTTAAGCGCCAGTTACTCGAAGAAGTCCAGTCTATTTGCCCACCACATGTCACGATAATGCAGGTTCGTCAGGGGCTGGCAAAAGGCCTGGGCCATGCCGTATTGTGCGCCCATCCGGTCGTGGGTAATGAACCTGTCGCGGTTATTTTGCCTGACGTTATTCTTGATGAGTATGAGTCCGATTTATCCCAGGATAATCTGGCTGAAATGATCCGTCGTTTTGATGAAACCGGAAATAGCCAGATTATGGTGGAGCCGGTCGCCGATGTTACCGCTTATGGTGTGGTTGACTGTAAAGGCGTACCGTTGTCACCGGGCGAAAGCGTTCCAATGGTAGGCGTAGTTGAGAAACCGAAAGCGGATGTCGCACCGTCAAACCTGGCAATTGTTGGCCGTTATGTACTGAGTGCGGACATCTGGCCTCTGCTGGCGAAAACCCCTCCGGGAGCGGGCGATGAAATTCAGTTGACTGACGCTATCGACATGTTGATCGAAAAAGAGACTGTCGAAGCCTACCATATGAAAGGGAAGAGCCACGACTGCGGCAATAAATTAGGATATATGCAGGCATTTGTGGAATATGGCATTCGACATAATTCGCTTGGTAGCGAATTTAAGGCCTGGCTCGAAGAAGAGATGGGTATTAAAAAGTAACCAGACGTTATAATTAACGAACTGAGACGGCGCTGACATTCAGCGCCGTTTTTTTATACCCACACGTTGCGGTGAAAAGGCAGATTACGGACATAAAAAATCCCGCAGAGTGCGGGATTTTAAGCAAGCAGATAACGGATTATTCCTTAATCAGGAAATCGTCCAGTTGTTTACCTTGCTCTTCCATTGCTTTCTTGATCACTGCCGGAGTACGACCCTGACCCGTCCAGGTTTTGGTTTCGCCGTTTTCATCAACGTAGCTATATTTAGCCGGACGCGCTGCACGTTTAGCTTTGGTGCCGGATTTAACAGCAGCCATGCTATTCAGCAGTTCATTCGGATCAATACCGTCAGCAATCAGCATTTCACGATATTGTTGCAGTTTACGAGTACGCTCTTCAACTTCAGCGGCTGCCGCGCTTTCTTCTTCACGACGTTCGTTAACAACAACTTCTAATTTCTCCAGCATTTCTTCCAGCGTCTCAAGGGTACATTCTCTTGCCTGCGCACGAAGAGTACGGATGTTGTTCAGAATTTTAAGTGCTTCGCTCATTGTAGTAATCTCAAACTTATATTGGGGTGGTTTGTTGAGCTAATAATAGAGCGTTAAATTCAGATGTGCAATAGCCAGGAATGTAAGGAATTCAAAATTGCCCTTTATTTTTTGCCTGCAATAAATATCCGAACTTAAATTTTTCTTGAAGGAACGCACAAAAAAGGGCTTATTGGCTGAGCGGTTACTCCTTTTTTCGCCAGAAAACATCTGGATTCAGGTCACATTTTCACATGATGAAATAGCCGCGCAATGTAGTGATTTCAACCTTTTATATTAGTTTTGTTGATGGGCGCAGTCTATTACTTCGCAACAGTTATGTAGAACAGTAACAATAAGTTCAGGGTTTCCATTAGGGCGGCGTTGATAAGCAGTGTTGATGAATATCTAAAGCACATTACGACAAGAATGGGATCTATCGCGCATTGTTTGTTCAATTGTTAATTCGTATTTTCCGTACATTTGCACCTACAGATTTTTCGTACACCGCGAGCGGGTGATGGAAGATATAGCAGATGAGGGCAGAACCTGACACCGATAGCGATTGAAATTATGCTACACTGCGCCCGTCTTTATTTCACTTTGGTGAGGGTCTGTGGCCGATGGCACAGCTATATTTCTACTATTCAGCAATGAATGCAGGTAAGTCGACTGCCTTACTGCAATCTTCATACAATTACCAGGAACGCGGGATGCGTACTGTCGTATATACCGCAGAAATAGACGATCGCTATGGCGCGGGAAAAGTGAGTTCGCGTATCGGGTTGTCCTCTCCCGCCAAATTGTTTAACCAGAATTCATCGTTGTATGAAGAGATTGCAGCCGATAATGCGCAACAATCTATTCACTGCGTGCTGGTGGATGAATGTCAGTTTTTAACTCGCCAGCAGGTTTATGAATTATCGGAAGTGGTTGATCAACTGGATATTCCGGTGCTGTGTTACGGATTACGTACGGATTTTCGTGGCGAATTGTTTGTGGGTAGCCAATACCTGTTGGCGTGGTCAGATAAGCTGGTGGAATTAAAAACGATCTGCTTCTGTGGGCGCAAAGCGAGTATGGTGCTGCGTCTTGATCAGGCGGGCAGGCCTTATAATGAAGGCGAACAGGTTGTCATTGGCGGCAACGAGCGCTATGTCTCGGTCTGTCGTAAGCATTATAAGGAAGCGCTGGACGAGGGCTCTTTGACGGCCATACAAGAACGCCATCGCCACGACTAAACCCTTTTGCAGATAAACGGTTTGCGCTGGGCTGAAGCGTTTACAGACCCGACAGCGGGCTGAAAGAAGAAACATATTCTGGACACAAAAAAGCGGCCTCATCAGAGGCCGCTTTTACATTATGACTGCTCAGTGAGAATTATGCGGATTTCTTCGCTTTTTTCTCTGCTTTCGGTGCAGCGACAACTTCTTTCGCCGCTGATGTGCCTTCAGAGAACTCACGACCGTAGAAAGTATCCAGCAGGATCTGTTTCAGTTCGGAAATCAGTGGGTAGCGCGGGTTCGCGCCGGTGCACTGGTCATCGAATGCATCTTCAGACAGCTTGTCAACGTGAGCCAGGAAGTCGGCTTCCTGAACGCCTGCTTCACGGATTGACTTCGGAATACCCAGTTCTGCTTTCAGGCTTTCCAGCCATGCCAGCAGTTTCTCGATCTTCGCTGCAGTACGGTCGCCCGGTGCGCTCAGACCCAGATGATCTGCGATTTCAGCATAACGACGGCGTGCCTGCGGACGGTCATACTGGCTGAAGGCAGTCTGCTTGGTCGGGTTGTCGTTTGCGTTGTAGCGAATAACGTTGCTGATCAACAGGGCGTTCGCCAGACCGTGCGGAATGTGGAACTGTGAGCCCAGTTTGTGCGCCATGGAGTGACACACGCCGAGGAAGGCGTTCGCAAACGCGATACCGGCGATAGTGGCTGCACTGTGAACACGTTCACGGGCGACCGGGTTTTTAGCCCCTTCGTTGTAAGACGCCGGCAGATTTTCTTTCAGCAGTTTCAGCGCTTGCAGTGCCTGACCATCAGAGAACTCAGAAGCCAGTACGGATACGTAAGCTTCCAGGGCGTGAGTGACGGCATCCAGACCACCGAAGGCACACAGGGACTTCGGCATGTCCATAACCAGGTTAGCATCGACAATTGCCATATCCGGGGTCAGAGCATAGTCAGCCAGTGGGTATTTCTGACCGGTAGCATCGTCGGTGACAACTGCAAACGGAGTCACTTCAGAACCGGTACCAGAAGTGGTGGTGACGGCGATCATTTTCGCTTTCACGCCCATTTTCGGGAATTTGTAGATACGCTTACGGATGTCCATAAAGCGCAGCGCCAGTTCTTCGAAGTGGGTTTCCGGATGCTCGTACATAACCCACATGATTTTCGCGGCGTCCATCGGGGAACCGCCACCCAGCGCGATGATTACGTCTGGTTTGAAAGAGTTCGCCAGCTCTGCGCCCTTACGTACAACGGACAGAGTAGGGTCAGCTTCAACTTCAAAGAACACTTCCACTTCAACGCCAGCAGCTTTCAGCACAGAGGTGATCTGGTCAGCATAGCCATTGTTGAACAGGAAGCGGTCAGTCACGATGAGCGCACGTTTGTGGCCATCAGTAATCACTTCATCCAGCGCGATGGGCAGTGAGCCACGGCGGAAGTAGATAGATTTCGGAAGTTTGTGCCACAACATGTTTTCAGCTCGCTTAGCAACGGTTTTCTTGTTGATCAGGTGTTTCGGACCAACGTTTTCAGAGATGGAGTTACCACCCCAGGAACCACAACCCAGAGTCAGGGAAGGTGCGAGTTTGAAGTTATACAGGTCACCGATACCACCCTGAGATGCCGGGGTGTTGATCAGGATACGCGCGGTTTTCATCATCTGACCGAAGTAAGCCACGCGCTCCGGCTGGTTGTCCTGGTCGGTGTACAGGCAAGAGGTATGACCGATACCGCCCATTGCCACCAGTTTCTCTGCTTTAATTACCGCATCTTCGAAATCTTTCGCACGGTACATCGCCAGCGTCGGGGACAGTTTTTCGTGAGCGAACGGTTCGCTCTCATCAACCACTTTCACTTCACCGATCAGAATCTTAGTGGTTTCTGGTACAGTGAAACCTGCCAGTTCGGCGATTTTGTAAGCAGGCTGACCTACGATAGCCGCGTTCAGCGCGCCATTTTTCAGGATCACGTCCTGAACAGCTTTCAGCTCTTTACCCTGCAGCATGTAGCCGCCGTGGCTGGCGAAACGCTCGCGAACGGCATCGTAAACGGAATCAACCACAACAACAGACTGTTCAGAAGCACAGATAACGCCGTTGTCGAAGGTTTTAGACATCAGTACAGAGGCGACAGCACGTTTGATATCAGCGGTTTCATCAATAACCACTGGCGTGTTACCCGCGCCCACACCGATAGCTGGTTTACCGGAGCTGTATGCGGCTTTAACCATGCCCGGACCACCGGTCGCAAGAATCAGGTTGATATCCGGGTGGTGCATCAGCGCGTTAGACAGTTCAACGGAAGGTTGATCGATCCAGCCAATCAGGTCTTTCGGCGCACCAGCAGCGATAGCCGCCTGCAGCACGATGTCAGCCGCTTTGTTGGTTGCATCTTTTGCACGTGGGTGCGGGGAGAAGATGATCGCGTTACGGGTTTTCAGGCTAATCAGAGACTTAAAGATTGCCGTAGAGGTTGGGTTAGTGGTTGGTACGATACCGCAGATGATACCGATGGGTTCAGCAATGGTGATGGTCCCGAAGGTGTCGTCTTCAGACAGCACGCCGCAGGTTTTTTCATCTTTGTAAGCGTTATAGATGTATTCAGAAGCAAAGTGGTTTTTAATCACTTTATCTTCGACGATACCCATGCCGGATTCGGCAACGGCCATCTTCGCGAGAGGAATTCGAGCATCTGCGGCAGCCAGAGCGGCGGCGCGGAAGATTTTATCAACTTGTTCTTGAGTGAAACTGGCATATTCACGCTGGGCTTTTTTGACGCGCTCGACGAGTGCGTTAAGTTCAGCGACATTAGTAACAGCCATAATGCTCTCCTGATAATGTTAAACTTTTTTAGTAAATCATCTGCTCGATACGTGAGTATAGACAGCGGGCGTTAGTTTGTATAACAGCCAGAAAATCAATTGGTTACTTAACGTTCAGTTTGCTCTGATTTACTAAAAGAGCTTGTGCGTTAGCGTCATCTAACTCTAACGCGTTACTTCCAGGTGGCGTAAGCAAGGTTACTCACTTCTGAGTAGCGATTACGTGATCTGGATCAAGATTTAGCAAAGCTGACACCTTTCAGCAGGGCCTTTTTACCCTTAACGCTAAGTGTTGTTTAATTGTAGTGGTGAATGGGTCTTAAATTATCATAATTAAAACATATTATTAACACTCAGGAATGGTAGCAATTTTACGTTTGCCCTGGTGAAATGTGCTGTGAAAAGGCGTATCTTCAGCACGGTTTTTACCCGGTTATTTTAACTTACTTTATACGGCTAACGCTTCGGAGCTAACCGTGATCCAAACGCTGTTTGATTTTCCTGTTTATTTCAAATTTTTCATCGGGTTGTTCGCGTTAGTGAACCCGGTTGGGATTATTCCTGTCTTCATTAGTATGACGAGCTACCAGACAGCGGCGGCGCGCAACAAAACGAACCTCACTGCCAACCTGTCCGTTGCGATCATTCTGTGGACCTCGTTATTCCTCGGCGACGGTATTCTGCAACTGTTCGGTATCTCAATTGATTCGTTTCGTATCGCCGGCGGGATCCTTGTGGTCACCATTGCAATGTCGATGATTAGCGGCAAACTGGGTGAGGATAAGCAGAACAAGCAGGAAAAATCAGAAACGGCGATCCGGGAAAGCGTAGGCGTGGTTCCCCTGGCGCTGCCGCTGATGGCAGGCCCTGGTGCTATCAGTTCGACCATTGTGTGGGGGACGCGTTACCACAGCGTGATGTACCTGCTTGGCTTTTTTGTGGCGATTGCGATTTTTGCCCTGTGCTGTTGGGGACTTTTCCGCATGGCACCATGGCTGGTGCGTGTTCTTGGCCAGACGGGCATTAACGTGATTACCCGAATTATGGGCCTGCTCTTAATGGCGCTGGGGATCGAGTTTATTGTCACAGGTATTAAGGCCATTTTTCCAGGGCTATTAAGCTAATTCGCTTTCAGATGAAATAACCTGCGGAGCTGTTCGCGGCTCCGTCTGTTTTTATCACCCCGTCTCGTCACCTTTCTTACTTTCCGTCCCGCCCATCAGGAATCACGGATGACTTTGTCCGTATTAAGCCCCTTGATTCAACTGTGTTTTTAATCTCTTTTCCAGACTCTGCTTTGTTATTTTGCTCACATCACAATCCGGGGCTTGCTGAAGGATAATTGAGATGATATTAGTTAATTCAATGAACTGGCAGAGTAATGTGCTAAAAAATAACCAATTGTTAAATTTTCGTATATTTATACGCCTTTTGCAGAGTCCGAAGGTCTCAAACGGATAGGCTGTTAATAATTGCATGATTAATAAGACATTATTTTTATTTCGTTTGTTTCGGAACGTTCTACCGGAACGCAATTTTTTCTCTAAAAGAGAATTGCTTAACAAATCTGTAAATTGTATTGGCGGTTGATAAATGCTTTTGTTACTTTCCGACAGTTCATATTGAAGCGGATTGCTTGTTGATGAGAATAAATATCAATAAACAGTTGAGCCCACTGTTCATGCGCCCCGGGCAGGGGAGGTGCATAACGAATCGACGTAAGGCGATCATACGAATCGTCAGAATAAATAAAGTCGGTGATAGCAGGCAGTAAACGACCTGGCAGCTGAAAGTCTCCGGAGCTGCACAGAGATCCCTGACGGGATTAACAGGCTGGTGATAAAGCCAGTAATTATAATGAGGGAGTACAAACACAATGACCAACACGAAGAAAAGTTTAGTGGCGGCAGGCATTTTAACTGCGCTAATCGCCGGAAATGTGGCAACAGCGGCGGTCGTTCCCGCCGGTGTGCAACTGGCAGAAAAGCAGACGCTGGTGCGAAATAATGGTTCGGAAGTCCAGTCCCTCGATCCGCATAAAATCGAAGGGGTTCCGGAATCGAATATCAGCCGCGATCTGTTCGAAGGTTTAATCATCAGTGACGTCGACGGTAAGCCGTCTCCGGGCGTGGCTGAAAAATGGGAAAATAAAGACTTTAAAGTCTGGACATTCCATCTGCGTAAAGACGCAAAATGGTCGGATGGCTCACCGGTGACAGCCCACGACTTTGTTTACAGCTGGCAGCGTCTGGCGAATCCGAATACGGCGTCCCCGTACGCCAGTTATCTGCAATATGGTCACATCGTTAATATTGATGACATTGTTGCCGGTAAGAAACCGCCAACCGATCTCGGTGTTAAAGCTATCGATGATAATACCTTTGAAGTGACCCTCAGCGAGCCTGTTCCTTATTTCTATAAACTGTTGGTGCACTCATCCGTTTCCCCGGTTCCTAAAGCCGCCGTTGAAAAATACGGCGACAAATGGACTCAGCCCGCTAATATCATCAGCAATGGTGCGTATAAGCTAAAAGACTGGGTCGTAAACGAGCATATCGTGCTTGAGCGTAACCCTAATTACTGGGATAACGCCAAAACGGTGATTAACCAGGTGACCTACCTGCCGATCGCCTCAGAAGTGACAGATGTTAACCGCTACCGCAGCGGTGAAATCGACATGACCTATAACAATATGCCGATTGAATTGTTCCAGAAGCTGAAAAAAGAGATCCCGAACGAAGTTCATGTTGACCCGTATCTGTGCACCTACTATTACGAAATTAATAACCAGAAAGCACCGTTTACGGATGTCCGTGTGCGTACCGCGCTTAAGCTGGCGCTGGACCGCGATATTATCGTTAATAAAGTGAAAAACCAGGGTGACCTGCCGGCCTATAGCTTCACGCCGCCGTATACTGATGGCGCAAAACTGACTGAACCAGAGTGGTTTGGCTGGACCCAGGAAAAACGCAACGAAGAAGCGAAAAAACTGCTGGCCGAAGCCGGTTATACCGCTGATAAACCTCTGACCTTCAACCTGCTGTATAACACTTCCGATCTGCATAAAAAACTGGCCATCGCCGCGGCGTCCATCTGGAAGAAGAATTTGGGTGTGAACGTGAAACTGGAAAACCAGGAGTGGAAAACCTTCCTCGATACGCGTCATCAGGGTAACTATGATGTCTCGCGTGCGGCCTGGTGTGCGGATTACAACGAACCAACGTCCTTCCTGAACATGGTGTTGTCTGACAGCTCAAACAACACGACGCATTATAAGAGCCCGGCGTTTGACAAAATCCTCGCCGATGCGCTGAAAGCAACGAATGAAGAGCAGCGTACTGAGCTTTACGGCAAAGCCGAGCAGCAGCTTGATACCGATTCTGCGATTGTCCCGGTGTTCTACTACGTTAACGCCCGCCTGGTGAAACCGTGGGTGGGTGGTTATACCGGTAAAGACCCGATGGATAATATCCACGTCAAAGACTTGTATATTATTAAGCATTAATGGCAAAGGGTGGGGCAGCTTACGCTGCCCCACAGTGTCTTTTTTCGTCGACTCTCACCCCCTCTCTGGCATTTTGTGTGCAGGGGGAAAGGCACTCGCCAAAGGTACGGGCAATGTTGAAATTTATTCTACGCCGTTGTCTGGAAGCAATTCCGACACTGTTTATTCTTATTACTATTTCGTTCTTTATGATGCGCCTGGCGCCGGGAAGTCCCTTCACCGGTGAACGTGCATTGCCGGCAGAAGTCCTGGCGAACATTGAAGCGAAATACCATCTTAACGATCCCATCATGACCCAGTATTTCAGCTACTTGAAGCAACTGGCGCACGGTGATTTCGGTCCTTCGTTTAAATACAAAGATTATACGGTTAACGATCTTGTTGCCTCAAGCTTCCCGGTTTCGGCGAAGCTGGGGCTTGCCGCCTTTCTTCTGGCCGTGATCCTCGGCGTGAGCGCGGGCGTGATTGCCGCGTTGAAGCAAAATACACGATGGGATTATGCGGTGATGGGGGTGGCAATGACCGGCGTGGTGATACCCAGCTTTGTGGTCGCGCCGCTGCTGGTCATGATATTCGCTATCACCCTCAAGTGGTTGCCGGGTGGCGGCTGGAATGGCGGGGCGCTGAAATTCATGATCCTGCCGATGGTGGCGTTATCGCTGGCCTATATTGCCAGTATTGCGCGTATCACCCGTGGCTCAATGATTGAAGTGCTGCACTCGAATTTTATCCGCACGGCGCGAGCCAAAGGGCTGCCGATGCGTCGCATTATTTTCCGCCATGCGTTGAAACCCGCGCTGCTTCCTGTGCTCTCCTATATGGGGCCTGCATTTGTCGGGATTATCACCGGTTCGATGGTCATTGAGACGATTTATGGTTTACCGGGGATCGGTCAGCTGTTTGTTAACGGCGCGCTGAACCGCGATTACTCGCTGGTTCTGAGTCTGACAATCCTTGTGGGAACATTGACGATTGTCTTTAATGCGATTGTTGACGTGCTGTACGCCGTCATCGACCCGAAAATTCGTTACTGACACTGGAGCTCGCGATGATGTTAGGTAAGAAAAACAGCGAAGCGCTGGAGAATTTCAGTGAGAAGCTCGAGGTCGAGGGACGCAGCCTGTGGCAGGATGCACGCCGTCGTTTTATACATAACCGTGCCGCGGTCGCCAGTCTGATTGTACTGGTGATCATTGCGCTGTTCGTGACGCTGGCACCGATGCTGTCGCAGTTCACCTACTTCGATACCGACTGGGGCATGATGTCCAGTGCGCCCGATAGTGAATCAGGCCATTATTTTGGTACTGACTCTTCCGGACGTGACCTGCTGGTGCGCGTGGCGATTGGTGGGCGGATCTCGCTAATGGTTGGTATTGCGGCCGCGCTGGTGGCGGTGGTGGTGGGGACGCTGTACGGTTCGCTTTCGGGCTATCTGGGCGGCAAAATCGACTCCGTGATGATGCGTTTGCTGGAAATCCTTAACTCCTTCCCGTTTATGTTCTTCGTTATTCTGCTGGTCACCTTCTTTGGACAAAACATTCTGCTGATTTTTGTGGCGATCGGGATGGTCTCCTGGCTGGACATGGCGCGTATTGTTCGCGGGCAAACGCTGAGCCTGAAGCGGAAAGAGTTTATCGAAGCCGCGCAGGTGGGTGGCGTGTCGACCGGCAATATCGTCCTGCGTCATATTGTGCCTAACGTGCTGGGCGTGGTGGTGGTATACGCTTCCTTGCTGGTGCCGAGCATGATCCTGTTCGAATCTTTCCTCAGCTTCCTGGGACTGGGGACGCAGGAGCCGCTGAGCAGTTGGGGCGCGTTGCTCAGCGATGGCGCCAACTCGATGGAAGTGTCGCCGTGGCTACTGCTGTTCCCGGCAGGTTTCCTGGTGGTGACGTTATTCTGTTTTAACTTTATTGGCGATGGCCTGCGTGATGCCCTCGACCCGAAAGACCGTTAAGGAGTGCAGCCATGAGCGTAATTGAAACTGCAGGCGTGCCGTTCACGCAGCAAAGGGCTAACGCACTGCTGGACGTAAAAGATCTTCGTGTGACGTTCAGTACCCCGGACGGCGATGTCACCGCGGTGAATGATTTAAACTTTACGCTGCGTGCCGGAGAAACGCTGGGTATTGTTGGGGAGTCTGGCTCCGGCAAATCGCAGACCGCGTTTGCGCTGATGGGGCTGCTGGCGGCGAATGGCCGAATTGGCGGCTCGGCAACGTTCAACGGACGTGAGATCCTCAATCTGCCTGAGCATGAGTTGAATAAGCTGCGTGCTGAACAGATCTCAATGATTTTTCAGGACCCGATGACCTCGCTGAACCCTTACATGCGGGTCGGGGAACAGCTAATGGAAGTGCTGATGCTGCATAAAAGCATGAGTAAAGCCGAGGCGTTTGACGAGTCGGTCAGAATGCTGGATGCGGTGAAAATGCCGGAAGCGCGTAAGCGGATGAAAATGTTCCCGCATGAGTTTTCCGGCGGTATGCGTCAGCGCGTGATGATCGCAATGGCGCTGCTGTGCAGGCCAAAGTTACTGATTGCCGACGAACCGACGACAGCGCTGGACGTCACCGTGCAGGCGCAAATCATGACGCTGTTGAATGAACTGAAGCGTGAATTCAACACCGCGATCATCATGATTACCCACGATCTTGGCGTCGTGGCCGGGATTTGCGACAAGGTGCTGGTGATGTATGCCGGTCGGACGATGGAATACGGTAATGCCCGCGATGTCTTTTATCAGCCCGTTCATCCTTATTCAATTGGCCTGCTGAATGCGGTTCCGCGTCTGGATGGCGAAGGCGAGGAGATGCTGACGATTCCGGGGAACCCGCCCAACTTACTGCGTCTGCCGAAAGGCTGTCCGTTCCAGCCTCGCTGTCCGCATGCGATGGAGATTTGTAGTAGCGCTCCGCCGCTGGAGGAGTTCAGTCCGGGACGCCTGCGCGCCTGCTTTAAACCGGTGGAGGATCTGGCATGAACGCGATTGATGAAAAACGTAAAGTCCTCCTGGAAATCGCCGATCTGAAGGTGCATTTCGACATAAAAGATGGCAAACAGTGGTTCTGGCAGCCCTCTAAAACCCTGAAGGCGGTCGATGGTGTCACGCTGCGACTCTATGAAGGGGAGACGCTGGGCGTTGTTGGGGAGTCTGGCTGCGGGAAATCGACCTTTGCCCGCGCGATCATCGGCCTGGTGAAAGCGACCGATGGGCGCGTGGCCTGGTTAGGTAAAGACTTGCTGGGGATGAAACCGGATGAATGGCGCGACGTGCGAAGCGATATTCAGATGATTTTCCAGGATCCGCTGGCGTCGCTAAACCCGCGTATGACCATAGGCGAAATCATCGCCGAGCCACTGCGCACCTATCATCCTAAACTGCCTCGTCAGGAAGTGCGCGATCGGGTGAAAGCGATGATGATGAAGGTCGGCCTGCTGCCTAACCTGATCAACCGCTACCCGCATGAGTTTTCAGGCGGCCAGTGCCAGCGTATCGGAATTGCGCGGGCGTTGATTCTGGAGCCAAAGCTGATCATCTGCGACGAACCCGTCTCCGCGCTGGACGTGTCAATTCAGGCACAGGTTGTCAACTTGTTGCAGCAGCTTCAGCGGGAGATGGGACTGTCGCTGATCTTCATTGCCCATGACCTGGCCGTGGTCAAACATATCTCTGATCGCGTGCTGGTGATGTATCTGGGTCATGCTGTGGAGCTTGGGACCTATGATGAGGTTTACCACAACCCGCTGCATCCCTACACCAAAGCGCTGATGTCGGCGGTGCCGATTCCCGATCCCGATCTGGAAAAAAATAAGACGATTCAGCTACTGGAAGGGGAATTACCGTCACCGATTAACCCGCCGTCAGGCTGCGTATTCCGTACCCGTTGTCCGATAGCCGGGCCGGAATGTGCGAAAACGCGTCCGGTACTCGAAGGCAGTTTCCGGCATGCGGTATCCTGCCTTAAGGTAGACCCGTTATAATTGCAAGGGCTGACAAACTGTCAGCCCTTCTTTTTACTGAGGTTATTGTGACGTTTTCACTGTCATCAATTCGCAGGCAAATTTATCACCGCTTGTTCGACCTGAATACCCGCTCAGGCCGACGGGGTGAGGGGTTATGCGCCCTGTTCGCGCTGTTAAGCGTGCTGGTTATTTTTATTGAATCGGGTCTTGGCACGCAATATCACCTGACGCTTAATGAGTGGCATATTTTTGTCTGGCTTGAACTCATCGTCACGCTGGTTTTTACGATTGAGTATATTCTACGTCTGGTGAGTTGGCCGAATCCGGCAAAATATGTCTTCAGCTTCTGGGGCTTTATTGATTTAGCGACTATTCTGCCTTTGTATGTGATGTGGCTGTGGCCGGAAATCAGCCTTAACTACGTTTTTGCCTGGCGGGCTATGCGGGCCATTCGTATTCTGCGGATCCTGAAACTGCTGCGCTTTATGCCTTCGCTACGGGTATTCTGGCAGGCTATTCTGAGCGCCCGGCATCAACTGATTCTGTTTTATTCCTTTATCGGCATTGTCATGATTATTTTCGGCACCCTGATGTATCTCATTGAAGGGCCGGAATATGGATTTACCACGCTGAATGCATCCGTTTACTGGGCGATTGTCACTGTGACGACGGTCGGGTATGGCGATATTACACCCCATACGCCGTTAGGGCGGATCGTGGCGTCCGTTCTGATTTTGATTGGTTATTCGGTGATTGCGATTCCGACGGGGTTAATCACCACCCATATGAGCAGCGCGTTTCAAAAGCGGAATCAGCAGCGTCGATGCCCGCAGTGTAAGCAGAGCCAGCACGAACATAGCGCCAGGTTTTGTAACCACTGCGGCAGTAAATTGCCGGACTAAATAAAAAGAGCCGCGCTGGCGGCTCTTCTCTTCGTCATTATTCGCGCCAGAGAATATGGCAGAGCTTGTGATCTTTTTCGCGGCACAGCAGTACGCGTGCGAAGATATCATTAATTTCGCCGTCTTCACTGTCCGCCAGGCCAATTACCACCTCGGCGAAAAAGTCAGGGTTCAGGTCGTAATCCACGTGCTCCTGCCAGTCTTCAGACGGGTCAAATAACTCTGCGCCACCGCGTTCTTCAAACTGCAAATTGAACAGAATAATGTCTGCCGGGTCGAGGTTATCGGCCGCCAGTTCGAGAAAAATATCGTAAGCCTGCTCAAGCGTTTCGTCTTCAGTCAGGCGATTGTTCAGATCCATATCCATAATCACTACCTGTTTACCGTCTCTTGGGCTCGTTTTACAGCAATGGACTGAAGAAGTAAAACAGTCGCTCGGTGATCCGCTGCCAGAGCGGGCGTTTTAGCCACAAATTCGCGTCCAGCAGGCGTGAACGGGAGATGTAATCGTCCTGCACGGCCGCCAGGTCACCGCCGAATCCGACGTCATCAATGACCAGCGTGATCTCAAAGTTAAGCCACAGACTGCGCATATCAAGGTTCACTGTCCCGACCAGACTGAGTTCACCATCGACCAGCACACTTTTGGTATGCAGCAGACCGCCTTCAAACTGGTAGATTTTCACCCCTGCCGACAGCAGTTCGGTAAAGAAGGCGCGGCTGGCCCACCCGACCAGCAGCGAATCATTCTTGCGCGGCAGAATAATACTCACATCCACTCCGCGCTGCGCTGCCGTACAAATGGCATGCAGTAAATCGTCGCTCGGCACGAAGTAGGGGGTAGTCATGATCAGATATTCACGCGCCGAGTAAGCCGCCGTCAGCAGCGCCTGGTGGATCAGATCTTCCGGAAAGCCAGGACCGGAGGCAATGGTGTGAATGGTGTGTCCGCTGGCCTCTTCGAACGGCATTATATTGACGTCCGGCGGCGGAGGCAGGATCCGTTTGCCGGTTTCAATTTCCCAGTCGCAAGAATAGACGATGCCCATCGCGGTGGCGACCGGACCTTCCATACGCGCCATCAAATCGACCCACTGACCGACTCCGGCATCCTGTTTAAAGAACCGCGGATCGACCATGTTCATACTGCCGGTATAAGCAATATAGTTATCGATCATCACCATTTTGCGGTGCTGGCGCAGGTCCATGCGACGCAGGAACACACGGAACAGATTGACCTTCAGCGCCTCAACCACTTCAATACCGGCGTTGCGCATCATTGTCACCCAGGGGCTGCGAAAGAAGGCGACGCTGCCCGCAGAGTCAAGCATTAACCGGCAATGAATTCCGCGTCGTGCGGCAGCCATCAGGGATTCTGCCACCTGATCCGCCATCCCCCCCGGCTGCCAGATATAGAACACCATTTCGATGTTGTGCCGCGCCAACTGGATATCGCGTATCAGCGCCTGCATGACATCATCAGAATCGGTGAGCAACTGGAGCTGGTTGCCTTTGACCCCCGCAATGCCCTGACGGCGCTCGCAGAGCTTGAACAACGATGCGGCGACACTGCTGTTCTCCTCGGCGAAGATATGCTTGCAGGCTTTCAGATCGTTCAGCCATTTTGCCGTGGATGGCCACATAGCCCGCGCACGTTCGGCCCGGCGTTTGCCTAAATGGAGTTCCCCGAAGGATAAATAAGCAATAATTCCGACCAACGGCAGAATATAAATGATCAACAGCCAGGCCATCGCGGAAGGCACTGCGCGCCGTTTCATAAGAATACGTAATGTTACACCGGCAATGAGCACCCAGTAGCCCAGAATGACCAGCCAACTCACCACCGTGTAGAAGGTTGTCATAGATTAAAAATCCTTTTGAAAGCGTTTGTTATGAGTTTACGCGTCAGGATTCATCTGGCAAATAAAAACACGGCAAAAGCGCTAGCCTGCCTGTCCGCGGGGGGTATAATGCCCATTCTGGCATTATAAGAGTAGGTATCATGAAGCGGAGTAGAACGGAAGTGGGACGCTGGCGGATGCTGCGTCAGGCCAGTCGCCGTAAAGCGCGTTGGCTTGAAGGGCAGTCGCGTCGCAATATGCGAATCCACTCAATCAGAAAATGTGTCCTGAACCAGCAACGTAATTCGCTGCTGTTTGCGATCCATAGCTTCTGAGTGAACAGGGCACCGCATGCGGTGCCCAATGAATAGATCTTTCAGAACGTCTTCTTAAAGGGTTTCACCGAAACCTGCGCGTAAACCCCGGCGGCAACATACGGGTCAGCCTCGGCCCAGGCTTTTGCCTCTTCCAGTGAGCCAAATTCAGCAATCACCGTGGAGCCGGTAAAACCTGCTGCACCGGGATCATTGCTATCCACTGCCGGCATGGGTCCAGCAGTCAGAAGACGTCCTTCGTCGTGAAGCAGTTGCAGTCGCGCCAGATGTGCAGGGCGGACGGAAAGACGCTTTTCAAGAGAGTTCGGGTTATCTTGCGCGTAGATGACATAAAGCACGGATAGGGCTCCTTGGTCGGTAAAAGTGCTAAATACGTTATTTGAAAGGCCTCTTTACTGCAACGCAAAGATGACAGCCTTGTTAAGGCCGTGCTGTTGTCAGGGATATTTCAGGATAAAAATGGCGCTTATGCCGATGCCTTATTGAATATGATTGCTATTTGCATTTAAAATCGAGGCCTGGCTTTTCAACTGAAACGATTATGACTTCAATGACCCTTGAATGAAGTCTATTCGGTTTTCTTTAGATGTTCACCTCACATCCTCTGCAATTGATGTTCCTTACAACTCCCCAGAGCGTTAAGATAGTTAACCGATTGAGTTTTCAGGGTAAGAAAGGATGAGTGACACAATTGACTTCTTCAGCATGTTAGCTGATATCACTATGGCTACTACCGCTGTCTGGGCTGCATTCAAAGCTAATGACTGGTTTAAAACCAAGCGTCTTGAGAGTGCTGAAAACTTCTATAGAGAAGTTCACAATCTCCATAAACGTTACTATTCAGCTATCCAATACGTTGAGGATTCAAGAAGGATATTTGATAGTCAGTATGGATTGCATACGCCAATATCTGAACCTAAAGACAAGTCGTTGCAATGGGAGGTTAAATCGAACTCTTACAAAATCATCGCTGAACTGGATTATCTGGCATCGTCACTACAAATGATGGATGCAATGGGTAACAAACTTAGCCCTAAATCGGCTTCACTGGTTAGTGATATGATGGAAGCACATGGACGATTCTGTAACGATGTGATGAATTTCAATGACTCAGTTTGGAAGGTTATAAGGGCAGGTATAACTGAAGAGAACATCCCACCTACGCGAGGCTATGTGAACGGCGATTACATGGCTATCCTTACCAGTATGGATGAACCTGTAAGGATATCTTTTGAGTTAAAAGAAATCAGTTTTAAAGATTTTTACCTGCATGAAACTACTATGCAGTCAGTAATGACGAGGCTGAAATCGCTTATCGCCAGAACAGGTAAAAACAGGACATAAACAGGTTAGTACCTATTCAATTTAACGGTGTTTTTTCAAGTATTTATGAAGTAATACACAGATTCTATGCAGTATCCACACAATCATATCTTTGGTGTAACTAATTGATATTTATAAAGAATCTGTGCAGTCTCTGTTTAGGGTAAACTGTGTGGTGTTAGTCATCCCTCTCTCGACATCTAGAAAAGTGCCATATACAGGTCTATATAACGATTACTGCCATAAAATTCATTCCCTAAATTAAGCTGTTCACTATAACATTAACCCCGATTTCAAAATTTTAAGTGGTGATTAGATGAGTGAAGATAGTGTTGTGGATTCAACCATACAGGGACTGAAAGAGAGGCTGTCAAGCCCATTATGGGGATATATCATTCTTTCGTGGGTAGGGTTTAACTGGAAACACATTGCAGTGATGTGCCTTAGCAAGGCTCCGGTGGAAGTCCGTATTCACCAGATTACCGCATCTGATTTTTTCTACATTAAGTACTTAATTCTCCCATGCTTGGTTGGATTCGTGTTGTCGTCTATCTTCCCGTACATAAATCAAGCCTCTATGTGGCTTCAGTCAAAAGCGCTTGAAATGAAGATAAAGAGAAAAGTTAAGGCTGATAAGCTGGAAGAGATGGAGTTAGCAACGCAGAATCTGGAAATTGAGAGAGTTGTGCAAGAGAAGGAAAGGGAAAAAATAAATACTAAAGATATGGAAGAAAGGGCGGAATCTTTACGGGAGGACATGATGAGCATTGAAGTAGAGGTTGCTCAATTGAAATCAGAACGTTCACAGATTCAAAGTCAGATAGAAGCATCTCTTCAGTTAATTGTCCAAATTGAGGACATTGTTAAAGGGGTGGATTCCGGCAAGTATACAGACGAAGACTTTAGGTCATTGGTCAAAGAATCAGTGAACAAAAGTCTTCTTGATGAAGCCAGAAGCACTTATCAAGCACAAAAGTTTCTTGATGAAATGGGTAAAGCATCAAGCCTTGAAAACAAATAGTTATGATTCAGACTTAATACGCTGCACAGTTGACTTAGCAACGTTGAATTGTGCAGCTACTTTAGCAATTGAGTCACCAGCAGCAAGAGCAGCCTTGATACCTTCTCTGTCAACCGCTTTACCGTTACCCCTTCCAACTACACGACCAGCAGCTTTAGCAGCTTCATAGCCTTCTCGTTGACGCTCAAGCATCATTTTACGTTCAGCTTCAGCTACCGCTGAAAAGATTGTGAGAATCATCTTAGACGTGGGGTTATCGTCACCAGTTATCAGACCTTCTTTGTGGAAGTGAACCTTGATACCTTTCTGTGAAAGTTTATCCACCAGCGTTAATACATCCACGGTAGAGCGCCCTAAACGTGACAGGTCATGTACATGGATAACATCACCTTCACGAACATAGTCGAGCATAGCTTTTAGTTGTGGACGCTCTGTATTCTTTCCAGATGCCTTGTCAATGAATACCTTATCCAGTGTGACCCCTTCAAGTTGACGGTCTGTGATTTGCTGTACTGATGAAACTCGAATATAGCCAATGTTGTCCATGATGTACTCATATGCCTTACTCATTTGATGGGTTGAGTGTATCGTACCGATAAGGTGTTTTACAAGGCTAATCGGTATGGTTTTTACAGGAGGTTAGCTATACCTTTTTAGTATGCTATATCGGTACGCTTAAGAGATGGAGATGCCTTTATAGCAATTCACAGAGGAAGTCAATGATATTTTGAGATTTTGCAAAGGGGGTGCTATAGCGAGAATGCACCGTACCAAGCAGACATAGACCTGTGACAGATATTTTTGAAGATTTTCAGAGAGGGAATTTGAAGAGAGGGCTAGTCATTTTTTATAAAAATTTTAGAGACTGGATATTGCCTGTATAGATTTTAACCAGCATGGAAGCCTGTATAACATGAGGGGTTCCTATGGTCACCATATCCTCCCTCCCACTAAATGAGCTACACAGAACCTAGAGAGCATGTCTGTAATGTTTCTGTATCAGGTCAACTACAAGAGGTCTGGATAGTATCTTGTAAGATTCTTGGTAGTGATTATGCAGAGGGCTTGATAAGAGTGTTTAACGGGAGGAAGAGAACCATGAAACCGAAGGTAGGTTCTATCTTAACAGTGACTGTAAGAAATACCTGAAAGATACTTAACAGAACTACCAAGATAAAGGGAAACGAAGAATCAGAGGTAGTGACCTGTTAAACAGACTTTTTCAAAACTCTTAAGAAATCTGTTAAGAGAGCTATTTCAAAAATCTTAGCATTTGTCAAGGAGTTTATCTTTAGCAAAAAGTGCTAAACTTAACAAATGGCACTAAATGCTAAACTGGTGTTTAAGATATGTGCTAAGAGGGACGCTTCGCTTGGGGTCACTATGTTCTTTCTCTCTCTCGCTAAGAGAGAGTTACAGAGACATTTCAAAGCCCTGATTAGGCAAGCCCGATGATAACAGAAACAGAGGGCAAAACCACTTATCAGCACTGTGAACGAATAACGTAAAGGGCTGGTTAAGAAGGTTGGTTAAGAATGGCTCTCCCTTTCTGGGGTTATCGCCTTGTATCTTAGTGAGTCTTGGAAGTTCTCTGTGAAGGGGCTTGTCAGTTCTATATAATGGCTAATTACAACTCATTGATTAATAAGGGTTTTCCTGTAATCTGTCAATTGGATAGCCTGGTGTGACTAACTGAAAGATTCAGCTTTTCGGCTTTGTCAGGAGATTTCACTACCTACCAGCTAAAATATTTCAGAGGCGGGAGTGACTGGAGGTTAGGACGGGTCTTTGTGGTTGTCTTCACGGCTTCTGTCTTTCAGGTCAAACGACCATTCACGACCGAACAACCTGAAGACCACGAACAGCCGAACGAGGCAGTAGCGAATCAGGACACCAGCAACAAGCCCGATACCGCCACTCATCCATGTTGACCCCAAATCTTGAGGGAAGTTGAGCATTCAATATACCTTCTGTGTAATGCAAACATGTGACCAAATACATAGTCACGCCTTTTCTATTTTTCCCTCTCTCATAGAACCATTATACCATAAATGTTAATAAATTGTTAAAAAATACTTGACATTAGTCTCTGAAACTGCTAATGTTGTGCATATAGTTAACAGGAAATTAACAAACACTAAGAGGGTCAGAATATGAATGAGAGATGCAGAATTTAGAGCGATGCTTCAGGCATCAAAAGAACGCAACAAGCACAACTCCTGCGCTTACACAGACACACCAACCCGCCACGAAGTACCCAAGTTCACCAGAGCAGAACGCAAAGGCATTCACGAAGTAATTCGGGCAATTACACCGAGGAACCGTTATATGCCAACCAGAAAGAGCACGAAGAATACTATTAAAAATTATCTGGCTAACTTTGACAGCTACGAGCAATTACCAAGCAAGCTTGATGATATTTTTATTGGATTCTGTAGAAGTGAAGGTCACCCGAAATATAACAAAAAACTATTTTATCTTCTAAAGAATCTTGATGAAATTAACTCATCCACTGTGACAAATCATCTTCAGCGTCAAGCAACCAGACTTAGCCATGAACTACCAACTGATGCCTATTGTGCGTTGCTTGCTGTGATGTGCGCGAAATTAATTAGCATTGTTGAACATCACATTACCGTTGGAAATATCGAACCAATGGAAAACGAACAAACAGACTTTGAATTTGACCCTTATCTAATTGCAGAAGGATTTTAAATAATGAACAGACACACACTGACAAGAATTTCAGAAGAAGCCTTTAACGAGCTTAACAGAATTAAACAAACGACCAGCTTACCCCACAAAACAATCATGCAGCTTGCGATTAACCGTGATATTTCCGAAGAGGATTTAATCAGAATCCCTGTAGCGAAAGGACGCAAGCATATTCGAATTGAACGAGAAGCGCTTAATGCTCTTAAAGCTGAGAATAAACTACCAGTTGATATTGCCCGTCTATTGAGTCTGAAGATTCACAAGCTTGCTGCGGAGGTTTAATGTATGACTTTTATAAACATCGTGACCATTTGGTAAGATTTGACGGCAAGGTCTGGAAAGACGTAACGCAAACTAATAAACCTAAGTTTACCCACCAGCAATTAGCCTCAAGATTCGATATCTGGACTGAAGCACGAAAAGATAATGGTGATTTCGAGTTTATCAGGGGTTTTGATTACACCTATGAAGATGACCTTAAAGACGCCATTAAATTAATGGAGAACTTCAGCTCTATTAAAGATGGTGACAAACACAAAGCCAATGGTCACAGATACGATAAAGATTTAATCATTGATGCAATCTCCAAAGGCCAATCACAAAGTTATATTTCTGAGAAATACGGCTTATCACGTAGTCAATACTACAAGATTAAAGCGTCTGTATAAGCCTGTAAGAATGAGTGAGACTCAAAGATGAGCTACCCTATTACCTGGGTGTCTCACTCCCTCTGTAACCCGCATGAATACTGGCTTCAAAATGGCTATTTTTATAGGTCTGAGACCTATTTTAGAGGATTTTAAAAATGAACGAATACCCATTACAAATTATGATTGATAACGACACTGCCATGATGATTCAGGCTTTCACTGATGCAGGTGTGGCAATTGATTTTGATAAGTTGTTAGCTTTGATGGCTGAGAACTCAGAAGAAATTGAAGACTTTGTTCAGTCGATAGGATGTGACGAGCCACGAATGATGTTACCAATTACAGATAGCAACATGAAGCGGCTTATTATCGAAGAAACAAACCGATACAGCGTTAGCCCTGAAAAATACATGAAAGCAGCTATTGCGATTCTGTACTTTGACAATTTACTTGTGACGGATTCTGTGAGGGTTCACTAATGACACTCGTTATTTTATGGACGCTTCTGGGGCTATTATGTGGCTGCCTGATTGGTAACGCAGCTAACAGAAATTGATGTTACCATATTGTTAAAATCATGTTGACAAATAACCTCAAATATGCCATAATTTTAAGTATGGGAGAGCAGTTCTCTCTATGTATTTTTATAAATGAAATACGTCTAGATTTGGATTTGTGTATTCTGAAAGGTGCAATGCTTTTCGTCATGGCCTATTTAGCCCACACTGGATAGGTCATCTCAAAAACCATTTCCTACATATACGTCCTTACAGGTATTTTGCCCTCAACTAAGAGGGCTTTTCTTCAAGGGTTTTTATTAGAGAACCTTTGAAGAAAGTATTTACCTGCTTTCGAAACGTTTAAACAAAATTCATCAAGCCCTTTACAGAAAACTGTTTAGGGCTTTTCAGTTTGATAAAAGCATCTTTGATAGCGACTCACTCGCTTCAGACATTCACCTCCACGAGCTATTGAGGGTGCTTCTATGAAAAATGAAATAAATAAACAACGAGGTGAATTAAATGATTAGAGATGAACATGAAAAAGAGGCTGATAACAGACAACCAACTTACGAAAGAGTTAATTTAAACGGTGGTTCACATCCACTTCTAAAAATGCAAGAAGATTTAGCAGATAAGCTTATTCAGGAAAAGCAAGAGAAAGAATCAAGACTTCCTTCTGAAATTATTAATGTCTTCCCTGAAGTGGTAGAGATGCCTGATGTATGCAAGGGAGAAGCATTGCTTGAGCTTGAAAAGAAATACTATCCGGTTTTGAAAGCACAGCGTATTAAGCTTGATGCTACTTATGACAAGGTTACTCAGCTTCAAGCAGCTATTGAACCTACTGATTTTGAGATTCAGGATGAAATTGAACAAAAGCCATACGCATATTTTGATTATCAATATAATGACGGTTACGGCGTTTTCCCTGAGCAAATTGCAGACGTGATTAATAATATTCCTGAAGGTTTTAGGGTCGCTAAGATTGTTAAAGCTTCTCGTGGTAGTGGTGCATTTGTCTTCATGACTGACAAGACCCGGGAAGAAATAAATGAAGTTGCCAGACAAAATATCATGAAGTCCCGCAACAAGGTTATTGATACTGCAAAGAAAGAACTTGCTAACCAGCTTAGAACTATGAAAACGCTTATTGGTGAATACGAAGGCTTTAAGAAGAGTGCTCTACAGGCTGATATTGAGCAGTTAACGAAGATTTCTCAGAAATACGCAAAGGCTATTTAACTTATAATACGAGGTGACAATGTATGAAGAACGTTTAGAGACTATCAAGGCAGTTTGTGAAAAACTTAAAAACCAACCACGCAAGCCAAAGACAGTAAAAAGCAAGCGTCAATCTGTCACCTCAAACAATAAAACAAAGATTCGCAAAATCCCTTCGTGGTGCATTGACCGTGTTCCGGTTGGTTCAAGAATTATTTGTGAGGATGGTGATTATCATTGGGTGTCAGTTGTGGTTAGTTAGTAAAAATCCACGGGAGAGATTATCGAATAAAATCGATGACTCTCCCTTTTTTGTATGAGGTGAAAAAATATGAATGGCACAATTTAAAGTTGATTCGTTTGTCGTTGAACTGGGCTTTAACGAAAACGTTATTAAAGGATTGCAAAGAGTTGAAAAGATGGCTATGCAGTCTGCTCAACGTATCGAAAAGAACCTAAACAAAGGTTTCAGGATTAATACAAAGCAGCTTGATAGTAATCTGACAAGTTCTTTAGGGCAACTTGAAAGAAAATTTAACAAGGCTTTTGATAAGTTTGAGCAAAGAGCAAGAAACACAAAAGCATTTCAGTTTACCAGTCAGGTTAATGGCGCTCTTAAACAACCAAGACAACCGAGAAGAAATACAGGTGACCGAGCAGTAAGAGCGGCTTATCAAGCTAATATGTCTAAGTTAAGGGGTTTTGACCCTGTACTACAGAAATACATCAAGAGTCAGTTTTATGGTTTAGCTGGTAAAGCTGGTCAGATGGATAACTCTAAGTTTAACGAGAAGTTAGCTCAGTTAAATGCAAGTGTACGAGAAGCGATTATTAAATCCAAAGGTGTCACATCTGGGATTAACGGAAATAAAGCAGCTAATAGTCTTGATAGTTTGAGTTCAGCAGCAGTTAAAACAGCAGGTGCATTTATTTCTATGCAGGCTGTATTAGCAAGCTATCAGAAGATTATGGAAGTTGGTCTTCAACGTGCATCCTCGGAAAGAAGTATTGATTTCGTATTTGGTAAAGATGCAGGGCAGGTTAAACAATTCACTAAGAACTTATCACAGACAACAGGTACGGACTTAGCCGAAACACAATCACAGTTTGCTGGTTTTGGTGCAAGTGCTAAAGAATCTCTTGGGCTTGATAATTCTGAAAAACTGTTTGAATCAGTCACTATTTATGGTCGTCTTATGGGACGTTCAAATGAAGAGATTAAACGTGCTTTAATTGGTTTCCAGCAGGTTGCTTCTAAAGGTCAGGTTATGAGCGAAGAGGTGAAAGGTCAGATTGCAGAAGCCTTGCCCGGCATTGTTCAGGAAATGACTAAAGCTATGGGCTTCAAATCTGAAAAACAATTCTTTGAAGCTATGAAGAAAGGTCTAAGTTCAACACCATTTCTGTTAAAACTGACACCCCAACTTCAGAGCGTTATGTCAACGACGGATGAAAAGTGATCCACTTATATCTCCACCAACGGCCCAATATTGATCCACCGTTTTACTCAGGATTAGCCTCTGCTATAACCCCGGCCTTTCGTTTCTGTCTGAGTCGATAGCTTTCTCCTTTGATCTGAACGACATGTGAGTGGTGTAAGATACGGTCCAGCATCGCTGAGGTCAGGGCTGCATCACCGGCGAACGTTTGATCCCACTGCCCGAACGGCAGATTGGATGTCAGGATCATTGCGCTCTTTTCGTAACGTTTAGCGATGACCTGGAAGAACAGCTTTGCTTCTTCCTGACTGAACGGCAGATAGCCTATTTCATCAATGATGAGCAGGCGGGGGGCCATTACTCCACGCTGAAGCGTCGTTTTATAACGGCCCTGACGTTGTGCCGTAGATAACTGAAGTAACAGATCTGCCGCTGTTGTGAAGCGAACCTTGATACCTGCACGGACTGCTTCATAGCCCATCGCTATTGCCAGATGGGTTTTCCCCACACCTGATGGCCCCAGTAATACGATATTTTCATTACGTTCTATGAAGCTGAGTGAGCGTAACGACTGGAGCTGCTTCTGCGGTGCTCCGGTGGCGAACGTGAAGTCATATTCTTCGAACGTTTTCACCGCCGGGAAGGCTGCCATTCGGGTATACATCGCCTGTTTACGTTGATGACGTGCCAGTTTTTCTTCATGAAGCAGATGCTCCAGGAAGTCCATATAACTCCATTCCTGGTCTACTGCCTGTTGTGACAGCGCAGGCGCTGCGCTTATAAGGCTTTCCAGTTGCAACTGTCCGGCGAGTGCCATCAGTCGTTGATGTTGCAGTTCCATCATTACGCCACTCCTCTGCAGAATGAGTCGTAGATGGAGAGTGGATGATGCAGGGGGTGTTTGTCGAAGTTCACCAGATTTTCACCAACATGCACGTCATACTCTTTTTTCTCCGGAGGCAGTGCCAGCATGGACTGCTGCTCTTCGAGCCAGCGATCACAGGGACGGGTCTGGATTGTTTCATGCTTTCGTTGGTTAGCAACATCGTGCAGCCAGCGCAGACCGTGGCGGTTGGCTGTTTCAACATCGACAGTGATCCCCATCGGGCGCAGGCGAGTCATTAATGGGATGTAAAAACTGTTACGGGTGTACTGGACCATCCGTTCCACCTTACCTTTAGTCTGTGCCCTGAAGGGACGACAAAGTCGGGGAGAGAAGCCCATCTCCTTGCCGAACTGCCACAAAGAAGGATGGAACCGGTGCTGACCGGTCTGATATGCGTCACGTTGCAGAACCACAGTTTTCATATTGTCATACAACACTTCGCGCGGCACACCACCAAAGAAGCGGAACGCATTACGATGGCAGGTCTCCAGCGTGTCATAACGCATATTGTCAGTGAATTCGATGTACAGCATTCGGCTGTATCCGAGAACAGCAACGAACACGTGAAGCGGTGAGCGACCATTACGCATAGTGCCCCAGTCAACCTGCATCTGTCGTCCGGGTTCAGTTTCGAACCGAACGGCAGGCTCCTGCTCCTGAGGAACCGAGAGAGAACGAATGAATGCCCTGAGAATGGTCATTCCGCCACGATATCCCTGGTCTCTGATCTCGCGAGCGATTACCGTTGCCGGGATTTTGTAAGGATGAGCATCGGCGATGCGTTGACGAATATAATCCCGGTATTCATCCAGGAGTGAAGCAACTGCAGGTCGCGGCGTATATTTTGGCGGCTCAGGTTTTGCCTGCAAATAACGTTTAACGGTATTGCGGGAGATCCCCAGTTCTCTGGCAATCGCCCGGCTACTCATTCCCTGCTTGTGCAGGATATTAATTTCCATAACTGTCTCAAAAGTGACCATAAGCTCTCCTGAATCAGGAGAGCAGATTAACTCCTGGATCTGATTTCAGGCGTTGGGTGTGGATCACTTTTGCACCGTTCGTGACACGTTATTAAGGCGGCTGGTGGAGTAGAAAAGCTGAAGGATAGTACTCAGGTTCAAGTTGATAACCTTAGTAATGCTTGGAAAAACACGCTTAATAATATCTTCAAAGGTTCTGAGGGTGGTCTTCAAGATTTCACAAGAAGCTTGACTAATCTTTTAAACACCCTTGGTGGAAGTGGTAAAACATTAGGTGAGTCTCTTGGTAGCTTGATGACTGATATGTCACATGGTGTCGATTCACTAACCGATATTTCTTACAGGGTAAGAGCATTCTTTGATGAGGTGACATTAGCTTATCGTGGTTTAACCGATGAACAAAAGAAAGTAGTTGATGCTTTAGGTTCTGGCTTGATTAATAGCTTAAAAGTCCTGGCTGGTGTTATTGCTGCAAATAAAGTCATTGGTGTTACCAGAAGTATTTACGGGCTTATGACTGCTATCACAAGATTAGGTCAGGTTGCCAATACAACAGCAGACAACGTGAATAAAAAGAATGGGAAACCATCAAGGCTAAACCCTATGAATCTTCTATTAGCTGGTAGTGCAGTTTATGCAGGTTATGAGAGATTAGCTTCTACGCCTGAACGAATGGAAGCACAAGCTAAATTACCAGAGCTAGCTAAAGAGTCTGGACTTAAACCAGTGTTCACTATGGATGATGTTAAAGGTTGGTTTAGTAGTGCAGCTAATAAAGTTGCTAATCTTCAGGAACCAATGAATAACTTTGTGAATAACACTCAGACAACTCCACCAGCTATCACAGGTGATATGGTTAATAGTAATGCTCAATTAGCTATGGCTGTATCAGAGTTAGGAAGAAAGGTAGATGCTCTCACAGTAGAAACCAAGAAGCCAATCCCTGTAAATATCACTGGTGAAGCAACTATTAAACCTGATGAACCTGCGTTCTTTAGATTTACACAGTCAGCTAATGACCAGTTCACAGCAGATATGCTTATGAGTTCAAGTTACCCACTTGATGATTAATAGCCGTGTGCTACGTGATTTCTTCTGAACAGATATATACATCAAAAAATAGATTTCACGTAGCTAATGCTTAACATAATAGGAATATGACAATGTTTGACACAAAACAACTTCGATATAGTGGAAAGGATGGAGTCTATTTCCATCTGCAAGGTAATCCAGATAACTTTTTGACATTATCTGCGACAGAGAATATGGAGTATGATTCACCTATGATGGTGACGACTCAAGCAATGCAATCTGGACAGACTGTAACTGATAACGTTCAACGTGCTCCAAAGACTATTACTATCTCTGGTGTTGTTGTAGTGGGCTACGAAGGTAGCCTATTACGTACACGTCAAGGCCAACTTGTAGAAAACTTTATTGACACTGTAGAAACTTGGCGAGACCAGAAACAGATTATCACCGTAGTTGCTAAGGATGGAATCTCTATCACTGACTCAGTAATTACTCAGTTTAAAGCATCTAAAGAACATACTATTTCAAATGGTTTACGTATTCAGATGACATTCCAGGGTGTAGAGTTCCGTTCTATTGTTGGTCAAACTGATGTTTCATCAGCAACTGGTAAAACCACTACTACAAATGATGGTGGTGTTACTTCAAAGAAGAATATCGGCAATGTAACCACCTCACGCAATGAAACACCTATGCTGACCTGCAAAGAGCTATTTAGCTATTCGGCAAGCGAGCTATCAGATGAAGCGTTAAAAGCCCGTGTAGCATGTTCTAAGAACGTTAGCGTTAAGAATGGTGAAAGTACCTTCACAGACTCAGCTAATTCAGGTGCTGCAAAGCTACTCAAGGCGGGTAATGCTCTACGGAAATACTCTGTGAACCCTAACAAGCGCGGTACTTATTAGAAGTGAGAAGGGGCTTCATAGCCCCTGATTGCTACAGTTGATAAGCGTCTATTTCTAGTAGCTCTTTTTCAGCAATTTCAAAGATAGATGTTCCATCATTTAGCGGTAGCGGGTCTGTAGGAACGATTATTTCAGTGTCGTTCTGTAGCGTTACAGTTACCGAATCCTTACCCAATGTTAGCCCTTTTAGATGCTTGGACAAAATCAACTGACACTCAACACGACCCGCTTTAGTCATAAGGTCAATGTCTTTGAGTTGGGGTAATCCCTTGTCACTGAGTGAAGTTTTACGCTTCATAGTGTTGATAGTGGTCTGTAGTTCTGTGCGCTTCTGGTTCAGTTCCTTCACCTGTGCTTTCAACTCTGTAATGTCATCCATTTCGAGAAGTAGGGCGGTAGCTTTCTTGATTCGAGATGTGACAATTTCAACCTCATGCTGTAACGCTGCAATCTTCCTCTCTGATTCTCCATCATTCCCCACGTCAATCATTCCTAGAAAATTTTCAAGCATCCACTTATCAAACGGTTTACGCTTCAACGGTGGAACATCACAGCGACCGTCAAGATGGTTATTGCACCGATAAACCCCTGCATACTTATTTTTGGTTCCGGTAGGATGGACACTAGCCCCGCACTGACACCTAAACAGACCTTTGAAGATGTTAATCGTTAATGGGTTATCACTTGCAGGTGTACGGCCTGTGCGGTTCTTACCAAGAATCTCTTGAGCTTTATTGAACGTTGAAGCATCTATAGCGGCTTCGTAGTAGTTCGGTATAGCGGGGCGGTCATTACGTTGTGATGCTGGTAGTGTGCCTATTGTTGTCTCTGACCTTAAGATTGTGCGTACAGAGTGAACAGAGAACCCATTAGCATCTTTACGGCGACTAAACGACTTTATGCCGTTGCTTTGAAGGTGACGTGCAATGTTATGAAGGCTTTCACCATCTAACAGCAGCTTGAAAATCAGTCTTACAGTCTCAGCGTGTTCATTGAGTTTGAAAGTATCGGGGTCAATCCATCCGGGAACATTTCTTGTAAGACGCTGTTCACCAGCAAGGGCAAGTTTTGCACGTTGTTCCCACTTCTGGCTAACACGGAAAGACTTCTGCTTAGATTCCTGATGCGCTATATAGGCTTTGACACGCTGAATAATGCTTATACCAAGGTCATCGGCTAAAGCATCCTTTGTGTAGATAAGACCATCTTGTAGCGTGTGAATCTCTAACCCGTTGCCTAAGATGCGATTCATCAGGGCCTCTGTTTCAAGATGCTCTAAACGGCCTATACGGTCGATACTCTCAACAAGCAAAATTGTACCTTCTGGAAACTCCCCAGACTCAACACGGGCTAACATGTCACCAAACTGACCAGTAAGGTGCTTACCTTTGTAACCACTCAACCCTTCATCACTGAAAGACGCTACTATTTGAGCATCGCTATTCTTCTTCAACCATTGCCTAAACAGGTCATTTTGTCGTCTGGTTGAATCAGCTCCCTCAGTACCTTGTATAGCTGAACTGTACCGAAGGTATGTAATTACGCTTCTCATGGTGATAAACTCCCATGCAATTGATTCTCATTTAAAGATGAACTTATAAACGTTATGGCTAATGCTACAATGCCGAATAGCTACAATACAATGACCCTTGATCTACCTCGTCGCTTTCCCTGGCCGACGCTACTTTCCGTCGGCATTCATGGCGCTTTAGTGGCGGGACTTTTGTATACCTCGGTACATCAGGTTATTGAACTGCCTGCCCCTGCGCAGCCTATCTCCGTAACGATGGTTTCGCCAGCCGACCTGGAACCACCACAGGCGGTTGCGCCGCCGCCGGAACCGGTTGTCGAGCCTGAGCCGGAGCCTGTCCCAGAACCGCCTAAAGAGGCGCCGGTTGTTATCGAGAAACCGAAGCCTAAACCTAAGCCAAAACCGAAGCCGGTGAAAAAGGTTCAGGAGCAGCCGAAGCGTGATGTCAAACCTGCCGAGCCGCGTCAGGCGTCGCCGTTTGAGAATACCGCGCCTGCGCGTCCGACCACCAGCACCGCGCCGGCGACCAGTAAACCGACGGTAAGCGTTCCGGCAGGTCCGCGTGCGCTGACACGTAATCAGCCGCAGTATCCGGCACGTGCTCAGGCGCTACGCATAGAAGGGCGGGTAAAAGTGAAGTTTGATGTCACGTCCGATGGCCGGGTGGACAACGTACAAATCGTGTCAGCCCAGCCTGCCAACATGTTCGAACGTGAAGTGAAGAATGCGATGCGCAGATGGCGCTATGAAGCCGGTAAACCGGGCTCAGGGCTGGTCGTGAATATTGTGTTCCGCTTGAACGGCACCACGCAAATCGAGTGAACGTGACGCACTAAGAGAAAAGCCTCCGCAACGGAGGCTTTTTCGTACCTATTGCGCCGGAAGCGGGCGAGGTTTCCCGTCCGGATCTACCGCAACGTAAATAAACAGCGCTTCTGTCGCTTTGTAGCGTTGGCCAATTGGCTCTGACGCGACTTTCTTCACCCAGACTTCAATATTAATGCTGACGGAAGTGGTTCCGCGCTTCACACAGCGGGCGTAGCAACATACCACATCGCCGACTGCGACCGGACGCAGAAAGCTCATTCCTTCCACGCGGACAGTCACCACACGACCATGAGCAATCTCTTTGGCCTGAATGGCACCGCCAATATCCATTTGTGACATCAGCCAGCCGCCAAAAATATCACCGTTTGCGTTAGTATCGGCAGGCATAGCCAGTGTGCGTAAAACCAGTTCGCCCTGAGGGACGTTCGTTGTTGTTGTCATTGTAAAACCGACTATAGGAAAAAAATTCAGGCGCGATGCTACTATGATTTTAGCATGGAGAACAGAGGGGAAACGCCCGCGAGGCGGGCGTTGAAGCGATTAGAATGACATTGTCACGCCAGCATAGTAGGCACGACCGGGTTCGTTATAGGTTGAGGCACCATCGTTTTCGCGATAGATCTGCTTATCAAACAGGTTACTTACCCCGGCATTCAGGCGCAGGTTTTTCGTCATTTGATAATTAGCACCGAGTCCGACAACCGCGTAGGCACCGATCTCTTTATCCGACATGGCACCCGTTTCGTTGCGCGTTTCAGCATACTCACGCGGTTTTTGTCGACCGTACTGCGTCCACTGTAGCTGTGTGGAGAGCTTGTCGTTCACCTGCCAGTCGAGCAGGGTATTAATGGTGTATTTCGGGATAACAGAGAGCGGGTTGCCGGTGTCCTTGTTCTCGGATTTGATCATATACGTCGCGTTGGTGCGCCAGCTTAACGTCTCCGGCACCAGCGGGATCACCACGTTACCTTCCAGACCTTCGACAATCGCTTTACCGCCATTTTCCCATTGCAGGATGTTATTCCCGTTGGAGGCGTAACCGATAATATCGGTCCCGGCGACGATTTTATTCTTATAGTCATTACGGAACCAGGTGATTCCCGCATCCCATCCCGCGTAATTAAATTCCAGACCGATCTCTTTGTTAATACTGATTTCCGGGTCCAGATCCGGATTGCCCAGCAGATAACAACTGCCGGTGGCGATCGTATTCGGGCAGCCATTGCCACGCGTGGAGAGCAAATATCCCTCGCTGGACTGATACAGGTTTGGCGCTTTAAAGACGCGGGCAATCCCGGCTTTCAGCTTAAACAGATCGCCCAGTTCCTGCGACATATTCAGACTGGGGCTCCAGTTGCTGCCAAATTCATCGTGATAGTCAAAACGGATCCCCGGAATAATATCCGTGCCAGGCCGCGCTTCGATATTATCTTCCAGATAAATACCGGTGAGCGTGGCGCTATTTTTGGTGCTGCGACTGGAGGCGTCACCGGAGACAGTGCCAATCTGCACGCCGGATGCGCTGGTGGCCTGCATAGACGCCGGGTCGTTGAGTTCGTCGCGGTTCCATTCCGCACCCAGCGTCAGAGTTTGATCTACCAGCCAGAAAAGCGGAATGTTGAGTTCACCGGAAGAACGATAGGATTCCAGGCGGCTGGTTGCGTAGTCGGTATTATTGATCATCCCCTCGACTTTACCGGTCGAGCCCTCCTGCATCCGGGTGTTATTGGTTTTTTCATAATAAACGCCGAATTTTGATTGTCCCCAGTCCCAGATACCGTTATGCGTTAAGCCCCAGGTCTGCCGATACATACGGTTGGTTTCATCACCATACAGCGAGCTGACCAGGTCGTTGGGACTGACGTTACTGTTGCTGTACTGAGTATCACCGGCATAAATATTGCCCTGACGGCTGTAGCTATAGTCAAAATCAACAATTTGCTGTGGTGTCAGTTTCCAGGAGAGCAGGGCGTTGATATCTTTGTTACGTACCCCTTCGTGACCGGCAGCATAGGAGCCGTTTTGTTGGGTATTGATATCCGCTGCATCGGCGTCGGTTTTGTTGATGTTGCCATACAAACGCAGGGTGAGAACATCGTCAATGAGCGGGCCGCTCAGATTGAAGTTCGCACGCCTGGTGGCTCCTTCTTTGCTGTTCTCGGGCTGATTGGTGTAGAGAGAGAGCGAGCCATGCCAGTCATTCGTCGGCTGTTTGGTGATGATGTTCACTACGCCACCCGCCGCCCCTGAACCGTAACGAGCCGCTGCCGGGCCGCGCAGGACCTCGATACGTTCGACCATCTCCGCAGGTACCCAGTTTGTGTCGCCACGGGTGTCACGTTCACCGCGCCAGCTATAGCGAACCGAGTTTCGTGAGGTGACCGGCACGCCGTCAATGAGGATGAGTGTGTTTTCCGGGCCCATCCCACGAATATCAATCTGGCGATTATTTCCCCGACTCCCGCTGGCGCTGTTGCCCGTCAGGTTCACGCCGGGCATGGTGCGAATGATATCGGCGAGATCGTTAACCGGTGGAGATTTTTCAATGTCTTTGGCGGTGATGATAGAAACACCGGGCTGCTGTTTGAGGGCTTCTTCGGCGGTTGCCTGGACGACCATCGTTTCGCCGTCGTTCATGACCTCGTCTGCGGCGAAAGCATTTCCGCTTAATGCTGTGGCAATCAAAAGCGCCAGAGGGCGCGGAAACATTGTTGTTATCAAATTCATCAACTGACATCCCTATTGTTAAAAACGCGATACGGAATATCAATGATAATTATTCTCATTACAATATTGTGAAGGCAATCTCCACAATATCTTCATGATTCATGCAATTTATGGCTGGAATGGCAGGGATTGTGCAGAAAGCAAAACCAGGCCGGTTGGCCTGGTTTGGTGGATGTTTACGATTTATCTTCTTGCGGGAGATGACGATAGATATAGACGCCACTCAGCAGGGTAAAGATCAGCGTCAACGCGGTGAGGCCGAATACCTTAAAGTTCACCCAGATGTTTTGCGGCAGCCAGAAGGCGATGTAGATATTGGCAAGCCCACACAGAATAAAGAAGATGGCCCACGCGAGGTTGAGCTTCGACCAGACCGGTTGCGGTAGCGTCAGTTCTTTACCCAGCATGCGCTGGATCAGGGGTTTTTTCATGATCCACTGGCTTACCAGTAACGCACTGGCGAACAGACCGTAAATTACGGTCACTTTCCACTTAATAAATTCATCGTTATGGAAGAAGAGGGTCAACCCGCCGAACACGGCAACCAGTACAAAGGTGATCAGCGCCATTTTCTCAACTTTGCGATAGCGAACCCAACTGTAGATGAGCACGATAGCGGTTGCGACAATGAGCGCCGAGGTGGCCGCATAGATGTCATACACTTTGTAAAAGACAAAGAAGACAACCAGCGGTAAAAAATCAAGAAACTGCTTCATTCTTCGATTCCGTAATCAAACGCGTCGGGCATTTCTGCCGGCGACGCAGACAGGGTTATTGGCGAATCAACATATACAGACGGAACAGGTAGATGAGCAATACGGCGGAGATCAGATTGCTCAACGTATTCGCGATAACGGCGCCAACGTTAGGATCAAATGCAGCAAAGCTGGAGGCAAACAGCAACAGTAGTGTTTTTGCCAGCAGCCAGCCCATCACCGCCGGGGCGACCAGTCGCATATTAGACCACGCCAGACGCATACTGTTGCGCATGGCGGCGAATACTCCCATTTTATCCTGCACCAGCATAATCGGCGCCAGCGCCAGCAGGATAGCTAACAGAATTCCGGGTACGACCACCAGCATAATTCCAAGCTGCACCAACAGGGTTGTCAGCAAAATCAGGATGAAAAGGCGCGGCAGAATCGGTGCACTGGCACCAATAGCGCGCAGGGCGCTGACGCGATGACCGGCTGAAATTAACTGAATCATCAGCAACACGCCACCAGCCATCACCGCATTACCGATCAGACCAGAAAACGTTGAGGCCGCTGAGGCGCGCAACAGGATCTGCTGCTGCTCCGGCGTCATGTTTTGCACCAGCTCGAACAAGCCCACACTTCCCGCAAGATGATCCCCTTCGCTCAACTGTGCAATCTGCGCATCACTGGGTGAGAAGGCATGCCCTAATACCACCGTAATGAACGCGCACAGCAGCGAGATCAGCAGGATGGTTAAAAATTGATTACGGAAAAAATTCCCGGTGTCACGGTATACGGATTTCGCCGTGATAGACATGCACTCTCCTTGAGTTCTGCAGGTGTTGTTAAGCGTGCAATTGTACCCTGGATAACTGCGCAGTGGCAGCATCAAGGGGTGTATGGAAAAGCATATCTTTGTAAAGTCAGAGTAATTTGAACAACAAATCCACAGCGCGATGGCGTTGCCATCACAAAAATGACGAAAATACTTTCAGAAGGGGAATATTGCAAAATTGATCTGAACAAGGATAACCAGGATTTTGAATGCCACTTCTAACTTAATCTGGATCAATAAATGTTAAATTACGCCGCTTAATGTGATCCAGGTTAGATCACTTATTACTTCAATGTAGGTATATTCGTGACGCATTTATAACCATAACGATGGAGCGGATATGAAAAAGTTAACAGTGGCGGCATTGGCAGTAAGTACTCTCCTCTCTGGCAGCGTTTATGCGCATGAAGCGGGCGAGTTCTTTATTCGTGCAGGCTCGGCGACAGTAAGACCTTCGGAAGGTGCAGACGGCACGTTAGGCCATTTAGGCGGCTTTAATGTCAGTAACAACACGCAGTTAGGTCTGACCTTCACTTATATGGCGACCGATAATATTGGTGTTGAACTGCTGGCGGCAACGCCATTCCGCCATAAGGTGGGCACGCAGGCGACCGGTGACATCGCCACCGTTCATCATCTGCCGCCAACCCTGATGGCGCAGTGGTATTTCGGTGATTCCAGCAGCAAGCTGCGTCCTTATATTGGCGCAGGCGTTAACTACACCACCTTTTTCGACACGAAATTCAATGATGACGGTCAGAATGCAGGGCTGTCCGATCTCAGCCTGAAAGACTCGTGGGGTGTGGCAGGGCAAGTCGGTCTGGATTATCTCATCAACCGCGACTGGCTGATCAACATGTCAGTGTGGTACATGGATATTGATACTGAAGCCAAATATAAATCCAACGGCGCCGTGCTGCCGGAAGGTCGTTACAACGACAACATCCGCCTCGACCCGTGGGTATTTATGTTCTCTGCCGGTTACCGTTTCTGATTGGCCTAAAAAAAGACCCCGTATTTACGGGGTCAACAGGGACATGACACACACGGTTTTATCGTTGCTCCTGCTTATGCTTTTTCCTTTGGTTCGCCATCGCCCAGCTCAGCGCCGGTTAACGGGTCTACCTTCGGATCGGACTGGGTTCTTTTCGCCATGGCTTTGACCATAGCCTGTTGCTCTTTGGTCAGTTTGACGGTCGCCAGACCATCTCCGCCATCCACGGCAGGCTGTGGATCGGCAACGTAATCGAAATAGTCATCGCTGTTCCAGCTTCCACGCGGATCGTCGCCCTGCGACATGTTGTAATACACATTCGTGTATTGCTCGACCGGCGGCAGTTTGCCCGGCGGGAAGTTATTACGAATAGAGTAGAGCGCTTTTTCAAAGGAGAGCTGATGTGCCGCTTCGCGCGTCATCAAAAAGGCCAGCGCATCCTTAACGCCGGGATCGTCCGTCACGTTGATCAGGCGTTCGTAGATGATTTTAGCGCGTGCTTCAGCTGCGATATTAGAGCGTAAATCGGCTGTCACTTCGCCAATCGTATCGATATACGCCGCGGTCCAGGGCACACCGGCGGAGTTAGTGAGGGCCGGACCGCCGCCATACAGCAGCGAGGTGATATGGCTGTCATTGCCATTTTCCGTTAAGGATCGATAGAGTTCGGCTTCATTTTCCGTCCCCTCGGCCAATGCGCCTTTGGCCCCTTTATTCAGCATCCCGACAAGGGAGCCGATAATTTCCAGGTGACTCAGTTCTTCGGTTGCAATATCCATCAGCATCTCTTTGCGTCCTGCATCATCATCACCCAGGCCCTGAGTGAAGTAACGACATGCCGCAGCCAGTTCGCCCTGTGGGCCGCCAAATTGCTCCAGCAAAAGATTCGCTAAACCAGGGTTAGGCTCGCTGACTCGCACCGTATATTGAAGTTGCTTAACGTGTCGAAACATTATGCCTCCTGATGTATTTGTTATTTTTTGGCTTCTACGCCGTCAGTTTCCGAGCGCAGTAAAAATTGTTCCGTCGTCTGCGGAATATGCTTAATCAGCCAGTCAGCCATTTGTTTCTCTTCATTAAGAATAGATTCAATAGCCGGAATTGAGGCGGTATCGCCTGCTTTTTGTGCCGCAGCAAGCAGGGAGGTATAGCAGGCAATTTCGAATTGTTCAAAAACATATCCGCTAATTGAGCCTTTTACGATTTCATCCGACGGGAATATACCGCCAATGGATTGCCCGAGCGCCGCCATTTTACTCATGGAATCTTTAATGACAGAGCGTGATATATTATTGCGGTCGAGGATCTCTTCCAGAATCGTAATTTGATGTTTGGTTTCGCTAATATGTTGCTCAATTCTCGATCGTAGATCTGGATAGTTATCAATACGACCTGCCATGGATTCCAGCATTGATTCAGCTTGTTTTTCCATAGCATGGGCGTCACGAAGCCAGTCATGATAATGTTCGATAGCATTCATTGGTAATGTCCTCTGGGAATAACTTAATTAAACGCGGAGATTTAATAACCGGGATAAAAATAATTCAGGATTTATTTTGCGCTTTTTGATTAACGTTACCGATGGCTAAATCGGTCAGTTTAATATCGGTTGCTTTCTCTTCTTCCAGGGTTTCATTCAGCAGTTTAACTGCTTTGCGATAGCCCAGTTGCTCTGCGAGAGTGGCAAGGGTGCCGTAGCTGGCGATCTCATAGTGTTCAACTTTCTGTGCGGCGGCAATAAGCGCAGCGTCACGCACTTCATTTTTCTCAGTGCTCTCAATAACCTCGTTGGCTTCTTCGATTAGGCCTTCCATCGCCACGCACTTCATCCGTTTCACTTTAATACCCGCTTCGGATTCAACGATCTGATCAATACGTTCAATTTGCCCCTGTGTCTCTTCAAGGTGGGACTGAAATGCCTGGCTTAATTTTTCACTGGAGGCTGCCCTGGCTAATTTCGATAAAGCTCGGGTCAATTGTTTTTCTGCGCTGTAGGTGTCTGAAAGCAGGTGGATAAAAACATCTTCAACAGTTTTAATATTCATCTCTATTCTCCTGGGGATGATACTGCGAGTCGAAAGACTCGCAGCGTTAACGATAAATCTTAAAAATTATATAAAAAAAGATGACTACGATTTATCGGATTTATTTCCACCACGGCTGTTTTGGCCGCCTTTTTTACCAGCTTCCGAAGCGCGTTGCGGATCGTTTTTAAAATTACCGCCGCTATGTTGCCCACCTTTACGGCCCGCTTCTGATGCTTTCTCACGATTCTCGGCGAAATTTCCAGAACCACCACGATGTTCGGCCATGTTATTTCTCCTGTTTCGTTGGTAAACATAAATGTTAATTTGTGACCGGTGTCGGTACCTTTCTAAAATTAGTCGCTATCCCGGGATAGTCAAATTGTTACGGATTTGTCACGTGGGGGAAATATAATGTGGCGCAGTCATCCGAAATAATAATGCAGCTCTTTAGAAATGAGCGACTTAACGCCTTATAGTTCGCTTTTCTATTAATAACTCAGGGTATCATAATGTGTGGTTATATTAATATTGTTAATGTGATTGACATAAATTTACGTTTGTAGAGATGGTTTGACATGGTAAATAATCATGAGACTGTCTCTTTAAGAATATTCCTGGTCGCAGATTCGGGCTACAACCCTGAAGACGCTAGCACTAAAACCACGTTTTCAGCCTGATGACGGGCTGGCGCTGAGTGATGGCGCATCACGTAAAGCGGCGCAGATAGACTAAAATAATTTGTGGCAGGGAGGTTCTACCCACAAGTAGTCTGACAGAAGGGTGAGATTCTCCCCTGGGACCTGTACTGCGTTCTTAAAATCGAATAACGTAGTTTAACAGCGTGTTGATGCTCAGGGTGCCTAAGTGAAAATCGTGCAGGACAGTTTAAGAAACAGACAGGCACTTATTATTTCAGCGCTGATCACGCTGCTCTTTACATCACTTTTCCTGTTTATTATCTATGAGCAGCGACTGGCAGCAGTCAATGAAGGGATGAACCGCCTGCAAACGCGGATGCTGGATATCTTTAATGATAATGAAATGATTGCGGACGCCACCGGTGTGCGTTACCGGCAGATTAAAGCTGCCGATCAGTGTGGTGCCATGTCACTGTTTCTTCCCCGGGGGAGGGTCTGGGGAATCAACGCTGACAGCAAACGCATTCACTCTGCATCCGGGGCAATGGTCGCGCGAAAGCCAACGTTGGACGCGCTGTGCATGTTTGCCGGCGCTGAGTTTATTCGTAGCAGAGTGAATGCGCTCAATCCCGGTAATTTCGATGCCCATCGCTATATCATTGCCGATGATGCGAGCTATTTTTACTGGTTTACCCCTGCAGACGCCAAAGCGTTTAATTATCGCACCTCGGAAATGGCGCAAAATATCTCGAACTTCTTTTTACCACCCGTCGATTTTTATACCCGCCTGTTGGAAAAAAGCGTCAAAACGAAAGCCTTAAGCTCCACGGATTTCTATAACGACAAAATTACGGATGAGAAAGCCTTTAGCGTCGTAAGCTACATTTATGACCTCTCGGGTACTGAGATTTCCGACCATATCCTGGGCTATCTGGTTTACGATCATGCAAAGCCGGAACTTCAGCAGGCATTACGCGATGCCTTTGACCGGCAGGTGCCACTCGGGCTGAACGTTTCGCTGGTGAATACTCTCAATCAGCAGTCGCTTTGCTTGTGGGGGGAGTGTAAGGAGCGTCCGGAAATCGCCTTTAAGGTGCTTTCTGAAAAGTATGTCATTCACTACGCCATCTCGCTTAGCGGGTTTGCGATGCATGATACCCAGGCGGGACTCCTGATCCTGATGGCGCCGTTCTTCTTTGTGCTGATCATGATGGGATTAAGATCCTGGCTAAATGAGAGCGATCTGAAAATCTACATCGACTCGTTAACGGGCTGCTTTAACCGAAAAATTCTCGACATCATTAAGCGACGGGATCTCTCGAACAGTTCGGTGGTGCTGGTGGACTGCAATAAATTCAAAGCGATTAACGATACATGGGGGCACGTTGCCGGCGACAGAGCGCTACAGATCATCGCGAACAGGATGTTGTCAAACACCCGGACCAGCGACGATCTGGTGATTCGCACCGGGGGAGATGAGTTCGTGATTGTGCTGTATAAGGCGAAAACGAGCGATGCGGTCGCCATCGCGGAACGTATCGCCCAGCAAATCAATGAGTATCAGTTTGTTGTTCGGGACACGCGGGTACCGCTCTCCATCTCCTGGGGCGTAGCTGAAGTGACTGAGGGAATTGATAATGCCATTCAGTATGCGGATGGCGAGATGTACAAAATGAAGAATATCAAAAGCAAAGACCGCCAGTGAGGTTCTGGCGGTCTTTGGGCATTATCGGCGGGTAGCGGCTTTTAACCCGCTGACGAATGCCTTCAGTTCCGCGAGCATCTGTTCAGGCTGCTCAACATTCTTCTCAATGATTTTGACGATTGCTGAACCGGAGATCGCGCCAGCGGCTCCGGCGTCAATGGCGGCAGATACCTGCTCCGGTGCCGAGATGCCAAACCCCTGCAAAGCAGGCGCTGCGTTGTACTCTTTCAACTTCTCTACCAGATGATGCAGCGGCAGCGCGGCGCGGTTTTCTGCGCCCGTCACCCCGGCGCGAGACAGCAGATAAGTATATCCCCGGCCATAAGAGGCGATCTGGCGCAGCAGGTCATCATCGGCATTGGGCGGGCAGATGAAGATCGGCGCAATATTGTGGCGCAGCGCCGCCTGACGGAATGGCGCAGACTCTTCCACCGGCACGTCGGCGACCAGAACCGAATCCACGCCGACCTCGGCACATTTGGCATAAAACGCGTCAATACCTTTGCTGAACACCAGATTCGCGTACATCAGCAGACCAATCGGAATGGTTGGATGCTTCTGGCGAATCGCAGCCAGCATTTCAAAACAGCGGGTCGGCGTGACGCCAGCGGCAAATGCGCGCAGCGTGGCGCTCTGAATGGTCGGGCCATCAGCGAGCGGATCGGAGAACGGGATCCCTAACTCCAGCGCATCCGCACCCGCCTCAACCAGGGCATCGATAATTTTTAGCGATTGCTCAACGCCAGGGTCGCCAAGCGTCACGAAGGGGACAAAAGCACCTTCCTTGCGATCGTTCAGTTGTGCAAACAGGCTTTCATAGCGTTCCATCAGATTTCCCCTCGCGCTTTCAGAATATCGTGTACCGTGAAAATGTCTTTGTCGCCGCGACCGGAAAGGTTAACCACCAACAGTTGCTCTTTATCCGGATTCTCGCGCATCATTTTCAGCGCGTGGGCCAGGGCGTGTGACGATTCGAGTGCGGGAATAATGCCTTCGTGCAGGCAGAGTGTTTTAAAGGCTTCCAGCGCTTCGTCATCGGTGATCGACACGTAGTCGGCGCGGCCGATGCTGTTAAGATACGCATGCTGCGGCCCGACAGACGGGAAGTCCAGACCCGCTGAAATGGAGTACGACTCCTCAATCTGGCCCTCGTCAGTCTGCATCATCGGCGCTTTCATGCCGAAATAGATCCCGACGCGGCCGTGCTTCAGCGGTGCACCGTGTTCTCCGGATTCGATTCCGTGACCACCCGGCTCCACGCCAATCAACCCCACGTCTGGCTCATTAATGAAATCGGCAAACATCCCGATGGCGTTGGAACCGCCGCCCACGCAGGCGAGAACCGCATCCGGCAGGCGACCCTCTTTTTCGAGGATTTGCGCTTTGGTCTCTTCGCCAATCATGCGCTGGAATTCACGTACGATGGTCGGGAAGGGATGCGGGCCAGCAGCGGTGCCGAGCATATAGTGCGCGGTGTCGTAACTGCCAGACCAGTCGCGCAGCGCCTCGTTACAGGCATCCTTCAGCGTGGCAGAGCCGCTATACACCGGAATCACTTCCGCGCCCATCAGGCGCATACGAAAGACGTTCGGCGACTGGCGCTCAACGTCTTTTGCGCCCATATAGATACGGCATTTCAGGCCGAGCAGGGCGCTGGCGAGCGCAGAGGCGACACCGTGCTGACCTGCGCCAGTTTCGGCAATAATCTCGGTTTTACCCATGCGTTTTGCCAGCAATGCCTGACCTAACACCTGGTTGGTTTTATGTGCGCCGCCGTGCAGCAAATCTTCACGCTTCAGGTACAGTGTGGTGCGGGTTCCGGCGGTGATGTTCTGACATTTCGTCAGCGCAGTGGGACGTCCCGCGTAGTTCTTCAGCAGATCGGTAAACTGGGCCTGAAATTCGGGATCTTTTTGCGCACTGACAAACGCGTCTTCCAGTTGACGCAGAGCAGGCATCAGGATCTGCGGCACATACATGCCACCGAATTCACCAAAGTAGGGGTTGAGTAATGTTGTCATGTCCTTTTCCTTAATATGCGCGCAGTGTCTGAAAGACCGAGGCCAGAAGGCGTGCATCTTTGATGCCCGGCTGTGACTCTACACCAGAATTAAAATCGAGACCGGCACAGCCGGTTTTAGCTGCGTCTACGCAGTTATCCGCGCCAAGACCGCCCGCCAGCAGCACGTTTTCGAGCGATTGCCCCTGCAAGAGCGACCAGTCAAAACGCTGACCGCTGCCGCCCTGGCCGTTATCCAGCACGTATTTGTCGACATGCTGATAGTCACGGGCAGGGAGCGTTTCGCCAACGCTCAGCGCCTTCCAGATCTGTACGCTTTCCGGCAGCGCGGCGCGTAGCGCATCAACATACACCTGGTCTTCGCGGCCATGCAGCTGCACGGCTTTCAGCGAAAGCTGTGTTGCTTTGTCACAAACGTCGGCGATGTCGTGATTACGGAATACGCCAACATACTGTAGCGGAGCGGCGGCCTGCACTGCACGGGCCTGTTCATCGCTGACAAAGCGTGGCGAAGAAGAGACAAAAATCAGGCCGCCGTATATCGCACCTGATTCGCACGCGGCTTTGGCATCTTCCGGGCGCGTCAGACCGCATACCTTATTTTCACCGAGCAGTACGCGGCGTACGGCGGCATTCAGATCGTCATGCGCCATCAGCGCGGAACCAATCAGGAAACCATTGGCAAAGTGGCTAAGCTCGCGAACCTGCGCATAGGTGTTGATCCCCGATTCACTAATCACCGTCACGCCGTGACCGAGTTTCGGCGCCAGTTGACGCGTACGGTTTAAATCAATCGACAGGTCGCGCAGGTCACGGTTGTTGATCCCGACCACTTTTGCACCGAGCGCAATAGCGCGTTCCAGCTCCTCTTCATTACTCACTTCCGTCAGCACGCCCATCTTCAGACTGTGCGCCACGGCAGAAAGCTGGCGATACTGCTCGTCGTCGAGTACCGAAAGCATCAGCAGACAGGCGTCGGCCTGATAGTGGCGCGCAAGGTAGATCTGGTAAGGGTCGATAATAAAGTCCTTACACAAAATCGGCTGCGGCGCGATGCGGCTTACAATCGGCAGAAAATCAAAACTGCCCTGGAAGTACTTCTCATCCGTCAGAACGGAAATGGCGGAGGCATAATGTTTGTACACCCCGGCAATCCGCGCCGGGTCGAAATCATCGCGGATCACGCCTTTAGACGGGGAGGCTTTCTTGCACTCCAGAATAAAGGCCGTACGCGCGCCCTGTAAGGCGTCATAAAAGTGACGTGAGCTGGGCTGGACATCGTTTTGAAAACTGGCCAACGGTTGCTGCTGTTTGCGGGCTTCCACCCAAATCGCCTTGTCTGCGACGATTTTCGCTAAAACGGTTTGCATCATTTACCCTCTTGCCGCCAGAGCGGTGACTCGGTCATAAGCGGAACCACTGCGTAATACCTCAAGAACGGTTTGCGCATTAGCCTTGAGATCTTCTTCACCATGCAGTCGCATCAGCATCGCGACGTTTGCGGCAACGGCAGCCTCGTGGGCGGCGTCACCTTTACCTTGTAATAAGCGTGTCAGAATGTCACGGTTTTCTTCCGGCGTGCCGCCTGCCAGTTGTTCCTGATGGTAAGGGGTCAGGCCGAAGTCATCCGCCGTTAGCTGATAACTTCTTATTTCGCCGTCATGCAGTTCCGCCACAATAGTCGGCGCATGCAGAGAGACTTCATCCATGCCGCCGCTGTGCACGACCGCGGCACGCTGGTAACCCAACACGCGCAGCGTTTCGGCAATCGGCAGTACCAGTTCAGGGCTGTAGACGCCAATCAGCGCCAGCGGCGGGTGTGCCGGGTTGATCAGCGGCCCAAGCACGTTGAACAGCGTACGGGTCTTCAACTGCTGGCGTACCGGCATCGCATGGCGGAAACCGGTGTGATACTTCGGCGCAAACAGGAAACAGACCCCCAGGTCGTCCAGCGCCTGGCGCGACTTGTCGGCATTCATGTCGAGATTGATACCGAAGGCAGCCAGCAGGTCCGACGAACCCGATTTGCTGGAGACGCTGCGGTTGCCGTGTTTAGCCACCTTCAGGCCGCATGCCGCGGCCACAAAGGCGCTGGCGGTAGAAATATTAATGCTGTTACTACCGTCGCCGCCGGTGCCGACAATGTCGGCGAACAGGTAGTCAGGGCGCGGGAATGGCGCTGCGTTTTCCAGTAAGGCGGTGGCCGCGCCGGCAATCTCATTCGGATGCTCGCCGCGAATCTTCATGCTGACCAGCGCGGCAGCCAGTTGTTCCGGTTTCAGTTCGCCGCGCACCACGGCGGAGAAGAGCTGGTGGCTTTCCTGCTGGCTCAGGGTCTGTGCCTGATACAGTTTTTCGAGGATCGGCTGCAAGGTATTGGTCGGCTCCAGCTTCTGCTGCGCCCAGGCCAGCGTCTGCTCAAGCAAACGTGCGCCATGGGTGGTCAGAATGGATTCCGGGTGGAACTGCAAACCACAAACGCGATCGGCGTCGTGACGCACCGCCATTACCATGCCGTTGAAATGGGCGTTAATGGTCAGGCCTGCCGGAACGTTGCTACCGATCAGGGAGTGATAGCGTGCAACCGGCAGCGGATTGGGCAGACCGGCAAACATCGCCTGACCGTCATGTTCAATGCTGGACGCCTTGCCGTGCAGGATCTCGCCAGCCTGACCGACGTAGCCACCGTAGGCTTCAACAATCGCCTGATGGCCCAGGCAGATGCCGATAATCGGCAGCTTACCACGCAGACGGGTCAGCAACTCCGGCATACAGCCTGCTTCACTGGGCACGCCAGGACCGGGAGAAAGGACCAGAATCGGGTTCTTCATGGTTGCCAGACGCTCAATCAGGGTCTGGGCCGGAATATGGTTACGGTAAATCACCACGTTATGACCGTGGGTACGCAGCTGATCTGCCAGGTTGTAGGTAAATGAGTCGATGTTATCGAGCAGCAGAATGTCAGCCATCAGAAAGTCTCCTGTGCGTGGTGCGCGGTGGCAATGGCACGCAGGACCGCGCGCGCTTTATTACGGGTTTCGTCGGCTTCTGACTGGGGAACAGAATCGAGTACAATTCCGGCGCCGGCCTGCACAGTGGCGATGCCGTCCTCCACCAGCGCGGAGCGGATCACTATGCAGGTATCCAGATCGCCGTGTGCGGTGAAGTAACCGACTGCGCCGCCATAGCTGCCGCGCCGGCGACCTTCGGCTTCGGCAATCAATTGCATTGCACGCACTTTCGGCGCGCCGCTGAGGGTGCCCATGTTCATGCAGGCGCGGTAGGCGTGAAGGACATCGAGATCGCTGCGCAATTCGCCAACGACGCGAGAGACCAGGTGCATAACGTGAGAATAACGATCAACCTTTGTCAGGTCGGCCACGTAGCGACTGCCCGGCGTACAGATGCGGGCGAGATCGTTACGTGCCAGATCAACCAGCATCAGATGTTCAGAAAGCTCTTTATGATCGGTACGCATTTCCAGTTCGATCCGGCTGTCGAGGTCGCGATCAAGCGTGCCGTCTGCGTGACGACCACGTGGGCGTGTACCGGCAATCGGATAGATTTCAATCTGACGGCTGGTAGCATCGTATTTCAGCGAGCTTTCCGGCGAGGCGCCAAACAGAGTGAAATCATTGTCCTGCATAAAGAACATGTATGGGCTGGGATTGCTTTTCTTCAGCACGTAATAAGCCGCCAGCGGCGACGGGCAGGGCAGAGAGAAGCGACGGGATGGGACCACCTGGAAAATTTCTCCGGCGCGAATCGCCTTTTGCATTGAGCGAACCACCGCGCCAAATTCTTCATCGCTCTGATCGCATTCGCAACGCATCTGCGGTACGGAAACGACCGGCAACGGCGGCGCAGGTTCCGCCAGTTGCTGGCTCAGACGCGCCAGACGTGCGGTGAGGCGCTGTTTCTCAGCGTCATTATCGCTGAACAGACTGGCCTGAATGCGAGTGCTTTGTTTCTGGTGGTCGATCACCATTAGCGTTTCCGCCAGATAGAAACAGTAGTCCGGGCAGCGGTTGCCGGCCTCAAGTTGCGGTAAATCTTCAAAACCGGCGACCAGGTCGTAAGCAAACAGACCGCCAAAGAACATCGCCTCGCGTTCCTGCGCCGGGACATTGACCAGTTCCTGCAACAGGCGGAAGGCGTCAAATACCGAGAGTGCGCACAGACGCGCGTCTTCATCTAATAACGTACTGATTGGGGGAAAACGCAGTACACGGCCTGCATCCTGATGTTCATTTTCAACGCCAGCGGGCAAAGCCACATCCAGCAGCGGCAGTAACGCTGCGCCATTGTCGGTTAATGCCTGAATAGTGACAGTGTCACTGATAGCGGTAATGCGCAGCGCACTGTCTACCAGCAACAGGCTTTTGAGATCGTCTTTGCTGTCAATATCCGCTGATTCCAGCAGCAACGTTGCCGGACGGTCGCCGCAAACCTGATGGAATAACTCCGTTGGGTTTTTGCGATAGGCGGCATCGCAGGTGATGAGTTCGAGTGTGGGTTTTGATGTCTGCATTGTTGTTCTCATTAATTTTGTTCAAAAAAAAGCCCGCTCTGTTGGCGGGCCGGGTATCTGGTGGCGATCTACACGCGAAATACACTGCCCGAAATCAGGAAGTGCGCCACCCACCGTGCAGAACGTATGTTGCTTTCATTTCGATACCCTTTTGCTTGTGAACTTTCGTACTAGTTAACTAGTTCGGTGGGTTATTGTCAACACCTGATTTCAGTAAATTTACCGGAACCGTTATGATGCACAGGAAAGAGTATTTTTTGAGAGACGGGAGTTCGCCTTGAGCGACACGAATTATGCAGTGATATATGACCTGCACAGTCACACTACGGCATCTGATGGACAACTGACGCCTGAAGCGTTAGTCCATCGTGCTGTCGAGATGCGCGTAGGCACGCTGGCGATTACCGACCATGACACCACAGCCGCCATTGGGGCGGCAAGCGAAGAAATTTCACGTTCAGGTCTGGCGCTGGACTTGATCCCAGGGGTTGAGATCTCAACGGTTTGGGAGAACCACGAAATTCATATCGTGGGACTGAACATTGACATTGAAAACCCGGCAATGTGCGCGTTTCTGGCGCAACAGACGGAGCGACGGCTACAGCGGGCACGACTGATTGCCGACAGACTGGAAAAAGCGCACATCACCGGCGCGTGGGAAGGGGCACTACGCCTTGCTGACGGTGGGGCAGTGACGCGCGGTCATTTCGCCCGTTATCTGGTGGAATGCGGCAAAGCGATGACCATGGCGGATGTATTCAAAAAGTATCTCGCACGTGGGAAAACAGGATACGTTCCGCCACAGTGGTGTACAATAGAACAAGCTATTGATGTCATTCATCATTCTGGCGGTAAGGCGGTACTGGCTCATCCTGGTCGGTACGATCTTAGTGCTAAATGGCTGAAAAGGCTGGTGGCGTATTTTGCGCAACATCGTGGTGATGCGATGGAAGTCGCGCAGTGCCAACAGTCCCCTAATGAGCGCACGCAACTGGCCACGCTCGCCCGCCAGCATCAGCTGTGGGCATCGCAAGGGTCTGATTTTCATCAGCCTTGTCCGTGGATCGAGTTGGGTCGCAAGCTCTGGCTGCCGGCAGGCGTTGAAGGCGTCTGGCAGATGTGGGAACAGCCGCAGAACACCACAGTGAGGGAAGTATGAGCCAGTTTTTTTATATTCATCCTGATAACCCGCAGCAGCGCCTGATCAACCAGGCGGTGGAGATTGTGCGTAAGGGAGGGGTGATTGTATATCCCACCGATTCCGGCTACGCGCTCGGGTGCAAAATTGAAGACAAAGGCGCGATGGAGCGGATTTGTCGTATTCGCCAGTTGCCGGATGGGCATAACTTCACCCTGATGTGTCGCGATCTGTCCGAACTGTCGACCTATTCCTTCGTCGACAACGTGGCATTTCGCCTGATCAAAAACAATACGCCGGGCAACTACACCTTTATTCTGAAGGGCACAAAAGAGGTGCCGCGACGGTTATTGCAGGAAAAACGTAAGACTATCGGTCTGCGCGTGCCGTCGAACCCGATCGCGCTCGAACTGTTGCAGGCGCTGGGCGAGCCGATGCTCTCCACCTCGCTGATGCTGCCGGGCAGTGAATTTACCGAGTCCGATCCAGAAGAAATTAAAGATCGACTGGAAAAGCAGGTGGACCTGATTATCCATGGCGGTTATCTGGGCCAGCAACCGACAACGGTGATCGATTTAACCGATGATTCCCCGGTTATCTTGCGCGAAGGCGTCGGAGACGTTAAACCTTTCTTATAAGGACGCAACTCTGTATACTACGCGGCCTTAAAATGGCGCTGAGAAGCGCCGTTGATTCTCCTGTTCGACGCCTGTGAAGGCGACAGCTAAAGGAAGCTCTATGAGCGAAAAGTTACAGAAAGTGCTGGCGCGCGCTGGCCACGGCTCCCGCCGTGAAATTGAATCTATCATTGCAGCAGGTCGCGTCAGCGTTGACGGCAAAATTGCCACGCTGGGCGATCGCGTTGAAGTGACTCCCGGCCTGAAAATTCGTATCGACGGTCACCTGATTTCGGTGAAAGAGTCGGCGGAACAAATTTGTCGCGTTCTGGCTTATTACAAGCCGGAAGGTGAACTGTGCACGCGTAACGACCCGGAAGGTCGTCCTACGGTGTTTGATCGCTTACCGAAACTGCGTGGAGCACGCTGGATTGCGGTAGGGCGTCTGGACGTCAATACCTGCGGTCTGCTGCTGTTCACCACCGATGGTGAACTGGCGAACCGCTTAATGCACCCAAGCCGTGAAGTTGAACGTGAATACGCGGTGCGCGTTTTTGGCCAGGTTGACGATGCTAAACTGCGCGATCTGAGCCGTGGCGTGCAGCTGGAAGACGGTCCGGCGGCGTTCAAAACCATCAAATTCAGCGGTGGTGAAGGGATCAACCAGTGGTATAACGTCACCCTGACCGAAGGGCGCAACCGTGAAGTGCGTCGCCTGTGGGAAGCGGTTGGCGTGCAGGTCAGTCGCCTGATACGCGTGCGCTACGGCGATATTCCGCTGCCGAAAGGTCTGCCGCGCGGCGGCTGGACGGAACTGGATCTCGCCCAGACCAACTATCTGCGTGAGCTGGTGGAACTGGAGCCCGAAACCACCTCGAAAGTGGCGGTAGAGAAAGATCGTCGTCGCATGAAGGCAAATCAGATTCGCCGTGCGGTGAAGCGCCATAGCCAGGTGAGCGGCGGTCGTCGTGCTGGCGGTCGTAATAACAACGGTTAATCCGCTATCCCGTAACGCTAAAAGGCCCCGAGGGGCCTTTTTTATATTTCAAAGTAGACTCACTTCAATAATTAGTCGCAGAACCACAATTTCATTTCATACTTGCTCATGAACTCTAAAAAAAACGCTGCTATTACGCTTTTAATATCTGCAACAGATATTAAGGTGGGCTATGAACATTCATCTTCCTCTTTTACTTATCGCCCTGAGTATATCAGGATGCGCAACTGATACTTTAAAAAATGAGCATGCTGCCTCGGTAATTGTCGCAGGAAATAAAACTGTTGATGCCAATGCGGAATTTTTCAGACAATACTATGCGTCGCGAGAAAAATATATTGTAAACTTTTACGCGACGAACCCTGACTGTTCACCCACACCTGATTACACACTGTATATTGATAGCGAGTCATCATCCCTTTGCCAGGATAAAAGCAGGCGTGCAAAAGCCATCACTAACAAAATTCATCTCGTTCCGATAGAAAGAGAAAAACTATTAGCCTCACTTGAAATTATACAGAGCATGAGTGCTTATACAGAAATGCTAACTGAAGCTCGGGATGTCAAAGACAGCAAGGCTGTTGTCTTGCTTAATAAAGCTCTGGATCATGCTAATAACGCAGGGACGCTGTTGGCCCTGCCTGAGGGGACCGATCTGTCTGGTACAGCAAAAGCCATAAAGGATCTGACTTCCTATTTTAACGCATTGTATAAAGAGAGAGAAAGTGCAGAAATTACGGGTAAAGCGGTTAAAGAAAACTGGCAGAGGGTACAATCAAACCTTATTGATCTACGCAATGATATTGCGACCAGGTCACAGAGGATGAATAAGAATACTTATGCCAGTACTGTAAATGCTTTCCATTATTATGATAAAGCCAAAGAGACTGAGTTCAAAACGTTTAAAAGCAAACAGGAATTTTTGGCGCCGGCGGTCGCCGTTAACGAAGGTCGTCTGAGAATGTCCGACCCCGCAGCGCCTGCAATAGAGGCTATCAATACCTTTATTAAGAATGGTGAAAAATTAAATGACCTTTACAATAATAAAAAACTGAGCGAGGAGGATATTAAGCGAAAAAGAGAGATTATTCGACAACAAATTATCGGCGGTTTACAGGCATCTGAAGGGCTGGCGAAATTACTGGTCAAAAGTGGGCTGTTATTTTAGGAGGCAATGATGAATGAAGTACAAAACCGAAGGGTTCTGGCGCTACTGGATATGCTCTTTTATGCGCTGGGTAATAAAACGGAATGTGATATATGCCATAAATTCTTTCTTCTTGTGCTGGCGCTCGGCAATAATCTGACAACCCACTATGGCACACGGACCTCACCGGAACTGAGTGCTATCAGTTACGACGACGCCAACGCCTTGATTACAGAATTGCTGCTGTTTATTAATGATGTTGATGTAGATAACCACAGTGCGTACACCGATCATTTTGACGAAATTAAACGCCTGATGAGCCCGGCAATCGCCGATCAGGAATGAATATGCAGAAAGCCCCCTCAGCGCGTGGGTAGCACCGAGGGGCCTTTTTTAATAGTCGATACCCATCTGGGCTTTGACCCCTGCCTCAAAGGCATGTTTGACAGGCCGCAGTTCACTGACGGTATCGGCCAGTTCCAGAATATCCCGATGGCAGCCGCGACCGGTGATGATAACCGTCTGGTGAGACGGGCGTGCATTCAGCGCGTTAATCACCTCAGCAAGCGGCAGATAATCGTATGCCACCATATAGGTCAGTTCGTCCAGCAACACCATGTCCAGTTGCGGATCGGCAAGCATCCGTTTGCCGTGCTCCCATACTGCCAGACAGGCCGCCGTGTCGGCTTCGCGATTCTGCGTCTCCCAGGTAAACCCTGTTGCCATCACCTGAAATTCAACGCCGTGCGGCTCCAGCAGGTTACGCTCGCCGTTGGGCCAGGTTCCCTTGATAAATTGCACGACACCGACCTTTTTACCGTGCCCCACTGCGCGAGTGGCAGTACCGAAGGCGGCGGTGGTCTTTCCTTTCCCGTTGCCGGTGAAAACAATCACGATGCCTCGCTCGTCCTGAGCCTGGGCGACCCGGGCGTCAACCCGGTCCTTCACACGCTGCTGGCGCTGCTGATAACGTTCTTCACTCATTGGGCGATTCCTGGTTTACGGCCCGGTTGGGCGTCGAAGGTCATGCCGGTTTTGCGGCGGCTATCATCGCCCATCAGCCACAGGTAGAGCGGCATAATATCGGCGGGTGTTTTGAGTTTTTGCGGGTCTTCTGTCGGAAAGGCGTTGGCGCGCATCCCGGTACGGGTGCCGCCAGGATTGATGCAATTCACGCGCAGAGGGCGGTTCTGGTATTCGTCTGCCAGTACCTGCATCATCCCTTCGGTAGCAAATTTCGAGGCGGCGTAGGCGCCCCAGTTGGCGCGCCCCTGCTGGCCCACGCTGGAGGAGGTGAAGACTAACGATCCGGAATCTGACTTAAGTAATAAAGGAAGCAATGCCTGGGTCAGCATAAAGGTCGCGTTGACGTTGACCTGCATGACGTCCTGCCAGACCTGTGGATCCTGCTCGATCATGGGGCAGACATCGCCCAGCAATCCGGCATTGTGTAAGACGCCGTCCAGTCGCGGATAGTGACCGGCGACGCGCTCGGCCAGTTGATGACACTCATCAGCGGTGCAGGTTAACAGATCAAGCGTAAACCACTGCGGCTGACGGCCTGTTTGCTGGGCAATTTTGTCGGCGACGTGGCGTAATTTCTCATCATTACGGCCGAGCAAAATGACGCTGGCGCCGTAGCGAGCGTAGGTCAGGGCCGCTTCACGGCCAATGCCGTCGCTGGCGCCGGTCACCAGAATAATGCGATCCTGCAGGAGGTCTTGTTTCGGTTGATAATGCATGGGGACTCCTCGGCGACATGCCTGGTCGCTCTGCTTCTCGTTGGTGTGTCGGGTTTATGCCTGAAACAGGCGCCAATTTCAATCAGCCAACGGCGATAACGCCCTAAAATGAACACTTTGTCATACTTTTATCCATCCGCATATCCCGCGAGACGACGCATTACGCCTGAGGTACACTGAGCCGACGCTAAGTTGTTTAACCAAGGTGGGACCTGTGGAATTGTTGTCTGAATATGGCTTGTTTTTAGCAAAAATTGTGACCGTTGTGCTGGCTATCGCGGCGATTGCCACCATTATCGTGAATGTTGCCCAACGTAAGCGCCAGCGTGGCGAACTGCGGGTTACCAACCTCAGTGAACAATATAAAGAAATGAAGGATGAACTGGCGATGGCGCTGCTGGATAGCCATCAACAGAAACTCTGGCATAAAGCGCAGAAGAAAAAGCATAAACAGGAAGCGAAAGCCGCCAAAGTGAAAGCCAAACGGGGCGAGAGCGACACGTCGGATAGACCGCGTGTCTGGGTGCTGGATTTTAAAGGCAGTATGGATGCCCACGAGGTCAGTTCTCTGCGTGAAGAGGTAACGGCCGTACTGGCGGTGGTGAAACCGCAGGACCAGGTCGTGGTACGTCTGGAAAGCCCTGGCGGCGTTGTTCACGGCTATGGCCTCGCCGCATCACAACTGCAACGCTTACGCGATAAGAAAATTCCGCTGACCGTGACGGTGGATAAAGTCGCGGCGAGTGGCGGTTACATGATGGCCTGTGTGGCGGATAAAATTGTCTCCGCCCCCTTTGCGATTGTCGGTTCGATTGGCGTGGTTGCGCAGATCCCCAACTTCAACCGTTTTCTGAAAGGCAAGGATATTGATATTGAGTTGCATACCGCCGGACAGTACAAGCGGACGCTGACGCTGCTGGGTGAAAACACTGAAGAAGGGCGGCAGAAATTCCGCGAAGATTTGAATGAAACCCATCACCTGTTTAAAGATTTTGTCCATCGTATGCGTCCGACTCTGGACATTGAACAGGTTGCGACAGGCGAACACTGGTACGGGCAGCAGGCGCTGGAGAAAGGGCTTATTGATGAGATAAATACCAGTGACGAGGTGATCCTGGGGCTGATGGAAGGACGAGAGGTGCTGAACGTTCGCTATCTGCAACGGAAGAAACTGGTGGATCGGGTGACAGGCAGTGCTGCGGAAAGTGCCGATCGACTGCTACTGCGCTGGTGGCAGCGTGGACAAAAACCGTTGATGTAATAGGCGGTATTAACGAAAAACGCGAGGCTCTCAGGCCTCGCGTTTTTGCTTTAATCGATCAGGTGATACTTTTCAGAAAGCACATGCGCCAGATGTTTAAACATATTGAACACGGCAGTGCTCTTTGGCGTGGGTAGGCCTTGCTCGTCTAAAAAGTAATCCCCACTGAAGACCAACACGCCATTTCGCTGGGTTACACCGGTGGCAACGATGCCCGCCAGCGTATCTTCATGCTCACGAATGATTTTGTTGGCTTCAATCAATAGCGTTTCGCGATCGATAGGTTGTGTCTCTTTGCGCATTTTTTACTCCTTAAACAAGGGCATTAGTCTACGCCGACCCACTCTTTTGGGCAAATATTCCCTCAATGTGTACAAGGGGTTGTCAACCTTTGCTGACTGGCAGGATTTGGTTTTGCATGCTAATAAAGTTGCGTAACGAATTTTATCAGGTACAGTGTGACGCTTTCGTCAACCAGGCAACAGATTTGCTTGACATTCGACCGAAATTCCGTCGTGCTATAGCGCCTCTGTGCGGAAAAACCTGTTAACTCAGTCACCTGGCTATTAAATGTACAAAGTCAGTACAAGGGGTTGATATCTGCAGATGCAGGGACCATATCCGTGGCTCGTCGCCAGTGGATGGTGTATCAACGTGCGACGCATTCCTGGAAGAATCAAATTAGGTAAAGGTGAATATGGGTAAAGCTCTTGTCATCGTTGAGTCCCCGGCAAAAGCCAAAACGATCAACAAGTATCTGGGTAATGACTACGTGGTTAAGTCCAGCGTGGGTCATATCCGTGATTTGCCGACCAGTGGCTCAGCAGCTAAAAAGAGCGCCGACTCTACCTCCACCAAAACGGCTAAGAAGCCCAAAAAGGATGAACGTGGCGCGCTCGTCAACCGTATGGGCGTTGACCCGTGGCACAACTGGGACGCGCACTATGAGGTGCTGCCCGGTAAAGAGAAGGTCGTCTCTGAACTGAAACAACTGGCTGAAAAGGCCGACCACATCTATCTCGCAACCGACCTTGACCGCGAAGGGGAAGCCATTGCATGGCACCTGCGGGAAGTGATCGGCGGTGATGACACGCGATACAGCCGCGTGGTGTTTAACGAAATTACCAAGAATGCGATTCGTCAGGCGTTTGAAAAGCCTGGCGAACTGAATATTGATCGGGTTAACGCTCAGCAGGCGCGTCGCTTTATGGACCGCGTGGTGGGCTATATGGTCTCGCCGCTGTTGTGGAAAAAGATTGCCCGAGGCCTGTCAGCTGGTCGAGTACAGTCCGTGGCGGTGCGTCTGGTTGTTGAGCGGGAACGCGAAATTAAAGCGTTTGTTCCGGAAGAGTTCTGGGAAATCGATGCCAACACCACGACGCCTTCCGGCGACGCGCTGCCATTGCAGGTAACCCATCAGAACGACAAGCCGTTCCGTCCGGTGAACCGCGAGCAGACGCTTGCGGCGGTGAGCCTGCTGGAGAAAGCCCGCTACAGCGTTCTGGAACGTGAAGACAAGCCGACCAGCAGCAAGCCGGGCGCGCCGTTTATCACCTCCACCCTGCAACAGGCGGCCAGCACGCGTCTCGGTTTTGGCGTGAAAAAGACCATGATGATGGCGCAGCGCTTGTACGAAGCGGGTTACATCACCTACATGCGTACCGACTCGACCAACCTGAGTCAGGATGCCGTCAATATGGTGCGCGGTTACATTGGCGACAATTTTGGTAAGAAGTATCTGCCGGAAAGTCCGAATCAGTACGCCAGCAAAGAAAACTCACAGGAAGCGCACGAAGCGATTCGTCCTTCTGATGTCTCTGTGCTGGCGGAAACGCTGAAAGATATGGAAGCTGATGCGCAGAAACTGTATCAGTTAATCTGGCGTCAGTTTGTTGCCTGTCAGATGACCCCGGCGCAGTACGACTCCACCACGCTGACCGTTGGCGCAGGGGATTTCCGTCTGAAAGCGCGTGGCCGTATTCTGCGCTTCGACGGCTGGACGAAAGTGATGCCGGCGCTGCGTAAAGGTGATGAAGACCGGACGCTGCCCGCCGTCAATAAAGGCGATGCGCTGTCTCTGGTTGAACTGACCCCCGCTCAGCACTTCACCAAACCACCGGCGCGCTTCAGTGAAGCCTCGCTGGTGAAAGAGCTGGAAAAACGCGGAATTGGTCGTCCGTCGACCTATGCGTCGATCATTTCGACCATTCAGGATCGTGGCTACGTGCGGGTGGAAAACCGTCGCTTCTATGCGGAAAAAATGGGTGAGATTGTTACCGACCGCCTGGAAGAGAATTTCCGCGAGCTGATGAACTACGATTTCACCGCGCAGATGGAAAACAGCCTCGACCAGGTCGCGAATCACGAAACCGAATGGAAAGGCGTGCTCGATAACTTCTTCAGTGATTTTACTCAGCAACTGGATAAAGCGGAGAAAGATCCGGAAGAGGGCGGAATGCGTCCGAACCAGATGGTGTTGACCAGCATCGACTGCCCAACCTGTGGGCGCAAAATGGGGATTCGTACCGCCAGTACCGGCGTGTTCCTCGGTTGCTCGGGTTATGCGTTGTCGCCGAAAGAGCGCTGCAAAACCACCATTAACCTGGTGCCGGAAAACGAAGTCCTGAATGTGCTGGAAGGCGATGACGCGGAAACCAACGCCCTGCGCGCCAAACGCCGTTGCCAGAAGTGCGGCACGGCGATGGACAGCTACCTGATCGATCCGAAGCGTAAGCTGCACGTTTGTGGTAATAACCCGACCTGCGATGGCTACGAGATCGAAGAAGGCGAATTCCGTATCAAAGGGTATGACGGTCCGATCGTTGAGTGCGAAAAATGTGGCTCTGAGATGCACCTGAAGATGGGTCGTTTCGGTAAGTACATGGCGTGCACTAACGACGAGTGTAAAAACACCCGTAAGATCCTGCGTAATGGTGAAGTGGCGCCGCCGAAAGAAGATCCGGTTCCGCTGCCTGAGTTGCCGTGTGAAAAATCGGATGCGTATTTCGTGCTGCGTGATGGCGCTGCCGGGGTTTTCCTGGCTGCCAATACCTTCCCGAAATCGCGTGAAACGCGTGCGCCGCTGGTGGAAGAGCTATACCGCTTCCGCGATCGTCTGCCGGAAAAACTGCGTTATCTGGCCGATGCGCCGCAACAGGATCCGCAAGGCAATAAAACGCTGGTGCGTTTTAGCCGTAAGACCAAACAGCAGTATGTTGCCGCTGAAAAAGACGGGAAAGCGACCGGCTGGTCCGCCTTCTTTGTTGACGGCAAATGGGTCGAAGGCAAGAAGTAACCGCCACGGGCTGTTGTGCTGAAGAGGGTCGCGGAAGCGGCCCTTTTTTTGTTCTTATAGCGGGCTTATTATTTTTTACTCATCCCTATACAGTCCGGTTATTAATGATATAGTGGTTATAGTTAACGGCTTTTTTATTATTAAATCGTATTAGCAGTGCATTCTTGTCTGCTCTGAAACGATGATCTGATGGCGCTAATCTGGATGGTTTAACATGAAATTACAGCAGCTTCGCTATATCGTTGAGGTGGTGAACCACAACCTTAATGTCTCCTCCACCGCGGAAGGACTTTATACCTCGCAACCGGGTATCAGTAAGCAGGTCCGCATGCTGGAAGATGAACTTGGCATCCAGATTTTTGCCCGTAGCGGTAAGCATCTGACTCAGGTGACGCCGGCAGGCCAGGAGATTATCCGTATTGCGCGTGAAGTGCTGTCTAAAGTGGATGCGATAAAATCCGTTGCCGGTGAACATACCTGGCCAGATAAGGGTTCACTCTATATTGCAACGACGCATACCCAGGCACGTTATGCGCTGCCGAATGTGATTAAAGGCTTTATTGAGCGCTACCCTCGCGTGTCGCTGCACATGCACCAGGGATCGCCGACGCAGATTGCTGAAGCGGTTTCTAAAGGGAATGCAGATTTTGCCATTGCCACGGAAGCGCTGCATCTGTATGACGATCTGGTGATGCTGCCGTGCTATCACTGGAACCGCTCGATTGTGGTGACGCCGGAACATCCGCTGGCCAATAAAGCGTCGGTGACGATTGAAGAGCTGGCGCAGTATCCGCTGGTGACGTATACCTTTGGCTTTACGGGGCGTTCTGAACTGGATACCGCTTTTAACCGTGCAGGTCTGACGCCACGTATTGTCTTTACGGCGACTGACGCTGATGTGATCAAAACCTACGTGCGTTTAGGCTTAGGGGTAGGGGTGATTGCCAGTATGGCCGTCGACCCGCAGTCTGACCCGGATCTGGTTCGTGTGGACGCCCATGACGTTTTCAGTCACAGCACAACCAAAATCGGTTTTCGTCGCAGCACGTTCCTGCGCAGTTATATGTATGATTTCATTCAACGCTTCGCACCGCATTTAACGCGAGATGTGGTCGATACCGCCGTGGCGTTGCGCTCAAATGAAGAAATTGAAGCGATGTTTAAAGATATAAAATTACCTGAAAAGTAATCGTCACAAGAAAAGATCGGTATCTTTTGTTCGCAGGGGATACCGAAAGTTTTAATTAAATCACACTTCCTTTATTCAGGCTGAAACAATAACTTTAACCATACATAAATTATGGGTAATCGGCCATAAAGTAGTGTCTTATTCCCCGCCTCGCAAATTTCCCCTTTCAAATATTTATTTTCGATCAAAAGATTGATTTATTCACTGGAAACGATTCGTAAATTCGCTGGATTTTTGACTAAAGTTTCATTAGGATTTGTCTCATCTGATGATTAATTGTACCGATTGTTGGTGCTTAAATGATAAGTGATACCGATTGTATGAGGTTAGCAATGCCGTCTGAAAACCAGGAACCGCGTCGGGACCCTGAGATGAAACGCAAAGCATGGCTTGCGGTTTTCCTGGGCTCAGCGCTGTTTTGGGTCGTGATTGCACTGCTTATCTGGAATGCCTGGGGGTAAAAATGGTTGTTCACGACTCACAACAGACCTCGTTGCCCACATGTCACTCCGATGACAGAGTGCGAGAAACGAAAAAAGGTGCGTGCGTGAAAACTGTTCCTGAAGCCTGGAAGCTGACTCAACCCCAGCAAGCATTTATTGCATTATTCGATGTAGACGATGAACAGAAACAATAATCGTCACCATTTTTATTACCGTTTTTGTACCGATAAATTATCGGCGGTAAGCTTTTAACGTTACACCACAGCAATAAACGTTGAGAAAACTCAACACAATGTATTAAACAAAAACAGGTGTAGCCGATGATGACTGCAAATATGAAATACTGGTCCTGGATGGGAGCATTTTCCGTCTCGCTGATTTTTTGGGCTGAACTGTTCTGGATCGTGATAAATTAATCTTAAACCTTCCGCCTGATAGTGTTGCTCAGCCCTGCATGTGGCCTGAGCAACGCATTGATATCGAAAGTGTTCAGGACGGATAAGGCGTAGTCGCCACCCGACATAAACACAAATCTACAGGTAGTCAGCAATCTGAAACCTCGCTGTGGCGAGGTTTTCGTTTCTTTTCCCTCATATACGCGCTTGTCCTCTCTTGTCTGTTCGCCGTTCGGTTTTTCCTCTTTTATCAATTTGGGTTGTTATCAAAACGTTACAGTGTGTTTGTGTTATCTTTAATATTCACCCTGAGGAGATCAGGGCATCGCAACCCTGTCATTAAGGAGGAGCTATGTCGTCAACCCTACGAGAAGCCAGTAAGGACACACTGCAGGCCAAAGACAAAACCTACCACTACTACAGTCTGCCGCTGGCTGCGAAATCTTTGGGCGACATCACCCGTCTGCCCAAGTCACTGAAAGTCCTACTGGAGAACCTGCTGCGCTGGCAGGATGGCGATTCGGTTACCCAGGACGATATCCAGGCGCTGGCCGGCTGGCTAAAAAATGCCCATGCCGATCGCGAAATTGCTTACCGGCCCGCGCGGGTGTTAATGCAGGATTTTACCGGCGTCCCGGCCGTGGTGGATCTCGCCGCCATGCGCGAAGCGGTAAAACGCCTGGGTGGCGATACCGCAAAAGTGAATCCTTTATCACCGGTGGATCTGGTGATCGACCACTCCGTCACCGTTGACCATTTTGGCGATGACGATGCGTTCGAAGAGAACGTGCGTCTCGAAATGGAACGTAACCACGAGCGTTACATGTTTCTTAAATGGGGTCAGCAGGCCTTCAGTCGCTTCAGCGTCGTGCCGCCAGGAACCGGTATTTGCCACCAGGTTAACCTCGAATACCTTGGCAAAGCGGTGTGGAGCGAATTGCAGGACGGTGAATGGGTGGCTTATCCGGACACGCTGGTCGGCACCGACTCACACACCACCATGATTAACGGTCTGGGCGTTCTGGGCTGGGGCGTGGGCGGTATCGAGGCTGAAGCAGCAATGCTGGGACAACCTGTCTCAATGCTGATCCCGGATGTGGTGGGTTTCAAACTGACCGGAAAACTGCGTGAAGGGATAACTGCAACCGACCTTGTGTTAACCGTCACCCAAATGCTGCGTAAGCACGGCGTGGTTGGCAAATTTGTCGAATTCTATGGCGACGGGCTGGATTCCTTACCGCTGGCCGACCGCGCCACTATCGCCAATATGTCACCAGAATATGGTGCGACCTGCGGCTTCTTCCCCATTGACGGCGTGACGCTGGACTATATGCGCCTTAGCGGGCGCAGTGAAGATCAAATCGAACTGGTTGAGAAATACGCGAAGGCGCAGGGGATGTGGCGCAATACCGGCGATGAACCCGTCTTCACCAGCACGCTGGCGCTGGATATGAATGATGTCGAGGCGAGCCTCGCCGGACCGAAACGTCCGCAGGATCGCGTCGCGCTGGGTGATGTGCCGAAAGCATTTGCCGCCAGCAGTGAACTGGAACTCAATACCGCGCAGAAAGACCGCCAGCCGGTAGACTATATGCTGAACGGCCAACACTATCAGTTACCGGATGGTGCAGTGGTGATCTCGGCCATCACGTCCTGTACGAACACCTCTAACCCGAGCGTATTGATGGCCGCAGGCCTGTTGGCCAAAAAAGCCGTAACGCTTGGGCTGAAGCGTCAACCGTGGGTGAAAGCCTCGCTGGCGCCAGGATCGAAAGTGGTCTCGGATTATCTGGCAAAGGCGAAACTGACGCCGTATCTCGATGAGTTGGGTTTTAACCTTGTGGGATATGGCTGTACGACCTGTATCGGTAACTCAGGGCCACTGCCGGAACCTATCGAAACCGCGATTAAGAAGGGCGATCTGACCGTGGGTGCTGTGTTGTCGGGCAACCGTAATTTTGAAGGTCGTATCCATCCGCTGGTGAAAACTAACTGGCTGGCGTCACCTCCGCTGGTTGTTGCGTACGCCCTTGCGGGGAATATGAACATCAACCTGGAGAAAGATCCGCTCGGCCACGATCGCAAAGGCGATCCGGTTTACCTGAAAGATATCTGGCCGTCGGCGCAGGAGATTGCCCGTGCGGTGGAGTTGGTTTCTTCAGAAATGTTCCGCAAAGAATATGCGGAGGTATTTGAAGGGACACCAGAGTGGAAAGCAATCAATGTTGATCGCTCAGACACCTATGGCTGGCAAAATGATTCAACCTACATTCGTTTGTCGCCTTTCTTTGATGAGATGCTGGCGGAACCCGCTCCGGTGACCGACATACACGGCGCACGCATTCTGGCAATGCTGGGGGATTCCGTGACCACCGACCACATTTCTCCTGCCGGGAGTATTAAAGCGGACAGTCCCGCCGGGCGTTATCTGCAAAGTCACGGCGTGGAACGCAAAGACTTCAACTCCTACGGTTCGCGACGCGGTAACCACGAAGTGATGATGCGCGGAACGTTCGCTAACATCCGCATTCGCAACGAAATGGTGCCGGGTGTGGAAGGAGGAATGACGCGATATCTTCCCGGCACTGAGGTGTTGTCTATCTATGATGCGGCAATGCAGTATCAGCAGAAGAAAATCCCGCTGGCAGTTATTGCCGGCAAAGAATATGGTTCGGGTTCCAGTCGTGACTGGGCCGCAAAAGGGCCAAGACTGCTGGGCATTCGCGTGGTTATTGCGGAGTCGTTTGAACGTATTCACCGCTCAAACCTGATTGGGATGGGGATCCTGCCTCTGGAATTCCCGCAGGGCGTGACGCGTAAAACGCTGGGACTGACCGGGGAAGAGGCTATCGATATTGCCGATCTGCAAAAACTGAAACCTGGCGCTACCGTACCGGTGACGTTAACCCGGGCTGACGGGAGCAAAGAGGTGGTGCAGTGCCGCTGTCGTATTGATACCGCCACCGAGCTGACCTATTACCAGAACGACGGTATTTTGCACTATGTCATTCGTAATATGTTGAAATAAAAATAAAAAAGCCTGCATCACACGATGCAGGTTTTTCTTTAACGCATGACTTACTTACTCAACAAGTGACCCATCTTGGCCGCTTTGGTATCCAGATAATGTTCATTATTGGGATTACGGCCCACAATCAGCGGTACACGCTCCACGATATTGATACCTGCCTCAGTGAGGATCTCGACTTTCTTCGGGTTATTGGTGAGCAGGCGTACTTCATCAACGCCCAGCAGTTTGAACATATCTGCGCAGAGGGTGAAATCACGTTCATCAGCGGCAAAGCCTAACTGGTGGTTAGCCTCTACGGTGTCGTAGCCCTGATCCTGCAATGCATAGGCGCGAATCTTATTGAGCAGACCGATGTTACGTCCTTCCTGACGATGATAAAGCAGGATACCGCGTCCTTCCTCCGCGATATGCGTCAGGGCGGCTTCCAGTTGAAAACCACAGTCGCAGCGCAGACTGAACAGGGCATCGCCCGTCAGACATTCTGAATGGACACGGGCCAGAACCGGCGTCTGACCTGAAATATCACCATACACTAACGCGACATGATCGTGCCCGGTTGCCAGTTCTTCAAATCCCACCATCAGGAAATCGCCCCATGGGGTTGGCAGTTTGGCTTCTGCCACTCGTTTAAGCTGCATGTGTTTCTCCAGATAATGCCGGCACGCGATGTTGTGCCGTTGCCTGTTGGCTTATTTTCTTATTTTGCCATAAGGCAACGGACTTCACCTAATCGCTGCCGCGCAATCATCATGCGAATGGCACAAATCTGTCAATTTCCCCGGACAGGGAATTTTTCGGTTATGATTGTGACACTTATCCGTAAAAGAGGTGTTCATGCTGTCGATTGCAAAGCGTACTACGGTGGGAGCGGGATTATTGTTGATTATGCCTGTTGCCGTGTGGGTGTCCGGCTGGCGCTGGCAACCGGGACATGACTCCAGGTGGCTAAAGGCGATGTACTGGATAACTGAAACGGTCACCCAACCGTGGGGCATTATCACGCATGTTATTCTCTGTGGCTGGTTTTTATGGTGTTTACGCTTTCGCCTCAAAGCGGCGGTGATGCTTTTTGCTATTCTGGCGGGCGCGATCCTGATAGGTCAGGGCGTTAAGTCATGGGTCAAAGAACGGGTACAGGAGCCTCGTCCATTCGTGATATGGCTGGAAAAAACGCATCATATCCCGGTTTATGAGTTCTACACTTTAAAACGGAAGGAGCGCAGTGCTCTGGTGAAGACGCAGCTCTCAACCCAGCAGGATATTCCGCTCTTCTTGCGTCAGCACTGGCAAAAAGAGACCGGATTTGCGTTTCCGTCTGGTCACACGATGTTTGCGGCAAGCTGGGCGCTGCTCGCCGTTGGGTTGTTGTGGCCTCGCCGGAGGACGCTGACGATTGCTATTTTACTGGTGTGGGCGACAGGGGTTATGGGCAGCCGAATGCTGTTGGGCATGCACTGGCCGCGCGATCTGGTGGTCGCAACGCTAATCTCATGGGCGTTGGTGACACTGGCGACCTGGCTTGCGCAGCGTTTCTGTGGGCCGCTCATGCCGCCAGCAGAAGAAAGGCAGGAGATTGCTGAACGTGAGCAAAACGGCTAGCCAGGGTTGATTTTTTCTGGTTTGCCCTTAAATCATCCGAAAGCCGGGTGCTTTCCATTTCGCACACGCCGTGAAAATGGTAATTTAAAAGGCTAAATGCGGTAAGTTGAACACGATTTATTCGCTTAAACCACATAACGGGAAGTAATGTGAAATATTTACTCATTTTCTTACTGGTGTTGGCGATATTTGTTATCTCGGTAACATTGGGTGCGCAGAACGATCAACAGGTGACCTTTAATTACCTGTTGGCTCAGGGGGAGTATCGTATCTCAACCCTGCTGGCCGTTTTGTTCGCTGCGGGATTCGCCATTGGTTGGTTAATCTGTGGTCTTTTCTGGCTGCGGGTTCGTGTTTCTCTGGTGCGTGCTGAACGTAAAATTAAACGACTGGAAAGCCAGCTCTCGCCTGCGACAGACGTTGTGGTGACGTCTGGTACGTCGGTCGCGAAGGAATAACCGTTTATGCTGGAGTTGTTGTTTCTGCTTTTACCTGTTGCTGCCGCCTATGGCTGGTATATGGGTCGCAGAAGTGCGCAACAAACAAAACAGGATGAAGCTAACCGCCTGTCCCGCGATTATGTCGCGGGGGTTAACTTCCTCCTGAGCAACCAACAAGATAAAGCGGTGGATCTGTTCCTCGATATGTTGAAAGAGGATACCGGCACCGTTGAGGCTCATCTCACTCTCGGAAACCTGTTTCGCTCTCGCGGCGAGGTCGACCGCGCCATCCGTATTCACCAGACTCTCATGGAAAGCGCCTCGCTGACCTATGAACAGCGGCTACTGGCGGTTCAGCAGTTAGGCCGCGATTACATGGCCGCCGGCTTATATGACCGGGCGGAAGATATGTTTAATCAGCTTACCGATGAAACGGATTTTCGCGTCGGCGCGTTGCAGCAGCTGTTGCAGATTTATCAGGCAACCAGCGACTGGCAGAAGGCCATTGAGGTTGCGGAACGGCTGGTCAAACTGGGTAAAGATAAGCAACGTATCGAAATCGCCCATTTTTACTGTGAACTGGCGTTGCAGCAGATGGGCAGCGACGACATGGATCGCGCCATGACATTGCTGAAAAAAGGGGCTGCGGCGGACAAAAATAGCGCCAGAGTTTCTATTATGATGGGGCGTGTCTGGATGGCGAAGGGCGATTACGCGAAGGCCGTTGAATGTCTCCAGCGGGTGATTTCCCAGGATAAAGAACTGGTCAGTGAAACGCTGGAAATGCTCCAGACCTGCTATCAACAGTCAGGCAAAAACGAGGAATGGGCGGAGTTCTTGCGCCGTGCTGTCGAAGAAAATACCGGCGCTGCTGCAGAATTGATGCTGGCCGATATTCTCGAGGCCCGCGAAGGGACGGAAACGGCGCAGGTGTATATTACCCGACAGCTTCAGCGTCACCCGACGATGCGCGTTTTTCATAAACTGATGGACTATCACCTTAACGAAGCCGAAGAGGGGCGTGCGAAAGAGAGCCTGATGGTGCTGCGCGATATGGTGGGCGAGCAGGTGCGCAGCAAGCCGCGCTACCGCTGCGCTAAATGCGGTTTTACCGCGTATACCCTGTACTGGCATTGTCCTTCCTGCCGCGCCTGGTCAACGATCAAACCGATTCGCGGCCTTGATGGATTGTAATTTTTAAAAAGATCCCGTTTTAGTTACAACATACTAATGCGTTAATTCGCATCTCCATATCAGCCTCTGTGCCACATCGTCTGGCAGAAATGCAATCGCGTCTGTTAATTTTTGCGCCTGACAGGTAGAATGCACGCCGTTTACCCATTTGCCCCCTAGCAAGAAGGCCTGGTTATGACGTTAACTGCTTCATCTTCTCCCTGCACGGCTACCGATTCTCCTGTCGTTGTTGCTCTCGATTATAATAACCGCGATCACGCTCTGGCGTTTGTCGACCGAATCGATCCCCGCGAGTGCCGTCTGAAAGTTGGTAAAGAGATGTTCACGCTATTCGGACCCCAACTGGTTCGCGACCTCCAGCAGCGTGGCTTTGATATCTTTCTGGATCTGAAATTCCATGATATCCCGAATACCGCAGCTCACGCGGTGGCTGCTGCGGCGGATCTTGGCGTCTGGATGGTTAACGTTCATGCGTCGGGTGGGGCAAGAATGATGACCGCAGCCCGTGAAGCACTGCTGTCATTTGGCAAGGATGCGCCGTTGTTAATAGCGGTTACTGTCTTGACCAGCATGGAGGCCAGCGATTTAGCGGACATCGGCGTGACACTGTCACCTGTCGAACATGCTGAGCGCCTGGCCGCGTTGACGCAAAAATGTGGCCTCGATGGTGTCGTCTGCTCAGCCCAGGAGGCGATGCGCTTTAAGCAGGCGTTTGGTCATGATTTCAAACTGGTCACCCCCGGTATCCGTCCTCAGGGCAGCGCGGCAGGCGATCAGCGGAGGATTATGACTCCTGAACAGGCACTGGCGGCAGGTGTGGATTATATGGTGATTGGGCGTCCCGTGACGCAGTCTGACGATCCGGCACAGACGCTGAAAGCCATCAACGCGTCGCTGAAGCGGGAGGTGTAATGAGTGATTCCAACAGCCGTCTGGTTTATTCGACGGAGAGTGGGCGGATTGATGAACCTAAAGCGGCGCCCGAACGTCCGAAGGGCGACGGGATTGTCCGTATCCAGCGTCAGACCAGCGGACGCAAGGGGAAGGGCGTGTGCCTGATTACCGGCGTTGATCTGGATGATGGCGAACTCAGCAAGCTGGCCGCAGAACTGAAGAAAAAATGTGGTTGCGGTGGGGCAGTGAAAGACGGCGTGATTGAAATTCAGGGCGACAAGCGCGATTTAATTAAGTCGCTGCTGGAAGCTAAAGGCCTGAAAGTGAAGCTGGCAGGTGGTTGATAAAAAAGCCACGATATATGCATCGTGGCTTTTATATTACTGTTAACTATTGTGTAGTGCAGACCAGAAAAAAATAATCGTCGTATTATATCGAGCCGGTCAACCGTAGATTTTTACGATTATTTACCTACCTGGTGGCCGATAACACCACCAACAGCAGCTCCACCCAATGTACCCAGCGTGCTACCGTCCGTTAAAACTGCTCCACCTAATGCACCCGCGCCGGCACCGATTGCGGTGTTACGATCACGCTTGGACCAGTTAGAACAGGCACTCAGAGACATGGCCAGGGTAATAGCCAGTACAGCGGCGGTCATTTTTTTGCTCGTTACAAACATAATACTTTCTCCTGAATTAACGATTCATGGAATTAAGTTCTCTTTAATTATAGTTAAAATATCCTGTATTAAAGAGAGTACCCATGAAACCTTATTGCGCAGGGTAATATCACGCAGGTGATAGTCACTTCCTGTTATATCGCTAATATTCATTTTACGACGTTCACCTGGTAACGACAGGTAAATAGTCTTAATTCAGGCGTCAGAATAGTCTCAGAGCGCAAATGATCTGCGGTGGGCAAATCATTTGCGGATATATTACTCAGCGTCGACGATATTAATGGTCAGGCCCCGCTGTTCCATCAACTTGCGGTCGCTGGCAGAAATTCTGGCATCGGTGATCACGCGACTGAACCGCTCGATAGGACCCAGCGTGTACGGATGGACCGCACCGAATTTAGAACTGTCGGTCAGGACAATGGCTTCCGACCCTTTCTCCAGCACGGCATTGACCACATCGGCCCGCATCATATCGCGGCCCGTGAAGCCCGTTTCGGTCTGCCAACCATCAATGCCAATAAACGCCTTGCTAAAATGGACCTGCTGGATGAACTGGCGAGTCAGCGGCCCTACCATACTCTCGCTTTTTTTCTGATAGATGCCGCCAAGCAGGATCACTTCACAAGGCGTCTCTTTCAGCAGGTGAGCGATATAACTACTGACCGTGATGATGGTGACGTCTTTCTGTTCCGCCAGTGTTCGTGCCAGCAGGGCATTGCTGCTGCCATTCTCAATGAATACCGACTCACCCGGGTTGACCAGCGACGCCGCGAACTCAGCGAGCTGACGCTTCAGGGTATAGTTGGACATCATCCGGGTTTCCACATCTTCGCTATCCAGCGAAACGGCAAAACCGTGCGCACGCCGCAGAAAGCTCTGTTTCTCGAGAGTGTTCAGATCCTGACGAATAGTGACTTCGGAAACGCCAGTCATTTTGGCCAGTTCAGAGACACTCATCTGGCCTTTATCAATGACCATTTGCAATATTTTTTGTTGTCGGGAGTTCATAGCTTTCATTTTTATAGCGGTAATGATACCGCACAGATTAAACACATACGGCGGTGTAACTTCCAGGCGACACACGCCAGCAAACCGCGCGCGAAATAATCAGATCTCCCACGGGGCCCGGGGCTTGTTCGTCGATGATTCGGCGTCATCCTGCACCTTGCTCAATAATTCCACTTTCAGAATTTCGAGATTATGGATGGCGGAGTGGACATCACCAGCCACCAGGATATCAAGCACGGTATCAATACGCTCGGCAACCCGTTTAGCATCGATATCAGACATGGGGGGATCCTTGGTCAAAGTATGAAAGAATTTAATGATGCAAAAAATGGCGGCAAAAGAGAAGGGAAAATTCAGCCTCGACAGAACCTTTAGGGAATATTATATATTCTGCGATTACATACAGATATGGATCCGGCGGAAAGCGAAACTCTCTGTTTTGCTTAGCTTAACATTTTTCCCGCTTAGTGTTTTTTCTTGTTGAGATAACGTTTGTACCAGCGCTCAAACACGGCGGCAGGCATGGGTTTAGCAAATAAAAATCCCTGTCGTTCATTAACGCCGTTTTTCGTCAGAAAAGCATCCTCTTTGGCGCTCTCCACACCTTCGGCAATTACCTGTAGATTTAAGGCCTGTGCCACGGCGACAATCGCGCGTACCATCGATTGCGACACCGATTTCTTATGGATATCGCGAACGAAAATTTGATCCAGCTTAATGGCATCTATCGGGAAACGCGTCAGTTGCGAAAGCGAGGAATAACCGGTGCCAAAGTCATCCAGGTGAACCTGGGCGCCGAGCTGGCTAAACTGCTGTATGACGGACAGCGCGAGCGCTTCGTTTTCAATCAGGCAGCTTTCCGTCAATTCGACATCAATAGGGCAATATTCAAAATTGAGTTCGTGCAGGACGCGTTTCAAATCCGTGAAAATCGTCTGGTCGGCCAACTGGCGGGCAGAGATGTTAACCGCCACGCGCAGGTTGATGCCTTTATCACGCCATTTTGCAACCTGGCGCACCACGTCGATGATCACCCAGCGGCCAAGCGGCACAATCAGCCCGGACTCCTCGGCATAAGAGATGAACTCCAGCGGTGGGATAAGCCCGCGCTCAGGAGACTGCCAGCGCACCAATGCCTCAAGGCTGCGGACCTCTCCCCGCCAGGTGACTTTCGGCTGGTAATGAATCAGCAATTGATCATTTTCCAGTGCCTTTCGCAGGTTGGTATCCAGCCACAGATATTCAAATACCCGCTCGTTCATCTCCGGCGAAAAGACGCAGAACTGGCCGCGTCCGCCTTCTTTGGCGGTATACATGGCGGTATCGGCATTACGGATCAGGCTGTCGCTATTTTCACCATGATGAGGCGCCATTGCGATGCCAACAGAACAGCCGGTATAAACTTCTATAAGGCCGATGCGAAAGGGTTGGCGCAACCGGGTAAGGATGCGCGACGCGACCGCTTCAAGCGAGCTCTGAGATGTCTGGGTTGCCAGTATAATAAACTCGTCACCGCCGTGACGTGCCAGCAACTGATTCTCTTCCAGACAGCTCAGCAGCGCCAGCGACACTGCCTGTAAAAGCTGATCGCCAAACATATGGCCCCAGGCGTCGTTCACCTTCTTGAAATTATCCAGGTCGAGATAAACAATGCCCACCTGGCTGTCGCCAGCTTGTTCGATGGCGTCGTTAATCAGCTCATGAATGGCATTACGATTTGGCAACCCGGTAATCGTGTCGGTATTCGCCAGCACCCGCAACCGTTCCTGCGCACGCCGTTCTTCGGTGATGTCTGTACCAGAACAGATCAGATAGATTTCATTCTTTCCGCTGCCGCTGTGGACAAACTTATTGCGGAACAGGAACAGACGCTGTCCCTTGCGGGTCTTTATCCAGCGTTCCACTTCATACGAATTGCCGTTACGAAAGAAACCGCTGATATTCTGGCGAGAGGCGGCAGCTTCCCGGCGACTCATAAAGAGTTTGAAGACGCTCTGCCCAATGACTTCCTGCTCTTTCAGGCCCGTATACTCTTCACACAGGCGATTGAATCGCTGAATATTGCCCCGGCTGTCGAGAATGACAATGGCAGAGTTGGCTTCAGTCACTACCTGCTCCGCAAACGACAGCCCCTTGACCAGGTCGCGCGCCACGGAAGGGGTGTCGTGCCAGGCCGACGCGTTGCCAGCCCATTCATGTTTGCTGATTTTTCGCCCCACCAGATGTACCGGGACATCGTTGTCTTCAAAGGGAAGCGTCATCATCAGGCTGGACGTGATGACGGTCAACTCGCGGATGCTTTCGGCTTGCTCGGGCGTCAGTTCAACGCTCTGCATACGGTCGTTTGCTTCGGTAACGGACAAATATAGGGTGTTGGAATCTTCTGACAAATGCCAGTAAGGCGTGTGCGTGCCAAGATAGCTATACAACGTTGCGGACTCCAGAATGTCTTTCACGGTGAACACCCTCCCGTTTAAAGCACAGACCACCTTCAATGGAAGGGATTAGCCAGCGTTAATTAAAATTAACGATAGCTGAACATCTTGTTTTGTTTATGTATTTATTTGTAATTCAGAACCGGTAAAAAGCCCAGGCATTGTAAAAAATATATCCGGCTGACAAACAGAGTGTAGTGAGAGAATGGCGCGTTGGGGGAAAGAAAACGGCCTTTTCCGAAAAGAAAAAGGCCGTTACAGGGTGGGGCGTCAGGCTGCAGGACGGGCGATAATACTGCGGGTTTCCATTCGCACTTCGGCGATGGTGACATCAATCACATCCGTCACTTTATAGACGGTTTCACCTTTAATCTGGATGGTGCCGCTCTCCTGGCTGCAAACCAGCTCATCACGTACGGCGTGCAGGAATGGCGCAGGGATAAAAGCAACCGCGCCGTTCTCCACCAGGCGTACGCGCATCCCACCGCGACTAACATCCATGATCTCCGCGGCGAAGCGGGTATCTGTACCGGCTTTATCGCTCAGAAAGCGGGCATACAACCAGTCACCGACGTCGCGTTCCGCCATACGGTTCAGGCGACGACGTTCCGCCATCTGGACGGTGATCTCTTCCTGCGGACGGTTAATGCTTTCACCTTTGATGACGGCTTTCAGCAGGCGATGGTTAATCATGTCGCCATACTTACGAATCGGTGATGTCCAGGTGGCGTAAGCCTCCAGACCCAGCCCGTAGTGTGGACCCGGCTCAATGCTGATTTCCGCAAAAGACTGGAAGCGACGAATACGGCTGTCGAGGAAGCCCGACGGTTGCGCATCCAGTTCTCGACGCAGCTTGCAGAAACCTTCGAGAGTTAATACCTCTTCGGCGTTCACATGCATTCCGTGGGATTGCAGCAGCGCGGCCAGCGCATCGGCATTGGCCGGGTCAAAGCCCAGGTGAACGTTGTAAATGCCAAAGCCGAGTTTATCGCGCAGGACGCGTGCAGCGCAGATGTTGGCCGCAATCATCGACTCTTCGACAATCCGGTTCGCGATGCGACGCGGTTCTGCGACGATATCGAGCACTTCGCCATTTTCGCCGAGAATGAAGCGGTAGTCAGGGCGATCTTTAAACACCAGCGCATGCTGATGACGCCACTCACCACGGCTCAGGCAGATACGCTGCAGCAGACGAATCTGCCGGGCGATTTCTTCACTTTCAGGCTGCCAGCTACCGCTGTTTTCCAGCCAGTCAGAGACGTTGTCATAAGCCAGTTTTGCTTTTGATTCAATCGTGGCGGCGAAGAACGTGATGTCCTCTTCAATGGTGCCATCAGCGGCAATGGTCATGCGACAGGCGAGAACCGGGCGCACTTCATTGGCGCGCAGTGAGCAGAGGTCGTCAGACAGTTCGCGTGGCAACATTGGAATGTTAAAGCCCGGCAGATAGTTGGTGAACGCCCGGATTTTCGCGGCGTTATCCAGTTTGCTGCCTTCGGCGATCCAGGCGGTTGGGTCGGCAATCGCCACGGTCAGTTGCAGTTTGCCGTCAGCCAGTTCTTCGGCATACAGCGCATCGTCCATATCTTCCGTGCTGGCGCTGTCGATAGTAACGAAATTCAGCGCCGTCAGATCCTGACGTTCCAGACCTTCGTCCAGCATTTCCGTCGCCACGCCATCCGGCGCTTCTTTTTCAAGATTATGCCGCGCCAGGGTGACCCACCAGGGGACGAAGTGGTCGTCAGCAAACGTGATGAACTGGGTTAATTCGGCGTAGAAGGTGCGATCGCCTTTGAGCGGATGACGGCGCATTTCAGCAACGGCCCAGTCACCCTCTTTAAATTCATGCTCCACACCGCGTGCGGCGCGGCAGGGGATAGCGTCTTTCAACAGCGGATGATCCGGCACGATGGACAGGCGATCGTTCTTACCCTGCACTTTACCGACAAAGCGGGTCAGGAACGGCTCAACCAGTTCTTCCGGCTCCGCAGATTCACGATCTTTCTCAGTGTGGATGACGGCGATAATACGATCGCCATGCATCACTTTTTTCATCTGCGGCGGTGGAATGAAATAACTTTTTTGCGCATCGACTTCCAGGAAGCCAAAGCCTTTTTCCGTGGCTTTTACCACCCCTTCTGCACGTGGCGTCTGGGAATGCAGTTGCTGTTTAAGCTGCGCGAGCAGCGGGTTGTCCTGAAACATATTTGTCTATTTTCGTGGCCATAAGAGCGGCTGACAGTTTTACGCGAAAGTACCTGATGCGGCAAGCGCTCTTTATGGCAATGAAAGGGTTAATGTGTCTCGCCCAGTGCGATTTTCAGACGATTCAGCCATCCGCATAACCCCGACCATGCCAGCAGATTGATTGCCTGTTCGAGGGAGGTACAGGACTCGCTGAACGGGTTGAACTGTGCGGCACTGAAACGATCGGGTGCACGCGTCAGCAATTGAATCGCCTGGAACAGCGGGCGCTCAACCGGCAGCTGTCGTTCCCGGCGTTCTATTTCGTGTTCGCTCTGGCGCAATAAGTTGGCGATTTTCGGTGACGTCGCCTGTTGGTTAAAGCAGCTTACACTGCCGTTAATTCGCGCTGTCAGTAGCGTGGTGAAATTGTGTGCGGGTGACTCAATGGACAATGGACTTTTAAGCAGTGTACCGAGCAGCGTAAGCAGGGTCGGTTGGTGAACCAGATTAGGGGCGATGGGCTGAAGGGCGGCGATCGGCTGATAACACGACAGACACTCTAACTGTTGTGCCGTTGCATAGCGCAGTTCGACCTGCTCGTGCGCCGAATGCCAGGTGGCATCGGGTTGCTGAAACAGGGATGCGTCGGCGAATGACTGCGTGTCCAGACCGGGCACCCAGCGTACCGGTTGCCCCAGCCATGCCTGAAACGTGGCGACGACACGTGCCTGAAAACCGATATAGCCAATGATTTGGTTCATCAATGCAATATCCCAGGCGGAGAGGCCAACATCGCATAAATGCTGGCGCGCGCGGTTATCAATTACCGAGGGTGAACTGGCAAGCTGGCGCGCATACTGAGTAATCTGCGCCAGCCGGTGATTACTCTCACGTGACGAATCCGGTCCGGGAAGCGGCGTCAAACGGGCGGCATAGTGGTTGCAAAGCCGCTGCACGCCATACACCTGGGCGACCGTTAACGCGGTACTCATGCGCTCATAGGCGCTAAAGGTATGCAGGCGGTTTAATAAAACGGTGTCAGGGAACAGTTCGTTAGCAAACTGGCGGGCCGGTTGCAGCCAGGACTGAAAGGGTAAAAGCGCGTCTTCAGGGATCACTAAATCCAACAGAAAGCGGTCTTCAACGTGTGCGGCTTCAGGCACCAGCGGCAACACGTCCTGCGGGCCGGTGCTGGACTGGGTTTCATGATACCAGTGGCTTTTGCCGTTGAATCGGCGTTGTTCCATGAGCGTTCCTTGGTCTGTATGTGGCGACCCGGACACGTCGTCGTCGAATCACGCCGGATCGTTTTCGCTGCTTAATCCTGGCGTATGCGGGAGAAGGGATGAAAGATTGTTGCGTGATAACAAAGATCAAAAAGCTATATTGCGGGGAAAGGGCGATAACGCGGGCGGCAGAGCGCCACCCACGGGGGAAGCCGGAACGATTATTTCAGTTCCAGTTCGTTCATTGCAGCGATGCTGAAGCCGCCGTCAACGTGAACCACTTCACCAGAGATACCGGCGGACAGATCCGAGCACAGGAAGGCTGCTGAGTTGCCCACATCTTCGATAGTCACGGTACGACGAATCGGGGTCACCGCTTCGCAATGCGCCAGCATCTTACGGAAATCTTTGATACCGGAGGCGGCCAGCGTACGGATTGGACCTGCAGAGATGGCGTTAACACGTACACCTTCCGGACCCATCGCGTTCGCCATATACCGAACGTTCGCTTCCAGAGACGCTTTTGCCAGGCCCATCACGTTGTAGTTCGGGATCGCGCGCTCTGCACCCAGGTAGGAGAGGGTCAGCAGGGCAGACCCCGGATTCAGCATAGAACGGCAGGCTTTCGCCATCGCTACAAAGCTGTAGGAACTGATGTCGTGAGCGATTTTAAAGCCTTCGCGGGTGACCGCGTTCACGTAGTCGCCGTCCAGCTGATCGCCAGGGGCAAAACCGATGGAGTGAACGAAACCGTCAAATTTCGGCCAGGCTTTGGCCAGTTCTGCGAACAGAGTGTCGATGCTTTCATCTTCCGCCACGTCGCACTGTATTACGATATTTGAACCCAGCAGAGCAGCAAATTCTTCCACGCGGCTTTTCAGTTTGTCGTTCTGGTAGGTGAATGCCAGTTCCGCGCCTTCGCGGTGCATCGCCTGCGCGATCCCCCAGGCGATGGACAGTTTGCTGGCAAGACCGGTTACCAGAATACGCTTACCGGAAAGAAAACCCATAGCTAAAATCCTTATGTTATCGTTGTGACGCCTGGCCGTATCAAGGGGCCTGATGTCGTTAAAACGCGGCGATTTTAACACGAGACGCCGGGTGAATTAATCCGACTACAACAGGAGACCGGTTAACGGTCTTTTCGCCAGGCATCGGCCGTCAGCGCTTCGCCAAAATGACCAGCGATTAATCGTTTTGTCAGTTCATGCAGCGGAGAGGCCAGCACGTCGGCGGTACTGCCGCGTTCGACGACTTCCCCCTGGTGCATCACCAGAACCTGGTCGCTGATGTGCTTCATCATGCCCAGATGCTGGGTGACGTAGATATAAGAGATACCCTGTTTCTCCTGCAATTCCAGCATCAGGTTGATTAACTGCGAGCGCATCGACATATCGAGCGACGCAAGCGCTTCATCGGCAATAATCACCTTCGGTCGCAGGATCATCGCGCGGGCAAGCCCCAGACGCTGTTTTTGCCCCGGCGCCAGCATATGCGGGTAATAGCTAACATGATCGGGCAGCAGTCCTACCATTCGCATGGTCTCAATAATCTGCTTGCGTCGCTGTTCCGGCTCAAGGTCGGTATTCAGGCGCAACGGAAAGTCGAGGATTTGCGAAATTCGCTGGCGAGGATTCAGTGAGGTCGACGGGTCCTGGAAAATCATGCGGATGCGCTGACTGCGAAACGAATAATCACCAAATTCGAGCGGATGATCGTCAATCAGTAACTCGCCGCTGGTTGGCTCAACCATTCCTGCCAGCATTTTGGCCAGTGTAGATTTACCTGAACCATTCTCACCAATAATGGCCAGCGTCTGACGCTCGCGCAGGGTAAAACTCAGCGGTTTCACGGCTTCTACGGTCTGACGGCGGAACCAGCCCGTCCGATAGCGGAAGGTTTTACTCAGATTACGGACTTCAAGTAAGGTCTCAACCATCTCATTCTCTCTCCATGTTGAGGGGGAAATGACAGGCATAGAGATGGTTTTTCGCTCCGGTCAGACGCGGCGTTTCAATACACTCACGCTGTGCATACGGACAGCGCGGCCCCAGACGGCAACCGATGGGCAATTGTTCGAGCAAAGGGATGGCTCCGGGCATGGTGTTCAGACGACTTTTGTGCGGCATGGCGCTACCAAAGTCAGGAATGGCGCGGATCAACGCCTGGGTGTACGGGTGATGCGGCGTCGTCACCAGCTCTTTACTCGGTGCGGTTTCAACCGTCTGACCACAGTACAGCACGTTAATTTTATCCGCCCACTGGCTGAGCATTTGCAGGTCATGGCTGATCAGCAAAATGGTGGTATTGCTGTTCTGATTCAGCCGCGTCAGCAGGCGGAAGATCTGCGCCTGAGTGGTCGGCTCCATCGCATTGGTCGGCTCGTCCGCAATCAACAGCCGCGGTTGATTGGCCAGCGCAATGGCAATCATCACTTTCTGACATTCACCGTCGGTCAGTTCATAGGGGAAGCTGCGCATGGCGTCTTTATGATCTTTAATCCCCACGCGGTGCAGCAGTTCAATGGCGCGGCGCTTCCGCCAGCCAGGACGTTGCCACCAGCGGCCTTTGTAAGTCCATGCCGGAATGTTTTGCATCAACTGGCGACCCACGCGCTCGGACGGATCCAGACACGACTGCGGCTCCTGGAAAATCATCGAAACGTTATGTCCCACGAGTTTACGTCGTTCACGCGGAGAAAGGCGTAGCAGGTCGATATCATCAAAACGCATCCTGTCAGCGGTGACGCGCCAGTTGTCTTTGGCAACGCCGCAGATGGCCTTGGCAATCAGGCTTTTACCGGAGCCGGATTCACCCACCAGCCCGCGAATTTCCCCCTCGCTTAAAGTCATACTGACGCGGTCGACGGCTTTGACCCACTCTTCACCGGCTTTAAATTCAATGGTCAGGTTGCGGATATCCAGTAATGGCATTATTCCACCCCCGCAATAATGGCGCGGCGAACGCCGTCACCCAGCAGATTCACCAGCAGGACGCTGACCATGATAGCCGCACCGGGCAGCATCACCGTCCACGGCGCAACGTAAATCAGTTCCAGTGCGTCACCCAGCATCGCGCCCCATTCAGGAGAAGGGAGTTGTGCGCCAAGATCGAGAAAACCGAGCGCGGCGATATCCAGTATCGCCATCGACAGTGCGCGGGTGATTTCGGTGATCAAGCCTGCGGTAATATTGGGCAATATGGCGAACCAGAGAATGTTCAGCGTGGAAGCGCCATCAAGACGCGCCGCAATAACGTACTCTTTTTCCAGTTCGTCATGCACCATGCTGTAGACCGAACGGACCATGCGTGGCAGCAGCGCCAGCCAGACGGCAAACATAGCATGGGTTAAATGCGGTCCGGCAAAGGCGACAACGATAATCGCCAGCAGCAGAGACGGAATCGACAGCAGAGTATCGAGAATATGGTTCAGCACGGCAGAGCGTAGACCGTGCGTGGCTCCGGCGACCACGCCGAGAAACAGTCCGCACAGCGTTGCGGCGAGCGTAACGACAAACGCGCCGCCCACGGTAGGGGCTGCGCCGCTGAGCAGACGGCTCAGGACATCGCGTCCCAGATCGTCAGTACCGAGGAAGAAGGAGACTTCGCCATAGCGTGACCAGGAGGGCGGCAGCAGCTGATAGCCGAGGAACTGCTGATCGATACCATACGGCGCAAACCAGTTACCGAACAGGCACAGTATCACCAGCCCTGCACAGCCGTATAAGCCAATCATTGCCGTGGTATCGCCATAAAATTTGCGCCATGCGGTGCGCAGCGTACCCGGCGGGCGCTTTTCGCTATAAACGCTATCGTAAGGCATACCATTCCTTATGTTTCAGAGGGTTAGCCATAGCACCCAAAATATCAGAAATCACGTTGACGATAATGACCAGCGAACCCACCACCATCACGCCGGCGGAAATGGCGGCGTAATCCTGCTGGCGGATGGCATTAATCAGCCAGCGTCCCAGCCCCGGCCAGCTAAAGACCATCTCGGTGATCATCGCCAGCGTCAGCATGGTTGAAAACTGTAGGCCGAGACGGGGGATCACAGGCGGTAAGGCGTTATGCAGCACATGACGGCGCAGGATCGTAAACCGTGACAGCCCACGCGTTGCCGCGGCCTTCACGTAGTTCTGATCAAACACCTCAATGGTACTGATACGCATCAGGCGAATCACTTCCGTAGTCGGCGCAACTGCCAGCGTTAGCACCGGTAACACCATATGACGGGCGGCGCTCATCAGCATTTCATCACGCCAGGGGGAGTCAGAGAGCCACGCGTCGACAATAGCCAGACCGGTGACCGGCTTTACTTCGTAGAGCAGATCGAATCGGCCTGAAACCGGCAGCCAGCCAAGCGTCAATGAGAAGAACAGCGTCAGCAGAAGCGCCAGCCAGAATACAGGAATAGAAAAGCCGAGCAGGGCGAGGGCACTGATCAAGCGATCCTGCCACTTGTTGCGGGTAATGCCCGCCAGCATGCCCACCGGAATCCCCACCATTAGCGCAAAGCCGAATGCCAGCGTGCACAGTTCCATTGTGGCGGGGAACACCTCTTTGAGCTGTTCCGAGATGAGTTGTCCGTTGATGCTGGAGACGCCAAAGTCCCAGTGAATCAGGCCATTGAACCAGAACACCCACGCATTCCACAACGATGCGCCTTGTAGCGGCGCATGCGGCGTAAAATAGCTGAGGCTAAAGCCGATAAAGGTCAGAAAAAACAGCGTGACCATCAGCAACAGTAAACGACGCAAAGTGAAGATAATCATGGTTTTTTCACCTCATCGTTTTTTTCGCGCGACACGCCGGCGAAAGAGGCATTACCAAACGGACTCAACACCAGACCTTTTATGTCATACCGATAGGCCTGCAGGCGCAATGACGAGGCGAGCGGCAGGATCGGCAACTCTTTGGCGAGGATGTTCTGCGCTTCATCATATGCATCAATACGCGCGGAAAGCTGTTGCGATGAGAGCGCTTTGCGCAGCACGTTGTCGAACTCCGGATTACACCAGTGGGCGAAGTTGGTCTGCGAATTGATGGCCGCACAGCTGAGCAACGGGCGGAAGAAACTGTCCGGATCGTTACTGTCGGTTGCCCAGCCGGACAACGTCAGATCATGGTTCATATCCATCAACCGCGCCTCCTGGAAACGACCTTCAACCGGTACAATCACCACGTTCACCCCAACCTGCGCCATATCCGCCTGGATGAGCTCAGCGGTTTTCAGCGGGCTCGGGTTCCACGCCTGAGAACTGGTCGGCACCCACAGTCGCAGCGTCAGATTCTCCAGCCCCAGCGCTTTGAGCTGTTCGCGGGATTTAGCCGGATTGTATTCTGTTATTTTAGCCTCGTTGTCATAGGCCCACGAGGCGCGAGGCAAAATAGAGGCGGCCGTTTCCGCCGTACCGTAATAGATAGACTGCATCAGACGCTGGTTATTGATGGACAGCGCCAGGGCGTGGCGAACCGCCGGATTATTCAACGGAGGCTTGTCGGTATTGAACGCCAGATACGCGATGTTCATCCCCGGGCGCAACGTCAGACGCAGGCGCGGGTCGTCACGCAGAATAGTCAACTGGCTGGCGGCAGGCCAGGCCAGCACGTCACATTCGCCGGTAAGCAGTTTCGATAAACGTCCGGTTCCGCCGGATCCCAGATCCACCACCACCTGTGGCATCAGCGGCTTACCGCGCCAGAATTTGTCATGACGTTGCAGGCGGATGTATTGTCCGGCGCGATACTCGGAAAGCTGAAAGGGGCCGGTACCGACCGGCTGGCGATCGAGCTGCTCCTGGCGATCCTGTTTTGTCAGTTGATCAGCATACTCAGCCGACATCACGGACGCATAGTGGGTTGCCAGGTGCCATAAGAAAGAGGCATCTGGTTTCGTCAGGCGAAATTCCACGGTGTTATTGTCGAGCTTACGCACGCTCTGCACGTTATCGGCGAACTGCAGACTGTCGAAATAGGGAAAATTGCCGCCGTTGACGTTATGCCACGGATGGTTGCGATCAAAGATGCGCTGAAAGGTAAAAACCACGTCGTCGGCATTCAGTTTACGCGTGGGCGTAAACCAGTCCGTTTTCTGAAACGCCACGTCGCGGCGCAGGTGGAAGCGGTAAGTGGCGCCGTTATCCAGCACCTCCCAACTTTCCGCCAGTTCCGGGACCAGACGATAAGTATAGGGATCGACATCCAGCAGCCGATCATAGAGCTGGGCGGCGAGAGTGTCGACGATCAGTCCGCTGCTCACTTTTTGCGGATTGAAGGTGTTGACCTGCCCACTCACGCAATAGACAAAGCCGCTGTCACGAATATCTTCACGTGGGGCGGTTTCAGGCGCAGCAGTAGCCTGAGCACTCAGAAGTCCAGCCATCACGATCAGAGACGATAAAACCAGGCGCATAATTTTTAAGGTTTTTAGATACGATTTGCAAAGTGTATCGCACTATCGCCCGCCAGGCACAAATGTCTGAGGACAACTGGCGTAATTATGCGCAATCAGGGAGCAGGAGGCGCTAAATCTGATGTTTTTTGAGCAGTGCGCGCAGTTGGTGGTAAGTCAGCCCGAGTAATTCCGCCGCCCGTTTCTGGTTAAATTTTGCCTGTTCCAGACTGGCTTGCAGCAGCTCTTTCTCCTGCTGCTGCTGAAACGTGCGTAAATCGAGAGGCAGCGAAAGACTCGTTGCTGTGGTTTCTGCAACGGGGGGCGTCGGCACGTTGCGTTTAAACGGGTCGATCACAATCTCATCAAGCGGCGCATCGCTGGTACCATGCCGGTATACCGAACGTTCGACCACGTTTTTTAATTCGCGGATATTTCCGGGCCAGGCATAGGTGAGCAGCGTCTCTCTGGCGTGCGAGGTAAATCCCGGAAACAGCGGCAGGCGAATTTCCCGGCACATCTGAATGGCAAAATGTTCTGCCATGAGCATGATATCGGTTTGCCGCTCGCGCAGCGGCGGCAGTTGCACCACGTCGAACGCCAGACGATCGAGTAGATCTGCGCGGAAGGTGCCTTCATTGACCATCGCCGGAAGATTCGCATTGGTGGCGCAAACCAGACGGACATTCACCTGTAATGGCTGGCTACCGCCCACGCGCTCAAGTTCGCCGTACTCAATCACTCTGAGCAGTTTTTCCTGCACCAGCATTGGCGCGGTGGCGAGTTCATCCAGAAACAAGGTGCCGCCATCGGCCCGTTCAAAGCGTCCCGGATGGCGTTTTTGCGCACCGGTAAACGCACCGGCTTCGTGACCGAACAGTTCGCTGTCGAGCAGGTTTTCGTTCAGCGCCGCGCAGTTAAGCGATATAAACGGTCCCTGCCAGCGAGAGGAGAGGTAATGCAGGCGGTTGGCAATCAGCTCTTTACCGGTTCCGCGCTCGCCGATAATCAGTACCGGCTTGTCCAGCGGTGCAAGGTGGGAAACCTGCTCAAGCATCTCCAGAAAGTTGTTGGCTTCCCCTAACAGATTATCTTTGTATTCAGCCATGATTAAATTCGCCACATGTTAGTGTATTTCACCACTTTACTCTGTTTTCGTGTCGAGGTAAAACCGTGTATTCCAATATAAATCAATAAGTTAAAAAGTTGGCACGCAGATTGTATTAGAGAATCAGCAGGGCAACGCCCGACATCAGAAAATATGAGGACAGAATTATGGGTATTTTTTCTCGTTTCGCCGACATCGTGAATGCCAACATCAACGCACTGCTGGAGAAAGCGGAAGATCCGCAAAAGCTGGTTCGTCTGATGATTCAGGAAATGGAAGATACGCTGGTTGAAGTGCGTTCCAACTCAGCGCGTGCGCTGGCGGAAAAGAAACAGTTATCACGTCGCATTGAGCAGGCAACGGCTCAACAGACAGAGTGGCAGGAAAAAGCGGAACTCGCACTGCGTAAAGAGAAAGACGATCTGGCTCGTGCTGCGCTGATTGAAAAACAGAAGCTGACCGATCTGATTGGCAATCTTGAGCATGAAGTGACGCTGGTAGACGATACGCTGACGCGCATGAAGAAAGAGATCGGTGAGCTGGAAAACAAACTTAGCGAAACCCGCGCACGCCAGCAGGCGCTGACACTGCGTCATCAGGCGGCGAGCTCATCCCGTGACGTGCGTCGTCAACTGGACAGCGGTAAGCTGGATGAAGCGATGGCGCGTTTTGAATCTTTCGAGCGTCGTATCGATCACATGGAAGCAGAAGCGGAAAGCCATAACTTTGGCAAACAGAAAACACTGGATCAGCAGTTTGCCGACCTGAAAGCGGATGATGAAATCAGCGAACAACTGGCGCAACTGAAAGCCAAAATGCAGCAAGACAAGCAATAATAATATCTGGCGGCGCCCGGGTGTGCCGCCGCTCATCATCTGTAAGGAGACCTCATGAGCGCGCTATTTCTGGCCATTCCGTTAACTATCTTCGTGCTGTTTGTGTTACCGATTTGGTTGTGGCTGCATTACAGCAACCGTTCCAGTCGCGGCGAGTTATCGCAAAGCGAGCAGCAACGTTTAGTTCAGTTAACTGACGACGCGCAACGCATGCGTGAACGTATCCAGGCGCTGGAAGATATTCTCGATGCGGAACATCCGAACTGGAGGGATCGTTAATGGGCGGCATTGATCTGAACAAAAAATTATGGCGCATTCCGCAGCGGGGCATGCTGCGAGGCGTGTGCGCCGGGATCGCACAGTATCTGGATGTGCCGGTAAAACTGGTGCGAATTTTAGTGGTGCTGTCGATCTTTTTCGGCCTGGCTTTTTTCACCCTGGTCGCCTATATCATTCTGGCGTTTGTGCTTGACCCAATGCCGGACAACCTGGCAGCAGGTGAGCAGCAACCGTCCAGCGGCGAGCTGTTAGATATCGTCGATAAAGAGCTGGCGGCGGGGGAGAAACGCTTACGTGAAATGGAGCGGTATGTCACCTCGGACACGTTTACTCTGCGTAGCCGTTTCCGTCAGCTATAAATCATTAACGAAACGAGGGTAGAGATGAATAATCGCTGGCAACGCGCCGGGCAGAAGGTTAAGCCGGGTATGAAAATAGCAGGTAAGCTGGTGCTTCTGACGGCGCTACGCTACGGCCCCGCGGGTGTCGCGGGGTGGGCGGTAAAATCCGTCGCCCGCCGTCCGCTCAAAATGTTGCTGGCGTTGGCGCTGGAACCTCTTTTAAGCCGCATGGCGACGAAAATATCAAAACGCTATTCCGGACGTTAATTTCCCGACCTTTTTTCGTAACAATTAAATCACATCCTCTTTATTAATTTGCGGCAGCTCACAAATCGATTGCTGAGCTGCTGAAATTCTTTTAATTCCTCCTTTAAACCTCTTTGTCTGCATTGACAGCTTATTTTTGGCGGAGTAGTCTCCTTTCGCATGGGACCGCTACCACGGAAAATTTAAGTGAACCGTAAAATTAACGAACGTCTGCGTCAGGTCTATGGCGATACATGGACAGTGCGCCACAGTGAGTCATTGAAAACGCGAATAGAAAGTTCGCGTAAGATTATTAATAAAAAACGTAAACCTCACTGGGATGAAAGTGATGTGGTACTCATTACCTATGCCGATCAATTTCATAGCGAGACAGAAAAACCCCTGCCGACATTTAATCAATTCTGGACGCAATGGCTTTCCTCCGTATTTTCACACATCCATCTTCTACCGTTTTATCCCTGGTCATCAGATGACGGATTTTCTGTTATTGATTACTATCAGGTCTCACCTGAAACCGGAGACTGGAATGATATCCATGATTTAACCGCATCCTGCCGTCTGATGTTTGATTTCGTTTGCAATCATATGTCTGCGAAAAGTGAGTGGTTTACACTTTATTTGCAGCAGGCTCCCGGATATGAAAATTTCTTTATTGAAATGGATCCTGCTACCGATTTACACGCGGTGACGCGGCCTCGGGCATTACCGTTATTAACGCCGTTTACCCTACAGGATAAAACAGTTCGTTATTTATGGACGACATTTAGCGAAGACCAGGTTGACCTCAATTACAGTAATCCGGACGTGTTGCTCGCCATGATTGATGTACTGCTGACCTACCTGGAACGCGGGGCCGATTATGTTCGCCTGGACGCCGTTGGCTATATGTGGAAAACGCCGGGTACGTCTTGTATTCATCTGGAAAAAACGCATCAACTGATCAAATTATTTCGCGCGATAGCGGATGATGTCGCCCCCGGTACGGTCATCATTACGGAGACCAATGTCCCGCACCAGGACAATGTTTCCTATCTGGGCAACGGGCACGATGAAGCACACATGGTTTATCAGTTTTCCCTGCCGCCGCTTGTCCTGCACACTCTGCATCGTCAGGATTGCCGGGTGCTGTGCCAATGGGCGCAGACGCTGGCACTGCCTTCGAACGAAACGACCTGGTTTAATTTTCTGGCGTCACATGATGGCATTGGCCTGAACCCTTTGCGTGGTCTGTTAGCGGAAGAGGATATTCTCGCACTGGTGACCGCCATGCAGAAAGAAGGGGCGTTAGTTAACTGGAAAAATAATCCTGATGGTACCCGGAGTCCGTATGAATTAAATGTGACCTGGATGGACGCGTTAAGTCATCAGAATGACAGTGATGAAGAACGGTTTGCCAAATTCATCCTAACCCATGCTCTGTTATTAACTTTTCCTGGTGTGCCCGCAATTTATATTCAGAGTATCCTCGGGTCGCGTAATGACTACGAGGGTGTCGAAAAACACGGGTACAATCGCGCCATTAATCGGAAGAAATATCAGCGAGAAACGATTGAAGAGGCGTTGATGGTTGAAGGCTCTCTTCGCCATGAAGTGTATCAGACATTATCCCGATTAATTCATATCCGCAGAGGGAATAAGGCGTTTCATCCTGAGAGTGACTTTGATATTTGCAGCCTGACACCTACGGTTATGCGAATTATTCGTTCTGCCGATGAACGTGAAACGATTACTGCCCTGTTTAATTTTAGCGATCGCAAACAAAGTATCAATGCCGGTATTGATAAGGGGATTGATGTAATTAGTGGAATTAATGTTTGCGGAGAAACATTGACGCTGCAACCCTGGCAGGTTATGTGGATTAAAAAATAAAAGGAACATCTGATGATTAAAACTAAAATGGTGCTGTTATCAGCACTGGTTTCCTGCGCCCTGATTTCAGGTTGTAAGGATGAAAAACCGTCCCACGTTTCAATTGAGTTTATGCACTCTTCTGTGGAACAGGAGCGCCAGGCCGTTATTTCCGCGCTGATTAAACGGTTTGAAAATGCGAACCCGGATATCAGTGTTAAACAGGTTCCCGTCGAAGAAGACGCCTATAACACGAAAGTGATTACGCTGGCGAGAAGCGGGTCGCTGCCAGAGGTGATTGAGACCAGCCATGACTACGCCAAAGTGATGGATAAAGAACAGTTGATCGACCGGGATGCGGTGGGGAAAGTGATCCAGACCGTGGGGCAAGAAACCTTCTACGAGGGGGTGCTGCGCATCGTCCGTACTGAAGATGGCAACGCGTGGACAGGCGTTCCGGTGAGCGCCTGGATCGGGGGTATCTGGTATCGCAAAGACATCCTTGCCCAGGCGGGACTGGATGAACCAAAAAACTGGGAAACGCTGCTTGCCGCTGCGCAAAAACTCTATGACCCTGCGCATAAAAAATATGGCATTGCCTTGCCGACCGCGGAAAGCGTACTGACGGAACAATCTTTTTCGCAGTTTGCTTTATCCAATAAAGCCAACGTCTTTGATGCCCAGGGACATATCACTCTCAATACGCCCGAAATGAGCCAGTCGCTGGGATATTACCGCGATCTGGCCGCGACCACGATGCCGGGATCTAACGACATCATGGAAGTCAAAGATGCCTTTATGAATGGCACGGCGCCGATGGCGATTTATTCCACCTACATTCTTCCCGCGCTAATTAAAGAAGGAAACCCACAGAACGTCGGCTTTATGGTCCCGACCGAAAAGACCGCCGCGGTTTACGGCATGCTGACCTCGCTGACGATAACGAATGGGCAAAAAGAGGAAGAGACGGCCGCAGCCGAGAAGTTTGTCGCGTTTATGGAACAACCAGACAACATTGCCGACTGGGTGATGATGTCGCCGGGCGCCGCGCTGCCGGTCAATAAAACCGTGGTGAAAACGCAAACCTGGCAGAACAACAGCGTGATTAAAGCGTTAGGCGACCTCCCGGCGCAACTTATTGCGGAGCTACCGAATATCCAGGTTTTCGGTGCGGTAGGGGATAAAAACTTCACCCGCATGGGGGACGTTACCGGTTCCGGCGTGATAAGCACGACGGTGCATAACGTGACGGTAGGTAAGGCTGATCTCTCGAAAACGCTCCAGGAAAGCCAGAAAAAACTGGATGCCCTGAATGAGCAGCGTTAATGGGTAAGAGGACTGCTGTCATGAGCCGTTTATTCTCCGGTCGTTCCGATATGCCTTTTGCGATGCTGTTGCTGGCGCCCAGCCTGCTTTTGTTGGGTGGCCTCGTGGCGTGGCCGATGCTGTCGAATATTGAAATCAGCTTTCTGCGTTTGCCGTTGAATCCGCGTATCGATGCCACATTTGTCGGGCTGGCGAATTATATCCGCATTCTTTCCGATCCTGATTTCTGGCATTCGCTGTGGATGACGGTGTGGTACACCGCGCTGGTGGTGGCGGGCAGTACGGTACTCGGTCTGGGGGTGGCGATGTTCTTTAATCGCGAGTTCCGGTTACGTAAAACGGCGCGCTCACTGGTGATCCTTTCTTATGTCACTCCGTCTATCTCGCTGGTCTTTGCCTGGAAGTACATGTTCAACAGCGGTTACGGCATCGTCAATTATCTGGGGGTGGATCTGCTGCATCTGTACGATCAGGCCCCTTTGTGGTTCGACAATCCCGGCAGCAGTTTCGTGCTGGTGGTGCTGTTCGCCATCTGGCGTTATTTCCCGTACGCCTTTATTTCGTTTCTGGCGATTTTGCAGACCATTGATAAATCGCTCTACGAAGCGGCGGAGATGGATGGCGCGAATGCCTGGCAGCGTTTTCGTATCGTCACGCTGCCCGCCATTATGCCGGTGCTGGCGACGGTGGTTACCCTGCGCACTATCTGGATGTTCTACATGTTCGCCGATGTTTATCTGCTGACGACAAAGGTCGACATTCTCGGGGTGTATCTCTACAAGACGGCGTTTGCTTTTAATGATTTAGGTAAAGCTGCAGCCATTTCCGTCGTGCTTTTTATCATTATTTTCGCCGTCATTTTATTGACCAGAAATAGGGTGAACCTCAATGGCAACAAATAAACGCAGACTCGGACGCGTGGGCTTTTATTGTGGTTTGATCGTTTTTTTGATCGTCACACTGTTTCCTTTTTTTGTGATGTTAATGACATCGTTCAAAAGCGCGAAAGAGGCGATTTCGTTGCATCCCACGTTGCTGCCGCAACAGTGGACGCTCGAACACTACATCGACATTTTTAATCCGCTGATTTTCCCGTTTATTGATTACTTCCGTAACAGTCTGCTGGTGTCCGTCGTGTCATCCGTGGTGGCGGTATTTCTGGGGACTCTCGGTGCCTACGCGCTGTCCCGCTTGCGTTTTAAGGGACGGATGACCATTAACGCCAGTTTTTACACCGTCTACATGTTCTCCGGCATTTTGCTGGTGGTGCCGCTGTTCAAAATCATCACCGCGCTGGGCATTTATGACACGGAAATGGCGTTGATTGTCACCATGGTGACCCAGACGTTGCCAACCGCGGTGTTCATGCTGAAAAGCTACTTCGACACCATTCCGGATGAGATTGAAGAAGCGGCGATGATGGATGGTCTCAATCGCCTGCAAATTATCTTTCGTATTACCGTGCCGCTGGCGATGTCCGGGCTGGTGTCGGTCTTTGTCTACTGCTTTATGGTGGCCTGGAACGACTATCTGTTTGCCTCCATTTTCCTCTCCAGCGCCAGCAACTTTACGTTACCGGTGGGTCTGAACACGTTGTTCAGTACGCCGGATTATATCTGGGGACGGATGATGGCGGCGTCGCTGGTGACGGCGTTACCGGTTGTCATTATGTATGCGCTTTCGGAACGTTTTATTAAGAGTGGTTTGACCGCAGGTGGCGTGAAGGGCTAACGCGGGCCGTTTAAACAAGGAGTGGTAAATGAAAAAGTTAGTCGCAACAGAACCGCGCGTCGCGGCGCTGGTGGAGTATGACGATCGCGCAGTCATGGCGAATGAGGTGAAGATCCGCGTGCGTTTTGGCGCCCCGAAACACGGTACGGAGGTGGTGGATTTCCGCGCTGCCAGCCCGTTTATCGATGAAGATTTTAACGCTGAATGGCAAATGTTCATGCCGCGCCCGAAAGATGCGCCGCGCGGTATCGAGTTTGGCAAGTTTCAGCTCGGCAATATGGTGGTCGGCGACGTTATCGAGTGCGGCAGCGACGTCACGGATTATGCCCCTGGTGATAGCGTCTGCGGTTATGCGCCTTTAGCCGAGACGGTCATTATCAACGGCGTCAATAACTACAAACTGCGCAAGATGCCGCAGGGCGCCAACTGGAAAAACGCGGTGTGCTACGACCCGGCGCAATTTGCAATGAGCGGGGTGCGGGATGCCAACGTACGGGTCGGCGATTTTGTCGTCATCGTTGGCCTGGGCGCGATTGGTCAGATAGCAGTCCAGTTAGCAAAAAAAGCCGGCGCGTCGGTGGTCATCGGCGTGGATCCTATTGCCCATCGTTGTGATATTGCCCGTCGACATGGGGCGGATTTCTGCCTGAATCCAATGGGTACTGATGTCGGTAAAGAGATCAAAACGCTGACCGGCAAACAGGGCGCGGATGTGATTATCGAAACCAGTGGTTATGCCGACGCGCTACAGTCTGCACTGCGCGGCCTGGCCTATGGCGGCACGATCGCCTACGTTGCCTTTGCCAAACCCTTTGCCGAAGGTTTTAACCTCGGGCGCGAAGCGCATTTCAATAACGCCAGAATTGTTTTCTCGCGTGCCTGCAGCGAACCGAACCCGGACTATCCGCGCTGGAGTCGCAAACGTATCGAAGAGACCTGCTGGGAACTGCTGATGAACGGGTATCTGAACTGTGAAGATCTCATCGACCCGGTGGTGACCTTTGCCAATAGTCCGGAAAGCTATATGCAGTATGTCGACAGACATCCGGAGCAGAGCATCAAAATGGGCGTCACATTTTAAGCGTAAGGGAAGACAATCAATGAAAATCGGCACACAGAATCAGGCTTTTTTCCCGGAAAATATTCTGGATAAATTCAAATATATTAAAGAGATGGGTTTTGACGGTTTTGAGATCGACGGCAAACTGTTGGTCAATCACCTTGAGGAAGTCAAGGCCGCCATTAAAGAAACGGGTCTGCCGGTCACGACCGCCTGTGGTGGCTATGACGGGTGGATCGGCGATTTCATCGAAGAGCGTCGTCTGAACGGCTTACAGCAGATTGAACGTATTCTTGAAGCTCTGGCGCAAGTTGGTGGGAAGGGGATCATTGTGCCAGCAGCATGGGGCATGTTTACCTTCCGTTTACCGCCAATGACCTCGCCGCGCAGTCTGGCAGGCGATCGTAAGGTGGTCAGCGACTCGCTGCGTTATCTCGACAAGGTCGCTGCGCGCACGGGCACCACGGTCTATCTCGAGCCACTTAACCGCTATCAGGATCATATGATCAACACACTGGCGGATGCGCGTCGCTACATCGAGGAAAACAACCTGAAGCACGTGCAGATCATCGGCGATTTCTACCACATGAATATCGAAGAAGACGATATGGCGAAGGCGCTGCATGAAAACCGCGATCTGCTGGGGCATGTGCATATCGCGGACAATCATCGCTATCAGCCGGGCACCGGCACCCTTGATTTTCACCGACTGTTTGAGCAGTTGCGCGAAGACAACTATCAGGGCTATGTGGTGTATGAAGGCCGGGTTCGGGCAGAGAATCTGCCGGAAGCCTACCGTCAGTCATTGGCCTGGCTGCGTACCTGCTAAGAGGTTGCCGTGAAAAGTGCAAAGACAGGCTCTCCGCTTCGCGTCGCTATTATTGGCGCCGGGCAAGTTGCGGATAACGTTCACGCGTCGTACTACTGCACCCGAGAGGATCTGCAACTGGTGGCTGTCTGTGACAGCTGCCTGTCTCAGGCGCAAACGCTGGCAGAAAAATACGGTGGGGCGCAGGTCTGGGACGACCCGCAGACGATGCTTCAGAAGGTGAAGCCCGATATCGTCAGTATCTGTTCACCCAATCGTTTTCACTATCAACACACGCTGCTGGCGCTGGACGCCGGCTGCCATGTGATGTGCGAAAAACCGCCTGCCATGACCCCGGATCAGGCGCTGGAGATGCGCAATACCGCACGTCGCAGGGGGAAAGTCCTGGCATATGATTTTCATCATCGGTTTGCGCTTGATACTCAGTTGCTGCGTGAACAGGTCATGGCTGGGGTTCTGGGTGAAATCTATGTGACCAATGCCAGGGCGCTGCGTCGCTGTGGCGTACCCGGATGGGGCGTTTTTACCAACAAAGCATTGCAGGGCGGTGGGCCGCTCATCGACCTTGGCATACACATGCTGGACGCCGCGATGTATGTGCTGGGATTCCCGCTGGTGAAACGCGTCTGGGCCCACGATTTTCAGAAAATTGGCACTCAGAAAAAATGCGGACAGTTTGGTGAGTGGGATCCGGCAACCTATACCGTTGAGGATTCGCTGTTTGGTACCGTCGAGTTTCAGAACGGGAGTATTCTGCGCCTTGAAACGTCCTTTGCGCTGAATATTCCCGAACAGTCGATCATGAATGTGAATTTTTTCGGGGACAAAGCGGGCGCAACGCTGTTCCCGGCGCAGGTCTACACCGACAAGGATGGCGAACTGGAGGTGTTATTGTCCCGCGAAAGTGCTGATGACCAGCGCCATTTTCGCAGCATGGAGGCTTTTGTGAATCATGTTCAGGGCAAGCCGGTCACTATCGCAGACGCTGAACAGGGATGGGTTATTCAGCAACTGGTGGCAGCGTTGTATCAGTCTGCAGAAACAGGGATGTGTGTTGAACTATGAGCAAGCCAGTTATGTTATCCGGGCCGGATTTTTGCCCGCACAGCCTGAATAAGTACGCCTCACTGATGGCGACAGGCAATGGTTATCTGGGGTGTCGCGCCAGTCACGAAGAGGCCTATACCCACCAGACACGCGGGATGTATCTTGCCGGTTTGTATCACCGGTCAGGGAAGGGGGAAATCAATGAAATCGTTAACCTTCCGGACGTTATTGGCGTCGACATTCTTCTCAATGGCGCGCTTTTTTCTTTGCTCAGCGGCACCCTGGAAAGCTGGCGGCGAGAGCTTGATTTCGCCAGCGGTGAACTCACGCGTTCGATTATCTGGCGCGCGCCGGACGGGGCTCGCTTCGCGATTGAGTGTCGCCGCTTTGCGTCCGCAGAACAACTGCCGCTACTGGCGATGTCGTTATCGATAACCCCACTTGGCAGTGATGCCACCGTAACGCTATCGACAGGTATTGACGCGACCGTCACCAACCACGGTCGCCAGCATCTGGATGAAACGCAGGTGCGGGTATTTGGTCAACATCTTCTGCAAGGGATTTACACCACTCAGGATGGCCAAAGTCATGTCGCTGTCTCCACACATTGCAGCGTTAATAGGGATGCGCAGACCTGCTTCACGGCAAAAGAACGGCAGCTGATGCAGCACACCCACGTTCAGGTGAAAGCCGGAGAATGCCTGACGCTGGAAAAACTGACGTGGGTGGACTGGACCGACGCGAGCGATGTTTCGCTGGAAACCTTGGGGCAGCAGGGGATCCACCACCTGAATGCGTGCGTCTCGCAGGGTTATGACGCGTTACTGGCGCAATCTGGCGCTAACTGGCACCGCTGGTGGCAGCACTGCCGGGTTGAGGTGGATAGCCTGAACGCAGACGATCAGCGTGCACTGGACTTTGCGCTGTATCATTTACGGATGATGACCCCTGCCCATGATGAGCGTTGCAGCATCGGCGCGAAGGGGATGACCGGTGAAGGTTACAAGGGGCACGTTTTCTGGGATACCGAAGTCTTCCTGTTACCTTTTCATCTGTTCACTTACCCCGATATTGCGCGGAATCTGTTGCGTTATCGCTGGCATAACCTGGCAGGCGCGCAGGAAAAAGCGCGTAAAAACGGCTGGCAGGGCGCGCTGTTTCCGTGGGAGAGCGCACGCAGCGGTGACGAAGAAACACCGGAATTTGCAGCGATAAACATTCGTACCGGGTTTCGTCAGAAGGTGGCTTCCGCGCTGGCGGAACACCATCTGGTGGCCGATATCGCCTGGGCCGTTGTGATGTACTGGAATGCCACGGGTGATGAGCACTTTATGTCCCGTGAAGGATTAACGTTGCTGCTTGAGACGGCGCGGTTCTGGATGAGTCGAACAACGGATGTGAAAGGGCGGCTCGAGATCCATGATGTCATTGGCCCGGATGAATATACCGAACACGTGAATAATAACGCTTTCACCAACTATATGGCGTATTACAACGTTGCGCAGGCGCTGCATTTTGCCCGGCGCTATGGCTGCGAAGACGCGGCGTTTATTCAACAGGCTGAGCATTTTTTACAGTCTCTCTGGCGACCCGAACTCCAGGAAGACGGCATTCTGCCACAGGATGATACGTTCCTCAGCAAACCGGCCATTGATCTGACGGCGTACAAAGCAAAGGCCGGGAAACAGACGATCCTGCTGGATTATTCGCGGGCGGAAGTCAACGAAATGCAAATCCTGAAACAGGCGGATGTGGTGATGCTGACCTACATGCTGCCGGAGTTGTTCACCGCGAAAGTGTGCCTGAGCAATCTGCAATTCTACGAAGCGCGCACGATTCATGACTCCTCTCTGAGTAAAGCGATTCACGGCATTGTGGCAGCACGCTGTGGCAACCCGGAACAGAGTTATCAGTTCTGGTATGAGGGGGCGCAGATCGATCTTGGCGACGATCCGCACAGTTGCGACGACGGTATCCATGCGGCGGCGACGGGGGCAATCTGGCTGGGCGTGATTCAGGGATTTGCGGGACTGAGTGTCCGTAACGGCGAACTGCACCTCGCTCCTGCGTTGCCAAAAGGGTGGAAAACGCTGACGTTTCCTCTGCACTGGCAGGGAAGTGAAATGCTGATTTCGCTTAGCCAACATCACGCCACGATCCGTAGTTCCCGGCCGGTGACCCTGTGGCTTAATACAAAGCCAATCGTTATTGATGGTGAATATACGACAGCGCTTTCTGGCTTCTTTTTCCCTGATAATGGGACCGCTACCACACCAGGAGGCTGTGAATGAAACCGCAGGCAATTGTGTTTGATCTGGATGGGGTGATTACCGATACGGCACATCTGCATTTTCTGGCCTGGCGGCAGGTGGCCGATGAGATGGGGATTGTGATTGATGAGGAGTTCAACGACAGCCTGAAAGGCATCAGTCGTGGTGAGTCACTGCTGCGTATTTTGCGTCATGGCGGCAAAGAAGGGGCATTCAGACTGTCGGAACGGGAACAGATATCCGCGCGTAAAAACGCGCTTTACGTTGACTCGTTGCGAAGGCTTACGCCGGAGTCAGTGTTGCCTGGGATTCGGGAACTGCTGGCGACGCTGCGTACGGAACAGATAAAAACAGGCCTGGCGTCAGTATCGCTGAATGCGCCTGCCATCTTACAGGCGTTGCAAATGACCTCGTTATTCGATTTTTGCGCCAATGCCGCACTGATCCAGCGTTCTAAACCGGATCCGGAGATTTTTTTGGCTGCGTGCAGCGGTCTGCACGTTAACCCGCAGGCCTGTATTGGCATAGAGGATGCGCAGGCGGGGATTGAAGCGATAAATGCCAGCGGAATGCGGTCGGTGGGGATTGGCTCCTCCTTAACTGGCGCAGATCTGCTGCTTCCGACAACGGAATTTCTGACGTGGCCGTGCTTATCGGCTTTCTGGCAACTCGACAAGTAAAGGAATCAACATGGCACAGCTTTCGTTGCAGCATATACACAAAATTTATGACAACCAGGTGCATGTGGTTAAAGACTTCAATCTGGAGATTGAAGATAAAGAGTTTATCGTTTTTGTCGGTCCGTCGGGCTGTGGAAAATCGACCACCCTGCGCATGATTGCGGGGCTGGAGGAGATCAGTGCCGGCGAACTGCTGATCGACGGTAAGCGGATGAATGACGTTCCCGCAAAGGCACGCAATATTGCAATGGTCTTCCAGAATTACGCGTTGTATCCGCACATGAATGTCTACGACAACATGGCATTCGGCCTGAAAATAAAGAAAATTGATGCCGGTATTATTGACGAACGCGTTAACTGGGCCGCACAGATCCTCGGTTTACGGGATTATCTCAAGCGTAAACCTGGCGCATTATCAGGCGGTCAACGCCAGCGTGTCGCTCTGGGGCGCGCCATTGTGCGCGAAGCCGGCGTGTTTTTAATGGATGAACCCCTCTCTAACCTGGATGCCAAACTTCGCGTTCAGATGCGTGCAGAGATCAGTAAACTGCACCAGAAGCTGAATACCACCATGATTTACGTCACGCACGACCAGACAGAAGCTATGACCATGGCGACGCGGATTGTGATCATGAAAGACGGGATCGTCCAGCAGGTTGGAGCGCCCAAAATGGTTTATAACCATCCCGCCAATATGTTTGTTGCAGGTTTTATCGGTTCTCCGGCAATGAATTTTATTCGTGGCGCGATTGACGGAAATAAATTTGTTACGGAAACCCTTAAATTAACCCTTCCGGAAGATAAATTACGGATATTAAATGCGAAGGGGTATGAACATAAAGCTGTCGTGCTCGGGATCCGCCCGGAGGATATTCACCCTGGGATACAAGAAGAGAATAGCGTGACAGCAAAAATAAGCGTAGCGGAACTGACCGGCGCAGAATTTATGTTGTACAGCACGATTGGGGGGCACGAGTTGGTGGTCCGTGCCGGGTCTGTTAATGACTATTATGCAGGAGAAAATATCACCATCCATTTTGATATGGCGAAATGCCATTTCTTTGACGTAGAGACGGAATTCGCTATTTAACAATAAGTATCTCCAGGGGCGCGGTCCCCTGGCTTTCGCGATATTTTTATTTATCTGTACTTTAACAAGGAATAAAAATGAAAACCTTACTGACCTCTACAGCGCTGCTGATATGCGCTGGGATGGCCTGCGCACAGGCCGCCGATAATAAAGACTGGCATTTTAATATTGGTGCCATGTACGAAATTGAAAACGTGGAAGGCTACGGCGAAGATATGGATGGACTTGCTGAACCGTCTGTCTATTTTAATGCCTCGAACGGTCCATGGAGAATATCCCTGGCCTATTATCAGGAAGGTCCGGTTGACTATAGTGCTGGCAAACGCGGTACCTGGTTCGATCGTCCGGAACTGGAAGTTCACTATCAGATGCTGGAAAGCGACGATTTCAGTTTTGGCTTGACGGGGGGCTTTCGTAACTACGGCTATCACTATGTGAATGAAGCAGGTAAAGACACCGCGAATATGCAGCGCTGGAAAGTGGCGCCGGACTGGGATGTGAAGCTCACGGACGATTTGCGCTTTAGCGGATGGCTGGCGATGTATCAGTTCGTCAATGATCTGAGTACCACCGGCTATTCAGACAGTCGTGTCGAAAGCGAAACGGGCCTGAATTATACCTTTAATGAAACGGTGGGACTGACGGTTAATTACTACCTTGAGCGCGGTTTCAACCTTGCTGAAAATCGTGATAATGGCGAGTTTTCTACTCAGGAAATTCGTGCCTATTTACCGATCTCGCTGGGTAATACGACGCTGACGCCTTATACCCGTATTGGTCTGGATCGTTGGTCAAACTGGGACTGGCGCGACGATCCGGAGCGTGAAGGTCATGACTTCAACCGTCTCGGATTACAGTATGCGTATGATTTCCAGAATGGTTTGTCGATGACGCTGGAATATGCCTATGAGTGGGAAGATCACGATGAAGGCGACAGTGACCGCTTCCATTATGCAGGAATAGGTGTTAATTACGCCTTTTAATCGCGCTGGCTGCCCGGAAACTTCGGGCAGCCACGAACTCAGGCCAGCGATGCGGTTAGCGAAATGCGGGTTTCGACGGTAATGGATTTGGCGTCAGTTTTCCCCGCTATATGCTTAAATAACAGATCGCAGCTTCGTTCGCCGAGTTCACGTGTCGGCACATCAATGCCACCGGGGGGCGGAGTGAGAATGAAAGAGAGCATTTCATTGCTGTAACCTACGATCGCCAACTGCTGTGGGATGGCGATATTCTTCTCTGATGCTGCGCGATATAAACTGAGGATCTTGATACTGTCGGTCGCAAAGACGGCGTCCGGTAAGGGGTGCTGGTTTAATAATTCTCTCGCCGCGTCCAGCGCACTTTCATGCGTGTAGCCACCATCAATAATCCAGTTTTTATTCTCTACCAGTTGATGCATCGCCAGGCTGTGCTTATAGCCATTTACGCGGTCAACAGAAACATGATAATCCAGCGGTGCATGCAGGCAGGCAATATTTTGATGACCACTTTTAATCAGGGCGTCCGTCAGGGCAATACTGTCCCGGTAATTATCGGTATCGACCGAGTAAACGTGCGTGTATTGACCTTCAACCTTACCGATGACCACAACCGGAATATCGTATTTATCCAGACGCGCGAAAAAGGTCTCATCCGCAGGAGAGCTGAGCATAATAATGCCTTTGATCATCTTCTGCTTAATCTTGCTCTCGCACTTTTGCAGATCGTCTTCAGTACTGCGCGAGGTTTGCAGGATCACGTCAAAGCCTTCTTCTTCTGCTTTCGCGGTAATGGCGTGCAGGACTTCCGAGAAGAAGGGATTACCGGCGGTTGTCTTCGTCGAGCGCGTTGAGATCACCATAATGGCGTCAAACCCGGATGTCGTGAGTGCTCGGGCCAGTTTATTGGGCTGATACTGCAGTTCATCAATGGCGCGCTGCACTTTTTCCAGCGCTTCCGGTGAGATATTCGTTTGCTTATTCAGTACGCGTGAGACCGTCGATTTCGACACACCCGCCACGCGAGCGATATCATAAATAGTGGGGGACATACTCCTGCAACTCCATCAGAGAGTTAATGCTCTACATCTTAGGGAGTTAGTCTGCCGTTGACAACCGCTGAGCGGCTTGCATAGTACGCGGCCAGCGGGGGGATTAATGTTATCCTGCGGAAAGCGTCGCAAATCGCGTTAAACAAGATTTTCAGCATAACCTTAATGCGCAGTCTTCGTTTGTCGGCCAGGCTTAATCCTTTTGCTTCATGAGGATCCCAGACGATGACACGTTTATTGATGTCCATTTTCTCCAGCCCGGAGTCGTTACTGCAGGTGATGAGTCATCAGGAGATCATTGAAGCGGTGGAGGATGGAGACCGAATTATTATTGACCAGGACGGAAACGCTTCGGTTAATTTTAAAAGCAAAGAGGTGCGCCAGGATTTTCTGCGTCATGTTAACGCGCTGAAGAGGGCGTAATATGGGAACCGCGATATTCATGGTGCTGATGGTGTGCGGTTACTGGTACACCAGTCGCGATCTCTCTACGCGATTTAAAATTAAGCGTTCATTTGGCTGGGATGTTTATTTTCTGGTTGCGCTTTATGGTTGTATCTTCGTTCTGCAGGGCGTCATTGCCACCGGATTATTATGGCTGCTGTTGCTCACATTTTCTTACGCCGATAATACCTTTCATCTGACTTCGCAGCGCTACGCCGACTGGCAAATTGATTTTATGAACTGGAGCTTTCTGGGTATCCAGGCACCGGTCGTGGTGATGCTGGCGTTTGCCATTTTATTTTGTCTCTATCGTTCGAACTGGGCTGGCAGCGCCAGGCTGGATGGGGAAGGCAGAATAAGGCTGTATAAGCGTCTCGCGCAATCGAGCGGTATTGAACAATTGCTTTACCAGTGCATGGAAGACGGTGAACTGGCGCACATTACGCTGAAATCGAGACGAATTTATATCGGCATGATCCATACGGCAACGCTGGAATATGAAAAGACAGCCAATATTGTGCTGATCCCGATGTTAAGCGGCTATCGTGACGGGAAGACCATGCGCCTGTGCATCGAGCATAATTACAGTAAGTGGTATGCCGAACATGATATTACGCTCGATTCAGAACCGCGCAGCGCCATGGCCTTCAGAAAGGTCATTATGCTGGATCAGATCGAGAGCATTTCGCTTTTCGACCCCGCCAGTGCCAGCGCGCTGGCGCAGCGGGCAGAGGCCCCCTGAATACCAAAAAGTGGGGGGTTAAACCTTCAACATGAGGGATTAATGACCTCACAGCAGACATGGCCGGCTGCACACAATGCGCAACATAAATACTTGCGTTGACCGTTCCCCCGTAACTGATCAGTGACAGCTGAATTCTGCTTAACGGTTCGCCGCCTCGTTGAGCAGAACCCCCGCGTCACTGTTCTCATTGCCATGAGCCTGGAACGCTGCGCGCATTATATCCATTACCTGCAGACTAACCCGCTTGAAAATCAACGGCCTGCCCCCACAATAAAGGGATGCGTTATACTTTTTTCTGGTCTTCAGGCATAACGGGATGGCGATGAAGAGACTCACCAATGAACTCAATGCGCTGGTTAATCGCGGTGTAGACAGACACCTGCGCCTCGCGGTCACCGGGCTGAGCCGGAGCGGAAAAACGGCTTTTATCACCGCGATGGTTAATCAGTTGTTGAATATCCACGCCGGGGCGCGGTTGCCGTTGCTCAGCGCAGTGCGCGAGGAGCGTCTGCTCGGGGTGAAACGCGTACCCCAGCGAGATTTTGGCATTCCTCGCTTTACCTACGATGAAGGGCTGGCCCAACTGTATGGCGATCCGCCGACGTGGCCGACGCCCACCCGTGGGGTCAGCGAAATTCGCCTGGCGCTGCGCTATAAATCCAATGATTCCCTGTTGCGTCACTTCAAAGAGACGTCGACGCTGTATCTGGAAATTGTCGATTATCCCGGCGAATGGCTGCTCGACCTGCCGATGCTGGCGCAAGATTATCTGAGCTGGTCGCGGCAGATGACCGGGTTGCTCACCGGGCAGCGGGCGGAATGGTCGGCGAAATGGCGACAGTTGACACAAGGGCTGGATCCGCTGGCCACCGCTGATGAAAACCGCCTGGCCGATATCGCGGCGGCGTGGACGGAATACCTGCATCAGTGCAAACAGCAGGGACTTCACTTTATCCAGCCGGGCCGGTTTGTCCTGCCTGGCGATATGGCGGGCGCACCAGCGTTGCAATTTTTCCCCTGGCCGGATGTGGACGCGTGGGGCGAATCAAAACTGGCGCAGGCGGATAAGCACACCAACGCCGGGATGCTGCGTGAGCGCTTTAACTACTACTGTGAAAAAGTAGTGAAGGGGTTTTATAAGAACCATTTTCTGCGCTTCGATCGTCAGATTGTGCTGGTGGATTGCCTGCAGCCGCTCAACAGCGGGCCGCAGGCGTTCAACGACATGCGTCTTGCCTTAACCCAACTGATGCAAAGTTTCCATTATGGCCAGCGTACGCTGTTCCGTCGGCTGTTCTCGCCGGTGATCGACAAACTGCTGTTTGCCGCCACCAAAGCGGATCACGTGACGATCGATCAGCACGCCAATATGGTGTCGCTGCTGCAACAGTTGATTCAGGATGCCTGGCAGAACGCCGCGTTTGAAGGGATCAGCATGGATTGTCTGGGGCTGGCCTCCGTCCAGGCCACCACCAGCGGGTTGATTGAAGTGAACGGTGAGAAGATCCCGGCGCTGCGCGGGAACCGCTTAAGCGATGGCTCGCCGCTGACGGTCTACCCCGGTGAAGTGCCGGCACGACTGCCTGGACAGGCGTTCTGGGACAGGCAGGGCTTTCAGTTTGAAGCGTTTCGACCGCAAAAAATGGACGTCGATAAGCCGCTGCCGCACATTCGTCTGGATGCCGCGCTGGAGTTTTTAATAGGAGATAAATTGCGATGAGCGAACCGATAAAACCGCGGATTGATTTCGCCGGTCCGCTTGAAGTTGAGCAGAGCCCGGCCTTTAAAGCGCAACAAACGTTTAGCGAGACGCAGGCTCAGTCCTTTGCGCCCGCCACCGTGGATGAACCGTTGGAGGAAGAAGGGCAGGCCGAAGCGGTCATTGACGCGGCGCTGCGCCCGAAACGCAGTCTGTGGCGCAAGATGGTGATGGGCGGCCTGGCGCTCTTTAGTGTAAGCGTGGTTGGGCAGGGCGTACAGTGGACGATGAATGCCTGGCAAACCCAGGACTGGGTTGCGCTCGGCGGATGCGCCGCCGGGGCGCTGATTATCGGCGCGGGCGTCGGGTCGGTGGCAACCGAATGGCGGCGTCTGTGGCGTTTACGCCAGCGCGCGCACGAGCGCGATGAAGCGCGTGACCTCCTGCACAGTCACGGAGCCGGCAAAGGGCGGGCCTTCTGCGAGAAACTGGCCCAGCAGGCTGGTATCGACCAGTCACATCCGGCGTTACAGCGCTGGTATGCGTCGATCCACGAAACGCAAAACGATCGCGAAGTGGTCAGTCTCTACGCCCATCTGGTGCAACCGGTGCTGGATGCCCAGGCGCGGAGAGAAATCAGCCGTTCGGCGGCGGAGTCGACGCTGATGATCGCAGTCAGCCCGCTGGCGCTGGTGGATATGGCGTTTATTGCCTGGCGTAATCTGCGACTGATTAACCGCATCGCCACGCTATACGGTATTGAACTGGGTTATTACAGCCGTCTGCGTCTGTTCCGATTGGTGCTGCTGAATATCGCCTTTGCCGGGGCCAGCGAGCTGGTGCGGGAAGTGGGGATGGACTGGATGTCGCAGGATCTTGCGGCGCGCCTGTCGACCCGTGCCGCGCAGGGGATCGGCGCGGGGTTGTTGACCGCACGACTGGGGATCAAAGCGATGGAACTTTGCCGCCCGTTGCCGTGGATGGAAGATGACAAACCGCGTCTGGGCGATTTCCGCCGTCAGTTGATCGGGCAGCTCAAAGAAACGTTGCAGAAAAACAGCTCCCCGAAAGAAAAGTAATGTGTGGCAGGCGTTGACCGCGTAACTTTACGCCGAAACGCCTGTTTTTCCGTCAGGCTGTCAATATTTGTTGACACAAACCTTCCGGCTTCCCCATTCCTGGCTTATCATCTTACCTATAGCTCATTATTCAGGTGAAGGTTCCCCATGCGTCTGGAAGTCTTTTGTGAAGACCGACTTGGTCTGACACGCGAATTACTCGATTTACTGGTGCTACGTAGCATCGATTTGCGCGGTATCGAGATTGACCCCATCGGGCGGATCTACCTTAACTTTGCAGAACTGGAGTTCACTAACTTCAGCAGCCTGATGGCGGAAATTCGCCGCATTGCGGGAGTTACCGACGTACGTACCGTGCCGTGGATGCCGTCAGAGCGTGAACATCTGGCGCTTAGCGCGCTGCTTGAGGCGCTGCCTGAGCCTGTTCTGTCGCTGGATCTGAAAAGTAAGATTGAGATGGCGAATCCGGCGAGCTGCCAGCTTTTCGCCCTTAATACCGAACGGATGCGCCATCACACCGCAGCACAACTGATTAACGGTTTTAACTTCCAGCGCTGGCTGGAAGGCAATCCGCAAACCTCCCATAACGAACATGTGGTGATTAACGGGCAGAATTTCCTGATGGAAATCACGCCGGTCTATCTGCAAGGGGAAACCGACGAAACCATGCTCACCGGCGCGGTGGTGATGTTGCGTTCAACCATCCGCATGGGGCGCCAGTTGCAGAATCTGGCGACTCAGGATGTCAGCGCTTTTAGCCAGATCATCGCCGTCAGCGGCAAAATGAAACACGTGGTTGAACAGGCGCGCAAACTGGCGATGCTAAGTGCGCCGCTGCTGATTACGGGGGATACGGGCACCGGTAAAGATCTGTTTGCGCATGCCTGTCATCAGGCCAGCCCGCGTGCGGGTAAACCGTATCTGGCGCTCAACTGCGCTTCAATCCCTGAAGATGCAGTGGAAAGCGAACTGTTCGGTCATGCGCCGGAAGGCAAAAAAGGCTTCTTTGAGCAGGCAAACGGCGGTTCTGTGCTGCTGGATGAAATTGGCGAAATGTCACCGCGCATGCAGACCAAGCTGCTAAGGTTCCTTAATGACGGTACGTTCCGCCGGGTGGGGGAAGATCATGAGGTGCATGTTGATGTGCGTGTGATCTGCGCAACGCAAAAGAATCTCGTCGAACTGGTGCAGAAAGGACTGTTTCGCGAAGATCTTTATTATCGCCTTAACGTGCTGACGCTGAATCTGCCGCCGCTGCGCGATTGTCCGCAGGACATCATGCCGCTGACCGAACTGTTTGTGGCGCGTTTCGCCGATGAACAGGGCGTGCCGCGCCCCAAACTGGCGGCCGATCTCAGTACCGTGTTGACCCGCTACGGCTGGCCGGGCAACGTACGCCAGTTGAAAAACGCGGTTTACCGGGCGCTGACGCAGCTTGAAGGCTACGAGCTGCGGCCGCAGGATATTTTGCTGCCGGATTACGATGCAACGACGGTTGCCGTGGGCGAAGATGCAATGGAAGGCTCGCTGGATGATATCACCAGCCGTTTTGAGCGCTCGGTGTTAACCCAGCTTTATCGCAGTTATCCCAGTACCCGCAAGCTGGCGAAACGTCTGGGGGTTTCCCATACCGCGATTGCCAATAAGCTGCGCGAATACGGCCTTAATCAGAAGAAAGGCGAAGAATAAGAAAAGCCTCCAGAATGGAGGCTTTTTTGTACGACGGGATGACTTACGCTTTCAGCACTTCCAGCGCGGCGGCATAGTCCGGCTCGTTGGTGATTTCATTCACCAGTTGGCTGAAGATGACATTATCATTTTCATCCAGAACCACCACCGCACGAGCGGCCAGACCCTTCAGCGGGCCGTCAGTGATTTCCACACCGTAGTTTTTCAGGAAATCAGCGTTACGCAGCGTGGAGAGCGTGATAACGTTGCTCAGACCTTCTGCGCCACAGAAGCGGGACTGGGCAAACGGCAGATCGGCAGAGACACACAGTACGACAGTGTTGTCGATTTCGGTGGCCAGTTGATTAAACTTACGTACCGATGCCGCGCAAACGCCGGTATCGATGCTCGGGAAAATGTTCAGCACTTTGCGTTTGCCTGCAAACTGGCTCAGTGCGACGTCAGACAGATCTTTTGCCACGAGGGTAAAAGGCTGCGCTTTGCTACCCGCTTGAGGAATGGAGTTGGCGACTGCAACCGGGTTGCCCTGGAAATGAACGGTTTGTGACATGGTTATCTTCCTGTTTACATATAGTTAACGTCACGGCTAGTTTATGCCAACAGCCGATAACACGGCAAACGCTATTTCGCGCTAGCGCACAAACCACCACGTCATGGTTTAAGGAGAATAAATGCGATCTGTAAAGGTATATGAGGAAGCCTGGCCGTTACATACCCCTTTTGTGATTGCCCGTGGCAGCCGCAGTGAGGCGCGTGTCGTGGTGGTTGAACTGGAAGAAGAGGGGGTAAAAGGAATCGGTGAGTGCACGCCCTATCCACGCTACGGGGAAAGCGATGCATCCGTGATGGCGCAGATCCTGAGTATTGCCCCGCAACTGGAAAAAGGGCTGACCCGGGAAGCATTACAGAAATTGCTCCCTGCAGGCGCGGCACGTAACGCGGTTGACTGCGCGTTGTGGGATCTGCAGGCCCGCCGCCAGCAGCAAACGCTGGCAGAAATCACCGGTGTGACGTTATCCGCAACGATAACAACTGCGCAGACTGTCGTTATCGGTACGCCGGAGCAAATGGCGGCCAGTGCGGCGGCACTGTGGGAAGCGGGCGCAACCTTGCTGAAGGTAAAACTCGACGACCGGTTGATTAGCGAACGCATGGTGGCGATTCGCTCGGCGGTACCGGAGGCGACCCTGATTGTCGATGCTAACGAATCATGGCGGGCGGAAGGGCTGGCGGCGCGTTGTCAATTGCTGGCCGATCTCGGCGTGGCGATGCTGGAACAACCGCTTCCGGCGCAGGATGACGCGGCGCTGGAAAATTTCATCCATCCGTTGCCTGTCTGCGCCGATGAGAGTTGTCATACCCGTAGCAGCCTGAATGCTCTGCAAGGGCGCTATGAAATGGTCAACATTAAGCTGGATAAAACCGGTGGGCTGACCGAGGCGCTGGCGCTGGCTAGCGATGCCCGGGAGAAGGGGTTTGCATTGATGCTGGGCTGCATGCTTTGCACGTCACGGGCGATTACTGCTGCATTGCCCCTGACGCCGCAGGTTAGCTTTGCCGATCTTGATGGTCCCACCTGGCTGGCTGTCGATGTGGAACCCGCGCTGCACTTTACGACCGGACAACTTCATCTTTAGGATGCCAGCGCAGTAGCGTGGACATCGCCTGCAGATATTTCTCGCTGGCCTCATCGGATGAGACTGGCGGGAATTCCGCAGTGATGCAGTGTAATTCCAGATCCGCACACCAACTGCCGAAAGAGCCCGGTGTTTCGTAACCTACGCTGGTCACCAGCGGCAAATCGAACGCCTGCGCCAGCCATTCACCAAGCTCGCTGCTTTTCGGATCTTCAATACAGGCCAGCGGGTCATGAAAGGAGACCACCCACGCGGGGTGAATGCGATGAATGAGCTGACATAACGCCTGAGTTTCCGGTTCCGATCCCGGATGATCTCCCGTCAACAACACCACATCACGGGCTTCTGCTGCGCTGTTCCAGCGATAAACCGTCTCTCCGGCTTTCCAGTTTGCGGAGGGAAAATTGCGGTTGAGATCGACACCGTTAGCATTGGCACGCAAGCCCAACTGACAGCCGTCCGGGTTTACCGCGAGGATCACATGATGACGACGAAGCGACGGGGTCAGCGTGCGCAGTGCGCACGAGAGCGTGACCACAGACGCGTTTTCGTCGCCATGCGTTCCCGCGATAATCAAACCGCTGTCGCGACTGGCTGCGGTTGCCGGAAACCAGATCAATGGCGCCCCCAACAGTGAACGTCCATAATGTTCGGTTCCTGGCGGAAAGGCGCCACGTTGTGCGCGAGGGCGGGTAACGGTCATAAGCGTCTCTGAATTCAGCGATTATTACTCGCAGTGTTGTGCAAATCAGGCCGATAATCAAATCGTTTTCGCACGCGCAGATTTTTAGTCGTAATATCAATTTTCTACCGGAAGTTATTTGCATTTCCATAAGGCGAAACAAATAATTACGCCATCATTGATAAGCCGGATTGAGGGAACACTATGAAGCACTCTGTTTCAGTCACCTGTTGTGCGCTGTTGGTTAGCAGCATTTCTCTGTCATATGCTGCGGATGTTCCCAGCAAAACGGTACTGGCAGAGAAGCAGGAATTGGTTCGCCATATAAAAGATGAACCTGCGACGCTGGATCCGGCAAAAGCAGTCGGTCTGCCGGAAATTCAGGTCATTCGCGATCTGTTCGAAGGGCTGGTGAATCAGAACGAGAAAGGCGAAATTGTGCCAGGCGTCGCCACGCATTGGAAAAGTAACGACAACCGGATCTGGACGTTTACGTTGCGGGATAACGCGCGCTGGTCAGATGGCACGCCGGTGACTGCCCAGGATTTTGTCTATAGCTGGCAGCGTCTGGTGGATCCGACAACACTGTCACCTTTTGCCTGGTTTGCTGCGCTGGCAGGGATCAACAATGCCCAGGCGATCATTGATGGTAAAGCAACGCCCGATAAACTTGGCGTGACCGCTGTTGATGCCCGAACTCTGAGAGTGCAACTGGATAAACCGCTGCCGTGGTTTGCCAACCTCACCGCCAGCTTTGCGTTTTATCCGGTGCAAAAAAACAACGTGGAAAGCGGTAAAGACTGGACCCGGCCAGGCAATCTGGTGGGTAATGGTGCCTATGTGTTGCAGGATCGCGTGGTGAATGAAAAGCTGGTGGTGGTGCCGAACACCCATTACTGGGATAACGGGAAAACGGTATTACAGAAAGTCACCTTCCTGCCCATCAATCAGGAATCATCCGCCACAAAACGCTATCTGGCAGGGGATATCGACATCACCGAATCATTCCCGAAAAATATGTACCAGAAGTTGTTGAAGGATATTCCGGGGCAGGTTTATACGCCCCCCCAACTGGGTACTTATTACTACGCGTTTAACACGCAAAAAGGCCCAACGGCGGATTCCCGCGTGCGCCTGGCGCTGAGCATGACCATCGATCGTCGAATTATGGCGGAGAAAGTGTTGGGGACTGGCGAAAAACCGGCCTGGCATTTTACCCCTGACGTCACTGCCGGCTTTACGCCTGAGCCATCGCCTTTTGAGCAGATGAGTCAGGAAGAGCTGAATGCTCAGGCGAAAACTTTATTGCGTGCGGCGGGATATGGTCCACAGAAGCCACTTAAGCTGACGCTGCTGTACAACACCTCTGAAAATCACCAGAAGATCGCCATCGCGGTCGCTTCGATGTGGAAGAAAAACTTAGGGGTGGATGTGAAGCTGCAAAACCAGGAGTGGAAAACCTACATCGACAGCCGCAACACCGGGAACTTCGATGTGATCCGTGCTTCCTGGGTAGGGGATTACAATGAACCTTCTACTTTCCTGTCGCTGTTGACTTCGACGCACTCCGGCAATATTTCCCGCTTTAACAACCCGGCGTATGACAAGGTCATCACCCAGGCGACGATGGAAAATACCGATAAAGCACGTAATGCAGATTACAACGCAGCGGAAAAAATCCTCATGGAGCAGGCGCCGATCGCGCCAATTTATCAGTATACCAACGGACGCTTAATCAAACCGTGGCTGAAAGGGTATCCGATCATGAACCCGGAAGACGTGGCGTACAGCCGGACCATGTACATCATCAAGCACTAACACCCGTCAGCGGGCGCGGAAACGCGCCTGCCGATCACACCGTATAAATGCGGATATCATGCTCGCGAAACGCTTCGCAATACGCCTTGCTGATGTTCGCCTCAACCACCATGACGTCAATCTCACTGCTTCGGGCGACAACATAACGCGCCACTGCCGGGATTTTATCTGCTGTCAGCGCCACAATGGTTTCATTACACTGTCGGATCACTGCACGTTTGAATTCACAGTCGGCATAATCAAATCCGGTCAGGCCGGATTCCGGTGCCATCGCGCAACCGCCGATAAACCCCTGATCAAATAACATCTTCTGAACCTGCGCAATTGCCGCTGCGCCAACGCAACCGCCGGAAGAGCGCTGCAGCTGACCGCCGAGCATGATGACGTCGTACAGCGGTTTTTTCAGCAGTACGGCGGCGATTTCCGGTGAGTTGGTGACTACAGTCAGAGAGAGTTCAGCCGGGAGAGCCTCCGCCATCGCCAGATTGGTCGTGCCGGTATCGATAAAAATACAACTGCCGGATGTGACCAGTCGTGCACATTTTTGCGCGATATTGCTCTTTTGATCGGGTTTCGTCGTTTTGCGAACCGAATAGTCTCCCGCTTCCGTCAGCATCATCACCGCGCCACCATACACTTTCTTGCAAATTCCTGCCTTACTCAGTTCGTGAAGATCGCGGCGAATGGTGTGTTCCGACACGTTCAGCCGGGCGGCGAGGTCACTGCATACCACACGGCCACTCTCCTGCAGGATCTGTCGAATCAGGGCTTGTCGTTGTTCGGGGAAAGCTGCATAATCGAGCATAATAAATCCTGAATTACCAATCATCGAGCAATAAAAGGCATAATCGGGCAAAGCGACCGGCGCTGTCAACATTCTGACGGGTTGAGACGAGGTGAAACATGAAAATCGCACATATGGCGTTGTGGACCACGGAACTGGAGGCGCAGGCGCGTTTCTGGTCAGATTTTTTTGGCGGGACGCTTAATGAGAAATACATCAGCAAGAACAACCCCGGATTTGAGTCTTATTTTGTGCGCATTGGTGATGATATTGCGATTGAACTGATGACGAAACCAGCACTGCGAGCCTTGCGCCCGGATAACCAGACAACCGGGTGGGTGCATCTGGCGATCGCGGTCGGCAGCGCCGAAAAGGTGGACGTTCTGGCGCAAAGAGCGCAGGAGCAGGGGATTCTGGTTTCAGCGCCCCGTACAACCGGCGATGGCTATTATGAAGCGGTCATTCAGGATCCGGACGGGAATCTGATAGAAATCGTTGAATAAGCGAAATAGCAAAATTTCCGGGGGCATGACCCGCCTCAGCGCCATGCCGTCTGAGGCGGGGATAATCAGTCAGTTAGCCTGAGAGGGATTATTGAGATAAAGTGTCTGGCTAGGGAAAGCGAAATCCGCGCCATGGCTTTGCACGATATCAATAATGTTAAGATAAACCTGTTGCTGAACCGCTAACCATTCTTCCCAGACCGTTGTCCGGGTAAAGCAATAAACCATAATATTCAGTGAAGAATCCCCAAACCCGTTGAAATAAACCAGCAGCGTTTGTTGTTGATCGATATCGCTATGGTTTTGTAGCATCTGCCGGATGGCATCGACAATGACGCCAATTTTACCGGCATCTTCATAGCGTAGTCCGACAACCGTGTTGATTCGACGGTTGCTCATCCGGCCTGGATTCTCCACGCTAATTGAAGAAAACACGGAATTAGGAACATATAATGGGCGATGATCGAAAGTCGTTATCCGGGTCATCCGCCAGCCAATTTCCGCCACGGTACCTTCAATATTACGATCCGGAGAACGTACCCAGTCACCAATGCTGAAGGGACGGTCGAAATAGAGCATGATTCCTGAAAAGAAATTACTCAAAATATCTTTCCCGGCCATGCCCACAGCGATACCGCCGATCCCGCCAAAAGTCAGTAAACCGGATAAACTCATGCCGAAATGTTCGCCATAGAGCAGAATAATCACCACAATCAGGGTGATCTTTATGATTCTCGACAAAATTCGGGCGCTGGTGACGTCTCGCCCTTTTCTGATTTGCGATTTTTCAAACTGATTAATCACCAGAAACAGTTTTATGGTCAGAATCAGGGCGATTAATGACGTGCAGACAAAGTCGATAATACTGGATGAAAGTGCATTAATTTTATAATGCACAATAACGGTGTTGGCGATGCTCCCTAACGTACTGATAATCAGCGCATAAATAAGAAACTGAACCGAATGGAAGATAAACCCTTTCTTGCGTTTATGCGTATGACGGAAGAAAAAATTCATCAGGATTAAGCTAAAGACGCTACTCAAAATAACCGTCAGATTGAAGATATTTTTTATGAACAGCTCTGCAAACATATTTATCCCCGGCTTTCCGCTGCCGCTGACATGCCTAAATAATCATTAACTGAGTAAGGATACTCAGGATAAACATTCAAGTCATCAATGAAAAGGAACAATAAATAGCGCTTTCAGCGTTTCGGCGCTAAGAAGGCTTCAATGTAACAGAGTTGTCAGGGGGGATTGATGCAGACTTTTTCATGTTGTCATGGTATTGTTGCGTCAAAGTAACAAAGGGTTGGGTAACAGAAGGACACTAGGATGATGGAAAAGCTAAAGACGGCAAAGGGCAAAAAGTTTCTGCTCTGTCTGCTGGGGGTGTTCATCATTGCGGCATCGGTTGTCACGCGCGCTACAATCGGCGGTGTGATTGAGCAGTATGATATACCGCTTTCTGACTGGACGACGTCAATGTATATCATTCAGTCATCAATGATTTTCGTCTATAGCCTGGTCTTTACCGTACTGCTGGCCATCCCGTTGGGGATTTATTTCCTCGGCGGTGAGGACAAGCACTAAAACTAAAGGCCCAAATAATTGGGCCTTTAGTTTTTTCACAACGCGTTAGTCGTCTTCCTCGTCGTCGAGTTCAACGGGCGTCTGGTACTGGTCGGGTTTGATGACCAGCAGGTCACACCGCAGGTGATCGATAACCTGTTCCGCCGTATTGCCCAGGAAGGCAGCGGAAATTCCCGTGCGGCCCACTGTACCCAGAACCACTATCCCCGCCTGCAGATGTTCTGCCAGATCCGGGATGACTTCTTCCGGTAAGCCTTTCTCAACGTGCGTGACTTTCTCGTCGATACTGAATTTTTGTCGCAGCGCTTTCATTGCCAGCAGATGCTGACCGCGAATCGCATCGTTATAAACACTCGGGTCGAATTCTGGCAGTTCAATGGCGATATTGATAGGCGTGACGGGGTAGGCTCCGACCAGATGCACCTCAGTATGGTTGACCTGTTCGGCGAGTTGCAGCGTCTCTTTCACCAGCTTTTCATTAAGCGCATTGTGGTAGGGCTCTTCACTGGCGAGGTTTACCGCCACCAGCGCTTTGCCGCCTTCCGGCCAGGGCTGGTCTTTCACCATCCACACCGGGCTTGGGCATTTACGCAGCAGATGCCAGTCGGTCGGGGTGAAGATCACTGCTTCCAGTCGGTCATGCTGGTGCGCCATTTTCAGCACCAGATCGTGTCCGGCTCCGATCACTTCCTGAATAATGGCTTCAAAAGGACGATTGTGCCAGACCACTTTAATTTCAACAGGAACGCCTGCTTCAATGTAGTATTTTGCTTGTTCGCGTATCCACGCCGTCCGCTGACTAATGACACCCTGACGCATTGCGGTACGCTCATCGGGCGACAGCAGGGTGGTCATCTCGTAGGAAAAGTCATAGATCGGCAAAAAGGCTTTAATTTTGCCACCAATCCGTTGATGCAAATAAACCGCACGCCGTAACGCAGGTTGATCGTCCTGATTCGGATCGATAACCACCAGCATGTTTTGATACATAGCCATACAGGGTCTCCTTACAACTGACATCGCAGTTTGTAACTAAAAGAGTAACCCAAGAATGTGAATTGAAACAGGGAAGAACCTTCTGTCAGATCAATAAATCAGGAAAATTTAACGATTCGACAGAAGGGTTTCAGAAGGGATGCGGAAAGATTAAGCAACGTTGCGGGTGTGTCCGGCGAGTACCGCCAGCGCATCACTGTTTTCGATAGTGATGTATTTCCCTTTCACCGCCAACATCCCGCTTTTCTGGAAACGACCCAGCAGACGGCTGATCGTTTCAACGGTCAGACCCAGATAGTTACCGATATCGCCACGGGTCATGGTCAGACGGAATTCACGTGGAGAGAATCCACGCTGCGCAAAGCGACGAGACAGGTTATAGATAAATGCCGCCAGACGCTCTTCCGCGTTTTTCTTCGACAGCAACAGGATCATATCCTGGTCACCTTTGATCTCACCACTCATCAGGCGCATCATCTGCTGACGCAGATTTGGCATTTTGCCGGACAGATCATCAAGTGTCTCAAACGGGATTTCACAGACCATTGAGGTTTCAAGCGCCTGCGCAAAACTCGGATGATGACCGCTACCGATCGCGTCGAAACCGACCAGGTCGCCTGCGAGGTGAAAGCCGGTGATCTGCTCATCGCCTTGTTCAGTAATGGTATAGCTCTTGATCGTACCGGAACGAATGGCATAGAGCGATTTCAGCTCATCACCCGCTTTAAACAGCGTCTGGCCTTTCTGAATCGGCTTTTTACGCTCGATAATATTATCAAGCTGATCAAGCTCATGCTCGTTAAGTGTGAACGGGATGCAAAGCTGGCTGATACTGCAATCCTGGCAATGGATAGCACAACCGCCAGACTGAATGCGCCGTATAATTCGCTTTTCCGGGATCATAGGTCTGCTCAAGCCGTAATTGATATTTGTCAATTTTAACATCTTTTTGGTGAGCACGTAAGTCTGAGCTAACCCCAATAGCGGATAATTCCGACATGTGTCAGCAAAATATTTCTATCTCTTTGAAAATCCATGTTTTCCGTGGGGCATCTTTACGTAAAAGTGTGAGCAAGAAGGCACGAATTGCCTGGATACTACAGCAACAGGTAACCTTCATGGCGCAACAACCACTCTTTCCGCTGCACGCCACCGGCGTAACCGGTCATGGTGCCGTTGCGTCCGATGACGCGGTGGCAGGGCACCACAATGCTGATCGGATTCGAACCGTTTGCCGCGCCAACCGCGCGCGCTGCGCCTGGGCGCCCCAGTTGCTCAGCCAGTTGACCGTAGTGCATCACCTGACCACAGGGGATGGTCCGTAATGTCTGCCAGACTTCCCGCTGAAAAGGCGTGCCACCGGTGGCGGTCGGTAGCGCATCAATCGCGCTGAGGTTACCGGCAAAGTAGTCAGCAAGTTTATCACACAGGCCACCGGGATTTGTCGCGCTGATGCGAGAATAACCTTCGGCGCGGTAATGAATGTCGAGCAGTTGCACCATCCGTTCACTGTATTGTTCCCACTCAACGGCGCGCAGCCTGAACTGCTCGTCGCAAATAACCCACAGCGGACCCAGTGGGGTCATCATTTTCTCTTCCAGTAGTGTCAGCATCGGTTGCCTCGTTGGCATGCAGTCGGTGGGGCGTCAACGTATCATGGCCACTGCCAGCAGTGCTATACCCCTGATTTGGGATAAAAAAATAGAGCCTGTCGACATCCGCCAGACTCTACAGTACACACAGCAGCTTATCCTTCATCTATGCCCGTTATTTTTCCTGGTGGCGGGTAATGTCTTATAGCAAGAACCATTTAACTATGCCAGTCAACTGGAGTGATTGATTTCACGAAAATCTAAGTTAAATCAACCGGATTAAACATTACTACTGCACTGTTTTACTCTGAGTTAAACCAGCGCTAATCAGTACAGCAAATGTATATGACAAGTGGATGTTTACTGGAAGCATCTGTAAACCATTGTCGCTCTTCTGGAGGACGGCTAAGATAATAGCTGTCTTAAAAAAGCGGGAGGACACAGCATGAATCTTGACGACAAAGCGTTATTTCTTGACGCCATGGAGGATGTTCAGCCGCTGAAACGTTGCGCCGAGGTACACTGGCAGCCCGTGCGCAATGCGCGGACCCCGCAGCGTATTGATTTACTCCAGTTGGATAATTTTTTGACCACCGGCTTTCTGGAGATCGTCCCGCTGGTACAACCTTTAGAGTTTCGCCGTGAGGGGCTGCAACAGGGCGTACTCGATAAGCTGCGTACCGGAAAGTATAGCCAGCAGGCGAGCCTCAATCTGTTGCGTCAGCCGGTGGAAGCCTGCCGTCAACAGCTGTACAGCTTTCTGCTCCAGTCGTTACAGGATGGACTGCGCAATGTGCTGATTATTCACGGTAAAGGGCGAGACGATAACTCACATGCCAATATCGTGCGCAGCTATCTGGCTCGCTGGTTGACCGAATTCGATGACGTTCAGGCCTACTGCACCGCGTTGCCGCATCACGGCGGCAGCGGGGCGTGCTATGTGGCGTTGCGTAAATCCGCACAGGCGAAGCAGGAAAACTGGGAGCGTCACGCCAAGCGCAGCCGTTAGTGCAGTAACAGCGACAACTCCTGCGCGGCTTTTTGCAGTTCGGGCAACACCCGGCTGCGTAACTCCTCCGCCGTCACCTGTCCGGCATGTACGCCGACATTCAGCGCCGCCTGGACCTGGCCCTGGCTGTTCATCAGCGGTACGGCAATGGACCGCAACCCCATTTCCAGTTCCTGATCGTTTAACGCATAGCCCTGTTGTCGCACTTTCTTCAGTTCAGCGCGCAGGGCGGGGACGGAATCCACGGTCTGCGAGGTGTAGCGGATCATGGTGATGCGCCCGAGCATGTCGTTCAGCTTGTCCTCTGAAAGATGGCTGAGCAGCACGCGCCCCATGGAGGTGGACCACGCGGGCAGCCGACTGCCGATGTCGAGATCGATGGTCATAATGCGTGAGCTGGAGGCGCGGGCGATATACAAAATATCGTCACCGTCGAGGGTGGCGATGGAGCAGGACTCATTAAGCATTTCGCTCAGATGCTTCAGAACCGGCTGAGTGGCGCGTGCCAGCGGCGTAGAGGCCAGATAAGCATGGCCCAGCGCCAGGATCCGCGGGCGGAGTTCGAAATTTTTCCCATCCTCGGCATAGACAAAACCCAGTTTCCCCAGCGTATAAAGACAGCGTCTGACCGCCGCGCGCGGGATCCCGGTTTTCTGGCTAATCTGTGATATCGACAACACCCGCCGCTGCGGCGTAAAGGCCTGGATCACCTCCAGCCCGCGAGCCAGTGACGCCATATAGTTAGGGTCGCCCTTGAACGGATCGGCCTCATTGCTCAGTCGGTCATCAGGATGTTTTTCCACTTTTTTCCTCTCGTTGTTCGCCACAGATCACATTCTTTGTACAAACATAAACGATGTTCGATTATCGCACCATATTTCGATTATCGCCCTTGCCTGACTTCGTTAAGTGGGTCACATTTTGTGCGAACAACGCAAAAACGTGCGAAATACGCACTACAAGGAGCGAGCTGATGATTGATAAAAGTGTGCCTTCGCTGGAGGAGGCCGTCGCCGGGATCCCGGATGGTGCCACCATCATGATTGGGGGGTTTGGGACCGCCGGACAACCCACCACATTGATCGATGCGCTCATCGCGCAGGGCGCTCGCGACCTTACCATCATCAATAACAATGCAGGTAATGGTGAAGTCGGTCTGGCGGCGCTGTTGAAGGCCAGACGCGTACGCAAAATGATCTGCTCTTTTCCGCGTCAGGTGGACTCACAGATTTTTGACGCACTGTATCGCCGTGGCGAAGTTGAGCTGGAACTGGTGCCACAGGGTAATCTGGCGGCGCGGATTCAGGCCGCCGGGGCGGGACTGGGAGCTATTTATACACCCACGGGCTACGGCACGCCGCTGGCTGAAGACAAAGAAACCCGTCACATCGAGGGGAAAGACTACGTGCTCGAATACCCGATCAAAGCCGATTTTGCCCTGATCAAGGCCCATCAGGCCGATCGCTGGGGGAATCTGGTGTACCGCAAAGCGGCACGTAACTTTGGCCCGATCATGGCGACCGCCGCACACACCACCGTAGTGGAGGTGAATCAGATTGTCCCTCTCGGCGAGCTTGATCCCGAGCATGTCATCACGCCGGGGATTTTTGTCCAGCGTGTATTTTCTCTGGAAAACCTCACCCACGCTGCGCTGCGCGCATAAGGAGTCAACGATGAAGAAATTATCCCGTGACGACATGGCCAGACGCGTGGCGCAAGATATTCCGGAAGGGGCATACGTCAATCTGGGGATTGGCCTGCCGACCCGTATCGCCAACTACCTGCCGGCGGAAAAAGAGATTTTCCTGCACAGTGAAAATGGCCTGCTTGGGATGGGGCCAAAACCCGCTGAAGGGGAAGAAGACCCGGAGTTGATTAATGCCGGGAAAGAGTATGTCACGCTGCTGCAGGGCGGTTGCTATTTCCACCACGGCGACTCCTTCGCCATGATGCGCGGCGGTCATCTGGATATCTGCGTGCTGGGGGCGTATCAGGTTTCTGCGACCGGCGACCTCGCCAACTGGAGCACCGGCGCGCCGGACGCCATTCCCGCCGTGGGCGGCGCAATGGATCTGGCGATCGGCGCGCGTCAGGTGTTTGTGATGATGGACCATCTGACCCGCGACGGTGAATGCAAACTGGTTGAACACTGCACTTATCCATTGACCGGGATGGGCTGTGTCAGCCGCATCTATACCGATCTTGCGGTCATCGATATCACCGACAAGGGGCCGGTGGTGCGGGAAATTTTTAACGGTCTGTCTTTTGAAGAGCTGCAACGTCTGACGCCAGTGACGCTGAGCTGTGAACCACTGGCGCGAAGCGCATAAGGAACTATGATGAATCAGGCATTTATCTGCGATGCAGTGCGCACGCCATTTGGCCGTTTTGGCGGAACGCTGGCGAGCGTCAGGGCTGATGATCTGGCCGCCATGCCGCTAAAGGCACTGCTTGAGCGTAATCCGGGGCTCAATCCGGCGTTGATCGACGACGTGATTTACGGCTGTGCAAATCAGGCAGGCGAAGATAATCGCAACGTGGCTCGAATGGCGCTGCTGCTGGCAGGGCTGCCGGAAAGTGTTCCGGGCAGTACGGTAAACCGTCTGTGTGGTTCCAGCCTCGATGCCATTGGCATTGCCGCGAGAGCGATCAAAAGTGGCGAAACGCAACTGATGATCGCCGGTGGCGTAGAGAGCATGTCGCGTGCGCCGTTCGTGATGGGCAAAGCGGAAAATGCTTTCAGCCGTAATATGAAAATCGAAGACACCACGATTGGCTGGCGCTTTATCAACGCACAAATGAAAGCCCGCTATGGTGTGGATTCCATGCCTGAAACAGCGGAAAACGTGGCGCAGGAGTTTGGCATTTCACGTGCCGATCAGGATGCGTTTGCCCTGCGTAGCCAGCTACGTACCGCTGCCGCTCAGGAGCAGGGGGTTTTCGCACACGAGTTGATCCCTGTGACGGTGTCACAAAAAAAGGGTGAGCCGTTGATTTTCGGCACGGACGAGCATCCGCGCGCGACCTCACCGGAGGCGCTCGCCAGGCTGAAAGGCGTGGTTCGCGCTGACGGTACGGTTACGGCGGGCAATGCGTCTGGCGTTAACGACGGTGCCTGTGCGCTGCTCATCGCCAGCGAGCAGGCGATGGCGCAGCAGAGTCTGCAACCGCTGGCACGCATTGTCGGTGTGGCAACGGCTGGCGTCGCCCCGCGCATTATGGGGTTTGGCCCGGCTCCGGCGGTTCGAAAAGTGCTGGCACAGACAGGATTAACGCTTGGCCAGATGGATGTTATCGAGCTTAACGAAGCGTTTGCCGCGCAGGCGCTGGCGGTGATGCGGGATTTGGGGCTACCCGATGATGCCGGGCAGGTGAATCCCAACGGCGGCGCGATTGCGTTGGGCCACCCGCTGGGAGCATCCGGCGGTCGCCTGGCAATGACCGCCGCTTACCAGTTACAGCGTACCGGCGGGCGCTATGCGCTTTGTACCATGTGCATTGGCGTTGGTCAGGGGATCGCATTGATTATTGAACGTGTGTAAGGAGCAGGAATGACCTTGCTAACTCCGTTGATGCGCGGAACGGCGCTCACGGCAGAGTTTTCAGACTTATCGCTTCTCCAGGGGATGCTCGATTTTGAGGCTGCGCTTGCCCGTGCGCAGGCGGCCTGTGGCGTGATACCGGCAACGGCTGTGGAGCCCATTGCGGCGGCCTGTCACGCACAGGCGTATGACTGGCAAGCGCTGGCGGAAGCGGCGCGGCCGGCAGGCAATCTGGCTATTCCGCTGGTGAAGCACTTAACCGCACGGGTGAAGCTTGTCGATCCTGACGCGGCGCGTTACGTGCACTGGGGAGCAACCAGTCAGGATGTGATCGATACCGGACTGGTACTGCAGTTGCGTGCGGCGCTCAATCACACCCAACGCATGTTGGGCGAGTTGACAGAAGCCTTTGCTCTGCAGGCTAATCGCCATCAGCATACTGTCATGCCCGGGCGTACCTGGATGCAACAGGCACTGCCGGTGACCTGGGGTTTAAAACTGGCGAGCACGCTTGATGCGCTGCTGCGCTGGCAGGAACGTCTGCAACAGTTGTTGCCGCGCGTGCTGACGCTACAGTTTGGCGGCGCGGCGGGAACGCTGGCATCGCTCGGAGAGAATGCTTTGCCGGTAGCAGAGCGGCTCGCGCAGGAACTGGCGCTGGCGCTGCCGGATACCCCATGGCATACCCAGCGCGATCGCCTGCTGGAAGTCGGCGCATGGTATGCGGGTGTCGGCGGCACGCTCGGCAAGTTTGCGCAGGACTTCGCGCTGCTGATGCAAACCGAAGTGGCGGAAGTCAGCGAGCCCATCATGACGGGGCGGGGTGGATCGTCAGCCATGCCGCATAAACGAAATCCGGTGAGCTGTGCGGCGATCCTGACAGCCATGCAGCGAACGCCAGGACTAATGTCCACCCTCTATAGCAGCCAGTTACAACAACATGAACGCGCGCTCGGTGGCTGGCAGGCCGAATGGGAAGTCCTGCCGGAGATCGTTATGCTGGTTGGGCATGCCATGGAGGAAACTCAACACCTGGTCATGAATATGCAGGTCTTCCCGCAAAAAATGCGTGATAACCTGGATATCACTCACGGGCTGATGATGGCGGAAGCGGTCACGCTGGCACTGGCGGCGTTTATCGGTAAACAGGATGCTCATCATCTGATCGAAGGATTGTGCCATCGCGCGGCGGAAAACGGTCTATCCCTGCATTCGGTACTCGTTGAGGAGCCGCAGGTGATGGCCCATCTTACAGAATCTGAGTTGGCGACGTTACTGGACCCTGCGACGGCAACGGGTTGTGCGGCGCAATTTGTGCAACGTGTGCTTACCCGTTTTAAGGAACAACAGCATGGAACTGAATTACCAGATTGATGGCCCACAAGACGCGCCGGTGGTGGTGTTATCCAATTCTCTGGGTACCACGCTTGCCATGTGGGCGCCGCAGCTTGCGGCGCTGAGTGCGCACTATCGGGTGCTGCGTTATGACACCCACGGACATGGCGCTACGGCCAAATCGGGGCCAACCAGTCTTGCCCGGTTAGGACAGGACGTGATTGATTTGCTCGATCACCTGGATATTCCGTCCGCGCATTTTTGCGGGATCTCAATGGGGGGACTCACCGGACTCTGGCTGGCCTGTCATCAGCCGCAGCGACTGCTGAGCGTCACGGTGATAAACAGCGCGGCGCGCATCGGTGATGAGGCGGGCTGGCAGGCTCGTGCGCAAAGCGTTCGTCAGAACGGCCTGCATGACATTGCCATCAGTGCGCCTGAACGCTGGTTCAGCCCGGCCTTTTGCCAGTCTGCACCACAAACTGTTGCCGCATTGTGTCAACAGCTCGCGGACTCGTCAGCGGAAGGATACGCCGCCTGCTGTGATGCGCTGGCAACGGCGGATTTGCGTGAACAGATTAGCGCTATTACGCGCCCGGCGCTGCTGATCGCCGGAGAATATGACCCCGTTACCACCGTGGCCGATGCGCAATTCATGCAGCAGCGTATTGCCGGCTCGGTGCTGACCGTGGTGAAGGCGTCACATTTATCCACTATTGAAGCGCCCGTTCCAGTGAACGCTGCGTTGTTATCGTTTTTGGGAGGGCAACATGCAGGATGAAGAACGCTACCAGCAGGGAATGGTCGTACGCAGGGAGGTTCTCGGCGATGCGCATGTTGACAGAACCGTGCAAAATCTGACGCCGCTGAATGAAGAGTTTCAGAACTTTATTACCCGTTATGCCTGGGGCGATATCTGGAGCCGCCCCGGTCTGGATCGGCATACGCGCAGTATGATAACCATCGCCATGTTGATTGCCCTCAATCGTGAAGCAGAGCTGAAAATGCATCTCAATGCGGCCTTTAACAACGGTGTGACGCGGGAAGAACTGAAAGAGCTGATCATGCATTCAGCACTTTACTGCGGGTTGCCCGCCGCCAATGCGACGCTGCATCTGGCGCAACAGGTTTTTGACCAGCGCGACGCCGCCGGAAAGTGAACCCGCCCCGACGGCAGTACGTGTCGTCGGGGATGCTGTTTTTCAGGCGGCCAGAACCCGGTTTCTGCCATCGTTCTTGGCGCGATAGAGTGCGGCATCCACCCGCTTAAACAACTCATCGGTACTTTCGTTCGGCTCGTGCTGGGCCACGCCGATGCTGACGGTAAAGCGCGGCAGACCGGGAAGGCTAATTTTCGCCACCGATGCACGGAGAGATTCGGCCAACGACAACGCCGTTTCCAGCGGTGTGCGCGGCAACAGCAGAACAAACTCCTCGCCGCCCCAGCGGAATACTAAATCCTCTTTGCGTGCGCAAGACTTCAGGGTTCGCGCCAGGGCGCAGAGAACCTCATCGCCTTTGAGGTGACCATACAGATCATTAATGCTTTTAAACCGGTCGGTATCAATAAGCAGCAGGCTGTAATCCTGGGTCAGAGGCAGGTGATGCGCCTGACCCTGTTCAGTCAACTTATAGAACTGGCGACGGTTGAGCAAACCAGTCAGCGCATCATGCAGGGCGGCGTGCTCCAGTTCCTGCTCAAGGCGTCTCTGCTCAGTGATGTCGTGAATGATGCACAGCATCAGTCTGTCACCGTAGATTTCAATCGGTCCGGCGTAGGTTTGCACATGACGGGTGGTGCCATCGGCGATTTTATGCACAAAATTTAATGGTTTATGCCCGCCCGGAAGGCGCGCAATCTCATGCATAACCGGCAAAACCTGCCGGCCTAATATATTAATTTCCCATGTATGCTTTTGACACATCGCTTCCAGGCTGTAACCGTAAAAATTGAGCGCCGCCAGGTTGGCATCGACAATCAGACCCTCTCTCGCCGGGTCTATCAGCAGCATAGGGGCGGAGTTTGTGAGAAAAAATCGGGCGTAAAATCCCTGTTTTTTACGCTGATAGGCTGCAGAGCGGCTGGCTTTCAACCCCTGGACTGCCGGGATGTCAATGCCTTCGAAAATAATCACATCCCCCCAACCCGGAAGATCCTTTATCGACAATCTGCAGGTGAGCGCGGCCTGATTATCTTCGCGTGGCACCGTCAGTATTTCGACAATATCCTGATGGTTTCGGAGATCGGTAATATATTGCGGCAAGGTATTCTGCGCATGGGTGGAATACACTCCCTTACGCAATTGGCTGAAGGTGTATCCCCGCATCACTTCTCTGGCGATACGATTGGCAAAAAGCAATTCTTCGCTACAGGGAGAGACAATCCAGACCGGCAGTGTTAATAAATTCAGTGCATCGAGGTTGTGTGAAGTCATCCGTATTCCTGTTATTTTTATTAATTATTAGCGACAGTGTGAAAAAGTACTTACCGTGAGACAGAGCGCTGTTGTGGTGAACAGGAAACGGCGCTTAGCTGTTTAATGAGACTATCTCTTTGTAATAGCGCAGGTATTTGCTGTGCGGGCAGAGGTTGCGCATATAAAAACCCTTGCAGTACGCCGCATCCCATTTGCGTCAGGAGCCGCTCCTGTTCTGGCGTTTCGATTCCTTCTGCGACAACACGTAAATACCACAGCTCGAATTCATTACGCGCCAGCGCCTGGGACTGCCCCTGTAATAAGGCTGGCGCGGTAGTGAAAATGGCTTCCATTTCCGGTTGATAGATGGCCCAGCCATCATGACCCTGTTGCTTCACATGATACATGGCAACGTCCGCCTTCACGCGTAACCAGTGTGATACCCGCGACATAAACGGCGAGTTCAACCTGGCTGAGGCCTGCGGGGAGTGGGGGGTTATGATGGCTGAACGTGGCGGCGCCCATACCAGTGTAGTGCATGGCAGAGATCGCCAGGGCGACCATCAGTGATGCTGCCAACCGATTGAGCAAGGTCTGGCGCATATTCCGGTGCTGTGAAAAAGCCAGTCGCAGACCGATGCCGGAGGCCAAAACGGCAATGATAACGGACAGCGCAACCAACCCCTGATTCCAGACAATGGCACCATGCCCAATAATCGCGGCCATACCGACATAATGCATGATAACCATACCCATGCTTAGTACAGCCGTTGCGGCGAACAGCCGGGTTCGCGAGAGTGAGTTGCCGGAGGTGCTCATGTGAATCGCCAGCGATGCGGCGAACAGGGCGATGAGAAAGGAGATGCCGATTAATCCCGGATCCCATGATACGTGCACCATCTGGCATTCCATCGAGAATCTGTCGTGCAGTTAAATTTAGCAGGGATTCATTCATTCGCATGAGAAAAAAAGGGCAGCTCCACAATTTTTCTCTGACGCATTAGCGTGCTAAAACGAAATGTGACAAAAGCGCAAAGAGACTGATTTAAACATCATGGAATCTTATCATTTAAGTCCGGTTAAATGCTTATCGAAGTAAATGTCGCATCGCTTAACTGTTAAGCAGAAGAATTACATCGGCATGGAGAGAAATGTGACCTCATTCCATGATGAACCGACAGCAAAAGGCAAACGCAATTATGATTATCCTGCTCTAAGCTAAATTTAATAAATCTCAACGTGAAATGCGAATAAAGAGCGAAACGAGAAGAATATATGCTTCCCTGATGCTATATAAATATGACCTGCCATATTACTCTCTAACAGGTTTAAAATGTTAAAACACATTAGCGTCAGAACCTTTATTGTCGTATTTCTGCTATTTATCTTTAGCCTGATTAACCTCGTGCAAATAATGTACTCGCTTAAATTGTCGGTAATTCTATCTATAGACGTCATTTTTTTGGTGGCGTTATGCGCATTATGGTGCTACATGACAATATATCTTGTCACGCCTATCAATACCGTCAAGAAAAGTATTGAGTTGGTGACCGCGGGGAATCTCGCTGTTCATATTCCTGAATTTGGCAATAACTGCGCCGGGAGACTCATACCGGGCATCAATAGTTTATCCGGCAGTATCGCGACGCTGGTGCGGGAGATCAGACATTCTTCAAAAACAGCACTGTCGTTGTCAGAGCAACTGGCCGCCCGTAGTGCTGAATTATCCGTTAAAACCGAACAGCAGTCCGCCTCATTAATCCAGACAGCCGCCAGTATGGAACAGATGGCCGCCAGCACTCGCAACAATGCCGACCACACACGACTTGCCAGCCAACAGGCTAATAGTGCGATGCAATGTGCCTGCAAAGGCAGCGAATTAATGGTTCAGGTCGCCAGCAATATGCATTCGATTACGTCATGTACACAGCAAATGACAGAAATTATCACCCTGATAGACGATATTGCTTTCCAGACCAATATTCTGGCCCTGAATGCCGCAGTAGAAGCGGCGCGAGCGGGCGAGCAGGGAAAAGGATTTTCCGTCGTGGCCACGGAGGTTCGACATCTGGCGCACCGAAGTGCAGAAGCCGCAAAAAATATCCGTGGCCTGATCGATGTTACGCATCAAAATGTGCAGCAAGGCGCAATGGTTGTCGGCGAAACAGAAAAGAATATGCAGGAAATTGTTCAGGACGCAGGGCAGTTAAGTCAGTTGATGTGTGAAATATCGGCCTCCACGGCCGAACAAGAAAAAGGAATAAGTCAGATAACCCAGGCGATGAGCGAACTGGAAAAGGTGACGCAAAGTAACGCCCTGATGGTGGATGAATTATCGGGTTCGTCGGATGTGTTGAGATCACAGGTTGTCGATCTCCAGTCAAAAACACATCAGTTCCGTTTAAGTGATGCCGCCGAGGAGATTTCTCTTTCAGCACCTCAGTACTCTGTACGGGGAGTTTCATGAAGCCTGGCCGTACATTGGGTGAATGAGTAGTTGCTTAACATACGTCGATGGCTAGACTAACCAGAAAAGCGCGAGGTATGGGAGGCGAAATGGAAGCCATTAAGGGATCTGAAGTCAGTGTGCCGGATGCGGTATTTGCCTGGCTGCTGGACGGCAAAGGTGGTGTGAAACCGCAGGAAGATGACGATGTGATCAGCCGTGAACATCCATGCTGGCTGCATCTGAATTACACGCATCCGGACAGCGCACAATGGCTGGCCACTACGCCGTTATTGCCCAACAATGTTCGGGATGCGCTGGCGGGCGAAAGCCTTCGTCCACGCGTCAGTCGGCTGGGGGAAGGGACGCTCATTACGTTGCGCTGTATTAATGGCAGCACCGATGAGCGCCCGGACCAACTGGTGGCGATGCGTCTTTATATGGATGAACGCCTGATCGTCTCCACGCGACAGCGTAAAGTCCTGGCACTCGACGATGTCGTCAGCGATCTCCAGGAAGGCACAGGGCCTGGCGATTGCGGCGGTTGGCTGGTTGACGTATGCGATGCGCTGACCGACCACGCCAGCGAGTTCATCGAACAGCTTCACGATAAAATCATCGATCTCGAAGACAATCTGCTCGATCAACAAATCCCGCCACGGGGATTTCTCGCATTATTGCGAAAACAACTGATTGTGATGCGCCGCTATATGGCGCCGCAGCGCGATGTCTACTCGCGGTTAGCCAGCGAACGTTTACCGTGGATGACGGACGATCAGCGACGCCGGATGCAGGACATCGCTGACCGACTGGGAAGAGGGCTCGATGAAATTGATGCCTGTATTGCCCGTACTGGCGTCATGGCGGATGAGATTGCGCAGGTGATGCAGGAGTCGCTGGCAAGGCGGACCTATACCATGTCATTAATGGCGATGGTTTTCCTTCCCAGCACGTTTCTGACTGGCCTGTTCGGCGTCAATCTTGGCGGCATACCCGGCGGTGGGTGGCAATTTGGCTTTTCACTCTTTTGTATTCTGTTAGTGGTTCTGATTGGTGGTGTTACTTTATGGTTGCATCGTAGTAAATGGTTGTAAAAACGAGTGTTTTAAGAGATTTCTCTGCCTAAAACGGCTTTAAGATTGAGCGAAGTCAATAAAAGTGGTGCCTGTTCGGGGCAATATCACTCTTGCAGGTGAATGCAACGTCAAGCGATGGGCGTTGCGCTCCATATTGTCTTACTTCCTTTTTTGAATTACTGCATAGCACAATTGATTCGTACGACGCCGACTTAAATAAGTCGGCTTTTTTTTGCCTGTACGTTTTCAGCGACTACCCTGAAAGGGAGCCAATGAAATCCCGGAGGCAAAAATGTTCCATCTGCTAACCCACCGCCAACAAGACATTCATTTCTCGGATCCCGTTCCTACCGATCCCGTTCCTGTACCCGATCCGATCCCTCGTCCACAGCCGATGCCTGACCCGCCGCCCGACGAAGTACCGATTAAGTTGTCGCATCACAGCCGCAGATCTGCGAGGATACGCGCCTGCCGACTGTGAGTCGTTTACCGTGAGATTAAATTGTGACTGCTTTTTCTACCCTGAATGTTCTTCCCGCCGCCCAGCTCGCTAATTTGAACGAGTTGGGCTATTTGTCCATGACGCCCGTGCAGGCGGCGGCGCTGCCGGCGATTCTGGCAGGGCAGGATGTCCGGGTGCAGGCAAAAACCGGCAGCGGGAAGACGGCGGCATTTGGGCTTGGGCTGCTACAGCATATTGATGTCACGCTGTTTCAGACGCAGTCTCTGGTTCTCTGCCCGACGCGCGAGCTGGCTGACCAGGTCGCCGGGGAGTTACGTCGTCTGGCGCGTTTCTTGCCCAATACCAAAATTTTGACGCTGTGCGGCGGGCAACCCTTCGGCGCGCAGCGTGACTCTTTACAGCACGCGCCGCATATCATTGTGGCGACGCCTGGCCGTTTGCTGGACCACCTGCAAAAAGGCACCGTTTCGCTGGATGCACTGACCACCCTGGTAATGGATGAAGCGGACCGGATGCTGGATATGGGATTCAGTGAGGCGATCGACGAAGTGATTCGCTTCGCGCCCGAGTCGCGTCAGACGCTGTTGTTTTCCGCCACCTGGCCGGAGGCGATCGCCGCAATCAGTGGTCGGGTACAGCGCAACCCGATCTCCATTGAAATTGATTCTGTGGACGCGCTTCCCGCTATTGAACAGCAGTTCTTCGAGGTTCCCACGCACGGCAAAATCCCACTGTTGCAAAAGCTGCTCAGCCAGCATCTGCCTGCATCCTGCGTGGTGTTCTGCAACACTAAAAAAGATTGTCAGGCCGTGTGCGATGCGCTGAACGCGGCGGGACAAAGCGCACTGGCGCTGCATGGCGATCTGGAACAGCGCGATCGCGATCAGACACTGGTGCGTTTTGCCAACGGCAGTGCGCGAGTGCTGGTGGCGACTGACGTTGCGGCGCGTGGACTCGATATCAAATCTCTGGAGCTGGTGGTGAATTTCGAACTGGCCTGGGATCCGGAGGTTCACGTTCACCGTATCGGACGCACTGCGCGTGCCGGCAACAGCGGTCTGGCGATTAGCTTTTGCGCACCGGAAGAGGCGCAGCGGGCAAATATTCTTTCCGAAATGCTTCAGCTCCGGCTTAACTGGCAACCCGCCCCGACAAACGTCGCGATTGCACCTTTGAGTGCTGAGATGGCGACGCTGTGTATCGATGGCGGCAAGAAAGCCAAAATGCGTCCGGGTGATGTGTTGGGGGCGTTAACCGGGGATATGGGGCTTCAGGGGGCGGATATCGGCAAAATTACCGTTCATCCGGCGCACGTGTATGTGGCGGTCCGTCAGTCGGTAGCAAACAAGGCGTGGAAACAGCTCCAGAGCGGTAAGATTAAAGGCAAAAGCTGCCGGGTTCGCCTGCTGAAATAAATCGGTCAACCTGCCGGATGCGGGTGCATCCGGCACATATCCCGTTACTTCACTTCCACGACATTCAGGCGGAGTTCATCCAGTTGATTGTCGTCTTCTTCCGGCTGCCAGCCTGCAGGCTGTAGCGGGATCTCTTCGCGATCAAACGCCAGATCGCCGCCATCAATAACATCAGAACCGTGCTTAATGCCTTTGAAATCAAACAGGTTGATATCGCTCAGGTGTGAAGGCACCACGTTCTGCATGGCGCTGAACATGGTTTCAATACGGCCTGGATAACGCTTATCCCAGTCACGCAGCATATCGGCAATCACCTGGCGTTGCAGGTTCGGCTGCGAGCCGCACAAATTACAAGGGATGATAGGGAAACCTTTCGCTTCGGCAAAGCGTTCAATGTCTTTTTCACGGCAATAGGCGAGCGGGCGGATCACGATGTGCTTACCGTCATCGCTCATCAATTTCGGCGGCATCCCTTTCATTTTTCCGCCATAAAACATATTCAGGAACAATGTCTGGAGAATATCGTCACGATGATGGCCTAGCGCGATTTTGGTGGCGCCCAGCTCCGTTGCGGTACGGTAGAGAATGCCGCGGCGCAGGCGTGAACACAGAGAGCAGGTGGTTTTGCCTTCCGGGATCTTCTCTTTTACGATCCCATAGGTGTTCTCTTCAACGATTTTGTACTCGACGCCAAGCTGTTCGAGATATTCAGGCAGGATATGTTCGGGAAATCCGGGCTGTTTCTGGTCAAGGTTAACGGCCACCAGCGAAAAACTGATCGGGGCGCTTTGCTGCAAATTACGCAGGATTTCCAGCATGGTGTAGCTGTCTTTGCCGCCGGAGAGGCAGACCATAATGCGATCGCCATCTTCAATCATATTGAAATCGGCAATCGCTTCGCCGACGTTACGGCGCAGACGTTTCTGCAATTTATTCAGGTTGTACTGTTCTTTCTTCGTCGCTTGTTGATTTTCTAACATTATTTACTGTCTCGAACACCGGAAAGGGGCATGTCACGACACGCATATCAGCGTGGCAGTTTTGCGTTTCGCCTGCAGCCTGCTCGTCGTCAATACGTCGATGCAGGCTACGTTAATTCGTATACCACCTGCGTGCGTTTTATGCCCCATCGGGTTGGCTATAAAAGACGTGAACGCTTCGGTTGACCGAAGCCTACAGGCAAAAGTATGTCGCGTATGGTACGGATTACGGCGACGAATACCAGCACGTTTTACACGTCCGACAGTAAACGGCTTAAACTTATTTCTGAATTCTGTTTACGCGCACGACAGGCGGCTGCGTTTTGGTGTCCAGACTGCCGTTAATGCTGATCATATAATCGGGTTTCACGGTACGGCCATCAAAGACGGCGCGGGGAATGAGTACCGTAATGGTGCCGGTTTTATCGCGGAAAGCATATTTGTCATCACCTTGCGTATCAATCAGATTGCCGCGCAAAGAGATGGTGGCACCATCATGCAGGGTTTTGGCCTGTTCTACCGTCATGGTGCGCGCATCCTCAACCCCACGATACCCATCGTCCAGCGCATGCGGCGGCGGCGGCGCGGTGTCCTTTTTCAGCCCTCCATTATCTTCAGCAAAAGCGCCAGGGATTAAAAAACAACACAATAAGGGTGCCACAGATAATTTCATACTGCCTCCATTGGGTCGTCAACTTGACTTATTAAGTCTGGTTGCTATTTCTTAATCTGGCAAACGAGATGAGTCTTAAAGGGTAAACGCTATGCAAATCATCCCGGTGGCGAAATATAAGCGAGACGGCGGGGGCAGCGATGGACAAAGAAAATTCAAAATTGCCTGGAGTCAACGAAAGTCAGCATTTTCTGAATTTTGAAGAAAAATTTCATAAGATTGGCTTTGTGGTCCTCCTGGTTATTATCCTGCTGGCGCTGGCAGGTTTTTTTTCTGGCGGTTATTTCAGCGAGGCAGTAAAGGAAAATGCAAATAATACTGCTCATGTGGAGTATGAGCGATTTGGTCGTCTGCAGACGGAATTTAAATTAAAAATCGTGATTCCTCTCCCTCCATCACCACAGACGATTTTGCGCATTGGTGGAGATTTTAATACAGCTTATGAAACAGAAACACTCTGGCCGCGACCTGACCGCATGTACAGTCACGGCAGCGATCTTTATCTGGTCTATAACACACTTAATAATCAAAAAGATGCCACCGTCTGGCTGCGGGTGATGCCGATAAAACCGGGTTATCCGCAGAGTGTTGTACAGTTGAATCACGAGCCTGAAATTCATTTCAGACAGTTTATTTATCCGTAGGGGGTGGGTATGGAAATGGTCTTGCGGGCACTCGCTATTTACCTTGTTTTACTGGTGGTGTTTAAAATCGTCGGACGCCGCGCCTTGCTACAAATGACCAGTTTTGACCTCATTTTATTATTAATTATCAGCGAAGCGACACAACAAGCCCTGTTAGGCAATGATTTTTCTGTCACCGGTGCGACGCTGACAATTATTACCCTGGTCATTGTGGATATGCTGTTTGGTTTAATTAAGAAAAAGATCAACGGTGCTGAATCTGCACTGGACGGTTCTCCGGTTATTTTGCTCGAGCATGGCGTTCCGTTAACCGGGAAGATGAAAAAAGTTGACGTGTCTCTGGATGATATCCTGGTCGCGGCGCGACAGAATCAGGGCATTACGGATCCCGCAAAAATTAAATACGCCATTCTGGAGCGTAATGGTCATATTTCCGTTATTCCTGATGAAAGTTAAGGAGAAGAATGATGAATGAAACAGCCTATAATGAAGCGAAAACTACCGGCGAACTTACGAAACAGCTAGCCAATGTGTTCATTGACCGCGGGCTATCGTTAACCACTGCAGAATCCTGCACGGGCGGTAATCTGGCGACGGCACTCTGCGCGGAATCCGATACCGCCGCCTTTTATGATATTGGCGTTATCACCTTTAGCGACAGTGCGAAGCAGACACTGCTCGGCGTACAGGCCAGTACGCTGGAAAAATATACCGCGGTGAGCGAACAGACGGTCAAAGAGATGTCTATCGGCATACGCGAGCGTGCCGGAACCGATATCAGCATTGCCATCAGCGGCTATGCCGGTCCGGACGGTGGGGAAGACGGAACGCCCGTCGGAACGGTCTGGTTTGCCTGGAATCTCCGCGGGGAGATTGTCACGAAACGCGAGCTTTTTTCTGGCGAGTGTCAGGATGTTATTGAAAAAGCAGTCCGTTTCAGCCTTGCGGTGTTGCTGGAAGAAGTCTCGGCCTGGGAGGGGCGCTGACCCCGGAGATCAATAACACTCTGCAATCTGGCGCTCAATGATAGCCTTCTCCCCCGGAGACCTTGCCACGGAAGACAAAGTAGCTCCAGGCGGTGTACATCAAAATGGCCGGGATAATCAGCAGGGTCCCCACCAGCATAAACAGTTGACTGGCAGGCGGTGCTGCCGCCTCCCACAGCGTGATATGCGGTGGGATAATATGCGGCCATAAGCTGATGCCCAGTCCGCTGAAGCCGAGGAAAATCAAACCCAGCGTCAGAATAAATGGCCGCGCGTGGCTGTTCACCTCTGCGCTTAGTCGCCAGATCCACAGGCTCAATACCAGCACGAGAACAGGCACCGGGACAAACCAGAAGAAATTGGGCAGGGTAAACCACCGTTCGGCGATAGCGGGCCAGCCGAGAGGCGTCCAGACGCTCACCACCGCGATAACTCCCAACAGGGCGAGGAGGACTTTACGGGTCAGGACGCGCATTCGCGATTGCAGCGAACCCTCGCTTTTCATAATCAGCCAACTGGTGCCGAGCAGCAGATAGGCGACGATCAGGCCGATGCCGCAAAAGAGGTTGAAAGGGGTGAGCCAGTCCAGCGCTGAACCGGCAAAACGGCGTTCTGTCACCTCGAAGCCGTTAATCACCGCGCCCACCACAATGCCCTGGCTGAATGTTGCGAGCAGCGAACCGCCGGCAAAGGCGTAATCCCAGAACGGCCGGTGGGAAGGCGTCGCCTTAAAGCGAAACTCAAAGGCCACGCCACGGAAAATCAGGCCGATAAGCATCATTGTCAGCGGAATCGCCAGTGCGTCGGTGATCACCGCATAGGCCAGCGGGAAGGCGCCAAAAAGGCCCGCGCCACCGAGCACCAGCCAGGTTTCATTACCGTCCCAGACGGGGGCCACGCTGTTTACCATCACGTCACGTTCATCGGCGTCGTGGACCACGCTGAACAACATCCCAATGCCTAAATCGAAGCCATCCATCACGATGTACATCAGCGTGGCAAAGATAATGATGACAAACCAAATTACGGTGATATCGATGCCCATCACGCTTTCTCCTCTTCATCCGTCACCGGTTCTGCCGCTGAAAGAGGGCGAGCCGGCGTGCCATCCGTTTGTGACGTCAGTTCACTGACAGGTTGGGGACCTTTGCGAATGAGCCTGAAAATGTAGTAATAGCCCACGCCAAAAACAGCACAGTAGACGATGATAAAGACCAGCAAGCTGATGACCATTTGCGTCGTACTGTGTAATGACACCGCATCGCGGGTGCGTAAGAATCCGTAGATCACCCAAGGCTGACGTCCTGCTTCCGTCGTGACCCAACCCGCCAGCAGCGCCAGTAATCCGGCAGGGCCCATCCCAAGCGCAAACCACAGGAACGGGCGAGACTGATACAGGCGCTGGCGCCAGCGCAACCAGACACTACAGAGACCCAGCGCAATCATCAGTAAACCAATCCCCACCATGATACGAAACGACCAGAAGACAACAGGGGAGTTAGGGCGATCTTCTTTGGGATAATCCTTCAGGGCAGGAACCTGTTTATCCAGGCTGTGGGTCAGGATCAGGCTACCCAGCGCGGGGATCTCCAGACCGTATTTCGTGCGCTCCTCCTCCATATCCGGCATGCCGAACAGCAAGAGCGGCGTTGCCTCGCCGGGCGTGTTTTCCCAGTGACCTTCAATAGCCGCGATTTTAACCGGCTGATGCTCAAGAGTGTTGAGACCGTGCATATCACCGACCATCGCCTGAATCGGCGCGACGATCAACGCCATCCACATTGCCATGGAAAACATTTTGCGGATGGCCGGCGTGTCGTTGCCGCGAAGTAAATGCCAGGCGGCAGAGGCTCCCACAAACATCGCGCTACTCAGGAAGGCGGCGATTGACATATGGAACAGACGATACGGAAATGACGGGTTGAAAATGATCGCCATCCAGTCCTGCGGAATGACGTGACCGTTTTCAATGCTGAAACCTTGCGGTGTCTGCATCCAGCTGTTTGACGCGAGGATCCAGAAGGTGGACATCAGCGTTCCCAACGCCACCATGCAGGTGGTGAAAAAATGCAGCGCCGGAGAAACTCTGTTCCAGCCAAACAGCATCACGCCCAGAAAACCCGCCTCCAGGAAGAAGGCAGTGAGTACTTCGTATAGCAGCAGTGGCCCGGTAATACTGCCGGCAAACTGGGAAAATCCGCTCCAGTTTGTGCCGAACTGGTAGGCCATCACCAGACCGGAAACGACGCCCATACCAAAATTGACGGCAAAGATTTTGAGCCAGAAGTTATAAAGCGAACGCCAGAGGTGGTCGTGCGTGCGCAGCCACATTCCTTCCAGTACCACCAGATAGCTGGCCAGCCCGATGGTAATCGCCGGGAAAAGAATGTGAAAAGAGACTGTGAAGGCAAACTGAAAACGGGCCAGATGAAAAGCATCAAGTTCAGGCACGGTATGCTACCCCATGACAAAGCTCTGCCGTAAGCAGAGCGCGACGAAACTGTTTTTTCTTCCCCACCGATAACTTCGGGCGCAGTTATCGTTTCTGCGCACTTTTATTGATATTGCTGACCGCCAGGTCAGTTAATTTCAGATCGGTTTCTTTTTCTTCTTCAAGCGTTTCCGCCAGAAGTTTTACCGCGGCGGTATAGCCTAACTGTTCGGCGAGAGTTACCAACGTGCCGTAACTGGCAATTTCATAATGCTCAACTTTTTGGGCGGCAGCAATTAACGCAGCATCACGAACTTCATTTTTTTCTGTACTTTCGATGACCTCATTGGCTTCTTCAATTAAACCTTCCATCGCCACGCATTTCATGCGTTTAATCTTAATTTTCGGCTCCTGTTCGATTATCTGGTCTATACGTGCAATTTGCCCCTGCGTTTCATCCAGGTGCGCATTAAATGCGGCGCTGAGTTTTTCGTCAGAGGCCGCTCGGGCCAGTTTCGCCAGACCACGGGTTAATTGTTTTTCCGCGCTGTAGGTGTCTGAAAGTAAATGGATGAAAACATCCTCAAGGGTTTTCATATTCATAAAATCCTCTCCTGGCTCAGAAAAAATAACTGCGAGTCTACAGACAGACCCGCAGGACACTTTATTTATTAAAGGCTAAAGCAGATTGACACTCAGGAGTTATCAGACTTACGTCCGCCACTATGGCTGTTCTGACCGCCTTTTTTTCCTGCTTCAGATGCACGCTGCGGATCGTTTTTGAAGTTCCCGCCGCTGTGTTGACCGCCTTTTTTACCCGCTTCAGATGCTTTATCACGGTCTTCTGCGAAATTACCGGAACCACCACGATGCTCTGCCATATCTCACCTCTTGTATATCGGTTATGTCAGTCAGATACAAAAATGTAATTTGTATCCGTCGTTGTTCAGGGCTTAAAGTTAGCGGCTATCCGCGAGGAGTCAAATTTACACAAAACATCAGAAAAAACCGACCGGTTACTTTTCAATATATTATCGTAATGACCCGTTTCGCTTATTTTACGATGGTTTGTAAATATTTGTTCGTAACTGACTGAGCGCAGAGTGGTTAAAAAAATAGTCTTCAGAATAAACCTGTATTCAGTAAGGGACTCAGCTTGAATGACCGAAAATTAATCAGTCAGACGGTTTGAAGAACCTTATCGACAATTTTGTTCTACGCTTAAAAGTCCTTAGGAAAAATAATGAGAGGTAAACGCATGGCTGACCAGAATAATCAAAAGCAGATCACCAATAAAACGCATTCTGAGCATTTTCCGGCTCCGCCATTTCCGCACCAAAAACAACCTTTTCCAGGACTTGCCGGCAAAATGCAGCCCCGTCCCGATCACGGTGAAGAGAGTTATCAAGGGAGTGGCAGGCTTAACGGCAAGAAAGTCTTAATTACCGGGGGCGATTCCGGTATTGGTCGCGCGGTGGCGATTGCTTATGCGCGGGAAGGCGCCGATGTGGCGATTAATTATTTGCCCGACGAAGAAGAAGATGCCCGTGAAGTGGTTGAACTGATTAAAAAAGCGGGCAGGAACGTGGCCGCGATCCCGGGTGATATCCGCGATGAAACTTTCTGCCAGACGCTGGTTAACCAGGCGGTAGACGCGTTAGGCGGGCTGGATATCCTGGTGAATAACGCAGGGCGCCAGCAGTTCTGTGAGTCAATTGAAGATCTCACTACCGAAGCGTTTGATGCCACATTCAAGACCAATGTATACGCGACTTTCTGGATAACGAAGGCTGCACTTCGTCACCTCTCGTCGGGCAGTGTGATCATCAACACCACCTCAGTCCAGGCGTACGAACCGAGCGATATCCTGCTGGATTATGCGCAGACCAAAGCGGCTCTCGCCGTCTTCACCAAATCGCTGGCGAAACAGCTGGCGCCGAAGGGGATTCGGGTCAACGCCGTCGCGCCGGGACCCTACTGGACGGTGTTGCAGTGCTGCGGCGGTCAGCCACAGGAAAAAATCGAGAAATTTGGCGCGCAGTCCCCGCTTGGCCGACCCGGTCAACCGGCGGAGATCGCGCCGCTGTATGTCACGCTGGCTGCTCCAGAGAACAGTTACACGTCGGGTCAGGTCTGGTGTTCTGACGGTGGCACCGGAACCTTATAACGCGCTGTTTGCCAGCCACTGACGACAGGAGAAATGTGAATGAAAGCACTCACTTATCATGGCCCGCATCATGTTAGCGTTGATTCTGTGCCCGATCCGGGTCTCGAGGCGCCGGACGATATTATCCTTCGCGTGACCGCCACCGCCATTTGCGGATCGGATTTGCATCTCTATCGCGGCAAAATCCCCGGTACGCATCATGGCGATATTTTTGGTCATGAGTTTATGGGCGAAGTGGTGGAGACCGGTCCGGAGGTGACGGCAGTCAGTAAAGGCGATCGCGTGGTGATACCCTTTGTGATCGCCTGCGGTGAGTGCTTTTTCTGTCATTTGCATCAATATGCCGCCTGTGAAAATACCAACAGCGGCAAAGGTGCTGCACTGAACCGTAAGAACATCACGCCTCCCGCCGCGCTGTTTGGCTACAGCGATCTCTACGGTGGGATCCCCGGCGGGCAGGCAGAATATGTCCGCGTTCCAAAGGCGAATGCCGGCCCCTTCAAAGTGCCGGATACACTGCCGGATGAAAAGGTGCTTTTTCTGTCAGATATTTTGCCAACAGCGTGGCAAGCGGTGAAGAATGCCGACATTAAACAGGGTTCAAGCGTGGCTATCTTTGGCGCGGGCCCGGTGGGATTACTCTGCGCCGCTTGTGCCCGACTGAACGGTGCGGAGCAAATTTTTATCATTGACCATAACGACTACCGGCTCGAGTTTGCGCATCAGCGTTACGGCGCTATCCCGATTAATTTTGATAAAAACGACGATCCGGCCGAGTGGATCATTGATAACACGTCCGGACACCGCGGTGTGGATGCGGTGATTGATGCTGTTGGTTTTGAGGCGAAGGGCAGCCTGACAGAAACCGTGCTGAGCACGTTGAAAATTGAAGGCAGCAGCGGTAAAGCGCTCCGGCAATGTATTGCCGCCGTGCGCCGCGGTGGTATCGTCAGCGTGCCTGGCGTGTATGCCGGTTTTATTCACGGATTCATGTTTGGCGATGCCTTCGACAAAGGACTGACCTTCAAAATGGGTCAGACTCACGTTCATGCATATCTGCCGGACCTGCTCAGTCTCATTGAACAGGGACTACTGACACCGGAGGAAATCGTGACTCACCATATGCCACTTGAAGAGGCCGCGCGGGGTTATGAGATATTTGAAAAGCGTGAAGAGGCGTGTCGAAAAGTGATTCTGGTGCCTGGTATGACGCAAGGAAAGGCCACCGTCTGAGCGTGGATACAGCAGCAACACCGGTTAAGGCACAATTAAAAAGCCCGCAGCGATGTGCGGGCTGAAAATATTAGCGTACGACCAGAACGGAACACTCTGCGTGGCGTACCACGGCAGCCGCGTTCGACCCTAACAGATAGGTGGTAATGTCCGGACGGTGTGATGCGATAATCACCATATCCGCAGGCAGTTTTTTCGCCATTTCCAGAATCTTATCTTTCGGCGAACCTTCCTCTATATGAATCTGTACTCTGTCTGCAGGGATGCTGAACTTCTTGATGATCTCTTCCAGTTGAGATTTTGCTTCGGCTTTCAGATCGTCCATGGCAGGCAACTCCGCAGAGTAGGCCAGGCCCAGTGCAGAATAGTAAGGCAGAGATGGGATGACGGTCAGGAAATGAACCTGTGCATCGTCAATTTTTGCCTCGGCTTCGACATGATTAATCACACGTTGAGTTAATTCTGAGTCTGAAATATCGATGGGTACAAGAATTGTTCTGTTCATTAAACCTCCTGTTTGAGTATCCCTATAAAGTGTAACGTCTTATCGCCGGGGCAGTACAATGACAAAGATCACAATTCGACATTATTTGCTTTTGATTTCCGGGTATTTATCCTTAATCACACCGTCATAAAATCGGCCTTTTGAGACCACAGAAAGGAAATTTTGGTATATACGCGCAGGGACACCGCGATACTGGATAACGCCCGTCTGGTAGAAACGAATTTCAAGCGTAGAGGATTTCTCGTCATAGCCGACGGAGGCAATTCGTGATGATTTTACAGGCTGGTGATTCATGGCGGGCATCCTCGGCGGCAGGGCATACAACGAATATATCATTTAACCCACGGGGATTTTAGTCTCTCTGATATCGTGTTTTGTTATAGGTAAAACGAATAGGTTATGACCGCGAGGAAAAGGACAGAAGCCCGCCGTTGCCAGCGGGCTGAAGATCTTAGAACTGATAGACCAAACCGAGTGCGACGACATCATCGGTATTAATATTGTTACGAGAATAGAAGTTGTCGTCGTTATCCAGCAGGTTGATTTTATAATCAACGTAGGTGGACATATTCTTGTTGAAGTAGTAAGTCGCGCCAACATCCGCGTATTTCACCAGATCTTTGCTGTCGTCATTGCCCTGACCGGTCAGATCTTTACCTTTTGACATCAGGAAGGACACCGCCGGACGCAGTCCGAAGTCGAACTGGTATTGCGCAGTGACTTCAAAGTTCTGGGTTTTGTTTGCAACGCCGTCATCACCATACGGGGTCATGTTACGGGTTTCAGAGTACATGGTAGCCAGATAAATGTCGTTGGCATCATATTTCAGACCCGCCGTCCATGCATCCGCCTTATCACCGCCCGCGACACGACCACCAGCATTGACTTGCTCGTTGGTACGGTCGGAGGTGGTATAGGCTGCACCGAAGCTAAAGCCCATCCCGAAGTCATAGGTTGAAGAGATACCGAAACCGTCGCCGTTGGAGTTCTGGACGGTGCGATCGCCGCCGTTGCCGGTGCCTTCCTGTTCATTGGTGATTTGATCTTCGTTGGCACCCTGATACTGCAGCGCGAAGTTCAGACCGTTTACCAGACCGAAGAAGTCCGTGTTACGGTAGGTGGCAACACCGTTGGTGCGGCCTACCATAAAGTTATCGGAATAGGTGTAGGAGTCACCGCCGAATTCAGGCAGCATATCGGTCCAGCCTTCCACGTCATACATAACGCCGTAGTTACGACCGTAGTCGAATGAACCGTACTCACCAAATTTCAGGCCAGCAAAACCAAGACGGGTAAAGCTGTTGCCGTGATCGCCTTCGGTGGTATTCGCGTTAACCTGATATTCCCACTGGCCATAACCGGTCAGTTGGTCATTAATTTGTGTTTCACCTTTAAAACCCATACGAACATAAGTTTGATCGCCATCACTGTTGGCATTATCAGAAAAATAATGCAGACCATCAACTTTGCCATAGAGATCTAATTTGTTGCCGTCTTTATTATAAACTTCAGCAGCATGAGCTGCGCCTGCTGCTAACAGGGCAGGGATGACAAGGGCCAGTACTTTTCTTTTCATCGCAATAATCCTTTAGTTTTATATTTAGCTTTCACTCCCTCTGTTGGGGAGTAAAAACATGCTAAAGGAGAAGTTCCGTAAAGAGATAAGTATCAATTGTTACGTCTTAAGTGAAACCTTAAATAAATAATTCTGGTGAAATGACAATAATTTGGGTGAATATAATTGCATAAAATATATAAAATAAAAATTATACAAAATAAAAATGATGCGATATTCTGCGCGGGTTATATGCCTTTATTGTCACGTACTGCTTTTTTGTTGGTCTACTGTACGACGTGCTGATTTGCCAACACTTATAATGACAAGCCCGAACAGATGTTCGGGCTTTTTTTCAGGCAGTGATAAGGCGTACAGCCAGCTTAGTCGGTACTACTCTTCTCTGCTTTACCAGCCAGCTGCGCCAGGAAGTCATAGCGTTTTTGCAGATCCGCCGCGGCGTCTTTCCATAACTGCTCAGCCACTTCTGGTTGTTGTGCATTCAGGCGACGGAAACGCTGCTCATTGAGCAATGTCTCAGCGAGTGCATCTGACGGCGGGCGAGAGTCCAGCGCCAGCGGTAATTTCCCTTCAGCTTCGCGGCGCGGATCAAAGCGGTAAAGCGGCCAGAAGCCGGTCGCCGTCAACTGGCGCATCTGATCGTGACTCAGCGCGAGATCATAGCCGTGCTCTTCGCAAGGGCTGTAGGCGATGATCAGCGACGGGCCAGGATACGCTTCTGCTTCCTGAATCGCCTTCACGGTCTGGTTGAGTTGTGCCCCGAGCGAAATCTGTGCGACATAGACATGACCGTACATCATCATACTGACGCCCAGATCTTTGCGCGCTTTACGCTTACCGTGCTCACCGAATTTCGTTACCGCACCGAGCGGCGTGGCTTTTGACGCCTGCCCGCCGGTATTGGAATAGCACTGCGTATCCAGCACCAGAATATTGACGTTTTCCGTCAGACTCATCACATGATCAAGTCCGCCAAAGCCAATATCGTAAGCCCAGCCGTCACCCCCAATCAGCCAGATGGATTTTTCAACCAGCGCATCGGCATCGGTGAGTAGTTCCCGCGCACCCTCAACATCCTTCAGATGCTGACGCAGCGCGGCAACCTGTTCACGACGCACTTCTGGTGTCGCTTCTGCATGTAGCGCATCGTTAAGCTCGGCCGGGATCCGGTCGGCAAACTGTGCGAGCAGGCGCAGCACGCGGGCCCGGTGTTGATCGACCGTCAGGCGAAAGCCCAGACCAAATTCTGCGTTATCCTCAAACAGGGAGTTCGCCCACGCGGGGCCGCGTCCATTAGCATCGGTCGTGTACGGCGTGGAAGGCAGGTTACCGCCGTAAATAGACGAACAACCGGTAGCGTTAGCGATCAGCATTCTGTCGCCATAGAGCTGGGTCAGTAACTTAATATACGGTGTTTCACCACAGCCGGAACAGGCACCGGAATACTCAAACAGCGGTGTAATCAACTGCGACGTACGGATATCGATGCGCTCAAGTTTGCTGCGGTCAATTTCCGGCAGATTGAGGAAGAAGTCATAATTCACTTTCTCTTCTTCTACATGTTCAAGGCGGGACATCATATTGATGGCCTTGATGTCCGGATTTTGTCGGTCTTTCGCCGGGCACACTTCCACGCACAGATTACAACCGGTGCAGTCTTCCGGTGCAACCTGCAGAACGTATTTCTGTCCGCGCATATCGCGCGATTTCACATCCAGTGAATGCAGGCTGGAGGGGGCGCTTTCCATCGTGTCCGGCGAAACCACTTTGGCACGAATGGCCGAGTGCGGGCAGGCGGCAACGCAGTGGTTACACTGGGTGCAAAGCTCCTCTTTCCAGATGGGAATCGCCTCGGCGATGTTGCGTTTTTCCCAGCGCGTGGTGCCCATCGGCCAGGTGCCGTCCGGCGGCAGCGCGGAGACGGGAAGGGCGTCGCCAAGACCCGCGAGCATGGCTGCGGTGACGGTTTTCACAAAATCAGGCGCGGCGTCAGACACCACCGGCGGACGGTTGGCGCTGTGCGGATCCACCGACTGCAGCGGCACTGCGGCGATGGATTCCCGCGCCAGCGCCAGTGCCTGCCAGTTACGCTCCACCAGATCCTGGCCTTTGCTGCTGTAGCTTTTGGCGATCGCTCCCTGAAGCTCAGCCAGCGCGCTGTCGCCCGGCAGAATTTGAGTCAGATGAAAAAACGCCATCTGCATGACGGTATTAATACGTGCGGCCAGCCCACACTCACGGGCGATTTTCGCTGCATTTATGACGTAAAAACGCGCTTTCTTCTGGTTCAGTACCGCCTGAACTTCCTGCGGCAGCCGCGACCAGACCTCTTCGGCGGGATATGGCGTATTCAGCAGGAAAATGCCACCAGGCTTCAGACGCTCGGCCATCAGGTACTTGTCAATAAACTGAAGCTGGTGGCAGCCAACGAAATCGGCCTGTGAGACCAGGTAAGCAGAGCGGATCGGCTGTTCACTCACGCGCAGGTGAGAAACCGTCAGACCACCGGCCTTTTTGGAGTCATACACAAAGTAACCCTGGGCATACCAGGGCGTCGAATTACCGATGATCTTGATGTTGTTTTTGGTTGCTGAAACGCTGCCGTCGCTGCCCAGACCGTAAAACAGCGCCTCCAGTTTGGCGGTCGTGGGTAAGGTGTTGTCCGGCAACGGCAGCGACAGGTTAGTCACATCATCGTAGATACCGACGGTAAAGCGGGGTTTGGGTTTCGTCTGGCTGAGTTCATTAAACACGGCCAGCACACAGTCCGGGCCAAACTCTTTTGATGAGAGGCCGTAGCGACCGCCAATCACGCGTGGCAATGCTTCGCGTTCACCACAGTTGAAGGCTTCCGCCAGCGCAGTCATGACGTCGAGATAGAGCGGTTCCGCCTGGGCGCCTGGCTCTTTAGTTCGATCGAGTACGGCAACCGCGCGAACGGATTCAGGCAAGGCCCGCAGCAAATGTTTAGCTGAGAAAGGGCGGAACAGACGGACTTTCAGCACCCCGACTTTCTCGCCGCGCGTCAGCAGTTCATCGACCACTTCTTCGCTGGTGCCAATAGCAGAGCCCATCAGAATGATGACCCGTTCGGCCTGCGGATGACCGTAGTATTCGAACGGCTGATACTGACGACCGGTTGCGGCAGCGAAATCATTCATCGCTTGTTCGACATGATCGTATACGGCGTCGTACCAGGGGTTAGTGGCTTCGCGGGACTGGAAGTATGTATCCGGGTTGGCTGATGTTCCCCGGATCACCGGGTGTTCCGGGTTGAGCGCCCGTGCGCGGTGCGCATCAATTTCAGCCTGCGGCATCAGGCCGCGAAGAGTGTCATCGGCCAGTGGGATGATTTTGTTGATTTCATGGGAAGTGCGGAAACCATCAAAGAAATGAATAAAAGGAACCCGGCTTTTCAGGGTCGCAATTTGCGAGATCAGCGCAAAGTCCTGCGCTTCCTGTACGCTCGCCGCGCACAGCATGGCGCAGCCGGTCTGGCGAACCGCCATGACGTCAGAATGGTCACCAAAAATGGACAGCGCGTGGGTGGCCACGGTACGGGCGGCGACATGCAGTACAAAAGGGGTCAATTGTCCCGCCAGTTTGTACAGCGTGGGGATCATCAGCAGTAATCCCTGAGAAGAAGTAAAGGAGGTGGCAAGCGCGCCGGTTTGCAGCGCCCCGTGAACGGTAGCGATAGCGCCGCCTTCCGACTGCATTTCAACAACGCGCGGCGTATCTCCCCAGACATTTTTTAGCCCGTTGCCTGCCCAGGCATCCGCCTGTTCGGCCATCGTTGAACTGGGCGTAATGGGGTAGATGGCGATAACTTCACTGGTACGAAACGCCACCGAGGCGACTGCACCATTACCGTCAATAGTAATCATATGACACCCTTACATTGCGCAAAAAAGAGGGACGCGGGAAACCACTTAGCGTCCTGATAGTTATTCTTTCAGTATAGGACTTTCCTCTATTCCCTTGAAGTTGTGCCGCTTTCGAGTGCACAAATTGACACAAGGATCGCAAAAATAGTAACCATTTTATAACTTAGCGCTAATTACCGTTTGTATATTTATTGTGTCTTTTTGTTATGCTTCAGTTATGGCTTACAGAGAAGGGGGCGAATTACCTTTACAAAGACCGATAATAATATGACCGATATAAAGTACATTATCCAAAAATGGACGGATATTTTCTTTGAGAATTTACTTAATGGATTTACGCTCTTCAACGTTATCATTACACCGTAAATTTCTTAATAAGATTTTTTAAGTTCAGTATCAGGGCATCCACATCTATACTGAGCATCATTCAGAACGGAAGTGTCTGTAAATCTTCGTTTTCTCGAATGACAATGTCAACGCAAAGACACGTTATAACAAAAATATCTCTTTTATTTATCACTATAGATAAATATTTTTCGTGCGCAAAAGGTCTGGATTTTTTTTCATTTTATTGATTGTTTTTAATAGATTATGCTTCGAATATTTCTGCTTACTTTACTTATTTCCGCCTCATCGTCGTCATTTGCTTTTGTGAAAATGCAGGCTAAAGACTGGGGATTTAATACTTCTTCTCAACTCTCTTATTCTGAAGGGCACTTTTCGCAAGCGCTTGTTCCGAATAAGAAAGCACAACTTAAGCAACGCATTATGAGTGAATTTGCGGTGTGGAGAGGAACGGATTACCGCCTGGGGGGCGACAGCCGCAACGGTATTGATTGCTCCGCCTTCACTCGCCGAATCATCGCGTCGGTTATCCATCAGCGCCTGCCGCGTACTGCACAGGAGCAAAGTCATATGGGGCAGAGGGTCAATCAGCGTGAGTTGAGGGTCGGCGATCTGGTGTTCTTTAAGACCGAGCCGAACGTGCATCATGTCGGCGTCTACATCGGCAATGATTCTTTTATTCATGCCTCCAGTTCACAAGGCGTGACAATGTCACATCTGTCGAATCGATACTGGCAGGCTCACTATCTGACCGCGCGTCGGGTAAGCGCTTAACGGCGGAACAGGTCCGCGGGATCAAAAACGAAGTGAAAAAATGCAATAAAATGCGACAGGGTCGCATAATTGCGCGTTTTGACTCTCGACGCGGCGAATTCGGATGCCTATTATTAGTGCGGCTTGTTTTACGCTTACAGAATATGAGGGGAGTCAAATGCGCGCAGCGTTTTGGGTAGGATGTGCCGCGTTATTGTTGTCGGCTTGCAGCAGTGACAATGAACCTGTTCAGCAGGCGACGGCAGCACATGTCGCACCGGGTTTAAAAGCAGCGATGACCAGTTCTGGTGAAGCCAATTGCGCCATGATTGGCGGTTCACTTTCCGTTGCTCGCCAACTGGATGGATCGGCAATCGGCATGTGCGCGCTTCCCAACGGCAAACGTTGCAGCGAGCAATCCCTCGCCGCGGGAAGCTGTGGTAGCTACTAAGCGCGCATTACTGCATTAAATCAGCAAGCTTATAGCTTAACGTGTGTTCCGCAGTGGCCAGGGTGAGCTGGTTCGCGGTCAGATCAACCTGTGCGCCCTGTTTAAGCATGGTGCTAAGGGTATTATCCAGCTCGTTGAGCGAGGGATCGGCGCACATCATCCGGGTCATCGCCATCTCTTTTACCTTCAAGGCACCCTCTGAGAGTGAAGCCTGACCGTTGAAGCGATTGCACATATTGCCCGAGATCATCATCTTTTCACCAAAGCTCAGCTCAAGCGGCTGGCCTGCCGTGTTGACGGGTTTGCCGTCTACACTCTCCAGAACAAAGCGGTGATGCTGTAATTGCTCACGACTGACGGACACTTTTCCATTGCTTACACATCCTGCTACCAGCAGGCTCAGCGCAGCCAGCGCTATGACCTTCTTCATGTTAACTCTCTGCATTTAAACGTAATCGCCACTGACAGCATACCGAACTTATCACCCGTGGCTTTGGGGAAATTCTGAAATGCCCTCCTGAGAACAGGAGGGCCGGCGGATCAGAACAGGGCGTTAGGGCAGGTTTCTCCGTTCGCTAACTGCTGTAAATTCTGCAGCGTGGTCTCAGAAATACTGGTCAACGCTTCAGCGGTCAGGAAAGCCTGATGCCCGGTGAACAGGACGTTATGACAGGCCGACAGGCGACGGAAAACATCATCCTGGATAACGTCGTTCGACTTATCTTCAAAGAACAGATCGCGCTCATTTTCGTAAACGTCCATCCCCAGGGAACCAATTTTCTGATTTTTCAGCGCTTCAATCGCCGCCTGAGAATCGATCAGCGCGCCGCGACTGGTGTTGATGACCATGACGCCGTTCTTCATCTGATCAAAGGCTGCATGGTTCAGCAGGTGATAGTTTTCTGGTGTTAACGGGCAGTGCAGTGAAATCACATCGGATTCGGCAAACAGCGTCTGCAGGTCGACATATTCTACGCCGAGTTCGAGCGCAGCCGCGCTGGGGTAAGGATCAAACGCCAGCAGGCGCATCCCAAAGCCTTTCAAAATACGCAGGGCAGCGATGCCGATTTTCCCGGTGCCAATCACGCCTGCGGTTTTTCCGTGCATCGTAAAACCCGTTAGCCCTTCCAGCGAGAAATTGGCGTCGCGGGTGCGTTGATAAGCACGATGAATACGTCTATTCAGCGTCATCATCATGCCCACGGCGTGTTCCGCGACTGCTTCCGGAGAATAGGCCGGAACGCGAACGACCTGCAGCCCCAGCTCTTTTGCCGCATCCAGATCGACGTTATTGAAGCCCGCACAGCGCAGAGCAATATATTTAACGCCATGATTCTTCAGCTCTTCGAGAACCGGGCGGCTGCCATCATCGTTTACGAAGATACACACAGCCTCGCAGCCATGTGCGGTCTTTGCGGTTTTCTCCGTCAACAGAAAGTCAAAGAATTCAAGCTCAAAGCCAAAAGCCTCGTTAACCTGCTGCAGGTACTTCTTGTCGTACTGTTTGGTGCTGTAGACGGCGAGTTTCATAAGACTTTCTCCAGTGAGGGTGAGTCACAGTTAATTATTTCAAATTATTTTACAAAATATAAAATTTTATTGAAAGACATACCTATAATGAATAATTCTAGAGCATCTATTCTTAATCTGGGCATGTTTAATCAAACATGACACAATAGCAGCCTAATTCGGCTTAATTTTTCGCTAAATCAGGATATTAACTGCCCATGAAGGGTAAATACAAAGCCGTTCTGGCGCTACTTTTACTCGTTATCCTTATCCCGCTCACGCTTATGATGACGCTGGGGTGGTGGGTTCCGACGCTGGCAGGTATCTGGCTGCCGGTCGGGACACGCATTGCACTGGATGATAGCCCCCGATTCACGCGCCACGGTTTATCTATTCCTGAGCTCCGCTACCTGGTTGATGATTGCCAGTTAGCCCGTGTCAGTCAGGCCCGGTTGTCGCATCCCAGCCGCTGGCAACTGGATATGGGCACGCTTGAACTCGACTCCGCGTGTCTGGCAAAACTGCCGCAAACGGAACAGTCTCCTGCCGCACCACGTACGCTGGCAGAATGGCAGGCTATGTTGCCTAACACATGGATTACCATCGACAACGTCATTCTCTCCCCCTGGCAGGTGTGGCAGGGCAAACTGAACGTCTCGCTGACCTCTTCAGTCCAGCAACTTCGTTATCAGGGCGACAAGGTAAAATTTCAAGGCCAACTGCGCGGCCAGACGCTGACCGTGAGCCAACTCGATGTGATGGCTTTTGAGGGGCAACCACCGGTCAAACTGGTTGGGGAGTTCATGATGCCGCTGGTGCCGGATGGACTGCCGGTGAGTGGGCGAACTGTCGCCACACTTAGCCTGCCGCAGGAGCCATCGCTGGTCGATGCGGAACTGGAATGGCGTGAAAATGCCGGGCAGTTGATTGTCATGGCGCGGGATAATGCCGATCCGCTGCTCGATCTGCCGTGGGAACTCACGCGCCAGCAGTTAACCATCAGCGATGGTCGCTGGTCGTGGCCTTATCAGGGTTTTCCGCTGAGCGGACGTCTGGGCGTGAAAGTGGATAACTGGCAGGAGGGCACCGAGAACGCCGTGATCAGCGGACGGCTCAATGTGCTGACCCAGGGAGAAGCAGGGAAAGGCAACGCGGTGCTTTCGTTTGGTCCGGGAAAACTGAGCATGGACGACAGCGCGATGCCGCTGCAACTGACCGGTGAAGCCAAGCAGGATGATTTAATTTTCTATGCCAGACTGCCTGCCAGGTTGACCGGTAGCCTGACCGATCCGGAACTGGCATTTGAACCGGGTGCGCTGCTGCGCTCGCGCGGACGGGTTATCGATTCGCTGGATATCGACGAAATCCGCTGGCCGCTGGCGGGCGTGAAGGTCACTCAGCGTGGCGTGGACGGACGATTGCAGGCGATTCTGCGCGCTCATGAGAATCTGATGGGGGATTTCGTCCTGCACCTGGACGGTCTGGCAAATGATTTTCTGCCCGATGCGGGGCGCTGGCAGTGGCGCTACTGGGGCGAGGGCAGCTTTACGCCGATGCACGCAAAATGGGATGTGGCCGGCAAAGGCGAGTGGCATGACAACATCATTACCCTAACCGATTTGTCCACCGGCTTTGACCAGCTTCAGTACGGCACCATGAAGGTGGAGACGCCGCGCCTGGTAATGGATCAACCAGTCGAATGGGTACGTGATGCAGCGCACCCCCGGTTTAGCGGAGCGCTCTCGTTTGATGCCGGAGAAACCCATTTCTCGGGGGGAAGCGTCTTACCGCCTTCAACGCTCAAATTCAGCGTAGACGGGCGCGATCCGACTTTTTTCCAGTTCAAAGGTGATTTACATGCCGGGGCGATCGGCCCTGTCAGGCTGAACGGTCGTTGGGATGGCCTGCGTTTGCGCGGTCAGGCCTGGTGGCCAAAACAGTCGCTGGAGGTATTCCAGCCGCTGGTGCCGCCTGAATGGAAAATGAAATTACGTGAGGGCGAACTGTACGCTCAGGTGGCGTTCTCGGTGGCCGCGGAGCAGGGATTTGAGGCCGGTGGTCACGGCGTCTTAAAAGGCGGCAGCGCATGGATGCCGGATAACCAGATCAACGGCGTCGATTTCGTATTGCCGTTCCGCTTTAGTGAAGGCGCGTGGCAACTGGGGACGCGCGGGCCGGTTTCACTGCGCATTGCTGAAGTGGTCAACCAGGTGACTGCCACGAATATTACAGCCGATCTGGAGGGGGCTTACCCGTGGAGTGAAGCCGATCCGCTGCTGCTCACGGATGTAAGCGTCGATGTGCTGGGTGGCAAGGTTTCCATGCAGCAACTGCGCATGCCGCAGCACGATCCGGCGCTGGTGCGAGTGCAAAACATCTCTTCAAGCGAACTTATCAGCGCGGTGAATCCAAAGCAGTTTGCCATGTCCGGGCCGGTGAGCGGCGCGCTCCCTCTGTGGCTGAACAATGAAAAATGGATTATCAAAGACGGCTGGTTAACCAATCCCGGACCGATGACGCTGCGTATCGACAAAGACACCGCCGATGCGGTGGTGAAAGATAATATGGCGGCGGGGGCGGCCATCAACTGGTTACGGTATATGGAGATTGCCCACTCATGGACCAAAATCAATTTAGACAATCTGGGCGTATTGACGATGCAGGCACAGGTCACCGGCAACAGTCGGGTCGATGGCAAGGTCGGCACGGTTAATCTCAATTACACCCACGAAGAGAATGTTTTTACGCTGTGGCGCAGTCTGCGCTTTGGCGACAATCTACAGGCATGGCTTGAACAAAATGCGGCGCTGCCAGATAAAACCTGTTCGAAAGGCAAGGAATGTGAGGAACCCCAATGAAAACAATGACCGCCGTGCTGGTGCTTCTCCCGCTGTTGTTAGTCACGGGCTGTACGCCGCGCATTGAAGTCGCGGCACCCAAAGAGCCCATCACTATCAATATGAACGTCAAAATTGAGCATGAGATCCATATCAAAGTGGATAAAGACGTTGAAAGCCTGCTCAAATCCCGCAGCGACTTGTTCTGAGGTGATAATGAAAAAAACCTTTATTCTGGCGACGCTGATTCTGAGTTTATTAAGTGGCAGCGCTTTCGCGCTGACGTTAAGTGAAGCCAGAAGCCAGGGCCGGGTTGGCGAAACGTACAATGGTTATCTGGTCGCACTGAAACAGGATGCGCAGACGCGGGCGTTAGTGAGTGAAATCAATAAGGCGAGAGCCGTCAGCTATCAGCAACTGGCCGAAAGCCATCAGCTTCCCGTTGACGAAGTGGCAAAAATGGCCGGACAGAAACTGGTTGAGCGGGCGAAACCCGGAGAATATGTCCAGGGCATTAACGGGAAGTGGCTGCGGAAATAATCCTTTCAAATTGTCGTCTGCGGTTTTTCTTTTTGTCGGGTGACGCGTAATAATTTGCAGGGTAAGTTTCTATACTCTCTTTTCTTACGCGCTATTCAGCAGAAGGGGCAGTTATGGCAAGTCACGGCATCACAGAAACGTTTACTCTCGGTTCCCGGCAGGTCAAACGTATAGGGTATGGGGCGATGCAACTGGCGGGGCCTGGTGTTTTTGGTCCACCCCGCGATCGTCATGTTGCCTTGACCGTGCTTCGGGAAGCGATCGCGCTGGGGGTTAATCATATTGATACCAGCGATTTTTACGGTCCGCACGTGACCAATCAAATCATTCGCGAAGCGCTGCATCCTTATCCGGACGATCTGGTGATTGTCACTAAAATCGGCGCCCGGCGTGGCGACGATGCATCCTGGCTGCCCGCGTTTTCGCCAGATGAACTCAAGAAAGCGGTTCACGACAATCTGCGAAACCTGGGGCTGGATGTCCTGGATGTCGTTAACTTACGCATTATGCTGGGCGACGGTCACGGCCCGCATGAAGGATCGATTGAAGAGAGTTTCAGCGTGCTGGCTGAGCTTCAGCAGCAGGGACTGGTCAGACACATCGGTCTGAGCAATGTGACTGCAAGCCAGGTGGCGCAGGCGCGCAGTATGGCAGACGTGGTCTGCGTACAGAATGAATACAATATTGCCCATCGTGAGGATGACGCGTTAATCGACGCGCTGGCAGAAGACGGTATTGCTTATGTCCCCTTTTTCCCACTGGGCGGGTTCACGCCGCTGCAGTCCTCAACGCTCTCCGATGTCGCCGCGAGCCTCAATGCAACGCCGATGCAGGTTGCGCTGGCGTGGTTGCTGCATCGCTCACCGAATATTTTACTGATACCAGGCACATCGTCGGTGACACATTTGCATGAAAATATGGCGGCAGGGGATCTGATTCTTTCAGCGGAAGTGCTGGCGACCCTGGACAGTATTGCGCAAAAGGCATAAGGCGGAGGTTTACCATGACTGAAAAAAGAAATGCGCAATGTCACTGCGGGGCTGTCAAATTTACCGTTCAACTTAGCGATGGATTCAATACCATCCGGCGTTGTAACTGTTCATTTTGTCGGATGCGGGGGGCGGTAGTGGTTTCTGCGCCATTGATGGGGATAACGGTTCTCTCAGGACAGGATAAACTTACGGAGTATCGTTTCAATACCGGCACAGCAAGGCACTTTTTCTGTTCAGTGTGTGGGATTTACACTTTCCACCAGCGGCGCTCCAGCCCGGATCAATATGGCGTTAACGTGGCATGCATTGAGAATGTGTCGCCGTTTGACTTTCCCTGCGTGGAAGTCACTGACGGGGTGAATCATCCGAGTGATGGTGCAAGTAACGGCGTGGTGGGATATTTGCGTTATCAGGCGAAGTGATAAAGAACCTCCCGCCGCAGCGGGAGGAGAAGAACTTATGCTGCAACCACGCTATCGATGGCGGCTTTCGCGTCAGACTGCGCTTTAGTCGCCACTTCCGGACCGTAAGCAATCCCTTCTGCGAACACAAAGTTCACGTCGGTGATACCAATAAAGCCGAGGAAAACTTTCAGGTACGGCGCAATCAGGTCGGTTGGCGTATCTTTGTGAATACCGCCGCGGCTGGAGAGGATCACCGCACGTTTGCCGGTCACCAGACCTTCCGGACCTTTCTCGGTGTAGCGGAACGTTACGCCAGCACGGGCAATCAGGTCAAAGTAGTTTTTCAGCTGCGTCGGGATGTTGAAGTTGTACATCGGCGCCGCGATAACAATGACGTCGTGCGCTTTCAGTTCAGCAATCAGCTCATCAGACAGCGCCAGCGCCTCTTCTTGACGTGGTGTAAGCGGCGCGTCGCTCGGGCGCAGGGCACCCACCAGTTCGCCATCCAGCACCGGGACAGGATTAGCAGCCAGGTCACGAACGGTGATTTCGTCGGCAGAATGTTTTTCACGCCACTGTTCAACAAAATAATCAGACAACTGACCTGACTGAGAGTACCCTGCCAGAATACTGGATTTGAGAACTAATACCTTGCTCATGGGTGTTTCCTTATAGATGTTTGAATGGGCTGTGCCCCGTTGCTTGTTGACACTGTATTCACAATCCTGTCGCAGAGAAAGCGCAATATATCGAATCCTATGTTCGAATTTATTGAACAACACACAAAATGCGCCGATGTGGTACTCTATACCTATCATTTAGAAGAGATTTAACCCGGCAGATCACTGCCTTTTAACGCTATGACAGAACAACAAAAACTCACGTTTCATGCCTTACAGCAGCAGCTGGATTCACTGATGCTGCGCGACCGTCAGCGTTTCTCGCGGCGTCTACATGGCGTGAAGAAGGTTAAAAATCCTGATGCACAACAGGCCATTTACCAGGAGATGGCGAAAGAGATTGAACAGGCGGCAGGTAAAGTTGTGCTACGCGAAGCGGCGCGACCAGCGATTACCTACCCTGAAAACCTGCCCGTTAGTCAGAAGAAACAGGCGATTCTCGACGCCGTGCGCGATCACCAGGTGGTGATCGTTGCCGGGGAAACCGGCTCGGGGAAAACCACCCAGCTTCCGAAGATCTGTATGGAGCTGGGGCGTGGGCTGAAAGGGTTGATCGGTCACACCCAGCCGCGTCGTCTGGCGGCGCGTACGGTGGCGAACCGTATCGCGGAAGAGTTACAGACAGAGCCGGGCGGGTGCATCGGTTATAAAGTGCGCTTTAGCGATCACGTCAGCGATAACACGATGGTGAAGCTGATGACCGACGGTATCCTGCTGGCGGAAATTCAGCAAGACCGCCTGCTGATGCAATACGACACCATCATTATCGATGAAGCGCATGAACGTAGCCTGAACATCGATTTTCTGCTTGGCTATCTGAAAGAGCTGCTGCCGCGTCGTCCGGATCTGAAAATCATCATCACCTCCGCGACCATCGATCCGGAACGCTTTTCGAAGCATTTCAACAATGCGCCGATCATTGAGGTTTCGGGGCGCACGTATCCGGTGGAAGTCCGCTATCGACCGATCGTCGAAGAGGCCGATGACACCGAGCGTGACCAGCTACAGGCGATTTTCGATGCAGTAGAAGAACTGGGACGTGAAAGCCCCGGTGACATCCTGATCTTCATGAGCGGTGAACGCGAGATCCGCGATACCGCCGACGCGCTGAATAAACTGAATCTGCGCCATACCGAAGTGCTGCCGCTGTATGCGCGTCTGTCGAACAGCGAACAGAACCGTGTCTTCCAGTCGCACAGCGGGCGTCGTATTGTGCTGGCGACCAACGTGGCGGAAACCTCGCTGACGGTGCCTGGCATCAAATACGTTATCGATCCTGGTACAGCGCGTATCAGCCGCTACAGCTATCGCACCAAAGTGCAGCGCCTGCCGATCGAGCCCGTATCGCAGGCCTCCGCGAACCAGCGTAAAGGTCGCTGCGGCCGCGTATCCGAAGGGATCTGTATTCGTCTCTATTCCGAAGATGATTTCCTGTCGCGTCCGGAATTTACCGACCCGGAAATTCTGCGCACTAACCTGGCGTCCGTTATCCTGCAGATGACCGCGCTGGGGCTGGGCGATATCGCCGCGTTCCCGTTTGTCGAAGCGCCGGATAAGCGCAACATCCAGGACGGCGTGCGTCTGCTGGAAGAGCTCGGGGCGATTACCACCGATGAACAGGCGACGGTCTATAAGCTGACGCCGCTGGGCCGCCAGCTCAGCCAACTGCCGGTGGATCCGCGCCTGGCACGCATGGTGCTGGAAGCGCAAAAACACGGCTGCGTGCGCGAAGCGATGATTATCACCTCGGCGCTCTCCATCCAGGACCCACGCGAGCGTCCGATGGATAAGCAGCAGGCGTCTGATGAAAAACACCGTCGCTTCCACGATAAAGAGTCCGATTTCCTGGCGTTTGTGAATCTGTGGAATTACCTCGGCGAACAGCAAAAAGCGTTGTCGTCAAACGCGTTTCGTCGCTTGTGCCGGACTGACTATCTGAACTATCTGCGCGTGCGTGAGTGGCAGGATATCTACACCCAACTGCGACAGGTCGTGAAAGAGCTGGGTATTCCGGTGAACAGCGAACCCGCGCAGTATCGTGAAATCCATATTGCGCTACTGACCGGGCTGTTGTCGCACATCGGTATGAAAGACGCTGATAAACAGGAATATACCGGCGCACGTAACGCGCGTTTCTCGATTTTTCCCGGCTCCGGCTTGTTCAAAAAACCGCCGAAGTGGGCAATGGTCGCGGAACTGGTCGAAACCAGCCGTCTGTGGGGACGCATTGCAGCACGCATCGACCCGGAGTGGGTGGAACCGGTCGCTCAGCACCTGATTAAGCGTTCGTACAGTGAACCGCACTGGGAGCGAGCACAGGGCGCAGTGATGGCGACAGAAAAGGTGACCGTGTACGGTCTGCCGATTGTTGCCGCGCGTAAAGTGAACTACAGCCAGATTGACCCGGCGCTGTGCCGTGAACTGTTTATCCGCCACGCGCTGGTGGAGGGCGACTGGCAGACGCGTCATGCCTTCTTTCGCGAAAACCTCAAGTTGCGTGCGGAAGTGGAAGAGCTGGAACACAAATCGCGCCGTCGCGACATCCTGGTGGATGACGAAACGCTGTTTGAGTTCTACGACCAGCGCATCAGCCATGACGTCATTTCTGCCCGTCATTTTGACAACTGGTGGAAGAAGGTCAGCCGCGACACGCCAGACCTGCTCAACTTTGAAAAGAGCATGCTCATCAAAGAGGGCGCTGAAAAAATCAGCAAGCTGGATTACCCGAACTTCTGGCATCAGGGCAATCTGAAGCTACGGTTAAGTTACCAGTTTGAACCGGGGGCTGATGCGGACGGGGTGACGGTACACATTCCGCTGCCGTTGTTGAATCAGGTCGACGAGAGTGGCTTTGAGTGGCAGATCCCCGGTTTACGTCGCGAACTGGTGATTGCGCTGATTAAGTCGCTGCCGAAACCGGTGCGACGTAACTTTGTTCCGGCGCCAAACTACGCCGAAGCGTTTTTAGGTCGGGTGACGCCGCTGGAACTGCCGCTACTGGACGCACTGGAGCGGGAGCTGCGTCGGATGACCGGCGTGATGGTTGACCGCGAGGACTGGCACTGGGATCAGGTGCCCGATCATCTGAAAATCACCTTCCGTGTGGTGGATGATAAGAACAAGAAGCTGCAGGAAGGGCGCTCGCTACAGGAGTTAAAAGATCGGCTGAAAGGGAAAGTGCAGGAGACGCTGTCTGCGGTGGCCGATGATGGTATCGAGCAGAGTGGACTTCATATCTGGAGCTTCGGCCAACTGCCGGAAAGCTACGAGCAGAAACGCGGTAACTACAAAGTTAAAGCGTGGCCCGCGCTGGTGGATGAGCGCGACAGCGTGGCGATCAAGCTGTTCGATAATCCGCTGGAGCAACAGCAGGCGATGTGGGCGGGGTTGCGGCGTTTGCTGCTGTTAAACATCCCGTCGCCCATCAAGTATCTGCACGAAAAGCTGCCGAATAAAGCCAAGCTGGGTCTGTACTTCAACCCGTACGGAAAAGTGCTGGAGCTGATTGACGACTGTATTTCCTGCGGTGTGGATAAGCTGATTGACGCCAATGGCGGCCCGGTCTGGACGGAAGAGGGCTTTGCCGCGTTGCACGAGAAGGTTCGGGCAGAACTGAACGAGACGGTGGTCGAGATAGCAAAACAGGTCGAACAGATCCTGACAGCGGTATTCAACATCAACAAACGTCTGAAAGGGCGCGTGGACATGACGATGGCGCTGGGGCTTTCCGACATCAAAGCGCAGATGAGCGGGCTGGTGTACCGCGGATTTGTCACCGGCAATGGCTTCCGTCGTCTTGGCGATACGCTGCGTTACTTGCAGGCGATTGAAAAACGTCTGGAGAAACTGGCGATTGATCCCCACCGCGATCGCGCGCAGATGTTAAAAGTCGAAAGCGTACAGCAGGCATGGCAGCAGTGGTTCAACAAGCTGCCGCCAGCGCGGCGTGAAGACGAGGATGTCAAAGCGATCCGCTGGATGATTGAGGAATTGCGGGTTAGCTATTTTGCCCAACAGCTGGGAACGCCATATCCCATTTCAGATAAACGCATCCTGCAGGCAATGGAACAGATTAGCGGCTAATTAAGCGCCGGATGGCGGCTTCGCCTTATCCGGCCTACAAGTTCAATGGTATCGGCGTGGATTACGCGTTCCAGCAAGCGCCGGATGCCATTGCATTGTCCGTAGGCCCTTCGCGGCCAGATTTTCTGGCCGCGAAGGGATTACAACTCGTTAAGCTGGGCATGGGTCGCCGGGCTACGCTTCACACGGGTGGCAAAGAAAATGGCAACCAGTGAAATCGCCACGGTGGTGAGCAGGTACCACGCCACGGGCACCCAGTCGCCGTCATATTTAGCCAATAACCCGGTGGCGATAAGAGGAGCAGTACCGCCCGCCAGCGCGGCACCAATCTGGTAGCCGAGGGTGATGCCGGTGTAGCGTACGTTGGCGCTGAAGATTTCTGAGCACAACGTCCCCAGTACCGCCGTTACCGGTGCCCACAGCACGCCGAACATCACAATCGTCGCCAGCATAATGCCCCATGTGGTGCCGGTATTGAGCAGCAGGAACCACGGCACGATAAACAGGCCAAGCAGCGTGACGCTGATGGCATACATTCGTTTACGACCTATTTTATCTGACAGCAGCCCCATCAATGGGATCATCACCGTGGCAATCAACGCGCCGACGGTGACGGCTTCCAGTACCTGGGATTTCTGATAGCTCAGTGTGCTCGTGGCATAGCTGACCACAAACGTTGAGAAAATGTAGAACGGTGCGGTTTCTACTACCTTCAAACCCGCGGCAATCAGCACCTCACGCCAGTGATGGGTCAGCGTATCGCGCAAGGGCGCTTTAGCGACCTGGCCTGAGGCTTTAACTTTTTTGAAATCCGGCGTTTCATCGATATCGCGGCGGATCCACAATCCTAACAGCACCAGTACAGAGCTTAACAGGAACGGAATACGCCAGCCCCAGGAGAGGAAATCCTCTTCGCTGAACAGGGTCATCAGCGAGACGATAAAGGTCGCCATCAGCATCCCAATGGTTACCCCCGCCTGCGGAATACTACCGAAGAAGCCTTTGCGTTTTTCCGGGGCGTACTCATAGGCAAGCAGTAGCGCGCCACCCCATTCACCGCCAATGCCCATTCCCTGGATGATGCGCATCAGGATCAGCAGGATGGGGGCCCAGATACCTATCATGTCATAGGTGGGCAGCAGACCAATCATTACCGTCGCGCCGCCCATCAGGGAAAGCGTCAGTACCAGTGTCTTCTTACGCCCGATGCGATCGCCAATGTGGGCGAAAATCACCCCGCCGATCGGGCGGATAAAAAAGGTCAGCGAGAAGGAGAGGTACGAGAGGATAAGACCAATCACCGGGTCGACCATCGGGAAGAAAATCTTGTTAAACACCAGTGCTGCTGCGGTGCCGTAGAGGAAGTAGTCGAACCACTCAATCGCACTGCCGGTCAGACTGGCGACGAGGACCTTCTTATTTTTCTTCAGTATAGTCGTACTGCTTTCATGGGTTGTCATTACCTTAAAACCTCCGCCAGAGAACAAAGAAGGTGTCACCTGGCAGCGCGGCAGGTGCAACCTGTTACGTTAAATGGTTGTGAAATTGTTAATCAAACTAGGTGTGTTTTTAACATTTAACAAGGGGCATCGTGCAGGAACGGGCTAAAAAGAGCGCGATTTGGCAGGGCGATTGCCTGTTAAATCAGAAGATGTCACGTGATTCATTCATTGAGTGGCTATTAAAAAGAATAATCTACAGGTGCAACCGTCCTGTTTTTAGACGTTTTGTATTATTTCACGCCGATGACAAAAAAAGCGTCGAAATATCAATCATCAGCCTTTCAGAGAGATCTACTGTTTATTCAACGCGGTTAAGGTACTCTGCAGGAATATGAGGAGGAGCCTAATGATGCAACCGTTCCTGAAACTTTCTGCCGCCACCGTTGAAGCGATCAATACGGTGGGGCAGTGGCTGGCGCAGGATGACTTCTGCAAAGGTCCCGCTTACCCGGCAGATTGCGTGGTCCTGGCGGGTAATGCGGTTATCCCGACGATTGACGCCGCATGCCGAATTGCCCATGAACAAGAGATTCCACTACTGATCGCTGGTGGGATTGGACACTCCACGACCTTCCTGTATGCCGCCGTCGCCCAGCATCCGCGTTACAACACCATCCAGACTACCGGTCGCGCCGAAGCTGCCATTCTGGCGGATATTGCCCGACAGTTCTGGCATATTCCTGCGGATAAAATCTGGCTGGAAGATCAGTCAACCAACTGCGGGGAGAATGCCCGTTTTAGCGCGCAGTTAGTCGCTCAGGCCGCAGAACCGATAAATACCGCCATCGTGATCCAGGACCCCACCATGCAACGGCGCACGGTGGCAACTTTTCGTCGGGTCACCCGTGATAACCCGGATGCGCCACGCTGGTTGAGCCATCCGGGATTTACGCCGGTCTTATGCCAGCAGGAAGACGGTGTTGCTTTCGCCAATGACCCAGGCGGCCTGTGGACCGTCGATCGTTATTTAGCGCTGGTGGTGGGGGAGATTCCGCGATTACGTAATGATGAAACCGGCTATGGTCCCCGAGGCCGCGACTTCATTGTTCATGTGGATTTCCCGCCTGAGGTCGAGCGCGCATGGCTTCACCTGCAACAGGATGCCGCGCTGAATGAGGCGATGAGCAACCGTTCGCTGCGCTGAAGTTTGCCCGTTTGGGCCGTTATCGCTCAAACGGGCATGGGGTAGGCCTGACAAGCGTAGCGCCATCAGGCGGAAGATTAGAGTCTGACGAACTTATCCAGCGTACGGACCAGTTGGGTGACAAAACCGTATTCGTTGTCGTACCAGGCCACGGTCTTCACCAGTTGCAGATCGCCCACCTCGGTGATTTCGGTCTGGGTGGCATCAAACACGGAACCAAAGTGTGAACCGATTACGTCAGAAGAGACAATTTCCTCATCGGTATAGCCAAAGGATTCATTGTTCTGCGTCGCCTGTTTTAGCGCGTTGTTAACCTCTTCCGCTGTCACTTTTTTATCCAGAATGGACACCAGTTCGGTCACGGAACCGGTTTTGACCGGTACGCGCTGGGCATGGCCTTTCAGCTTGCCGCTGAGTTCAGGGATCACCAGCCCGATAGCTTTTGCCGCCCCGGTGGTATGGGGAATGATATTTTCCGCCGCCGCACGTGATGCGCGCAGATCTTTTCCGCGCGGACCATCAACCAGCGATTGCGTTCCGGTGTAGGCGTGAATGGTGGTCATGGTGCCCACTTTGATACCGAAGTTATCGTGCAGCGCTTTTGCCATCGGCGCCAGGCAGTTGGTGGTGCAGGAGGCTACCGAGACGATCACATCGCTGGCGTCCAGCGTGTCATCATTGACGTTATAGACAATGGTTTTCATGTCGCCCGCAGGGGCGGAGATCAGCACTTTTTTCGCACCCGCATCAATATGCGCCTGGGACTTCTCGGTTGAGGTATAGAAGCCTGTGCATTCAATGATGACGTCTGCGCCTTTCGCTTTCCACGGGATATTTTTGGCCTCTTTCTCTGCATACACCGCGATTGTTTTCCCATCCACGATCAGCGCATCCTCGGTAAAGTCGACGCTCCACGGGAAGGGACCATAGTTGGAGTCGTGCTTAAGCAGATAGGCGAGAATTTTAGGGGAGGTGAGGTCATTGATCGCAACCACATCAACCTCGCTTTTCACTTCCAGTAACCGACGCAACACCAGGCGACCAATACGACCAAAACCGTTAATGCCAATTTTACTCATGATTAACTCCTGTGAGGTTATAGCGGACACTCTTTTTCCCTTCCAGGCATAGTCCAGGATGGCGGGGGGAGCAATCGCACTTATTGCCGTTAAGCCTAACTTACTGATAAGCAGTGAAGAAAAATTAATGAATTTTTAACAAAAGCTCGCTATGTTGTCGCTTTACTGTTTTTACTCAGGACGTGTTATGGGCAATAAGTATTCAAGCCTGCAGATTGGCATCCACTGGCTGGTTTTTTTACTGGTGATTGTGGCCTACTGCGCAATGGAATTTCGGGGCTTTTTTCCACGCAGCGATCGCCCCCTCATTAATATGATTCATGTTTCTTGCGGGATCGCGATTCTGGTGCTGATGGTGGCGCGTCTACTGATCAGACTGAAAGTGCCTTCGCCGCCCATTGTGCCAAAACCGAAACCGATGATGACCGGACTGGCGCATCTGGGACACCTGGTGATTTACCTGTTGTTCATCGCGCTACCCGTGATCGGCATGGTGATGATGTACAACCGCGGGAATCCGTGGATGGCCTTTGGACTGGTGATGCCGTATGCGACAGAAGGCAATTTTGACCTGGTGGATACGCTGAAATCCTGGCACATCACGCTGGCCAATCTCGGCTACTTCGTCATTGCGCTGCACGCCGCTGCCGCGCTGATGCACCACTATTTCTGGAAGGATAATACGCTGCTGCGCATGATGCCGCGCAAGCGTCAGGGGAATTAATGTCAGCGCGGGGAGCGTCCCCGCGCGGCTATTGCAATTCAGACTCTGGGGCACAGGAGAGCGGTTGGTTTGCGTTTTTTGTCAGAAGCCGATACGCAACCCTAAAGTGCCCTGGACAGGATCTTCAATATGGCTTCCCTGGCGGTAGTTCATTTCTCCATAAAGCGTCGTGTCTTGAGCCAGAAGGACTGACAACCCGGCAGCATACTTTCCGGACGTGCCATTGAGGTTGTTATCAAATCGGTAACGCTTATTGATCGTGGTTTCGTTTGATTGGGCAAACTCCTGCTCTACGCCAGCACGCAGATAAGGCGACACCTCAGCCGAACCAAGTCTATATGATGCTCCGATACGCGCCCCCGCTTCAGCGGTCAGGGAGCGAGCCTTACCGGTTTTCGCCTGCATTCCATTGCTTAGCTTCACACTGGCATCATTGATCTGTGTTCCAGTCATTCTTGCAAACGGTTCAACATAGAATGACTCTGAGAGTTTTACGGTATACCCGGTTTCCAGCGCGCTGCTGATACCGTACTGATGCCAGCGACCAGAGGTGCTTTCACCGTTGCTCATTCGCGCTTGTAACTGGCTGTTCAGGCGGTTTACCCTGGCAACACCATCAACATAGAAACCCCGGTTATCATACCAGGTGGCATAGGTTCCCAGTCCGTAGCTGTTCAGTTTACTTTTGCCCCCACGGGCATGGTGAACCCTGTTATCGGAAAGTATGAAGAAAGCACCGGTAACCAGATATCCACTGTCAAAGGTCGTTGTTTTATCACCTCCGAGCTCAAAGCCGTTCTGGTACAATTTATACGCTGCACCATTGCCAGTCTGTGTGGCGCTTTTTTTACCCAGATAATGACCCCAGACATGGCCTTCACGATGTTGATGCAATGCGGAAGGTTGGCTATTACGGTACGCTCGTAGGCTATCCATCTCTGAACGCATCACGTTCAGGCCTGCTGTGGCCATGCTAAGAATGGCATCAGTTGCAGGTGTGGTAACATGTTGTCCTCCATTACCGTTATCACCGCCGTTACCATTATCCCCATCCCCGTTATCTTCAGTCATGGCCCCCAGATACCAGACATTTCCGCCATATAAACCATCTTTATCCTTCGCGTTGTAGAGGGTGTACATGAAAGTACCGCCATCAATGCTTTGCGTACGTTGACCCTTTGGCGTTGCCATAGAGAAGTCAATATCTCCGGACTGGTCATGAATGAGATTTACCGTCAGATTATCGTGAACGGCAATTTCTTTTCCTGAGTCGGCTACAACAATCCCGAACTGCCCGGAACCTTGTTCGATCGTCACAAAATTCGCATTACGCTCGGCAAGCGATGTGTTAAAGAGAAATAATCCTGTTCCAGACAACCGACCAATATCTAAGGGTGTATATTCGCCCTCACTGTCACGTAAAAAAGAGACCCTGGCGTCATGCATGTCGAGATTATCGATTCGGGCAGGCATTGAGTCAGGGGATTGCTCACCAATATCGGTCAAAAATAACGAAGCCTGTTCTAGTCTGATATTTTCAGCGTAAGCACCGTGGTCCATATAAACGTGACCAGAATCCGAAACATTCATATAACCCGTCGAACGGGCACCCTCATAAAGATAGGTATAACCACCGTATAATGTCGTATCGTTTATCACCGCCCCCTTTACGACAGACTGAATGCCATCATCAATAATGGTGTTGTCGGCATATCCGTCTGTGTAAACAATCTGATGACCTCCGTTAATATGTGTATCATATACCTGAGAGCCAAAATAGACATACTGACGAGAGTTATCGTTCAATATTGTGCCAATTGCAGAAGAGTGCTCAAAAAAAACATATTGAACGCTTTCATCATTAAGAACGGTATGGGTAACCTTACCCGGTGCATAAGACTGGAACTGCAGTGTTTGTGAGCTACTGCCATTTAATATGGTGTTATTCGCGGTTCCACCGGTAAGTTGCTGTAATGAATTCCCATTGAGAGTTGTTCCTTCGGATGACGCACCATGACCTGAAATATACTGAGAGCCGTTATTAATCACCACATTGCGTGTTTGGGAATTATCACTTAAATACTGCGATGAACCCGCGTTGATCTCAGTACCAACCGCGAGTGCGTTCCCATTTAGCCACTGCTGCCCACCCTCGTTTAGTATTGTGTTGTTGAGTTGAGCATTTCCATAGCCATATTGTCTTGCTCCGTTACCGTGAACAATTGTGTTATAGGTCCGTGCGCTATCATTAACATACTCAGTACTGCGGCCCTCCAATATTGTATTATACGTTTCCGCGCTGTTATAAAGATATATTTTGCTATTGTTACTGGCGCTGATATTATTCGCGTGCTCATTATTTCTTAGTTCTATTGTATCGCCATCCAGCGAAATATCCTCATAGTCCCATTCTGTAGCAACGGCGGGCGTAATTAAAAAGAAGGCGGTAAAACAGTGTAGTCTTATTAACTGATTACTCATTAATAGCAGATCCGGTAGATTATTATTTATAAATGGAATGTTAATATTAAGATGTGAGAAGGTATTGATAACGCACAGCAATTCTACGTTGATAATTTCAACGTAGTGTAAACAGCAGCATAATGTTTGCTTAGCTAGATAAAACTTTACACTCATCATGAAATATAAAAAATGCTAATGTTTTGTGTGAGTTCAGTACCAGGTTGTGCGTTAGTGAGGCAAAAGTAATTTATTGCTATTTAACAAAGCAATTATTTCACAATTATTTAAAAAGGTGATAGTATACCCCCCTATAGTATCAAGGAGGGCGTATGCCGCATTCCCCTGCAGATAAAAAACGTATTCTGACTCGCGTCCGGCGCATTCGGGGGCAGGTGGATGCCCTGGAGCGCGCGCTGGAGTCCGGCGAGCCTTGCCTGGCTATCCTGCAACAAATCGCCGCGGTTCGCGGTGCATCCAACGGTTTAATGGGCGAAATGGTTGAGATCCACCTGAAAGATGAGCTGGTGAGTGGTGAAACCACCCCTGACCAGCGCGCGGTGCGCATGGCTGAGATCGGCCACCTTCTTCGCGCTTATCTAAAATAAACACATCACCTCGCAATAAAGGGAAGAGACAGATGAAATCACGTGCAGCAGTCGCGTTTGGCCCCGGCCAGCCGCTTAAAATTGTTGAGATTGACGTCGCACCGCCGAAAAAAGGCGAAGTTCTGGTCAAAATCACCCACACCGGCGTCTGTCACACGGATGCTTTTACGCTGTCTGGTGACGACCCGGAAGGCGTTTTCCCGGCGGTTCTGGGGCATGAAGGCGGTGGTGTCGTCGTGGAAGTCGGTGAAGGCGTCACCAGCCTGAAGCCAGGCGACCATGTTATCCCGCTGTATACCGCCGAATGCGGCGAATGCAAATTCTGTAAATCGGGGAAAACCAACCTCTGTCAGGCCGTACGTGCGACTCAGGGGAAAGGCCTGATGCCGGATGGCACCACCCGTTTTTCTTATAACGGCGAACCTGTGTATCACTACATGGGCACCAGTACCTTTAGCGAATACACCGTATGTGCGGAAATCTCGCTGGCGAAAGTCAACCCACAAGCGCCGCTGGACAAAGTGTGTCTGCTGGGCTGTGGCGTTACTACGGGCATCGGTGCCGTGCATAACACTGCGAAAGTGAAAGAGGGCGATACCGTCGCTGTGTTTGGCCTCGGCGGGATCGGCCTGGCGGTGATTCAGGGGGCGGTACAGGCGAAAGCCGGACGCATTATTGCCGTCGATACCAACCCGGAGAAGTTCAAACTGGCGGGTGAGATGGGCGCAACCGACTTCATTAACCCGAAAGACTATGACAAACCTGTTCAGGAGGTGATTGTTGAACTCACCGACGGCGGCGTCGACTTTAGCTTCGAATGTATCGGTAATGTCAATGTGATGCGTGCGGCGCTGGAATGCTGCCATAAAGGCTGGGGCGAGAGCATCATCATTGGCGTTGCTGGCGCCGGTCAGGAGATCAAAACGCGTCCGTTCCAGCTGGTGACAGGCCGGGTCTGGCGCGGCTCAGCTTTTGGCGGCGTCAAAGGACGTACCCAGTTGCCGGGCATGGTAGAAGACGCAATGGCCGGGAAAATCCAGCTGGATCCGTTCATTACCCATCGTCTGCCGCTGGAGCAAATCAACGACGCGTTTGACCTGATGCACGAAGGTAAATCCATCCGTACCGTTATCCATTTCGGCGATAACTGATTCATTCGCCAGCGGAACTCACCGCTGGCGCTTTCCTTTTTTTAACATAAATGTTGTCAAACTGTGACGAAATCGGCGCTTTTCCCGGTAAGTAAACGTCGCGGAATGCCGATGACTATCTAACGGGCGCGTATCACGCACTAATCCTACAAGAGAGTCGACGGTCATGGACAACACATCATCGATGCAGGCACCGCATAAGCTGGGCTTTTTGCATCACATCAGGCTGGTTCCGCTGTTTTCCTCCATTCTCGGTGGCATCCTTTTACTGTTCGCATTGAGCTCAGGTCTGGCGGGCTACTTTCTTATGCAGGCTGACCGCGATCAGCGGGACGTGACGGATGAGATTCAGGTGCGCATGGGATTATCAAACAGTTCGAACCATCTGCGTACGGCGAGAATCAACATGATTCATGCCGGCGCGGCGAGCCGGATTGCTGAAATGGATGACATGAAGGCGAACATTGCCGCAGCGGAAAAGCGCATCAAGCAGTCTGAGGAAGGGTTTACCATTTACATGGCGCGCAAGGTGAAAACCCCTGCGGATGAGGCGCTGGATGGCGAGCTGGAGCGCAGTTTTAAGGCCTACATTGCAGGAATGCAACCGATGCTCAAGTACGCCAGAAACGGCATGTTTGAAGCGATCATCAATCATGAAAGTGAACAGGCAAGACCCCTGGACGACAGTTACAACAAGGTCCTGTTAAAGGCGATTGAACTGCGCATGGCGCGGGCGAACCAGTTAAGCGAACAGGCACATCAGCGCACGCAACTGGGAGTGATATTCATGGTTGGTGCCTTTGGTCTGGCACTGGTGCTGACGCTGATGACGTTTATTGTTCTGCGTCGCACCGTTATTCAACCGCTGCAGCATGCCGCGCAGCGTATTGAGCAAATTGCCGCCGGTGATCTCACCATGCAGGATGAACCTACCGGGCGTAGCGAGATTGGGCGTCTGAGTCGTCACCTGCAACAGATGCAGCGTTCGCTGGTGCAAACGGTCGGATCGGTGCGTCAGGGCGCTGAAGAGATTTATCGCGGTACCAGCGAAATCTCGGCGGGCAATACCGATCTCTCTTCACGCACCGAAGAGCAGGCGGCGGCGATCGAACAGACGGCGGCCAGCATGGAAGAGTTGACCGCGACGGTGAAGCAAAACGCCGATAACGCACACCACGCCAGCAAACTGGCGGAAGACGCGTCCGGCAAAGCCAGTCGTGGCGGGCAGATGGTTTCCGGCGTGGTCCAGACGATGGGCAATATTTCGACCAGTTCGAAGAAAATTTCTGAGATCACCGCGGTCATTAACAGTATTGCCTTCCAGACCAATATTCTGGCGCTGAACGCTGCAGTAGAGGCCGCACGAGCCGGTGAGCAAGGGCGTGGATTCGCCGTGGTCGCCAGCGAAGTCCGCACGCTGGCCAGCCGCAGTGCCCAGGCGGCGAAAGAGATTGAAGGGCTGATCAGCGAATCCGTCCGTCTCATCGATCAGGGTTCCGGTGAAGTGGTCGCGGCCGGGAACACGATGACCGACATCGTGGAGGCGGTTAAGCGTGTCACCGATATCATGCTGGAAATCGCCGCGGCGTCGGACGAACAGAGCCGGGGAATTGTGCAGGTCAGCCAGGCTATCTCTGAGATGGATAAAGTAACTCAGCAGAACGCTTCGCTGGTGGAAGAGGCCTCGGCGGCGGCTGCGTCACTGGAAGAGCAGGCAGCACGTCTGACACAGGCCGTAGGCACATTTCGCTTGCAGGGCGGACGCGCGGATAAGCGCGTGCTGACAACCCACACGCCCGTTCAGCCATTAACACAGCCGGTTACCGATCACGGGGATAACTGGGAAACGTTCTGATGCCATTACCGGATGAGGCGCAAAATCGCCTCATCCACCCCACAACCAGACTACAACGGCATTGATTTACGAATGGCGGCAATTAAGGTCTGTGCGCCAGATGAGAGCGGCGAATCCACGCGAGTCAGAATGCCGATCGGTTCACCTGCTCCCTGCGTCGGTACGGGCAAGGAAACCAGTGTGGCCTGGCGCAAATCTTCCTTCACCGCGCCTGACGGCACAAACCAGACGTAGTCATAATCAACGGTTAACTGGCGCGACAGCGATGCAGAAAGCGTTTCAATACAGCCGGTTGGCATCTTGCAGCCCTGGCTTTGCAACAGCGTCTCGGCATTTTGCCGCGGTACGGTGCCTTTTGGCGAGACCACCACGGGCCACTCCATCACGCGACTCAGCGTCACATTTTCCTGCAATAACGGGTGGTTGGGGCGCACGACCAGTTTTAACGACTCGAGAAACAGCAGCTCATAATTGAGGCCGCTCATTAATTCCGGATCGGACATCCGGCCAATGCCAATGTCGATCTCGCCGGATTTGAGCCCCGCCAGCAGCATGGTGTTGTTCATTGTCGCCACCTGCAGCGTGGTCTCCTTCTGCTGCTGATGAAACGGACCGATCACCGAAGGCAAAATACCCAGCGCGGCGGTGGGCAGGGCGCCTATCCTTACCACATCATTGTTAAGACCTTCTTTACGATTCAGCGCCTGTCCGGCGGTGTTGAGCGCATCAAGCACCTTCACCGCGTGGGTTAAGAACTGCTCGCCGGGCAGCGTTAACTGCGCGCCAAGCCGACCGCGTTCGAAGAGGCGGGTACCGGTCAGTTGTTCCAGTTCGTTAAGCGTTTTGGAAAGCGCAGGCTGGCTGAGGTTAAGGGTTTCGGCTGCGCGCCCCAGGGTTCCTTGTTGAGCGACAGCGACAAATGTATGAAGATGGCGCAATCGGATGCGCTGACTGAACAGACTATTTTTTTCCATAAGCGATGTTAAGAACAGAGCGATGCCAGTGACAAGTAAAGTTGTTTGTTTTTGATAACTTGATTGCAAAATATTATTAACATTTAACTTATTTAAGTAACAGCACTTTCTCTTCGGAGGCGAAAATGATCCATGTCGTTGGTCACCTTAACCCTGACAGTGATGCCATTTGCACGGCGTTCATGGCGGCCCGCTGGTTGAACATGCGCGGATTTCAGGCCACCCCCTGGCGACTGGGCAATCCCAATCGCGAAACCCGATTTTTGTTCGAGCGTGCAGGCCTGGACATGCCTGCGTTGCTTGAGATGCCGCTGACTGACCTCGACGTCTGGCTGGTGGATTTCACCGAACCGACGCAGGGACCAGAAACCCTGCTGGCGAGTAATATCGTCGGTATCATCGATCATCATCGCCTGGGTGGGCTGGTGACCCGTTTGCCGCCAGAAGTATGGGTAAAGCCGGTGGGCAGTAGCGCCACGTTGTTGTGGCAACTGATGAGCCCCCAGAACAGAGCACAGATAACGCCTGCGCAAGCTTTATTACTGTTGGGCGCAATATTGAGTGACACTGTCACGCTGCGTTCGCCCACCACCACGGCGGATGACCGTCTGGCCGTCGAAGAACTGGCACCGCTTGCCGGGGTTGATTTGGCGGCATTCAGCGCTGACTTGCTGAGTGCGAAAACCAGCGTCGAAGGGCTGAGCGCCAGTGAACTACTGCAAAAAGATATCAAGCGTTTCACCATTAACGGGCAACAGGTGAGCGTCGCGCAAATTGAACTGTACGCGTTAAATCAGGTCGCCGATGTGCTGGACGCCCTGCGTGTGGAGATGGCTGATTACGCAATCCGCAGCGGGGCGGATTTGGTGGTACTGATGTTAACGGATATTAACGCCGGCCATTCGCAGCTCTGGTTTGCAGGCCCGTATCAGCCTGAGATGAGACAACCGGTGACGGTGGAGGGAATGTTGAGTCGTAAAAAACAGATGCTTCCCTGGCTGGAAACTCATATTGCTATCCCGGAATAGAACAGCCAGAACGGGCTGACAGATTCAGCCCATTCTCTTGCTCAGACGTCAAAAAAGACGGTTTCGTTTTCGCCCTGCAGGTGAATATCGAAGATATAGACAGTCTCGCTACCACGCTGTTCGCGGCGGGCAATCAGGGTCTGACGGCGAACTTCCCATTCGATCAGATTGAGTACCGGATCGCGCTGGTTAGCTTCCTGTTCATCCGCGAAATAGAGGCGGGTATTCAGGCCAATATTGATGCCGCGCGCGACGATCCACAGATTGACATGCGGAGCCATCATGCGGCCATCACGTCCCACCACGCAGCCCGGTTTGATGGTGTCGAAACGCCATACGCCGCTGTCAAAGTCTGAACAGGTGCGTCCCCAGCCGCGAAAATCCGCGTCGAGCGGTTTGTCTTCCTGATGATCAGCCGGATGGTTGTAGCGTCCGTGGGCGTTGGCCTGCCAGATCTCCAATAGCACATCGCGCACCGGCGTGCCTGAACCATCAATGACCCGTCCTTCGATCACAATGCGTTCGCCTTCGGTATGGCTGTTGGTCAGCGTGGAGCTGAAGTTTTTCTCAAAGATATGAAATCCAGCGGCGTCAGGCGCAAGCCCAATGTGCACATACGGTCCCGCCGTTTGCGAGGCGGTTTCCTGCATATACTCTTTCATCATGCGCCTCCCTGAGTGCGGTTTTCAAACAACGTCGCGCGCTGTCCGCGAAGTACGAGGTCAAAGCGCCAGGCCAGGCAGTCGAGCGGTACGGCGGCGTGGGTATCCAGTTCGGCAATCAATGTGCGGATCGCATCATCGTTATTGAGGGTTTTCACAATCGGACACTGTTTGATTAGCGGGTCGCCTTCAAAATACATTTGCGTAATTAAACGTTGAGCAAAGGCCTCGCCGGAGAGTGAAAAGTGAATGTGCGAGGGACGCCAGTCGCTGACCTGATTGCGCCACGGGTAGGGGCCTGGCTTGATGGTGCGGAAAAAGTAATAGCCGTTCTCATCGGTCAGCACCCGTCCGCAGCCGCCAAAATTAGGATCGATTGGCGCGAGATACTGGTCTTTCTTATGGCGATAACGACCGCCTGCATTGGCCTGCCAGACTTCGACCAGCGTGTTTTTCATCGGACGGCCAAAGCCGTCGCGCACGTAGCCGTGAACAATAATGCGCTCGCCAATCGGCAGGCCGTCTTTGGCGTAATTCATAATCAGGTCGTTATCCAGCGGGCCAAGATCGTTATCGCTGAATACCGGTCCGGTAATTTCCGATAATGAATTTTGCAAAGAGATTAGCGCATTGCGTGGTGAGCGCAAAACGCTGGTCTTATAGCCGGGGGCAAAGGCCGGGGGATGGCTGTTATAGTCGCGATGGATCACCTCGCGAGAGGGCTTTTTTTCATACATAGCGTAACTCCGGTACAGGGAAGAGATTTATTGTTTTAGGGTCACCGGAGGTAGTTTGTGTAAATGTATTGTTAATTAAAAGTGAATTTATGCCGCTTATTGCATAACCAGACGCTATACAAAATCACCGCGGCGGACATAGGGTGAATCCAGGTGAGATCACACTTTGTAAATTCTTCCCCCCAGAATGAATGGTCTTTCCTACACTCCAGGTAACATTCACTGGAGGCATGACATTATGGCGAACACCATCACGGCAGATGAGATTCGGGAATACTTTTCGCAGGCAATGTCAGCAATGTACCAGCAGGAAGTTCCGCAGTACGGCACGCTACTGGAACTTGTGGCGGATGTGAATCTGGCGGTCCTCGAAAACAACCCCACGTTGCATGAAAAGCTGGCCAATGCGGATGAGCTGGCGCGCCTCAACGTAGAACGTCATGGCGCGATACGCGTCGGTACGGCGGAGGAGCTGTCCACGCTGCGGCGCATGTTTGCGATCATGGGGATGTTTCCGGTCAGCTACTACGATCTCTCTCAGGCCGGCGTGCCGGTACACTCCACGGCATTTCGCCCCATTGACGATGCCTCGCTGTCGCGAAATCCGTTTCGCGTTTTTACCTCTTTACTGCGCCTGGAACTGATTGAAAACGCCTCGTTGCGCCAGCGTGCGGCAGAGATCCTCGCGCAGCGCGATATTTTTACCCCACACTGTCGTGAACTGCTCGACGTCTGGGATAGCCAGAATGGGTTTACTGCCTCACAGGCTCACGAGTTTGTGAAAGAGGCGCTGGAAACCTTCCGCTGGCATCGTCATGCCACCGTGGATGAGCAAACCTATCACGCGTTGCATAATGAACATCGTCTGATTGCCGATGTGGTCTGTTTCCCCGGTTGTCATATCAATCATCTGACGCCCAGAACGCTGGATATCGACCGGGTGCAGTCGATGATGCCGGAATGTGGCATTGAACCGAAAGTGCTTATCGAAGGTCCGCCGCGCCGCGACGTGCCCATTCTGTTACGCCAGACCAGCTTTAAAGCGCTGGAAGAACCGGTGCTGTTTGCTGGCGAAATGCAGGGGACGCACACGGCCCGCTTTGGCGAGATCGAACAACGCGGCGTAGCGCTGACGATAAAAGGACGCCAGTTGTACGATGAATTACTCAGCAACGCCGGTACCGGAAAAGATAACCTGACGCACCAACTGCATCTGCAAGAGGTGTTTAACGCGTTTCCGGACAGCGAGTTCCTGTTACGCCAGCAGGGGCTGGCCTGGTTCCGCTATCGTCTGACCCCGACAGGCGAAGCGCACCGCAACGCGATTCGTCCCGGCGACGATCCGCAACCGCACATTGAACGCGGTTGGGTGCAGGCGCAGCCCATCACTTATGAAGATTTCCTGCCGGTCAGCGCGGCGGGGATTTTCCAGTCGAATCTGGGCAATGAGACTCAGGCGCGCAGTCACGGTAACGCCAGTCGCGAGGCCTTTGAACAGGCGCTGGGGTGTCCGGTGTTTGACGAGTTTGTACTGTATCAGGAGGCGGAAGAACGCAGCAAACGGCGTTGCGGCCTGCTTTAATCCAGGTATCCTGTAGGGATCTGCGATTAACGGGTAAATATGGACATGATCAATCCTGGTATTCCTCTGATTCAAACCGTACAGGGACAGCTAATGGGTGTCGTACAGGACGACATCCACCTCTGGCGCGGTATTCCTTACGCCGCGCCGCCGACGGGGAAATGGCGTTGGCGCGCGCCGCAGCCCGTCACTCCCTGGTCCGGGATTCGTGACGCGAATACCTTTTCCAGCGCCAGCTGGCAGGACATTGAGTACTGCAAAGAGTTGGGCGGCGGAGATCCCGGCGCATTTTCTGAAGACTGTCTCTATCTCAACGTCTGGTCCCCGGCGGAACGTCATCAGCCACTTCCGGTGATGGTCTGGCTGCACGGCGGCGGCTACACCATTGGCGCGGGTAGTCTGCCGCCTTATGACGGCGTTGCGCTGGCAAAGCGTGGCGTGGTTGTCGTTACTGTCAACTATCGCCTCGGTCATCTCGGCTTTTTTGCTCATCCGGCGCTGGAAGACGAAGCGGGCGAGGCTCTCAATAATTTTGCCTTGCTCGACCAGATAGCGGCGCTGCGCTGGGTACAGGAAAACGTCGCTGCGTTCGGCGGCGATCCGCAAAACGTGACGCTGTTTGGTGAGTCGGCAGGGGCGCGCAGCGTACTCTCGCTGTTAGCCTCCCCACGTGGGAAAGGGCTGTTTCATAAAGCGATTGTGCAGAGCGGCTACACGTTGCCGGACACGCCTCGCGAAATCGCGCTGGAAAACGGGGTAGCGCTGGCTGAACACTTCGGCTTGCAGAATGCGACGGCGGAACAGCTACGCGCCATTCCGGCTGAGGCCTTCTGGCCACTGGGCGCGCCATTTAAAATTGCGCCAACGCCGATCTTCGGTGATGCGGTACTGCCGGAACCAATGCTGGACATCTTTTTCGCCGCCAGACAGCACCCGATGCCCGTCATGATTGGTTCTAACAGCGATGAAGCCAGCGTGATGGCGGTTTTCGGCGTTGATCTGGCCGGGCAAATCCAGAAACTGCGCCGTGAACGCCGACTGGGGCTCGGTCTGATTAAGCTGCTGTATCCGGGCGTGAAGGGGGATGAGGAACTGGGTCGACAGGTGTGTCGGGACATGGCGTTTACGGCATTGGGCTATGTGGTGATGCAGGCGCAACAGCGGATCGGCGAACCCTGCTGGCGCTACTGGTTCGATTACGTTGCAGAATCGGAACATCATACCTACGCCAACGGCGCCTGGCATGGCAACGAGGTGCCTTACGTATTTAATACCTTAACGCTCGCTGAACCTTCGCGAAATTACGTGAACGAAAACGATCTCGCCTTTGCTTCCCATGTTGCGGATTACTGGGTCAATTTTGCCCGTCACGCCAGTCGGACCTGCGATGTGCTTCATGGTCCCGTGCGCTGGCCAGCCTGTATTCAGGGTCGCGACCGGTTGTTACGTATCGGGCTAAATAAGTTTGCCGGATTTAAGGTCGAAAACCGGTTTATGCGCGCCCGGCTGGCATTGTTTAAACGGGTGATGACGCAGCACGTCAGCCTGGATTAGCTTTGCAAAAGTTGAAAGTTTGCGCGAGGAACTTTACGTGGGAATCAGGCTGTTCTCATCGACACAAAATATTTTCCATTTTGTTCAGATAATCTGCGGGCAACAATTGGATTATTAATCAATTTTGTCTAGAGTGAGCGGTCAGAATTATGCATCTTCTTGCCGCTGTCGAGCGCCAGCGCGGGACCCTTCACATGACCAGAAGGATTTACTTTCAGGTATGAATCGCAGACGATTTATTAAAGGTTCAATGGCAATGGCCGCCGTGTGCGGCACCAGTGGTATTGCTTCACTCTTCACCCGTGCCGCGTATGCGGCGGAATCCGACATTGCGGATGGGCAAACCGTCCGCTTTGATTTTTCCGTACTGCAGTCGATGGCGCACGATCTCGCGCAGAAACCTTGGGGCGGCGCGCCGCGTGCGTTGCCCAATACGCTGGCGAATCTGACGCCGCAGGCTTACAACAGCATTCAATACGACGCCGCGCAATCTCTGTGGAACAACGTCGAAGGCCGCCAGCTGGATGCGCAGTTCTTTCACGTCGGGATGGGCTTTCGTCGTCGCGTGCGCATGTTCTCTGTCGATTCCAGCACCCACCTGGCGCGTGAGATCCACTTCCGCCCGGAACTGTTTAAATACAATGATGCTGGTGTTGATATCAAACAACTGGAAGGGCAAACCGATCTCGGCTTTGCCGGTTTTCGCGTCTTTAAAGCGCCTGAGCTGGCGCGACGCGACGTGGTTTCTTTCCTCGGTGCGAGTTATTTCCGCGCGGTTGATGACACCTATCAGTACGGGCTTTCCGCGCGTGGCCTGGCGATAGATACCTACACCGACACCAAAGAAGAGTTCCCGGATTTCACCGCCTTCTGGTTTGATACGGTGAAACCCGGCGCCACCACCTTTACCGTATACGCGCTGCTGGATAGCCCGAGCATCACCGGCGCCTATAAATTCGTGATTCACTGCGAGAAGAGCCAGGTGATCATGGATGTCGAAAACCGTCTTTATGCCCGCAAAGACATCAAACAGTTGGGCATCGCGCCGATGACCAGCATGTTCAGCTGCGGCAATAACGAACGCCGCATGTGCGATACCATTCACCCGCAAATCCATGACTCCGATCGTCTGGCGATGTGGCGGGGTAACGGTGAGTGGATTTGTCGTCCGCTGAACAACCCGCAGAAGCTGCAATTCAACGCCTATACCGATAACAACCCGAAAGGTTTCGGCCTGCTGCAACTGGATCGCGATTTTAGCCACTATCAGGACATCATGGGCTGGTACAACAAACGCCCAAGCCTGTGGGTCGAACCGCGTAACCGGTGGGGGAAAGGCACCATCGGTCTGATGGAGATCCCGACAACCGGCGAAACGCTGGATAACGTGGTCTGCTTCTGGCAGCCGGAAAAAGCCATCAAAGCAGGCGATGAGCTGGAATACCAATACCGTCTCTACTGGAGCGCACAACCACCGGTTCGTTCACCGCTGGCGCGTGTGCTGGCCACCCGCACCGGTATGGGCGGTTTCCCTGAAGGCTGGGCGCCGGGCGAGCACTACCCGGAGAAATGGGCGCGGCGTTTTGCAGTCGATTTCGTCGGCGGCGATCTGAAAGCGGCCGCACCGAAAGGCATTGAGCCGGTGATTACACTCTCCAGCGGCGAAGCGAAGCAGATTGAAATTCTCTACGTAGAGCCGTTTGATGGTTATCGCATCCAGTTCGACTGGTATCCGACGTCCGATTCGACCGAACCGGTAGACATGCGCATGTTCCTGCGCTGCCAGGGTGAGGCGATCAGTGAAACCTGGCTGTATCAATATTTCCCGCCAGCACCTGATAAACGCACGTACGTTGACGATCGCGTGATGCGTTAGGCCCTCAAAACGCCCTTTTAGTGACAAAAGGGCGTTTACCCTTGTTCTGTACGAAATATCTGTTCAGGAATTAAACTCGATCCCGTTCGCATTTTTCCCTAAGTCAAATGGGTAAGCTGAAGGCGTGTATTTCTTATACACATGGTTTACCACTAACAGGGAGAGCGTATGTTTCCAGAATACAGAGATCTGATTTCCCGACTGAAATCCGAGAATCCTCGCTTTTTGTCGCTTTTCGAAAAGCATAACAACCTTGATCATGAAATTGCCAGGCTGGAAGGTTCCGATGGTCGGGGATACAATCTCGAAGTCGTTCGTCTGAAAAAACAGAAACTTCAGCTGAAGGACGATATGCTCAAAATACTGCAGAAAGAAAGTGTTGACGCGGGATAACCCGCATTTTGAGCCGCCAGACCTGGCGGCTTGAGAGAGATGACAAACCTTATCCTGAAACCGGATAAGAAGAGATCACCTCATTAAAAATCAGGAAAATCAATTCATTGATTTTCGGCTGATAATTACAGAGAAGGAAAAACCACGCTTTCTCCTTCTCTGTCTGCAATCTAAGCCGCCAGACCTGGCGGCTTTTTTGTGCCTGAAATTCAGCGATGGGGCAAAACCAAATGGCATCCTGCGTGGCTATAGCGCTGCACAATGTCATCCGCCAGCGCGCTGTCGCTGATAATGGTTTTAATGCAGGAGAGTGTCGCGACCGCGTGAGGTTCGACGACGTCAAACTTTGAATGATCGGCCATCAGTACGACGTCGCGGGCGCGTTGAATAATTCGTGTTTTCACGCCGACTTCGAACATCGTGGCATTGGTGATCCCCGTGGCCAGCGACAGCGCATCACAGGAAATAAAGGCCCGCTCCACCGAAAAGGCATTGATCATCTCCAGCGCCAGGCTTTCCCCCACTGAAAAATAGCCCGGACGAATAAGCCCGCCGATGATGTAGCTTTCGACATGTGGAAAACAGCCCAGCTCGTTGGCGATTTTGATGTCGTTACAGATGACTTTCACACGCGCGTCAGCCAGACATTTCGCCAGTTCAAGGCAGGTGGAACCGGAATCGAGAAAGAAACAGTCGCCGTCTTTAATCATCGTGCGGGCAAGGGCGGCAATCTCTTTTTTTGCCTCCATCTGTAACGTCCGCTTGACCTCAAAGACATATTCTTTGTCGTCCATGCTGTCGTCGAAATCCAGGCAACCATGACCGCGAATCATGCCGGGATACTGGCTGGCGATATACTGGAAATCACGACGGACGGTGGCCTCCGCATAGCCAAACAGTTCTATGGCCTGCTGGGTGGAGAGATGGCGATGTTGCCACAGATAGTGCAGCATCTGTTTTATACGATCAGGGCGCTGTTGGCTCATCGAAGCAATCTCCTCTTACAGTCCGGCAAACCGGGATAACGTGGCGTGATAATTCTCTGATGAGAACAGTGCACGCCCCACGACAAGATGCTGTGCGCCCGCTGCCGCCAGGTGTTGTGCGGCCAAAAGCGTAATGCCGCCGTCGGCCCAGCACTGCGCGTCAGGGAAACACTCGCGTACACGACTCACCTTCTCACACAGAGCAGGAATGAACTGTTGATCGACTCCGTCGGGTTCGCTGGTCATCACCATCAGCGCGTCAAGCTGTGGCGCCAGATAGCGGTATGCGTCAACTGGCGTTGCCGGATTCACCGCCAGCCCGGCCTTTGCGCCAATACGGCGGATCTCTGCCAGCGTTTGCGAAGGGTATGCCAGCGCTTCGGCATGAACAAAAATCCACGCCGGTTTGAGCGCCGCCAGGGCGGGAAACCAGACCTGCGGACGGGCAATCATGAAATGAAACGAGAGGGGATGCGTCGTCTGTCGGGCGACGGCCTGCACGGTTTTGAGGCCAAAAGTAATGTTGTTGATAAAGCTGCTGTCTTCGATATCCAGATGCAGTGAGCCAATGTCGGCATCGGCCAGTGCCGTCAGTGTCGCTGCGTAGTGCAGCGGATCTGCCGACGCGAGAGAAGGGTGCAGAATCATCATTACCTCCGTTACCCACAGACCTGTGCGAACAGCGCGGCGTCGGTTTGCGCATGCCGGACCGCCGCGAGCCGTTCAGGCGAATCGATAAACTGACTGATGCGCTGGATGGTAAGGATATGGGCATTGGCATCCGTCGCGCTGACGCACAGTAACAGCCAGACTGGATCACACTCCTCATGACCAAACGCGACAGGCGTTGTGAGCGTCGTGATGCTGACCTGATTATGGTTAGCGCCTTGTTCGGGCCGCGCATGGGGCAACGCGATGCCGGGGGCGATAACATAGTACGGTCCCCAGTTCAGGGTGTTTTCGATGATACCGTCCACATAGCCTGGTTGCGCAGCGCCAAAGGTAATCAGCGGGCGTGCGGCGATTTCGACGGCCTGACGCCAGTCTTTAGCCTCTCGCTGCGCCTGTACCCACTTAACATCGTTAATCATCAGTCGTTGACTCCTTGCCGGTTAGGGTTACTCTGATAGCGATCCCCGTCGAGACTTTTGACGAAGGCGGCAGGGATCGCTGTACTACCGGGGGTAAGCGCGCTGCTTATCCCCTTTTTTATTGCCGCAGGTGATGCACTTTTTCCATAAAACGACTGACCCGCGCCTGATCGACAAAGTTGGCGAACACGCCGTCCTTTTTAAAGGTGGTGGCCGTTACGCAACCGTCAGCGATGCTGAGTTGTTCCTCAACGTTTTCCAGACACACGCCGGTGTTCGCCAGTACCACGGTATCAGGCACCGTCTCTTTTACCCGCTTCAGCAAGGCGCTGTCGGTACGGGCACCCGCCGTCAGGCCAGAAACGCAAAGGGCGTCGGGATGGTTGTTAAAGACGGTCGATTTGGCAATGGAACAAATATCGCGATTGCCCAGATACACCGCCGCTTCCGGCACAATGTTGAACAGCGTTTTGACCTCACCCGCGCCGATGCGGTGTTGATGACGAATGGTCTCACCGACGTTGGTATCCCAGACGCCAAAGTCGCTGGCGTAGGCGCCGGTAAAAATTTCGCGAATGAATTTTGCCCCTGTCGCCATCGCCAGATCGAACGACGCGACTGGGTCCCACAGCACATTGACGCCAAACGGAATGCGGATTTCGCCCATCAGTTGTCCAATCACTCTCGCCATTGCCGCCGTGGTTTCCGGGCGAACCTTCGTGAGATAGGGGAGACTAAACTCGTTGGAAAACATGACGGCATCCACACCGCCATTCTGTAGCGCCAGCAGATCGTCCCGGGCGCGGTCGATTACCCAGTTCATCCCTTTCTGTGCATCAAATCCCGGGTCGCCTGGCAATGCGCGCAAATGGCACATAGCAATGACGGCTTTTTCCGTTCCTATAACCTCTTTCAGCCAACTCATGAAGTACTCCTTATTCCGATAGTTCACGTTTACGTAAGAACAGTACGACGCTGGCGACGATACCCACCGCCACGACGACGCCAATGATGCCAAGCGACATCAGCTCCGAGATTGACCAGCCAAACATATTGCCCACGGACAGCGCGGAGATTTGCGCGTTTTCACCGGCAAAACTGAAGCCGCCCTTAAGCGCCATTTCGGTGAAGTACGGGGCAAACTGCGTGGCGATCAACAGGACGGTGACCATGACAATCACGCCGCTGATTAAGGTACGAATCAGGTCGCCGCGATGGATCACCGTCGCCATACAGATAAAGAACGGTGCAACGGGCAGATCGGCAAGCGGCAGCACTTTGTTGCCGGGTAGGATGCTGGCCAGAATCAACATGATGGGGATCAGCAGCAGACCAACGGCAATAGTGGTGGGGTGGCCGAGCGTGACGGCGGTATCCAGCCCGATATACACTTCGCGCCCCTTGAAATGTTTCTGGAAAAATTTCCGTGCGCCGTCGGAGATGGGGAGCAACCCTTCAACAATCAGGCGGATCATGCGTGGGAATAGCACCATAATCGCCGCGACGGTAATCATCAGACTGGCGCAGCCTTTAAATCCTTCACCGGCGGCGAGGCCAAAGATCAGGCCGAGCACCACGCCGATAATTACCGGGTCGCCCACCATCCCGTAGCGTTTCTGGATCTCCTGGGCATCGATGTTGCGTCCCTTCATGAACGGAATTTTTTCGTAGATGGCATCCAGCAAAACGAACAGCGGAACAGAACTCGAACCATAGCCCTGTGGGATGGAAATCCCCTCCAGACCGACGATGCTCTGCACCCGTTTTGCCGTCCAGTCGGCCATTTTTAACGACAGCGCTGCGTGGCAAATGGCCCCCAGCACGCCATAAATCAGGCTGCCGGTCATTAACTGGACCACGGTGCCGGTAATGGCGTAATGCCAGTAGTTATAGATATCGACGTTCATGGTTTTGGTCAGACGGGTGACCAGCATCGCGACGTTGAGCAGAAAAATGATCGGGATAATCATTGCGCCAATGGCGGTGGCGTACCCGACGCCGGAGGCCGGCCCTGCGCCGACGTCAAACACATGCAGGGTCAGGCCGAAGCGTTCAATCATCACTTTGATGGGCGGGCTGAGGCTGTCGATCGCCATCACGATCACCAGCCCCATCCCGACAAAACCAATCCCTACCGTGACCCCGGCCTTGATCGCCTGCAGCCAGGGAATACGGAAGATTAACCCAATCACAATCATGATGATGGGAACAAAAACGGTACCGCCGAGAGACAGGATGTAGTCAAACATAGTGCCTCCTTATTATTGCGTTAACAGTGCCTTGATTTCTTGCTTCAGGGCGTCGTCGTTAATTCCCGTTAGCAGGGCCGCGCCGTTTAACGTGGGAACGCCGTAATCGTTGTTGGTGCGCATGGAGGTCACAATCAGGTCCATGCCGTTACAGTTCAGCGGGATCTCATTGAGACAGCACTGGGCGGTGCTTGCCGCAATGCCTTGCTCGGCAAGGAACTCCTGCAACTTGTGCGCAATCATGGTTGACGTCGACATGCCGGTACCGCATGCCACAAGGATCTTTTTCATAATGGATGTGCCTCTTGTGTAGTGCCTGAATCAGGCTCAACGGGAAAGTGCTCGGCTGGCAGACCAGCCAGGGCGGTCAATAAGCGAATGCAGTCAGTCAAATCACGCAGACTGGCGACCTCCGCCGGAGAATGGGTATAACGACAAGGGATGGAGAGGCTGGCGCAGGGAATGCCGTCCTGCTCTACCTGGATATAGCCCGTTTCGGTGATAACGCCGGGGGCCACTTCGCGCTGCACGGGAATATGGTGCGCAAGGGCCGTTTGCTCGAGCATCTGGATCAGCCGTGGCGGCGTAATTAATCCAGCCAGCGTGCCGCGACCGTGATAGTTCAGGCAGGTGATGCCAACGCCCTGATTGATGCGAACCTCGGAGTAGTCCTGTAGATCCGGCGTATCGCACGACGGCGTGATATCAATGCCGATGGCGAGATCCGGTTTAACGCGACGCAATACCGGGACAATGCCGCGGATGTTGAACTCTTCCTGCACGGAGGCCACCAGATACACCGCGATATCCAGCGAGGCTGCGCCGATGGCATCCGCGACGCCCAGTAGCGCAGTACATCCCAGTCGATCGTCCAGCGCTTTACTACACACGAGATCGTTAGCCAGCAGTTGCGGTGGGTTATACAGCGTAACCGGTGTGCCCACCTGAATGCCCATCCGCTGGGCATCGGCTTTATCTTTCGCGCCAATATCAATCCACAGTTTATCGACGGAAGGCGATTGTGTGCGCTCATCTCCTTTTGCGAAGTGGTACGCCTTAATGCCAATGCATCCCATCACCGGGCCGTTCTCCCCGGCGAGTGTGACGACGGAACCAGACATGGTGACCTGCGCCGGGCCGCCCACGCGTTCGAAGCGTAAAAAACCCGACGGCTCAATTTTGCGCACCATAAAGCCGACTTCATCCATATGGGCAAACATCATCAGTCGCAAGGCATTCGGATTATCGCTGCCGTAGCGGGCGACGACATTTCCTAACCGATCGCGCCAGACCTCTTTCGCCTGTCGTTTAAATTCGCGTAGCATGACCTCAGCGACGCTGTTTTCATGCCCTGAAATAGCATTGAGGGGCAAAAGCGAGAACAGCGTTTCCTGCACAGAAAATGACATAAGGATCTCCGTAGACGATAAAACAATCACTCGTTGAGCGTTTTATAGGCGCTGGCTGGGCGAATAATTGTGAACAGCTTCACGCGGAAACAGCGAAAGCGCAGGAAATAAAAAATAATGTGAGACAAGTAGAATAAAAGCGCTCAGCGCTGATGAATGTCTGAACGAGGGAGGAAACTATCGGATGAGTGAAATTATTGAGGTCAATGACACGCTGCACCTTCGGGCAGTCGAGGAATGCCACGTCACCGGGTTGTATCAACGGGTACGTAAAAACAGCGCCTGGCTACAGCAGTTTCTGGACTGGCCGCAATACGTCAAGAGTGAAGAGGATACGCGCAAAACCGTGCTGGGCAACATCATGCTGCATCAGCGAGGTTACGCCAAAATGTTCCTCATTTTTGACGGCGATGAGATGCTGGGCGTGCTGTCGTTTAATCAGATAGAGCCGTTGAACAAGACGGCGTATATCGGTTACTGGCTGGATGAGGCGCAGCAGGGGAAAGGGATCCTGTCGCGGGCGTTGCAGGCGTTTATTCACTATTATGCCGGGCGCGGTGAAATTCGTCGCTTTGTGATCAAATGCCGGGTTAAGAATCTGGCCAGCAATCAGGTCGCACTGCGCAATGGTTTTGAACTGGAAGGCTGCCTGAAACAGGCGGAATTCCTGAACGGACACTATGACGATGTAAACCTGTACGCACGGATCATCGATGTGCCGCTACAGTGAGCCAATCAGCGGGGTGCGGGTGATATGCTGCGCGTCGCTATACACTTTCGGGCCGCGCAGGTGAATGGCGTCGTCTGCGGCGGCCTCAACGGTGGTGTGTCCGCGGATGTCGACGTGATTCTCAATCAGTACCTCACCGAGAATGCGCGCAGCGCCTTCAATCAGAATGTGATCGTCGAGTAAAATCGGACCGCCGCGCAGCACGGCGTTTCCGCCGACCAGGACGTGATGTTTAAGGACACAGTTACCTTCAATCCGCGCCTGTTCAGCCACCTGTGAACTGTAGCGCAGAGTAGGGATCGCATCCTCTCCCGTTCCGGCGATCACCTGTGCGCGACCGTAGACTTTGGCACAATCGCAAATCCAGACGTTGTTTTCGTCATTACCTTCAATCAACGCGTCATCAAAGACCTCGGCACGATGCTCGATAAACGCGTAGCTGACGATGGCATCGCCATAAATTTGCGCCTGATGAACAATGCGCGAGTTGATGACCGTGGCGCGGTCATAAATTTGCAGGATCTGATCGCGTTCAACGGTGAGTCCGCGTGCCGCGACGATTTCTGATTGTTGCAGAATCCGTGCGTCGCCAAAGAGATGGCAGTCGCCATGCACAGTAGAAGACTGAATAGTGACGTTGTCACTGATTATGGCACCATGACTGAGATCGGCGTGGTCAATCCAGACGTTATCGCTAATGATGACGTTATCACGCAGAAGACAGGGTTGCGTGATCCGCGCATTGCCAGAAATCTTACAGCCTGCAAAGGCCAGCGTATTTTCGTCGTAAATCCAGCAGTGTCCGGCGTGGGCCAGCACGTTTTCGCTATCAATCCAGCCACCCGCGTCACCGGCTTTTACATCACTGAAGTCAACAAGTGCGATAATCTGGCGTAGTAAAACGCTCTTTTTATTGCCATTATCCAGATAGCTGAACGCGCGCGGTTCGTCGCTGAGTCGGTATTTACGCATGAAGGCATTCCGTTTAGTTGCTTACTCTAACCGTAGCAAATTTTGCGGCGCTGGCTAAAACGAATGAAATTCCATAAAATGCATTTCAAATATACTTTAAAAAATAAACAAAATGAGTAACAGCAAGCATAGCGATCGTGTTCTGAACCTTCCCGCTGGCTACTTTGGCATGGTGCTGGGGACGATAGGTATGGGATTTGCCTGGCGTTATGCCAGCCAGATCTGGCCGGTAAGCCACTGGTTCGGCGACGGTCTGGTGATTCTGGCGATGATGATCTGGGGGCTGTTGACGCTGGCGTTTATCACACGGCTGATCCGTTTTCCGCACAGCGTCATTGCCGAAATTCGCCACCCGGTGATGAGCAGTTTTGTCAGCCTGTTTCCGGCCACCACGATGCTGGTGGCGATTGGCTTTGTTCCGTGGTGTCGTCCGCTGGCGATTGGCCTGTTCAGCGTCGGGGTAGTTATTCAACTGGTTTACGCTGCCTGGCAGACCGCCGGGCTGTGGCGCGGTTCGCACCCGGAAGAGGCAACAACACCCGGACTCTATTTACCCACGGTCGCAAACAACTTTATCAGCGCGATGGCCTGCGGCGCATTAGGCTATACCGATGCCGGACTGGTCTTTTTAGGGGCAGGCGTTTTTTCCTGGTTGAGCCTGGAGCCTGTAATCCTGCAGCGTCTGCGTAGTGCCGGTGAATTACCTGCCGCCCTGCGGACATCGCTGGGTATTCAGCTTGCGCCTGCGCTGGTCGCCTGTAGCGCCTGGCTGAGCGTTAACGGCGGCGAGGGTGACACGCTGGCGAAAATGTTGTTTGGCTACGGCCTGCTGCAACTTCTTTTTATGCTCCGTCTGATGCCCTGGTATCTGTCGCAGCCGTTTAATGCTTCCTTCTGGAGTTTCTCATTCGGCGTGTCGGCGCTGGCAACCACGGGGTTACATCTCGGCCAGGCCAGTACTGCAGGTTTTTTCCATACGCTGGCGGTGCCGCTGTTCATCTTTACCAATGTTATCATCGCATTATTGCTGGTACGCACGTTCGCGCTGCTGATGCAGGGAAAACTGCTCATTCGCACAGAACGCGCGGCATTACTGAAATCTGAGGATAAAAAATGACCCTTCGTGACGAAAATTACTTCACTGAAAAATACGACTTAACCCGCACGCACTCTGAAGTGCTGGAGGCGGTGAAGGTTGTCAAACCGGGTAAAACGCTGGATTTAGGCTGTGGCAATGGCCGTAACAGCCTTTATCTGGCGGCGAATGGGTATGACGTGACCGCGTGGGATAAGAATCCGATGAGCATCGCCAACGTCGAGCGTATCAAGGCGGCAGAAGGGCTGAATAATCTCCAGGCGAAGGTAGTGGATCTCAACGCGCTAACGTTTGAGGGCGAATATGATTTTATTCTCTCCACCGTGGTGCTGATGTTCCTTGAAGCCAAAACGATTCCGGGCCTAATCGAGAATATGCAGCGCTGCACTAAACCCGGCGGTTATAACCTGATTGTCGCCGCGATGGATACCGCTGATTTTCCGTGCACCGTCGGTTTCCCCTTTGCGTTTAAAGAAGGGGAACTTCGTCGTTATTACGAAGGCTGGGATTTACTGAAATATAATGAAGATGTCGGTGAACTGCATCGCACTGACGCCAACGGCAACCGCATTAAACTGCGTTTCGCCACGCTGCTGGCACGCAAAACGGTCTAACAAATATACCGCTAACTCCCTCAGCGCCCAGTCTTTTTCCGAAATCTGGGCGCACTGAAAAAATTGTGCTCTTACTGCCATTTTTAATCCAACGCAGATGATTTCCCTTTGCTACTATTTCAATTGCATATCTGCATATTCTAAGGGATCGTTTCATGCGTACTCATACTTTATTTAAAGTTGCAGTGCTTACTGGTTTACTGGCGTTATCGGGCTGTGCCTCAAAAGTGACACAGCCGGATAAATACTCGGGTTTTTTAAAAGACTACTCCGGTCTTAAGGAAACAAAATCTGCGACGGGGCATCCGGTGCTACGTTGGGTCGATCCCAACTTTAGTGATACCAAATATGACAATATCGTCTGGAACCCAATCACCTATTATCCGGTCCCGAAACCTTCCACACAGGTTGGACAGAATGTGCTGGATCAGTTGTTGAACTACACCAACACAAAAATGAAGACCTCTATTGGTCAACGTAAACCGCTGGTGACCACGCCGGGGCCGCGTAGCCTGATCTTCCGCGGGGCGATCACCGGGGTGGATACCAGCAAAGAGGGGCTGCAATTCTATGAAGTGGTGCCTGTGGCGCTGGTGGTTGCGGGTACCCAAATGGCAACCGGTCACCGTACGATGGATACCCATCTCTACTTTGAAGGCGAGTTAATCGATGCGGCGACCAATAAGCCGGTGATTAAAGTCGTGCGTCAGGGGGAAGGCAAAGATCTGAGCAACCAGAGTACGCCAATGGCATTTGAGACGCTGAAACAAGTGGTTGATGACATGGCGACGGATGCCACCATGTTTGATGTAAACCAGAAATAACCGTGGCGCGCCATCGTTTGATGGCGCGTTCCTTTAAGCTGTCCGGCGGCGCAACAGCGCCGGGGGACGGGCAAACATCACCAGGTTTCCCACCAGAATCAGCATCAGTCCAGCTACCGCATTTACCTGCCAGCTATACCCTTCATAAACCGTGGAAAATGACAGCGCAACCAGCGGAAAGAGCAACGTACTGTACGCGGCATTACTCGCGCCAATTCTTCCTACCAGCGTAAAGTAGGCGCCGAAGGCGATGACCGATCCGAAAACCGCCAGATACAACAGGGCGCCGATGTAGCTGAATGTCCATTGCGGGGTGAAATTATCGCCACGCAGCAGCGCAATCGTCGCAATCAGTAGCGTGCCGTACAGCATGGCCCAACTGTTGGTCGTCATCACTTCCAGGCCTTTTTTCTGATGGCGCAGGCTTATCATATTTCCCAGTGAGAAACCAAAGGTCCCCAGCGCACTCAGACCAATACCCAGCAGCAACGATCCGCTAAATCCGCTGCTCATCAAATCCTGCCAGAAGAGGGTGACGATACCGGTGAGTCCCAGCGCGGCGGCGCAGTAAAAACGCAGCGGCGGTTTTTGCCCAAAGAAAAAGAAGCTATTCACCGCGTTAAACAGCACCGCCATGGAAAAGATAACCGATTCCAGTCCGGTATTGATCCAGGCTGCCGCGGTGTAAAAACACCAAAAGTTAAAGCAGAAGACGCAGCTGCCCTGCAGCAGGCAAAACAGATGGTCGCGTAACGATAGCTTACGCAGCTTTCCGCGTATCTGCATGATGATCATCATCAACGCCGTTGCCACCGCAAAGCGCCAGAAAATCGAGACCGGTGCAGCCACGGGGCCTTGTTGTAAATAAATGGCTATCCACGTCGTACCCCAGATCACCACAACCAGACAATACAATAGTGCGTTCATCACTGTTCTCTCTTCTTACCCGATAATTGACTGTCGCCTATCTCCGGGCGGTATGCTTTCATCCGTTTGCGGGCGACTTGCAAAATCTTGCGCTTTTTTCTGTCGGGCGAGTGGTAACCACAGCGACCTGCGATAGACTGAGGGCCTGAACAACAGCGCTTATGGGGTGGTATGACCCGGTTTTACGATGCCTTTGAGAAGTTGAGTCAGCACAATGCCGTGTTACACGAGTCGGTTGAATTGCGCTCAGGCGTCCAGTTGGCGGCATGGTCGAACAAGCGTGATACCATCACGCAGTATTGCGACCATCACACGCTCAGTTTGTATGTGGCGGATGGCTACGAGAGCTATCAAAAAACGGCCTCTGGCTGGAAAAATGGCGGCGGACCGGACCGGTTTTGCCTGTTGCCTAAAGAGAGTGAATCTACCTGGGATATCCGTGACGATCTCTCGTTCGTCCATCTCTACTGCACCGACGCGCATCTGCGTGAGATCGGGGAAAAGGTCTGGGATAAAAGCCCGTACCGTTTTACGCTGGATGAGCGGACGTTTGGTAACGATCCGGGGATAACGGCGGTTTACCGGCAGTTTCTGCTGGGCAACGACTGGCATCAGCCCGCAAATCACCTGACCCTCAGCGCCGCATCGTCACTGCTGATGACCCATCTTATTCAGCACTACAGCAACGTGCAGTGGCGGTTGCCAACGGTAACGGGTGGACTTGCGCCAGTGACTCTGCGTAATGTGCTGGCGTATATCGATGCCCATCTGGCGGAACCGTTAACACTTGCCAGTCTCGCGCATGAAGCCGCACTCAGCGAATTTCATTTCGCCAGAATGTTCCGCCAGTCGATGAAAATGGCGCCTCATCAGTACGTGATGCAGCGCCGGATGGCAGTGGCAAAACAACTGGTGTGTCACTCGCCGCGTCCGTTAACGGAGATTGCGCTGGCCTGCGGATTCAGTTCGCCGAGCCACTTCAGTAACCGCTTTAAGCAGGTGACCGGCAAGACACCGTCACAGCTACGTGCGTCGGGTGAGTCTTAAGACGGTGTAGCAGATCCCGCCCGCAATCAGTCCCCAGAAGGCCGAACCCACGCCCCACAGGGTTAGCCCGCTGGCGGTGACCAGAAACGTCACTACGGCAGCATCACGCTCGCTTTCCTGATTCAGCGCCTGATACAGACTGCCCGAAATCGTCCCCAACAGTGCCAGTCCTGCCAGCATCTGAATACCGCTCGTCGGTAGCGCAGCCATCACCCCGGTAATGGAACTGCCGAAAATGCCTGCCAACAGGTAGAACACGCCGGCGGCAGCGGCGGCCAGCCAGCGTTTTGCTGCATCCGGGTGAGCCTCCGGACTCTGGCAAATCGCCGCAGTGATCGCGGCAATGCAGATAGAATAAACGCCAAAAGGAGATAACAGCAGCGCCAGTAATCCGGTGGTAACGATCAGGGGCGAAACGGGAACATCGTATCCCGCGGCCTTCATGGTCGCCACGCCGGGCGCATTTTGTGACGCCATCGTCACCAGAAAGAGCGGTACGGCAACCCCCAGACTGTGGGTCAGTGAAAACTGAGGGGCAATAAACGTCGGTAAAACCGGGGACAGGGCTAAAGATGAAGTGACAATGTCACCTTCAAGTAACGCAATAACCGCCCCGACAATCAGCGCCGCAATCACCGCATAGCGCGGTGCAATACTCTTCAAAATCAACCACGCCAACAGCATACCGCCGCAAAGCAGAAACTGATCATTGAGACTGGCAAAGGCCTGCAGGCCAAAGCGGAGCAAAATCCCGGCCAGCATCGCCGCCGCCAGCGAATGGGGGATAATCCGCATCAGGCGGGCGAAGAGTCCTGTCACGCCGCACAATACAATTAACGCATTGGCGATGATAAACACGCCAATCGCCTCAGGCAGCGTCAGACCCTGAAGTCCCGTTACCAGCAGCGCCGCGCCGGGAGTTGACCACGCTGTCAGGACAGGGGCGCGATACCAGAGCGTCAGGATAAGCGTACTGGCCCCCATCGCGATACCCAGAGCGGTCATCCAGCCGGCAATTTGCGTTGTGCTGGCACCCGCCGCCACTGCAGCCTGCCAGATAATGGCCGCAGAACTGGCATAGCCAACCAGAACGGCGACAAAGCCAGAAAGCAACGTGGGTAATGGGATAGAGAATGAGCGCATAAGCCCCTCTTGTGCGTTATAACGGTCGTTTAATCTAGCATCTGGGCGTTATAACGTACAAGTGGTAAGCTGACCTTTTGGGAGGCTATCCATGGACAATGTGACGCACTATCTGGCGAACACCTTAAAAACGTTACGCAAGCAGCGTGAGTGGAGTTTATCGCGACTGGCCGACGCGACCGGCGTCTCTAAAGCGATGCTCGGGCAAATTGAGCGTAACGAATCCAGTCCTACCGTGGCGACGTTGTGGAAGATTGCTACCGGTCTGAACGTCCCGTTTTCCACCTTTATCTCGCCGCCGGAATCGGAACCGCTACCGACGTTTGATCCGCAAGAGCAGGCGATGGTCGTGACGCCGCTATTCCCGTGGGACCCGGTCTTGCGCTTTGATCACTTTTCAATTCTGCTGGCTCCCGGCGCACTCAGCGAATCCACACCGCATGAAGCGGGTGTGATCGAACATGTTGTGGTGATCGCAGGTGAACTGGAGATGTGTATTAATCAGCAATGGCGCGTCATCAGAGCCGGAGAAGGCATTCGTTTTGCCGGCGACAGAGCCCATGCTTATCGCAACAGCAGCGAACAGACCGTGCACTTTCATTCGCTCATCCATTACCCACGCAGTTAAGCGGGAAAACTATTTCGTAATGCGGCGCTTCTGACTACAATAGCCGCCATTTTGCTGCTACTGGATAAAATCAACGCTATGCGCCAGCCCCCACATCGCCTTGAATTGTTGAGCCCGGCACGCGATACCGCCATTGCCCGCGAAGCCATTTTACATGGTGCAGACGCCGTTTATATCGGGGGGCCCGGTTTCGGCGCGCGTCATAATGCCAGCAATAGCCTGAAAGATATTGCCGAACTGGTGCCGTTTGCCCATCGCTATGGCGCGAAAATCTTTGTTACACTGAACACGATCCTTCATGACGATGAACTGGAACCCGCACAGCGACTGATCACCGATCTTTACCAGACCGGCGTGGATGCGTTGATTGTGCAGGACATGGGGATACTGGAACTCGATATTCCGCCGATCGAACTGCATGCCAGCACCCAGTGTGATATCCGCAGCGTTGAGAAAGCCAAATTTCTCTCAGACGTGGGGTTCACCCAGATTGTGCTGGCGCGCGAACTGAGTCTTGAGCAGATTCAGGCTATCCACCAGGCAACTGACGCAACCATTGAATTTTTTGTCCACGGTGCGCTGTGTGTGGCGTATTCCGGGCAATGCTATATCTCGCACGCGCAAACGGGGCGTAGCGCTAACCGTGGCGACTGCTCGCAGGCGTGCCGTTTGCCGTACACCCTGAAAGACGATCAGGGGCGAGTGGTATCCTATGAAAAACACCTGCTGTCGATGAAAGATAACGATCAGACCGCTAACCTTGGCGCGCTAATCGATGCCGGTGTGCGTTCCTTCAAGATTGAAGGGCGTTATAAAGACATGAGCTACGTGAAGAACATCACCGCTCACTATCGGCAGATGCTGGATGCCATCATTGAGGATCGCGATGACCTGGCGAGGGCGTCTGCCGGGCGCACGGAACATTTCTTTACCCCCTCTACGGACAAAACGTTCCATCGTGGCAACACCGACTACTTTGTGAATGCGCGTAAAGGCGATATTGGCGCGTTTGACTCGCCGAAGTTTATTGGTCTTCCGGTGGGGGAAGTGCTGAACGTGGCGAAAGATCATCTGGACGTGGAGGTCAGCGAACCGCTGGCAAACGGCGACGGACTGAATGTGCTGATTAAGCGTGAAGTGGTTGGATTTCGCGCTAATACCGTTGAGAAAACCGGACAAAACCGTTACCGCATCTGGCCAAATGAGATGCCGATCGATCTGCACAAAGTGCGTCCGCACCATCCTTTAAACCGTAACCTGGACCATAACTGGCAGCAGGCGTTAACGAAGACCTCCAGCGAACGGCGGGTGGCGGTGGATATTGCGCTGGGTGGCTGGCAGGAACAGCTGATCCTGACGCTGACCAGCGAAGAGGGTGTCAGCATCACCCATACGCTGGATGGACAGTTTGATGAGGCTAACAACGCGGAAAAAGCGCTGAACGGGCTGAAGGACGGGCTGGCAAAACTGGGGCAGACAATCTATTACGCCCGCGAGATCGCGGTGACCCTGCCGGGCGCGCTGTTTGTCCCGAACAGCCTGCTTAATGCGTTCCGCCGGGAAGCGGTGGAGATGCTGGATGCCGCGCGTCTTGCGAGCTATCAGCGCGGCATTCGCAAACCGGTGTCTGAACCTGCGCCGGTTTATCCGCAGACGCACCTGAGTTTTCTGGCGAACGTATACAACCAGAAGGCGCGCGCGTTTTATCATCGCTATGGTGTGCAGTTGATTGACGCGGCCTATGAAGCGCATGAGGAAAAGGGCGATGTGCCGGTGATGATCACCAAACACTGCCTGCGCTTTGCGTTCAACCTGTGTCCGAAACAGGCGAAAGGCAGCATCAAAAGCTGGAAGGCGACGCCGATGCAACTGGTCAACGGCGATGAGGTGTTAACGCTGAAATTTGACTGCCGTCCGTGCGAAATGCATGTGATCGGTAAAATCAAAAATCACATTCTGAAGATGCCGCTGCCAGGTAGCGTGGTGGCTTCCGTCAGCCCGGAAGAGCTGATGAAAACGCTGCCGAAGCGCAAAAGCTGACCAGGCGCCGGAGGCGGCTATCGCCTTATTCGGTCAACGTAGGGCAGGTAATATATTGATTTTGTAGGCCCGGTAAGCGTCAGCTCCACCGGGCATTCTGTTGGTATGAACTAGGATCTAAATCCCGCCGCCGTCATGATAAGGCGAAAGAACATCCCTACGGCGGCCAGCGCCAGCACGCTACCGCCCCACAAAATGACCAGCCACATCAGGCGCTTCCAGACAGACTGTTGCATCAGTGATACCCCTCGCCATGTTGAACTTTTCCGCGAAACACGTAGTAACTCCAGAAGGTATAAACCAGAATAATCGGGATGATCAGTAACGCGCCAACCAGCATAAAGCCCTGACTCTGTGCGGGTGCAGCCGCCTGCCAGATTGTAATGGAAGGCGGAATAATATGCGGCCAGATACTGATCCCCAGGCCGCTAAAACCGAGAAATATCAGGCCGAGAGTCAGCACAAAGGGCAGCGCATGGCTGTTCTTGCGGTTTAGTGTTCCCCACAGCAAGAAACCGATCGCCGCGACGACTAGCGGAACCGGCATCAGGAACCACAGATTCGGCAGGGTAAACCAGCGTTCGGCAATCTGCGGGTGCGCAAGCGGCGTCCACAGGCTAATAAGCGCAATCACCAGCAGCATCGCCAGCAGCAGTTTTTTTGCCACAGCGCGCATTTTCTCCTGTAGCGGGTTCTCACTTTTCATCACCAGCCAGGTGGCACCCAGCAACGCATAAGCGATCACCAGCCCAACGCCACAAAACAGGGTGAACGGGGTAAACCAGTCAAACGGGCCGCCGCTGAAACGACGACCCGTGACGGCAAAACCGTTAATCACCGCACCTACCACCACACCCTGAGTGAATGTCGCGAGAATCGAACCGCAGAGAAAGGCTTTATCCCAGAACGGGCGATGGGCTGGCGTGGCTTTAAAGCGAAATTCAAAGGCGACGCCGCGAAAAATCAGACCGATGAGCATCAGTGTCAGCGGGATGGTCAGCGCGTCGATTATCACCGCATAGGCCAGGGGAAACGCGCCAAACAATCCGGCGCCACCGAGGACCAGCCAGGTTTCATTACCGTCCCAGACCGGGGCGACGCTGTTAACCATCACGTCGCGATCGTCTGCGTCGCGGACAGCGGGAAACAAAATGCCAATACCCAAATCGAATCCGTCCATGACGATATACATCAGCGTGGCGAAGACGATGATGACAAACCAGATTACTGATAAATCAATACCCATTAGCGATGTGCCTCATGTTGAGAATCGAGGACGGCAGCAGACAGCGGTCTGGCAGGCGTGCCGGACGTCGGCGGGATGGACATCTCATCCTGCGGTCCTTTGCGGATAAGGCGGATCATGTAGCTGTATCCCACGCCAAAGACGGCGCTGTAAACAACAAAGAACGCCAGCAGAGAAATGCTCATGTGCAGGTCGCCGTGTGCAGAGACCGCATCCGCCGTGCGTTGCAGCCCATAGACGACCCATGGCTGGCGGCCCACTTCTGTCGTGACCCAACCCGCCAGAATGGCGATCAGTCCTGACGGTCCCATCCATAAGGCAAAGCGCAGGAACGCTCGCGAGGTATAAAGACGCTGCCGATACCGTAGCCACAGCGCGCAAATGCCGAGCAGGATCATGAGCATACCCAGCCCCGCCATGATACGAAACGACCAGAACACTATCGTGGAATTAGGGCGATCCTCTTTGGCAAACTCTTTGAGCGCCGGGACCTGTTTATCCAGACTGTGGGTCAGAATCAGGCTCCCCAGCGCCGGGATCGCCAGCCCATAATGGGTACGTTCCTGTTCCATGTCCGGCCAGCCGAACAGCAGTAGCGGGGTTGGTTCGCCAGGTGGATTTTCCCAGTGGCCTTCAATGGCAGCGATTTTCGCGGGCTGGTGTTTGAGGGTGTTCAGGCCGTGCATATCACCAATGAGCGCCTGAAGAGGCGCGACGATCAGCGTCATCCACAGCGCCATCGAAAACATGGCGCGAATAGCGCGGGTGTTGTTTCCACGCAGTAAATGCCAGGCTGCCGAGGCCCCAATAAACAGTGCGCTACTGAGAAACGCCGCCACTGACATGTGCAGCAAACGGTAAGGAAATGACGGGTTGAAAATGACGGCGAACCAGTCCACCGGCACGACCTGACCGTTGACAATCTCATAGCCCTGCGGCGTCTGCATCCAGCTGTTAGACGCGAGGATCCAGAAGGTCGAAATAATCGTGCCCAGTGCCACCATACAGGTGGAGAAAAAGTGTAATCCTGGGCCAACCTTGTTCCAGCCAAACAGCATCACGCCGAGGAAACCGGCCTCCAGGAAGAAGGCGGTGAGCACTTCATAGGTCAGCAAAGGGCCGGTAATACTCCCCGCGAATTCAGAGAATCCGCTCCAGTTAGTCCCGAACTGGTAGGCCATCACCAGGCCAGACACCACGCCCATGCCAAAGTTAACGGCGAAAATTTTCGACCAGAACTGATAGAGCGAGCGCCAGACGGGATTTTTACTTTTCAGCCAAAGACCTTCCAGCACCGCGAGATAGCTGGCAAGACCAATGGTGATCGCCGGAAATATTATGTGGAAGGAAACCGTAAAGGCGAACTGGAGCCTCGCCAGGTGAAACGCATCAAGACCAAACATGCACCACTCCGCACTAAAAATTGATTCAGCGCAATTCTAGGCCGGTGAGGGTTTCAGTGGCAGAAACAGAACGGCTCTATTTAACCATAACAGTTGCGTGAATATTACAAATTGCGTCTGTTGATATAAATTCTGGAAGCCGCCTTCCGGAATGGATAGGTACGCCTCTACACGACGGGCATTTTTCTTTTATCAGGTGAGAAAACTAAGCATAAATGCGAGGGTGACAACTTTGTTGAGGTCCCGCTCAGCGTCGCGTCAAAAGTCCTTTTGCTCAACGCTTTCCTGGCGTCAAAAATCAGCCAGCAGGAGCTGGCGAAACGCATTGGCCGACCGAAACAGGAAATTACCCGCCTGTTTGACTTACGACACGCAACAAAAATTGATGCGGTGCAGACGGCGGTGCGCGCGCTCGGCAAAGAACTGTCGCTTACGTTGTCGTAAACCATAACAGTTCTTAGGATGTTGAGTATTTTATTCGCTGATATACACTGCGAGGATCAGCTGCCACGGATCCACGAGTGAATAACAATGAAAAAGTACCAGCGTCTGGCTGAACAAATTTGCGAGCAGATCGCCTCTGGTGTCTGGCAGCCGGGCGATCGTCTGCCGTCGCTGCGTGAGCAGGTGGTCAGCAGCGGGATGAGTTTTATGACCGTCGGGCATGCCTATCAACTGCTGGAAAGTCAGGGGCGGATCATTGCGCGCCCGCAGTCCGGTTATTATGTCGCGCCACGCCCGGTTCACCAGCCAACGGTTCAACCCGCCCAGGTGATGCGCGACGAAGCGGTGGATATCAATACTTATATTTTTGAGATGCTACAGGCCAGCCGGGATGTGTCGGTGATGCCGTTTGCCTCTGCCTTTCCCGATCCGCGTCTATTTCCCCTGCAGCAACTGAACCGTTCTCTGGCGCAGGTCAGCAGAACCGCAACCGCGATGAGCGTGATTGAAAACCTGCCGCCGGGGAACGCAGAACTGCGCCACGCTATTGCCCGCCGTTACGCGCTTCAGGGCATTACCGTCTCGCCCGATGAAATAGTTATTACCGCCGGGGCGCTGGAAGCGCTCAACCTGAGTCTGCAGACGGTAACTGAACCTGGCGATTGGGTTGTTGTCGAAAACCCCTGTTTCTATGGCGCGCTGCAGGCGCTGGAACGCCTGCGGCTTAAAGCGCTGTCGGTTGCCACTGATGTCAAAGAGGGGATCGATCTCGCGGCGCTGGAGCAGGCGTTGCAGACGTATCCGGTTAAAGCGTGCTGGCTGATGACCAACAGCCAGAACCCGCTTGGCTTTACCCTCAGCGCGGAGAAAAAGGCGCGTCTGGTTGAGATACTCGATCGCCATAATGTGATGTTGATTGAAGATGACGTTTACAGCGAACTCTACTTTGGTCGGGAGAAACCGCTGCCGGCCAAAGCCTGGGATCGAGCCGACAGGGTGCTGCACTGCTCGTCATTTTCCAAGTGTCTGGTGCCAGGCTTTCGCATCGGTTGGGTGGCCGCAGGTAAACATGCCCGCCAGATCCAGCGTTTGCAGCTGATGAGTACGCTCTCGACCAGTTCACCGATGCAGCTGGCGCTGGTCGATTATCTCTCCACGCGCCGCTATGACGCCCATCTTCGCCGCCTGCGCCGTCAACTGGCGGAACGTAAACAGCAGGCCTGGCAAACGCTGCTGCGCCATCTCCCTGCTGAAGTGAAAATACATCACAACAACAGCGGCTATTTTCTCTGGCTGGAGCTGCCGGAATCGCTGGATGCGGGTGAACTGACCACACAAGCGTTGGCCCATCATATCAGCATCGCGCCGGGAAAAATGTTCTCGACCTCAGACACATGGAAACGCTTTTTCCGCTTTAATACCGCCTGGAATTGGGGAGAGCGTGAAGAAGAGGCGGTGAAACAACTGGGGCAACTTATTCGCGCTCAGATGAAATAAAACGTACGCGCGATTCAATATAAACGAATGGCGCGTTCTTATTTTTGAAATATCATCCACAAGCCCGGGACTTTATTTTCCACAGAACATCATAGGAAATATCAATAGCTTTTGTTTTTTCGTCTTACCTGCTAACCCCTTGTCTATACTCCAGAAGATAGCCGTACTATGCCGAAAGTTAAGGCGTAATGCGCGTTATGTCACAACCTGATTAAATTTACTCGTGCCGGGAGGTCGGCTAACGGCGCGCCGACTATTCTCAGGAAAGGACATATATTTACGGCAGGGCTGCCGCTCAATATTTTGCGACAGGAGTAAGATCTTATGAGCAAGAAATTTGCCCGCAGCAGCCTGTGCGCGCTCAGTATGACGCTGATGACCGCGCACGCCGCCGAACCGCCTACTTCTTTAGGCCAGGCAGAAGGGCGCCTGGATATTATTGCCTGGCCGGGTTACATCGAACGCGGTCAGACCGATAAACAGTACGACTGGGTAACACAATTCGAAAAAGAGACCGGCTGTGCGGTTAACGTCAAGACGGCGGCGACATCGGACGAGATGGTCAGCCTGATGGCGAAAGGGGGCTACGATCTGGTGACGGCCTCTGGTGATGCCTCGCTGCGCCTGATCATGGGTAAGCGCGTGCAGCCGATCAATACGGCGCTCATCCCGAACTGGAAAACTGTCGATCCCCGCGTAGTCAAAGGCGACTGGTTCAACGTGGCGGGCAAAGTCTACGGCACGCCGTATCAGTGGGGACCGAACCTGCTGATGTACAACACGCAAACTTTCCCTACGCCACCAGATAGCTGGAACGTGGTGTTCGTTGAACAAAACCTTCCGGACGGTAAAACCAACAAAGGGCGCGTTCAGGCCTATGACGGACCGATTTACATTGCCGATGCGGCGCTGTTCGTGAAAGCCACCCAGCAGCAACTGGGGATTTCGGACCCGTATCAACTCACTGAAGAACAGTACCAGGCAGTGTTGAAAGTGCTGCGAGCACAGCAACCGTTGATTCACCGCTACTGGCACGACACCACGGTGCAAATGAGCGATTTCAAAAATGAGGGCGTCGTAGCTTCCAGTGCCTGGCCGTATCAGGCGAACGCGCTGAAAGGTGAAGGTCAACACATCGGCACGGTGTTCCCGAAAGAGGGCGTCACCGGCTGGGCTGATACCACCATGTTGCACAGTGACGCCAAACACCCGGTTTGCGCCTACAAGTGGATGAACTGGTCATTGACGCCAAAAGTACAGGGCGATGTTGCCGCCTGGTTTGGATCGTTGCCGGTGGTTACCGAAGGCTGTAAAGCCAGTACGCTGCTGGGCGAGAAAGGCTGCGAAACCAATGGCTATCGTTATTTTGACAAAATTGCCTTCTGGAAAACGCCTGTCGCACAAGGCGGTAAATTCGTGCCGTACAGCCGTTGGACGCAGGATTACATCGCCATCATGGGCGGTCGTTAACGTCACTGGGGTGATTTATGACGTACGCAGTGGAGTTTGACAACGTCTCGCGCCTGTACGGTGACGTGCGGGCGGTCGATGGCGTCAGTATTGCGATAAAAGACGGTGAATTTTTCTCTATGCTGGGGCCATCCGGCTCCGGCAAAACCACCTGTCTGCGCCTGATTGCCGGATTCGAACAGCTTTCCGGCGGTTCGATAGCCATCTTTGGCAAGCCTGCCAGTGACTTGCCGCCCTGGGAGCGGGATGTGAATACCGTGTTCCAGGATTACGCGCTGTTTCCGCACATGTCGATTCTCGACAATGTCGCCTATGGCCTTATGGTCAAAGGTGTTGATAAAAAACAGCGCCATGCCCGGGCCCGCGAAGCGCTGGAGAAAGTGGCGCTGGGGTTTGTCTTTGAGCGCAAGCCGTCACAACTTTCCGGCGGTCAACGGCAGCGGGTGGCGATCGCCCGGGCGCTGGTCAACGAACCGCGCGTGTTGCTGCTGGATGAGCCCCTCGGCGCACTGGATCTGAAGCTGCGCGAGCAGATGCAACTGGAGTTGAAAAAGCTCCAGCAGTCGCTGGGGATCACCTTTATCTTCGTGACGCACGATCAGGGCGAAGCGCTGTCGATGTCCGATCGGGTGGCGGTGTTTAATAACGGGCGTATTGAACAGGTGGATTCCCCCCGTGAGTTATACATGCGACCGCGTACGCCGTTTGTTGCGGGGTTTGTGGGAACATCAAACGTCTTTGACCCGGCGATGGCCGCAAACGTCTGTGGGATGACGGGCAGCTTCTCACTGCGCCCGGAGCATATCCGGCTCAATGTGCCCGGAGAGATCCAAACGCAAGGGGTGATTCAGGCGGTGCAGTATCAGGGGGCGGCCACCCGTTTTGAGCTAAAACTTGTCGGTGGAGAAAAGCTGCTGGTCAGTCAGCCCAATCTCACGGGAGAACCGTTTGCAACCACGCTCGCGCCCGGTCAGCCGGTGATGGTGTCCTGGCCGCGAGAGGTCATGGTTCCGCTGGTTGAGGAGAGGTGAATGGCAATGAACGTGCTCTCTACGCCTTCCCGGCCCGGCGGTCTGAGTCAACTCACCGGTTTTTTCTGGCGTCATCCCGGGCTGGGGCTGTTTTTATTGCTGCTCGGCCCATTGATGTGGTTTGGTATTGTCTACTTCGGTTCGCTACTGACGCTGCTGTGGCAGGGATTTTACACCTTTGACGACTTCACGATGTCGGTGACACCGGACCTGACGCTCGCCAATCTGCGCGCGCTGTTTAATCCCGCCAATTACGACATCATTTTACGTACGCTGACGATGGCGATTGCGGTGACAATCGCCAGCGCCATTCTGGCGTTTCCGATGGCGTGGTACATGGCACGTTACACCCGCGGCAAGATGAAAGCGTTTTTCTACATTGCGGTCATGCTGCCGATGTGGGCGAGCTATATCGTCAAAGCCTATGCCTGGACGCTGCTGCTGGCAAAAGATGGCGTGGCGCAGTGGTTTCTGACCCATCTTGGCCTGGAACCGCTGCTGACCAGCCTGCTGACAATGCCGGCTATCGGGGGCAACACGCTTTCGACGTCGGGGCTGGGGCGCTTTATGGTATTCGTCTACATCTGGCTGCCGTTTATGATCCTACCGGTTCAGGCCGCGCTGGAACGCTTGCCGCCGTCGCTGTTACAGGCGTCCGCCGATCTGGGGGCGCGTCCGCGTCAGACCTTCCGTTATGTGGTTCTGCCGCTGGCGATCCCCGGAATCGCCGCCGGTTCGATCTTCACTTTTTCCCTGACGCTGGGGGATTTCATCGTGCCGCAGCTGGTGGGGCCGCCGGGTTATTTCATCGGCAACATGGTCTATTCGCAGCAGGGGGCGATTGGCAACATGCCAATGGCGGCGGCGTTTACGCTGGTACCGATCGTGCTGATAGCCCTTTATCTGGCGTTCGTGAAACGTCTGGGAGCGTTCGATGCACTCTGAGCGCGCACCGTTTTTCCTCAAACTGGCGGCCTGGGGCGGGGTGATATTCCTGCACTTCCCGATACTGATCATTGCCGCGTATGCGTTTAATACCGAGGACGCGGCCTTTAGCTTTCCGCCGCAAGGGCTGACGCTACGCTGGTTCAGCGTGGCGGCTCAGCGTAGCGATATTCTCGATGCCGTGACGTTGTCACTAAAAATTGCCGCGTTGTCGACGGCAATTGCGCTGGTGCTTGGCACGCTGGCGGCCGCCGCACTCTGGCGACGTGATTTCTTCGGCAAAAACGCCATCTCGTTGTTGCTGCTGCTGCCGATCGCGCTGCCGGGGATTGTCACCGGTCTGGCGCTACTGACCGCCTTTAAGACGGTTAATCTCGAACCGGGTTTTTTCACCATTGTCGTCGGTCACGCGACGTTCTGCGTGGTGGTGGTGTTTAACAACGTAATAGCCCGCTTTCGTCGTACTGCATGGAGCCTGGTGGAGGCTTCTATGGATCTTGGCGCGAATGGCTGGCAAACCTTCCGCTATGTCGTGCTGCCGAATCTGGGCTCGGCGCTGCTGGCGGGGGGAATGCTGGCGTTCGCGCTGTCGTTTGATGAAATCATCGTCACAACCTTTACTGCCGGTCATGAGAGAACACTGCCGCTGTGGTTGCTCAACCAGTTAGGGCGACCTCGCGACGTGCCGGTGACGAACGTGGTGGCACTGCTGGTCATGCTGGTTACAACGATTCCGATTCTGGGGGCCTGGTGGCTTACGCGTGAAGGCGACAACGTCGCCGGAAACGCTAAATAATCAACGATATGGGAAAATGCTATGCAACATCAATTACTGATTAATGGCGAGCTGGTCAACGGTGAAGGTGAAAAGCAGCCTGTCTATAATCCTGCTACCGGTGAGGTGCTACTGGAAATTGCAGAAGCGTCTCCCGCTCAGGTGGATGCGGCTGTCCTCGCCGCCGATCGTGCGTTTAGCGAATGGGGAAAGACAACCCCGAAAGTGCGCAGTGAACTGCTGCTGAAGCTGGCGGATGTTATTGAGCAGAATGCGCATGAGTTTGCCGAACTGGAATCGCGCAACTGTGGTAAACCGCTGCATTGTGCGCTCAATGATGAGATCCCGGCGATTGTCGATGTGTTTCGCTTTTTCGCCGGCGCCGCCCGCTGTCTGAACGGGCTGGCGGCGGGGGAATATCTGGAGGGCCATACCTCGATGATTCGCCGCGACCCGGTTGGCGTGGTGGCTTCCATTGCGCCGTGGAACTATCCGCTGATGATGGCGGCGTGGAAACTGGCCCCCGCGCTGGCGGCCGGTAACTGCGTGGTGATCAAGCCTTCGGAAATCACGCCGTTAACCGCGCTGAAGCTGGCGGAATACGCTAAAGATATTTTTCCGCCAGGCGTACTTAACGTGCTGTTCGGCAGGGGCAAAACGGTCGGCGATCCGCTGACCGGGCACAAGAAGGTACGTATGGTCTCGTTAACCGGCTCTATCGCTACCGGCGAGCACATTATCAGCCATACTGCGCCGTCAATTAAGCGCACGCATATGGAACTGGGCGGTAAAGCGCCGGTAATTGTGTTTGATGATGCCGATGTGGATGCGGTGGTGGAGGGCGTGCGCACCTTCGGGTTTTACAATGCCGGTCAGGACTGTACCGCGGCCTGTCGCATTTACGCACAGAAGGGCATTTACGACACGCTGGTTGAGAAACTGGGCGCCGCCGTCGCCAGCCTGAAGACCGGCGCGCCGGAGGAGGAATCGACAGAACTGGGCCCTCTGAGTTCGCTTGCTCATCTGGAGCGTGTCACGAGAGCCGTTGAGGAGGCCAAAGCGCTGGGGCATATCAATGTGGTCACGGGTGGCAAAAAAATTGAAGGGCCGGGCTATTACTTTGCCCCGACGCTGCTGGCAGGGGCTAAACAGGAGGATGCGATTGTTCAGCGAGAAGTGTTTGGCCCGGTAGTTAGTGTGACGCTCTTCGAGGATGAGGAGCAAGTGCTGGAGTGGGCCAATGATTCGCAATATGGTCTCGCCTCGTCGGTCTGGACGCGTGACGTCGGGCGCGCGCATCGGGTCAGTGCGCGATTGCAGTATGGCTGCACTTGGGTCAATACCCATTTTATGCTGGTGAGCGAAATGCCACACGGCGGGCAGAAATTGTCCGGTTATGGGAAAGACATGTCGCTATATGGACTGGAAGACTACACCGTGGTCCGCCACGTTATGGTTAAACATTAAGGGTAATTTACGCCTTACGAGAGAAGTGGGAAGATCGTTAGCTGAAGGCAGAGAGAAACATTCTCTCTGCCTGTCTGCGCCGCAGGTATGCAAAGTTTAAACAAACCAGCCAAATTTCAACGAAATCAGAGCAAAGAGACCGACAGCAGCAAAGAGGTTTATCAACACCACGGTTCTACTGGAAACATTCATTTTTGCCACCCTGTGTAAGTGCCCCTTTGTATATAGTCTGGTGTTTCGTGATCCGCAATAGTCCAGAGTATGGACTTAACGTAAGCGGTCATAAAAAAGGACAAAATGGTTGACCGAAAGGGATAAAACTTGATGTGCGTCAAAAAATGGAGCATATTGCGCGCGTTTTATTCTTCTGGCCGGATGCCCTGACATGTCTTTGTATCAAAAAATGCTGATGTTCTATGCGGTGATGGCCGCGATTGCCTTTCTGATCACCTGGTTTCTCTCGCATGATAAAAAACGTATCCGCTTTCTGAGCGCCTTTTTGGTCGGGGCTACCTGGCCGATGAGTTTTCCGGTCGCGCTGCTGTTTTCGCTGTTCTAAGCCGTCAGCAAAGCCATCAGCGCCTTCCGGTCTGCTTCAGTCACAGCCTGCGGATGCTGATAGCCCTTGTTTTCCGTTGCCCGCGTATATAGCGCGACCAGCCAGTCATAAACATAGCGGCTGGCGGCGTGCACCGGTTGCTCTTCCAGTTGCGTCAGTCGCGCCATCGGCTGGCGTTTGACCGCACTGAAAATCGCCGTCCCTTTCGCAATACGACTGGCGGGCCTTTCCGCCTCAGCCACCCCGGCATAGCCCAGCCAGGCGATAAAGTTGGCGATACAGGCGTGTAGCTGGGCGCCGCAAACGTCTTCACGCTGCACTATCTGTTGCAGTTGCTGCGGCAGTTGCAGTCGGTAGCTGGCGATCGCCAGAATGTCGACGACCTGACGCAGCGCGGCGGGCGTCAACCCTAAACGCGGTGCCTGGCGGTCATCGCGGCTCCACTGGCGAATATGGTTAAGCCACATGCGGTGCGCCTGATAACCCGTCTCTTTGTTCTCTGCCTGTTGCGGGGCGTCACGGACATCAGCGAAAAGGTCAATGGCATCATTAAACAAACCGCTGACCTGTTCTTCACGCGGTTGCTGAACGCGGAGCAGGGTTTCAAATTGTTGTACCGCCGGCAACAGGCCATCGAGTAGATCGCCGTGATGCGCTGCCTGCTGCTGTAGCTGGCGAACCACCGTTTCCGCACTGAGCGCTTCGTCAGGTTGCGTCAGCATCAGTTCACGCACACGCTGCTGATGCTGTTCGCTCAGCGCCTGCAAACGTGCCTGGCGTTGAGGGGCGCAAGTGGCTTGCGACAGCCACTCGATCAGCCGTTGCAGGCTGTGTTTATCCAGCGCTTGTAGCGTGCCCCAGTGTTGGCCCGGTTTTCCCATCAGATGCTGGACCGCTTCGTCCAGATTCTGTTGTGTCGTAAAGCGCGCATCCTGCGGCGTGATCGCCCACACCACACCGGGCAACGCGGTCTCGCGCGTCGGCTGCGTATCGTGCACCCAGTTGAGTAACGTCCTCGCTGTTGATGGGGTTTGCGTGCGGGTGTCCGTGGCGTTGCAGACGACCAGCACATCGGGCTGTAACTGCTGGCGGTAATGCTCCAGCAACCAGCCGAGTTTAGCCTGCCAGAGCGGTTGCGGATGGCTGAGCGGCGTGAGTGGAATATCCAGCAGATCGACATCATCCAGTACGCCATCTTCAACGTTCAGTACCAGTTCCCGGGTCAACAGTGCCAGCGATTCCTGGGCCAGACTGACGGCGTTAAGCCATTTCTCATCCACTACGGGATGAACGACCACATCGCTTTGGGCCTCCTGCGAGTTCAGAAAATCCTGGGTGATAAAACTCTCGGACGGTAGGCCAAACTGATCGACAAGCAGACTCAGCGGCGCGGCCACTTCGCTGGCATGACCGGTCTGTTGCAGCACCTGCGCCAGTTTCAGCCACTGTTGCGTCAGCTCTGGCTGTTCGCCCCACAGCAGCGACCAGGCGCTGGCTCGGGTTGAGAGATCAACCGTCGGCAGCAGCAGGGCAAACTGATGCCATAGCGCATCATCAATCTGCTGTTGCGACACGGGAATACAGCGCTGCCAGAAGCGGGCAATGGTGGCGACTTCCTGCGCCGTCACGCCCTGAACCGGATGTAACTGACGCAATGACTGCCACTTTTCTATACGCGATTCAATGATGGCCTTTTCCACTGGTCGATATTCCGGCTGGGCACAGGCCTGGACGATGAATATCTGTACCAGTTCCGCTTCTGTCACCAGCCGCAGGCGCAACGGCCACTCGTCATCCGACAGGTTTTGCTGGCGCGTGAAGCGTAGCGCCATGTTGGTCGGTGCGTGTCCGGGGTTGAGATGACTGAAATAGTCGAAGCTGCGATCCGGGGTCATGACATTGACCTTACCGTTGCCGCTGCTGCACAGCGCGGCGAGGAGGTGCGCCTTTGCCGCCTGCGAGTAGCCGTAAAGCCCGATACTGGCACGCTCATGCCGGGCGGCGTTGAGGGCGGATTCCGTGGCTGCTGCGCCGTTGAGTTGGGCCAGCAACGCATCCGCCTCGTCATCCAGCGTGAGGGCGTGCTGACGGGTGCGGTTAACCCACGCGATCGCGGCCTGAGTGGTATTCAACATCTTGTTCATTTCAGGTACACGCTCCCGCTGTCAATCCAGTAATGGCTACCGCTGTGTCGACGGTCAGCCAGGGTATTTAATTTTAAGGTCAGGGCATTTGCCGCTACCGGCGTGCCGTCCTGTAGCCAGGCATCGCTCAGCACAAACGACTCGGGGCCCGTCTCTTTATTGCCGCCGCGCAGTTGCAGACGCACATTTAACACGCCGTCACCGGCGATATTCTTCGCCAGATCGGCGGAGTTAATGCTCAGTGTATACAGCGGCGTTGCAGGCCAGCGACTGTTCGCCAACTGGCGGAAACCGAGCGTGACGTTACCGCGCAGCGGAAAGTGCACGCGGGTGTCGAGCTTCGCGCCGGGTTTATCAAGATCGATATCCTGATACCAGACGTTTTCCTCACGCAACGTATTCACCGTATTGTCGAGTACGCCGAGGTAACGCACGGTCGAGTAGGCGCCAATATCAGCGGCTTTAAAGTTAAAGCGCGGCAGGCGCAGATCCAGCGCAAGGCTGCAGAGCATTGCGCCGACGGCGGCGGTGGATTTCGGATTGCCAATGCGCCCCTGCTGGCTGAACGGATACCATTCATGGACGCGGTAGTTATCCATCCACACCATCCGGTTGACCGGAACGGGCTGCAGATGGCGGATCAGCGCCTGAACCGCCGGGATACAGGTCGGCCTGCCAGTGACCAACAGCACATCACAACAATAATGCGAAATGGCTTCGCAGACCGCGTGCAGCGGGGAGGTCAGGGTAAACTGACCTGCCAGCATCGCCTCCTGCAACTGGCTGAACTGTACCTGTAACGGGACGCTAAAGAGATCAAACGTCGGCGAACCCGACGGCAGGGCGTGATCAATCGCCTGTTGAATGTAATTGAGCACGTTGCGGGTCGGACGATGGTCCAGCAGATCGCCAAAGGTGGCATGCAGCCCGGCCAGCGGATCGGTAACGTCGCTCTTCTCCCAGGCAGAAAGTACCGCGTGACCGAGTGGCATAAAGAGCTGTAGCGCCGTTTGTTGGCGCAAAACGGCTTGAGTATCGATGCGCCCGGAATCGCCAAACAGCGTGGAGAGCAGGGCGGCGGCATCGGTGACACCCGCCTGCTGCAGTCGGGTTTGCAGGGCCGGTAAAATGCATTTCTGGATCACGTCCAGCAGCAGATCGTCGCCTGCAACCTTAAAGCCCTCGCGGAACAACAGGTGCGGCGTAATTTTCACATTCGCCCCAACCCCATCATCCAGTTGATAGTGGACAATCGCCATATCGGTGGTGCCGCCACCGATATCGATCGATGCCACGCGTAGCGCCCGGCCTTTGGTTTCGCCTGGTTCGGGCAGGCGATCCGGGCGGGCAAGGGCGTTGAAGAACGCTTCACTGCGCCCGGCGTAATGGGAAATGGCTTCGTTGTACAGCCAGACCAGTTGACCGCAACTGGCTTCGTCCCACTCCATCTGAATTTCTGGCACCGGGACGATGCTTTTTTCCTGCTGCTTGCGGGTGCTGAAATCCTCGTCCTGCGGGTGCCAGCCCATCGCTTTCCAGACAATCGCGATGGCTTCGAACATGCGCAGACGGAAGATCTCACGCTCCTGTTTCGGCATCGCCGAGGGCAGCGTGAGGATCAATGAGCGTAACTGGCGAGGCGACGCCGGAAAACCCAGACGCAGGCGGGTCGCGACGCTGTTGATTTGCCCCAGCGCCTGCGCGAGGATCTCGCACAGCATGTGGGTCATCAGCGTACTGCGGCTGTACTGAGGTGAAAAGACCGGCAGACGGTCATCCTGCGGCAGCGAGTAGAGCGGCTGACCATCGTCGTTCATCAGATTCATCAACGGAAAGGCGGTGGCGAGCGGTTCGCGCTGGGTTTTGCTGTTCATCTGGCTGAAACGCCAGTCATGCAGCACGGGGGTTTCATCCCACAGATAGCGGCGCGGGCTGGAAATTCCACTGTTGCCGTCCGTTCCTGTGCGTTGCATTGCCAGCTTACGCGCTTCGTCGCCGACCCGCACAATCGACGGCCAGATAAACGCATCTTCGCGTCCGCTTTCGACGGAAAAGTGCTGTTTACCAAACCGGGCTTCTGAAAATTCCAGACGACTGGTGAACAGAGGGTCGTTGAGATACTGCGGTTCGCTGAGTGAACGGACCTGCAGTTCTGCCGTCTGACGCAGTCCATCATTGGCGTCACCGTGATCTTCAATCAAAACGCCGCAGGTATGGGTGTTACCGACATCCAGAATCAAATCGACCGGAATCGCCGGGGTACTCAGCGTGTGGGTGACCAGTTTCACTTCCGGCACCGCAAGCTGTTCACCCAGTAGCGCCAGCAGATTCAGCCAGTGCGCCTGGTATTCAAAGTTGCGCAGCGCCTGGCTGATGGCCTGCTCTGTCCGGTTTTCCTGCTGGCTGACATGGTTGAGAAATACTTCGCGTAGCCAGCCATCAATCCAGGTCTGATCGAGAAAATCGGCGATCTCATGATCACGCCAGGCCAGGGCAAAACGGGTGCCGTTCAGCAGATCGTTTTCGCCGGGTGCAAGTGCGGCGGGCGTATTTTCGCTTAACTGACTATCGAGCGCGAGAGTGACCCGGTGGGTGTTGCCCGCGCTGTCGGGTTCCGCCAGTTTACGCACCTGAACGCGCGCCCAGTTGTCCGGGCCTTCTACGAAGGTGCGTGGCGGATTAAAACGCAGGAATGGCAACGGCAGCCAGATGCCGTCGAGGACATCCAGCGAGTAATGCAGCGTTTGCGTGCTTTCCGGCTTCACCACTTCGGGTTGCGAACCCGGTCGCGCAGGCAGCGTATAGCGATCGTTTGCCAGATCGTAATCCAGGCGCAGCAGGGGGCCGTTGGCCGTTTTACGCACAAAGCGACCGTGATGTGCGGATTCCTGCGGCGTCAGCCCAAAGTCGAGAAACTGCACGCCGCTATTTGCGATGAGCGTGACGCTCTGTTTGTAATCACACAGATTTACCAGCATAAAATCAGGCCCCTGTCTTCTTGAACGTCAACGGGATCGCGGCTTTCGCATCAAAGCGGGCGGTACAAACCGCGACATCATTGACCCCGGCTTTACAGGTGATTTCCGGCATCGGATAACGCGAACCATCGGTGCAGCGCGCATTGCCGCGACTCTTAATCATTAATTCCCCGCTCTGATGCAGCCCTGAGAAGAGCTCCGCGCGGCAGACGATGTTATCGCCGTGAACCACGCGCGCCGTGCCTTTATTATTCTGAATCTGGTAACGCAGAGAGGGCGCTTTGCCGGTGACAGGATCTTTCACGTCGACCATGACGCGCCAGTTGCCGTTGAGAAAGCGCGTGGTGCCGGCTTTCATCTGATTTGCATCCATCACCAGCGCGTCTTTCGGGATCGCGGCAATCACCACCGGATCATCGGCCGGTTTCTCTTTTTTCACTGGCGCAATGATCTCTGCCTGATGCAGCGGCAGCGCGACAGTCAGCGCTGGCAGAGGCGCCATATCCGGTTGCGGTGCGCTGACGACTTCCGTTGCGATGGCTGGCGTGTGTGAGTTCCACAGCAGCGGCGCGGCAATGGCGGCGACGATGACAGCAGCGACGGGCAAAGTCCACAACGGCAGGCGACGTGGCGGTTTGGCCGGAGCAGGCGTTACTTTTTCTTCAGTGATAACGGGAACCGGCTGCGGTGGCATCACGGGTTCTGGCTCGCCGATCGGCGCGACCGGCGTGGAGAGCAGCGGTTCATCTGCCTGGGCAAACGTCACTTCAGGAACCGGCTCTTCTAAAGGTTCTGGCGCAATGAGAATTTGCGGTTCAGGTTCTTGCTGGATGCGCAGGCACTCAAGCACATCTTCGCGGATGTTCTCATTAAGATGGATAAATCCCCAGAAGGTGATGACCGGTTTTCCATCGACGAGGAAGACGTGATTCTCCCCAGGGAACTGAATGGCTTTTTCCAGCAGAGAACCAAACAGTTGCAGTGACGTTTTGCCGGATTGCAGACTTTTGCGGCTCAGGGCGGCGGCGCTTTCCAGGGTCGCACTGAGGTAGCGCAGGGCGCGAAAGCGCGTCTCCTCATCGGCGTTTTTCCACGCGATGGCATCCCCTTCAACGGGAGAATACCAGTCAACGCGATCGCCGCTGTCGTTAAGCTGGGGAATGGCGAGACTATCCACCATTGCCTGCTGTTTACGCAGGCGGAGCGTTTCACGAATTTGTAGTGCTGAATCAAAGACGGCCTGGCCGCCACCGCCGACGGCTTGATAATCATCCAGATTGCCGCTGCGCAAGAGTGTTTTTGCCACGATAAGGTCCCTAAGACTTTTTCACCCATCTACTTTACGGGTTAGTGGCTCAGGCAAACGGTGGAAGAGAGGCAAAAAGGAGTGAATTTTCAGGGCATAGAGGCGTTGACGTTTTCGAAAAGACTTAACGTAAATTCTGTGGCGAAAGATCCAACAAAAACGCGCGGATTCGCATAACCTGAGACGGATTTGTTATTTAACCGTTTGCTTCATCTATGCTCCTATAACCCCCTCAATAATAACGAAGAAGGTTCATATCATGTCCACAAGGAAAACGCTGCTTGCACTGGCGCTCAGTGCGGTGTTACCAACCGGGGCAGCGCTTGCGGCCAATAGCGACACCCTTGTCTATTGCTCGGAAGCCTCACCCGAATCTTTTAACCCGCAAATTGCCAGCTCAGGCCCGTCGTTTGTCGCCAGCTCCCAGGTGCTGTACAACCGGTTGATCAATTTCGACCCGGTAAAAAACACGCCGGTGCCGTCGCTGGCGACGGACTGGACCATTTCAGAGGATGGCAAAACCTACACCTTTACGCTGCGTCAGGGCGTGAAGTTCAACAGTAACAAGTTCTTCAAGCCGACCCGCGACTTTAACGCCGATGACGTCATTTTCTCGGTATTACGCCAGAAAGAGGCCACGCATCCGTACCACAATGTGTCGCAGGGCAGCTATGAGTATTTCAACGACGTGGGTTTCGATAAGCTGATTAAAGAGGTGAAAAAGGTCGATGATTACCACGTACAGTTTGTGCTGAGCGAGCCAAACGCGGCATTTCTCGCCGACTGGGGAATGGATTTTGCCTCGATTCTCTCTGCGGAATACGCCGACGCGATGCTGAAAAAAGGCACGCCGGAAAACGTCGATAACTGGCCGATTGGCACCGGGCCGTACGTTCTGCAGCAGTACAAGCAGGATTCGCAAATTCGCTATCTGGCAAACCCGAATTACTGGGATGGCGAGGTGCCGACAAAGCATCTGATCTTCGCCATCACGCCTAACGTGCAGACGCGGATGGCGAAACTGCAAACCAATGAATGCCAGATTATCCCGGCGCCGTCGCCGGTGCAGTTTGACGAGATCAAGAAGAACAAAGACCTGACGCTGCATGCCGTTGAGGCGCTCAACGTGGGCTATCTGGCCTTCAATACAGAGAAAAAACCCTTTGATAACGTGCTGGTTCGTCAGGCGCTGAACTACGCCACCGATAAACAGGCCATTGTGAAGGCTGTTTTCCTCGATTCGGCGAAAGTCGCGAAATCCCCGATCCCGCCGAATATGATGGGTTTTAATCCGGAGCTGAAGGATTACGCCTACGACCCGGAAAAAGCGAAAGAACTGCTGAAACAGGCCGGGCAGGAAAATGGGTTTGAAGTCACCCTCTGGTCGATGCCGGTACAGCGTCCGTATAACCCCAACTCGCGACGCATTGCCGAGATGATCCAAAGCGACTGGGCAAAAGTGGGCGTTAAGGCGAAGATTGTCTCTTACGAGTGGGGCGAATACCTTTCCGGGATGCGTAAAGGCGAACATGACAGTGCGCTGTTTGGCTGGATGTCGGATAACGGCGATCCGGACAACTTCGCGGATGTCCTGCTGGGTTGCAACAGCATCAAAACCGGATCGAATGCCGCACGCTGGTGCGATAAAGAGTATGATTCACTGGTCCAGAAAGCGAAGCTGGTCAGTAAACCGGAAGAGCGTGTGAAACTCTACCAGCAGGCGCAGGAGATCTATTATCAACAGGCGCCGTGGATCGCTCTCGCCAATGGCAAAACGTTTTACGCCACGCGCAGCAACGTGACCGGTTACAGCGTCAGCCTGATGGGCAGTGATTTTTCAAAAGCAAAACTGAATTAAGGAGTTTTTATGTCGCACCTGGATGAGGTCAGCGCCCGTGTCGATGCCGCTATTGATGAGGGCGTCATCACCCATATGAACGAGCTGCTGGTCGCCCTGAGCGATGATGCGCAGCTAAGCCGTGAAGACCGCTACACGCAGCAGCAGCGCTTAAGAACGGCTATCGCGCATCACGGTCGTCAGCATAAGGAAGATATGGAAGTGCGTCGCGAACAACTCACAAAAGGCGGCACGATCCTTTAATTTTGGTGCAGTGTGCCGGATGACGCTACGCTTATCCGGCCTACGGGGAAGTGATATGCCGGATGACGCTATGCTTATCCGGCCTACAGGGAAGTGATGTGCCGGATGACGCTACGCTTATCCGGCCTACGGGGAAGTGATATGCCGGATGACGCTATGCTTATCCGGCCTACAGGGAAGTGATGTGTCGGATGACGCTATGCTTATCCGGCCTACGGGGAAGTGATGTGCCGGATGACGCTATGCTTATCCGGCCTATGGGGAAGTGATGTGTCGGATGACGCTATGCTTATCCGGCCTACGGGGAAGTGATATGTCGGATGACGCTATGCTTATCCGGCCTACGGGGAAGTGATATGCCGGATGACGCTGCACTTATCCGGCCTACGGGGAAGTGATGTGTCGGATGACGCTGCACTTATCCGGCCTACGGGGAAGTGATATGCCGGATGACGCTGCGCTTATCCGGCCTACGGGGAAGTGATGTGCCGGATGACGCTACGCTTATCCGGCCTACGGGGAAGTGATGTGCCGGATGACGCTATGCTTATCCGGCCTACGGGTATGGGTGTGTAGGCCTGATAAGCGTAGCGCCATCAGGCGTTCAAAACTGGCGTCTGGCCACCAGCCAGGCGCCGACCACCAGCATCACTGCGCCGCAAACCGGGCCGATGAGGGCTCTGAGCGGCACATCATGACTGCGCAAAATATCCAGCGCGAGACCGCCAATAAGCTGACTGGCGACCAGTACCGCAATTGTTGTTGCCGCACCGACATGTTGATAGCCGCTGATGCTGGCAAAGACGAAAAACGAGCCCAGCAGACCCGGAATCAGCGTCCACCAGCGCACGCTGGCAACGAGTTCACCAAATCCCGCCATTCCCTGTTTGAACCAAAGAATACTGACAAACAGGACAATCCCGACCAGCGAGTTCAGCAACATGGCGATCAGGATGGTCGATGAAGTTTGCGTAATGCGAACCATCAGGGTGTTTTGCACCACCAGACCGATACCGGCGGCGATCAAAAAGGCGAGGGTGAGTGACTGGTTCATCCGCGTGCATCCGGTTCATTGCGATCGTCAAGCTGTAGCTGCATAAAGGTCAAATCCAGCCAGCGGCCAAACTTGGTTCCAACCTGCGGCATCTGTGCAGTGGTGTGAAACCCGAGCGTTTCATGTAAATGCAATGAGGCGTGGTTCTGCGATTCGATACCGGCAACCATTACATGTTTACCACAGCGGCGAGCTTCTTCAATTAACCGGCTGAGTAACTGTCGTCCCAGACCTTTCCCCTGATGATCCGGATGGACATACACCGAATGTTCGACCGTATGGCGAAAGCCATCAAAGTTGCGCCAGTCGCCAAAAGAGGCATAGCCCGTGACAACGTCACCTTCCACGCTCACCAGTACCGGATAACCCAGCGCCTGTCGCGCCTCATACCATGCGATGCGGTTATCGGTATCGACCGTCTGGTCGTTCCAGATGGCCGCCGTATGCAGCACCGCATGGTTATAGATCTCTGCGATGGCGGCGCAGTCCTCTTTGCTGGCGAATCGAATAGACATGTTGAACCTCAGGCGGTGTACACTATAGTATTACGATATGAATACTATTGAAGACAGCATAAATCAACGGATCAGTGCAAGAATTCGCATTGAACGCGAATCCCGTGGCTGGTCGCTCACCGAACTGGCGGAGCGGGCGGGCGTGTCGCGCGCGATGATCCACAAAATCGAACGCGCAGAGAGCAGCCCAACGGCGACGCTGCTCGGCAGATTATCAGGGGCATTTGGCATCAGTATGTCCACGCTGATTGCCCGCGCTGAAATGCAGGAGGGTAAACTGTCCCGCTTCGCCGATCAGCCCGTCTGGCACGATCCGCAGAGTCACTATCTGCGTCGCCATGTTTCACCGCGCAGCGATCTGCCAATCGATCTGGTGCAAATTGAATTGCCGGCAGGCAGCAATATCCCGATGCCTGCCTCATCGTATGTGCAGGCCCGGCAATTGATCTGGCTGCAACAGGGCGAACTGGTATTCGTTGAAGGTGATACGCGCCACGAGATGAAGGCGGGAGATTGCCTGGAACTGGGGCCGCCGAATGACTGTCGTTTTATCAATGAAACGACGCAACCTTGCGTTTACCTCGTTGTGCGCTTAAACCTGGCCGGAAGCTAATGACCGCCGCGGCCTGCTACTATTGATGGATTCATGCCAAAAGCAGAGGAGAACATCATGGCTCAACAAACAGACCGTAACCGTCGCTGGGTGTTAGCATCCCGGCCCCATGGCGCACCGGTAGTGGAGAATTTCCGTCTGGAAGAAGACGATGTCGCCACCCCTGGGGAAGGTCAGGTGTTACTGCGCACCCTTTATCTGTCGCTCGACCCCTATATGCGCGGACGCATGAGTGATGAACCGTCATATTCGCCGCCGGTTGAGATTGGTGGGGTGATGGTGGGCGGCACCGTCAGCCGTGTGGTGGCGTCAAATCATCCTGATTATAAAACGGGTGAATGGGTGCTGAGTTACAGCGGCTGGCAGGATTACGATATTTCCGACGGCACGGGGCTGGTGAAGCTCGGAGAAAATCCTGAAAATCCGTCGTGGGCGCTCGGCGTACTGGGGATGCCAGGATTCACCGCCTATATGGGTTTGCTGGACATCGGTCAGCCAAAAGAGGGCGAGACGCTGGTGGTGGCGGCCGCAACGGGGCCAGTGGGCGCAACGGTTGGGCAAATTGGCAAACTGAAGGGGTGTCGCGTGGTGGGCGTTGCGGGCGGTGCGGAAAAATGCCGTCATGCCACCGACGTGCTGGGCTTCGATGTTTGTCTGGATCACCATGCCAGCGACTTTGCCGAACAACTGGCGAAAGCCTGTCCGCAAGGCATTGACGTCTACTATGAAAACGTGGGCGGGAAAGTGTTTGATGCCGTACTGCCGCTACTGAACACCTCGGCGCGGATCCCGCTTTGTGGTCTGGTCAGCGGTTATAACGCGACAGACTTGCCGGCGGGTCCCGACAGGCTGCCATTACTGATGGCGACCCTGCTGAAAAAACGGATCCGGATGCAAGGGTTTATCATCGGCCAGGACTACGGACACCGCATTCACGAGTTCCAGCAGGAAATGGGGCGCTGGGTGAAAGAGGGTAAAATCCACTACCGTGAGCAGGTCACCGATGGACTGGAGAACGCGCCGCAAACCTTTATCGGCCTGCTGACCGGTAAAAACTTTGGTAAAGTGGTGATACGTCTCGCCGACGACGTATAAGCAAAAGCTGGCGGCGAAAGCCGCCATAAAAAATGGGCAAAATTCTAAATTCCAGCTTTAATTATTCAGGGTATATATCACCGCGTAACCGACGAATAACCCCGTCGGCGCTGTTAATAAAACGCGGGAAAATTTGCGTTCTTTGTATTTTACATTTTTAAACCAGGCGATATTTAAATCAATTAGGCGTATTCGCTTAATTGCAATTGGCAATGTTATGAGGTGAAGAAACAGAATGCCTGGTATGGAAAAAACGCAACATATAAGTTTGACCACACAAGTTGAGAGAGGATTAAAAGACAAATTAAGCATTGGCGCGTTACGCCCCGGGGCCAGGCTTATCACCAAAAATATCGCGCAGGAGTTGGGGATCAGTATCACTCCGGTTCGGGAAGCGTTGCTACGGCTGGTCTCCGCGAGTGCACTGGCTATCGCGCCCGCGCAGGCGTTTATGGTTCCGGATATTCCGATGGCGCGTTTGAGCGAGATTATTCACATCCGCTGCGAACTGGAAGGCATGGCGGTAATGATGGCGGCGGGCGAGATCACGCCGGAACGGATGGAGATTCTGCATGCGCTTCTGGCGGACTATCAGCAGGCCCACGAGAGCGGTACAGTAGAAGATCGGTTGCTGGCGAACCGGGCGTTGCGCTTCAAAATCTATCAGTTTGCTAATATGCCCACGCTGGTCGAAATGATCGAACAGCTTTGGGTGCGCATGGGGCCGAGCCTGCATTTTCTCTATGACCGGGCGAAGCATGACGCTTATCAACACAACGTCGGGCATTATCAGGAATTGCTGAATGCGATGGCGGCGGGAAATAAAGACGCCAGTCGCCATTGTTTAATTGATCTGATCACTAAAAATGTAGCGATAATTAAACAGCAATATAATAATTAAGCATGGCTTAATTAGAGCGGGGGGATCCCCGCTCGATCGGCATTAATAATCTGTCTTACTCAAACTGCCAGGCCAGATTGACACCCACGCCATAGTTTCGGCCTGGTGCAGGTTCGTAGTAGCGACCATTCGATTCATTCACGATGACCGATCCGACGTACTCCTTATCGAACAGGTTATCGACACGACCAAAGACGTCCACTGTCAGGCTGCTGACGATGAATTTATAGCCGGTATTCAGGCCAACGACGGTATAAGAGGGCGCTTTAGCGGTATTCTCATCATCAGCCATGATATCACCCATATAGCGCGCATCGGCTCCTGCGTACCAGCCATCATCAGGCACGTAGCCCAGCGAGGCGAATCCCATGTTCCGTGCGATGCCGGGCATCCGGTTGCCGTTGCAGTTCTGATCGTTACAGACGTTACTGCGGTAAGTGGCGTCCAGCCAGGTCCACGATGCATTGAACCGCCAGTTTCCGGCAAAGCGTTGATCCCAGGCGAGTTCCGCACCCTGACGACGGGTTTTCCCGGCGTTTTTATAGGTCGTGCGTCCGCCGCTGCTGGAATCGACCACCAGTTCATTGTCGGTATCGGTCTGGAAGAGGGCGGCCGTCAGTAATCCATCGCCAATCCGGGTTTTACTGCCGATCTCTAGCGTATCGTTGGTCGAGGGTTTGAGATCAAAATTCATCCCGCTTTGCCCGTCAGCGCGGTAGGAAAGCTCATTAATGGTCGGTGTTTCAAAGCCCCGGCCCGCGGCGAGATAGATGTTCCACGCATCGGTTAAGGCGTATTTCAGCGAACCGGCAGGTAACCACTGATGGTAGCTGGCGTCACCGCTGTCATCGCCATTGCCTGGCGTGACGTAATGATCGTTGGAATCAAACCAGACCGAGCTGTAGCGTACGCCGGCATCCAGCGAGAGCTGGTCAGTCAGTTGCCACTGGGTTTGCAGATAGGGATCCACGTTCCACATCAGATTACGTTCATCGCGACGCAGATCGCCTTTCTGACCGTACTCCGGCACGCCGTTGTTCAGACGATAGTTGTTATAGCCCTTGCGGTTTTCGCTCATGTTCTCGTAGTTCAAACCGGTGGTGAAGGTCACGGGCACGCCCAGTTCACCGCGATGCGTCCAGCGACTGTCGATACCCTGATAATGGCGCTGCAGGGTGATCACGCCGCCGGCATGAGAGGGGCGAAGCTGTGGTGCCATAGGGATCGACTGATACTGCGTGGTTTCGCGTTCTCCGGCGTACATCATCACGCTCATGTCATCCTGCGCGCTGATCTGGCGCTCATAACGCAATCCGGCCTGGGTCTGCTTGATGGTTTTACGCGTGTTGTACTGCTCTGCGCGGGGAGATTGCCGCGGATCATCCCGCCATTCCGCTTCGTTAAGCCCGCCCGGATCGTCGGCTTTAATGTCGACGCTATTGAAAATCAGACTCAACTTACTGGCGTCATCAATGCGAACGCCCAGTTTTGCGTTGGCCAGATTTTTCTGCGCGCCGCTGCGATCGCGATAGCCGTGGGTGGTGAAACGGGTGGTGGAGACCGTGTAATCCACGTCGCCCGCCTGAGTGCCATCACCCATCGCGCCCGTGGCTTTTAGTCCGTAACGCCAGCTCCCGAAACTGCCGTAATAGCTGCTGGCTTCTATCGTCGGGGGCTGTTGACCGGTTTGGGTGGTGACAGACATTACCCCGCCGGAGGCATTACCGTACAGCGCAGAGAAGGGACCGCGCAGCACTTCAACGTTCTGTACGCTGCTGAGATCGATGTTCGATGTCTGCCCCTGGCCGTCCGGCATCGTCGCCGGAATGCCGTCCACATACAGACGGATGCCGCGGATCCCATAGGTGGATCGGGAGCCGAATCCGCGCATCGAAATTTGCAAATCCTGTGCATAGTTTTGCCGGTTTTGCACCTGAAGCCCCGGCACGCGGGTCAGCGATTCTGACAGGTTGATGCGCGGCGCGGCCAGACGCATATCTTCGCCATCGACGACGCTGACGGCTGCCGGGGTATCCAGTTCTGATATCGCCTGGGGTGATGCGCTGACGATCATTGTCTGAGCATCGCTAGCCTCATCTGCCATAACCGGCGATGAAAAGACGAGCGGGAGAAAAAGTGCGGGTACTGCGGTATGTCGTGCGGAAATAATCTTCATGAAAAAGGCCAGTTAAATTGAACGTACCCAGAGGTATGTGAGTTCTATGTTAATGGATATGTAAATATTTGAAAATTTTAACGGCACGATGCGTTAAAAATTTATGGAGAAATTAAGAAGATTGTAGCCAGAATGCGAATAAATGCTCCACATTCACATGAATAATGATTACCATTCCCATCTATAAACAAGAGCAATACCAGGATGTTGCTCGTTGAAGCGATGTGAAGCAGCAAAATAGCTATTTATGAAAGGGAGTCGTCATGCATTTTCGTCATCTGTTCTCGCCGCGTCTGCGGAGTTCATTGCTGTTAGGTTCACTGCTGGTTGCTTCTTCATTCAGCGCTCAGGCGGCAGAAGAACTGCTGCGTAAAGGCGTGGGCAAAGGCGCCTACGAAATGGCCTTCAGCCAGCAGGAAAACGCCCTGTGGCTGGCGACCTCGCAGAGTCGCAAGCTGGACAAGGGCGGTATTGTCTATCGTCTTGATCCTGTCACGCTGGACGTCACTCAGGTGATTCATAACGATCTCAAGCCGTTTGGTGCCACCATCAACAACGCGACCCAGACCCTGTGGTTCGGTAACACGGTGAACAGCGCGGTAACGGCCATTGATGCGAAAACGAGTGAAGTGAAAGGGCGTCTGGTGCTCGATGCCCGTAGGCGCTCAGAAGAGGTGCGTCCGCTGCAGCCGCGTGAGCTGGTTGTCGATGAAGCCAGCAACACGGTTTACATCAGCGGTCTCGGTAAAGAGAGTGTGATTTGGGTGGTGGATGGCGAAAAAATCGCGCTGAAAGAGACTATCCAGAATACCGGTAAGATGAGCACCGGTCTGGCGATCGACAGCCAGGCGAAACGTCTGTACACCACCAATGCCGATGGCGAATTCATTACCATCGATACCGCCAGCAATAAAATCCTCAGCCGTAAAAAACTCCTGGATGACGGCAAAGAGCACTTCTTTATTAACCTGAGCCTCGACACCGCCGGTCATCGCGCGTTTGTCACCGATTCAAAAGCGGCGGAAGTGTTGGTTGTCGATACCCGCAACGGCAACGTGCTGGCGAAAGTGGCTGCGCCAGAATCGCTGGCCGTACTGTTTAACCCAACGCGTAATGAAGCTTACGTCACGCACCGTCAGGCGGGTAAAGTGAGTGTGATTGACGCGAAGAGTTACAAAGTGGTGAAAACGTTTGATACGCCAACCTTCCCGAACAGCCTGGCACTGTCTGCCGATGGCAAAACGCTGTACGTGAGCGTGAAGCAGAAATCCACTCGCGAGAAAGAAGCCACTGAGCCGGATGATGTGATTCGTATCGCCTTGTAAGACGCCAGAGGGCGGACTACCGCATGATGGCGCTTCGCTTATCAGGCCTACGCCTGACTGGTGTTGTAGGCCGGGTAAGGCGAAGCCGTCATCCGGCAGATACGCGAAGGTGTAATCTTGCTAAGGCCTGCCCGAAAGAGCAGGCCTTGTTGTTTATGGCGCAGTCCGGTGTATTTCCGCCACGCGTTTACGTACGCCGTACCAGCCGGCGATCAGCAGAATGGCAATCAGCGGAAGGGACGCAATGGTCCAGGTCCCGTTCGGATAATCAAAAGCCATTAATACCAGCACGCTCAACAGGAACAGCAGCGTCAACCACGAGGTAAAAGGCGCACCCGGCAATTTGAAGCTGACGTCAGCGGCTTTTCCTTGTTTGATAGCCTGACGCAGGCGCAACTGGCAGACCACAATAAAGCCCCATGAGGCGATGATTCCCAGTGACGCAAAGTTCAGGACAATTTCGAAAACCCGCGACGGCACCAGATAGTTAAGAAAGACCCCAACAACGTAGACCGCCAGCGTCGCCAGTATTCCCGCGTAGGGCACATGCTGACGGCTCATCTTACTCATGAATTTCGGTGCAGAACCGCCCATCGCCATCGAACGCAAAATGCGCCCGGTGCAATAGAGACCGGAGTTCAGGCTGGAGAGGGCGGCAGTCAGCACGACGATGTTCATCATGCTGCCAATGTAAGGCACGCCGAGCTTCGAGAAGAAAGTCACAAACGGGCTTTGTCCTGCCTGATAGGCGTTCCACGGCAACAGCAGAACCAGCAATACCACAGAGCCAACGTAGAACAGGCCAATACGCCAGATCACGCTGTTGATGGCTTTCGGTACCATCGTCTGCGGGTCTTTACACTCGCCAGCAGCAGTTCCCACCAGTTCGATAGAAGCAAAAGCAAAGACCACTCCTTGTACCAGCACCAGTGCAGGCAGCAGGCCATGGGGGAAGAATCCGCCGTTATCGGTAATCAAATGAAAACCTGTGGCGTTACCGTCCAGCGGTTTACCCGAGCCGAGGAAAATCGTCCCGACCACCAGAAAGAGTACAATGGCCAGCACTTTCACCAGCGCAAACCAGAACTCCATCTCCGCAAACCATTTCACGCCGATCATGTTCATGGTGCCGACAATCGCCAGCGCGCCGAGGGCAAAGACCCACTGCGGAACATCACCAAATGCGCCCCAGTAATGCATATACAGCGCGACGGCGGTGATATCGACAATCCCCGTCATCGCCCAGTTGATGAAGTACATCCAGCCTGCGACGTAGGCGGCTTTCTCGCCGAGAAATTCACGGGCATAGGAGACGAAGCTGCCGCTGGACGGGCGGTGCAAAACCAGTTCGCCCAGTGCGCGCAGAATAAAGAATGAGAAAATCCCGCAGACCAGATAAACCAGCGCCAGCGCCGGCCCCGCCATTTGCAGGCGCGCACCGGCTCCCAAAAATAACCCGGTCCCAATGGCGCCGCCGATGGCGATCATCTGGACCTGACGGTTGCCCATCGCTTTGTGATACCCCTCTTCATGGGCATTCAACCAGCGTCGTTTCGCCGCATGCTGCTCCGACACCGTTGTTTCTTGTGTATTCATTACGTTACCTGTTTTACCTGTCTGATAAATCGAACCTTTCGCCGCAACCCTGCGTTGCGACGCGGGTGATATTTCCCGTCATTCTGGGTAGGGATAACACCACCGGCGGAGCATCCTACCTGCAAATAATTAACCGTGCAAAATAGTCCATTCACAATGGTCAGATTGCGGAATAATCAACCAGAACTGAAGTGAAAACCCGCGCTGAACAGGCAGAGCGGGTGGGGAATTAAGCAGAGGCGCCGAAGACGTGTACGGCTTGTTGCAGACGTGAGGATCGCCCGGAAAGGTTGCCGGCAGCGTCCCTGACGCTTTCGACCATTGCGGCATTGTTATCGGTCATCGTACCGATGCGGGAGATCGAGTCGTTAATCAGTTCCAGCGCCTGGGTTTGTTCACGCGTCGCGAGGCCAATTTCCTTAATCATGCCCGACATCCGGAACACGTCGTCGATCATTCCGGTCAGATGGGTTTCTGTTTGTTCGACCATGCTTACGCCCGCGTTGACGTTGGCGACGTTCTTCTCAATCAGTGCGGCAATCTCTTTGGCAGCAGACGCGGAGTGCTGCGCCAGATTTCGCACTTCGGCGGCAACGACCGCGAACCCGCGGCCAGACTCTCCGGCTCGTGCGGCTTCGACCGCCGCGTTAAGCGCAAGAATATTGGTCTGGAAAGCAATACTGTCGATCACGCCGATGATGTCGACGATTTGCCTGTTATCGCGGGAGATCGACTGCATCATGCCAATTGTCTGCTTCATAAAGTCGCCGCCTTCGCTGGCATTCGCGCTGGTTCTGTCCGCCATCGTCATCGTTTGTGCGGCAGTATCAGCGGTTTGTTGCACCGCGCTGCCAATTTCTTCAATGGCTGCTGCGGTTTGCTGCAGGTTGGCCGAGGTCTCCTCAGATCGCTTATGCAACGCCGCGCCTTCCTGGCTGACGCGCTTGCTGATCTCCTGAATCCCGGTAATTTGGGTACTGACATCATCGACCAGTGAATTCAGGTTTAACCCGGCCTGATTCACCAGCCGCATCATCATTCCCAGTTCATCGACGCGATGTAAATGAATACTGTCCGGTTTTCGCCCGGCGACCACTTTCTGCATTTGCGACAAAATTTGTTTAACCGGATGACAAATTTGATACTTAAGGTAAATAGCCAGCAGCAAAAATAAGAGAGTAACCGCGCCCGCCTGAATAAGTGGATTAGTGACTAAGAAAATAATACCCAGCGCGAGGAATATACATGTGGCAATAGCATAATTAACGCGCTGGCGGATGGATAACCATTTAAATACTGATAAACAGGCCAGGGCGCCACGACGAATAACAATCCCCTTAAATAAACGATGACCTTTGAAATTATGGTTATTGATCTTTTGATAAAGCTGCTCGCTTTGCGCAATTTCCTTACGTGCAGGAACGGTGCGCACCGAGATGTATCCGGTTAATTGCTCGTTATGCCAGACCGGCGTGACGTTGGCGCGAACCCAGTAGTGATCGCCGTTCTGTCGACGGTTCTTGACCATCCCGGTCCAGCTATCGCCCTGTTGCAGGGTAAACCACATATCAGCAAACGCGGCAGGCGGCATATCCGGATGACGGATGATATTATGGGGTTCGCCCATCAGTTGATTTTCGCCAAATCCGCTGGCATCGATAAACGCTGAATTCGCATAGGTAATATGGCTTTGCGTATTCGTTGTCGATAACAGCGTCGCTTTCTCGTTAAGCAAATACTCTTTCTGTGTAACTGGACTGTTACTTCTCATGAAAGACTCCTGGTGATGCTGTGCGGAATAAACACAAAAGTCCGACAGCCGGGGCTGACGGATAATAGCTATTGATATATTTAGAATGCTGCATTCTCTACTAAACATCAGAATGGTGAAAGTATTTAAAATGAAATTTACATGCGTTATATAAAATGACATGTCATTAAAATGAAAAAATAAATACAACTGCGTAACCTGAAAAGGTCAGGGCACTTTCTTAAGTGAAATCTGACCAATAAAACGATGCCAAAAAGAAAATAAGCCAGCACCCATGCGGCCAGACAGATGATTTTTCCTGACCTATTAAATTTTGTAGGGTGCAAACGGGAGGAGCGGTCATAAGGCCGTGCCAGACAGGCAGTTTACTCTACACTTAGAGTTTTAACCTGCAGGAGGCAGTATGATTAAGCTTTATGGCGCGCCTGGGTGGGGGTCAGCGATCAGCGAAGTAATGCTTACCCTGGCGGACATTCCGTATCGTTTTGTCGATGTCAGCGGTTTTGACCGTGAAGGACCGCAGCGCGATCTGTTGCAAAAAATCAATCCGCTATGCCAGGTCCCGACGCTGACGCTTGAAAATGGCGAAGTGATGACCGAAACCGCCGCCATCGCGCTGATGGTACTCGATCGTCGTCCCGATCTGGCACCGCCCGTCGGGCGTACAGAGCGCCAGCAGTTTCAGCGTTTATTGATCTGGCTGGTGGCCAATATCTATCCGACATTTACATATGCCGACTATCCGGAACGCTGGGTTCCTGATGCGCCCGCATCGTTGAAAAAGAACTGTATCGAATACCGTAAATCGCTCTACCTCTGGCTGAACGATCAATTAAGTGCGGAACCGTATGCCTTCGGCGAACAGTTAACGCTGCTCGACTGTTATCTGTGCGTGATGCGTACGTGGGGACCGGGCCATGACTGGTTCCAGGATAATACGCCGAATATCAGCGCGATAGCGGATGCAGTCTGTCAGCGGGCAGAATTACGCCAGGTGTTGAAAAACAATGGGATCATCTGAAAGCAACGAGAGTCGCGGTACACGCGTTAAAAAAACGCTGTTCCGGGGGAGTGCAATCCTGGAACAGCGGGGCGAAAGCGTCGCCATACGGACAATCAGGCAGCAGACGGGGTTAGCGTAATGCGATCCAACGGTCCAACAATAAACAGGTAGGAAATCAGGCCAATCAGGCCCATTGAGCCAACGTACAAAATGGCGAAGTCAAACGACTGGGTATTGGCCAGAATCACGCCGATCACCAGCGGGGTGATGATACTTGCCATGTTGCCGCACATATTAAAGACGCCACCCGCAATGCCCAGTACCTCTTTCGGCGACGTATCGCTGAGGACGCACCAGCCGAGGTTGCCAAACCCTTTTGCGAAAAAGGCCAGGCTCATCGCGGCAATGACCACGAACTCCGAAGAGGTGTAGTTAGCAATAACAATCACGCAGGAGAGCAGCATGCCGCAAATTACCGGCAGTTTACGCGCGATAGTGAGGCTGTAGCCGCGCTTAAGTAACCAGTCTGAGAACACCCCGCCGAGCAGGCCGCCGATAAATCCGGCAATCGCCGGGATACTGGCAACGAAGCCCACTTTCAGAATCGACATCCCTTTAGCCTGATACAGATAGGTCGGAAACCAGGTCAGGAAGAACCAGGTGATAGAGGTGACGCAGAACTGCCCGATGTAGACACCGATCATCATCCGGTTGACGCAGACGCTTTTGATCTGCGCGAACGAGACCTTTTGCGTCTCTTTTTTACTGCCCAGCATCGGTTCACCGCCACCTTCGCGAATATAGTCAATTTCCTGCTGATTCACTTTCGGATGGTGCATCGGATCTTTAACTTTAATTAACCAGAAGACACCGAGAATAACGCCAATGGCGCCGATATAATAAAAGACAAAATGCCAGCTCAGGTTATGCAGAATAATGGTCATCAGCGGGGTAATTATCCCCAGCGAGATATATTGCGCCGCCTGATAAACCGAGGTGACAAACCCACGTTCATTATTCGGGAACCACTGTACGCTTAAGCGACTGTTTGCCGGGAAGGCGGGGGCCTCGATTGCGCCCATCAGTAAACGCAGAATAATCAGCACTATCAGTGGGCTGGCATAAAGATAGATAGTGCCCTGGAACATGGTCACCAGTGACCAGCCGATCAGTGCGCAGCCATAAACCAGGCGCGAACCGTAGCGGTCTAATAACCAGCCGCCGGGTAATTGCATGATCACATACGCAATACCAAAAGACGAAAAAGCCAGCCCCATCGCTTCAGGGTCAAAGCCTAATTCTTTACTCATAATCGGCGCGACGACGGATAATGTCGCCCGATCGGCATAATTAAATACGGTGGCCAGAAATAAAAATATAAGGATACTGTAACGCACTTTGGTGCGCTTTATCATTGTGTTCATTCTCTACTCCTCGGTAAGGGCAGAAAGCGTTCTGTAAGGTAAGAGGGCGGGAATGCTTCCCGCCAATGGGAATTAAGGGCGTTTGCCAAACTCGCAGCTTAATTGAGTCCAGCGGCGTGCCTGTTCGCTCAGGGTGAAGCCCAGACCATGACGATCGGAGATCCACATGCGACCATCGCGCAGTTCAAGCTGTTCATTGAACAGCGGGTTCAGCCATTCGAAATGCTCCAGCCACGGCTCCAGCGGATAGGCGGCGGACAGATGCAGGTGAACTTCCATAGCAAAATGCGGCGCCAGTTTACGACCGTGCTTCGCGGCCAGATCCATAATTTTCAGGAATGGCGAGATGCCGCCTACACGCGGGGCATCTGGCTGGACGAAATCGCTGGCGTTACCCAGAATCAGCTGTTCGTGCTCGCGGAAACTGGTCAACATTTCACCGGTTGCGATGGGCGTATCCAGCGCGGCGGCAAGCTGGGCGTGACCTTCAACGTCGTAGGCGTCCAGAGGCTCTTCAATCCAGATGAGATTGAACTGCTCCATTTTGCGTCCCATACGGATTGCCGTTTCACGATCCCACTGCTGGTTGGCATCGACCATTAACGGGAAGTCATCACCCAGCGCTTCGCGAACGGCGGTTAAACGGCGGATATCCTCGGCGCAGTTGGGCTGTCCAACTTTCAGTTTGATCCCGCCAATGCCATTTTCGCGCGAAATCACCACATTTTTCAGTACCTGATCGAGCGGCGTATGCAGAAAGCCGCCGGACGTGTTGTAGCACTGCACGGAGTCCCGATGGGCGCCCAACAGTTTTGCCAGCGGCAGGCTGGCACGTTTGGCTTTCATGTCCCAGAGGGCGATATCGATAGGGGAGATGGCCTGAACCGCCATGCCGCTGCGGCCAACGGATGCGCCCGCCCACAGCAGTTTGGTGTAGATTTTGTCGATGTCATTCGGATCTTCACCGAGCAGGTTGTCGGCTAACTCTTTGGCATGAGCGTAAATACCCTGACCACCGGCGCGTTTTGAATAGCTGAAACCGACGCCTTCAAATCCATCGCGGCTGCGGATCTCCGCAATGATGATCGCCACTTCGGTAAGCGGTTTCTGGCGACCGGTCAACACCTTGGCGTCACTCACCGGGGTAGCCAGCGGCAGAAAAGCCAGTGATAACTTCACCCACTCAATACGATCGCCGGTTTCCGCTGCCGTTCTGGCATTGGCCGCTTTGGCATAGGTTACGGCGTCAGAATTCGCGCTTAAAGACATGTTACTCTCCTTAATGGTGTAAAATGATTGCGCTAACATTTCTATTCTTATGGAAAAAATTAATCCAGAGAGTTGATGTCAAATTGAACAAACGATCACATATGCCGAATAAATAAGGGAGATACGTGCCAGATAGCTCACATTCCAAAACGATCTGGTAAAATGCACAATACTTAATGATGGCGCTAACATTTTTTACACATGAGGAGAAAGTAAGCGGTTGTAATCGCGCCGCTTCCGGTCAGAAGCTGGCAATAGCCACACGCATGATGAATAATGCGCAGATAAATCAGCGAATTTTCAGGGGCCCCACAGTGAAGAGCACAAAACCACCTCGCGCGCCAACGCTGGAAGACGTTGCCCGCAGTGCGGGACTGTCGCCCATGACGGTGAGTCGGGCGCTGAATACGCCACAGCTTGTGCGGCCTAAAACCGTTGAGAAAGTGATGCTGGCCGTGCGGGCGACTGGTTATATTCCCAACGCGCTGGCGGGTGGCCTGGCGTCACGGCGCAGTAAATTGATTGCTGTTGTGGTGCCGCAAATCAACAACAACATGTTCGTCGATACGATCCAGTCGCTGAGCGATGAACTGGCAAGACGTGGTTACCATATTCTCCTGTGCGTGGCCGGTTATACCGAGCAGACGGAAGCGGAGCTGGTCGCAACGCTGCTTTCCCGGCGTCCCGACGGCGTGGTATTAACCGGCATTCACCACACCAGTGAACTGAAAAAAGTGATACTGAATGCCGCCATTCCGGTGGTGGAGATCTGGGATCTCACGCCAACGCCGCTCGATATGCTGGTCGGTTTCTCCCATGAAAAAGTCGGACAGGCCACTGGAGAATATCTGTTGCGTAAAGGGTATCGTCGACCCGGTTTGCTGTGGACCGCCGATCGCCGCGCCGGTCAACGTAAGCAGGGGTTATGCAGCGTGCTGTCTCGTCATGAGATTCATGATGTGCCTCAGGTGGATGTGCCGCTGCCGGCGTCGTTGTCGCTGGGACGAAGTGGACTGACGCAACTGTTCAGCGAAGGGGAATTCGATGTGATTGTCTGCAGTTCTGATACCCTGGCACAGGGCGCGATGATGGAAGCAGAAAGTCGTGGCTTACGAATTCCGCAGGATTTGGCCGTCATTGGTTTTGGCGATCTTGATTTTGCCGCCAGCAACCGTCCGTCGATTACCACCGTCAGCGTCGACCGCCGCGCTATTGGCCAGCGGGCCGCCACGTTGCTGGCGAATCGCATTGAACAGACGGCAGTGGAAGAGGCCATTATCGATATCGGTTTTCACCTGATCGAGCGTGAATCCGCATAAACCGACACATACATGTTGTTGAGTGTGCTAGCGTTAACGTCACACTGACAATAAGGAACCTGCTATGCCACACGTTGATATTAAATGTTTTCCGCGCGACCTGAATGATGAACAAAAAGCGGCGCTGGCCGATGATATAACGGAGGTGATCATCCGTCATCTGCAAAGCAAGGAGCGCTCGGTGAGTGTCGCGCTGACTGAAGTGCCGGAGGATAAGTGGCAGGGCGTCTGGGATAGCGAAATTGAACCGCAAATGGACGCGCTGATTAAAAAGCCGGGCTACAGCATGTGATAAAGAGCCCGGTCATACAAAAGTTGACCGGGCAACGTCGGGTTACGGCGTGACGATATTGAACCAGAACTCAAATTTATCCCTTTCTTCAGGCGGCTCGCTCGTTTTTACCTGTAGTCTGCCTCTCATCTGTTCTGTGGAATGTCATCGATTGAGGTATAGATTGTCAGTCCATGTTGGCGAGCGACCTCAATATCCATATCGGCGCCTTTGGACGCCCCTTCAATTCGATAAATCGCGTCACAGCGAGCGATGAGGCGGTGGGCGACCGGGTAGAGCATGGCTTCGCTAATCTCATCATCTAACGACGTAGAACCTGCCGCCTTAGCCAGCGGCAACGCGAGCCATTCGCCAATCAGCGGAATATGTCCGCGCTGGTAAACGGCCAGCGCTGCCGCTTCCAGACGCTGAAGGTTGGCGTCGATCAGGGCTTGCTTTCCGTCTGTGCCGCTGCGATAAGGGCCGGCGATCAATATGAGTTTTGCTGTCATGATATCCTCACTGCTTGTATGTCGTAGGCAGAAATGCGTATTTCTGCACGTTTTTGTTGCTTGTCAGGCATTGCGTTTGTAGAGTAAGTATCATAAACAGCAGATTCGTGCATGATCAAGATAAATCGTGCACATTCAGGAATGACCCTATGCTTACCGAACAGCGTAAAAAATTGATCCTTGAACTGCTGGCCGCCGAAGGTCAGGTGTTGTCGAAGGCGCTCAGTAACCGGTTTGCGGTTTCTGAAGACACGATTCGTCGCGATTTACGTGAACTTGCCGCGGAAGGATTTCTACAGCGCGTGCATGGCGGGGCGTTGCCTTCTTCTGGTGCGACAGCGCCGTTTCTTGAACGAAAGTCATTGAAAACCGACGCCAAAAAGCGCGTGGCGCAAAAAGGAGCCACGCTGATTACACCCGGTCAGGTGGTGATCATTGATGGTGGAACGACAACAACAGAACTGATCGCGTGTCTGCCGGATGATTTAAATATTACCGTGGTGACCCACAGTCCGGGCATCGCATTAGGGCTGATCAATCATCCGCTTATCGAGATCATACTTATTGGTGGGCGCGTGTTTAAGCACTCAATTGTCACGGTAGGCGCGGCGACGGTTGAAGGTATGCGTAACATCCAGGCCGATCTCTTTTTCATGGGCGTGACGGGCATTCACCCGGAAGCGGGGTTAACTACGGGAGATTACGAAGAAGCGTGCATCAAACGTGCACTTTCCGGCAGAGCAGCGGAAACCATTGTCCTGGCCTCACCGGAGAAGATCAGTACCGCGTCTCCTTTTGCCATTGGCGACGTATCGCTGATTAATACGGTCGTCGTGGAAGAGAATACCGATGAGAGCTGGATCCGCGCCATGAGCGCGAAGGGGATCACGGTGGTGACGGCGTAGTTAGCCCGCCGTCACACGTTTGCCGCTGGTAACGAACGTTCCTGCGCCCAGATGATGCAGGGTATTGAGCTTATCGTCATCAAACTGCCAGCGACCGTCGGTAAACACGCGCTCATCGGCAGCGGCAGACACTACTTCGCCGAATAAGGTGTCGTATTTTTCCTGTGCGGCGGTGGCGGGGAGGAGGCGACACTCCATCCAGGCCAGACATTTTTCTTCAACTACCGGAAGTCCCAGCACCGGTCCTTTGACCACCGGAATACCGTAACAGTTGAATTTGTCTTCATCGCGCCCGGAAACGCTGCCGACGGCGTAAGTCCAGTTGGTGGCGGCGACACCAGGAATAACGATGCCAAACAGGCCGCTGCGCTCAATTAACTCCCGCGACCAGGCCGTTTTATCGACCACAATGGCGAGGCGCGGCGGTTCAAACTCGACGGGCATAGACCACGCGGCGGCCATGATATTGCGCCGGTTGCTGACCTCATCGCGACTGGTGATCAGCACCGTAGGGCCATGATTGAGCAGACGACTGGCGTGGCGTAAATCGACAGGGCGGAATCGACTCATAGAATTGTCTCGCAAAGGGTTTTTCTGAGTATTAATGAAAACTGACGTTGCGCCAATCAGCGGATATGAAAAAGGTTAACCTGGCGTGCACTCTGCGTTCGGCGAAGAAGCGGCAGATGGCCTGCCGCGGTAAGCCTCATCAGAACCAGATTTCAGATTGAACACCGAAGTTCCAGTTCCCGCCAGCAGTAAAGCCTGCGCTGCCAAAATCATCATTGGTCGCGTAGCGATCCAGTTCTTTATCCCAGTTCATGTAGGTGGCAAAGAAACGGATTTCCGGTCGCGCTTTAATATCAAAGACATTTCCCACTTTGAACGTAGGGGCGAAGGTGAGTTTATAGAAACCGCCTTTCACATTCTGATAGGTGTTCACCGCATTATTATCGCGGTAGGTTCTGCCATTGGCGTCCAGATCCATATATTGCCATGATGCTTCATAAAGCAGAGCAAAATGAGTGGTGATCGCCTGAGAGGCGCGGAGGTTAAAGGTTGCCCAGTCGTAACGATCGCCATTACGATAGCGGTCTTCGCTGTGTTGGGCGATGACGGAGGGGGCCAGTTGCCAGTTTTTGGCGAAAGGCAGGATGCCGTAAGAGGCAAAACGGACGGACATGGCCTTATCGGTTAAATCTCCATCGCTGCCGATCTGGCGTGCTTCAGCGCCGAGGCCGCGACCATACTGCAAGGCGGTTTCAGATACGCCGGGAGCGAGGCCGTAAAACTGCTGCTTATCATGGTATGCCAGCATACTGAAATAACCGTGCGTCGCTGAATTATCGCTGCGTAACGCGTAGCTGCCGGTGGTGGAGGTGGTATCTTTCAGTTTGTCATTGCCCTGTGCCGTCAGGCCCGTGAGCATCAGTTGCCAGTTATTGTAATAATGGTTGGCGGTGAACATCAGATCTTGAATATCATTGTCGTTATAATGGTCACCACCTAAGTCGCCAAAATTACGTCCGTAAACGTTATAATCACCCTGGAAAGCTGGCGTCCATTTTACACCGCTTATTCCACCTCCCGCGCCGCCGAGAAACACAATATTGCTATCCGTAAAATGGATGTCGAAATTTCGGCTGTCGAAACGTTTTCCCGCCCATATTATGGCGTTTTTCGTTGGCCCGGTGAAATCATTAAAATCCCCCATTTCAACATAGATTTGCCGCACATTAATATGGTGGCTGTTATTATCCTGTACCCACGGGTCGGGGCTGTTGGCACCATCGGCGATCATGGTTTTAAAGTGAGTCCAGGAACCATCATCAAAGGTCACTCTTTTTCCAAGACTCAATTCAATATAGTTATCTTTTTCATTGCCAAGACGTCCGGCGTGAGCGTCACCATTTAACGAACTGGCAGGAGAGACTGACGGTCCACCTCGTCCGCCTTTGCCATGATTATTGACTAATAAACCGGCGCGGGCGTAAGCATTAAATTCAAAACCGTCATGTGCACGATCCTTTGCCATCTGTGCGGTCATTTTTTTATCGGTTTCCTGCACCATCTGTTCACTCGCCGTTGCCCGCACGGTGAGTTGCTGCAACTGCTTTTCTGCCACATCCGCCCGCGCTTCCGCCTTCTGCGTACGCATTTCCGCTTTCTGCGCATGCGCTTTTGCTTCCTGTGCCTCGCGCTGAGCCTGGTTGACCTTCGCCTCCAGAATCGCCAGTCTTTGTTCGATGGTGAGACTGGCAGCCTGACTGGCGTTCATTCCAAAAATACCGCAGCAGATCGCTGCACTTATCACAGATATACGCATATATTCCCTTAAAAAATGAATGCAGCGTCTATTTCAGTTCAGCAGTGAAATAGAACCGCTCAGACGGGACGCCCCGATTAACATATTATTCAGATTAATTATGTTTTGTTGTGGATTATCATTAAAACATTGCAACCTCTCTCCATCGTCCATTAAATTAATGGCAGGCATATTTTTAAATTAATGGCATGGGGCGTGAAAATTCTAATATTTTGTAATGACCTTATGATTTTTCTTTTTTGTGATCGTGAAAGGATATTATCAGTAATGATAATTAGGCCATCCTGTCATTATCACCCTGAAATGATTTACTGTCCTCTTTGGGGGCGTCTCTTATTTAAAGGTAAGGTGTGAAGTTGCAAGAAGAAGAGGGCAAGAAATTGACGGGCAGAATATGATGACCGTCATACCATGTTATTAAGTATTATCATGAGAGAAGTATGACACATACCGCGCAGGCGTAGTTTATACTCAAGCACACTGAAATGGTACCGACAGGAAATCTGATGACGCCTATCCTGAATGCTTATTTTGCCCGACTGAACTGGTCAGGGCGCGCCGATGTGAATATTGAGACGCTTCGGGCGCTACATTTGCAGCATAACTGCACTATCCCGTTCGAGAATCTTGACGTGCTGTTACCGCGAGAAATGCACCTTGACGACCGGGCGCTGGAAGAGAAACTGATTAGCGCACGTCGCGGTGGCTATTGCTTTGAGCAAAATGGCGTATTTGAGCGCGTACTACGCGAACTGGGCTTTACCGTACGCAGCCTGTTAGGACGCGTGGTGCTGGCAAATCCACCGACGTTGCCACCGCGCACCCATCGCCTGCTGTTGGTTGAGCTTGACAATGAATCCTGGATCGCCGATGTCGGATTTGGCGGTCAGACGCTGACTGCCCCCATTCGTCTGCAAGTGGATGTTGTCCAGAAGACGCCGCACGGTGAATACCGTTTGCAACAGGAGGGCGATGACTGGATCCTGCAGTTCTGTCATCATGATCGCTGGCAGTCTATGTATCGTTTCGATCAGAATGTGGTACAGCAAAGCGACCACGTGATGGGTAATTTCTGGTCTGCGCACTGGCCGCAATCGCATTTCCGTCATCACCTGCTGATGTGCCGTCATTTGCCGGACGGGGGGAAACTGACTCTCACCAATTTCCATTTCACCCATTACGAAGGGGACAGGGCCGTAGAACAGGTCAATTTGCCCGATGTCGCTTCGTTGTACGCATTGCTTCAGGAGCGTTTTGGTTTAGGCGTGACAGACGCGAAACATGGCTTTACGCAAAGTGAGCTGGCAAGGGTAATGGCGGCGTTTGATACGCATCCGGAAGCGGGGAAATAAACAACACCCGGCAGGCGCATGCGCTTACCGGGTGTTTTTCATCAGAACGAGGCTTTGATACCGATCATCGCGGAGGTATCGCTGTAGTCATTGTTGCCAACCTGCTGAGCAACGTTCCCCCACAGTGCGACATTCTTCGTCAACTGTCCTTCGACACCGGCCTTAAGTTCACCGATATTGCGTGCGCCGGCCAGATTCACATTTTCGCCGTTCATCGAGACGCCAAAGTCTTTGCTGTTGTGGATCCAGTTGGCTTCCACAAACGGCTGGAAGTTGCGATCCTGGCCGTCGTCCAGTTGATTGTGGCCCTTGCCGAACAGACGCACGCCGACGCGAGTCTGGATGTTGCCATCGCCGTTGCCTTCGACGCGAGTACCATTAACTTCTTTGTGCTCATCCGCCTTCACGCCCATCCAGGTTACCTGGGCTTTTGGCTGAATATACAGCGAGTTACGTTCGCTCAGTTCCGCCAGTTTCCAGGTATAACCGGATTCAACAGACGCGGTGAAGCCTTTGGAATCATACTCTTCTGATTCAACATCACGACCAGAAACGGTGTTATCAAACCAGCTGTACTGCGCCCAGGTGTCAACGTAGGCACCTTCGAATGTGGCATTATCCTGCAGCCAGGTACCATACAGACCGACGCTGTAACCGCTAACGCGGCTGTCAGCCCGGTTGCCATTACGCTGGTTTTCCGCACGGCTCTTCTGGTTAGCGTAACCGGCCATCAAACCCAGGTGGTAACGATCGGTGTTGTTCGAAGACCACTGCGCGATATCGCCGCCCAGTTGCACCACATAGCGGTTACTTTGCATATCCAGTTGGCCGCTGTTGTCTTTCTGACGGGTATGCCCGCCAACGTTACGTAGCCACAGGCTGGTGACCGCTTTCTCGCCGGTCAGGGCGTCAACATAATGCGTTTCACCCAGACGATCCTGCAAACGGGTGTTAAACATCGTGTTCGCCGCCTGCAGGTTCATACCGTACAGACCGGCTTCCGGACGTACCGCGTGTTCGCGTGAAGTGGGTGTGTCAGGCATTTCAGGTGACGCAGGAGACAGAGACAGGGCGCTGCTCAGATACCAGTTTTTGTTGTTCTCACCTTCACCGCGTTGCAGGGTGTAGTCATAAGCGCCTGCCACGATACGGCCATTCTGTTTAAATTCACCGTCAGAATTGCCAGCGACGCTAATCAGTTCGATGCCGTCAGTTGTCAGTCCACCCGCGCCCCCGGCATTGAGCACTTTTACATTCGTGGTGCCCGAGGTGTTGCCCGCAACGATCATCCGGTCAGTTGGTGAGCTGTCATCGCCCAGTTGGGTGTTCATCACGAGGTTACCGTTAGTACCGGCGTAATCACCGTCCACCGTCAGGGTTTTGAAGCTCGTGGCATCACGCGTCAGCATACGACGCTTTGCGGCAGCCGGCATAAAGGTCAGCGTGGAGTCATTCAGCGTCAGGTTGGTGAGCTGAGAACTTTTGGTCATATTCCAGGCTGAGCCATCGGCCAGCGACAGATTATTCACCGCATTGCCGTTGGTGACCATCCCGCCGACGAAACGCGACTGGTTAATCGCACTGACATCAACCACGGCGGAATCCAGGGCTTCAATCGTCCCGACAACCTGGATTTTCTGTGGGTTAATCGTCACGCGGGAGTCAGCGTTTTCCGCCAGAATGGCGGTGGCATCCGGGTCATTGTAGTTAACCCCCAGTTGCACTTCACCGTTTAGCGTGATCTCGCCGCCTTTGTTCGCCTGAACGTATTTCCAGCTACCACTGCGGGTAGTATCAACAACATCAATGTTCAGATGACCGTTAATGTCGATTTTACCCGCCGTCAGTGCCTGGTCTTTACTGGCCATAAGACCGGAACCGGCGGTCTGTTGGTGTCCCTGGGTATCGAGCGTAATGTTCAGGTCATTTCCCGTGTATTGCGAGGACCCCATTGAGCCCAGAGCCTCAAGAGTCGTGTTATCCGCGCCTGATTTCAGCAGCAGCGTCGTCGTTCCATGGGTGGTGATGTACGAATCCAGATCGATGCCTTCAAGACCATCAGAAAGCCACATGCCTGAAGCAACCGCACCAACGCGGTTAGCAGTGACATCGACAACGGTATCGCCAAAGGCTTCAATATAACCCGCGTTAGCATTAATACCGTCTGCAAAGTCATCAGCAACGGATCTTACGGTGGCATTCTGATAACGAATAAGCGAGCGGTGAGCGGAGTTTGTCGACTCTGAGTCAATTCCGACGGAATATTCCGTACTCTTGTTATTCACAATCAGGTTTTCAGCGTCGATGAGGGTCCCTTCTTTCGCATAAATGCCAAAAATGTGTCCCTTCGTTCCGGTTATGGTTGCGTTCACCGTGGTATCACCGGTCAGGGTAATCACGCCGTTATTCTTATCAGCGTAAATACCCATGATGTCCTTATTATCACGTTTGTGGCTGATGTTTATGGTTAAATCATCAGCAATAATCGCGCCTTTTTTCGCAAGATAGGCATCGCTTGATCCGCCGACATTGATAATGCCAACCGCGAACATCGTGTGATAATCATTGTCCAGCGCCAGGTCCGGGCGTCCTTCAACCTGACCCGGAACGTAATCTCCGACAAGCTGATTAACCGTAGAGCCTGACCCTAAATTGATTGTGCCGCTATTGGCAACTAAAACAGCGCCAGACGTCAGTAAAAAATCGCCATCTTCAAACTCGCCCATGCCGCTAACAATCGGTGTTCCAGCCGGAGCCGTCACCGTAATCGCGCCATTGTTTTCTACGAAGAGGGTGTTATCTTCCCCAGCGACGCCGATAATTTTATAGCTGCCACCTGCAACCAGGGCACCACTGCCGGTGATAATGCCATCATCTTTATCATAAATTTTTGCATTTACGCTATTTGTCATTAACAGGCTGCCGATCAACAGCGCCATAGTGGTTAATTTAAATTCTTTCATATCCATATTCACTTTTTTAATAGACAAATACAGCACAGAATATATTACATTTCTCAGTGCTGCCTTTTGGATTTCCAGACAGAGCGAAAGCTATTTGTGAAAGCTATTTCTGCCGAATCCCTTCCTGTAATTCATTCGTGAAAGAGTGAGTTATTTTTCATTTCGCTGAATAAATCACAAATGAATTGATCTTACGTAACTAAAGAAATCAGTTGAAGATGAAGTGAAATAATCAATTACAGCTTAAATGATCCTGATTTTGTCACAGGGAGGGGGGGTAGCAAAAAGAAGGGTACTTGGCTATCAGTATGATTTTAAAGATATAAAATCTCTTAAATCAAATTTAAGATTTATTAAGATGTTTAATAATGGAATTTAAAATTATCAATATCATGACGGGGAAATAAATCACTCCGGTAGGAATAATTCCTACCGGAGAATTTTTAAAAATCTATTGCCCATGGCGCGTGAAACAGGATTACCGCATTACCGGATATAGTCACTTTAACCGGTTGGTTATCCTGAATGTCCACATCAATATCTACAATACCTTCGCGGCCTAATGCCCGTCCCTGATGTCCTTTCACCTTCAGTAATTTCCCGTCATGTTTCAGTAAATTATGGTGGACCAGCCAGGCGCCCATTGGACCGTTCGCATTTCCTGTCACGGGATCTTCCACAATACCGATAGCCGGCGAGAACATACGACCGTCGGTCTCATTTTTTCCTGGACGGATCAGGAAAGGGAAATAGCCATTGCAGCCAATCTGCTGGCTGATGGTACAAAGCGCCGCAAGATCGGGGGCGAGGGCGTCGATATCGACTTCGGGCTTCAGGGGAATCATCACTTTGGAATGACCGGTCGACGCAACCTGAATCGGTAAGCCCGGCAGCATCGCGTCTTCACTCAGGTGCAGCGCACGAAGAATGGCGGCGCGGATGTCGCCTTCAAGAGGGGCTTCAAACGAGGGCGCGCCTTGCTCCAGCGAGATACGATAGTCGTCGCCATCATGATGGACCGCAACCCGGTGACGTCCTGCCAGTGAGGTTTGCCACACCGTGGTATTGCCAAGCCCCAGCACCGTGGAACGGACATAGTGCGCGGCGACGGTGGCGTGTCCGCAAATCGGCACTTCGACCGTCGGGGTAAAATAGCGAATGCGAACATCGCTGTCTTCGCTTTGCAGCAGGAAGGCGGTTTCAGAGTGGCGCAGTTCGCGGGCAATCAGTTGCATCTGCGCGTCGCTCAGCCCGTCGGCATGCAGGACGACACCGGCGGAATTGCCGCGAAAGGGGGTTCTGGTGAAGGCATCAACGTGGTAAACCTGTGGTTTCATAAGCATTCTCCCTGTGGTGGAGAAGCATCATAGCGCGACAGCGTGTCGGATGGCGACGCCATCCGACACCAACATTCCTAACGACGGGAACGAACGATCTGGTAGCGTCGGGTAAAGTACTCAAACGGCGCGCTCCAGACATGAACCAGACGGGTGAACGGGAAGAGCAGGAAGATGGTCATTCCCAGCACCAGATGAACGCGGAAAACAAAGGCCACGCCGGTGAGCATTTCAGAGGAGCCGCCGCGGAAGGTCACAATACTCTGCGCCCAGCCGACCAGCTTCATCATCTCGCTGCCGTCCGGATACTGTGCCGAAAACGGAATGGTGCTTAGTCCCAGCAAACACTGAATCAGCAGTATGCTCATGATCAGAATATCTGGCGTTGTGGACGTTGCCCGTACGCGTTGATTGGTCAGCCGACGCCAGAGCAGCCCCGCGCCGCCAATCAGCGTCAGCACGCCGCAAACGCCACCGAGAATCATCGCCATCTGCTGTTTGACCGCAACCGGCAGGAACCAGGCGTACATCCAGTGCGGGGTTAACATCCCAAACAGATGACCAAAAAAGATCCCCAGAATGCCGATATGGAACAGATTCGACCAGACCACCATCCCGCGTTTATCCAGCATCTGACTGGAGGAGGCGCGCCAGGTGTACTGGCCGTAATCGTAACGCAGCCAACTGCCGAGGAAAAAGATCGTCGCGCAGATGTACGGGTAGATATCGTAAAAAAAGACGTTCAGGTACTGTATCATTTCGGGCCTCCCGCGCTGACGTCGACATACTGCGGCGCCACGTCCTGGCTAAAGCGTCGTTGATATTGCTGTAACGGTGAGCTGTCACAGGCTGTGGCGTTATCTTCGATAAATTTCACCTGTTCCTCTTCCCAGACGGCATCCAGCGCCTGGCGGGTGTCGTCGCGTGTCTCACTATTAACCTGATTGGTGACACTGTCACTTGATAGCGGACTTTTCGCCAGGGCAAGCAGGGCGTCAAATAGCTGATACCACGGCGTGTTGCGCTGCTTTAAGCGTCCGCCGAGCAGGGCCAGAATCGGCGCGACATTTTGCAAGCCCTCGCGGGCTTCAGCTTCCGGCAATACGCTCAGGTATTCCAGATAGAGCGGCAGATGGTCCGGCAGTTCGCGACAGTTGAGCTGTAACCCGACGTTTTCATATTGCGCCAGCAAATCGACCATCGCCTGACCGCGATCGCGGGATTCGGCATGAACATGTTCGAACAGCAGCAGCGAGGTAGCACGCCCGCGATCGAATACTTCGCACCATTCGGCCTGTTTATCGAGCAGCGGCGCGTTGAGCAACTCGTGGGTGAAGCCGGTGAGCATCGGCGCATCCTGGCGCACCAGCGTGAGTACGTCCTCTTTGCACTCCCACAGCAGCGCATCCGGATACTCCATCAGCAGGCCAATCACTTTGAGGATCTGCATTATTCACCCTCCGCTTTATCCCGCACTTCTGTAATGTTGATAGCGTCGATGCGGCTGCTGTTGAACAGGTTGAATTTGGTATCCGAACCGTGGCAGCCATCGCCAAAGGTAAAGCCACAGCCGTTTTTCTCCGGGAAGGCATCACGCGCCATTTCACGGTGACTGGTCGGGATCACAAAGCGGTCTTCATAGTTGGCAATCGCCAGGTAGCGGTACATCTCTTCGATCTGTTCCACGCTCAGGCCGACTTCGTCGATTGCGCGGGTATCGGTAACACCTTCCACGGTTTGTGAACGCATATAGTGGCGCATTGCCATCATGCGCTTCAGGGCGCGCAACACCGGGCCGGTATCGCCAGCGCTCAGCATGTTAGCGAGATACTGCACCGGGATGCGCAGGCTTTCGATCGCCGGCAGTACGCCGTCGCTTTTCGGCAGGCCGCCCGCATCGGCGTATGACTGAATCGGTGACAGCGGCGGCACATACCAGACCATCGGCAGAGTACGGTATTCCGGATGCAGCGGCAGCGCCAGCTTCCAGTCCATCGCCATTTTGTAGACCGGCGATCGCTGGGCGGCGTCAATCACGTTTTGTGGAATGCCCTGTTTGAGCGCTTCTTCAATCACCGCCGGATCGTTCGGGTTAAGGAAGACGTCGCACTGACGCTCGTAGAGATCGGTTTCATGCTCGGTGCTGGCCGCTTCTTCAATGCGGTCTGCATCGTAGAGCAGCACGCCGAGATAGCGGATGCGGCCAACGCAGGTTTCGGAGCAGACCGTCGGCTGGCCGGATTCAATGCGCGGATAGCAGAAAATGCATTTTTCCGATTTGCCGCTTTTCCAGTTGAAGTAGATTTTCTTGTACGGGCAGCCGCTGATGCACAGACGCCAGCCACGGCATTTATCCTGATCGATCAGCACAATGCCGTCTTCTTCTCGCTTATAGATGGCGCCGCTCGGACAGGTGGCGACACAGCTTGGATTCAGGCAGTGTTCGCACAGACGCGGCAGATACATCATGAAGGTGTTTTCAAACTGGCCGTACATCTCCTTCTGGATCTTGTCGAAGTTACGGTCGCGGGCACGTTTTTCAAATTCGCCGCCGAGCAGCTCTTCCCAGTTCGGTCCCCAGATGATTTTGTCCATCCGCTTGCCGTCAATCAGTGAGCGGGGACGGGCGGTCGGCTGGTGTTTACCCTCCGGCGCGCTGTGCAGATGCTGATAGTCGTAGGTGAACGGCTCGTAGTAATCATCGATTTGCGGGATCACCGGGTTGGCGAAGATTTTGGTGATAACGCCCATTTTGCCGCCCAGACGTGGTCTGATCTTGCCATTCACGTCGCGAACCCAGCCGCCTTGCCACTCCTCCTGGTCTTCCCAGTTTTTCGGGTAGCCGATGCCCGGTTTGGTCTCGACGTTGTTAAACCACGCGTACTCCATTCCTTCACGTCCGGTCCAGACGTTTTTACAGGTCACAGAGCAGGTGTGACAGCCAATACATTTATCGAGGTTCAGAACCATGCCAACCTGTGAGCGTATCTTCATTTTTTCGCCTCCTGTACCTGATCGCGACCTTCATCATCCAGCCAGTCGATATTTTTCATTTTTCGAATCATGATGAACTCGTCGCGGTTGGAGCCGACGGTACCGTAATAGTTAAAGCCGTACGCGAGCTGCGCATAGCCGCCAATCATGTGCGTCGGTTTCGGACACACGCGGGTAACGGAGTTGTGGATCCCGCCGCGCATCCCGGTGACTTCCGAACCGGGGATATTCAGGATGCGTTCCTGGGCGTGGTACATCATCGTCATACCGGGCGGCACGCGCTGACTCACCACAGCACGGGCGGTGAGGGCGCCGTTGGCGTTGAAGGCTTCGATCCAGTCGTTATCCTCAATACCGAGCTCTTTCGCATCCGTTTCACTGATCCAGACAATCGGCCCGCCGCGCGACAGCGTCAGCATCAGCAGGTTTTCGCTGTAGGTGGAGTGAATGCCCCATTTCTGATGCGGTGTCAGGAAGTTAAGCGCTTTCTCCGGGAAGCCGTTCGGCGGAATTTCCCGCATTTCACTGACGCTGCGCGTGTCAATCGGCGGACGGTACGCGACGAGGCTTTCACCGAAGGCGCGCATCCACTGATGATCCTGATACAGCTGTTGACGACCGGAGAGCGTGCGCCACGGGATCAGCTCATGGACGTTGGTATAGCCTGCGTTATAGGAGACATGCTCGCTTTCCAGACCGGACCACGTCGGGCTGGAGATGATTTTGCGCGGTTGCGCCTGGATATCGCGGAAGCGAATTTTCTCGTCTTCTTTGTTGAGCGCCAGATGGGTATGTTCGCGACCGGTCATCGCGCCGAGCGCTTCCCAGGCTTTCACCGCCACCTGACCGTTGGTTTCCGGGGCCAGGGCGAGGATCACTTCCGACGCATCCAGCGCGGTTTCAATCAGCGGACGGCCTTTCGCCGGACCGTCGCGCTTGGTGTAGTTGAGCTTACCGAGGAAATCGACCTCGGTCTGGGTGTTCCACGATATCCCTTTGCCGCCGTTACCCAGTTTGTCCATCAGCGGTCCAAGCGAGGTAAAGCGCTCATAGGTCGCAGGATAGTCTCGTTCAACCACCGCGATGTTCGGCGCAGTTTTACCGGGGATCAAATCGCATTCCCCTTTACGCCAGTCCTGAATGTCGAACGGCTGTGACAGTTCTGCGGGGGAATCGTGCTGGAGGGGTTGCAGCACCACGTCGGTTTCCTGTCCCAGATGCCCGACGCAGACTTTTGAAAAGACGCTGGCGATGCCTTTGTAGATTTCCCAGTCGCTTCTGGATTCCCACGCCGGGTCGACCGCCGCAGAAAGCGGATGAATAAACGGATGCATGTCCGAGGTATTCATGTCGTCTTTTTCATACCAGGTGGCGGTGGGCAGAACAATGTCGGAGAACAGACAGGTACTCGACATACGGAAGTCGAGCGTCACCAGCAGATCGAGCTTGCCTTCAATGGCGGGGGATTCCCATTCAACCTCTTCAGGTTTAATGCCTTCACGGGAACCCAGCGCTTCCCCCTGAATGCCGCTCTCTGTTCCCAGTAAATATTTGAGCATGTACTCATGGCCTTTACCGGAAGAACCAAGCAGGTTAGAGCGCCAGACAAACAGATTGCGCGGATGGTTCTTGCCGCTGTCAGGCTGTTCGCAGGCAAAACGGATCTCACCAGATTTCAGCGCCTGAACGGTGTATTCCGCGGGCGACAAGCCGGCTTTTTCGGCGTTTGCCTTCACCGTCAGCGGGTTGAGGTTGAGCTGTGGCGCAGAGGGCAACCAGCCCATGCGCTCGGCACGCACGTTGAAATCGATCAGATGACCGGTGAATTTCGAGGCATCCGCCAGCGGTGAGAGCAGTTCCTGGGCGGTCAGTTTTTCATAGCGCCACTGGCTGGCGTGATTATAGAAAAACGAGGTGCTGTTCATCTGGCGCGGCGGCCGGTTCCAGTCCAGCGCAAACGCCAGCGGCAGCCAGCCGGTCTGCGGACGCAACTTTTCCTGGCCAACATAGTGCGCCCAGCCGCCGCCGCTTTGTCCGACGCAGCCGCAGAACACCAGAATATTGATCATCCCCCGGTAGTTCATGTCCATGTGATACCAGTGGTTAACACCGGCACCGAGGATAATCATCGAGCGACCGTGGGTTTTATGTGCGGTATCGGCAAACTCACGGGCGATGGTTTCAATCTGGAAACGCGGCACGCCGGTGATCTGTTCAGCCCACGCCGGGGTGTAGGCTTTCACGTCGGCGAAATCCTTTGCGGCGTATGCGTCTTCCAGACCGCGATCGAGACCGTAGTTGGCCAGCACCAGATCGTAAACGCTGACCACCGGGCAACAACTGCCATCAGCCAGCGTCAGGTGTTTTACGGGCAGTTGGCGCACCAGCACCGGTTCCTGCTTCACGCTGCGAAAATGCGGGTTTTCATTGCCGCCGAAATAGGGGAACGCGACGCCCAACACTTCATCATGCTGACCGAGCAATGACAGCGACAACTCGGTTTCCGTACCCGCGGCCAGCGACTCCAGGTTCCATTTGCCTTTTTCGCCCCAGCGGAAGCCAATCGAGCCGTTAGGCACCACCAGCTCGCCGGCGCTGTTGCAGGCGACCGTTTTCCACTCCGGATTATTACTTTCGCCCAGACTGTCGACCAGATCCGAGGCGCGCATCATCCGTCCTGGCACGTAGCTGCCATCTTCACGGGCATCCAGTAATACCAGCATCGGCATATCGGTATAGCGACGGCAGTAGTTGAGGAAGTAGTCGCTGGGGTTATCGAGGTGGAACTCTTTTAAGATCACGTGGCCCATTGCCATTGCCAGCGCGCTGTCAGTGCCTTGTTTTGGCGCCAGCCACTGATCGCTGAGTTTGGCAACTTCTGAGAAGTCAGGGGTAATCGCGACCGTCTTGGTGCCTTTGTAGCGCACTTCGGTAAAAAAGTGGGCATCCGGGGTTCGTGTCTGCGGCACATTGGAGCCCCAGGCAATGATATAGCTGGAGTTGTACCAGTCGGCGGATTCCGGCACGTCGGTCTGCTCGCCCCAGGTCATTGGCGAGGCGGGCGGTAAGTCGCAGTACCAGTCGTAAAAACTCAGGCAGGTGCCGCCGATCAGTGAAAGATAGCGGGTGCCGGCGGCGTAAGAGACCATCGACATCGCCGGAATGGGGGAAAATCCGGCGACGCGGTCCGGCCCATAGGTTTTCACCGTCCAGACGTTGGCGGCGGCAATCAACTGGTTAAGCTCCTTCCAGTTGGAGCGGATGAACCCGCCGCGTCCGCGTACTTGCTTGTAGCTCTGGCACTTTTGCGGGTCGTTCATGATCGATTCCCACGCCAGCACCGGATCGGTATGGGAGGCCAGGGCATCTCGCCACAGTTCGATCAGGCGCTTGCGCACCAGCGGGTATTTCAGGCGGTTGGCGCTATACAGATACCAGGAGTAGCTGGCACCACGCGGGCAGCCGCGTGGCTCATGGTTAGGTAGATCGGGGCGCGTACGCGGATAGTCCGTCTGCTGGGTTTCCCAGGTCACCAGACCATTTTTAACGTAAATCTTCCAGCTACAGGAGCCGGTGCAGTTCACTCCGTGGGTGGAACGGACAATCTTGTCAAATTGCCAGCGCTGACGATAGCTGTCTTCCCAGTCCCGGTTGGTATGCATCACCTGGCCGTGACCGTCAGAAAATGTGTCACCCTTTTGTTTAAAGTAACGAAAGCGATCCAAGAGTTTACTCATGACATTTCTCCTGCTCCATAAGGTCCTGTAGGCCTGATAAGACGCCCCGGCGTCGCCATCAGGCGTGAAATTCTTGCAGCATGGCGGTGCAAGCGCCTTATCCGGCCTACAAAACATCGGTGAATATGTTGTTATTTTTGCTTCGGTTTACGGCGGCCATAGACCAGCCAGGTCACCAGTACGCAAACGATGTAGAACACCAGGAAAATTTTCATCGCACCGACGGGGGACCCTGTCATCGCCAGCGAACTGCCGAAGGCTTTAGGAATGAAAAAGCCGCCAACGGCGCCAATCGCGGAAATAAAGCCCAGCGCCGCTGCTGTGTCGGTTACCGCTTCGCGTTGGGCCTGTTCGTCCGTACCACCACGCAGTTTCACCTTGTAGATGGTGAGCTGGCGGAAGATGACGGCGATCATCTGGAAGGTAGAACCGCTGCCCAGACCGGCGGTTAAAAACAGCCCCATAAACACCAGATAGAAGGCGATAAAACTGCCGGAACCCGAGCCGGGAAGCGTCAGGAAGAGCAGAGCCGAGAACAGCGCCATAAAGATGAAGTTAATCAGCGTCACGCGTACGCCGCCGAATTTATCCGAAATTACCCCGCCCGCAGACCGCGCCAGCGCACCGATAAACGGCCCAAAGAATGCCAGATTGAGGATATTCACCTCCGGGAACTGCGTCTTCGCCAGCATGGCAAAACCCGCGGAAAACCCGATGAACGATCCGAAGGTGGCCAGATAGAGCAGGCTCAACAGCCAAAGGTGAAAGCGCTTGAGCACCGGAAGCTGCGAGGCGATAGAGGCTTTCGAACTGGCAATGTCATTGGTGCCAAACCAGGCGGCCAGTGTGGCAATCGCCAGCAGCGGCACCCAAATCCAGGCGGCATTTGCCAGCGAAAGCAGCGACCCATCGGGTTGCGGTACGCCCTGAACGCCAAGAAAGGCGAACAGGGGTAAGAAGATCACCAGCGGCGCGACGAGTTGCATCACGCTGACGCCAAGATTCCCCAATCCTCCGTTCACCCCCAGCGCGCTGCCTTGCTTTGCTTTTGGGAAGAAGAAACTGATGTTGCCCATACTGGACGCGAAGTTTGCGCCGGCAAATCCACACAGCAGCGCAATGATGATAAATACCTCGAAAGGAGTGGTGGTGTTTTGCACCGCAAAGCCAAGCCAGACGCAAGGAATAATCAGGATTGCGGTACTAAAAACCGTCCAGCGGCGCCCGCCAAATATAGGCACCATAAAGGAGTAGGGAACGCGTAATATTGCACCAGAAAGAGAGGGTAATGCGGTTAATAAAAAAAGTTGATCGGTGGTGAAATTAAAACCAATTTTATTGAGATTGACGGCAACGGCGCTAAACAACATCCAGACGCAGAAAGCAAGCAAAAGGCAAGCAACTGAGATACAAAGATTTCTTCGTGCGATATGCTTTCCTTTATTCTCCCAAAATGCGGGATTTTCAGGTTTCCAGTCACTTAAAAGATAGCGATTATTTTTTTCAATTTGTTGTGCCATATTGCCCCTCACATGCGCCCGTCGTTCAGGAAAAATAAGGAATAGTTTGCCCAAAGGGCGCTATACGCCCTTTTTAGAATTTATAGATGCTTTTATGAATATTGATGAAAGGATAGATAAGAATGTGCAACCACGCGGAGTGAAGGGGGAATAACAGGTTGCTTTAGTGTTACCAAATGTAAATAAAAAATTAAATGGTTAACATTTATTCGTTCTGGAAAAAAGCTCCAGCGTAATCATGTGGTCCAGATGACGATCAAACGCTGGATCGGCCATCTCCTGAATGCCGAGAACGTACATGCCATCAAGACCACACACCAGGGCTATCAGGCGCCAGGCGATGTCTGCAGGGGCGGACGCGGTGGTGAACTCTCCGGCGGCGAGTCCACTTTCGATAATGGTGACCGTTTCCTCATGCCACATACGCATGGTGAGGAGATAAGCGCTTTTGATTTCCGGGTCTTTATCCGCAAGGATCTGCGCTTCACGCCAGAGCTTAATATAGGGTTCGAATCCACGGTCATCGCTGCCCAGTGCGGTGTGCAGTCGCGCGCGCCAGGTGGCATCCGCCGCCACGCGTTCCGCATCCAGCAGAGTACGAATGAGACGAACAAAAGCTTGTGATTTCAGTTCACCAGCGGAGGTGAAATGATGATGAACTTGTCCGGTCGCGACCTTTGCTTCTGTGGCTACCCGCCGGACGGTCATGGCAGAAAAGCCGTCTTCAAGCGCCACGCGCATGGCCGCCTGCAATATCACTTCGCGACGCTCATCTTTATTCAGATAGCTCATATCACCTCCCTTTTTCAGAAAAGGCAGTGTATCAACAACCTGGACAGACGTTCAATTGTGACACGCTACAGTTGAAGCGAAAGCTCCATCGCAGAACGGCGCAACGGTGCCAGCGCTTTTTCTTTTAACGCGGCGGCGCTCATTGATGACGCCGGCACCCCGACGTTGAGGGCGGCAACCACAGTGCCACAGCGGGAAAGCAGCGGAACGGCAAGAGAACAAAGTCCCACTTCGATCTGCCGGTCAGCCAGCGCATAGCCCTGAATTCGCACGCGGGCAATCTCTTCCCGCAGTGCCGCCAGGTCGCATATCGTATGCGGGGTGTAGCGGAGCAGTTGAGCGCGTGACAACGTCACCTCTAACTGTGACTCGGGCAGTGCACTGAGCAGCACGCGTCCCATTGAGGTGGCCCAGGCAGGTAACCGACTACCGCGTCCGATGTCGACGCTGAGCAGGTTATTGACCGCCGCACGGGCAATATACAATACGTTATCACCGTCGAGCGTGGCGGCCGAGCAGGACTCTCCGAGGGATTTTCCCAGGTTATCCAGCGCCGCTTGTGCCACTTTTGCCAGCGGCGTACCGGCGAGATAGGCATGTCCCACGGCCAGCACGCGTGGCAGTAGTTCATAACTGCGCCCGTCAGGGCTGTGCACCATCCCCAGCGCGGCCAGGGTATAAAGACAGCGACGCACCGCCGCGCGGGAAATCTGTGTTTTCTGGCTGAGTTGTGAAATCGTCAGGCGCTGACGCTGAGGGGTAAACGCATTAAGAACTTCCAGACCCCGCGCCAGAGACAACATAAAGTTAGGGTCAGACTTAGCCTGTGGGCTGCTGATAACTAACTGATTTTTATCGCTCATTACGTCCGCCTCCTGTGCAATTCACATCATGAACCGCATCAACTATACCGCGCCGGTAAACGCGAGCCGCGGAATATCCGTAATTTCCTACAGGGATCACATTATTAACTTCAATGTAACAATCACGCCGATTATCGCACAACATTTCGATTATCGCCGTTGACCATCGCCGTGGCGCGCACCTATTGTCAAAAGCACCGTCACCGTGGGTTATTACTGGTGGCACGAAAAGTAATGATATTAATGCTCAGGAAGAAACGATGACTGCGACCGTTGAACGCATTGAAAGCTGGCTGGTTGATGTTCCGACAATTCGGCCTCACAAACTGTCCATGACCACGATGGGATGCCAGACGCTGGTGATTGTTCGAATCACCCGTTCAGACGGGATCAGCGGCATTGGCGAGGCCACCACCATTGGGGGACTGAGCTATGGGGCGGAAAGCCCGGAGGCGATTCAGTCGGCGATTACGCACTATTTCACACCGCTGTTGAAAGGCCAACCGGCTGAGAATCTGAACGCGCTGACGTCGCGTATCCACAGTGCAATCAAAGGCAATACGTTTGCCAAATCAGCCATTGAAACCGCGCTGTTGGATGCGCAGGGAAAAGCATTAGGCCTGCCGGTCTCTGCACTGCTGGGCGGCGCGCTGAATACGGTATTGCCGGTTTTATGGACGCTCGCCAGCGGCAATACGGACAATGACATTGCAGAAGGGCAGCGACTGCTGGATGCCGGACGGCATCGGGCTTTTAAACTGAAAATCGGCGCCCGGGAACTGGAGACGGACCTGCGCCACACCCGCGCCATTGTGGAAGCGCTGGGGGATCGTGCCAGTATCCGCGTTGACGTCAACCAGGCCTGGGACGCCACTTCTGCGGCCAGAGGATGCCGGGAGCTGGCGGCTATGGGCGTCTCTCTGATTGAACAGCCGGTGAGCGCCGAGGACAACGCTGCGCTGGTTCGCCTGAGTCAACGCATCGACACGGCAATCCTGGCGGATGAATCCGTTGCCAGCCATTACGACGGTTATCGTCTGGCGCAGCAGGGGTTCAGTGGCGCCTATGCGCTGAAGATTGCCAAAGCCGGTGGACCGGTAAGCGTACTGAAACTGGCGCACGTTGCGCAGGCGGCAGGTATCGGGCTGTACGGCGGCACGATGCTTGAAGGCACCGTGGGGACCGTTGCGTCACTGCATGCCTGGTCAACTCTGCCGTTGCAGTGGGGCACAGAGATGTTTGGCCCGCTGCTGTTAAAAGATGACATCGTTAGCCTTCCGCTCTTATTCGCCGATGGTTGCGTCACGCTGCCGCAAACACCGGGGCTGGGGGTTGAACTCGATGAGGACAAATTGCAGTTTTATGCCCGCAAGCGTCGGGAATAACAGGAGAAGCGAATGTTATTTAAAGTGGATATGACCGTGAATATTCCTTACGGAATGCCGGCAAATGAAATTGAAGAGATTAAATCGCGGGAAAAAGCGTATTCCCAACAGTTACAACGAGACGGCAAATGGCGACATATCTGGCGCGTTGCTGGTCAGTACGCCAATGTCAGTATCTTTGATGTCGATGATGCCGAAGAATTACACCGGATATTAATGGCGCTACCGTTATATCCCTTCATGGATATTCGCGTCGAAGCGCTGTGCCGCCATCCATCGTCTATTCAGAGTAACGACCGATAATATCAGTGCCGCATGCCGGAATTATCCGGCACAACCCTACAGACAATAATAAGCGAGACGCATTATGAGCCATTCTTTTATCCAACAAGATGTCGTACAGAAATTATTACGTGAAGGCGCCGGATTAAATGGTCCGGAAGGGAATGAACGTTTTAAATCGATTATTCACCGCCTGCTCGGCGATATTTGTACGCTTATTGATGATTATAATGTTACGCAGGAAGAATTCTGGCATGCGGTGAATTATCTGCATGAGCTGGGCGGACGTCAGGAAGCGGCACTGCTTGCTGCCGGTCTGGGTCTTGAGCATTTTCTCGATTTGCGCCAGGAGGCGATCGAATCTCGTCTGTCAGCAGAAACGGGCACGCCGCGCACCATCGAAGGCCCGCTGTATGTCGCCAACGCACCGCTGGCTGATGGCTATGCCCGCATGGACGACGGTAAAGATGCGGGCGAAGTCATGTGGCTGCACGGCCAGGTCCGTGACGTTCACGGGCAACCGGTGGCCGGGGCGATCGTCGATATCTGGCATGCTAACACGCTGGGCAATTACTCTTTCTTCGATCAGAGCCAGAGCGACTACAACCTGCGCCGTCGCATTCGTACCGACGCCGAAGGGCGCTACAGCGTACGCAGTATTCTGCCTTCAGGTTACGGTTGCCCGCCGGACGGCCCGACGCAGAAATTACTCGATCAACTCGGCCGCCACGGCAACCGCCCGGCGCATATTCACTTCTTTGTCTCTGCGCCGGGCTTTAAGCACCTGACCAGCCAGATCAACCTGAACGGTGACCAGTATCTGTGGGATGATTTCGCTTTCGCTACCCGTGATGGTCTGATTGCCGACCCGGTGAAGGTAAGCGATCCTGCGTTGATTCAGCAACGCGACCTTGCCGGTGAACATACTGAAGTTTGTTTCGACTTTACGCTGTGCACAGCGCAGAACGCAGAGGAAGAGCAGCGGATTACCCGACTGCGCGCTCAGGAATAATTCGCAACGTCTGTCTGACCCGTACCGTTTGATACCCTAAATAATTTGATCGCAGCCAACGTAACTGCAACTTGATTTGACGGGTATATATATCCTGAATTACGCAGGAGGGATACACTCATGCAAAAAACGCTCTCGGCATTAAAAGATAAAATCACGCAGGCCCTGATTGTGGATCGTGATAATCATATTTATCGTTGCCATCGTTCAATATTTACCGATGAGCAGTTATTTAATCTGGAACTGAAACATATATTCGAAGGGAACTGGGTATTCCTGGCGCATGAAAGCCAGATCCCGGAGCCTGGTGATTATTTTACTCTGACCCTGGGACGTCAACCGGTCATTATTACCCGCGATAAAAAGAATGAGCTGCATGCGTTAATTAATAGCTGTGCGCATCGCGGCGCGATGTTATGTCGACGTAAAACCGGAAATAAAAACTCCTTTACCTGTCCGTTTCACGGCTGGACCTTCAGCAATAACGGCAAATTGCTGAAGGCGAAAGATGAAAGTACCGGCGGTTACCCGGAGACGTTCAAACATAACGGGTCACACGATCTGAAATCGCTGCCGCGCTTTGCTTCGTATCGTGGATTTCTGTTCGGTAGCCTGAATGAAGATGTGCTGGCACTGGAAACCTACCTCGGCGAGACCTGCAAAATTATCGATCTGATGGTCGATCAGGCTCCCGAGGGGCTGGAAGTGCTGAAAGGTTCGTCCAGCTATGTCTATGAAGGCAACTGGAAACTGGGTGCGGAAAACGGAGCCGACGGCTATCACGTCAGCGTGGTGCACTGGAACTACGCCTCCACCATGTCGCGCCGTAATTACGAGGCGGAAGGAACGCGGGCGGTGGATGCCAACGGCTGGTCTAAGAGCCTCGGCGGCGGCTACGGGTTTGAACACGGTCATATGCTGCTGTGGACGCGGGCGATGAACCCTGAAGTCCGCCCGGTTTACGATCATCATGAGCGGTTAAAGGCGGAATTTGGTGAAAATCGCGCCGACCAGATGGTCAATGAGACACGGAATTTGTGTCTCTATCCCAATGTGTACCTGATGGATCAGTTTTCCACACAGATCCGCGTGATTCGCCCCATCGCGGTCGATAAAACCGAAGTGACGATCTGGTGTTTTGCGCCTAAAGGTGAATCTGACCAGGCCCGTGCGCTACGCATTCGCCAGTATGAAGATTTCTTTAACGTCAGCGGGATGGGAACCCCCGACGATCTGGAAGAGTTCAGTGCCTGCCAGCGCGGCTATCTGGGAGAAAATCTGGCGTGGAGCGATCTCAGTCGCGGCGCGCTGCACTGGGTGGATGGGCCTGATGAACATGCGCAACATGCAGGATTCAAACCGCTGTTGAGCGGCGTGAAATCCGAAGATGAGGCGCTCTACATCGCTCATCATCATCACTGGCAAAACGTGATGCTTGCGGCGGTGGAAAAAGAACGTCAGCAATATGAACAGTCGATTACGCAACGCGTGGAGGTGGGGGGATGTTAACGCTTGAACAGGTTCGTCAGTTTCTCTATTACGAAGCGCGGTTGCTGGACGATCGTCAGTGGGATGCGTGGCTCAATTGCTATAGCCCAAAAGTGGTCTTCTGGATGCCCGCCTGGGGCGATGATGATAAAACCACCCGCGACCCACAGCGGGAGATTTCGCTTATCTATTACCCCAACCGGGACGGACTGGAAGACCGGGTATACCGCATCAAAACCGAACGTTCGGGCGCCAGCACGCCGGAGCCGCGTACCACGCATATGATCAGCAACATTGAACTACTGGGCGAGAAAGAAGGTGGCATCGAGGTGCGCTACAACTGGGTCACCTACAGCCACCGCTATCAGCACACCGATGCCTACTTCGGCACTACGCACTGTACGCTGGTTGAACAGGACGGCCAGCCACACATCACGCGGAAGACAGTGCGACTCAATAACGACTATATCCGTCAGGTGATTGACGTTTACCATATTTAAGAGGTGCTTATGAGTTTTACGATTGCCCTCAACTTTGAGGACGGCATCACCCGCTTTATTCAATGTCACGCCGGTGAAAAGGTGCTGGATGCCGCTTACCGGCAGAAGGTGAACCTGCCGATGGATTGCTCCGACGGCGTCTGCGGCACCTGTAAATGCCACTGCGTCAGCGGTGATTACGCGCTGGGAGAGGACTTTCTGGAAGAGGCGCTGAGCGAGGATGAAGCCACCGCACGACAGGTGCTGACCTGCCAGATGATCCCCTCCAGCGACTGCGTAATTGACGTGCCGGTCGCTGCGGCACAGTGTAAAACCAGCATCACGAGCACCCATGCAGAAGTACTGGCGATCAATGCGCTCTCTGAGACAGCGATAGAGCTGGTCGTGCGCCCGGATACCGCGCTTCATTTTCTGTCCGGGCAGTACATTAACATTCAGGTTCCGGGGACGCAGCAGCAGCGAGCCTACTCATTCAGTTCGCTGCCGGGCAGTGACGAAGGGCGCTTTCTGATCCGTAATGTACCCGGTGGGCTGATGAGCCAGTGGCTGACCCAGTGCGGACAATCGGGTGATACCGTTACGCTCAGCGGCCCGATGGGCAGTTTCTATCTGCGCCGCGGCGAGCGTCCGGTGTTGATGCTTGCCGGTGGTACCGGACTGGCCCCGATGCTCTCCATGCTGGAAACGCTCGCTGCACAGGGGAGCCAGCGACAAATTACGCTGTTGTATGGCGTGACCTATGACGTCGACCTGGTCAAAACCGATGCGCTGGATGCCTTTCAGCAGAAACTGGTTGACTTCCGCTGGTTACCGGTTGTCGCCGATGCGCAAAGTGGTTGCCCGCAGCGCGGATTTGTCACCGATCATCTCAGTGAGGCGATGCTCAATCAGGGGGATGTGGATATCTATCTTTGTGGTCCGCCGCCGATGGTCAACGCCATCACCGCGGCATTACGCGAACGGGGCATTACGCCTGCCGGTTTCTGGTATGAAAAATTTATTGCCAGCCAGAGCGCGGCAGCATAAGGAGCCTCTATGCGATTTAACCATAAGGTGATGGCCATTACCGGCGCAGCGCAGGGGATTGGTCGCCAGACCGCCATTCAGGCGGCACAAGAGGGCGCACGATTACTGCTTATCGATCGTTCACGTCACGTTCATGAACTGGCAGCAACGCTGGCGTCCGGTGGATGTCAGGTGCTGGCGCTGGAAGCCGATCTTGAGCAATGGGAAAGCACCGAGCAGGTCTTTGCCGCAGGCGTTGCGCATTTTGCTCAACTGGACGTGCTGGTGAATAACGTCGGTGGCACAATCTGGGCCCGACCCTTTGCTGAATATCAGCCGGATCAGATAGAAAAGGAGATCCGCCGGTCGCTGTTTCCGACGCTGTGGGGCTGCCGTGCGGCGCTCCCGTGGATGCTTAAACAGGGGCACGGCAGCATTGTGAATATCTCTTCCGTTGCCACCGGCGGGGTGAATCGCGTGCCGTACTCGGCAGCGAAGGGCGGCGTCAACGCGTTAACACGGTCGATTGCGATGGAATACAGCGGCAGCGGCATTCGTATCAATGCAGTGGCCCCCGGCGGGACTGATGCCCCGGCGCGTCTCGTCCCACGCAATGAAGAAACGCCCTCTGCCGAGGAGCAGGCGTGGTATCAGCAGGTGATTGATCAGACTGTCAACAGCAGTCTGATGCACCGTTACGGCACGCTGGCGGAGCAGGCGAATGCCATTCTGTTCCTCGCCAGCGATGACGCCAGCTATATTACCGGCGTCACCTTGCCGGTTGCCGGGGGCGATCTCGGCTGATGTTGTTCTGCCCGTAAGCCGACACTGGAGGTCGGCTTGCTGTTTTATTCCGCTGTATTGCCATCGCTCACCGTCGCCAAAATCATTCACAAATTCAATAACCCGCGTTTTTCGATAATCACGTAGCTGAACAAAAAGTTGGACATACGTTCAATTTTCCGTAGGATCGGTAAAGCTGGACGCGTGTCCAGTTTGGATACACAGGGAGTTTTATGTTTCGTCAGTGGTTAACGTTAGTGATTATTGTGCTGGTCTACATTCCTGTTGCGATTGATGCAACGGTGCTGCACGTTGCCGCACCCACGCTGAGCATGACGCTGGGTGCCAGTGGCAATGAACTGTTGTGGATCATTGATATTTATTCGCTGGTGATGGCAGGGATGGTCCTGCCGATGGGTGCGCTTGGCGACCGTATCGGCTTTAAACGCCTGCTGCTGCTCGGCGGGGCGTTATTCGGCCTCGCATCACTGGCTGCTGCCTTTGCCCACACCGCCAGCTGGCTTATCGCCACCCGTGCCATTCTGGCGATTGGCGCGGCGATGATCGTACCGGCAACGCTTGCCGGGATCCGCGCAACCTTTTGTGAAGCGCGTCATCGCAACATGGCGCTGGGCGTCTGGGCCGCGGTGGGATCCGGTGGCGCGGCGTTTGGTCCGCTGGTCGGCGGTATGCTGCTGGAGCATTTTTACTGGGGCTCGGTGTTTTTGATTAATGTGCCCATTGTTGTTGTGGTGGTGGCGCTTACCGCGCGCTATGTCCCACAGCAGCACGGGCGGCGCGATCAATCATTGAATCTGGGGCACGCTATCATGTTGATTGTCGCGATTCTGCTGCTGGTTTACAGCGCGAAAACGGCGTTGAAAGGGCACATTGCCACCGGCGTTATTGTGCTGGCGCTTGTCAGCGGCGCACTGTTACTGGCGCAGTTTGTCCGCATTCAACTGGCGGCGAAGCGCCCCATGATTGATATGCGCCTTTTTACCCACCGCATTATTTTAAGTGGTGTGGTGATGGCGATGACGGCGATGATTACGCTGGTTGGCTTTGAGCTGTTAATGGCGCAGGAACTGCAGTTTGTTCATGGCTTAACGCCGTATCAGGCGGGATTGTTTATGTTGCCGGTGATGCTTGCCAGCGGATTCAGCGGCCCGATTGCCGGGATGCTGGTTTCACGACTGGGGTTACGGAAGGTGGCAACCGGCGGAATGGCGCTAAGCGCGCTGAGTTTCTATGGTCTGGCGGCCACGGATTTCAGTAGCCAGCAAATCCAGGCCTGGCTATTAATGGCGCTGCTGGGATTCAGTGCTGCCAGCGCATTGCTGGCTTCAACGGCCGCGATCATGGCGGCGGCGCCTGCCGAGAAAGCCGCAGCGGCCGGAGCAATCGAAACGATGGCCTACGAGCTGGGGGCGGGACTGGGAATTGCCATCTTTGGTCTGTTGCTCAGCCGCAGCTTTTCTGCGTCGATTGCGCTGCCTGAGGGACTGAACGCCGGTGAAATAGCGCGCGCGTCGTCCTCAATGGGGGAAGCGGTACAACTGGCGCAGACGCTTCCGTCGGCACTCGCAGAGCCTGTTCTGCTGGCCGCTAAGCAGGCGTTTACCTGGTCGCATAGCGTGGCACTCAGCAGTGCCGGTAGTCTGTTGATTCTGCTGGCGGTGGGAATGTGGTTCAGTCTTGCGAAGGCCGCACGCAAGTCACTCAGTGGGTGAGCTGGCAGCGGTTATCCAGTTCTTCCACTTCCTTACCGCTCAGACGGGCATACTGACCGGTGAGTCGCCAGAAAGCAGGTTGTGTTTCGGTATAGATCTCAGCGGCAAGGATCAGACGACGGCGATCGACTTCGTTAAATTCGAGTAACGTCCAGGGAATGAAGTAGCGCTCAGTGTCGGTTAATTTGATCCACAACGGGCATCCACAACCGGAGCAAAAATACCGTTCGCCGCGCACGGACGATGCAAAATGAGCAGGTTCGGGGGCATCGGTGTCCATCATCGGCTGCCCACAGGCTTCCAGATACATCGCGATACCGCCAGACCATTTCTGGCATATCGTACAATGACATGCATAGACGTCGAGGGATTCGACATCGACGGTGAAATGGCTTTGTCCGCAGAGACAACGTCCTGTATAGATTTGCACGGCATTCTCCTTATGACCGGTTCCACGTCGGGGGAAAAAAAACCAGCCCATCAAGGGCTGGCTTTTGGTACAGCGCAATTCTAAAAAATTAGAACTGATAGGTCAGACCAACGGCAACGATATCGTCAGTGCCTACACCAGCAGCACGAGTAAAGTTGCTTTCGTCGATCAGGTTGATTTTGTAATCAACATAGGTAGACATGTTTTTGTTGAAGTAGTAGGTTGCGCCAACATCAACATATTCAACCACATCCTGATCGCCCCATGCACCCAGGTCTTTCGCTTTGGATTTCAGGTAAGCCAGAGACGGACGCAGACCGAAGTCGAACTGGTATTGAGCAACAACTTCAAAGTTCTGAGTTTTGTTCGCGATATGATCATCACCGAACGGCGTCATGTTGCGAGTTTCGGAGTAGGTGGTTGCCAGGTAGATGTTGTTCGCATCATATTTCAGGCCAGCAGCCCAAACTTCAGCATTGTCACCGGAAGCATTCAGGCTGTTGTTACCATAAGCAACCTGGCTGTCAGTACGGTCAGATTTCGCATAAGCGGCGCTTGCTGCGAAGCCTTCATACTCATAGCTGGTTGACAGACCGAAGCCGTCACCGTTCGCCTGGTGCGGATTACGGGAGTCTTCATTTTTACCCTGATACTGCAGCGCGAAGTTCCAGCCTTCAACCAGACCGAAGAAGTCGGTGTTACGATAGGTCGCAACGCCAGTGGTACGGGCGGTCATAAAGTTATCAGTCTGGGTCCAGGTATCACCACCGAACTCAGGCAGAACGTCGGTCCATGCGCCAACATCATAAGCAACGCCGTAGTTACGGCCATAATCGAAAGAACCGAATTCAGCAAATTTCAGACCAGCAAATGCCAGACGAGTTTTGTTGCCTTTGGTACCGTTCGCTTCGGTGTTGTTACCTTTGAATTCATATTCCCACTGGCCGAAACCGGTCAGCTGATCGTTAATCTGCGTTTCGCCTTTGAAACCCAGACGAGCATAAGTTTTGTCGCCATCATCGCCGTCATTGTCGGAGAAGTAGTGCAGAGCGGTAACTTTACCGTACAGATCCAGTTTGTTGCCGTCTTTGTTATACACTTCCGCCGCATTCACGACGCCTGCTGCCAACAGGCTAGTCACTGCCACTGCAACTAATTTAAGTTTCATTGTTAACAATCCTTATAATTTTCTTGGTGTGATTCCTGAACCATTGTCGATCGAATCATTTAATCAATGGCAAGCTATTTTTAAATTACGCAGCAGTACTAATTCAATAATAAGTTTCATGTAATTGCAGATTATTTCTATTTGTGTGATCCAGATCTCCCTAAGGCAAATCTGAGGCGCGACTATTCTTATAAATAACTTTCTATGCAATATTTTCACGTGGGACTATATATGGGAAATTGGTTATTATTGAGTTAGTTGTCAATGTATACTATATACACAATAATAATTATAAATGGATGTAGAAAAGTATTTTTTTAGCGTGTAATTATCATTAATTTAACATAAATTTAAAAATTAAATACACTTGTTGGGACGAGGTAAATAAACCTGATTACGCTGCCTGATAAGGTATGGTTGAACTGACAGAAAAAAACAAATAAGAATTTTCGAATGACAGGGGAATATCTTAAGAACAGGCGGGTGAATATTTGTCACGTGCAGGCGACATCCGGGTCAGAAAAACGGGCCGACCCGGGGAGAATTAAGCACGTCGTGTGGCCCACCAGCAAAGCAGAGAGCCAATGCAAACCATGATGGCCCCCTGCCAGAAAGAGAACGACAGCGGTGCGCTGAGCAGTACAGCCGCCAGCGCGGAGGAGAGGACCGGCGTGAAATAGGAACCCACAGCCATCACAGTGACGTTGCCGTGTAAAATCCCCACATTCCACGCGGCGTAGGCAAAACCCAGCGTCAGGGCCGCGGAAAAAAGCTTGATGACTACCGGGGTGCTGAATTGCATTTCCGGTTGTGGGCTCAGAAAATAGTAAAGCCACAGGCTGAGTGCCGTCAGCAGAACAAAAATTGTGATGCCGTTAAATCCGCGAGCATATTTATTCGTGACGGTGCAGTAAGTCGCCCAGATAAATGCGCCGAGAAAAGCGAGAAAATAACTGAGTGGGCTGGTCGTAATATTGTTGATTATTTCGCCAGGGTTAAGTCCATTCTCACCGCCTAAAACCCAACAGACGCCGGTTAATGCGAGGAGTAAACCCGGGACGATAATCCAGTTGGTCTTTTGTCCGTTAAACAGAATGGCAAATAAAATGGTCAGGCTAGGCCATAAATAATTGACCATGCCGACTTCAATCGCCTGGTGACGCGTCGCGGCGTAACCCAACGATAAGGCCAGACAAATTTCATAACTGACAAAAAGCACACTACCGGCGATTAAATACTTCAACGGGAACCGACGAATATCAGGAAAGCCAACGGTAAATATCAGCAGCAGGCCACTTAATGAATAAATTGCGGCTGCGCCGCCTACCGGTCCAAGACCTTCACTCACGCCACGGATCAGACCGACCATCGTGCTCCACAGCACAATCGCAATCAGTCCGGTCAGCGTTGCCTTTTGTTTCGTCATTCTGTTTGCTGTTTCCCATCGCGCTCAAAAAGAAGTTGAAATATATAGCACTTTTATAGCGACAGACGCCAGGCGAATACAGAGAGGGAGTTACTCCCTTAGTGGTATATAAAACCGACAATTGGGGCTATTTAGTAGCGGAACCGTTTCGTTATTGATTTGACTCAAAAAAAATATGGGTATTGCTGTTAGTTTCCTCGCCGATGTTACAACTCAGCAAAGATGTTACAACTCTGGAAAAAGAGGAAAGCAATGAACGTCAGCCGCAGAAAGTTTTTTAAAATCTGCGCGGGCGGTATGGCGGGAACAACAGTAGCCGCACTGGGATTTACGCCCAAAATGGCACTGGCTCAATCGCGAAATTATAAGTTGTTACGCGCGAAAGAGATCCGCAACACCTGCACATACTGTTCCGTAGGTTGCGGGCTATTAATGTATAGCCTGGGTGATGGAGCAAAAAACGCCAAAGAAGCGATTTATCATATCGAAGGGGATCCGGATCATCCGGTCAGCCGTGGGGCATTGTGTCCGAAAGGCGCCGGTTTGCTGGACTACGTTCATAGCGAAAACCGCCTGCGTTACCCCGAATACCGCGCGCCGGGTTCCGATAAATGGCAGCGCATTAGCTGGGATGACGCCTTCTCCCGCATTGCGAAGCTGATGAAAGCCGACCGTGACGCCAACTTTATCGAGAAAAACGAACAGGGCGTAACGGTTAACCGCTGGCTTTCCACGGGGATGCTTTGCGCCTCCGCAGCCAGTAATGAAACCGGCATGCTGACACAGAAATTTGTGCGCTCACTCGGCATGCTGGCGGTAGACAACCAGGCGCGCGTCTGACACGGACCAACGGTAGCAAGTCTTGCTCCAACATTTGGTCGCGGTGCGATGACCAACCACTGGGTTGATATCAAAAACGCCAACGTCGTGATGGTAATGGGCGGTAATGCCGCTGAAGCCCATCCAGTAGGATTCCGCTGGGCGATGGAAGCGAAGAACAACAACGACGCGACGTTGATTGTTGTCGATCCCCGATTTACCCGTACTGCCTCGGTTGCAGATATTTATGCGCCGATTCGTTCCGGCACGGACATTACGTTCCTGTCCGGCGTTTTGCTGTACCTGATTGAAAATAATAAAGTCAACGCTGAATACGTCAGACATTACACCAACGCCAGCCTGCTGGTCCGGGATGATTTTGCCTTTGACGACGGCTTATTCAGTGGTTATGACGCGGATAAACGTCAGTACGATAAGTCGTCCTGGAACTATCAGTTCGATGAAAACGGCTACGCTAAACGCGACGAAACCCTGTCACATCCGCGCTGCGTCTGGAATCTGCTGAAACAGCACGTTTCACGCTATACGCCGGATGTCGTAGAGAACATCTGCGGTACACCGAAAGCTGACTTCCTGAAAGTGTGTGAAGTGCTGGCGTCGACCAGTGCGGCGGATCGCACCACTACGTTCCTCTATGCATTGGGCTGGACACAGCACACCGTGGGGGCGCAAAACATCCGCACGATGGCGATGATCCAGTTGCTGCTCGGTAACATGGGGATGGCAGGCGGCGGTGTTAACGCCTTGCGCGGTCACTCAAACATTCAGGGGTTAACCGATTTAGGTCTGCTCTCCACCAGTCTGCCGGGTTATCTGACGCTGCCGTCTGAAAAACAGAGCGACTGGCAGACATGGCTGAACGCCAACACGCCAAAAGCCACGCGGGCGGACCAGGTTAACTACTGGAGCAACTATCCGAAGTTTGCCGTCAGCCTGATGAAATCGTTCTACGGTGAAAACGCGCAGAAAGAGAATGACTGGGGCTTTGACTGGTTGCCGAAATGGGATCAGGCCTACGACGTCATCAAATACTTCAACATGATGGATAACGGAAAAGTCACCGGCTACATCTGTCAGGGCTTCAACCCGGTTGCGTCCTTCCCGGACAAAAACAAAGTGGTTCGTAGCCTGAGCAAACTGAAGTACATGGTGGTTATCGATCCGCTGGTGACAGAGACCTCAACCTTCTGGCAGAACCACGGTGAGTCTAACGATGTCGATCCTGCGTCAATTCAGACCGAAGTATTCCGTCTGCCGTCCACTTGCTTTGCAGAAGAAGATGGCTCTATCGCCAACTCCGGACGCTGGCTGCAGTGGCACTGGAAAGGGCAGGATGCGCCGGGTGAAGCACGTAACGACGGCGAAATTCTGGCCGGGTTGTTCCACCGTCTGCGTGAGATGTATCGCACAGAGGGCGGAAAAGGTGTGGAACCGCTGCTGAAAATGCGTTGGGACTACAAACAGCCCGATCATCCAGAGTCAGAAGAGGTGGCGAAAGAGAATAACGGCTATGCGCTGGCCGATCTCTATGATGCCAACGGTGTGCTGATTGCAAAGAAAGGTCAGTTGCTGAGTAGCTTCGCGCAGTTGCGTGATGACGGCACGACGTCGTCTTCCTGTTGGATCTATACCGGTAGCTGGACAGAGCAGGGCAACCAGATGGCCAACCGCGATAATGCCGATCCGTCCGGGCTGGGCAATACGCTGGGCTGGGCATGGGCGTGGCCGCTCAACCGCCGTGTGCTGTACAACCGCGCTTCTGCGGATATCAACGGTAAACCGTGGGATCCGAAACGGATGCTGATCCAGTGGAACGGGGCGAAATGGACGGGTAACGATATCCCGGACTTCAACACCGCACCGCCGGGCAGCGCAACCGGTCCATTTATCATGCAGCCGGAAGGGATGGGGCGTCTGTTTGCCCTTGATAAGCTGGCGGAAGGTCCGTTCCCGGAACACTACGAACCCATGGAAACGCCGCTGGGTACTAACCCGTTGCATCCGAACGTAGTCTCCAGCCCGGTGGTGCGTATCTATGAAGATGACGAGCTGCGTTTAGGCAAAAAAGACGCGTTCCCGTATGTCGGCACGACCTATCGTCTGACCGAGCACTTCCACACCTGGACCAAGCATGCGCTGTTGAATGCTATCGCACAGCCGGAACAGTTTGTGGAGATCAGCGAAACGCTGGCCGCTGCCAAAGGCATTGGCAACGGTGACTACGTGAAGGTAAGCAGCAAGCGCGGATTTATTCGTGCGGTTGCGGTCGTTACGCGTCGTCTGCGTACGCTGCATGTCAACGGTCAGCAGGTTGAAACCGTCGGGATCCCGTTGCATTGGGGCTTTGAAGGGGTGGCGCGTAAAGGCTATATCGCCAACACCCTGACGCCAAACGTCGGTGACTCAAACTCGCAAACGCCGGAGTACAAAGCGTTTTTAGTTAACATCGAGAAGGCGTAAGGGGGCGAGCATATGTCTTTGGAAACGCAGGACATCATCAAAAGGTCCGCAACAAACACGATCACGCCGCCACCGCAGGTGCGTGATTATAAAGCCGAGGTCGCCAAGCTCATTGACGTCACCTCCTGCGTGGGCTGTAAAGCCTGCCAGGTGGCCTGCTCCGAGTGGAACGACATTCGTGACGAGGTAGGGCATTGTGTTGGGGTGTACGACAACCCCGCCGATCTCAGCGCCAAGTCCTGGACGGTGATGCGTTTTAGCGAAACCGAGCAGAACGGCAAACTGGAATGGCTGATTCGTAAAGACGGCTGCATGCACTGTGAAGATCCGGGCTGCCTGAAGGCCTGCCCGTCTGCGGGTGCAATCATCCAGTATGCTAACGGGATTGTTGATTTTCAGTCCGAGCACTGCATTGGCTGCGGCTACTGCATCGCCGGGTGTCCGTTTAATATTCCGCGCCTCAATAAAGAGGATAACCGCGTCTATAAATGTACACTCTGCGTCGATCGCGTCAGCGTGGGTCAGGAGCCGGCCTGTGTCAAAACCTGTCCGACCGGGGCGATTCATTTCGGCACTAAGCAAGAGATGCTGGAAATGGGCGAGCAGCGCGTGAAGAAACTGAAAGCGCGCGGCTATGAGCATGCTGGCGTCTACAACCCGCAGGGTGTTGGCGGTACGCACGTGATGTACGTTCTGCATCACGCGGATCAGCCGGAACTGTATCATGGTTTGCCGAACGAGCCGAAAGTCGACACCTCTATCAATCTGTGGAAAGGGGCGCTGAAACCATTAGCCGCTGCCGGATTTATCGCCACCTTTGCCGGGCTGATTTACCACTACATCGGTATCGGCCCGAACAAAGAAGTGGACGATGACGAGGAGGATCATCATGAGTAAGTCGAAAATGATTGTGCGCACGAAGTTCATCGATCGCGCCTGTCACTGGACGGTGGTGATTTGCTTCTTCCTGGTTGCGCTGTCGGGGATTTCATTTTTCTTCCCGACGCTGCAATGGCTGACGCAAACCTTCGGAACGCCGCAGATGGGGCGTATTTTGCACCCGTTCTTTGGCGTTGCGATCTTCGTCGCGCTGATGTTCATGTTTGTTCGTTTCGTCCATCACAATATCCCGGATAAGAAAGACCTTCCGTGGCTGAAGAATATTGTTGAAGTGCTGAAAGGCAACGAACACAAAGTGGCGGATGTGGGCAAATATAATGCCGGACAAAAGATGATGTTCTGGTCGATCATGAGCATGATTTTTGTACTGCTGGTGACCGGCGTGATTATCTGGCGTCCATACTTTGCGCAGTATTTCCCGATGCAGGTGGTGCGTTACAGCCTGTTGATCCACGCGGCGGCGGGGATCATCCTGATTCACGCCATTCTCATCCATATGTACATGGCATTCTGGGTGAAAGGATCGATTAAAGGGATGATTGAAGGGAAGGTGAGTCGTCGCTGGGCGAAGAAACACCATCCTCGCTGGTATCGTGACATCGAGAAGGCCGAAGCGAAGAAAGAGAGTGAAGAAGGAATAAACTAGTTCTCTTTTTCACAGCAACAGGCGCTACTCCGGTAGCGCCTTTTTTTTGCCATAAAAACGTCATGATTCTGTCATTGGCTAACCGTAACGTGTTGTCTTCACAAATAACCGAAGAGTTAACCGACAATGCATCTGGTCAAAAAATTGCTCGCTGCAGGCGTACTTCTTTCCGCGTCCGTTCAGGCGCAGAACGTCCTTGAGTTCCCACAGCCGGAGAACAATCCGGAAGAATTTTATGCCGTGACGGAAATTCCGGCTGGCGGGATCATTAAATACGAAACCGACGCTAAAACCGGGTTTATCGTTGCGGACCGCTTTCAGTCCATGCCGGTAGCCTATCCGGCAAACTACGGCTCGCTGACCCAGTCACTGGCGGGAGACGGCGATCCGCTGGATGTTATTTTCTACACCCGCGCGCCGCTGGCACCGGGTACGCTGATTAAGCTTCGCGCGATTGGCGTGCTGAAGATGATTGATGGCGGCGAGAAGGATGACAAAATTGTGGCGGTTCCTGCCAGCAAAATTGATCCTACCTATGACGACATCAAGGAACTGGCCGACCTGCCGAAAATTGAAGTTCAGCGCCTGGAGTCGTTCTTCCGCGTCTACAAAGAATTACCGGAAGGGCGCAAGAAAGTGGAGCTGAACGGCTTTAACGACGCGGCGACCGCAAAGCAGGAAATCAAACAGGCATGGGATGCCTGGAAAGCGAAAAATCCGCAGCGATAAGCGAATCTGCCGGACGGCGTTTGCCAGTCCGGCTGTCAACGCGATTACTGCACCGCCAGACGGCGCAGGCGGGAAATGTCCACGCTTTTTTGCGCTTGTGCCAGACTCCAGGTATTTTGCAGATTTAGCCACATCTCCGGTGAGCTGCCGATCACCACCGAGAGCTTAATCGCCATCTCGGGCGTGAGAGCGGCTTTACCCGTCAAAAGACGGCTTGCGGTTGAGGGCGCAATCTCCATTGCTCTGGCAAATTCACGTAAACTGACGTTCAGTTCGTCCAGCGCTTCCTGAATAATATCCCCGGGGCGGGGATGATTCGCCATTTTCATCAGTGATAATCCTCGTAATCCAGAATGTACGCATCGCCATTGACGAATTCGAACGTCAGACGCCAGTTGCCTGAAACCGATATTGCCCACACGCCGTCGCGATCGCCGCTCAGAGGATGCAGTCGGTAACCGGGCATGTTGATATCGTTCACGCAGCCTGCGGCGTCAATCACGGCGAGGCGGTGTCGCAAACGTTTGACGTGCTTTGCCAGCACACCTGACGTTTTACCGTGAAGAAACAGGTCGCGTAATCCTTTGTGCCTGAAATTCATGATCATCCTTTTCACCTCGTTCCTTCAGGAGGAACAGTAGCATTATGTTCCGTCAGACGCAACAAATTTCGCCTGCATTTGTGCGAGTGTCTGGCGAAATGAACAAAGAGAAAAGAAGAGGGGCTCAATACTGGAAAGCGCTACGCAAATTGCCCGGTAAACATCGCGTTACCGGGCATTGAACATTAAAGACGCGCGGTGATGTCGTCTATCTCTTTACGCCATTGAGCCTGCAACTGTGGCTTCTGGTGTCGGGGTTTACGTGCCAGATCTTCAGCCAGACGCTGCTCGAGCATGAGTAGTTTTTCCAGCAGAGCGTCATCGTCATGGCGTTCCACGTCAGAGGGCTCGCCATCTTTCACCATGGCTGGTGAATGTTCCTCCGTGACTTGCCGGATACGGGCATAGACGGCGTCCGGATCGTGCCATTCGCTCAGTTCGCCGTTGTCAACAAACCAGAACCGATTACAGCTCTGGCTGATGAGTTGCCGATCGTGACTGACCAGCAGCACGCCGCCTTCAAAAGTTTGCAAGGTCTGCGCCAGCGCTTCTTTGCCTTCCATATCCAGATGATTAGTCGGTTCATCCAGCATCAGAAGGCTATAGCGCGCCAGCGACAGTCCGACAAACAGCAGGCGTGAACGCTCGCCGCCGCTTAACGTGCTGACCGATTGCGCATGGCGTATCCACGGGAATCCCGCGCTAATCAGCGCCATTTTGCGGATATCAGGCTGCGGGGCGAACGGTTCCAGGGCGTCAAACAACGACGCGTCATCGGGTAGCTGATGCAACGTCTGGTCGTAGTAACCCAGCGACACGCGGGGATGCAGAACCAGTGAATCAGACGCCATCTGCGCCTGATAATGCTGCCAGATAAGCTTTAACAGCGAAGATTTTCCGCAACCGTTGCGCCCGACGATCGCCACCCGGTCGCCGCTCTTCAGGCGAATCCCCGCAACAGTAAACAGCGTGGGCGCCTCTGGCGCAGGCGCGACCGAGAGGTGAGAAAGTTCCAGCAGACGATCTGCCCGTAGCGCGTCACCGTTCAATGTTAGTGACCACTGACTTCCTGCGGTCAGATCCGTTTGCACCGCCTTCAGACGTAGCACGTGCCTTTCCATTTGCTTCGCTTTGCGCGACAGATCCTCGTTATCGTAGACCCGTCCCCAGGTGGCAAGCCGTTTTGCGCTGGCGGTGACGCGATCGATCTCCTTTTGCTCCGCTTTATGGCGCAGCGCGTCGCTGGCATCGCGCTCAACCAGCGCCTGTCGGGCAGCGCTACAGGGCAACGCGAAGGCGTGTAGGGTCCGATCGCGCAGGATCCATGTGCCATTCGTGATCGCATCAAGCAGTTGCGGATCGTGAGACACCACCACAAAACTGCCGGACCAGTTCTGTAAAAATTGTTCCAGCCACAGTAAGGTGGGTAAATCCAGATGGTTCCCCGGTTCGTCAAGCAGCAGCAGATCAGGCTGGCGCATGAGCGCACGAGCCAGTAGCAGACGCGTATGCTGACCGCCACTGAGGGTTTGCGCCGTTAATTGCAGATCCTGGCCGCTAAAGCCCATCTGCGCGAGCAACGCCTCAACCTGCCAGAGCTGGCCAGCGCGTTCATGGTCAGGAAGTTGTGCCAGAACAGCTTCCTGTAACGTCAGCGGCAAGATTTCGTCAGGCAAATGCTGCTCAACGCGGGCAAGATGACAGTGGTTTGCCAGCGCCAGGGTTCCGCCTGTTGGAGTGATCGAACCGTCGAGAACTTTCAGCAGTGTGCTTTTACCACAGCCGTTGTAGCCGATAAGCCCAATGCGATCGCCTTTTTTCAGGGTAAACGTGAGATCGTCGAAAAGCGTGCCGAACGCTGTATCAACGTGAAGGGATTGTGCAGTTAGTAATGTGCTCATTGTTGCTTACTCAAGAGTTACAGGCGTCAAAACGCCTCGTCAAACTTCGCTGACGATAACCCGGTAAGCCCGAGAGAAGGGGAATTCAGAAGTTAGCTTCGCTCAAGCAGAAGTTATCGCAGCACGATACCGATAACGCTTGAGCACTGGCGATCGCCAAAAGCATGTGAAGCGATGAATCGTTCACAGTACAGCATAAGTATCCTCCTTTTATTTATCTGAATGTTAATCGATGGCGAAAGTGTAAGCGCAAGTAATGAGACAGCGCAAGTCTGAAGGCCCGGCAGCGTGCGCCACCGGGCAAATTGTCAGATAGAAGTACGACGATAATCGCGATATTCCGCCTGCCAGAAGTTCTCTTCGATAGCCTGCAATAGTGCTTCAGCGGAGGTTTTCACCGCGACACCTTGCTGTTGAGCCATTTTGCCGACGGCAAACGCAATGGCGCGCGAGACGGTCTGAATGTCTTTCAGCTCCGGCAACACCAGTCCTTCACCGTTGAGCACCAGCGGCGAATGCTGGGCAAGTGTTTCACTGGCGGACATCAGCATCTCATCAGTAATGCGCGAGGCACCAGAAGCAATCACGCCAAGCCCAATGCCCGGGAATATATAGGCGTTGTTACACTGGGCGATGGGATAGATTTTGTCTTTCCAGACCACCGGCATAAACGGGCTGCCGGTGGCAACCAGCGCGTTACCTTCCGTCCAGGTGATGATGTCCTGCGGCGTCGCTTCTACACGCGAGGTGGGGTTAGACAGCGGCATTACGATCGGACGCGGGCAATGCTTATGCATTTCGCGGATGATCTCTTCGGTGAACAGGCCGGTTTGCCCGGAAACACCGATCAGAATATCCGGCTTCACATTGCGAACCACATCAAGCAGCGACAGCACGTCGTTATCGCTATCCCATTCCTGAAGATTTTCACGTTTTTGCACCAGTTTGGTCTGGAAGGAGAGCAGATTCGGCATCTGATCGGTCAACAGGCCAAAACGGTCCACCATGAAGACTCTCTGGCGCGCGGCTTCTTCACTTAATCCTTCACGCTGGATCTGAGCAATAATCTGCTCGGCGATACCGCAACCGGCAGAGCCTGCGCCAAGGAAGACAATTTTTTGCTCACTGAGCTGACTGCCTGCCGCCCGACTGGCGGCGATCAGCGTGCCGACGGTCACCGCGGCGGTACCCTGAATGTCGTCGTTGAAGGAGCAGATCTCGTTGCGATAGCGGTTAAGCAGCGGCATAGCGTTTTTCTGCGCAAAGTCTTCAAACTGCAACAGCACATCTGGCCAGCGATGTTTAACGGCCTGAATGAATTCATCGACAAATTCGTAGTATTCATCATCGGTGATGCGCGGATTGCGCCAGCCCATGTATAACGGGTCATTGAGGAGTTGCGGGTTATTGGTTCCCACATCCAGCACGACCGGCAGGGTATAAGCCGGGCTGATGCCGCCACAGGCGGTGTACAACGAAAGCTTGCCAATGGGAATGCCCATCCCGCCGATCCCCTGGTCGCCAAGACCAAGTATACGTTCGCCGTCGGTGACCACGATGACTTTGATGTTGTGGTTAGGGACGTTTTGCAGGATGTCGTCCATATTGTGGCGGTTCTGGTAGGAGATGAACACACCGCGCGCACGACGATAAATCTCGGAGAAACGTTCACAGGCAGCACCCACCGTTGGGGTGTAGATCACCGGCATCATCTCATCGAGATGGTTATGCACCAGTCGGTAGAACAGCGTTTCGTTGGTATCCTGGATATTACGCAGGTAGATGTGTTTATCGATTTCCGTTTTGAATCCCTGATACTGGATCCAGGCGCGTTCCGCCTGCTCTTCAATCGACTCGACCACTTCCGGCAGTAACCCCAGCAGGTTGAAGTTACGGCGCTCCTCCATACTGAACGCGCTGCCTTTATTCAGTAAGGGAAATTCCAGTAGTACCGGGCCAGCGTAAGGAATATAAAGGGAACGCATTTTTTTGCTTTTGGTTTCCATGTCACTCACTCTTTTTTTGAATATCCGTCCCTGGCACCTTTTATAATATGTTGCCATTCCGCCAGGGGGTCGGGCACAGATTATAAAGCATTGCGAATGAATTAGGCTTTTTGTAAGCAAAAACACCATCGCGGTTGCGATGGTGTTTATCGTCATAGTCGGGCTGTGCGGTTACTTTTTGCTGTCTGCGTGGCGTTTTCTGCCGGTTGGGTTGTTCACCACGCTGGATTTTTCACCTTCAGTCACCACTTTGCGCTGATTAGAAATTTTATGATCCAGTCCAAGAATATGACGGGCCTGACGGTTCGATTTCATTTTAACTCCTCAATCCTGTTGCTAGTTTTAAGGACAAATTCGCAAGTGCGAAAGAAATGTAACCCCTTAGGTTGCGTGATACAGCATAGCATCTTTAAAGCGCGGCGTGCTGCCCGCTGACGACATAATTAATGGTTTGCTGGTAGATGTCACTGAGGATGTCATTATCGGTCGCTTCGACCCATTTGGTCAGCTCCATTAAAATGTCATCTTCAGTGACAGCTCCCAGTTCTGCGCGAAGACCCTGCTCAATGGCGTGAACTAATGCTGGCTGTGCTGCTGAGGTATTTGCTGAGTAATAAGTAAACATAACCTGCCTCCGTGTCGATGTATTTATAAGTACGGCTCGCAAAAAATTAATTCGTATTCAGAATGGCAAATATTTTTACGCCTGTGGTTCAGAAAACTCCTGGAAGCAATGAAATGTATTTCAATCATATGATTTCAAAGGGATTACTCTGAGTTTTTAACGTTATAATTTGCCAAAATATATAGATTTATTTATTCTGTGAGTCAGTGGTAATTTACCTTATGTCAAATTGTCTTTATACCTGAGGTATTCCTTTTGATTATTTCTTTATTCCGTCAGACCTGTAATTCATGGTCTATACTTTCTCTTTTAAGCCAACAGGAGAGCGAAAATGACAATCCATAAGAAAGGTCAGGCACACTGGGAAGGCGACATTAAACGCGGGAAAGGCACCGTTTCAACGGAAAGCGGGGTGCTCAACCAGCAGCCATATGGTTTCAACACCCGTTTTGAAGGGGCAAAAGGCACGAACCCGGAAGAGCTGATCGGCGCTGCACATGCGGCCTGTTTCTCAATGGCGCTTTCGCTGATGCTTGGTGAAGCTGGCTTTACGCCGGACGCCATTGACACCACAGCCGATGTGTCTCTGGACAAAGTCGATGCCGGTTTTGCGATTACCAAAATCGCACTGCACAGTGACGTCAACGTACCGGGAATTGACGCCGCCACCTTCGACGGGATTATCCAGAAAGCGAAAGCCGGATGCCCGGTATCACAGGTGCTGAAAGCGGAAATCACGCTGGATTACCAGCTGAATTCCTGATCGCATAACTGCCCGGGAAACCGGGCATCATCACGTTACTGCGCCACCCAACCGCCATCCATATTCCACGCTGCGCCGCGCACCTGGGCTGCGCCTTCAGAACACAAAAACAGTGTCAGTTCACCCAACTGCTGTGGTGTAACAAATTCCCGCGAAGGTTGTTTTTCCGCCAGAAGGGCGTCACGTGCGGCGTCCGGCTCTGTGCCTTCGGCGATACGTTTATCAATTTGCTGCTGGACCAGCGGCGTCAGCACCCATCCGGGACACAGCGCATTGCAGGTCACCCCCGTTTGCGCCGTTTCCAGCGCCGTAGTTTTGGTGAATCCCACCACGCCGTGCTTGGCGGCAACATAAGCCGATTTGTCTTTTGAGGCCACCAGACCATGCACCGAAGCGATGTTAATGATGCGCCCCCAGTTGCGCTCGCGCATACCCGGCAGTGCCAGACGAGTGGTGTGAAATACCGAGGAGAGGTTGATGGCGATGATCGCGTTCCATTTGTCTACCGGAAAGTGTTCGACGGGGGAGACAAACTGGATCCCGGCATTATTGACCAGAATATCCACGCCGCCATACTCGCGTTGCGCGTAGTCGATCATTTCGCTGATTTGTGCCGCATCGCTCAGATCGGCGCCATGATAACCCGGTTCTGTCCCGTACTGTGCGATGGCTTCTTTAGCCGCCGCCACTTCACCAAAACCGTTGAGGATAATCGTCGCGCCAGCTTTCGCCAGCGTCTGTGCGATACCCAAACCAATACCGCTGGTGGAACCGGTGATTAGCGCCGTCTTACCGTGTAAATTCATGTTTCATCTCCTCAGACAATCCCGGTGGTGTAAAACACCCCGATAACAAACAGTACCGCCAGACTTTTGATTACCGTAATCGCGAAGATCCCGCCGTAAGCCTGACGGTGGCTCAGTCCGGTAATCGCCAGCAGGGTAATCACTGCGCCGTTATGGGGCAGCGTATCCATCCCGCCGCTGGCCATCGATGCCACACGGTGGAACACCTCCAGCGGAATATTGGCGGCATGGGCTGCCGCCATAAAGGTATCCGACATTGCCGCCAGTGCAATACTCATCCCGCCGGATGCGGAGCCGGTGATACCGGCGAGCGTAGTAATGCTAATCGCTTCATTGAGTAATGGATCAGGAATGGCTGACAGCGCTTTTGACAGCACCAGAAAACCGGGAAGTGCGGCGATTACCGCGCCAAAGCCATATTCCGATGCGGTATTCATCGCTGCCAGAATCGCGCCGCCGACAGCCGTTCGACTGCCTTCTGCAAGGCGACCACGAATATTGCGATAACCAAAAATGACCACCAACAGGATGCCGGAGACCAGTGCCGCCTCTACCGCCCAGATCGCAGTGATTTTGCTGATTTCTGTGGTGATAGGGGCGGCCAGGCCCGGAAGTTCCAGTTGGTGGCTGCTGCCATACCACACCGGGATCCAGCGGGTAAACAGCAGGTTGAATACGCCCACCAGGATCAACGGCGAAATAGCGACGATCGGATTGGGCAAATTAATGTTATCCGGTGTTTCCGGTTCGTTTTGCAGGTCGCTACCGTAGCCCTCATTTTGGGCAAAGGCTTTACGCCGCTGGCGTTCGAGATAGAAAAGGCCGACCACGATAATAAACAGCGAGCCAATCAGCCCCAGCCAGGGCGCAGCCCAGGCGTTAGTGCCAAAGAAACTGGTTGGAATAATGTTCTGGATTTGCGGCGTGCCGGGCAGGGCATCCATCGTAAAGGAAAAGGCGCCCAGCGCCACCGTCGCCGGGATCAGACGCTTGGGAATATTGCTCTGACGAAACAGTTCGGCAGCAAACGGATAGACCGCAAACGCCACCACAAACAGCGACACACCACCATACGTCAGCAGCGCACAGACCAGTACAATGACCGGGATCGCATGTCGGCGTCCCAGAATCTGGATGGCTGCCGCGACGATCGAACGGGAAAAACCGGACAGTTCAATTAACTTGCCAAACACTGCGCCCAGTAAAAACACCGGGAAATAGAGCTTTACAAAACCGACCATTTTTTCCATAAACAGACCGGTGAAGGCCGGCCCGACGGCGCTCGGTTCAGTCAGTAACACGGCGCCCAGAGCGGCGATGGGGGCAAACAAAATGACGCTGTAACCACGATAGGCTGCCAGCATCAGCAGCCCCAGCGCGGCCAGGGCGATTAACACACTCATCATGACTCCTCGATATCGTTGTTATAGTGGGGGACAGAAAGAGACGTTACGGTTTTAGGGCAAAGCGCAGTTGGTGCGTTCTGCGTTGCTGGATATAATCCTTGCGCGAGTCATCCCAGCGATAAAATCCCTGACCGCTGCGCCAGCCGGTGTCACCGCGCGCCACTTTTTCCGCAACCAGCGACATCATGTCGCTGCCGGTCGCCAGCTCCGGCAACAAGTGATGGCAAATGTCCTGTACGGTCGACAATCCGGTCATATCTGCCGCCTCCAGAGGGCCGACCATCGCATAGCGCCGCCCCAGAGAGGCGCGCATGACTTGATCCACGACTTCCGCGCTCGCAATTCCGCTTTTGACGATATGCAGTGCTTCGCGCAGCAGGGCGAACTGCAGGCGATTGCCGACAAAGCCGGGCGCGGCGCGATCGAGGATCACCGCTTCCAGTTGCATACTCATAAGCCGCTGTTGAACGGTGGCGAGGCAGGCCGGATTCGTGCGGCTTCCGGGGACGATTTCAACCAGAGGGATAAAATGCGGCGGGTGCCAGAAGTGGGCGATCAGCAGCCGTTCCGGATAAGCAAGATTCTCCGCCAGCGCATCTGGCGGCAGGCCGCTGGTGTTGCTGGCAATAATTGCCTCCGGCGCAATCAGTGTTTCTAGCCGGGCATACAGCGCGTGTTTAAGTTCCAGACGTTCAGGAATCGCTTCGATCAGCAGCGGAGACGCCGCAACATCCTCAAGCGACGTTGTTCCGTGTAAGCGGGCGAGAACGGTCGCTTTTTCCGCGGCGGAGAACTGATCTGCGGCAACCAGTTCATCCAGAATGCTGCTGGCGACTGCTGATATTTCGGCGATACGGGCGCTGTCGGTATCATACAGCCAGACATCCTGTCCATAACGGGCGAAGTGTGTGGCGATCCCGACGCCCATTAATCCGGCGCCCAATACGGTGAAACGGTTATTCAGCATGTGAGCCTCCTGTAGAACGTTCAACGGCTAGGGCTACGCCCTGACCGCCGCCAACGCAGAGGGTTGCCAGACCTTTGTGCGCGTTGCGCCGTCTCATTTCGTGCAGTAGCGTCACCAGGATGCGACAGCCAGATGCGCCAATCGGATGGCCGAGCGCAATCGCACCACCGTTGACGTTGACTTTACTGGCGTCCCAGCCCAGTTCCTGGCCTACCGCCAGCGCCTGGGCGGCGAACGCTTCGTTGGCTTCAATCAGGTCGAGTTCATCCAGCGTCCACCCGGCGCGTTGCAGGCACTGGCGCGTGGCCGCAACCGGGCCAATCCCCATCAGGGCGGGATCCACGCCGGACACCGCATACCCGGCAATACGTGCCAGCACGGGTAGATTCAGTGACGCGGCGCGACGGGCGCTCATCAGCATCACGGCTGCCGCCCCGTCGTTAAGAGATGACGCGTTACCGGCGGTTACCGAGCCGCTGCCTGGTCGAAAGGCGGGTTTCAGTTGCGCCAGTTTCTCGGCCTGGGTATCCGGGCGCGGCTGTTCATCCTGCACGATCTGTAGCGGCGGTTTTTTGCCTTGCGGGACGCTGAGCGGGGTGATTTCTGCGGCGAAATGTCCTGCTTCGCGTGCAGCGGCGGCTTTTTGCTGTGACAACAGAGCAAAGGCATCCTGCTGCTCTCGACTAATGGCGAAGCGATCCGCCAGATTTTCCGCGGTAATGCCCATGTGGTAATCGTTAAAAGCATCCCACAGACCGTCATGCACCACGCTGTCTTTCAGGCTGGCGTGGCCGAGGCGTAAGCCTGCGCGTGCGCCGTCAAGGAAATAGGGGGCATTGCTCATGCTCTCCTGTCCCCCGGCAATCATGATTTCCGCATCGCCACAGCGAATCGCCTGCGCAGCCTGCTGCACCGCTTTTAAACCTGAACCGCAAACCAGATTCACGGTCACGGCGGGCGTGGTGACAGGCAATCCCGCCTTCAGCGCTGTCTGCCGCGCCGGATTTTGACCGCTACCGGTGGTCAGTACCTGACCAAAAATCACTTCATCAATGGCGTCCGGTGCCACCGCCGTAGTCTCCAACAGCGTACGAACTACCGCCGCGCCGAGTTCAACGGCAGAGAGTGGCGCTAACGCTCCGTGAAAACTGCCGATGGGTGTACGCGTCGCCGCGACAATCACAACATCCTGCATGGTCAGTTCCTCAGTTGAATTGCATTTCGGGGACGTGTTCAGGGACGATCAGCGCCCCGGCGGTTTTGCTGACAATCTCATCCACGCTGACGCCAGGCGCACGCTCACGCAGAATGAAACGGCCATCGACGATTTCCAGCAGCGCCAGATCGGTCAACACCCGCTTAATGCAGGCCACACCGGTGAGCGGCAGGGTACAGGCGGGGAGCAGTTTGGATTCACCGCTTTTTGACGCGTGGGTCATCACTACGATGATGTTTTCTGCGCCCGCCACCAGATCCATCGCGCCGCCCATGCCTTTCACCATCTTTCCGGGGATCATCCAGGAGGCGATATTGCCATTAACGTCCACCTCAAAGGCGCCCAGTACCGTGAGGTCAACATGGCCGCCGCGAATCATGGCGAAAGACTGCGCCGAGTCGAATATGGCCGCACCTTTACGCGCCGTGACCGTCTGTTTACCGGCGTTGATCATGTCGGCATCCAGCTCTGCTTCAGTGGGAAACGCTCCCATGCCGAGCAGGCCGTTTTCTGACTGCAGCATTACGTCCACCCCGTCAGGAATGTAGTTGGCGACCAGCGTCGGAATGCCGATCCCGAGGTTGACGTAGAAACCATCGCGCAGTTCGCGGGCGACGCGCATGGCCATTTGTTCACGGGTTAACATGGTCAGTCTCCTGTGCTGCGCAGCGTGCGTTGCTCAATGCGCTTTTCGAATTGCCCCTGAATCACGCGGTTGACGAAAATTCCGGGGGTATGAATGGCGGCAGGATCCAGCTCGCCAGGAGGGACAATCTCTTCGACTTCGACGACGGTGATTCGCCCGGCGGCGGCCATCAGTGGGTTAAAGTTTTGCGCGGTGTGACGATAGATGACGTTGCCGTACCAGTCGGCTTTCCAGCCTTTCACCAGCGCAAAGTCACCGGTGATAGCCCGCTCCATGATGTAGGGACGCCCGTCAAATTCACGCACCTCTTTCCCTTCAGCGACCGGCGTACCGTAGCCTGTGGCGGTAAAGAAGGCGGGGATGCCAGCACCGCCCGCCCGTAGCTGTTCGGCGAGCGTACCCTGTGGGGTCAGAACCGCTTCCAGTTCGCCACTTAATACCTGCCGTTCAAACAGGGCATTTTCGCCAACATAGGAGGCGATCACTTTACGCACCTGCCTTGTCTGTAGCAGAACGCCCAGACCGAAGCCGTCCACGCCGCAATTGTTCGAAACCACCGTCAACCCCTGAACCTCACGGCGGCGGACTTCCGCGATCAGGTTCTCCGGGATCCCGCACAGGCCGAATCCCCCCGCCAACAGCGTCATGTTATCGGTGAGTCCTTCCAGCGCCTCGTGATACGTGGCGACCCGTTTATCCAGTCCAGCCATATACTTGCCCCTCCAGTTGTCCTTGCCGACATCATTGGGGGCGGAAAATGATTTGTTAATTTTAAATTTGTGACCTATTCATTTGGTTTTTTTATCAATTCAATGTTAATTAAATGTATTCAATCAGTTAACGAGGCGAAAAATGAGAATGAGCATCAAACAGTTACGCGCGTTTTTAGCGGTAGCTCACACTCTGAATTTCGCGCATGCCAGCGAGCGGTTGAATATGTCGCAACCTGCGCTCAGTCTGACGATCAAGGGGCTCGAAGAAGTACTGGGTGGACCGTTACTGCTACGTACCACCCGCCGGGTCACGCTGACTCAGGAAGGGGAAACCCTGTTAGCGATGGCGCGCCAATTGCTGGCGGACTGGGACAATACAGAAGAGGCGATGCGCCAACGTTTTACCCTCCAGCGGGGGAAAGTGTCGGTGGCGGCGATGCCGTCTTTTGCGGCGAACGTTCTGCCGCCAGTGTTGAAAACCTTTCGCGACCGCTATGCGGGAATTAACGTGACCGTTCACGATGTCGTGAATGAACAGGTGATTGAAATGGTGAGTGAAGGACGGGTTGAGATGGGGATAGCGTTTGAACCGGACTATTGCGGTCATTTGCACTTCACGCCGTTGGGTCTGGATCGTTTTATCGCCATCGTACCGCCCGATTCCCGCTTTGCGGGACGCGAGCGAATAGCCTGGCGTGAACTGTTGACGCTGGATTTTATTGCCCTGCAACGACCTTCAGCGGTGCGGCTGATGCTGGAGGAGCACCTGGCGCAGAGCGGACGGCCGCTGGACGTGGCGCTGGAGAGTCATCAACTGGTCACCGTCGGGCGTCTGGTGGCAAACGGGTTAGGCGGTAGCGCGGTGCCGGCGCTTTGTCGTACGCAGATGCAGGAACTCGGCGCCGCCTGTCTGGATCTTGACGGCCCGGTGATTGAACGGCGGGTGGGCGTATTGCGCTCTGCGCACCATAAACTCTCGACGGCAGCGCAGGCGCTGTTGGATACGCTGAAATTGGCCTATGGCGCATAGCATTTGTCGGAGCGGTCTACGGGGATGTTGGCGGGACTGATAAGCGCAGCGATAAGGCAAAATGGCGCGGCGAAATAAGCGGCAAACATCAAAATCGGCACAGAGAAATATCAGTAACAGCCATAACGTCCGCGCATGTATTTATTTTCGAGCAGGGCGGGGTATTATTCTCTTCGTTCTACATTAACGGTTTAAAGCGCTCGTGTAGAGGTTATTTATCTCATTAACGGAGTCAAAATAATGAACAAATTTTCCCTTTCTACAGCCGGTATTTTAGTCGCAGCGCTGTTGACCAGTGTCAGCGTCAATGCAGCAACCACTGACGCGAAAAAGGACGTTACCCCTAAAAACATGAGCTGCCAGGAGTTCATTGACCTGAACCCGCAGACGATGGCGCCGGTTGCCTTCTGGGTATTAAATGAAGATGAAGACTTTAAAGGTGGAGACTATGTGACCTTTGACGAAACGGTGACTACCGCGGTTCCTTTAACGGTCGAAATCTGCAAAAAACATCCGCAAAGCGAATTGACTAAAATTAAAGACGAAATCAAAAAAGAATTAAGCAAATAAGATTAAGCTCTTATTTAAACCCAGCCAGAGTGCTGGGTTTTGTTATTTGTGACAATGTCACATTATTTATCTCACATAATCTCTGATTCTGTATAAAGCTCTAAAAATACGTGCCGATACTGAATATAAATTAGCCTGAAAATAAAAGGATGTTTATATGGTCTGGTATCCGTCTCGTATTTCTACTCGTTTGACACTCGGGGGGATTGCGTTACTTGCCGTAACGACGTTAGTGATTGTTGTCATTATGCTTTGGCGCGGGCAACCCCGCGTCGTTGAAATCAACACGGCGCTGATTGAAGAAACCGGTCATGGTCTGACGCGTCAATTGAGCGCCGTTCTTGCGCGTGTTGAGGGAGAAACCGTCAGTCTGTCGCGACTGGCCGAAGTGCTACCAAATGATGAAGCGCTGTATCGCGCCGTGGTGCCGCGTTTACTCGGTGAGGAGAATAACGCGATCATCACCGGCGGCGGGATCTGGCCTGAACCGGATGCCTTCACACCGGGCATTGAGCGTCGAAGTTTTTTCTGGGCGCGCAATACGGACGGTAAACTGGTGTTTTCGGACGAATATAACGCGCCGGGCGGCAATGGATACCACAGCGAAAGCTGGTATCTGGGAGCGAAAGGCCATTCGCAGGAAAACTGCGTCTGGTCCGATGTTTACCAGGATGCGATTTCCGGGATCAATATGGTGACCTGCAGTATTCCCTATCGACTGGAGGGCAAATTCGCCGGCGTGGCAACGACCGATATTCGACTCGATAATGTCGCCAGCTTTATGCAACAGCAAGGTGGACGTACCGGCGGGTATGCCTTTGTGGTCGATAAGCAGGGGCAAATTCTCTATTTCCCACAAAACGATCAGGATCATCACAAAACCGTCAGCGATCTGGTGAAAGCGTCAGCGTGGCTAAGCCCCGTTGCCCGGCATCTGCAGAAACTGCGCACCGAAGTCTCTTTCGTGGCGCTGGAAAACGACGGCATTCTGAATGCGCCTTCACGCGTGATGTTGTTCCCGATGGCCGACACCGGCTGGGTGGTGGGGTTGGTGACACCGCAGGAACGCATCGTCGGACTGGCGAAAGTGATGATGAACGATGTTCTTGAAGTGCTGATCCCGGTCATGACGCTGTTGCTGGTGGGCTCCTGGCTGGTGGTTCGCCGCTTGATTGCCCGTCTGGACGATACGCGACGCGCGCTGGACGATATTGCTCAGGGAGACGGCGATCTGACACGGCGGCTCGACGTGAAAGGCAAAGATGAGATATCCGCCATCGCAGAAGCCTTTAACCTATTTGTGGATAAAATTTCGGCCATCCTGCTGACAGTGCGCAGTAGCAGTGAGGTGGTAGCGAACAATGCTGTCAGTCTTGCCGACAGCAACACTGAGCTGTCATCGCGCGTCACCCAGCAGGCGGCCGCACTGGAGGAGAGTGCGGCGGCAATGGAACAACTTAATGCGACCGTTCATCAGAATGCGGGCAATACCCAACTGGCGGATGAGCTTTCAGAAAGCACGGCGCAAACGGCTAACCGCTGCGGCGATGTTATGCATGGGGTGATTTCGACCATGGATAACGTCAGCGCATCATCAGGCCGGATGGTGGAAATTGTGTCGGTGATCGATAGCATCGCCTTCCAGACCAATATTCTGGCGCTTAACGCCGCCGTAGAAGCCGCCCGCGCCGGGGATGCTGGGCGAGGGTTTGCCGTCGTCGCATCTGAAGTCAGAACGCTGGCCCAGCGTAGCGCGACCGCCGCCCAGGAAATCAAAGCGCTGATAGATGAGTCGGTGTCGCATGTCGATAACAGTAGCCAGCAGATACATCATGCCGGCGATCGCTTACAGGAACTGGTGGAACATGTTCGTCAGGTACGTCAGTTAATGGGGGAGATCCGTGTCGCGGGGGAAGAGCAGCGTAAAGGCGTAGCCGAAGTGACGCTAGCCGTTACAGAGATGGACAGCACGGTCCAGCAGAACGCATCGCTGATTGATGATGCGGCAGCGCGGACGCAGATATTAAAAGCCGAAGCGGAAGAACTGGCCCTGCAGGTGTCGTCTTTTAAATTGCCGTAATGACTTTGTATGTGATACCCGATAAGCGGTAGCGCCATCGGGTATCAACTTCACGGCCTGTCAGATTTTCAACGGTAGCGCCGTCTGCATCCAGGCGGCGATTTCTTCTGCCGGAATGGGGCGGGAAAAATAATATCCCTGAATCACCGGACAATTTATTGCGCGCAACAGCTCAAATTGTTCTTTCGTCTCTACACCTTCCGCGATGACTATCAGGTTCAGACTCTGCCCAATACTGATAATCGCTTCCAGCAAAGACTGAATGCGTTTTTCAGTCAGGCAGCGATCGACAAAGGTTTTATCAATTTTTAATTCCGTCACGGGCAGGCTGACCAGCCGGGAGAGACCAGAAAAGCCGGTACCAAAATCATCGATCGACAGTCCTACTCCCATGTTGCGTAAGATCTCAATGCGCCTGAGAATCTCTTCATCCTGCTCCATCATCATGCTTTCGGTGATTTCTACCGTTAGCTGATCGCCCGGAATGGCGAATTCCACCATCGCTTCCGACACCTGGTCCGGCAGTTGATTGCTGCGAAAGTGCAGGGCGGAGAGGTTCACCGACAGGGTCGGAATAGTCAGCGATAACGCGTGCCATTCCGCCAACTGGCGACACGCTTCTCTGACGACCCAGCGCCCAATATTCTCAATCTCACCCGTCTCTTCGGCAAGTGGGATAAATCGGTTGGGCGGTACGTGGCCATGAACCGGATCGCTCCAGCGCGCAAGCGCTTCGAAACCATACAACTCGCCGGTCTGTGCAAAGATCTGTGGCTGATAAACCAGCCGTAACTGATTATTGGCAATGGCGTCTTTCAACGCGGCTCCCAGTTGCAGACGCTCTTTAACCGCGCGATTCATCTCCGGGTTGAAGAACTGCCAGCCGTTGCCGCCCGCTTTACGGATAAAATCCATCGCGTTGTGTGCGGTGGAGAGAAGGTAGTCCCGATTTTTTCCCGCTTCATAGCTGATCCCAATGCTGAAGGTCAACGGGAAGGGCTTGTCGTCAAACAATGTGGCTTCACTGCCGATATTGATCAGTTCATCTGCAAACTGGGTAATATTACTCATTTCGTTATCGTCACTGACCAGCACGAACTGTGTCCCTTCGATACGGCTCAAATACTGATCGGGTTTGAGCCGCTCGCGGATTTTATTAATGACCTGCTGCAAAACCTGATCGGCCACGGCATAGCCGAGACTGTCGATGACGTCCTGGAAGTGATCGATGCTGATGAGAAACACCACTGGTGAAAATGCTTTTGCGCCGCTAATGAGATCGTCAAGATAGGCGTGCAGGTGATTCCGGTTGGGCAGGCCGGTGAGGGGATCAAACTGCAGGAGATGTTCGATATGCTGTCGGCTCTTTTCCTGTTCCAGCGCCAGTGCCGCCATATGCAGACTGATGTCTGCCACGCGTTCAATAAAGGCGCTGGTCTCAGTCCCTTTCACCGTTTTTATTAATAGCGTCCCGGCGGGCTCACCATCACGTTGCCGGATGGTAAACGTCCAGACGCTCAACTCTTTTGCATCGATCTCTTTCGATGATGCCGCCCAGAACTGGCGAGTGTTATTTTTCAACGCATACAGCGCAACGTGTGTTTCCTTGAGTACCGCTTCGATATTGCGACAAATAATATCCCCCATTTCATGAAAAGGCGGACTGCTGCACATCGCCGCCAGAATATTACCTTCGAGCTGACGAATCTGTCGTTCTTCAGTGATATCGGAAAACGTCATCACCAGATTCTGGAGTTCGTTTCGTCGGTCATAAACCGGACTGATGGAGACTTTGATCCAGATCTTTTCACCCGCACGGGTGATCACCAGAAACTCATCCTGATCGCGGCCCGTTTTCCAGAGTAGCTGAGTGAGTCGCAGGTAATTATCCGATGGCTCTTCGGGAATCGTAAGCAATTTGTCCGGCTGTTGGCCCGTCGCATCGGTAATGTCATAACCAAACATCTCGGTAAAGGCGCGGTTGCACTGCACAATACGCCGCTCAGGGTCGAGCACGATGACCGGGCGATCCAGGTGGTCTACCGCCAGTACCAGTAGACGTTTTTGTTCCTTTTGCTCCATCTCAACGCTGGCGTCACGCACAAAGGCGAGATAGAAAATTTTGCCTTCAACATTGACCTTGGAAAGGGCGAAACGCGTCCAGACTTTGGTCCCGTCTTTTCTTTCCAGCAGCAATTCCCGGCTCATGCCTTCAACGCGGGGCTGACCCCCTTCACGGTTATGACGGATATAATCGGGGTGCGCCGCGCGTAAATCATGCGGGATCAACATCGAAATTCCCTGGCCAATCACCTCTTCACGACGATATCCCCACAATTTTTCCGCAGCAGAATTGAAAAACAAAACCTCGTCATTGTCATTGATTAGCACGGCACCCATCATGTTCTGCTCAAGAGCAGGAATGAATATGCTGTCTCCGGTGCTTTTAACGTCGGATAGCTTCATTTATTACCTCTGCTTCCGTATACCCATTAAGAAGCGGGTTTCCAGAGTTCAACACAATTTCTGCCCCGTCTTTTTGCGGTGTATAACGCTTCGTCTGCTATCTGAATTAAACGTTCATAATCCGGATGACCATTAAACATGGCAGCCCCGATGGACAGTGACAGCGGAATAAAATCACCCTCAGGCGATTTTATCTTGGTTTTCTCGACGCGACTGCGAATCCGTTCCGCAATACGCAGCGTATCGCTTTGTGTCGCTTCAGTAAGAACAATAATAAATTCATCGCCACCGTAGCGGAAAACGTAATCACTGCTGCGAACATTGTCATAAAAAGCCTGAGACACCCGACGGAGGATCTCATCGCCGGTATTGTGCCCCCAGGTATCATTGATCTCTTTAAATTTGTCGACATCAATAATAAGAATTGAGAGAGGGGTACCGGCGCGATTCGCCTGGGCGATTTCACGCTTGAAGATGGTAGGCAAGAACCGACGGTTGAGTAACTTGGTCAGGACATCCATCCCCACTTCATGGCGGGAAACTTCCTCAAACAATTCACGCAGTAGCGTAATGATCTGCGAGACGGTATTGCGGATTTGCAGCAGGAATTTCACCCGTGACGCTTTATTGCTTAACGTTTTCGTTGTTCCACTGGTGTGATGAAATACGCCGTCAAAGTCCTGAATCAATCGCGAGATGTGACCGACTTCCGCAATACCACTGAAATAATGACGCCCTTTATGATTAAACCACAAACCAAAATCCGCCTGGCTTAGCGGCAGGCTGTTGCCGAGGTCTGAGTCGAGTAAAACCTTATAGATAATGTCCATTTCCCACGTCAGTAGCGCGGCGATTTGGCGCTCTTTCTCTTCTTCTGCGTTTTCCAGCAACGAAAAAATACGATAGTTTTCATCTTCTTTTGCTGCGGTGCTTTCGCTAAAGGAGAAGGCCCTGGACATGACTTCCATCGCCAGATCAATACTGTTAATGGAGAAGTGGTAGACAAGCAGCTTATGTGTCGCTTCATGGTGGCTGTCAATGATGATCGGATAGAGGATTTTCTTCAGTACGCGAAAACCCATTTCAACCAGTTCCACCGGAATACCAATACGCGCATGCACTTCAGCCACCGTATGCTGTATTTTTATCAGTTCATCAATATTATCGGCTTCACTGGAGAGCACATCCACAATCCATTTTTCAAGCGCACTTTTGAGTTGCCGTTCAACCTGTTCATTACTCAAAAACTCCTCGGCGTGCGGATCGGCGAGAACAATACGATAAAACTCAATGCTTAATGCATGGGCATGGGCGATCGCTATCTCAGAAGCGAGTCTGCGAATATGGGGGTCGGTCTGTTCAACCAGAGCGACCCATTCATCTTTCATTCTTTTAAGATACATCTCCATGGTGAAGATCCTTACAGTGGTTAGCGAACAACATTTTTGCCTGGCGCAAATGCATAGTCTGGATAGTAAGATGAATCTAAAACATAAAACACCTGAAAGAGTGCAGGGTGACATTAATGAAATAGTGTAATGCCTTAAGCCATATTTTCATGCGTTCCGGTGAAGTAAGCCTGAAACAATTAGGGTTATAGCCAAAAGTAGCAAGAAAAATTCTTTTTAAGCGATTTTTTAAACTTATCAACGTCTGAAAAGTATAGTCCATCAGTTTGATCGTTGAGAGGAATGACGTCCCCACACAGAATGACTTATGGTCTCGTTTATCGACAGCCTGTTTATCAATATCATGAAATGAGATGAGGGATTTTTCGAAAAACATCTTCATTATTAGATAATAAATCCCGTTTTTGGCTTCGGGAAATAATCAGTATGTTTCTGAATATTATTTCCTGCCGTCACTTATTGAACATTCGCCGCAGAGTTGATCGCCAACAACCCGTCAACACGCACATTGCGTTTTACTTTCTCTTCAGTCAAAGCATATCCGCAGCGAAACAGGGGAGGTTACGATGGGACGGCAACTGGTTATTTTTCTCGATGGCACAGGCAATCGTTTCAGTCATAAACCGACGAATGTGATTCGTCTGCTGCGTTCATTGCCAAAAGACGACACAGACGTGCTGACTTATTACGATCAGGGCGTCGGGACGTTTGGCATCAAAGAGACGCTATTTGAATGGCAAAAGTTGCCTGCGCGGATTTGCGGACTGGCGTTTGGTTGGGGGCTTAAACGTAATGTCGAAGGGGCTTATCATTTCCTGGCGCAAAATTACCGGCAGGGCGATGAAATTTATTTGTTCGGCTTTTCCCGTGGTGCCTATGCCGTCAGAGCGCTGGCGGCATTAATTCATACAGCAGGTCTTGTTGAAAGCTATCAGGCACATCTCTTTGACTACGCGTGGGCCATGCTGTTGGCAAAAAATGGCGAGAATAGGGCGCCAGATTTCAAACTGCAGGCGCGTTTCAAATCCACCTTTGGTCGACGGGTGAACGTCCATTTTCTTGGTCTGTTTGATACGGTGAAGTCCGTGGGATGGATATACGATCCGGTTATCATTCCCTATACCGCGAAGAATCCCGCTGTCGATATCGTTCGTCATGCGGTGTCAATTGATGAGCGGCGTTGTTTTTTTCGTCAGAATCTCTGGCGAAAAAATGGCGATATGAAAACGGACCTTAAAGAGGTGTGGTTTGCCGGAGTGCATTCTGACGTGGGGGGCGGGTATCCACCGGCGCAGGCGCAACTGGCATTGACGGCCTTTCGCTGGATGCTGGGAGAGGCCTGGCGCGCAGGGCTGCGCATCGATTTCTTGCGCGCCAAAAAAGAACTGTCTGTTCGCACATCAGGCTTTCCTGCCATTCATAACTCCCTGCTGTTGGGGTGGAAGTTTGCCGAATGGCTGCCTCGTCTGATCTGGATCGAAGAAAATAACCAGCGTGAGCTGAAGATTGGGGCGATGCCGCCGTTTGGTCAACCGGCGCCCCGGTCAATGACGGGCGCAATCAGCGTACATACGTCAGTGGTCAATATGATGAACGCTAATCCGGATTATCGACCGCCGAATCTTCCTCACTTTTATTCGGTCGAAGGGGATGATCCGGGTATCGCCAGTTTGCCCTGAAAACGGATTGCGCCTGATGAGGAATATCGACATTTGCGCTGGAGTCGAGGAGTGTGTGAGCAGCGACGAAAAGAGAGCGCGGCGTCTCTCTTTTCGTGACAATGTCACTTATTCCAGCGGTTTCTCAGATAACTGACGGCCTGCTGGGCCTGCGGTTGGTTGAGATTATTCTCTCTGAATAAAATTGTGCCGCTGATTTGTGGCATCGATTCATTCAAATCGAGCTGTTTCTTCAGTTCGGGAACGCCGCCGTTGACCGTCCAGTCAGGTTCATTACGAGAAGGCTCGCCGACCTTATACAACGCAACACCAATATAGAGTCGCGTTTTGGTCGGTTTCACGACGTCCGCCCACCATTTTGCCAGCACATCATAGCGTGCAGCATCACGGGAGAAGGGCCAGTAAATTTGCGGTGCGATGTAATCCAGCAGGCCCTGTTGAACCCAAAGCCGCGTGTCAGCATAGGATTCATCATAGGCCGCAGCGCCACGGGTGTCTGACCCGGCAGGATCGTGTGAACGGTTACGCCAGACGCCAGCCGGACTGACGCCAAATTCCACATCCGGGTTGATCTGCCTGATCGTCCGCGAAACCTGTTCAATCAACAGTTGGGTGTTATGCCGACGCCAGTCCGCTTTTGAACTGAACCCCTGACCGTAACGCCGGAACGTTACGCTATCGTTCAGCGCAGAACCGGGAGATTCGGCATAGAAATAGTCGTCAAACTGGACGCCATCCACCGGATAGCGTTTCACCACTTCAGCCACGATACTGGTTATCCAGTCACGAGCCTCCGGGATCCCGGGGTCGAGAACATAGCGGTCACCGGCGATACGGATCCAGTCGCGATGAAGAACAAACACACTGGCAGGCTGAAGCGACACGGTACGGTTCAGCTCGTTCACCGTTGCCGGTTTCACATTGGTCGACACGCGATAAGGGTTGAACCAGGCGTGAACGCGCATATTGCGCTTATGCGCTTCATCAAGCATGAACTGGAGCGGATCGTAACCCGGATTTTCACCAATCTTACCGGTGAGCATATCCGACCACGGCAAAATAGAGGAAGGCCAAAGGGCGGTTCCGTCAGGTTTAACCTGGAAGAAAACGGTATTAATGCCCAGGGACTGTAAATTATCGAGTTTGTCCGTTAAGGCCTTTTTCTGCATCGCGATCCGTGCGGCGGCGTTATTGACATTCACGGACGCCACCGGTGGCCAGTCAAGCCGGGAAACCGTCGCCAGCCACACGCCGCGAACAGGCTCATTGAGCTTGTGCGCTTTAGAGGGCGATGTCGGTGTCGACGCTGGCGGCGTCACCAGTGAAACCGGGGGTTTTGATGAACAACTTGCCAGAAAGATCGTGGCGACAACCAGCGTACTGATTTTTTTAACGCGAGACAGTGAGAAAACGGCACGAGAACAGATATCCATATAGGCCAGTCATCCGGTAAGTACAAAAGAGAAATTATTTTGTTCCTAATCGACGTTAAGTCAAGCTGGAGAATAGGGAAGGCGAACAATAAGCAGGCTTACGGAGAGGAAACGGCGTAGTAATGATGTGAGGTAATGAACTCTCATAATCAATTTAACATAATATACATTATGCGTACTAAAGTAAGTTCACGAGGAATCCAGCATTTTATGGTCATAATCGTCCTGCTGATTGCTCTGCTGTTCAGGGTTTTGTGAGGCCATTAAGCGTGCCTGCACTCATTGATGATGTAAAAGCTTTCGCTGTGACATTTGCATTTTACTACTCATCGTACGATCCACTCACCAGAGTTTGTTCGGCCCAAGTTCGAATCCCACTGCCGGCGGCTTATCGGTAATTTCTGGTAACCGAATGACATTCCGATAAAAATCAATCGTCTGCTGATACTGATGTGATGGAACCTTCATCGCGATGTCGATACCACCGCGAATAACTGGCTTATTCATAAGGCGTTTCCTTACCGAGCGCAAATAATACTAAACTAGTATAGTTCATACCGTGTGCCCGTTTAGCACTACCAACCGCAGGAGAATTGATGATGTCCGACTGGAATCCGGCGCTGTATATGCAGTATGGCGCGGAGCGCTCAAGACCCGCCGCTGAACTGCTGGCGAGAATTCAGCTTGAGCATGTCTCTACGGTGATTGATTTAGGATGCGGTCCCGGTAACAGTACGGCGTTACTCCAAAGCCGATGGCCTGGCGCGAGTATTACTGGCGTAGATAGCTCTCCGGCGATGCTGGATGAAGCGCGAAAAGCCTTGCCAAATTGTCACTTTGTTGAAGCGGATATTCGTCAGTTTCACCCCGTCACACCGCCCGATGTCATTTATGCCAATGCCTCGCTGCAGTGGATCCCTGATCACTATAATCTGTTTCCACGCCTGGTCGCCCTGCTCCAGGATAACGGCATTCTGGCCGTGCAAATGCCGGATAACTGGCTGGAACCGACACACGTGTTGATGCGTGAAGTGGCTTATGAACAGGATTATCCGAACCGTGGTCGCGACGCCCTGCCCGGCGTTCACGCCTACTACGACATTCTGAGCGAAGCGGGATGCGACGTGGACATCTGGCGTACAATCTATTATCACAAGATGCGGTCACACCAGGCGATTATTGACTGGGTCAGCGCGACGGGATTACGCCCCTGGCTGCAGGATCTGAATCAACACGAGCAACAACGATTTCTGGATCGCTATCATCACCTGCTACAGGAACAATATCCGCTTCAGGAAGATGGTCAGATATTGCTGGCATTTCCTCGTCTGTTTTTGGTTGCGCGTCGTCACTGCTGATCTCACTCACTCAACGGACAGGCCGCTTTCCAGGCGGCCAGCTTCGCTTCATTATTCCCCGTCGGCCGAGATAATAGCCAGCGTGAAAGTCGGCGATCGTCCGTTGCGCTATGCTTCTTTCCCTGACAAGTTGCAGGTTGCGCTTTGGCAAGTGGCGCCGTTGAGGTTCCCGCCGATGCTAGAGAGTGGATTTTGACTAATAGCTGGCAATGTCCGTCGCGCACCGTCGCTTTGCGAACGCTGAATTCGATGTCACGTTTATCATGGCGATGACAGAGATAATGCAGGATCCCGCTGGCCCGTCGCAGGTCAATATGAAAAGCTTTACTTACGTCATTACGTGAAAACTCTTTTTTGTGTAGAAATCCCCACCAGGCCACGGCTCTGAACAGCGGCATTTCCCCTAAATGCTGGATTTCTTCGGGCATGTGAAAACGGTGCTCCACGCGTTTTCTTGCGCTGGAGGACGGTGGATTAATATACATCGCGATACCTTGATAAAGACTGGCCTGAATATCAGGCGGTTGAAAAACACCCAATATATTTATCACGCAAATGTGATGCATTTATTTGATCTCACCGCGTTGGAGAACAATCGCTTTAATGACCTTGTAACGGCGGTTTCCTGCGATATTCATCAGGTAATAGAATGATGCAGTTTATTAATTCACACTTTTTGTTAAGCGATAAGGGGGCTGTAGATGATAACGACATCCCATGCCCCCTCTGAATACGTGAGTGAGAGACTAAAAGAGCAATTTCAGACCAAGCACGGCCTGGGTATCGCTAAATCCCTCTCCACCGATCTGCTGACCGATATTTCCCCACAGATGCAGTTGCGAATTGATTTTTGCTTCGACACCGGTCCTGAGTTCCACACTATTTTTCGTGCCGTCAACCGATCCGCTCAGCTCATTCATTGAGACCGCATCATTGTGCGTATTATGCAGCCAGTTCACCTCGACAAAAGGTTGAAAGAGCCGATCTTTACCTTCATCGCGAATAGTATAGCCCTGCATGAAGGCTTTTATTCCCAAACGACTTTGCAGATTACCCTTCCCTTTATCCCGCACCCATGTGCCGTTATCTTCGCGGTGATCGTCGGCAGATACCCCCATCCAGATTAACTGTACCTGCGGTTGCAACCCGTAACTCAGGCGCGGTTGTTCAGCCACTCTAAAGGTATGCCCCATTTCAAGCGAGGCGGTTATTCCTTTCGAACGATAGCGCTCTTCTTTCAGAGAATCACCTCGTACCGTGTTATCAAACCAGTTGTAGAGCACCCATGTGTCGAGCCAGGTCCCCTCCTTCGTGGCGTTATCGGCATACCATGTCGCGTACAAACCTGCGCTGTAACCCGAAACTGAGCCATCGGCTCGATAATGGGATAAAGATGAACGGGTATTGCTCTGACTGTTGGCGTAGCCGGTCATTACTCCCAGATGCCAGCGATCCTCAAGCCCCGTACTCCACTGGGCCAAATCGCCGCCAATTTGCGCTACATACCGGTTGCTTTGGCTGCTTAACTGCCCTGAATGGTCATGAAAACGGGTGTGCCCGCCGACATTACGTAGCCACATGCTGGTGACCCGCGTTTCCCCGGAGAGGGGATCAATATACTGCGTTTCGCCCAACCGGTCGTGTAAACGGGTGACAAACAGGGTGTTCGCTGCCCTTCTGTTTGCCAGATACGCTCCCATTTCCGGGCGCATCACCGCAGCGGATGAGTGTTCGACGCCCGGAGATGGTATCGGCTGTGGGACCTGCTCACCCTCTTTCGGTTCGATGTTCGGATCCGGGTTGTCTGTAGGATCGGTATCGTCAACGGGCGCCCAGGTATTGACCAGATACCAGTGGTTGGAATCCATGATTCCGTCGTCATTTTCAGTTTCAACTCCGCGTAAAAGCGCGTAGTCATACGCTCCGGCAACCAGACGGTTTTGGGCAACAAATTCACCTGCTGAATTCCCGGCCACCTGGACGACGCGTGCTCCGTTGAGATCGCCGACCGCAACGCTGCCTAATTCCTTCAAGGCGACCAGAGTAGTTCCGGAGGTGTTTCCTGCAACAGAAAGCCGGTTAACTACCGGTTTTTGCATTACCTGATCCTGCGTGGTATTCAGAATAAGTAAGCCATTTTCACCGGTATAGTCGCCGCTGATGGTTAAGACGCTGTCGGACAGCGCCAACGCTTCACGGTTGGTCAGCGGATCGCCAAATCTCAGCGTGCCACTCAGCTTTAGAGACTTAATGGTCTGGCTGTAGCCGTTCAGATCGAGCGTGGCGCCCTCCCCGACGGTGAAATCAGAATTCGGGCTAAAACCTGTGACACTTCCGGCGCTGAGTGTTCCGCGCCTGACGGAGGTATTTCCGGTATAGCGATTATCGCCGGTCAACTGTGTCGTGCCCGGTCCGCTATGGTTGACATTACCGTAGCCTTTTATTGCTGCACTCAGAGAATAATCATCACTGGTGTGGTTGAAATTCAGCGTTGCGGTACTGTTATTCTGATTTCTATCACTGAGAACAATAAGTGGCGTTTCAATATTTCCGGCCTTTCGTGCGTCTTCGCCGGGTTTACCGCCGATATTCAGTGTGGCGGTACTTCCTGTCCCTATGCCAAGCCGGATTTGGTTTCCCACCGCAATTGTGCCGCCATTACTGACATTGAGTTCACCTTTAGCATCGTTTTGGCTGACGTCAAACCCTCCCAGAATGAGCGATGTCGCAACTTCCAGACGTGAATTTTCACCGTCGACATTCACGACGCCGTTTCCTTTTCCATTCGTATTCGGAGTTTTACCGACATAGCCAATATTCATATGCTCGAGCACTGAAAGCCGGCCTCCTTGCAGAATATCGAGTCGACCTGCGGCCTGATCGCCCACTACGGCCCAATCGGACTTGATCGACGAATCCTTGCCTTCGATAATGGTCAGCCCCTTTGCATCGGCATAAAACTCGCCAATACGTAATTCGTCAATATTGGAGATCTGACTTCCCTCTTTCACAATTAATGTTCCATCGCCATTATTTTTACCGACAAACAACTTCTTGCCGCTAAGGTCCCACTTCGCACCGTTGGTTAATGTCACGATTCCGACGGAGTTATCGCCAATTGTGCCCGCTAGCGATTTAATGGTGCGACCAATTATAGTGAGTTCACCTGTAGATCCCCGGCCGACAATCAGTGAACCAAAACCAGCCCATCCCACTTCGTTATTCTCTTCAGCAGATAAAACGACCTGGACATTATCGTTAATAAGAACACTGCTGTTCGCCGTCGTGGGCGTCCAGGGGGCTGTTAATATGTTTGTTGCGTTGAGTTTTTTCTCAACACACTCTGTTGTCGATTCACTTTCGCAGCGTATTTCTTCAGCCAACAGACCTGTCGGGGCAAAAAGACCGGTGGTGGCAAGTAATAGTCCTGGAATAACCGGCAACGGCGAGAGAGACTTTATTGATGCCAGTGATGGCGTCGACGCCTTTGCATCGACTCGTGGGGTGTCAATCATTCCTGATTGATTTGCGCTCATAGATAATCCTCCTGATCATCGTTTAACATCCTGATATGCACTGATGGCATGCCGATGTTTTAAGAACGCCTTATGACCCCTATCAAGAGTTATTTTCAATCGCGCAGAAAATATGCGGGCATTATCTGAAATTTAATCGGCGGTGATAAGTTAATCCTGAAAACCGACGTTAGCGCATTGACACACCCAGCCTGTCGTTCATTTACTGGAATGTTCCCTTCTTTTACGTCAACTGGTAGTGCTTATCCGGCATCAGTTTCGCTGGAATGGCCGATTCATCATTCATCTCCAGCAGGTCAATCTCAATGGCATTACAGATGGCATCCAGGGGCAAGTCGTTATTCTCTGTTCCAAACGGATCCTCCAGTTCTTCCGCCAGCGCGTCCAGAGAGATGAAGGTGTAGGAAATAAGTACCGAAATAAAGGGGGTCATATAATGCAGATCTACCACCAGGGCAAAAGGCAGCATGATGCAAAACAGGTAAACGGTGCGGTGGAGGATTAGCGTATAGGCAAACGGCACCGGCGTATTGGCGATCCTTTCGCAGCCAGCAAGTACAGCGGACATGTCGTTTAATCGATTGTTCAGACTGTGAAATAAAATATCCGAGAGTTGCCCGTCACGTCGACGCGTCGCCAGCCATTCCCCCATCATCAGTAAAATGCGGTTTGCCGGAGAGTGAGAGGCAAACACGCGTTGCAGATCGTCTGTGTTAAGATACTTCGCCAGCGGCTCAGCCTGTGGTTTTCGCCGCAGCGTCATGCGCAGACAGTGAGCGAAGGCGATTTGCAGACGGACAAATTCTCCTAACTCGCGGTCATCAGGTAAGACCGTTTTGACTTCCCGCAGCAACGAACGAGAAGCGATCATCAGTTGGCCCCAGAGTTGACGCGCCTCGACATAACGTGAATAACAGGCGTTATTACGAAAACCCAAAAAGATAGCGATTGCCACACCGAGAATGCTGAACGGTGCGAGGGTAAATTTGATGCCCAGCATCGTATACCAGGGCAACAGGAGGATCACAGCAATAGACAGCAGGAAATTAAGCAGCAAGCGGGACGAGATTTTTGCTAATACAGAACCGTGCCAGACGAATATCAGGCGTAACCAGTGCTGTTGTGGACGAACAATCATGACGGTTTTCTGGAAGGAAACGAATCCCACCATTAAACGTGATCTGGATCAAACATTCAAGCGCAGCAAAAGTGATGCTTCCACCAGCCGTCAAGCTGCTAAACCCCTTTTAGCGCAGGACTTACATTTTGGGAAATGAATTAATTACATTGTATGTTGTAACTACAATCATTTTATAAGAAACCCGGTTTACACCGGGTCACTGTTTTAGCACAACGGTTTCACCGCTTCACGCATTCCTTTTGTCAGAATGGCATCAAGATCGGCACTTACCTGTTCAACGAGTCCCGCCACTTTCGTCAGATCTTGTTCCCAGTGCGCTTCAACCGCCAGAATGTCACTGACCAGTTGCTGAGTACTGATCTGGCGATCGCCATGCTGTCCCCAGAGCTGTTTAAAACGGGAGATCCAGTGCGCATCGTCCTGAACCGGGTAAGCTTCTCCGTTACGCTCTCCGCGGTAGAAGGCAATCAGTGCGGCTAACGCGAAGGTCAGACGAGCCGGGAGTTTGCCACTCATCTTCTGCCCTGCCAGTAACTGCGGGAGAATACGGGTACGGAATTTGGTCATCCCGTTCAGGGCAATCGACAGCAACTGATGCTTGATGTACGGGTTACGGAAACGTCCGGTTACCGCGCTGGCAAAGGATTCCAGTTCATCACGTGGCAAATCGAGAACCGGGATAATTTCTTCATAAATTGCTTTTTCAACAAATGCGCAGATTTCGGTGTCATTCATCGCTTCGCCGACGGTATCCAGCCCGGACTGGAATGCCACCGGCACCAGCGCGGTGTGGGCACCGTTCAGGATAGCGACTTTGCGCTCCTTGTACGGCTTGATGTCGTCCACAATTAAGACATTAAGCGGGTATTTGTCGAGACGGAGTTCTGCTGCCAGTGATTTCGGCCCCTGGATAACAAACAGATAGAAATGTTCGGCGGTATCAAGGAAACCATCATGATAACCCAGCTCCGCTTCCAGTTGTGCCGCTTCATCGCGTGGGTAACCGGTGACGATACGGTCCACCAGCGTGGAGCAGAAGACGTTAGCCTGATCCAGCCAGGTGATAAATGCCGCAGGCAATGACCACTCCTGCGCATAGCGCAGCACCAGTTCGCGCAGCGCATCACCATTATAATCAATCAGTTCACATGGGATGATGATCCAGCCTTTATCCTGTGCACCCTTGAAATGGCTGTAGCGTTCAAACAGCAGACGCGTCAGTTTCGCCGGATAACTGACCGCCGGCGCATCCTCAAATTTGTCGCCGGCATGATAGCTAATGCCCGCTTCCGTGGTGTTAGAGAACACAAAACGCATCTCAGGATTGTGCGCCAGTTTCAGGAACGCATCGTAATCACTGTAAACGCTGATCTCACGATTCACCGAACGAATCAGCCGTGCATCGCTGACCGCTTCGCCCTGTTCATTCAGACCACGGATGATGGTCGTATAGAGGCCATCCTGCGTACTGAGCGAAGGTGGAAAGGTGCTATCAATAGGACGAACAATGACCACACCCGAGTTCAGATCGGTATGTTCATTCAGAAGATCGACTTGCCAGTCAACAAAGGCGCGAAGGAAGTTACCTTCACCAAACTGAATGATGCGTTCAGGATAGTGAGCACCGGGAAAATCGCGACGGTTAAGTGTTTTCACAATGGGTTCCCTTTCGATTAGTCATACAACCTGATTAAATTGGTAGAACAGGTTAGCAAAACTTATCCAGAGTAAAACCCCGTTTTGATCAATTCATAGCGACTATTTATAGAGATTTATAGAAAAGCGTGGTGCTTGTCAGCTTTCCATCGGGCATCAGCGCATAGTCCGGGATCTCACCCGCTTTGAGCCAGCCACAAGAGTGGTAGAACAACTCAGCATCACTTCCCGTCGCGGTATCCAGCACCAGTTGCGTTTTTTGTCGCTCTGCGGCGTACGCCTCCAGTGTCATCATGAGCTGCCGGGCTAACCCCTGGCGACGTGCACGGGAGTGAACGAGAAGTTTCGCGACGTCCGCGCGATGAGGTTGGTTTTCCGGTTGCTGGAGAATAAGTTGAACTGTACCAACCAATACCCCGGAAGCATTGTCGACCGCAAGCAACAGACGCTCGCCCCTGTCCACACTTTGTGCGACGCCATGCCAGAACGCACGCGCTTTCGACTGTTCAAACGGCAAGAGAAAACTGACCGATGCGCCATGCGTCACGCAGTCGGTCAGAACGTCACAGATTTCATCGATTCTGGCCTCGATATCTGCTGCATCCAGCAGATAGCAGGATTTTGGTGGGGTCATGTTGTCTCCTTAATTCAGAGACAATACGATGCACTTAACATTGCCATAACACAACGGACAGTAACATAGGATATTGTTATGCCATATCACTCTCAGTGAAGACGGTATGACCTGTCCGGCGATCGCTGGTACGATTACGGCCTTCATTCTTCGAACGATAGAGACACTCATCCGCTTCAACCATCAAGTTGTTAAATACATCGGTCAACAACTGGGAGCCGAGCGTGCCATTTCCGAGTCCAATGCTTACCGTCAGATAGAACGTCTGCTGGTTCCAGGTAAAAGGGTGCTGTGCCACGGCTTTACGAATATTTTCCGCCAGCAGCATTCCCTCTTCGGGATGTGTTGAGGGCGCCACGACAACAAACTCTTCACCCCCCATGCGGGCCACCAGTCCCCGGTCACCGACAATCTGCTGAATATGTCGGGCAAATATGCTGAGTACCCGATCGCCACATTCATGGCCGAAGTTATCATTAATGCGCTTGAAAAAGTCGATATCCAACAGCATGACGGTCACATGCTGCGTACGCGGATACACCTGACGCTTCAGCGCTTCATAGAGTCCGGAACGGGAATAAACCTGAGTGAGAAAATCGAAATCGGCGCGCAGGGAAACCTGCTTCATCAGGGAATTAATCGCCGCCACACTGACCGAAACCATAATCGGACAAATCGCCATGGTGGCAATGCCCAGTCGTGCAGAGAACATCTGTGGCGTTGACAGCGGCGACGCCACGGCGATATTGATAATCGAATTTGCCACCAGCACGATTTCAACGGCACCGGTAATAAAGGTCAGCAGACACGTCACCTGCGGAGTATATCGCACCGCGCACCAGATAAGCGCAGGCAGCGGAAAAGCCAGACTGCCGGCACCCCCAATGATCACCGATGCCAGCACCGAGATAATCAGCGCAGCCACCGGCATCAACTGTTCAGGTTTAAAACGTTTCACCGCGCCGGGAATACCCAGCGTCAACATGCAGGGTACAATCAGCACCCCCGTCGAGAACTGCTCGCTAAACCAGTCAGCTACCAGCGGCCAGAATGAAAGCCGGTCAATGCCAACAGAGCCTGCCGCACCCAATATTGCGCACAACAGTGCGGCAATCAGACAGTAATTAAATAAGCGTAAAGCACTGATGGGTTCATATTTATTTTTCCCCAGTCGCTTATCGCGGATCACCAGTTGAGCAACAACCACGATAAAAACCATATTGGAAAGATTAATAACCAGCGACATCCATCCCCATTCGGTGGTGATCGCATCATAACCCAGCATCGCAACATAGCTGACGGCATAATAATGCAGTTTGTTTAGCCAGACATAGCGGGCAAAGACGCCGGCCATCACGCCGTTGAGCGGCCAGAACAGCGAGAGTTCATGCACCAGACGCAATTGTGCGCCGATAAAATAGAACAGAGTGGTTAAAGCAAAAATAGCGCCAGCGTTACGCAGTGGATGGTCTTCCTGAAACAACCGGAAAGACGGAATGTGGAATGCGTGCATGAAATATCTGTCCATATAATTGCCGTTGGCAATTATCTCTGCATAGGGGGGATAATTTTAGAGAATAGCATGAATTATTCTCAAAGATAGCCATTCCCCGCTGCGCTATCGGTTCTTTTGTTAAATTTCGCAGCCCGTCCCCTTTTTATTTAACGGGCATTTGAAAAGGCTTAAGTAACCGTTTAATTATTACGGTTTATTCATTTGAATAACGAGCCAGTGATGGATAACGGCGACCACATACCGTTGTTGCTCATCATTTAACGGTTGCCCCTGAGCAATGTTGTGCCATTTGGCAAGGCAACCCCGACAGCAGGTCGCCGTGGCATGCTGGGCAATAAACACCGGATGACCGCGCATCGGCGTTTGCTTACCGTCATTGGCCGGTGTCGCCGGGGCAAGCCGCTTCGCCACGAAATCCGCAGCATGTCTGTCGATAACCTCGGCCCCTTTATCCCAGCAGTACTGTCTCTCTTTCGTTCCCAGACGAAAACGGGAGCGAAACGTCGAGCGTGAAAGTCGGGCAAAAAGTGCATCAAATGTCTTCATCAGTAAACTGAGCGCCCTAACCGTTGAGTCAGTTGCTCCAGAACCGCAATCCCTGCCAGCGAATTGCCGGTCGGATCGAGTTCCGGGCTCCAGACGGCGATCGCCATTTCATGCGGCACGATCGCCACAATCCCACCACCAACGCCCGATTTCGCGGGCAAGCCAACGCGCCAGGCAAACTCTCCCGCGTTCTGATACATCCCACTGGTTGCCATCAGCGCATTGATCTGTCGCGCCTGCATCGGCGTTACTACGGGTTCATTGAGATGAAAAGCTTTTCCCTGGTTCGCGAGAAAAACAAACGTTTTCGCCAGCTCCACGCAGCTCATTTTCAGTGCACAGTAATGGAAATAGTTTTGCAGGACCGTCGTGACGTCATGGTGAAAATTACCGAAGGATTTCATCAGCCAGGCAATGGCGGCATTACGGGCGGAATGTTCGAACTCTGAGCGGGCCACTACCGAATCGTAAGCGATATCGGCTACGCCACTCAGCGAGCGGACCACTTCAAGCATGCGTTGACGCGGCGCGCTGAGTCGCCCCTGTAACATATCGCAGACGACCAGCGCGCCGGCATTAATAAACGGATTGCGCGGGATGCCGTGTTCCATTTCTAACTGCACCAGCGAGTTAAACGGCGACCCAGACGGATCTTTCCCCACCCGTTGCCAGATCTCATCTTCAGAATAGTGACGCATCGCCACCACCAGACTGAGTACCTTCGAAATCGACTGAATGGAATAGCGTTCTGTCGCATCTCCGGCCTGCCAGAGTTGCCCCTCCACGGTGCAAATCGCAATACCCAGTCGGGAACCCTCAACCGAGGCCAGCGCAGGTATATAGTCCGCCACCTTGCCCTGCCCAATCAGCGGACGAACCTCCGCCAGAATGGTCTCTAAAATTGAATTGTCCAGGGTGATTGCCACACCACACTCCTTGCCTGCCGGTCTGAAAAGGGCTGCGAGTATAGCAGAGCGGAATCCCCCTCGTCAGGCCGGAAGTCGGAATCTTGCCACCGCGTGAATCAACTGGTGCGATTCATTATGCAACTGCTGCGAGGAGGCCGATGCCGTATCTACCAGTTCGCGGGTATCGCGCGCGACCAGGTTCAGCGCCTGTAGCTGGCGTGTCATTTGATGGATCCGCTCGCCCTGCTGCAGCGTCGCGGCTGAGATATCATTCAGCGAAACGCCCAGATTTTCCACCAGCGCGATCACTTGCTGTAAGTTCTCTTCCAGATGCGTCACCGCGCGCGATCCTTCTTCAATCCCTTGCAGAGAGTGATAGATCAGCGCCTGAATATCCTGCGTGGACTGACTGCTTTTACGCGCCAACAGCCCCACTTCTCTTGCCACCACCGCAAAGCCGCGTCCCTGTTCACCAGCATGAGCGGCTTCGATTGCCGCATTCAGTGCCAGAATATTGGTCTGGAAGGCAACGTTATCAATCAATGCAATGATCCCGCGCATCTCTGCCGAGCGCGTCACGATTGCCTGCATCGAACGATTCACGGTATCCATCATTCTGTCCCCGCCCGCCGCAATGGCACGCGCCTCTTCCGCACGCTGATTCGCCCGTTGGGCAAACCCGCTGTTGTCCCCGACGTGTGTTTCCAGCACCGAAATATGCGAAGTGACATGAGTCAGTTCTTCATCCTGCTTTGCGGACTGTTGATACAGGCGCGTATTATTTTGTGCCAGCCTTTCGATATTGTCGGCCATTGCCGTGGTCGCCTCGCTAACCTGCAGGACTAACTCGCGCAACCCCTCCTGCATCGCACCGATACGTACGTGGAGTTGCGACACTTCGCGATTAAGGCCGGGCACTGCGGGAATCGGTCGCGAGAGATCGCCTGCCGCCAGAATATCGATATGCGCAATCAGCCGACGCAGCGGAGAAATCACCCAGCGTGACATTCCCCACCATACCGCGACGGCAATGGCCAGCAGCATCACCGGCAATAGTAAGAACAGATGCTGGAGATCCAGCAGGCGATCCAGCAACTGTTGTCGTCCACTTTCCCGCGCCTGCGCGGCGACCTTTTGCCCCCGGGCATAGTTATCATTGAAGTCAGCCTGAAACGCCTGAATCGGTACGGCAAAGAACGCATCGATGGACTTTGTTTTGCTTAACCCGGTCACCTGCTCCTGAAGACCGTCGCTGAAGCGTTGATAGCTGTCAACCAGCCCCTCATCCGCAGGCGGGTTCATGTCGCGCCACGCCTGCCACGCAGTTGTCGATTGTGTTAATACCTGTTGTGCTTCGTCGATTAATGGCTGCCAGCTTCCCTCTGAACCTGTGGCGGCGTCCTGCATAAAGTAGACGCCAGCCCGGTTGAGCAGATCGCTTGCGGTTAGCAGCGCAATCCGCGCCTCTTCGACTTTTGTCTGCTGACGCAGCGCCAGTTGATTACGTTGCTCATTTTCCCGGGCCTGGCTGACGGAAAACGACAGCATCAGTGACGAGGTCATTTGTAATACGCAAAACAGCGCGATAATGCAAAAAACCCCGGCCAACAGACCAAACTGCTGTGGTAGAAATCGACGTAAAGTTTGAGTTAAGTTCATAATAGTCTTCAGTATCAACACGTTAATCGCGAGTCTACGAAGCGTAAATGACAAAACTATGGCAGAAATGTGACAAGGCGCCCCGCAGAGCGCCAGAAAGATTAGCGTCGGTTCTTCCAGACGGTCTGCACATTACAGAATTCATGCAGACCAAAGTGCGAGAGTTCGCGACCAAAGCCGCTCTTCTTAACGCCACCAAACGCCACCCGGGCATCGCTGGCGCTAAAGCCGTTGATAAAGACACCTCCGCATTCCAGACGTGCGGCCATCTCCAGTGCCCGGGCTTCATCGGCGGTAAAAAGCGTCGCCGACAGACCAAAGTCACTGCAGTTTGCCAGCGTCAGTGCCTGTTCGGCACTCTTCGCCACCGTGATCGCCGCAACCGGCCCGAACAGTTCTTCTCGAAACGCCGTCATCTCAGGGGTGACGTTGGTCAGCACAGTGGCCGGATAAAAGTTACCGGCTCCGGAAGGCATCTTGCCACCAAGCAGTAACTGAGCGCCTTCGGCCATCGTCGCCTGCACTTGCTGATGCAATTCATCACGCAGGTCGGCACGCGCCATTGGGCCAAGCTCGCTCTCCTCCGCCCGCGGATCGCCCAGCTTCAGCGCTGCGGCAGACGCCACAAAGCGCGCAATAAAACGTTCCGCAATCCCCTCTTCAAGGATAAAACGTTTCGCCGCGGCGCAAACCTGCCCGCTATTCTGATAGCGTCCGGCCACCGCCGCCTCTACCGCCAGATCCAGATCGGCATCGTTAAGCACAATAAACGGATCGGCCCCCCCCAGTTCGAGTACGCATTTTTTCAGCGCCGCTCCGGCCTGAGCGCCAATGGCCGCTCCGGCGCGCACGCTGCCGGTCACCGTCACGGCCGCAATCCGTGCATCGTTAATCAATGTACTGACGCCCTGATTATCCGCATTCAGCCAGCCGTAGACGCCGGCGGGTATCGCCGCATCAGCAAAAACCTGGTGGATGATTTGCGAGCAGCCAATAACGTTCGGCGCAGGCTTGAGCAGATAGCCATTGCCAGCCAGTAAAATTGGCACCGCCCCGCGCAGCACCTGCCATAGCGGAAAGTTCCAGGGCATGACTGCCAGGATGGTTCCTAGCGGACGATACTCAATCACCGCCTGGTGGTTTTCCACCTGCGTGGGTTCGGCTACCAGCATCGCCGGGCCATGTTCTGCATACCAGTCACACAGCGCCGCTGATTTGGCGACCTCAGCACGCGCCTGTTTAATCGGCTTCCCCATCTCGCGGGTTATGCACTGCGCCATCTCTTCGCCACGTGCGCGTAACGCCTGGCCGATGTCGCGTAATTTCTGCGCCCGATGTGCCACCGTTGTCTGTTTCCAACCGCGAAATCCCGTAGCCGCTGACTGTAGCGCCTGCTCAATCTCCTGCGCTGTAGACCACGGCAGCGCTGAAAGAAATTCACCATTATGCGGATTGATGGAAATGGCATGGGTTGCCGATGAAATCGTCATACAGTCTCTCCGTCGTTCTTGATGTCATCATCATGGACGCGTTTACTCTTTACGAAAAATGAATAATATTAACGGGGCCATTCACGATGAGAGAAAGCCATGGATCTGACCCAGCTGAAGATGTTTAACGCCGTCGCCGAAACGGGCAGCATTACCCAGGCGGCGGCGAAGGTACATCGTGTTCCGTCCAATCTCACTACCCGTATTCGGCAACTGGAGGCTGACCTCGGTGTCGATCTGTTTATTCGCGAGAACCAGCGACTGCGGCTTTCCCCCGCCGGGCATAATTTTCTGCGTTATAGTCAACAAATCCTTGCGCTGGTTGACGAGGCGCGAATGGTTGTCGCGGGTGATGAACCCCAGGGGCTATTCTCACTCGGCGCGCTGGAGAGCACCGCTGCCGTGCGCATTCCGGCCACGCTTGCCCGCTACAATCAACGTTATCCCAGGATCCAGTTCTCCCTGGCGACTGGCCCTTCTGGCAACATGCTGGACGGGGTGCTCCAGGGCCATCTCAATGCTGCCTTTGTTGACGGACCGATCACCCACCCAGGTCTTGAAGGAATGCCGGTGTATCAGGAAGAGATGATGGTGGTCACGCCACACGGTCATGCACCGGTGACCCGCGCCAGCGAGGTCAACGGCAGTCATATTTACGCCTTTCGCGCCAACTGTTCCTATCGCCGCCATTTCGAAAGCTGGTTTCATGCCGATCGGGCGATGCCGGGCACAATCCACGAAATGGAGTCCTATCATGGCATGCTGGCCTGTGTGATCGCCGGTGCCGGTATCGCGCTGATCCCCCGCTCCATGCTGGAAAGTATGCCCGGACATCAACAGGTCGAGTCCTGGCCGTTGTCCGGAAACTGGCGCTGGCTGACGACATGGCTGGTCTGGCGGCGCGGTGCGATGATGCGCCAGCTGGAGGCGTTTATTGAGCTGTTGACAGAGCAGAGCTGAAAACGAGATCTAAATCACATATCGGTTGTCTTTTCATCAGCAAACGTTTTAAGATCCCCTTCTCTCCTTTTTCGCAACGAACCGATTAATTTTTTATGACAACTCATACGGTTTCCCGTAACGTCGCGTGGTTACGGGTCGTTACGCTGGCTATTGCAGCGTTTATTTTCAATACCACCGAATTTGTCCCGGTAGGCCTGCTTTCCGACATCGCACAAAGTTTTAATATGCAGACCGCGCAGGTCGGGATCATGCTGACGATCTACGCCTGGGTGGTCGCGCTGATGTCCCTGCCGTTTATGCTGCTGACCAGTCAGGTTGAACGACGTAAGCTGCTGATATGGCTGTTTGTCCTGTTCATCGCCAGTCATGTGCTCTCTTTCCTGGCATGGAATTTCACCGTGCTGGTGATAAGCCGTATCGGGATAGCCTTTGCGCACGCGATCTTCTGGTCGATTACGGCCTCACTGGCGATCCGCCTTGCCCCGGCGGGCAAACGCGCTCAGGCATTAAGTTTACTTGCGACCGGTACGGCGCTGGCGATGGTGTTGGGTTTACCGCTCGGTCGCATCGTCGGTCAGTATTTTGGCTGGCGCACCACGTTCTTCGCCATCGGGATGGGGGCGTTGATCACCCTGATTTGTCTGATCAAGCTGCTGCCGACATTGCCAAGCGAACACTCCGGCTCGCTGAAAAGTCTTCCACTGCTGTTTCGTCGCCCGGCGCTGATGAGCCTCTATTTGTTGACGGTAGTCGTGGTGACGGCGCACTACACCGCGTACAGCTATATCGAACCGTTTGTGCAGACTGTTGCCGGGCTGAGCGCGACTTTCGCCACCGTACTGTTACTCATCCTGGGCGGTGCGGGTATTATCGGCAGCGTGATTTTCGGTAAGCTCGGCAATCGACACGCCTCGGCGCTTATCAGCATCGCCATTACGCTGCTGCTGCTCTGTCTGGTACTGCTGTTACCTGCCGCTGACAGTGAGTTTCATCTGGCTGTCCTGAGCATTTTCTGGGGGATTGCCATCATGGTGATTGGCCTCGGGATGCAGGTAAAGGTGCTGGCACTGGCCCCGGATGCCACAGATGTGGCGATGGCGCTGTTCTCCGGTATTTTCAATATTGGTATCGGCGCAGGCGCGCTGGTGGGAAATCAGGTGAGTCTGCACTGGTCGATGGCGGCGATTGGTTACACAGGCGCCGCTCCGGCACTCGTGGCGTTAATCTGGTCAGTGATTATCTTTCGTAAATGGCCGGTCACGTTGGAAGAACAGCCACAGCATTTCTGACAGACAGCCCGGTCATCGCGACCGGGCTTTTTTATCAGTAGGTTTTGATGATTTCCAGCACGCCGTTAATAATAAACTGCACGCCCATACAGACCAGCAGGAAGCCCATCAGACGGGAAATGGCTTCAATTCCTCCCTTACCCACCAGACGCATAATCGCCCCGGAACTGCGTAAGCATCCCCAGAGGATCACTCCCACGAGAGCAAAGATGATCGGTGGCGCAACGGTAATCACCCAGTCAGGAAAATCAGATCCGTACCGCACCGTTGAGGCGGAGCTGATAATCATCGCAATGGTTCCCGGCCCCGCCGTGCTTGGCATCGCCAGCGGCACAAAGGCGATATTGGCGGTCGGCTCATCTTCCAGTTCTTCTGACTTACTCCGCGCCTCTGGCGATTCATGCGCTTTTTGCTGTGGAAACAGCATGCGGAATCCAATAAACGCCACAATTAAACCACCGGCGATGCGCAGGCCTGGAATGGAGATACCAAAGGTATTCATCACCAGTTGGCCCGCATAGTAGGCCACCATCATAATGGCGAACACGTAGACCGACGCCATCAGCGACTGCTGGTTGCGCTCGGCGCTGTTCATGTTCCCGGCAAGACCGAGAAACAGTGCGACTGTCGTTAACGGATTTGCCAGTGGCAGAATCACCACCAGCCCCAGCCCTATTGCTTTAAACAAATCCATCATATTGGCAGCCATTCCTGTTTCACTCATGTATTAGCGGCAAGTATAAGTGGAAAACCATGAAGTTAGCCATTCTGACGCTGTAAGCATTCGTTATCGGCCAGAGATATAACCAGTAATTATCATTAACAAAATAAAGTGTGATACAGAGCAGCTCTTTTCCCTTTTAGCAAATCGTGTGATCGGTAAATCCATTCGTTTGACTTATAGTTGCCTGGGCAATATTATCTGCCGTAATTAACTACTTGCCAGGGCAACCATTGTGAAAAGCACCAGTGACTTATTCAATGAAATCATCCCACTGGGGCGCTTGATCTATATGGTCAACCAGAAAAAAGATCGTCTCTTGAATGAGTATCTCTCACCGCTGGATATCACCGCAGCGCAGTTTAAGGTGCTCTGCTCTATCCGCTGTGCGGGTTGTATTACCCCGGTTGAGCTGAAAAAAGTGTTGTCTGTCGATCTCGGCGCGTTAACGCGCATGCTCGATCGTCTGGTCTGCAAAGGCTGGATCGACAGGCTCCCTAACCCACATGACAAGCGTGGCGTGCTGGTGAAACTCACCGAACACGGCGCGGCAATTTGTGAGCAATGTCATCAATTAGTAGGACAAGACCTGCACCAGGAATTAACAAAAAACTTAACGGCGGACGAAGTGGCAACGCTTGAGCATTTGCTTAAGAAAGTCCTGCCGTAAAAACAAGAAGAGGTATGACGATGTCCAGACGCAATACTGACGCTATCACCATTCATAGCATTTTGGACTGGATCGAAGATAACCTGGAATCGCCGCTCTCACTGGAAAAAGTGTCAGAGCGTTCAGGTTACTCCAAATGGCACCTGCAACGGATGTTCAAAAAAGAGACCGGCCATTCATTAGGTCAGTACATCCGCAGCCGTAAAATGACCGAAATAGCGCAGAAATTAAAAGAGAGTAACGAGCCGATTTTATATCTGGCAGAACGTTATGGCTTCGAGTCGCAGCAGACGCTGACCCGGACATTCAAAAACTATTTCGATGTTCCGCCGCATAAATACCGTATTACCAATATGCGCGGCGAATCGCGGTATTTGCTGCCGCTGAACCATTGTAACTAACCATCGCCTGTAAACGACGTAATCGAGGAAATCATGAAACTGCTGTCTTCTGCAATGCTGGCCCTGCTGCTTGTTGTCTCAGGTCAGAGCGTTGCGGAGCAATCCGCGCAGCCCACCACACAAAATGGTCGCGACACGATGATTATTCCTACTTCTCAGGAGCAGTCACCGTTCGATTTTAACCATATGGGCGCGGGAAGCGATAAGTCCGACGAACTGGGTGTGCCTTATTACAACCGGCACCGCCTGTGATTCGTTTTCGCCCTGCTGAAAAGCGGGGCTTTTTTTATTTCCCCCCTGATCTTTATATATTCTCAAAATTCTCCCCAGCGCCTTTTTTGCTCTTTTTTCACGAACTGTTCCCGGTAGGCTCCTTGCTCAAAACCTGATTTAAAAAGGATTTGAGCATGAGCGGAAAACCAGCGGCGCGCCAGGGCGACGGCACCATGAAGGGCGGTAGCATTGTCCAGGGTTCGGCGGGCGTGATGATTGGCGCGCCAACAGGCGTGGCCTGCTCGGTCTGCCCCGGTGGCATGACTTCCGGTAACCCGGTCAACCCGTTGCTGGGTGCAAAGGTGCTCCCCGGCGAAACCGATGTCGCCCTGCCCGGTCCGTTGCCGTTTATGCTTACCCGCGCCTACAGCAGCTACCGGACAAAAACGCCTGCCCCGGCGGGCATCTTCGGCCCCGGCTGGAAAGCTCCTTTCGATATTCGCTTACAGCTTCGCGATGAGGGACTTATCCTCAACGACAACGGCGGCAGAAGCATTCACTTCGAACCGCTGTTTCCCGGTGAAACCGCTTTCAGCCGCAGCGAACGATTCTGGCTGGCGCGCGGT